>CAWBJH010000001.1:0-1180000 GCA_963789115.1 uncultured delta proteobacterium
CCCGTTAAGGATCGCAAAAAGCCTTTGAAGCGTGCGATCAATCCGGCGAAGGCGCGCGTCGTGGTGCCCTTTGAGCGCCCTAATTTTTGGAGATGAGCGCCCAAAGCGCCCGCGAGCGCCCGGCAGCTTGAAGCAGGGGGAAGCTGGCCGCGCGGGCCGGGGATCGCCGGGGTCTGGAGGGGCAATTTTGCCGCCGTCCCTCGGCACACGCGCCGCGTCTGCCCCGCTTGGGGGTCGGCTGCGGCCCTGCGTCGAGCCGGAAGTTTGGCCCGTGTCCGGGGCCGTGTGGCCGGGGAAAGCGGTCCTGCCGGAGGACCGGCCAAGCGGTCCTGCGGAGGACCGGCCCGTCCCGAAACGTAGGCGCGAAACCACGTGAGGGGGCGGGGGGTCGGCGCGGCGGGCGTCCACGTGTGTGGGTACGGTTCGGGGGTCAAACCCATTCCCGATAAACCGATGTCCACGGAGCCGGGGTCCGTCACAACGCCCTTTGCAAGCAGCCTGCCTTTGAGTTTAGGATGCGCTCAAGGTGTGCGCCGGGCGGGCGCGAGCACGCGGAGCGCCGCGCGACAAGCGCGGGCCGGTTCCTTTGAGCCTCCAACCACGATACCTGAAGGACGCCGCCGATAGGGCGGCGCTAAAGTACTTTGTCATTCGCTTCGTTCTTGTGGCCGCATTTTTGGCGGTGCCTTTTTCTCAGGGGCCTAGGGAAAGGGAAATCGGATGGTTGCTCTTGGTTCTTTTGACTGCCCGCATCGCTATCGGCGCCTACGCCGTTCGCAAGAACCTCCGCCAGATGCCTCTGTGCTCCGAATGCGGCGAGCAGGCATTTTTCTGGGGCGGTGCGTGGCGTCATCCGCACGCTAAGACTTGTGCTCATTATGGCGAGCCAGACTGACTAGCAGGGCCTGCCGCGCAGTTACCCTACCCGCTCCGCGTAAGACGCTTGCGAGATATTATGTTACCTAGGCGATTCGCCCTGAGACAGGTCGCCAGACGCTGTTCCCGCGCCCCGGATGACCCTGCCCGCCGCCGCGCCCGGATCGGCGTGAGCGAACCTCGTGGCCGGTTCCATTTCACGGCGGGGCACCTCCGGCCCGCGCAGTTGCCCTTAAACGAGGCTAGCTCACGTACGGGTTCACCTCATCGCCAGCCGCATTCCACAGCATGTCGAGGGGACGCCGGAGTAAAGGTCTTACATCACTCGGAAGCGTTTCAACATAAATCTCTGGCAGTAGAATTTGATCTCGATCGAAGGGGCGCGAGGTTCTGCTGAGGCCCGGCCCAACGAGATGAAATCTCTGAATCGAAAGAAAACTAAAGAACAGAAAGAAAGGGGGTGCGACGCCGAGTTTACTGAGACCCGCGAGATATTCCGGCAGAAGCCGAAGAAGATCCGGTACCCACCCGTCGCCTTGAATGAACGCCAACTCCTGGTGAGATTCCTGGTCATGACGGGGAACAAATGGCAGCAGCCAAAGGGCCTCGACAATCCCCGACCGATAAATTTGAACGTAGGACCTACCAGCCGGTCGTCCGCCGTAGGCGGCGGGGAACACGACCCTGCCTTCCAAATTGACAAAGGCGTCCCATCCACCCGTGTGCGAAAAAGGTTGAAAAGTCGAGAAGCCGAAGTTGTCACCGTGGTCCGCAAACGCTTTGCTCAGCGAATCCGCGATATCTAGTTCGGGAAAAGGAGCGAACGCAGACGGAGAGGCTATGTGAATGAGCAGGCGCGGGCCTTCACGAACGGGAGCCGGGAGTTCCGCGCCATAGACCTTCGAAATGCGTTCGGCTCTGAAGGCGCTGATTCGCTGGGAGATAGAGTGGGAAAAGCCAAAAGCTTGTCGAAGCTGCCCAACGTCGAGCTGATATTTTCCCGCCGAATTTCGCGCATAAAACGGGCCATAATCGCCAACGCGATGCGGTCCGATCCAGCTCTGCCATGCACGGACGATGAGCACGTAAAGCCCCGAGTTCAACCCAATGGGTTGAATATCGTGGCGGGGTAGAGGCGGTCGCAAACCGGACTGGAGAAACTGCTCAAGACGTAATTTCTCTTGCTCTGGAGCCTGCAGGCTCAATCCGGGAATCGATGTCGGCTCTCCACACCCAGAGGGCGCGTCAATCCCATAGATCAAATCTCCTCCGGAGGTGTTGGCAAAGGAAGAGACGTTGGCCACGAATTTTTCTCTCTCGTCGGGTAGCTGACGCTTGTAATCAAGCGTCTTTCGCTCAGCAATCCGCAAGGTGATCAGATCGTTGAGGTCAGCTTCCGTGATTTGGTCGAGTTGTTTTGAAAGCATTCAGCGAGCCCGTCGGATCGGTCTTAAGGGATGGGTGCGCCCCACATGGCGGAGAGTCACCTTCTCGTTGCACTCGATCTTGCCCCCCGCCACGCCCGAAATAAAGATGGGGCCGAAGATCTTTCAACCCCCGACCCCAACGGCGCGCGCCAGCAAAGGGGGGCTAAACCAGCGCGCCGCCTGATCGATTAGGCGCTTAACCCCATCCCACAATCAAGGCCGATCCCCCGAACAACCCCGCGCCGAATCCACAAGCCCCCGGAAAGAGGGCGGCCTGCCGATCATCGACCGGGGCTGTCACGCGCGCCCGAAATAAAGGTGGGGCCGGGGAAATTTCCGGTCTCGTTTATGTTGTCGCTTTAATAGCAGCATCGACGAAATCACGAATCGTCTTCGCCGCTGACTGGTCGTTCGTCGGATCCTTCAGGCTGAGCTCTGGACCCGTTCTGGGAGGTTCTCCAAATAGGAGGTTGGGATCGCTCAAATCGATCATGCTGATGCTGCTCGCATCGATTGTGAAGTACTTTATACTGATACTGTTTTTCAGAACGTAGGACCTTAGGAACATGAGGGAGGGAATGACGTTGTTCAGCCAGTCTTCATCGATTTGTCCACGCCTCGGGTAGCGGAACACGCTTCCCCCGAGCCGCTGCCAGCCGAACCTCTCAAGCATGCTCCGAACATAGTTCCACTGATTATTGTCAGTTACTACTAGATCGTACGAAATCGTTACAGGCATAATCCCTCCTGTTGCTCGGATCGATTGGGATCGTCATTTCCTTTTGCGACATCCGGTTATCGCCCGAGTATGCCATCGAGAAGCTTTCACCTTCGTCAATCCTCCTCCACTCTTCTTTCGTCGAAAGTGTGAAATACCTTTGGGCTTTACGGTAATGAATCTCACTATCTGTAGCCTCTCCCGATTAAATCGATCTTCCCATCCATATATCAAAAGGCCAATCCCCCGTCCAACGAGAAGGGCCGGAGACCCTCTGGCCCCGGCCCCTGAGCGGAGGGACGTCGCAGCTTACTTCTTCGCGCGGGCCTTCTTCCCGGCCTTCGGCTTCACGCCCCGGTCGCCGTAGGCGGCCTTGAACGCGGCCTTGCACCTGAAGTCCTTGCGCTTGATGAACGACGGCGCGAATTCGGATCGTGGATGCATCCGGTTATGCGGTCGGCACCACATCTCGGTCTTGGTGATCGGATTCTCCGGGCGCCTTCCCCGCGCCGTCTTCTTCGCGGCTCCGCGCGGGGATTTCGGCTTCGCGGCCTTCCGCCGCGTGGCCTTGCCTTCAGCAATCGCATTCACGTCGGGCTCCTTGGCCCCGCTTTCCGGGGCGTCGTTCATTACCCCACCGCACACCGCGCCGCCTCATGCCCCGTTCTCGTTCTCAACAACCTCTTCAGCGTGTTCTACTTTCGTGAAGTCCTCCGGGCCGGGAGCGCTCAAGGGCCGTTCCGGGCCGTTGGTGATACCTATTGCGTAACGGCCCTCGCGTAGCAACTTAATTACTCAGATGGGAAAGGGGCGCGGAAAGCCGCGTCAAACGGGCACATTCAGGCCGCCCGCGCCGCGCGACCGGGCTATGGAGCTACGGCCCGACAAACGAACGCGGCGGCCCCGGTTTCAGGACCGCCGCTCAGAACGCGCCGCGCCAGCCATTGCGTTCGGACGGACGATGGTATACCGACAGGCATGGAGTGTGCCATCGCGATCAGCGCCGTCGCTCAGGCTGTCTGCGCTCTTTTTCTCGTGGTCTTTACCGGACTGCTCGCCTACTATGGCTATCGTGGCTGGCGGGCGGCGACAAAGACTCTCGCCGCTACCGAGATCGCGGCGAATGCCGCAAAGACCAGCGCGGAAGCTCTTATACGCATTGAATGGCCCCGATTGCTCGTTGAACGATTCGATGTGGGGCCGATTCCTGAAGATCCGCCGCCAAATTGGCCGAATGTGGTCGTGGGGTTCAGAAATTATGGTCGAACGGCGACATTTGTCACCGAGATATTCATTGCCAGTCAACTCAAGCCCTCTCTGGAACCGGACCCCACGTATTGGAGCCCGATTCCAATGAGACCGACCATTGCAGTTGCGCCCAACGACAAATTCACCCAATCGGTGCCTCTCGCCACTCATCTTAGGAGGGGAGACCTCGACGCAATCCTTCAAGGGAAGACGAACTACTGGGTCTATGGGTACGTCAAATGTCTCGACGTTCGTGGCGATACACACATGACTGGTTTTTGCGCTCGCTGGAGAGTCAAACCCGATATTTGGTCCCACGACGGGCCGCCGAGCTACACTTACAACACCTACTCAGAGGGTCATTAACTAGAATACTGGGACGGTTCCCGCGATCTTTACCGTTTAGTGTGTGGGGTCAACACCCCGATAATCCCCCACTTGGAAGCGTCGTCTACGCGCCTATTCCGCAGCCGGACTGGGTCATTCAGGCCGCCCGCCCCCGGCCCTCGGGCCGCCGCACACGCGGCGAACGGACACGTACCCTCCGCGCTCGAACCCTCATCCGCCGGGAGCCTTTCTCAGATCCATGTTCCAACCTAAGCTGCGGGGCGCCTGCTTCGATCCACCTTTGAAGTCCACTGCGAACAAAACCGGGGTCCAAATTCAGAACCTTCGCAGAGCATCGCAAGCGCCCGGTCAGAGAGATCGTCGGCCGGCTCCGCTTCGCTAGGTGAGCGTGCGGCGTGCTTGCGGCGGTTCTTGCGCCTATAGTAGCTTGCGCGGACACGTGCGATAGCGCAGGTTGCCCGTCAGGGTTTTCGTTGTCGAAGTCCCCGTCGTCTAGCTCGGCCTAGGACACCGGCCTTTCACGTCGGTAACACGGGTTCAAATCCCGTCGGGGACGCTACGCAATCAGGCTGCGGTTGGTACCCCGTTCAGCAATGCCTTCGACCAACGGGCTCGAGATGTCGCGGCGCGGGAGGCGCCGGGCGTCATTCGAGCATCGCGAACACGATCCCGCCGACAATCAACGGTACCGTCAGCCACAGCGCGGTGAGCCCCGCCAGCCGCATCCTGGATCGGCCGCCCGAAACGGCGAGGACGATCAGCGGTTTCACCAGCGTATTGATCAGGGCCGCCAGCAATATCGCGCTGATCGCGGGCGGTGCTGCGGTCTGGTTCTCACGCATCATCGTGCCGATGGAAAGAGAGATCGCGTCAACACCGATCAGCCCGGCGCTTGCGCCCATCGCTTGCAGGCCGAGTCCGCCGCCGTATGCGAGCGCGGCTCTCGACAGAAGCATTATCAGCGCGAGCAGCGCGCCGAACTCCAGCGCGGTCCGCAGCTCGAGCGGGTTGCGCAGTTCAACGCGCCCACCGACGCGCTGATCTGCGCGCTCCTCGCGATCGCGCGCAGTGAACCATACGCCCAGCGCGAATGCCACCACGCCCGCGGCCATCAGCGGCCATGCAAGCGGCCCAATCCAGCCGCCGGTCACGGCAACCACGATCGCGATGATACGCGGGAACATCACGGCGGACGCCAGCAGGATCCCGCCGAGCACGTTGCGATCGACCGTGTCTTGCTCGGCCATGCGCGCCAGGCTGATGGTCACGGCGGTGGACGAGACGATGCTGCCCAAGAGGCTGGTGGTCAGCACTGCGCGCCGTTCGCCCAGCCATTTGACTCCCAAGTAGCCGATGTACGAGAACAGCGCGATCAGCACGACCATCAGCCAGATCTGGTACGGGTTGAGGGCCTCCCACGGGCCGAAGCCGCGATTGGGTAGGATCGGCAGCAGAACGATCGAGATGAGCAGCAGGCGGAATGTCGCGAGCAATTCGTCGCGTTTGATGCGCTGGAGGAGGGAGTGCAGTTCGGGCTTGAAGCTCAGCAGCAGCGCGGCAACCACCGCGACCGACGCTGGAACGCCGATCTCACCGGTTCCGGCCAGCGCGCCGAGCCCGAACGTCAGGATCGCCGCGATTGTGGTCGTGATACCGACGTCGCCGGATTGCGCCGACTCGCGCCAGTAGCCGGCCGTCAGCACGATTCCGACCACGGTGCCGATCGCGGTCGGAAACGCGATCGACCCCGGTACAACCATCACCGAGACCGCACCCAGCAGTGCGATGAGCGTAAACGTGCGAAGCCCGGCGACACGCTCGCCCTCGTGCAATTCGCGCCGCTCCCACCCGCGCTCTAACCCGAGCAGCGCGCCGACTGCGAGTGCGACGCCAACTCGTTCGAGTAGTTCGATTTGCGTGTCCTTGTTAGTCGCTCACGTTGGGTTGCCCGCCGCCGTCTGCGTCGCGATCTTGCACTCGTCGTTGTTTATCTGGTACACGCACAGGTCGGGACGCGCGTCGGGACCGCGGCGCGTAACAGCGCCGGCGGGTTTGCGGCTGCGCGAAATGAAGCCGAACGCAAGCGCTGCGAGGAACACTGCGGGGCTCCGCATGCCTTCCTATACAAGACGTTCGACCGGTTCTCAACTCGGCAGCCTGATAGTAGCGCTCGCCTTGACGGCCCTTCGGTTGGCGGGTGCCGGCTGACTGCCGAGGATGGACCGCTGGAAGCAGCAAGAGGCGTTTGCGGTGAAATGGGTTAGCGCATCGTGCGCGGTTATAGTCTTCGCGATTGTGACGACACTTCTGAGCTCGTTCAGTACAGCGTTCGCTTCGACGTACGTTGTCTATATTCCGCTCGACAGTCCTATATATGACGAGCTGGATGCCCTGAATGGGCTTGGATTCCTGGACACTTACCTGGACGAGATCAAACCGATCAGTCGGGTCGAAGCGGCGCGGCTCACGTTGGAGGCAGAGGCGAATTTTGCCGAAGGGACGGCGCCGCCCGATGGTCTCGCCCGCGACCTGGTTCGTGAACTGCGCGACCAATTGCACCAGGAAGTCCAATGGCTGCAGGCGAATGCAGAAGATAACCCTCCTACCATGCTTCAACCCGCAGATCGCCTGGAGGCTCAGTACATCTACTCTCGAGGCGGCACGCAGTTTTGGCAAACCAGCACCAACAACTCGAGCGGACTGACAGCCCGAGAAGGGACGCCGCTCCTTCCGAACAATGATGGCATCCCTACCGGCTCGGGTAGCAACGAAGTCGTGCGATGGGGTGCGTGGGGAGGCGCGGGAGGGTTCTTGACCGCCTACGGTGAGGGCGCAGTCACCGGACCGTTCACTTACACTCCATCCGGGACCAGTCGAATACGGGCGCTGGATGCTGAAGCGGTGCTCGGGCTCGGCAACTGGGCGGTGTCGTTTGGGCAGGAAGAGATGTGGTGGGGGACCGGGCACTTTGGCGCTTTATCGCAGAGCGACAACGCGTCCCCCTTCCCAGCCTTGCGAGTGCAGACCATTCATCCGTTCTTACTGCCATCGGTCTTCCGTTATCTGGGCCAGTTCCGTTTCCAGGGTTTCTTCGGCCAACTTGACGGTGACCGCCAATTCGCACATCCCTGGATCGACGGACAGATCCTGAGTTTCAAGCCGCTGCCCAACTTTGAAATCGGAGCCGATCACACGATTCAATTCGGAGGTCGAGGCAACAACAATTACTCGTGGCAGGGTTTCATTGGAAAGGCCACGGGCTTCAATACCGGAAATGCTTACGTGTCGAACACTCACTCGCGCGGCGGCATATTCTTGAAGCTCCGCTTTCCGAGTCTCCGCGGCTTGGTGATTTACCAGGAGCAGCTTGGCGAGGACAACCTGACCGACGAGGCACGCCCGATCGGGCGCTTGCTGCCGTTTTTGTCGGTATCCTACCAAGGCGGATTCTATTTGCCCCGTTTGACTGCGGACGGCCGGACCGATTGTCGCTTCGAGTACACAATTACCCAGCCCGGTTATTCCTCTCACGGCGACTCCCTATATTACAGCTACAATGACAATCTGATGGGAGACGCTTTGGGACCCAACGCGAGCGAACTGGATTTTCAATTTGGGCGCTGGTTCAACACTCTGACCAAGGGAAGCCTGGATTTGTTCCTGACGGACCATGCGCCCAAGGTACTGGGGAATCAGTTTTATCCGGCCACAATTTATGGAACCGGCCTGAGTCGAGAACGCAGTATTGGATTTGCCTTCGACCTACTTAGTATTCCGCAGAAAGCATACATGCGGCCGGATTTGCTCTCGTTCGCCCGCGGCCGTGTGGGCCTTGAATACGTGAACCATCTGGCCTACGGCCCCTCGAATTCGATCAGGGCGGTTGTCTCGCTTACCTTAGGCCTCAGCCCGACCGGCGGAAGAAGCCTGGTTTGGCAATAACAGGCTGCGGAAAGCTCGATCGACGAGGGCAGGTCGGCATGCTGGAGCATTGCTAAACGCACTGTAGCTCTATGATTTCGGGTGTCAAAAACCCTTTTTCCGCAACCTGCTAGGGCTCAAATCCCGCCGGAAGGCCTGCACGAGAAAATCTGCGGCAGAGCCGTGATGAAAGTGGTAGAGTTGCAAGCCGCGGGATAGGTGATTTGGCGGGCGTTCAGCTTGGCGGTGCTGGCAGTGCTCCGCGCCCAGGCTTCTGCCCAGGGCATCGTTCACTACGCCGCCTGCACGAACAGCGGCACCACCTGCGTCATCAATTCATGGTCTGACGGTGGCACGCCCAGTCCCGGCGGCGTAATTGTGGTCGGGGTCGGCCTCAACAGTTCCACTATCGGCGTCAGCAGTATAACCGGATTGGGCGGCTCCGCTTTCAGCATGGCAAATAAGGTGGGATGGGATCAGTACCGACGTGCTCTCCGACGAGTCGGGAGAGACGATCACGCTGGGGGCCGGAGCGAGCGCGGTCTATCTCTTCCCGACCAGCGCGAGCACGCAGTTCACGACTGCGGTCTCGATTCAGCCGCCTTCGCTGCCCAGTGGCGCGAGCAAGGCAGTACTGCACTACAGCTACATCTATAGCGACGCACTGCCTCGGCAATTTGAGGGAATCGACTGCGCCAGTGGTTGCACAGTTAATCAAGATCCGAACTTCGGAACGCTCTATTACCAGTTCACCTTCCTCGACTCTGCCAACCACGTGCACGGCCAGAGCGCGGTGATGAGCCTGGCCGGAAGCGGGCTGTCATCCCGCAACGCCCGCGTCCCGCGGCCTCCGCCGGTTGTCCAGTGGCCCGCAGCGAAGGTCCGTCAGTCGTTGCGTCCGTGATTGGCCGCGCGTGGCGAGGCGGCTGGCACGCTACGGCTGGCCGTGATCGGCGCTGTCAGCGAATCTTACCTCTACGTGGTCGAGGTAGTTCGAGAGCGCCTGGAGGTGGCGCTCGGTGGTGGCGGCGTCCCGCGAGCCGCCCGCCTGTTCCAGCGCCAGGCCGATCTCGCTTATCGGCTGGAAGCCGAAGCCGCCGCCTTCGCCCTTGATGCGATGGCCGATCGAGGCGATCGTGTCGAAGTCGCCGCGGCCGAGCGCGCCGGTGAGGGCGTCGAGGTCTGTGCGCTTGCGGGCCAGGAAGTCCGGGACCAGCTCGCTCAGGTCCGGATCCACTTCGACCACAATCTTGTCTCCGTTGCCGCCGGACTGCGGGGCGGAGCTGGTGAGCTCGCGGATCGTGTTGATCAGCAGGGATTTCTTCACCGGTTTACTCACATGCATAGTGCATCCAGCCTCCAGACTGCTGCGGATGTCTTGTTCGAGGACCGAGGCGGTAAGCGCGACGATCGGCAGGGGGGCGCGCCCCTGCTCGCGTTCCCATTCGCGGATCTTGCGCACCGCCGTATAGCCGTCCATCACCGGCATCTGCATGTCCATCAGGACCAGGTCGTACCTGCCACGCATGACCTTGCTGAGCGCGATCGCGCCGTTGTCGGCGAGCTCGAGATGGAAGGGCGGCTTCCTGAGCAGGGCTTCGATCAGCAGCCGGTTGTCGGGCGAGTCTTCGGCCAGCAGGATTCGCAGCGGCCGTTCGCCGGCGTCGCCATTGGCGGCGGGCGTAAGCGGCTGCGCCGGGATCTGCGGCACAGCCCGTGCGGTGCCCAGCGCGGTCGCGATCGCCTGCAACAGGTCGGAGCGCCGGATCGGCTTGATCAGGTAGCTGTTGATACCGAGTTCCTTGAGCCGCACGAGCTTGGGGTTCAAGTCTTCCGAGGTCAGCATCATAACGACCGGATTGCGGCCGGCGGGGCGCCTGCGCAGCCGCGCAACCAGTTCGAAGCCGTTCATCCCCGGCATCCTGCAATCGAGCAGCAAGAGCCGGTATGGGGTTGCGGCAGAGTAGGCGCGTTCGACCTCGGCCAGCGCCTGCTCTCCGCTGCCGCACTCCGCAACCTCGGCGCCGCGCGACGAGAGTATCTCCTTGAGAATCAGGCGGTTGGTGGCGTTGTCGTCGACCACCAGGATTCTCATGCCCGTGATTTCGGGCGCCTCGTCAAGCCCGGTTCGCGGCCGCTCGGCGAGCCCGAAACCGGCAGTGAAGCAGAAAGTGGAGCCACGGCCGGGGGTGCTCTCGGCCCGAATCGCGCCGCCCATCAAGTCGACCAGCCGGCGCGCGATCGAAAGCCCCAGTCCGCTGCCGCCGTACTTGCGGGTAGTCGAGGAATCGGCCTGGGTGAAGCTCTGGAAGATCGCCTCGAGCTTGTCCTGAGGAATTCCAATCCCGGTGTCTCGCACCGAGAAGCGCAGGTGCACGGTATGCTCTCCGTTGGGCGCGCTCTCCGCGTCCACGATCAGCAGCACTTCGCCGTTTTCGGTGAACTTGATCGCGTTGCCGACCAGGTTGATCAGCACTTGGCGTAGCCGTAGCGCGTCGCCGACCAGGCGCAGCGGTACGTCGGGCAGGATTCTGGTCGCGAGCTCGAGCCGCTTTTCGTGGGCGCGCACGCTCAGGGTCTCGCCCACGCGTTCCACCAGTTCGTCCAGGTCGAAATCGGCCTGCTCCAGATGCAGCCGCCCGCTTTCGACCTTGGCGAGATCGAGGATGCCGTTGATCAGGTCGAGCAGGGCGTTGCCGTTGTTGGTCATGCTAGTGACGTAGCGCCGCTGCTCCGGTGTGAGCGGGCTTTCGGCCAGCAGGTCGGCCATCCCGAGGATCGCGTTCATCGGCGTGCGGATCTCGTGCGACATGCTGGAGAGGAACTCCGACTTGGCGCGTGAGGCGGCCAGCGCCGCTTCGCGCGCGGCGATCAGCTCGCGCTCGGTGCGTTTGAGCCTGGCGATGCTGCTGGAGATGCTAAGCACGCATGGCTCGCCGTCGAGCTCGATCATGGTGGCGGAGATCCTGCAGGGGACGATGTTGCCGTCCTTCATCCGGAAGTCGGCCTCGAAGTTGTGCACCTTGCCCTTGGCGCGGAGCAGGTTGACGAAGTTGCGATGCTGTTCCCGGTTGGCAAAGATGCCCATCTGGGGAATCGAGGTCGCCAGCGTCTCATCCTTGCCGTATCCGGTCGTTTGCATCTCCTTGCTGACGTTGATGTAGCGGCCGTCGGACATTCGGTTGATGGAGATGCTCTCGGGGCTGACCTCGAAGATCTTGCGCAGCTTGGCCTCGTTCTCGCGCAGCCGCCGCTCGGCCTGCTCGCGCTCGGCGATAATCTGAAGGTGGCGTTCGCTCTCGGCCTGGAGCCGTTCCTTGGTCTCCGTCAGCTCGGCGACCGCGGCCAGCAGGTTGTCATGCACCTTCTTGAGATCGGTGATATCGCGGGCGACCGAGAACACGCATGGCTCGCCGTCGAGGTCGACCAGCACGGAAGAGACCAGATGAGGTACGATATGGCCGTCCTTCGTCCGGATCTCGGCCTCATAGTTGGTGATGGAACCTTCGGCTTTCAGCCGGTCTCTGAAGGCCGGAAGATTTTCGACATCGACCCACAGTCCGGCCTCCCTGGCTGACTTGCCAATCACCTCTTCGCTGGTGTATCCGTGCCGGGCGAGGAATTGGTTGTTAACGTACAAGTACACTTCATCGGAGAGCCGCACCACCGCGACCGGATCGATGTTCGCATCGAGCAGCTTGCGCAGCCGCGCCTCGCTCTCCTGGGCCTTCTTCTGGGCCTCTTCGCGGCTGGCCATCTCAGCCCGCAACTGGCGGTGAGTCGCATCCAGCGCCGACCACCATCTCGTCCACAACAGGTTGGCGGATAATGTCACGGCCGAACCGGTGAGAATGTAAAGCCACAGATAGATCAGGTTCGGACTGGCGGGGGTCATCGCGGCGTTAATCGCGCACGCAACCAGACAGGCCGCGGTCAGAAGCATCTGTCGGGTCGAGCCCCACGGCGCGAGCATCGCCGTGGTCATCAACATCAACAGGCATGAGACGAACAGTTGCATCTGCTGACCGAGATGCACGGTGCTGATCGTCCAGCTCGGCAGCAGGCTCAGGCAGAGCAGCATGGTGGCAAGCTGCCAGTAACGCCTGAATGAGCGGGCGAAGCTGGCGAGGACGGTAGCCAGCGCGGCCGCCACACCCATCGCGGCGTAGGGCAGGGTGGGGTTGGCGTGCGCGGCGCCGGCGGACGCGTAGTTGCCCGCGATGTAGCCGAGCTGCGAGACAATCGCCATCAGGTACCCGAACCGCAGCATCAGCAGCAGCCAGCGAGTGTTGATGGCTTCGGTGTCGGGGTTGGCGGTCGCCTTGGCTATGACCCCGGCTTCCATCGGGTGGTGCAGACGCACCGCAGCCGAGGGGTCGCCCGGCCCACCGTTGGCGCTACCGGTCGAATTGACGCTGCCGCTCGAATTCGACACACCCATCCCCGACTCGTCCGGTAGCATTGCCAGCAAGGTCGATGCCAACCTGCTAGGCCAAGCAATGCGTTGCGGGGCGCCGTAGCACAAGAAACCGCATAGCGCGCTCTTATCATCTTGTAGCGAATCTGAAACAGAAAGTTGCGAAGATGAATAGGCTACCGCAGATTTTGCGATTTTGTCTTCATAGCGGGGCACGCGACGCAGGTCGCGACACGTCAGGAAAGAAACAGGGTTTCTCAACCGTGTTTGTGTCGGCGCTGTCGCTCACCCTTCGAGCAGCCCCAAGGCAACCTCCGGCCGGCGGGCGGAGCTTTGTCTTTTCCAACGAACATGACCGCCCCGTGGATTTAGCCCTCATTCGGCGCCGATGGGCGAAGGCGCTCGAAGCGGCGGGCCTGCCTTATCAGAAGCTCCATAGCTTGAGACACACGTTTTGCACGCTCGCGCTGGCAAGCGGTTACACGGCGCAAGAGACGGCGGCGGCCTGCGGCCATGCGAGCATCGCGCAGATCCTTAAGACCTACGCTCCCCCGCGCGGGCCTGAGAGCGCCGCGCGGCTCGAAGCATATCTAAGCGGCGGACAAATCACGGCGGGTTGATGGCCTAGCCCTTGCCGTGTGCATGGGGTTGACTGCCCTGTACGCCAGCGATGGCGGCGGGCGTCGCGGATCGGCTATGGTCGGTCGAGGAGCTACTCCAAACGGTCTTATAGGGGGAGCCCGAGAACCATGCCGCAAGTCCATCCCTGTGAAGAGTGTGGAAAGATAATCGACGAATCCGATAAGTTCGTCATCGTCAACGTGGAATCATCCAACCCCAACGTGCTCGCTCAACAAAAAGGGCGCGTTCATGCGAAGGACTGTTGGGAGAAATATTCCAAGAAACATCCGGATTCAGCTTCTCGAAATTAGGACACTACCCAGCCGAGGGAAGAGAAAAAGGGCGTTGCGGCGCAATTTCCAGCGCATCGCGCGCAACCCCGCTCGCCGTTGCGGGATGGGCCGCGATGGTCTTACCGTTCAGGCAATGCAGACGCGGCACCCCCACCGTGACGGTGCGGACGAAAAGGGGGGAACCGTATGAGTTCGCAAAACAAAGCAAGCGGCGCAGCGTTGTTTGGCCTGGCGCTTCCAGTCTGCGCGGGCCTGCTAACGGTCCTCACGCTCTGGTTGTCGCCGGCGGTCGGCGCGGAGGACGACGCAACGCCGAACACCGCAGCGTCTCCTGCCGCAGCCTGGCCGATGTTTCACCATGACTCGAAACGCACAGGTTTGAGCCAGTTCAGCACAAGCGGCAATGTCGGCGCACTGAGGTGGAAGTTCGGCATCGGCGGCGATGTGGATTCATCGTCGGCGATTGGGGCCGACGGCACCATCTACGTGGGCGCCGCTTCCCCTGAAAACGGCCAGCTCTATGCGATCAACCCCAACGGCAGCCTGAAGTGGAAGTTCGCCACGGGCGACTGGGTGTACTCGTCGCCAGCGATCGGGGCCGACGGCACCATCTACGTCGGCTGCGATGACTGGAACGTGTACGCGCTCACAGACGGAGGGCAAGGCAATGTCACGATGAAGTGGGAGTTCACCACGGGCGGCGACGTGGACTCGTCGCCGGCGGTGGGGGCCGACGGCACCATCTACGTCGTCGGTGGTAACGGGGTTCTCTATGCGATCAATCCCAACGGCAGCCTGAAGTGGTGGAATGTGACCGCCGTACTGCAAACATCGCCGGCGATCGGGGCCGACGGTACCATCTACGTCGGCAGTGGTGACGGGAACCTCTATGCGATCAACCCCAACGGCAGCCTGAAGTGGAAGTTCGCCACCTGGTACGGAGTGGAATCCTCGCCAGCGGTGGGTGCCGACGGCACCATCTACGTCGGTTCCGAATTCGGGACCCTCTACGCGCTCACCCCCAAGGGCGGCCTGAAGTGGAAGTTCGTCACCGGCGGTACGGACTCGTCGCCTGCCGTTGGTGCTGATGGCAGCATCTACGTCGGCTCGTGGGACTACAACCTGTACGCCGTGGGTCCAACCGTTATGCTCGCGCCCGCAAGTCTTTCGTTCGGGACGCGAGAGGTCGGCAAGACCGGCGCGGCCAAGAAGCTGACCCTCAGCAACCGGCAGGGCGTGAAGCTCACGATCTCCGGCATTAGCGCCAGCGGCGATTTCTCAGTTTCCTCCACGACCTGCGGCAGTTCGCTCGGTGCCAGAGAAAGTTGCACCATCCTAGTAGCCTTCACGCCCAGTACCACTGGAACGCGTACCGGCACCCTCAGCGTTAATGACACAGGATGGAACAGCCCGCAGACCACAAGCCTCAGCGGCGTAGGAGAGTTTACCGCTGAGTTGTCACCGAAAGGTCTAGCGTTCGGCACGCGAGAGGTCGGCATTACCAGCAACCCTCAGAAGGTGACGCTGACCAACCAGGCGAACGCTGAGGTCACTATCTCCGGCATCACCGCAAGCGGTGATTTTGCGGTCTCTTCCACCACCTGCAAGAGCCCACTGGGGCCGCTGGCAAGCTGCACCGTCTCCGTCACTTTCACGCCGACCACCACCGGAAGTCGCACCGGGGCGCTTACGGTCAGCGACAGCGCGGCCAACAGCCCGCAGATCGCAACGCTCAGCGGCGCAGGCACCTGGGTAGTCGTGTCCCCCACCAGCCTCGAATTTGGCAAGCAGACGGTCAAGACTACCAGTGCGGCCAAGAAGGTAACCCTCACGAACAAGGGGCACGCGCCGATCATCATCTCTGGCATCGGCGCCAGCGGCGACTTCGCGGCCTCCTCGACCACCTGCGGCAGTTCGCTGGGGGCGGGCCAAAGCTGCAACGTGTCCGTCACTTTCATGCCGACCACCACCGGGAGTCGCAGTGGAACGCTTACCGTCGCGGCGTCGAATCCCTTCCCGACGGTCCCGCTCTTGGGCACCGGCATCCCGTAGAGCGTACACCCGCCCCTGCGCCCGAAAAAAAGAGGAGGCCGAAGGTCTCTCGACCCCCGACCAGCTCCAAATTCGGGACCCTGTTGAGTTCGGATCGCGTTTCTGTCTAAAGCCCCTTCGGTTGCCAGTGGCCTTTGAAGCCATCCTCTGACAGAATTGAGGTCGATAAATCAAACTGGAGGGTCTGAAAAACCGGTGGCCAGTATCAACGGTCCTCGCGAGGTCAGAATTCGCGCGTTCAACCCCTACGCCCACGATCCAGCAAACCGTCATCTTATAACCCGTGACACGCTCCAGCTCATAAAGAGGTTCAGAGCGGCTGGCTATAAGGTAGTCGTGGAGCCGGAAGAACGCGGTCAGCCAGATTATGTATTCCGTAAAGGGGTCGTCGAGTTCCTGCAGCAGCCGTTGGTACTCCTGCTGGTAGGAATACCTGTCCAAGTTGTCGCAGCCATGATCACAGAGTGGATTTTGGCGGAGCTAAGAGGAGGAACGAGACCCCCAGAGACCAACATCGTTCTCGAACGAACCGAAGAGGGTACGACGCTGCACTTCAACCACCGGGGCGAGAAAATTGACGACGCGCAATTCCGCAGGGTAATGAATCTCTTCGATAAGGTCAGTGAGACCGAATCTGTCCCATCGCAGCCCGTCTCGCCGTCACCGGAATTTCCGCTTCCGCTTTACCTCGAACATACAAACAAGATCATCGGACGGTGTAGGCTCGTCCCTGCGGATGGCGGCCGTACGCTCGTGGACGCCGAGGTCTTCGATCCCGAAACTAAGAGGAGAATGGATGCGAAAGATCTCAAGGGGTTCAGCATCGCCGGAGTTGTGAAACAATCGACGTGCTCCATTTGCGGTGGCTCATATCGCGAATGTGACCATTTGACTGGCAAAATTTACAATGGAGAGGAGTGCACGAACAGGATCGAGAAGAGCGAACTGACCGACGTGAGCGTCGTGAAGGAACCGATCAACCCAGAAGCGGTAATTTGGGACCCGCAGAAAAGTGGGAGCAAAAAGAAGACTGGCCACTAGATCGATCCCCGTCCCAGATGAAGGGCGAACGAAAAGAGCCGGAGACCCTCACGAGCCCCAGCCCCCTCGCACGCGGGACGTCGCAGCTTACTTCCTCGCGCCCCGGTCACCGTAGGCGGCTTTGAACGCGGCTTTGCACCTGAAGTCCTTGCGTCTGATGAACGACGGCGCGAATTCGGATCGCGGATGCATCCGGTTATGCGGTCGGCACCACATCTCGCTCTTGGTGATCGGATTCTCCGGGCGGTTGCCACGCGCGGTCTGACCTGGGGGGCGGATGAGCCCGGACCGGGAGGATCTGAGCGGGGAGCAGGAAGAGCCGCAAAGGGCGGGCAGGGACGCCCGCCCCACTGAGGGACGCCCGTCCTACTGGCTTTGGTGCTGTTAAGTTAGCGCCTATGGGGCAAGCTCCGGCCGGCGCTACGAGAACGTTTTTTGCGACACCAGCGCCAGCACGCCCGAGTATTGGAGCAATCCCGGCGCGCCGACCGCGGCGGTGCCGACCGCGGCGGCGGCGCCCGCGGCGGTGCCGACGATCGGAGCGATCTCGAAGCCGGTGAAGAAGCCGCCGATCGGGAAATCGCCCAGGTACTGTCGGATATAGGCGGAGTCGTGATCCGGGATTCGATATAGCCGCGTGCCGCGCGATACGCAATCGAAGTAGAGGCCGCAGGCCGGCGCCGCGCCAATCCGTGCGCTCATCTCCTCAAGCGTCGCCTTCAGGTCCGCGCGGGCCCGCTCGCCGTCGCGCAGCACCAGCGCTACCCTGTCGCCGAGCTTGGGCCGATGCGATACCGCGAGCACGCCGCGCTGCGCGCTTGCCGCGATGATGTTGCGGACGACGTAGCCGCCGCGCGTGAAGCGCTCGGCGCGCGGGTCGAGCGGCACTCCCAGGAACACGAAAGCCAGCGCCCGGTGCAGATCCTCAGCCAGCGGTCCCGCGACCTGCTTGAAGATCTCGAAAGCGGGACGGCCGTCGAGTTCGATTAGGATATTGTCGCGCACTGCGGTGACCAGATGGGTGCCGCCGACCGGGGTGCATGCCGGCGAGTAGCCGATATTGAGGTCGAAGTCGCCGCTCAAAAGCATCCCGGAGCAGGCGTTGGAGCTTACCGAATCGCCGCAGAACTGGAAGGTCTCTCCGATCGCGCCGTCCTCGCTGGCTCCGCCGCCGACCGTCGGAACTCCGGGCAGCTCGCGCGCCAGCGTGGCGAGAAACGGGTCGGGCTCGAAATTGTAGGTGTCGGCGAAGATACAGAGCAGATTGTCGTGCTTAAGCGCGGGACGCGCCGCCGCGGCGATCTCGCGCGCCGCGCCGGCGGCGCGGTGGCGGATCGGCGCGGTGAACAGCCGTTTGGCCGCGATTGAGTCGCCGCCGAAAACGGTCACCGACACCCCGGGGCCGGACTCGGTCTCGCGCCCGGCGCCGATCACCCCCATCGCGCCGCAGCCCGCCACCTCGCGCGTCTTGGCCTGCGCCGCGACCGCCCGCAACACCATCGGAAAGGCGCCGCCATGCGCGCCGGTCGCAAAGCACAGCACGCCCTCGGCACGCGTCAGGCCGGCTTGGGCCAGCGCCGCATCGGTTGCCTCGGCGGCGGCGGAGCGCGGATGGGCGGCGATCGAATGTCCGGTGCCCGGGCGCAGCATCGCTAGTGCTCCGACCGATGGGCAACGCTCAGATAGGGCGGCCAGTCGCCACCGGCGCGGGGACGGCTGCCCCTGCGGAAAATAAGTTGGGTCGTCTCTTCATTTTTCATTTTTCATTTTTCACTTTTCACTGGAGGCGCGGGCGTCCCCGCGCCGGTGGCGACGGCCCGCCGTGCTTTGAAGCCTTACGATGGGTCGAAGCACTATCGCCCGCCGAGAATCTTGAGCAGCTCGACCATCCGCTCGATCCCGCCGCGCAGGTTGCCGATAGCGATCCGCTCGTTTGCGCCGTGCACGGTGCGCTCCTCGGCGGCCGTGGCTTCCAGGGGTATAAACCCGTAGGCGACAAGCCCAAACTGGCGGAAGTAGTGGCTGTCGGTGAATCCGTCCAGCATCGTCGCAACCACTTCGGCGTCGTCGTGCTTTTCGGCCAGGGCGCGGATCGCGCTCATCAGCAGGGATTTCTCGGGCGACGAGATCGCCGGAAAGTTCAAAATCTGGTCGATCCGGATCGAATCGTCGGCAACCAGCTTGCGAATCGTCCCGATCGCTCCCGCCGGGTCGTCGCCGGGCAGCAGCCGGCAATCCAGCTCCACCCAGGCCGTGGACGGAATCACGTTGATCTTACTGCTGGCCGTGAGCATCGTGGGGGTGAACGTGTCGCGGACCATCGCGGCCTGGCCCGGCCCCGACAGGAACTGCTTGGCGAAGGCCTGATCGCGCAGCGCGCTCCTCAAGTCGAGGAGCTGCTTTGGCCCGCGATCGAATTTCGCGATCGCCCGGAAATATTCCTGCACGATCGGCAGCACCTTGATCGGCGCCTTGTACCCCAGCAATCGGTCGAGCGCGCGGATCAGGCGGGTGACCGCAGTTGAGTCCGGCGGCGTAGAGGCATGGCCGGCAGCGCCCTGCGCCGTCAACTTAAGCCACAGCGGCGTCTTCTCGGAGACCGCGACTTCGTAGAGCTTGCGCTTGCCGGGCTCCGCGCGAATCTCGCCGCCCTCATTGATCAGGTAGCCGGCGTCCGAGATCAGATCGGGCTCGTGCTCGACCAGCCATCCCGCGCCGTGGCGGCCGCCTTCTTCCTCGTCGGCGGTGGCAAGGAACAGGATGTCGCGATTGAGCAGGATCCCCGCGCGCTTGATCGCGAGCATCGCCATCATCTCGACTACGCCCGGCCCCTTGTCGTCCAGCGCGCCGCGTCCCCAGATTTCGCCCTCCTTGACGGCGCCCGAGAACGGAGGCATCTCCCAATCCTTCGGCTCGGCCGGCACCACGTCCATATGGCTGAGCAGCACGATTGACTTGTTGTGTTTGCCGATCCCATGAAGGCGCGCGGCGATAACCGCGCGTCCCGGCTGAGCCTCCCAGATGGTGGCCGGGATTCCGTCGGCCAGAAACCTTTCGCGCAACATCCTGGCCGCCGGCAGCTCGTTGCCGGGTGGATTGGTCGTGTCGATCTGGATGTATTTGGAGAGCAGCTCCGTCGCTTCGGCGGTGAGCTTGGCGTAGTCGATCGGCTTGGGTACCGGATGCGCCGGGGCGGGCTTGGCGGCGGCAGCGACGGGCTCGGCCGCTTGGGCCGGGTAGGCGGCCGCGCAAAGCAGCGCCGCCACACCGATGGCGGCGCTGCGCAAGGTTCCCAAGCCAATTGTCCATCGTCTCACCCGCCGCATCGTTCTACTTTCTCCTCATTTACTGTCTACTTTCTACTCTCTCCTTCCTAGGCACCCCGGTTGAAGAGTTCGATCACGGTCTGGAGGAAGGCCGCGGCCGGAGCGCCGTCGATGACACGATGGTCGAAGGTCAGCGAGAGTGTGATCATCGAGCGCGCCGCAATCTGGTCGCGAAAAATCGCGGGCTTCTCCACGATCCGGCCGACCCCGAGGATGCCGGTCTCGCCGAGGTTGAGAATCGGCGTGAAGGCGTCGACGCCCCAGATGCCAAGATTGGTCACAGTGAAGGTGCCGCCGGTTACGTCTTCGAGCCTTAGCTGCCCGGCGCGCGCCCGCTCGCCCAGCGCGCGCGTCTGAGCCGCGATTTGGCGAAGGTCCTTGCGGTCGGCATCGAAGATCACCGGCACGATAAGCCCGTCGTCCAACGCCACCGCCATCCCGACGTTGATCCGCGACAACAGTTCGATTCGATCCTCGCCCAGGCGCGCGTTCATCCGCGGATGGCGCCGAAGGGCGCGCGCCGCGGCGTGGATTATCAGGTCGGTGTATGTGAAATCGAACTCGCGGCGGGCGCGAAGGCCGACCGCCTCGGTAACGTCTGCCTCGGTGGTGATCGTGAGCTGGGCGGAGTGCTGCAAGCTCTGATACATCCGCTCGGCGATCGCCTTGCGGGCGCCGCGTAACGGGATAGTCACGCCTGCTGCCGGTCCGCCCGCCGCCGGCTGAGGTACCGCCGCCGCCCGCTCCACGTCCTCGCGCGTGATCCGGCCGCCGGGACCGGTGCCGCTGATTTCCGCCAGGTCGACGCCGAGTTCGGCGGCCAGCTTACGCGCCACCGGACTCGCCGGCCGCCGTTTTTCACCGGGATGCTCACTTGGTTCGATAGGGTGGGAGCTTGTCGATAGCGGTGGCACAGGCTTTAGCCTGTGGGTCACATCACAGGCTGAAGCCTGTGCCACCTCAGCCTCCGCCCTGCCGTAACGCGCTGCGAGCGCTGCCGGATCGTCGCCCGGCTCCGCGATTACCGCAACCAGCCGCCCGCATTCGACCGTCGCCCCTTCTTCGAATAGCGATACTGCCAGGGTGCCCGAGACCGGCGCCTCGACCTCATAGAGCACTTTCTCGGTCTCGACCTCGTAGAGCGGTTCGCCGGCGCGCACGTTGTCGCCCACCGCCTTGAAGAAGCGCTGGATAGTTCCCTCGTGCATCGTGAGCCCGAACCGGGGCATCGTCACTTCAACGGCCATCGAGCTGCGCTTTCCAGGCGGCGGGCGAGTCGGAGCGCTTTGAGCGCGCGCGGGTTATCGCCCGACCACCTCGCGGATCGCCGCCTCGATTCCGGCGTCGCTCGGAATCGCGGCGCTCTCCAACGGCGGGCTGAACGGGATCGGTACGTCGAGCGCGGTGACCCGCTTGACGGGCGCGTCGAGGAAATCGAAGCCTTTGTCCGCGATCAGCGCGGCGATGTCCGCCGCGGCGCCGCCGCGCCGATGGCCCTCGTCAACGATAAGCACGCGGTTGGTCTTCTTGACCGAGCTCAAGATCGCGTCCTCGTCGAGCGGGATCAGGGTGCGCGGGTCGATCACTTCCACGCTGATTCCCTCCTTTTCGAGCCTGTCGGCGACTCTGAGCGCCCGCCCCACCATCGCGCCGATCGCGATCACGCTCACATTCTCGCCCAAACGTTTGATCGCGGCCTTGCCGAGCGGCACCAGATGCTCGCCGTCAGGGACTTCCCCTCTGAGCCAGCCGAGCGCGCCGTGCTCGAAGACGATCACCGGGTTGTCGTCGCGAATCGCGCTCTTGAGCAGGCCCTTCGCGTCGGCCGGCTCCGAGGGCACCACCAGCTTGAGCCCGGGCACGCTCAGGAATTGCGCGTAGACGGTCTCCGAATGCTGGGCGGCGGCCCCGCCCATCGCGCCGTAAACCGCGCGGAAGGTGATCGGCAGCCGCGCCTGTCCGCCCGACATGTAGCGCAGCTTGGCCGCCTGGTTACAGACCTGGTCAAAGGCGCAATAGAAGAAGCTTGCGAACTCGACCTCGCATATCGGCCGCGTCCCCGCCATCGCCGCGCCCACCGCTGCGCCGACGAAGCCGGCCTCCGAAATCGGCGTGTTGCGCACGCGCTTGGCGCCGAACTTCTCGAACAACCCGCGGGTCGCCCCGAACGCGCCCAGCACCACGTCCTCGCCCATCAGAAAGGTAAGCGGGTCGCGCTCCATCTCTTCGCTGAGCGCCTGACCGATCGCCTGGATGAAACTGATTTGCGCCATGTTCCTAAGCCTCCCGTGGTAGCAGCAGCACCCTCACCCGCGCGTCACGGCGATTGCTTTTTCACCGAAATGCTCACTTCGTTCGACTCGGTGGGAGCTTGCCAACGGTATCGAGCGGAGCGAGCATGGCGGTGAAAGAAGCAATCGCCGCGCCGCTTGCCCTCTCCCACTAAAGATGTACGGACGGGAGACATAGGTAACAGGTGTACGGAGACATGGGTAACACATTTTGGGTGGCCGTGGGTTGCCCACAAGGTCCACGGGCGCTGGGATCGAATGAAGGATCCCGCCTGTGGACTTGTGGACAACCCACGGTGAAACGTTAGTCGGTGGCATCGGTGAGATTGGTTTGATTGAGGTCGATCACAGCGACCACTTGATGACAGAACAGCACCTCACGTTGGGAGTCGGAAAGGGGGCCAGGACGGAGCGCAACCGGCAAGCCGCGCAGCCCCTTGCTGACCCGGAACTCGCGTCCGCGATAGCTGAAGTAGCCCTCGGCCTGCACCTTGCGCACCTCGAGGCCGGCCGGATATTCGATCGGCGGCAGGTGCTCGGGGAAGGGGATCGAACTGGGGCGATAGCGGCTGGCAGGAGTGGCCAGCCCGAGCGCGTCATGTGGGCGCAGCAGGTTGTAGCGGTCGCGAAAGCGGTCGAACTCGCGCTGGCAATGGTCGAGGTCGGTGAAGTTGAAGTGGCGCAAGAGTTCGAACCGCAAGGTGCGATGGAAGCGTTCATCTTTGCCCTGGGTCTGGGGATGGCAGGGACGCCCGTGGATGACTTTGATCCCCAGCCGGATCAGCCACAGGCCGAGCCGGGTGTAGGGATGCTCGCGGCCGCCCCACGGCCCGCCGTTGTCCATCAACATCGCGGCCGGTAAGCCGTAGCGGCGGAAGACCACGGTCAACGCCGCGCGCACGGTGTCGCCAAGCTCATCGGCACAGGCCTGCAACGCCAGGGAGAAGCGCGAATGGTCGTCGAGTGCGGTCAGCGGATGGCAGCGCGCGTTGGAGAGCAGCGCGAAGTGGCCCTTGAAATCCATCTGCCACAAGTGATTAGGCTCGCTGCGTTCGAAGCGTTGCCAGGGAGTAGCTGCGGCGGCCAGCTCGGGGTTGAGCAAGCCGGCGCGGCGCAGGATGCCGGTCACGGTACTGGGCGCCAAGTGCGGCCCGCCTTGGCCGAGCAGTTGACGGGACAACTTGCGGCCGCCCCAGCAGTTGCGCGACTGCGCCCGCAGCCGAATTACTTCCTGCTCAATCCCGGCTGCGGTGCGCGCCGGGCTGCGCCGCGGGCGGCGCGAGCGGTCTTTAAGTCCGCTCGGCCCTTCCCGCCTATGGCGCGCGAGCCACTTGTAGCCGGTCTTGGCCGAAATCCCGAAGCGCCGGCACAACTCACGCCGATTGCTTCCCGCTTGCATCGCCAGTTGCACGAACTCCTCCCGCAACGACACTCGAGTAACCTCCCGCCACGGCATCCCGGTCACCTCCTGGTGGAGGTCCAGCATGCCGGTTAGGTGTTACCCATGTCCTCGCACACCTGTTACCCATGTCCCGCGCACAAACACCTTGTAAAAGGGGAGGGGACAGAAAATGGAGGCGAACCTGAACTCGCATGCTGGATTGGTGAAAGGCTCCACCCTCACCCTCCGCTTGTAAAAGGGGAGGGACAGAAACGCGCGCTTTGAGCGCGCGCTGGACCACTCGACCGCCGACCTCGCCGATCTGTCGGGCTCCGGACATTGGGACCTGCTGAAATTTTCTTCCTATAAAAGCTGCTGCGGCGGCGGCTAAGCTGGTTTCGATGACTCACTCGGATAACTCGGGAGAGAAAAAACCTGTGGCAGATGAGAAACCCGCGATTACGCCGGTGCAATCGCGCCGCGGACCAGAGTGAAAAGTGAAAAGTGAAAAGGCTCAAAGTACTGCGCCTGCCGCTTAAGCTGCGCGAGGATCTCGATCGCAAGCTTGACGAGGGCGAGACCTCATACGTGGAACTGCTGAGCTTCATCCGCTCGCGCCATCCCGGCGCCGACCTCTCCTGGTCCGCGCTCTACCGTTACGCGCAGCGCTACCGCCCCGAGCGGGAACTGTACCGCGAGGCGCGCAAGGCGGCTCAGGCCTGGCTCGCGCTCGGCCTGGAGCGAAATGCCAAGCTTTAAGGCGCTTCGCCTGCCCGTTGAGGTGCGCGAAGAGCTCGATCGCAAGATCGACGAGGGGCTCACCAGCGACGAGCTGGCGCGCTTCCTTCGTCAGCGCGCTCCCGCCGTCCCTCTCTCCCATGGAGCGATCGTTCGCTATGCGAGGCGACATCGCGAGGAATGCCAGCGGGAGCGCGAGATGCGGATAATGGCGAGGGCGTGGTTCGATGTGTTCGGCAAGGCTGCGGAAGGCGCGGAGGGAAGGATGCTGTGCCAGATGATGCGGCTCATTACGTTCCAGCAGCTGCGCTTGGACTTCCAGGGCGAACTGCCTGCGACCCAGCCGCGCGAAATGTTGCTGATGGCCAGGGCGCTCGAAGACACGGCCCGCGCCGACAAGCTTTTTGTCGAGACCGGCCTCAAGCTGCAGCAAGAGGCCCAGGCGGCCCAAGCCCGCGCGCGAAAGAAGGCGAAGTATGACGGCCTTTCAGACGAGGAGAAAATCCGCCGCGCGCTCTGGGACGACGATAAAGACGACGACGATGGCGGCGGTGACGGCGGATAAACACAGATCGCAGGCTCAGACTGAGCACGCTCGGCGCCATCCCGGCTACGCGGAAAAACCTCCACACAAATTCCTGCACAAGTTAGTGACACAGAATTCTGCTCCGGCGCGGCTGCTTCTATCATTCCCGCGCGCGTGTCTGGCGCGCGCGAGGAATCCCGGGCTCTCAGTGGCGCGGGCGTCCCTGCCCGCGATTTCTGTGGAGGGCGGGCAGTCGCCACCGGCGCGGGGACGCCCGCCCCACTAGGTAGTATCCGGGATTCTTCGCGCGGCATCGCCCCCGGCGCATGCCACGCGCGAGAATGACATACCAACGAATCGAGCAAGAGCAGAGTTGCCACTTTGATATGCAGGGCTCTCAGAAGGTCCATCCCACGATCGATTTCAGGAACAGTCCGTTGCTGGTCCGCGTCACTCCGATTCCCACGCCGAGGTTGAGCTCCAGATTCTCGACCAGATCGAGATTGAGCGCGGGCACGATGAAATGTTGCTGGCGGCGCGCGCCGGGGATCACCTGGATCGGGCCGAGGTCGCCGTAGTACTCGACCGACGGCGTGGCCCATCGGACCAGGTCGTAGCTGAGCTGGCCCGACGGTTCCAGGGTGACGCCGCGATGAGTGCCGGGGCCGCGAAACGGCTCTTCGAAGGCGAAGTTGCCGACCATCCAGAGACGCCCGATGCGTTTCTCCACGATGGCTCGCAGCTCGAACGTGAACGGGTTCTCCTCCGCCTGCCGGCGCATGTAGTCCAGCTCGATATTGCCGCCCAGCGCGATCGGCGATTGCTCCGGGTCGCCGACGCCGCCGAAGTGAAGCTTGGTGCGCGCGCCGGCGTACTCGTAGTTGCCGTCGTCGAGCTTGGCGGTGCACAGGTACTGGCCGACCTCGAGATGAGGCAAAACACCGTAGCTCGCCTCGAGCGTCTCATGAATTTGATACGGGCCGAGCGCCTCGTGGGCCGCAGCGCCGGTCGCAGTCGTCACGCTGTTGGAATGGAGCTCAAGCTCGAGACGGTCCGCGGGCGTGGTCTCGGTCGAATAGATCTGGATTTCGTAGAAGTCGATCGCGAAGGCGCGGCCGGCCAGCGCCAGCCATGCAACGATCCAGGCTGCCGCCAGGAGACCGCCGCCTCGAACGAATCGTGAGCCACTAAACCGCGACGAAGGAGCGCGGGAGGTAGGCACTGAAAAACGTGAGCCACTAAACCGCGACGAAGGAGCGCGGGAGGTAGGCATTGAAAAAGGCATTGAAAAAATCATCGCGAGCGGACGACCGCGAGCTTTGGGCATCGCCGCTCGACCGGGCATCGCGAGCACCACGGTGAAACCGGCCGGCAGATAGTCTGGCCGAAGGCGACCAGCAATCCGTTGTACTCGATCCAGTAGCGCCGCGGCAGAACGCGGCGCAAGGCCAGCTCGGTCTTCTCCGGGCTGCGGGTCTTCACCAGGCCCCATCGATTCGAGATCCGATGCACGTGGGTGTCAACGCAGATTCCGGGCTTGCCGAAAGCCTCGGTGACGACCAGGTTGGCGGTTTTGCGCCCCACGCCTTGGAGCGTGAGCAGCGCCTCGATAGTGTCGGGCACTTTAGCGCCGAAGCGGCCGAGCAGGTCCCGGCAAATCTCATGTATCACCTTAGATTTGGTGCGATAGAATCCGACCGGGTAGATCAGCCGCACGATAGTGCGGGCGTCCAGAGCGAGCATCGCCTCCGGAGTGCCGGCGCGCGCAAACAGCCGCGCGGCGGCCGCCGCGGTGGTCTCGTCCTTGGTACGAAGGCTCAGGATGCATCCGATGAGCGTGAGAAACGGGTCGCCGCGCTGCTCGGCGATCAGGGTCAGGATGGGCGCCTTCCAACTCCGCGCCTTGAGCCGCAGGATTCGCAGTATCGGTCCGACGGTCCGGGCAGTGATCGGCTTGCGAGCGCCGCGTAAGCGCCGGCCTGCGGGCCGATGCTTCTGCGCTGCCTGGCGACCGACGTGCGCTTTGGCGGTGGGCGATGCCACGATCCGGCACTTGTAGCACGCCAAAGAGAAATTCTCGCCGATCCTATCCTCGTTCCCTTCGGGCATCGACGCGAAATTAACGCTAGCCCGAGCAGAGTCGAGGCTCGGCGCGTTTGACCGCCGTGGCGGTTGGTAATATCTATCGCGACGCGGCAAGGAGGCGCTTTCGATATGGACCTCGGCAAGGATCTGCTGCTCCAGATGTACCGCACGATGCAGCGCATCAGGCAGTTCGAAGCCAAGATTCGCGACCTTTCGATCGCCGGTGAGGTCCCAGGCTTCGTCCACGTCTCGATCGGCGAGGAGGCCAGTGCAACCGGGGTCTGCGCCGCGCTGCGGAAGACCGACCGTATCACCTCGACCCATCGCGGCCACGGCCATCTGATCGCCAAGGGCGGCGAGCTCAAGCGGATGATGGCCGAGATTTACGGCCGGCGGACCGGCTACTGCAAGGGCAAAGGCGGCTCGATGCATATGGTGGATTTTTCGCTCGGGATCCTGGGCGCCAACGGAATCGTCGGCGCGGGCCTGCCGATCGCAACCGGCTCGGCGCTGGCGGCGGTGATCGCGGGGCGCGACGACGTGACCGCATGCTTCTTCGGCGACGGCGCATCCAACGAGGGGACTTTCCACGAGTCGCTCAACCTGGCCGCGGTATGGAAGCTGCCGGTGGTCTTTGTGTGCGAGAACAACGGCTTCGGCGAGTTCACCCCGGCAGAGACCGTGACCTCGGTCAAGGATATTGCGGTGCGCGCGCAAGCCTACGGAATTCCGGGCCGGATCGTCGACGGCAACGACGTGCTGGAGGTCTACCGACGCGCCGGCCAGGCGGTCGCGCGCGCGCGCGCAGGCGGCGGCCCCACCCTGCTCGAATGCAAGACCTATCGATGGGAGGGACACATGGTTGGCGAGCAGGCGCTGCTCGGCCAGGGCGCGTATCGCGCCGAAGCCGAGATCGAGGAATGGAAGAAGCGATGCCCGATCGTCAGGCTCGAACAGTTCATACTTGGCGGCGGCAAGCTGGAGCGGGCCGAGCTCGACCGGATCGTTGCGGAGACGGCCGCCGAACTGGAGGAGGCGATCGCGTTTGCGCGCTCGAGCCCGATGCCGGATCCGACCGAAGTCACGGACGACGTGTTTGCATGAAGGGGTGGCGTCGCGGACGTGCTGTCCACCCTCTCCCACATCTTTTGTTTGTGCGCGGGACATGGGTAACAGGTGTGCGAGGACATGGGTAACACCTAACCGGCATGCTGGACCTCCACCAGGAGGTGACCGGGATGCCGTGGCGGGAGGTTACTCGAGTGTCGTTGCGGGAGGAGTTCGTGCAACTGGCGATGCAAGCGGGAAGCAATCGGCGTGAGTTGTGCCGGCGCTTCGGGATTTCGGCCAAGACCGGCTACAAGTGGCTCGCGCGCCATAGGCGGGAAGGGCCGAGCGGACTTAAAGACCGCTCGCGCCGCCCGCGGCGCAGCCCGGCGCGCACCGCAGCCGGGATTGAGCAGGAAGTAATTCGGCTGCGGGCGCAGTCGCGCAACTGCTGGGGCGGCCGCAAGTTGTCCCGTCAACTGCTCGGCCAAGGCGGGCCGCACTTGGCGCCCAGTACCGTGACCGGCATCCTGCGCCGCGCCGGCTTGCTCAACCCCGAGCTGGCCGCCGCAGCTACTCCCTGGCAACGCTTCGAACGCAGCGAGCCTAATCACTTGTGGCAGATGGATTTCAAGGGCCACTTCGCGCTGCTCTCCAACGCGCGCTGCCATCCGCTGACCGCACTCGACGACCATTCGCGCTTCTCCCTGGCGTTGCAGGCCTGTGCCGATGAGCTTGGCGACACCGTGCGCGCGGCGTTGACCGTGGTCTTCCGCCGCTACGGCTTACCGGCCGCGATGTCGATGGACAACGGCGGGCCGTGGGGCGGCCGCGAGCATCCCTACACCCGGCTCGGCCTGTGGCTGATCCGGCTGGGGATCAAAGTCATCCACGGGCGTCCCTGCCATCCCCAGACCCAGGGCAAAGATGAACGCTTCCATCGCACCTTGCGGTTCGAACTCTTGCGCCACTTCAACTTCACCGACCTCGACCATTGCCAGCGCGAGTTCGACCGCTTTCGCGACCGCTACAACCTGCTGCGCCCACATGACGCGCTCGGGCTGGCCACTCCTGCCAGCCGCTATCGCCCCAGTTCGATCCCCTTCCCCGAGCACCTGCCGCCGATCGAATATCCGGTCGGCCTCGAGGTGCGCAAGGTGCAGGCCGAGGGCTACTTCAGCTATCGCGGACGCGAGTTTCGGGTCAGCAAGGGGCTGCGCGGCTTGCCGGTTGCGCTCCGTCCTGGCCCCCTTTCCGACTCCCAACGTGAGGTGCTGTTCTGTCATCAAGTGGTCGCTGTGATCGACCTCAATCAAACCAATCTCACCGATGCCACCGACTAACGTTTCACCGTGGGTTGTCCACAAGTCCACAGGCGGGATCCTTCATTCGATCCCAGCGCCCGTGGACCTTGTGGGCAACCCACGGCCACCCAAAATGTGTTACCCATGTCTCCGTACACCTGTTACCTATGTCTCCCGTCCGTACAACAAGGGGAGGGTGAGGGTGGAGTTGTATAGATTGCTGTCTTTACCTTTTGTCCTACTTGGCAGCTTCCAAGGCGCCGAAGATCGCCTCGCATACTCCGTCAGTGTTATCGAACACATCGCTATTCCAGAAGCGCAACACCTGGTACCCGCGACCGGCCAGATACTCACTGCGCTTCTCATCCGCCGGATGTCGGACCATATGTTGACTGCCGTCGAGTTCGACGATTATCCGCAGCCGGGGACAGCAGAAGTCGGCGATGTAGCTGCCGATGCAGTACTGGCGCTTGAACAGCGCTCCTGCTATCTGGCGCTTGCGGATGTATTGCCAGAGCTTACTTTCGGCGTCGGTTGGATTACGCCTGAGCTCCCGCGCCAGTGACTGGTACTTCTTCAGAGTAACTCCACCCTCACCCTCCCCTTGAAAAAGGGGAGGGGACAGACACAGACTCCACCCTAACCCTCCCCTTGGGCAGTCACCCTCATCCTTAGCCTTCTCCCGCCAAAAAGCGGGAGAAGGAAGCAGAGACGGGGAGGGTATCAGCAGGGACACCCTCATTCCTTTTGTCTGGTTCCCCCGCCTTCCTCAAGGGCAGGGTGAGGGTGGGGTCTTTCACTAATCCAGCATGCGAGTTCAGGTTCGCCTCCATTTTCTGTCCCCTCCCCTTTTTCAAGGGGAGGGTGAGGGTGGAGTTATATAAACTCAGACCTCCGTGGCGGCGCCGAGCCGGCGCCCGATTCGCATCTCCACCGAATTGTAGCGCGGATCAGCTTGCCCTTGCCCAGCACCTCGTGCGGCCCTTTGATATGCACCGGCAGCACGTCGCATCCGCCGCGCAGCGCGAAAATGTCAAACGGCATCGACCATCCCCCTCGAATCGCTGCCTCATGGCTCAGGCTGTAGAGTAAGTCCTGTGAACGGGAATCCTTTCCAGTTTGTCGCCGAGCTCGCGCTCCGCGCGCCAGAGGTCATAGGCCTGCTGCATCCGCAGCCAAAGTCCAGGGCCGTTGCCGCAGAACCGGCCGAGCCGCGCGGCCATCCCCGGGGTGATCGGCCCCTTCCCGGCCATGATTCGATAAAGCGTCTGGCGGGTTACGCCAAGCTGGCGTGCCGCCTCGCTTACCGAAACACCGAGCGCCGGGAGCACGTCCTCGCACAGGATAGCCCCCGGATGCGTCGGGGGCCTCGTCAACCTATCTCTAACTTTCGGCTTATGGTTCATGTTTCGTTCCTCAATGATACTGTTCCAGGTCAACGCGCCACGCGTCGCCATCGCGCCATTCGAACGTGATGCACCAAGGGCCGCCAACCTGAAGACTATAGCGTCGCGGCTTGCCTCTGAGCGGATGAAAGTCGAAGCCGGGGATATTGAGGTCGCGCGGTGTTGCCGCCTCCTGGAGCGCATCCAGTCTCCGGAGCGCCCTGCTTAGGAGGTCAGCCGCCGCTTTGCCGCTTCGACCCTTGCGACAAAGCTCCTCAAGCCTCTTGTCGCGGAAGCTTCTTATCACCGCCCGAGCGTAACATCGCGCGTTACACCCGTAAACCGACCCGCTACAGACCGGGCCGCCACCTACGATCCACGATGCCGGGCTGATGACGCGCGTGGCACACGCGCCGCGCGATGTGCTCGACCTCGCGCGTTGAGGACGGTTCACCCGCACAGTTCGCCCATTTGAGACGACTCTTGAGCGGCCTAATCCTCTGCGTACGAATCACGGACATTCGTGTGGGGCCCGGTTTGCCGGCGGTAGAGGTCAATCTGATGCTTCATGGGTCTTTGGCCGGAGCTCTTGGCTACATGACTACTTCTAGTCATAATATGGCCATGAAACAGGTGCGTATCGCCGAGCTCAAGGCACGGCTCAGCGAGTACCTTCGCGTCGTGCGCCGCGGAGAGTCCATCGCGGTCCTGGATCGGGACACCCCAATCGCTCAGATTATTCCCGCCCGCGACAGATACGCACTGCGTGTCCGGCGGCCGGCGCCTGGGACGCCGCCGCCCAATCGCGTCGCGGTGCCCAAAGGCGTCAAGCTCAATGTCGATGTGGTTGAGCTGCTGCTCGAGGAACGGCAAGGGCATCGGTGATCGCCTACGTCGACGCGTCGGTGCTGCTTCGCGTCGCGCTGGCGCAGCCGGACGCCCTGCCGCAGTGGTCTAACATCCAGCGGGGCGTCGCGAGCGCCCTCGTGATGACCGAAAGTCTTAGGACATTGGATCGGCTGCGGCTGCGCGCGAACCTCACGGATATCGAAGTGGCGAAGCGCCGCGCGACTATCCTGGCGCTGATCGCCTCGCTCGAACTGGTGGACATCGACGCTTTGGTCCTGGACAGGGCCGCCCAACCGATGCCCACGGAACTTGGGACCCTCGACGCGATTCACCTGGCGACTGCTCTTCTCTGGAAGGAAACCATGCACATCGATCTGGCGATGGCCACGCACGATGCGGCCCTCGCGCTCGCCGCGCAAGCGCACGGCCTGCCGGTGGTGGGCGTCGCGCGACCATGAGAGCGGTATGGGTCAGGTCTTTTCCACGTTGCGCCTGACGCGACCCTAAACTATTGTCGAGATTACGCCTCCGTCGGAATGGAGTTGTGCTTCCTTCTCACCTCTCCCGCGTCCGCGCGGGAGAGGCGGGGTGAGGTCGTTGGTTTCGTTGGTTTCACAGGCACATCGCGACGAAGAGAAGCTCGGCCTGATCCTGGGCCAACTGGGCAAGGTGCGCAGGCGCCTGAACTCGCTCGCGATCCAGCGGGGAGTCTTCGAGAGTCTCGCGCTGGCGGTCGGAACCGCGGCGCTGGTGTTCGGCGCCGCGATGCTGCTGGGGCCGCTCGAGTTCATAGCCGTTGCTGCGCTGCTCGGCGCGGTCCTTTTTCTTGGCGTGGCCGGCGCCGTGCGACGGGCGTGGCGGATGCACGCCGACCCGGATCGCGCAGCGACGCTCGCCGACCTTCGCGCCGGGCTCAAAGGGCGCCTGGCGACTATCGTTGCTCTCACCCGCGAAGGGCGCCGGCGCGGACCGCTATGGAGCTATCTGCTCGAGGATACCCTTGCGCTGCGCGAGGAGTTCACCGCCGCCCGGATCGAGCGGCGGCGGGTCTCGCCCTCGCTCTACGCATTCCTCCTCTACTGCGTGCTGGCCGCGCTGGTCGTGCCGCTGGCGATGTTGGGGCAGCGGTCCAAGCTATTGGCCAACACACCCGCCGAGATGGAACTGGACGTCAACGACCTCGACGTGCGCCCCGCCTCCCCCGACACCGGCGCCGAGGTGGACGTGAGCGGAGATTCGACCGCGATGCGCAAGCTGGCCGACAAGCTGGCGCGCTCCGGCGACGCGCAAGAGGGGCAAGCAGGCACGCTCGGCAAGCTGATGGGCCAGGCGCGCGACCTGGCCGCCACGGTGCAAAACAAACTCACCGGCGTCTCGCAGAGCCGACCGCGAATCCACTTGCAACTTACCGACAGCGCGGCCAATCAAGCCGAGCAGGGCGGCTTCGACCCGCCGCACAAGCGGCGCGGCGGCGATCCAGCCGGTCAGTTTCAGAACGACCAGAAGGATCGCGGCAGCGGCTGGTTGCTGCCGGTCGAGCCGGTGCCCGAGCAGTTGGCCCGGCGCGACCGCGAAGGCGGCGGTCTGCAAGTTGCGCAAGAACAGGCGGCCGGCGGCAATGGAGCAAATCGCGAGTTGAGCAAGGAGGGGTCCCGGCAGGATAAGGGGGACAGCGAAGCCGGCGGCGGCTCCTCCTCCCACGGCTCGGGCTCCGATCCGCAACACCTGTTCGGCAGCGCCGAGGAGCCGCCGATCGGCTCCGAGGGTTTCCAGATCATGATCGAGGTGCGCCCGGCCGAGCGCGGACCCCGCGGCCAGAACCAAGCCTACGCGCCGCCCAAGGTGCGCGCGTCGCTGAACCCGCTCCAGCAGCCCGATCGGCCGATCGCGCGCAGCGACGTGCCCGAGGAGGACCGCGCCGAGATTAAACGGGTGTACGAGCGATGAGCACCGCAGCCGCGGTCGAATTGCCCAGCGTCGCCGATTTCGCACGCACCTTGCGCCGTATCCAGAGCGAGATCCACAAGGTGATCGTCGGCTACGAGCAGGCGGTCGAGGAGCTGCTGATCGCGCTCTTTGCGGGCGGCCACGTGCTGATCGAGGGCGTCCCCGGCACCGGCAAGACCACGCTGGTCAAGACGCTCGGCCACGCCCTCAACCTGAGCTTCAACCGTATCCAGTTCACGGTGGACCTGATGCCGGCCGATATCACCGGCACGCGCGTGATCGTTTCGCGCGACGATGGCAGCCGCGAGTTCGCCTTTCAGCACGGACCGATCTTCTGCCATATCCTGCTCGGCGACGAGATCAACCGCGCCACCCCCAAGACCCAGTCCGCGCTGCTCGAAGCGATGGCCGAGCTGCAGGTCACGGTGGCGGGCGTCACCTATCCGCTCAAGCCGCCGTACTTCGTGATGGCGACGCTGAACCCGATCGAGATGGAGGGCACCTACCCGCTGCCCGAAGCGCAGCTCGACCGCTTCATGTTCAAGGTCCGCCTCGACTATCCGGACGAGAGCGAGCTGGTGCGGATCGTCTCGGCGACCACCGGCCCCGAGGAGGCCGGAATCGCGCCGGTGTTTAAGCCCGAAGAGGCGGGTGCGCGGATCGAGTCGCTCAAGCGGCTGGTCCGCGAGGTGATGGTGGCGCCCGCGCTCGAACAGTTCGCCGCCCGCGTCGTGCGCGGCACTCAGCCCGCCAACGCCAGTTTCCTCGCCGGAAAAAAAGGCAGCGTCAGTAACGATGCCGTCAACCGTTACGTCGCCTTCGGATCGAGCCCGCGCGGCGCCCAGGCGCTGATCATGGGCGCCAAGGTCGTCGCCCTGCTCGAAGGCAGGGCCAACGCCTCGTTCGAGGACCTCGAGCGCATCGCGCCGGCCGCGCTGACCCATCGCATCATGCTCAACTATGCCGCCCACTCCGATGGGATCGACGCCGCCCAACTTATCGAGGGAGTAATGAAGTCAGTGCGCGCCGCGCGCGCCTCCTAGCAGGGTTTGCAATGGTCGAAGCGCGCGCGTTCGAGCCCGCCTTCTTGGAACATCTCGACCGTCTGGCGCTGGGTATCAAGCGCGCCCAGAGCAGGCGCGCCGGCCGGCGTACGCTGGGGCGCATCCGGGGGCCCGGACTCGAGCTCGAAAATTTCCGCGATTACGCCGAGGGTGACGACCTGCGCTACCTCGACTGGAGCGCGCTGGCCCGGCTGGACGACCTTTTCATCCGCACCTATCGTCCCGAGCGAGAAGTCGAAGTCACGATTCTGATCGACGCGAGCGCCTCGATGGACCTGCCGCGGGGCGATGACAAGTTCGGGCTGGCGCGCGCCCTCGGTGCGGCACTGGCTTACGTCGCGATGAGCGACAATGATGCCGTGCGGTTGGCGGCGTTCTCAGTCCGGGGCGGCGCCGTCGGGCTGCAGGCGACGCCGTTTCGCCGACGGCGCGAATCGTACAGCGCCCTGCGGCCTTTTGTGAGCGGGCTTTGCTGCGGCGGAGAAACCAGGCTCGACGTGGCGGTCGCCGAGCTGCTGTTCGAACGCCGCCCCAAGGGGATGGTAATCCTTATCTCGGACTTCCTGGTCAGCCGGCTCGACTACGAAGCGGCGCTCGACCGGCTCGCCGCCGCGCGCCACGAGGTCAAGGCCGTTCACGTGATGGGCGGACGCGAGAGCCGCGGTGCTTATCCGCCGGGGCTCTACCGCGTGCGCGACTGCGAGAGCGGCGAGGTGCGCGAGGTCGTGCTGGGCGCCGATGCGGCCGAAGCCTGCCGCCGGCGCGCGGAACAGATCGGGGTGCGGCTGCGCGATTTCTGCACTTCCCGCGCGATTGCATACGTGTCCGCCTTCGGCGCCGACAACTTCGACGAAATCGTGGACCGCGAGTTTCCGAAACTGGGGATCGTCAGGTAGCGTCGCGTGACATTTGGATCGGCAGCACGTGCCAGGCGGCGGTGATGATGAGCGCAAGCGGCATGAGAAGAATCCGGGAGTGTGTACTTGACGCAATCATAGCCTCGGGCATTGTGCTGCCTTTTTCATCATTGTACGGGGTTAGGGGTCTTGTGGTAGGGTTTTGGTCCAAAAGGGGCGGCGCGCATGGCAACCTGGGACTAGCAGGTTGCGGAAAAACGGATGATTACCATGGCGGGATGTGCTTTCGAGAGTGTTGGCATGGCGTGTGAGGGCGTCGATTGAGGTTCAGTTGGTCAAGTGCCCCGGCTCTCCACCCGATTGCGGATGGCTCAGGGAGCTGCCAGCGCCAAATTGCGCATCCTGACCAGATTGTAGGCGGCCAGCGCGAAGGTGAATATCCAACCGACCCGAGCGACTCCGCGGTGGCGCGCCTTGCGCAGGCCGGCGACAGTTTTGAGCCAGCCGAAGATCTCCTCGATGCGTTTACGCTTGTGCTGGCTGATCAGATAGCCGGGATGACGAGTGGTCCTTTCATCAATGATAGTGGACGGCTTGCAGGCAAGGTGCGGGGTGACCTGGTGATCACGCAACTCCTGAACAAGTTCTTTGCGGTCGTAGCCCTTGTCGGCTCCCAGGGTTACTCGATGCGAGCCTGGGATTTTTTCCACCATCGCGATGGCCGCCTCCGGTTCGGCGCGGCCGGTGGCCTGGGTTACGCAGCCTTGGACCGCAATGCCGTTGCGGTTCTCCATCAGCACGTGTCCGGCGTAGCTGAGCTTGGCCTCCTTGCCTGCACCCTTGCGGGCCAGGCGGGCCTCGGGATCGGTGGTCGATTGGTGAGTGGCGTTGCTGCGCCGCTCACCGTGGAAGTCGACGCTGAGGTTGCCCGGATCGTCCGGCGGAGTCTTTGGGTCAGCGCCTTTGCGCTTGAAGCTCTTGTGGCTGGCCCAGGCCTCGATCAGCGTGCCGTCGACCGTGAAATGCTCGTCCGAAAGCAGGCTTTGGGCGCGGGCCTGGTCAACCACCGCGATGAAAAACCCCTCCGCCACCTCGCCCTCAAGCAGCCGCTCGCGGTTTTTGGTGAACACGGTCACGTCCCACACCGGGTCATCGATGCTCAGTCCGACGAACCAGCGGAACAGGAAATTGTAGTCGAGCTGCTCCATCAACAGCCGCTCACTGCGCACCGTGTACAGCACCTGCAGCAAAAGCGCGCGCAGAAGCTTCTCCGGCGCGATCGAGGGACGCCCGCTGCTGGCGTAAATCGCATCGAAGCTCGGCCCCAACTTTTCGAGCGCCACATCCGCCATCGCTCGGATCGCTCGCAGCGGATGGTCTTGGGGCACCCGCTGCTCGGCCGATATGTAGCTGAACATCGCAGACTGCTGGCGATCCGTCCCGCGCATCCTCACACCCTCCTCACACCACCATCGCTGGCTACTCTACATGAGAATCGAATGGGAAACGATCGTTTTTCCGCATCCTGCTAGGCGGGGTCGGGCGACGGGGTGGAGGGTGAACCCGCGCATGTCCCATGGCCCAAATCGCTCGCAGGAGCCGGTTTGACTTAAACAGAGCTGTTATAATTTAATCCGAGGCGTTCTGCGGATGGCCAGGGAAGAACGACAGGCTCTCATCTCCCGACTGGAGGAAAAGAGGGGCTCTAGAGTCCTCTGCATCCTCACGTCCGACCGCATGAATGCGCAAGGCATCTTCGCTAAAGACTTCATTCCAGTCGCCTATAATCACCTGCGCGCGTTCGGATCCTTCGAGCATTTGGACGTTTTCTTGTTTACGCTCGGGGGAGATACGCAGGCGGCGTTTGGCTTTAGCCGTGCTGTTCGCGGATTCGGGGCGAGGCAAGTTAGTGTTCTGGTTCCGGAGAAATGCCACAGCGCGGGCACCTTGTTCGCCATTGGCGCGAACCAGATTGTAATGACCGCTGTGGCCACGTTAACGCCCATTGACCCAAGTGTGACAACCCCGTTGAACCCCCAAGTCGAGGTGGGCCCCGGCCAGCGTCAATCGGTTCCGGTAAGCGTCGAAAGCGTCGCTGGCTATAGAGACCTCGTACAAAAGGACTGGAAGCTCGACGAGCCAGGCACGGCCGCCGCTTTCCGCGTTTTGGCGGAGAAAGTGAACCCCTTGGCCCTGGGCGACGTGTACAGAAGCCGCGAACAGATCGCGCTGCTCGCCCGTAAGCTCTTAATGTTGCACAGGCATGATGATAGCGGGATCACGAAAATCACCGAGAGCCTGACCAGATCGCTGGGATCGCACGACTACCTCATTTCCAGAGCGGAAGCGCAGGAAATATTCGGGAAAGACCAAATTCCGGATCCTGACCCGACAGAGATCGAACTCATCTGGGATCTTTTCTCTGATTTCGCGGCTGATATGAAACTGGGGCAGCCCTTTGACGCCCTTTCCATTCTCAACAATGCCGTCGCAAGCAATATCCCAACCCCCGTGCGCGACGCGCAGCAAATTGTTAAGATTGAGAGCGCGAGCAGGTCCGATGTCTGGGAACGGGACTTGCTCCTGAACTTCATCACCTTAGCGCCTGGGCAGCCCGAGCAAGTTCAAATTCGGCCGCTCTATAACGACTGGAGGAGACAGCCTTAGCCTTCTCCGTAGAGGTTCGGTATGCAGCCCCTTGGATCGACATTTCGCGAAGGGTTCACCAACTTTGCGCCTCCGGAATCCTCGCCCTCGCTCTGCCAGTTCTCCTTCATTCTGGACGCGCGTTGCGCGCAACCGAGTTTGATTTATCGAGTAACGCCTGCTCGGGGAATCCCGCGAGGCCTCCCGCATCGCCGGGACTTGGAAGTTGAGCTTACCGATTACGTAGAGCGGATGGCCGGGACTGCGTTCGACCTGGACCCCGCACTTGAGGCCGCGTCGATCGAGTACATCCTGTCGACCCAATCTGATGACGAGTGAGAAGAGGCGAAATCTATTGGGCTCGGCTTGAACCCCGTTCCGGGTCGGAACAGAGCGGCCGGCGTTCCGTAGTCGTGGTTTCGCATGACGTGTTCAATCGAAACGAGCGCTGGCAATCGGTGATCGTAGTTCCCATTTCGACATCTCCGCGGCAGATGGGCCGCGGCCCAACCGCTATTGCGCTACCAAGAGGACCTGCCGGGTTACCGGAAGACTCGTGCGCCGTCTGTCACCAAGTTACGACTCTGGATCGGGCCAAGCTCGGAGAACTCATCGGCCGGCTCTCACCAGAGCTTTTGCGGGCTGTCGAAGGCGGGCTTATGGTAGCCCTTGCGATGCCCGGAATCGTATAGCGAGTCCCGGAAGCTTAGCCACAAACCTTTAAACTGGCCGGATTTGTGCGAGGCTCACCGGATTGCGTCAGGTACATATTCTTCGCTCCGGCAACCTGCGCTCAGAAGGGCAATATTAGCGCCCATTCCCGTCGTTCTGAGCGCAGCGAAGAATCCCATTCCACTCAAGAACGTCGTCAAGTCATTTGCGGGACACAACATAGGTAGGCGATGGGCTTCCTGAATCCGCTCAACCTGCTGTTCGGGCTCAGCCTTGCGGTGCTGATCCTGATCTACGTGCGCTCGCAATCGCGCGGCACGTTGGAGGTCTCCAGTCTGATGCTGTTCGACGAGGTCCCGGCGCCGGTCGCCAAGGTGCGGCTGGTGCGCCTCGACCTCCTGTTCTGGCTGGAGGCGCTGGCGCTGGGATCGCTCGCGCTTGCGATCGCCGGCTTGTACCTGAGGATGCCGGCGGCGGCCGAACATACCCGCCGCCACGCCCTGGTCTTCGACCTCGGCGCCGCGATGGGCGCTTTGGAGGGCCGCTCGACCCGGCTTGACCGGGCGGTCGCCGAGGCGCTCGCGATGGTCGGCTCGGCGCCCGCCGGGGAGGAGTTCAGCGTGATCGGCTATGCGCAGGACGCGCAGGTGCGCCGCGCGCCGAGCGCGGACCGCGCCCTGGTGAGAGAGTCGTTGGGCGCGCTGGCGCCGCTCGACGTGCCGGCGCGCCCCGCAGCGCTTGGGGCGGCACTGATGCGCGCGCGCGAAGCCGACACGATCGATCTGTTCGCCGATCGCATCCCGCCCGGCGATCTGCCGGCTGGCGCAGGCTTGAACCTTCGCACCCATATCGTCGGCGCGCCCGCCGACAACCTGGCGCTGGTGTCGCTCGATCCGGGGTCGGTCGGCGCCACGCGCGGCCATTGCGTGATTCGCAACTTCTCCGCCCGTCCCCGGCTCTGCGAGCTCGCGATCGATTGCGACGGCGAGCCGGTCTTCGACTCCGGCGTGATGCTCGAGCCGCACGCGCAGGCCATCGTGCCCTTCGGCCCGCTGGCCCGCGGCGGACTCATCCACGCCCGGATTGCGACTCCCGACCCGCTGATGGCCGACAACCAGCGTTGGGCGTGGACGCCAAGCGACGCGCCGGCCAAGGTGATGGTCGTGTCGGCGGACCCCGCGGTACGCGACGATCTGGCGCGCGTCGTGCTGGCCGTCAACCAGAACGCCATCGTCTCGGCGCTCGACCCCAAGCATCTCGAGGCCGCGCCCGAAGACTTGCAGCTCGCGGTGATGCACGACTTCTATGACCCCCGAATCAAGGCGGCAGCGCGGCTCTTCGTCTATCCGCCCACCTTCCCATCGTTCAGAGTCAGGACCACCGTCGCCAGCGCCGAATTGCGCGAGCGCGCGGGCGCAGGGCCCCTTGCCCAACCGATCCTGCTCGGCCCGGCCCGGGCGCTCACGATTCCCGACTGGATGGATACGATAGCCGCGGGCGCCGGGCCCGCATCGGCGGGCTCCATCCCGATGGCTGCGATCGGACGCGACCGATCGGGCCCGCTGGGAGTGATCGCCTTCGACGTGCGCGACCATCTGCTGCTCGACCCGGATCGACTTGACGCCCTGGTTCTGACCGTGGACCTGGTCAAGCAACTGATCGCTCCCGACACGCTCCAGGTGGTCTCCACGGGCAGCTACGTGAGCGCACCGGCGATCGGCTCGGCGCGCGTGATCGCGCCCGACTCGAGCGCAAGCATGCTCAAGGCCGACAGCTCCGGACGCATTCGCTTCCGCGCGCTCAAGGCCGGACGCTACCGGGTCGAGTCGGGCGGCCGCACGATCGAGGTGATGGCGAACTATTTCGATGCGGCCGAGTCGGACCTGGGCGCGCATCCGCCGACCTCGCAGGGGGCCGCGCGCAGCGTTACGGTACAGGGCTGGGCGCCGATTTCCGAAACCCAGGTCCGCTCGATGGAGCCGGCGCTGATCGGGCTTGCCCTGATCGCGTTCCTGGTCGAATCCGCATTCCTGATCCGGCGCGCCGCAGGCTGGGGATGGCGTCGTGTTTGAGCGGCCGCTGATACTGTGGTTGCTGGTGCTCGCGCCGATCGTCGCGGTCCCGGGACTGCTCGCGATGAGGCGCGGAATGGTTGCCGGCGGCGCGGCGTTGACGGCGTTGCGCGTGGCGGTCTTCGCGGCGCTGGTGCTGATGCTGGCCGGCGCGCGCATTACCAGCCGGATCGCGGCCCGGCACCTCGCGCTGGTGGTCGCGGTTGACCGTTCCGCGTCGATCGCTCCCGACCAGCTCGACTGGATGCGCACGCGGGTCGCCGAGGTTGCCCATGCGATGGGCTCGCGCGAGCGTGTCGCGGTGCTCAGCTTCGGGCGCGACGTCGCGATGATCGCGCCGCTTAGCGACCCTCGCGTCGCCGGTCCCATCGTCTCGCGCCGGTTGGCCGGGCGCGCGGCGGACGTCGACCAGGGCGGGACCGATCTGGCGGGAGTGCTCAGCGCGGCCTCCGTGCTGTTTGCGCCCGATGCCGAGAAGCGGCTGCTGGTCCTGAGCGACGGCAACCAGACGCAGGGCAACGCAGCCGACGAGCTGCCGGCGATGGTCGAAGCGGGGGTGCGGATCTACACTGCCGTGCCGCCGCCCCCCGCCACGCCGCGCGTCGCACTGACCGAGTTCAGCGCGCCCGAGCCGGTACGGGCCCAGGCGAGCTTCGCCTTTCGGATCGCGATCGAGAGTGACGCGACCGCTCCAATCGACGCGCACTTGCGCTTATTTGGCGACGACCATCCGCTCGGCGGCCATTCGCTCAAGCTTCAGCCCGGACTCAACCGCTTCAAGCTGCCGTATCGAATCGAGCGCGCGGGCGCCTACCTGATGCGCGCGGAACTCGAGGTGGCGCCGCCTGCGGTGGCGCTCAATCCGCAGCTCGAGACCCCGGTTTCGGTGATCGATGCGGCGCGCGTGCTGGTCGTATCGACCGATCCGCCGATGAGCCTGGTAAGCGCGCTGCGGGCGCGCAAGTACGAGGTCACGCTGGCTTCGCCGCGCGGCCTTCCCCAACGGCCCCAGGGCTACCTGCCGTACCAAGCCGTGATTTTGGCTCAAGTCTCGGCGCAATCGCTGAGCGAGGAAGCGCAGCGCGCGCTGGGCCGCTATGTGGCGGACTTCGGCGGCGGGCTCGTAGTTACCGGCGAGGCGCTGCGCGATGACAAGTTCCACGGCAGCGCGCTGGAAAAGGCGCTGCCCGTGAGGTTCCGGCCGCAGCCGCCGCCACCCGCGCGGGAGCCGATCGCGGTTTACCTGTGTATCGATCGATCCAACTCGATGAGCTACAACTCGCGCTACCCCGCGGTGCGCGACAGCGAGCGAATCCGCTACGCCAAGCAGGCCGCAGTCGCCCTCCTGCGCCAGCTCGACGATACCGACTATGCCGGGGTGATCGCGTTCGACTCGCAGCCCTACGTGCTCTCCCGGCTGCGCCCGCTGATGGAGGATCGCGACGAGCTCGAGAAGCGGATCGAACGGCTCGAACCCGGCGGCGGCACCGACTTCAAGGAAGCGCTCGAGATCGCCGAGCGTGAGATCCTCGCCGGCGGTATCGCCGTGCGCGAGGTCATCCTGATTACCGACGGCGACACCAATCGGCAGTATCACGATCACGACGCACTGATCGCCGACTATGCCGCGAAACATATCCCGGTCTCGACCATCCGCATCGGCCCGGATCTCGCCAATCTGCGCCTGCTCGGGGATTTCGCCCAGGCAACCGGCGGCACCTTCTACCGCGTGCAGGATATCGAAAAACTGCCGCAGCTCCTCGTGCGCCTGACGCGCAAGGCGATGAACAAGGAACAGCGCGGCCGGATCAGAATCGAGTACTCCGGTCCCAGCGCGATCCTGAGCGGGATCAATCCGCGCGAGATCCCGCCGCTGGAGTTTTTCGCCAGCAGCGAAGCCAAGGAAAGTGCGGTCACGCCGCTTAGGATTCATCGCGGCGACCACATCGCGCCGCTGCTCGCGGCTTGGGGCTATGGCCTCGGACGCAGTGTGGTGTTCGCCGGCGAGCCGGACTCGCTCGGCTCGCTGAGCTGGATTCGATGGGACCGCTACGCGGAGTTCTGGTCGCAGGTCGTCAACTGGGCGATGCGGCCCGGCGAGTCCGGGCTGTTCAGCCTGAAGCTCGAAGAGCTGCCGGGCGGCGGCCTGGGTATCGCAGCTCACAAGGCCGACACCCTTTACGCCGCCAACCTCGTCTGTCGCATCACGGGCGCGCGAGGCGCGTTCGACGTCGCGATGACCCAGGTCGTCGGCGAATCGCTCTATCGCGGCGAGTGCGGAGCGCTTGGCCGCGGCAAGTACGTCGCGACCCTGATGCGAAAGGGGCGGGACACCGAGCAAGCCCTGCTCGATCGCGAGTTCGCCGTGGCCGGCGCCGCGCCCGCCGACGCCGCCGAACTGAGGATCGGCCCGCCCAATCGCGACCTGATGCGCCGGCTCGCCACCGAGACCGGCGGCCGATTCGATGCCTCGGTCCCGGTTATCCTCAAGAGAACCGGCGCCACCACCACGGTGAGAGCCAGCGCGCTGCGGGTACTGATCCCGTTGGCGATCGCGCTGCTGCTGGGCGAGGTCTTCGTTCGCCGCCGACTGATGGGCGACTAAGCGGCGCATCCACCTTGCGGCTGTGTTTCAACGCTATCGGCTTGGGGAGGCTGGCCGGGGCTACCTGGGGAGGGCGATAAACCGTTTTTGGTAGCCCCGGCCCAAAACAGGCGCGCTGTTCGGGGGAGAGACAGCGCTTGGTTACGGAGCTTCGCAATACTGGTGCCCATACGAGCCACGGCCAGTCCAAGGGCTTTAGCACCAGACTTTCCTAAAATGCGATGAAGTACGCACACCGACGCCCTGAAATAACTCTAACGCGTTGATTTATCAGGGCGTTCGCGAAATGCAAAGCTCTGTCCTTTTTCGCAATAGCATTGTCGCTCGGCTTCATAGGTCGAGGCTCTGGTGAAGCTTCAGAAAACGCTATCCTACCCACAGGTCGTCCCTTTTCTTCCACACATGGGGACATCAGGGCCACAGCCGGCCACACGTCTCATATGCGACCACAGCGTGACCAAATAGTCGCGGGCGGGTCGCGCAGCACTGTTCTCGGTCGCGCGGGCAACTCGTGATGGATTGCCCGGCTCCCTCCAGTCGAGTTGAGAGCGATACGGGCGTATGTTAATCGGTAACAGTTCGGGGCGTGGCGCAGCCTGGTAGCGCACCTGCCTTGGGAGCAGGGGGTCGGCCGTTCAAATCGGCTCGCCCCGACTCGCGCCAGTAGCTCAGGTGGAAAGAGCAGCGGCCTTCTAAGCCGCGGGTCAGGGGTTCGAATCCCTTCTGGCGCGCCAAGTGTTATCGATGCCACCCAAGCCGCCGTGCGAATCGGGATTGTGCAGTGGTGAGTGTAGCTCAGTTGGCAGAGCACCGGGTTGTGGCCTCGGTGGTCGAGGGTTCAAATCCCTTCACTCACCCCAAGCATCCTGCTAGTACCGTTCCGACCTGTTGGGCAGGTGGGAGGGCGGATCGGGTCCACTGGTGCACCACGCACGTTTGGAGGAGAAAGTCGGAACGGCACTAGTCATCCAGCCTTCACGATGGGCCGTTAGCTCAGTTGGTAGAGCAGCTGACTCTTAATCAGCGGGTCCGGAGTTCGAGTCTCCGACGGCCCACCATCGAATCAAGGGTTTATGTGCCGGCGACCGTGAGCCCTTGTTCTCATGCAGACGCAGTGTAGACGCAGGGTCGGTCTTGCTTGCTATCGCCGAGGGAGCGAGGGCGGCTTGAACGCCCCGCTTATGCGGCAGTTCCCCGGCAGACTTGCGAGTGTGTCGCTGGGTCACGCTTCGCGACACGGGCGGCGACGACACCGCCACCGGAGCGGGCGCCCTCTCCTACAACGCCACGGACAGCTTCAATCCTGGACTACCATGGGACCAAGGCGCAGCGCGTGAAGAGAAACGGCGCGTTGAGTAATGCACTTACTGCGAGCAGGCCGGCAACAACCCGGTAGGCCGCCCGCGATCGATCGCGCAATGAATCGAGTGCCATCGCCCCGAGTATCGCGAGTAAGGGCACCGCCTGGAGCACGTAGATCGCCTTAATAGTGCTCCCGGTATCAGGGCTTGGGAAGTGGATCGCGAACCCGAAATAGCCAAGCAGCGACGCGATGGTCACCAACGCGAGGAGACCTGCGGCGGAATTGCCGCTTCCCTTGCGAAAGAGCGCGGCAGTCCACAGCGCGAGCCCGGCAACGAAAAGCGCTGACGGCACCATCGCTGCCGCCTGCATACGACCGAGCCATGGCGCGATCCGGAACCGATTCGTTTCCAGCCAGGCCGGTGGCGGATTGCGCATGAGGAGCCTCCAGAGATCGTAACCTTGGCAAAAGCGGCGCGTTCTCGTGTTCCTTCCGTACACGAGGAAGTAGCACTCATAGTCGCCCCAAAACTCCGAGTAGAATGTCGGAACAAATTCATTGGCGAAAGCTGGGCGTATCGGGTCGCTAAACAACGAGTGAAGGCCGAGGCCGAAGTAGAAACGCGCGTTTTGATTTGAAAGCGACCAGCTGTCGGCGCCCGGGCGATTGAAAGCCGTCATCTTTCCGTACCGCCGATCGAGACTCAGATAGAACCACCCGCCGACTGCCGCCGCGATCGCGAAGGAGAAGAGCAACGGCTTCAAATTGAGCAGCCGCCCTTTCCAATTCGAGGCCGGTAGCAGGAGCGCGAATCCCATGAGCGCCGGGAAGATGAAAAATGCCCACTGCCGGCTGAGGATCGCGAGGCCGAGCAGCACTCCAAGTGAGATAATGTCCCGTCGGCCCGGGACGGTCCGATACGCGCGCAGAGTCCGATACACAATAGCCACCGCGAGCAAGGTCAGAACCGGCTCGCCGCGTAACATCGAGAAGGACTTGTAATAGAGCGGGATGATTGCGAGCAGCGCGAGCGACCAGAATTGGAGGCGCACCGAGTCCGGCCGGACGAGATCGCAAATCTTCAGGATGCACAGGCACAGTCCGATCGAAAAGACCAGGTTCATAAGCTGCCCGACCTTCGCCGCCCACCACCGCGATACAAGCCCGGTCGCTCGCACCAACGCCGGCACCGCATAGGGCAGCGGCGGAGAGAAGAACTCGTACGTCTGTTCACTGCTGGGAAGCTCGAATTTGGACAGCGCCTCCATGTAATCGATGTGAGCGCGCGCATCGTAGCCGACGTTAGGGTCGTGAAGCAGCACGTCCGTGAGCAGGACCGCCTGGATCACGATGAGGGCCAGAAGCGGCAGCAATTTCTCACGGTTCACAACCGGTGCCTCCGATGTTCGCGTCCCCGCCGCGATACTTATTGCAACGCACCGGCGTCCGCAATTGCAAAGGGTGTCCGGCTGGAATTTCCATATATGTACCCAGCCCCCCCTTTCCGGGTGCGCCTGCGCCTCGCGGTGTCAATGTCGCCGGCAGCAGTGGCCTGGGCTGCGATCCGTCGTTCGGAGGGGGAATCTATAGATGTCGCTCCCACTTGAGCAGCGCGGCGCGCTTCTCCGCGTCGTAGCTGTGGCGGTCGTGGATTGCGACTCTACCTAGACGGCGCCGACAAGGCTGCTACCAGGTATCGATATTGGGGCGCTTCTTGCGGGTGCGCGGCGGCGGCGGCGGTGAGGAACGCAGGCCAGCGCCGATCCACCTGCGCGACTCGGCGGGATCGATCACGTCGTCGATCTCGAAGTAGGTGGCGGTGCTGATCGCCTTGCCGTGCTCGTACATCCGTTCCACCATCTTGTCGAAAAGCGCCCGACGCCCGGCGGAATCGTCGATCGCGGCCAGCTCCTTGCGATAGCCAAGCTTGACCGCGCCTTCGAGCCCCATCCCGCCGAACTCGCCGGTCGGCCACGCCACCGTGAACATCGGCGCCTTGAAGCTGCCGCCGGCCATCGCCTGCGCGCCCAGCCCGTAGCCCTTGCGCAGGATGATCGTGAAGAATGGCACGGTCAGGTTGGCCCCGGTCACGAACATCCGGCAGGCGTGGCGGACCAAAGCGGTCTTCTCGACTTCGGGGCCGACCATGATGCCGGGCGTATCGCAGAGGAACAGAATCGGCAGGCCGAAGCCGTCGCAGAGCTGCATGAACCGCGCAGCCTTGTCCGCGCCCGCGCTGTCGATCGCGCCGGCGAGATGTGTCGGATTGTTCGCGATTACGCCCATCGGGCGGCCTTCGATCCGGATTAGTGCGGTGACCATCCCGAGGCCGAAGTGGCGCCGCAACTCGAGCACCGAGCCGGTGTCGGCGATAGTCTCGATAATTGCGCGGACCTGGTAGACGCGCAGGCGGTTTTCCGGGATGACTGCGCGCAGCAACCGCTGATCGGCGAACTCCCATCGGCTCACCGGTCCCTGGAAGTAAGCGAGATATTTTCTCGCCATCCGCACCGCCTCGGCTTCGTCGGCAGTCGCGATGTCGACCACGCCGTTGCGCGTCTGCACCTCCATCGGGCCGACCGCTTCGGGGCGGAAGACGCCCAGGCCGCCGCCTTCGATCATCGCGGGACCGCCCATCCCGATATTCGATCCCGCGGCCGCGATCACCACGTCGCAGCATCCCAGGATGGCGGCGTTGCCGGCGAAGCATCGCCCCGAATTGATCCCGACCAGCGGCACCAGCCCGCTCAACCTGCCAAAGTAGTTGAACGCCCAGCAGTCGAGTCCGGCCACGCCCAGCCCGTCGGTGTCGCCGGGGCGCCCGCCGCCGCCTTCGGTGAAGAACACCACCGGCAATCGCGACTTGGCCGCCAGCTCAAACATCCGGTCCTTCTTGCGATGGTTCTGTGCGCCCTGCGTGCCGGCCAGCACCGTGTAGTCGTACGACATCACAATGCACTGGGTGCGCGACTCGTCGAACAGGTCGCCATTGACCCGGCCGATCCCGGCTACCATCCCGTCGGCCGGCGTGTTCTTGATCAGGTCCTCGAGCGAGCGGCGCCGCCGCTGCGCCGCGATCACCAGCGGCCCGTACTCGACGAAGGTGCCCGGGTCGCAAAGGTCCTCGATATTCTCGCGGGCGGTGCGCTGGTGCGTCTTGCGCCGGCGCGCCACTGCTTCGGGCCGCCCGGCATCGAGCACCATCGCGTGCCGCTGCTGTGCCTCCGCAAGGTCGGGGCGGATTTGGTCCAGGTCGATTTGCTCGGCGGTGGCGGTGGTCGCGGGCTCGACTTCGGCCTGTTCGATGAACACGAGCGGATGTCCCTCGAAGACGGCGTCGCCGGGCGCCACCGCGATCCGCCGCACCACGCCGCTGTGGTCCGCGCGGATCACGTGCTCCATCTTCATCGCCTCCATCACCAGAAGCTGTTGGCCGCGATGCACCAGCTCTCCCTCGTGCACCTCGATCGACACGATCGTGCCCTGCATCGGCGCCCCGATCGCCACCGTGCCCTCCGCTGCCGCGGCCTCATAGGCCGGCGGCGCCGGGGCCGCGCCGGAAGCTGCCGAGAGCGCCAGCGCATCGCCCGGCTGCTTGCCATGATCGAGCACGGCGAGCGGATCGATTGTGTCGATTCTGGCGCCGGCCAGACGTGGGGTATCGGAGCGCTGGAAGAACAGGCGGCGATGAGTCAAGCCGGCGGGTGGAGCCAGCTCGCTGATGTGATCCTCGATGAAGCCGGTATACAGGCGATTGGCGACGAACTCGGGATGCTGCACCAGGTTCTGGAGGAATCCGATGTTGGTGGATATCCCCTCGATTCTGAACTCGCACAGCGCGCGATAGAGCCTGGCCGCCGCGTTGGTGAAATTCGGCGACGGCGAATGCGCGATCAGTTTGGCCAGCAGCGAGTCGAAGTTGGGGTTGGTCGTATAGCCGGCATAAGCGAAGCTGTCCACGCGCAGCCCGGGTCCCGACGGCGGCTCGAAGGCGATGAGCGTACCGCCCGACGGCCGCGTTGCGCCGTCCGGACCCATCGACTCCATGTTGATCCGCACCTGGATCGCGAGGCCGCGCGGCTCGGGCACGTCAGCCTGCCGCAAACCCAACTCCGCCAGCGAGCGTCCCCCAGCCAACTGCAATTGGAGCTTGACCAGGTCCAGGCCGGTTACCGCCTCGGTCACCGTATGTTCGACCTGGAGGCGCGGATTCGCCTCGATGAACGCGAACGCCGATTGATTACCTTCGCCGGCATCGACCAGGAACTCGAAGGTGCCCAGGTTGTCGTAGCGCGCGGCCTCGGCCATCCGCAGCCCGGCGTTGATGAGCCGCTCGCGCAGCTCCGGATGCAATCCGGGGCTCGGCGCGACCTCGACCAGCTTCTGATGGCGCCGCTGGATGCTGCACTCGCGCTCCCAGAGATGAACGACGTTGCCGGCCGCGTCGCCGATTAGCTGCACCTCGACGTGGCGCGCGCGCGGCATCATCTGTTCGACATAGACCTCGGCGTTGCCGAAGGCCGATTGCGCCTCCGACTGGCAGCGTTTGTAGGCCTCGTCGATCTGGTCGAGGCGATTGACGACTCGCATGCCACGGCCGCCGCCTCCCGCCACCGCCTTGATCACCATCGCGGCGCCTTCGCCCAGCGAGCGAAAGAATTGGATAGCCTGATCGACGCTGGTGGGACCCGGCGTGCCCGGCAGCACCGGCACTCCACAACGCTCCGCCAACGACCGCGCCCGCGGCTTGTCGCCCAGCAGTTCAAGGATCTCCGGGCGCGGGCCGACGAAGGTGATCGCTTCCGCCTCGCAGCGCCGGGCAAAGGCGGCATTCTCGCTGAGAAAGCCGTAGCCGGGATGGATCGCGTCGCATCCGGCCTGCCGGGCTACCGCGACGATTTGTTCGATATCGAGATAAGCGGCGGCGCCCGTGCCGCGCAGGGCGCATGCTTGGTCGGCCTTTGCAATATGGAGCGAGCGGGCGTCATCTTCGGAGAAGACCGCCACGGTTCGGATGCCCAGCTCCGCCGCGGCGCGCATCACCCGGATCGCGACCTCGCCCCGATTGGCGACCACAAGACTGCTCAGACTCATGAGACTTGGTTACCCCTCAGTGGTCTTATCTCTTGCAAAACACTGAATCGACCGGCTGTAAAGCGCGCCGTTCAGCAACTTCCCGTCGCGGTCCCGAGCCGAGGCTCTCCGACAACGGGCGTCTCGTCCGTCGGTTTGCTGCGGGCAGGGGAGGGGAAACCTTGCGAGGGCGGCGTTTGAGACGGTCACGTGCTCCCGCGCGCAGAGGCGGGCGGAGAGGCGGACGCGACAAAGTTGAGGGTACATCGCGCGCGCCACGGCGCGCGATAAGAAGCTGGAGGTCGGGAGAGGACTCGAGCCCGGAGAAGCCGGCTATTCGGCTTCGGCGCTCGCCTTGAGGCGCTTGGAGGTGCGGATAATGTTGAGCATGAAGATGAAGTCGCGCGGGTTGCGCACCTTACCCATCAACGCCACCCCCTTCAACGCCGACATCTCGGCCGGTGAGATGCGGTAGGTCTTTGTGAACGCCTCGTTCTTGCAGAAGTCCTCCCAGACCGCGAATCGGCGCTTGGCCGCTTTGCGGGTCCGGAGCCCGACTCCCTTCGAACCATCGAGCCGTGATGTTGACATCCAACGCTTCCTTCAACTGTCTCCGAGGAGTTCGCCTGTGATTCTGCCCGATAACTAAAAGTAAGTCAAGCAGTCTGATTGTTTTGATAGCACATCAGCCATTCAGAGGCCCGGCCGCCCGTGGGCCGACATCGGTCGCACCCGGTCTCGAAGCCATATCAGTCAAGGAAATCAATAGCTTAGGAGGGTAGGGCATCGTACCGCCAGCGCCTCTCGGCGGCCGCCGCGAAAAATCCCTCTCCGACAGTCCCGCGAGAGGTATAACCAGATGTAGGATGCAGCCGAGCGTACCAACTATGGCGCCGGGGCGCGACAGTCTCCTCCGCCGCCCACTACATCCCGATCAGATCGGCCCGCGCGAGCAGGTTGCGCAGGATACGCACCGAGGCCGCATCCACCATCACGCCGCTGATCGCCACCGCGCCCAGCCCCTCCGCCTCGGCCTGCGCGTAAGCCTTGACCAGGACGCGGGCCCTTTCGACCTCTTCCTGGCGCGGCGAATAGACGTCGTTGGCGATATCGATCTGCGAGGGATGAATCGCCCATTTGCCGATGAAGCCCAGGATGCTCGAGCGGGTGGCCTCCTCGCGGTAGCCGTCGGCGTTGCGGAAGTCCGCGTAGGGGCCGTCAACCGCCTCGATTCCCGCGGCCCGCGCCGCAACCACGATTTTGTTGCGCGCATAGTGCCAGAGGTCGCCCGGATAATGGCGGGCGGCGTTGATCCGCACTCCCTGCGAGGCCGAGAAATCGCCCGGGCCGAAGATCAGCGCTTCCAGGCGCGGACTGGAACGCGCGATCTCCTCGGCGTTGATCAGCGCCTCGACCTCCTCGATCAGCACCTCCAGGGCGATCCGGCGCCGCTTGCGATGCTTGGCCTCGAGCTGATTGAGCAGTGTGTCGACCCACCACACGTCGCGGCCCGATTTGACCTTAGGGATGATTATGACGTCGAGATGGTCGGCGGCTTCCTCGAAGAGCTGGATAACGTCCTCGTGTGCGTAAGGCGTCTCGATATTGTTGATCCGGACGGCGCGGGTCTTCTTTCCCCAATCCAGCGTCTTGAGCGCCGTGGCCACCTTGGCGCGCGCGGCGGCCTTCTCCTTGGGCGCCACCGAATCCTCGAGGTCCAGAAAGACCAGGTCGGCGGCGCTGGCGGCGGCCTTCTCGATCATTTTTTCGTTGCTGCCCGGCGTGGAAAGTTCCGATCTGCGTAATCGCATCGCATTTCACCTCTTTGGCGAAGTTGGCGAACCTCGCTGCCATCCGGATCGTGATCGTACTCAGCTACCGGCTATTCCGATCACACGCCCCGCCGCCAGTGCGTTTATCTGTTCGTTGCTGTAGCCCAGCTCCGCCAGCACCGCGGCGGTATCTTCGCCCAGGATCGGGGCGCGTCGGCGAACGCCGGGCGGCGTACCGGTCATCTTGATCGGCGCTCCGGCGATCGCCACCGGACGCGCAATCCCCGGATGCTCGACGGTCGCGATCATCTCGCGCGCCTTGACATGGGGATCCTCCATGATGTCGCGCACCGAATTAACCGTGCCGCACGGCACCGAGCCGGCCAGCGCCTGCTGGATTTCGCGCCGCGTGCGCGCGCCGGTCCAATCGCTCAGGATCCTGCGCACTTCGACAGCGTTGCGCACCCGCTCGGGGTTGGTCGCGTAACGCGGGTCCCTGCCCAGCTCCGGAGCGCCGATCAGCTCGCACAGTATTCGCCAGTGATTATCGCCGGGTGCGGCGATCGTTACCCATCCGTCCTTGGCGGCAAAGGCGTCAAATGGACAGATCATCGACTGGGTGTTGCCCTCGGGCTGCGCCACCACGCCGTACATCGTGTACAGGTAGACGATTCGCTCGCACAGCGCGAGTATCCCGTCGTACATCGAGACGTTGATAAACTGCCCCTCGCCGGTGCGATCGGCGTGGCGCACCGCGGCGAGGATGCCGCTGGCGAGCAGCATCGCGGGCACGATATCGCCGATCGCCGGCCCGGTCTTCATCGGGTGGTCGGCGTCCGGCCCGGTCATGCCCATCACCCCACCCATCGCCTGCGCCACCACGTCGTACGCGGGCCAGTCCACGTAAGGGCTGGCGCCGGTGCGCGGGTCGCCGAAGCCGCGGATGCACGCATAGACCAGGCGCGGATTTATTTCCCTAAGCGACTCGTAGGGAAGCCCCAGGCGATCCAATACCCCGACGCGGAAGTTTTCGACCAGCACGTCGGCGCGTTTGACCAGCCGGGTCACGATCTCGCGCCCCTCGGGACGCTTTAGATAGACAGCGATACTGCGCTTGTTGCGATTGATGCTCTGAAAATAGCCGCCGAAAAGCTTGAGTTGGTCGTCGGCCGCATAGCCGCCAAAGGAACGCGTCGGATCACCCCGCAGCGGCTCGACCTTGAGCACGTCGGCGCCCAGGTCTGCGAGGATCATCGTACAGTACGGCCCGGCCAGCGCTTGCGTCAGGTCCACGACCTTGAGATCCGCGAGCGGCCCGGTCGCCGGCTTGCGCGGGGTGGATTCGCGCGCGCTCACGGCTTGGCCGCGGACTTCGCCGGGCGCCGCCTGACCGCCACGCGGCGCTCGACCTCGCACACGATCGCGCCGTTCTGATTGATGCCCCAGTGGCGGAAGCGGACTTCGCCGCAGTCCGCATCGTCGGCGACCGGCTCCTTCGAGAGCACTTCGCTGAACGCGTAAAGCGTGTCGCCGTGGAAAACCGGGGTCTTGAGCCGCAGCTTGTCCAGACCCAGTTCCTTAACCGCGTTCTCGCCGGTATCCTGCATCGCCAGCCCGACTACCAGCGCGGCGGTGACGCCGCCGAAGACGATCCGATGCTTGAGCTGAGAGGCCGCCATCAGATGCTCGTTGAAATGGCTCTGCGCGGTGTTCATCACCAGGTTGGTTACCATCACGTTGTCGATCTCGCCGACCGTCTTGCCGCGCGAGTGCTCGTAGATGTCGCCGACCTTGAAGTCCTCGAAGTAGTTGTCGCCGCCGGTCAGGTTTTGCAATTTCGCGTCCACGGCCAGAGAGTCAGCCAAAATTTCATCTACAGTCAAGAGCAGTGGGGCGGGCGTCCCTGCCCGCCTGCCAGGGATGGCGGGCAGGGACGCCCGCCCCACTTCCTCCGATGGTGCTCAGCTCCGCCCGGTCTGCGGGCGGCCGAGCAGTTGGTCCGAGATGATTCGCAGCTGGATTTCCGAGGTGCCCTCGAAAATCTTGGTCAGCCGCGCGTCGCGCCAGTAACGCTCGATCGCGAAGTCCTTGGTGTAGCCGTAGCCGCCGTGGATCTGGAGCGCCTGGCTGGTGACTCGCTCCGCCATCTCGCTGGCGAACCATTTCGCCATCGAGGCCTCTTTGTCGCATCGCCGCCGTCCGTCGGCTTCGGTCGCCACGTAGTACGTCAACTGGCGCGCCGCCTCGATCTCGGAGGCCATCTCGGCCAGCTTGAAGCGGATCGCCTGGAACTCGCCGATCGGGCGGCCGAACTGCACGCGGCGCTTCGAGTAGACGAGCGCGTCCTCCAGTGCGCCGCGCGCCAGTCCGATCGCGCGCGCGGCGGTATGCACCCGCGCCCCCTCCAGTCCGCTCATCGCGGCCTGAAACCCGCCGCCGCCGCCCTGTCCGAGTTGTGCGGAGGCCGGCAGATGGAAGTCCTCGAAGTGCAGCTCGAAGGTCTTCCATCCGAAGTAGCCGATCTTGCGAATCGGCGCGGCGTCGAGTCCGGGCGGAAACTTACCGCGTTCCTTGAGCACCAGGAAGCGGGTGATGCCGACGTAGCGCTTGTGCGGGTCGGGGTCGCGTGCGGTGCGCGCGAACAGCACGATGAAGTCGGCGCCGTCGGCGAAGGTGCACCAGGTCTTGGTGCCGTTGATCACCCATTCGTCGCCGACCTTCTCGGCGCGACACGAGAGGTTGGCCACGTCGGAGCCGGCGTCCGGTTCCGACAGCGCGAAGGCGCCCAGGAAGTCGCCGCGCGCCATCTTGGGCAGATACTCGCGGCGCTGTGCCTCGCTGAAGCCGCCGCCCAATCCGTTGCCGCGCGCGATGAGGCTCGCGACGCTCATCCAGGCCCGCGCCAACTCCTCGGTGATCAGGCAATACTCGAAGAGCCCCATCCCCATGCCGCCGTACTGCTCCGGTATCAGGACGCCGAAGTAGCCAAGCTCGGCGAGCTTGCGCCGCAGCTCCATCGGGATTTCGCCCTCCTCGGGGTCGAGCCGGTTGGCGATCGGCAGGACCTCGTTCATCGCGAAGTCGCGCGCCGACTGCTGGATCATCTTCCGTTCTTCGGTGAGATAGCTCATGGCCTTCTAAAACCCGCGCGGTTGCGCTGCATAAACGCTACGCTTGGCGCTTGCGCATCGAGCGCAGCGGAGAGAAGTTGCTGCGGTTGAAATCCACCACCATGATTCGCCCGGCCTCCGCGCCCGCTTTGGGGGCCGCAGAGAGCTTATAGCCCTCAGTGTGCCAAGTGACGATCCCGCTGTCGGGGCGGCTGTCCGATTTGCGCTTGTCGATCACCGTGCTACGCGCGAACAGCGTATCGCCCGGATACACTGTCTCGTGAAAGGTGAGCTTGTCCACGCCCAGGAACAGCCCGCCGCCCTCGCTGAGGTCTTCGACCGAAAGACCGAACACCGTCAGGAACACCAGCATCGGATTGACCTGGACGTCAGGATGGCCGTTGGCGCGCGCGTACGGAGCGTTGAAATAAAGCGGATTGTAACTGAGCGTGAGCGTGGTGAAGAGGCTGTTGTCGCCCTGGTTGATGGTGCGCCCCCAATGATGCTCGAAGACTTGGCCGAGCGTGAAATCGTCGAACGAGTTTCCCTTGGGCCGCCTGATTGCCTTTGCGCGCAGCTCGTCGGCATTCATCGCTAACTCTCCCGGCCTGCGGCGCGATGCTCGGCGGGGGCGAGCGGCGCCTGGGCGCCGGCCGCGGCTCCCGGCCTCTCGGCGCGCGCGGCGAGCAAAGCGGTCAGCCGCGACAGGCGCCTGAGCCGATCGACCTTCCACAGCATCTCAAGCGCCCGGTGGGCGGTCTCGGCGCCGAGTCCGGCGAATCCGCAGCAGTCGCGGAACTTGTCTTCCAGCTCGGAGTCGCTCAACGGATTCGACGCCGCACCGCGTGGCTCGGGAACCTCCTCGGTCACGCGCCGGCCGTCTTTGAGCTCGAGCGTGATACGCGCGAAGGCCGCGCGCAAGCCCTCGGCATGGCGGTCATGTGCGCTCGCCGTCACTTTCTCGAGCAGCGCGCGCGCGTCGGAGCGATTGACCATCGCGTCGGTGAAAGTCGCAAGCACCACGCGCCCGTCGATCGCCGCGGCGGCCAGCGCGTACTCGAGGCTGAACTTGCCCTCGAGGCCGGTGGTCGGGCGATGGTGAATCAGGGGCGACAGGAAGAACGGGCTCAGCTCCGCCTCGATGGCGGCGATATCGGCCGGCACGATACGATCGCGCTCACGGATCGCGAGCGCCGCGTCGATCGAAGCGTGCGTACAGTAACAGCAGGGATACTTCTTCACGCTCAGGCCGGGCTCCAGCAGTGCCCACTTGTCCAGCCCGGCCACCGCGCGCTCCGGATGGTACGGTCCTGCCGCGAATACCGGCAAGTAGCCGAGCGGCGCCTCGAGAATCGCGGCGTCCGCGGTGAAGCCGGCGGCTGCCAGTCTCGCCGCGCTCAGCCCCGACCATGAGGCATGCCCCGAATGGAACGGCTTGGTCATCGTTCCGAAGTTCTGCCGCAGCCCCGCCGCCTGCGACGCAGCGATTCCCATCGCCATCGCAAGCCGCTCGGGCTCAAGCCGGTAGGCCTTGGCGGCCGCCGCGACAGCGCCCAACACCCCCAGCGTGCCGGTGGAATGCCAGCCGTGAAGATAGTGGCCTTCGCCGAACGCGAGCATGAGCTTGGTCTCGACTTCGACCCCGGCGACGTAAGCGGTGAGAAGGTCGCGCCCCGAGCCGCCCGCGTCTTCGACCGCTGCCAGCGCGGTGAAAACGACCGGCACGCTCGGATGGCCGATAGCGTTGACGTTGTCGTAGTCGAGCGCGTGCCCGGCGATCGCGTTCACCATCGCGGCGTTCTGCGGCGGGACGCGCGGCGCGCCACGGGCCGCGCCGATCAGGCTCGCGCGCCGCGCGCCGCCGTCGGCACGGGCGAGGTTAAGCGCGATTTGCGCGGCCGGCTCGACGCTGCCCGCGATCGCGCATCCGATCGTATCGATCAGCGCGCGGCGGGCGACGCGGCGGACATCCTCGGGGATGCGGTCGTAGTCCAGTTCCGCGACGTAGCGGGACAGGCTCTGCGTGACCGGGACTTTCGTGGCCGACGATTCGGCATCCATCACTTTCTCCTCTATGGTTGCGCAATACTCCTGCGCAAGCGGTCTCGTCAAAAGGATTAGACCCCGCGGCCCCGCACGACGCGATAGCCCGGCACGAGACGCGCCCTCGATTGCGAACCTCCGTACCGTGAAGGAGCAGAAAGCCGGGGGGGCGGCAATGTCGCTTCGGCTCGGATGATTCTGCGCCGGCGATGTCTCATCGCAGGACGCTAGTAGCATTTACCTACGCGCGGTAGGTACCCCAACGTCTCGATTGTGCCGCGCTGAGACGTTTGTAGCGGCACGCGTGATGCTCTCCGGCTTCGGTTACGAGGGCGGCACAGCCGAAGATGAGAGGCACGCGTGCAAATTGATCGGGGACAGTGGGATTCATGGCGCTGGTATGCAGTATCGCGCTTTCACATGGCGCGCTCGGCGGAACAAGCTCGGCGACGATCTTCGTGAGCGCAACCGTAGTCAGCAGCTGCCGGGTCAGCACCGACGCGCTTGCCTTCGGCGACTACGATCCTGGCGACACGAATGCGCATTCGCCGCTCGACGCGATCGCTACCGTAACGCTGTCGTGCAGCGTCCCCTCTCAGCCCACCATCCGAGTGTCGCCCGGACAGAACCCTAGGCGTGCAGCCGGGGCGACCCGCGCGATGAGCGGTGATGCCGGCTATCTTGCCTACGAAATTTTCCGCGACCGGAATCACGCGGACGCCTGGACCGGCGATAGAAGCGTCACTTTGAGCTTGTCGCCGGCGTCGTTGACCAAGCCTCTTGGATACCAGGTGTACGGGCGGGTTCCAGCCGGACAGCATGTGCCGCCCGGCACTTACGCTGACGTGGTCAAAGTCAGCATCGATTTCTGACTTGGCGCTCGAATGACGGTGGCAGCCTGTGCAGATCGAAGCTCCCGGGCGGGAGAGATGAGGAGCGAGACAATGGAAGTTGGAGCCCGCCCAACAACGATTAGTGGCAAAAGATACCGGCCGCATCCTGCGGCAGAAAGGGGGATCAAATGAAAAGATCGCTGGGTATTCTCATGGTTGCTGCGCTGATTGCGTGCGCGGTTGGCGCGCGAGCGCACGCGCAGGTGATGCTGATCAACCAGCCGGCGTCAGGTCATTTTCCGATCAAGATCACCAAGTCGGGCAGCTATCGGCTCAACAGCAATTTGGTGGTTACCGATCCGAACACCACCGCGGTCGTTATCAGCGTCAATAACGTAAGCCTCGATCTCGGCGGATTCAGCATCCTGGGACCGGTGCGATGCTTCCCGACCGCCGGCTGTGGGGTCGTCGGTTCGGGCAAAGGGGTGGACGGCGCAGCGGCGAACAACATGCGCGTCTTCGACGGTATGGTTAACGGAATGGGCAGCGACGGGATCTTGGTCGGGACCTTCTCGCAGGTCCGCGACGTAATCGCGACCTCCAACGGCGGCCATGGCATCGCGACCGGCGAGGCCACTACGATCAGAGACTGCGCCACAGCCACCAACGGCCACAATGGAATGATGGTCGGCATCAACTCCACAGTGACGGCCAGTACCGCCAGCCACAATCTTCGCGCGGGTATCTCGCAGACGGTCTACGGAGGCGTGACGGTGGCCGGCAGCAATGCCGACATGAACGGGACCATGGGGATCGTCGCTGATACGGTCACCGGCAGCACGGCGGAATTCAACGGTAATGCGGGCATTACTGGAACTACAGTGCTTGGGTCGACGAGCCATACCAACGGCGCTGCCGGCATCCAGGCCATGACCGTCGATGCTTCAACAGCGGTAAACAACTCCGGCGACGGCATCGACGGCGCGACGGTCACCTCTTCCACCGCGCAGTCCAATTATGCCGAGGGGATCAACGCGACCGACCAGGTGAGCATCTCCTCGGCGCGGTCCAACCGGCTGGTCGGCATCGACGCCTCCACGGTCAGCGCCTCGACTGCGGATTCCAACGGCGGCGATGGCATCCACGCCGACACACTTACCAGCAGCTCGAGTTCTCACAACGGCGCTTTTGGCGTTCATTCGATGGGCTACGCCGAGAACTCGATCTTTGGCAACAAGAGTGGAACTGTGAATGCAGGTGCCGAGTTGGGCACGAACCTGTGCGACGACAGTACCACCTGCCCCTAGTCTAGCTACCAAGCCAGCAAGGTTGACGGGCAAGCATGGCGAGCGGAATGTCCGCTCGCCACGCTTCCTTTCCATCCGCTACTCGGCAAGCATCGGATTCGGTTTGGGGAAGCCCAAGCTCTCCAGTGCGGTATCGATCGCGAGGAGATCTGCCTGCACGGCGGAGGCTGCGGCAGCCGGGTGGGCAGAGACGTTCTCCAGGCTCTGGCGGATGGCGCGCAGCGCATCGCGGATTCGCCCACCGGTCACATACAGGGCCGCGAAGCCGAGCCACGGGATCGCGACGCCGGCCACCGCCAGCACAGCGATCAGGCTGTTCGCGGCGCGGTGCTGAGCCGCGGCCAGCGCCAGCATCACCACGTCGTCAGCTCCCGCGAGATCGTTGATCCGGGCGTGCAGCTCGCGCGCCTGGCGGTTGACGGTCTCGTCGCGCGGAGAGCTGTTCTTGATCTGCTCGAACACCGGCTCGGCCTGCGCGGCGATGGCGCCTACCAGGTCGCGCTGGTCGCCGGTCTCGGCCCGGTCGCGCGCCAGCTCGAGCCAATGCGCGAAGGCTCGGCGCTGGTCGGCGATGATCTGCGGGCCGTCGGGCTGGCTGCGCGCCCATTCCATCCTGTAGAGCGCGACTTCCATCGCGTGCGCCGCCTTGATCGCTGCCAGCTCGTGCTCGTAGATTACGTCGGTGGCGCCGCCGAAGATGTAAACTCCTCCAGCCAGATAGGCAGAGGCGGCGACCAGTATTACCGGTGCTACCGCCGCGAAGAACCGAAGCCTGCTGACGATTGTGATTCGCGTCATTGGGAGCTTCCCCACAACCCTCTGATGTTTCGCCGCACGGTTCCAACCCGCGCCGCGCAAGACTCAAGGATTCCCACCGGGGACTTGGAAAGGCAACGGCCGCCTATGACATGATGGCTGCAATGAACTTTGCCGACCGCTTGATCGACGCCCAAAGGCGCAAGCATAGCGTCGCGATGCTCGGCGTCGATCCTCAACTCGACTCGCCCGACGCGCCGGGCATCCCTTCCGGATACACGCTGCAAAGCTTCTGCTGCGAGGTAGTCGAGGCGTGTGCGCCGCACGTGGCCGCGATCAAGCCGCAGTTGGCCTTCTATGAGGCGCGTGGCGTGGACGGGATGCGCACGCTGGCCGAGGTGCTCAAGCTCGCGCGCCGGCTTGGCATCCTGACGATCGCCGACGCCAAGCGCGGCGACATCGGCTCGACCTCAGCCGCCTACGCGGAGGCATTTCTGGGGGGCGGAGACTTCGCCTGCGACGCAGTGACCGTGAATCCGTACATGGGCAGCGATGCAATGATGCCGTTCATCGCACGGGTGCGTGACGGGCGCGGCGTGTTCGTGCTGGTGAGGAATTCCAATCCCTCGTCAGGCGAGTTCCAGGACCTGACCGCCAACGGGCGCCCGGTGTGGGAATTTGTCGCGGAACGGGTGCGGGGAATCGGGGGCAACTATATCGGTGCATGCGGGCTGAGCGCGGTCGGTGCGGTGGTCGGCGCAACCTATCCGAATCAGGCGCGCCGAGCGCGCGAGTTGATGCCTAACGCGACTATCCTGGTTCCCGGCTACGGCGCGCAGGGCGGCACGGCTGCCGACGCGGTGGCGGCGGCGCGGCCCGACGGCATGGGCATTATCGTCAGCGCGAGCCGCAGCCTGATGTACGCCTTCCGCAAGCGCCCCGGCGCGCAGCCTGCGGCGGCTGCCGCTGAAGCGGCCGAGGCGATGCGCCTTGAGCTGAACCGCGCGCTCAAGGCCGCGCTTGGAGGGTGAAAGCGTCCGCGTTCAGGCGCGCATCAGCTCGGCTTCGTCGGCGGCCAGGGTCGCGTAGACCTCGCGATCGATTTCGCGATAGCGGCTGAGCGATTCCTCCGCTCGCTGCTCGCATCCCTCGGCGCACGCGATCTCGCGCAGCTTCTTCTCAATCCACGAGAGATGCCAGTTTTCGTCCTCGGTGACCGCCTTGAGGACCTCGAGCGTCGCCTCGTCAACATCGGGCAGCGCCGCGTGGGCCATGTAACGGCTCTGGGCCCGCTCCTCGACCACCACGGTCAGGGCGAGCAGATCCACGATGGTCTTGGGAACGCCGGTGCGAAGCCCCAGCCGGCGTTGGTAGCCGTCCTCGATCGCCACCGGCGCGCCGCCCAAGTCGGCGATACGCTTGGTCCACAGCCAGGCATGGCGGGTCTCGTCCGCCAGATGCTTGGACATCTTAAGCTGCGCGTCAGGGTCCTTGAGATGGCCCAGCAGGTTGAAGAGTAATCGCGCGCCGCGCAATTCGGCGTCGCGGTAAAAACTGAAGATCATGATCTGCTTTTCGGTCGCCGACATCCGACTGATATCCATAAGTTTTTTTCTTCCTGCTCTCCGCCTTCAGCCGGGCATTAACCGGGTCCAAGAGACTCCGCGCTGGAGAGTTGCTGAAAAAATCGTCAGGGAGATACGAAGCTACCTTAGTTATTGGATTCAAGAGGCTCGGTCAAGAAAGCGTCGAATTCCCCGGCTACAATTCTGCTTGAGAACTGCTTATCATACGGCACGCGCCGCCCTGCGCGGATAGCGTTGCGAAAGGGGGACGTGTAGCGTTCACGCGAGTCGGTCATGACGCCAACCCCGGATTCCTATTGGGTCGCATTGCGCCGTATCAAGGGTCTCGGGCCGCGCACTGCCAAGCTGCTGCTGGAGCGGTTCGAGTTGCCCGAGCGAATCTTCGCGGCCGGGGAAGCGGCGCTCGCCGAGGCTGGAATCTCCAGAACGGTCGCGCGAAGTATCGCCGAGTTCCGAGGCTTCGAAGAACTGGAGAAGGAACTCTGCGAGGTTGCGCGCCTCGATGCCCGGCTCATTAGATGGTCCGATTCCGAATATCCTCCCAACCTTCGCCAGATAGCCGACCCGCCGCCGTTTCTGTTCGCCCGCGGTACGGCGATGGCCGAGGAAAGGCAATGTGTCGCCGTTGTGGGCGCGCGTATCGCCAGCGATGCCGGCCGCAGCATGGCGCGACGGCTGGGCTTCGAGCTGGCGGCCAGGGGCTTCACCGTCGTGAGCGGACTCGCCCGCGGAATCGACGCCGAGGCGCATCAGGGGGCCCTGGATTCGGGCGGCAGAACCATCGCGGTGATGGGATGCGGAATCGATATCATCTACCCGCCGGAGAATCACAAGCTCGCCGATGAGATCGTGAAGGGCGGCGGACTCATCGTGTCCGAGTTGCCCATCGGAACCCCCCCGCTCGCGGAAAACTTTCCCACCCGAAACCGAATCCTCTCCGGCTTGGCCCTGGGTGCGGTTATAGTGGAGGCATCGGAGAGAAGCGGGTCGTTGATTACCGCCCGGATGGCGCTCGAGCAGGATCGCCAAGTCTTCGCTGTGCCGGGTAGCCCGATCTCCGGGAAGGCGCACGGCAGCAATCGCCTGATAAAGCAGGGTGCCGTGCTGGTGGAATGCGTCGAAGACGTTATCGAAGAATTAGCTCCACAGCTCGTCAAAAAGGATGCCGCTCAGTTTTTGGGGCGGTGGAGTACCGCGCGCACGCCAGCGGCCACACCGTCGTCGGTTGTATCAGCTTTACAAGCGCTATCGAAAGATGCTCAAGCTATCTTAAGCTGCCTGAAAGATGACGAGAAACTTCATGTTGACTCTATTATCGAAGCCTCGGGTCTCAGCCCACAGACTGTACTCGGCTTTCTTCTTGAGATGGAATTGAAGGGAATGGTGCAGCAGCACCCGGGTAAGCTATTCTCGCTGGCTTAGGTGTTGCGTCATCGTCAGGATCCGAACCCAGGAGGGGGCCGGCAGGGCTGGGAGGCTTACCAAGCGTGGCAAAGAATCTGGTTATAGTTGAATCGCCGGCGAAAGCGAGGACGATCAAGCGTTATCTCGGACCCGATTTTCAGGTGACCCCGTCCGTGGGTCATGTGATGGACCTGCCAAAGAGCAAGCTGGGAGTCGACATCAAACACGACTTCAAGCCCGAGTATCATGTAATTCCGGGTAAGACGAAGGTAATCGAGGAAATCAGGCGGGCAGCCAAGGGCAAGGAAAAAATCCTGCTGGCTACCGACCCCGACCGCGAAGGCGAAGCGATCGCCTTCCATATCAAAGACCGGCTCGGGCCCGTCCTCGCCCGCACCAGCATCCAGCGAATCCTGCTCCACGAGATCACGGCGTCGGCCGTCAAGCAAGCAATCGCCAAGCCCGTCGAGCTGAACAAGGACCTCTACGAGGCGCAGCAGGCGCGGCGCGTGGTCGATCGGCTCGTGGGCTACCAGATAAGCCCCCTGCTGTGGGACAAGGTCAAGCGGGGGCTCAGCGCCGGCCGGGTCCAGACCCCCGCGCTGCGGATAGTTGTCGAGCGCGAGAAGGAGCGCGAGGTGTTCCGTTCCGAGGAGTACTGGACGCTCGATGCCGACCTGGAGGGCAAGAACCCGCCGCCCTTCAAGGCTCGGCTCTTCAGCCACAAGGATCAGCGCATCGACAACAAGGCCTACAAGCTTCCCGAGGCGGAAGCACGCTCGATTATGGCGGCCTGCGAAAAACAGGCGTTCGCCGTTGGCAAGATCGAGCGCAAGGAGGTCCGCCGCAGCCCGGCGCCTCCGTTCATCACCTCCCGATTGCAGCAGGAGGCCTCGCGCAAGCTCAACTTCTCGCCCTCGCGCACGATGAAGATCGCGCAGGGGCTCTATGAGGGCGTCGAGCTGGGCGACCAGGGCGCCGTCGGCCTTATCACCTATATGCGCACCGACTCGCCGCGGGTCTCCGAGCAGGCGATAGAATCGGTGCGCGCGCATATCGCGCGCCGCTACGGTGCCCAGTATCTGCCCGAGAAGTCCAACCTCTACCGCTCGCGAAAGTCGGCGCAGGAGGCCCACGAGGCGATTCGTCCCACGGCGCTCGAGCGCGACCCCGAATCGATGGCACGCTACCTCGACCGCGACGCGCTAGCCCTCTACACCCTGATCTACAACCGCTTTGTCTCCAGCCAGATGAACCCGGCGGTATACGATCGCACCACGGTCGATATCGATTGCGGCGACAGCGTCTTCCGCGCTACCGGGCAGGTGGTCAAGTTCGACGGCTTCATGCGTGTCTATACCGAGGGGCGCGACGAGGCCGACGAGGATCAGACCGAGACCCTGCCCCTGCTCAGCGAAGGCGAGGTGCTCCGGCTCCTGGGCTTTGTCCCCGAACAGCACTTTACCCAGCCGCCTGCGCGCTTCACGCAGGCCACGCTTATCAAGGAACTCGAAGAGAAGGGCATCGGACGCCCCTCGACCTACGCCTCGATCATGACCAGCATCCTCAAGGAGTACGTCGAAGAGGACGAGAGCAAGCGGCTGCGCCCGACCACACTCGGCCGCGTCGTCGCCGACATGCTGATCGATGCATTCCCCGACGTTCTCGACGTCGGCTTCACGGCGCAGCTCGAAGAGGAGCTCGACGAGGTCGAAGAGGGGCGCGAGAACTGGGTCAAGACGCTCAAGCGCTTCTACCAGACCTTCGAGAAGCGGCTCCACGAGGCCGCCAAGCGGATGCCGGAACTCAAGCGCGTCGGGCTCTCCACCGACATCAAGTGCGAGCTCGACGGCGGCGCGATGGCGGTCAAGTGGGGGCGCAACGGCGAGTTCCTGGGATGCTCCAACTATCCCAAGTGCACCAACACCAGGGAGTTCACGCGCGACGAGCAGGGGCGGATCGTGGCGCGCGAGCCGACCACGCCCGCTGACACCGGTGAGGTATGCGAGAAATGCGGCCGCCCGATGGTGCGCCGGCGCTCGCGCTTCGGCGAGTTCCTGGGATGCTCCGGCTATCCCGAATGCGATTACGTCAAACGCACGCAGGCCCAACGGGTCAGCACCGGCGTCAAATGCCCCGAGTGCCGCGAGGGTGACATCCTCGAGCGCCGCACCCGACGCGGCAAGCTGTTCTTCGGATGCGCCCGCTATCCCAAGTGCAAGTTTGCCAGTTGGGACCGGGTCGTCGCGCAGCCGTGCCCCAGTTGCGGCTCGCCCTACCTGGTCGAGAAGGTGACCAAGCGCGAAGGGGCGCGATGGCAGTGCCCGCGCGAGGAATGCGGCTACCGCACCCCGGCCCCCGCCGCCGAGACTGCTTCCGCGCCCTCGCCGCCCGGCGCCTGAAGTACCGAGCTTCGCGCTGCCGATTAGGCAGGGCCGAATCGCCCTGCCAATATCCAAGCGCGATGGCCTGCCGTTGCGTTGCCCCACGAGCTTTGATGTCATCTCATGCGCGCGTCGGCGCGGCTCGATCGCTCTGAGCGCCGCCATGAAGTCACCAATAGTCGATGTAATCGGCGCCGGACTCGCAGGCAGCGAGGCCGCCTTCCAGCTCGCCCGCCGCGGCGTGCGCGTGCGCCTGTTCGAGATGCGTCCCGTTCGCACCACCGAGGCGCATCGGACCGGCCGGTTCGCCGAGCTGGTATGCTCCAACTCGCTGCGCAACGCCTCGATGCAGACCGCGATCGGCCTCCTCAAGGAGGAGATGCGCCGGCTCGGCTCGCTCGTCATCGCGGTGGCCGGTCGGACCAGCGTGCCGGCGGGTGCCGCGCTCGCCGTCGATCGCGACCAGTTCGCGTGCGACATCACCGAGGCGCTGGAGAACCATCCGATGGTCGAAGTGGTGCGCGAGGAGGTTACGGCCCTGCCGCCGGGTCCGACCATCCTCGCCACCGGCCCGCTCACCAGCCCGGCGCTCTCCGCCGCGCTCAACCGGCTCATCGGCTCGCGCCATCTCTATTTTTACGACGCGATCGCGCCGATCGTGACTGCCGAATCGATCGACCTATCGGTCGCCTTCCGCGCCTCGCGCTACGGCAAGGGCGGCGAGGACTACCTCAACTGCCCGATGAACGAGGCGGAGTACTGCGCCTTCGTCGCCGCGCTGCTCGCCGCCGACAAAGTCCCGCTCCATTCCTTCGAGAAGGCGGTGTACTTCGAAGGATGCATGCCGATCGAGGAGATGGCGCGGCGCGGAGAACGGACGCTGAGCTTCGGCCCGATGAAGCCCGTCGGCCTGCTCGACCCGCGCACCGGGCGCCGCCCGTTCGCCGTCGTGCAATTGCGCCAGGAGGACCGCGCCGGCCGGCTCTACAACATGGTCGGCTTCCAGACCAAGATGACCTACCCGGAGCAGCGTCGCGTGTTTCGGACAATTCCCGGGCTGGAGCGGGCCGAGTTCGTCCGCCTGGGCTCGCTCCATCGCAACACCTTTATCGATTCGCCGCGCTTGCTCCGTCCCACCCTGCAACTCCGCGCCCGCGACGATCTCTTCGTCGCGGGCCAGATGATCGGGGTCGAGGGATACGTCGAATCCGCAGCCGCCGGCCTGCTCGCCGCGATCAACGCGGCGCGCCTGGTCGCAGGCTGCGCGCTCGTCGTGCCGCCGCCGGAAACCGCGCTCGGCTCGCTGGTCGCCTATATCAGCGATACTTCCCGGCGTGATTTCCAGCCGATCAACGCCAATTATGGCCTGATGCCGCCGCTTGAGGGTCCGGCCCGCAGCCGCGACAAGAAAATCGAGATGGGCGCGCGGGCGCTTGCCGCTCTGGAGCGATGGATCGCCGGCAACCAGATCGAAGTCTCCGGCGCCGCGCCGCGCGCAGCCGCCGCCGGCCGCGATGCGGCCGGCCCAGGCGTTTGAGGTTGCAGTCTGTTATCCGACGGTAACGTGAAGATCGGCGCGCTCGACGTAGGTACCAACACTGTCCTGATGCTGGTCGTGGAATGCGCGCCCGGCGACGGGGTGCGCCGCCTCGCCGACTTCGCGCGGATTACGCGCCTGGGCCGCGGAGTCGATAGCAACGGCCGGCTCGACCCGGCTGCCGCCGCCCGCACGCTTGAGACCATCGTCGAGTTCGCCGAGCAGGCGCGCACCCTCGGCGCCGACAAAATCGTCGCTGCGGGTACCGCCGTGCTGCGCGACTCATCCGACGGCGCCGCCTTCCTCGCCCAGGTCAAATCAAGGGCCGGGATTGACCTCGAAATTCTTTCCGGCACCGACGAGGCCCGGCTTTCCTATCTCGCGGTGGTGAAGGGCCTTGCTATCGATCCGAACAAGCGCCTGCTGATCGCCGATATCGGCGGAGGCTCGACCGAGTTGATTCGCGCCGAGCCGGGCGCACCGCTCGGCACCGCGAGCCTCCAGATCGGCTCGGTGCGGATGACCGAGCGGATCGTCCGTCACGATCCGCCGACCGCCGAAGAGCGGCGCGCGCTCGCGGATACTATCGACGCCACACTCGACGGCCTGCGATGGGATTTCCGGCCCGAAGTGCTGGTCGGAGTCGCGGGTACCGTAACCCGCGCCTGCGCGGTCGCACTCCGCCTCGAACGCTACGACCATGACCGCGTTCATGGCCATCGGCTCACCCGCACCGAGGTCGAGTGCACGCTCGAGCGCCTGGCCGCGGTTACGCTCGCGGGTCGCAAGCGCCTTCCCGGCGTCGAAGAGGGATGGGCCGACGTCGGTATTGCCGGCGTGACGATCCTGCTGTGCGTGATGGATAAGTTCGGCGCCGAGAGCGTCGTGGTTAGCGATCATGGTGTGCGATGGGGTCTCATCTGGCGGGAACTCGGCGCGACGGGCGGCGAGGCGTGAACGCGCCCGGCCGCGCGTATCGCCGTCGCCGCGCGAGCGTTACAGGGAGGTTAGCCGATGACCAAAGAGGAACTGATCGAGGCGGTGGCGCGCGCCACCCGTCAGCCGAAGAAGACAGTGCTCGCCACCCTGGACACCGCCTTCAACCTTATGGCCCGCGCGATTCGCAAGGACAAACGCTTTTGGGTGCCCGGCTTCGGCACCTTCACCGTGCGCCGCCGCCGCGCACGCGCCGGGTACAATCCGCGCACCAAGACCGCGATGACTATCCCGGCAGCGCGCACGGTCGGCTTCCGGCCGGCGCCCGAGCTGAGGAAGGGAATCTGACGGTCCATTGACCGTGGGCCCCGCTTTTGGTGGTCTCCGGCGGCGGGGGAAGGGGAGAACTGTGTGAGCGGCGAGCGATGCGTCCGGGACCGCGATGCCGCGCCGGGGCCTTGGCCTCGTCCAAGCCCACAAGCTAGTCAATACTGAGGTTCGGGCGGCCTTTCCGGCTGAGGAGTTCTCGATATGAGCGGCGAATGGCGGCAGACCGTATGCGTCCTCTGTTCGGTCAACTGCGGAGTCGAAGTGAAGCTCGACGGGCGCCATATCGCGCGCGTGCGCGGCAATCGCGCCCACGTCGCCTCGCGCGGCTACGCTTGCGAAAAGGCGCAACGTCTCGATTACTACCAGAACGGGCGCGATCGGCTGAGATCTCCGCTGCGGCGCAGGCCCGACGGCAGCTTTGAGGAGATCGACTGGGACACCGCGATTCGCGAGGTCGCGGCCGGCCTGCTCCGCGTGCGCGACAGATGGGGCGGCGCGAGCATCTTCTATTACGGTGGCGGCGGACAGGGAAACCATCTGGTGGGCAGCTACGGAGCCTCCACTCGGCGAGCACTTGGCTCGGTTTTCAGCTCCAACGCGCTAGCCCAGGAAAAGACGGGCGAGTTCTGGGTGGACCATATGTTGTTCGGGACCGGCGTCTCCGGAAGCTGCCAGCAGGCAGAGGTGGCTGTGTTCGTCGGCAAGAACCCATGGCAATCGCATGGTTTTCAGCGCGCGCGTTCAATTCTGCGCGACATCGCCGCCGACCCGAACCGCGCGCTCATAGTGATCGATCCGCGTCGCACCGAGACCGCGGAGATCGCCGGCTACCATCTGCGCGTGCGCCCCGGAACCGATGCGTTCTGCCTCGCCGCGATTCTTGGCGTACTCGTGCAGGAGGATCTGATCGATCACGACTTTATCCGCGATCGCACTCAAAACGGCGACGAACTTTTCACAGTGCTGAACGACGTCCCGATCGCGGATTACTGCGGCCGCTCCGGCCTCGGTGAGGACTTGGTACGCGCAGTGGCGCGCCGCATCGCCCGCGCTTCCAGCGTTTCAGTCTATGAGGACCTCGGCATCGAGCAGTCGCTGCACAGCACGCTCAACTCCTACCTGGAGAAACTGCTATTCGCCGTGACCGGAAATCTCGGCAAGCCCGGCGCCATGAATGCAGGGACGAGTCTGACGGGGATGTTCAACGGCGCGATTGCGGCTGAGACCAGTCCGGTCGGTGGGCACCGCATCATCCGCGGCATGATCCCGGCCAACGTGATCCCGGACGAAATCCTGACCGACCATCCCAAACGCTTCCGTGCGATGCTCATAGAGAGCGAAAATCCTGCGCACTCGGTCGCCGACAGCGCTCGGATGCGGGAAGCGCTGCAAGCGCTCGAATTGGTTGTCGTGGTCGATGTTGCGATGACCGAGAGCGCGCGCGAGGCGCACTACGTCCTCCCGGCCTCGTCGCAGTACGAGAAGTGGGAAGCAACCTTCTTTGGTGCTCCTTTTCATACCGACACGCACTATGCGAACACTTTCACGCTCCGCGCCCCGATTCTCGAACCGGTTCCCGGAACGCTCCCTGAGGGTGAAATTCATCGCCGGCTGGTGCGCGCTCTCGGCGCAATGACCGACGAGGACGTTGCCCCGCTGCACGCGGCCGCGGCCAAAGGAAGGGCCGCCTACGCGAACGAGCTGGCACGAGTCGTTGCAGAGCGGCCTCACCTGGCGGGAGTGATGACCGCCGTACTGTATGAAACTCTGGGTCCGACGCTGGGAGCCGGTAACGAGAACGCCGCATCGGTGTGGGGTGTCGCGCACAACTTCGCGCGCAGGTATCCGGAGTCGTTGCATCGCGCAGGCTTCAATGGCGAAGGTCCGGAGCGCGCCGAGGCGTTGTTCGACGCGATCTTGAAAAATCGCTCGGGAGTCGTGGTGAGCGTCGATCCGTATGAGGAAACCTGGCGAAGGATTCCTGGAGGGCGGATCAATCTTTTAATTCCCGAGTTGATTCCCGAGCATAAGTCACTTCGCGACGAGCATCCGTCTTCCGACCCCGAGTTCCCCTTCGTGCTCTCGGCAGGCCAGCGCCGCTCGACGACCGCGAACACCATCATCCGCGATCCCCAATGGCGCCCGAAGGATCCAGCGGGCGCGCTCTGGATGAGCCCGGCGGACGCTTCCGAACTTGGAGTGCGAAGCGGCGGCCGCGTGCGCCTTATCACCAAGCGCGCGAGTGCGGAAACTGTGGTCGAGGTCACCGATACGATGCTGCCCGGTCATCTCGCGCTGCCCAACGGGACCGGCCTGTGGTACCCCGATCGCGAAGGTCAGGAATTCCGACACGGGGTCGCGCCGAACGAGCTCACCGTGACTGAGCATCGCGACTGGTTCGCGGGCACGCCGTTCCACAAGCACGTGCCGGCCAGAATCGAGCGCGTGACGTAGCAGGGTGTTGAGAAACCAGGATTTCGGCGTCCAGGAGAGCTTGCGGTCTCAACACCCTGCATGAAAGTTGGCTTCTTTCATTAGCGCCTCGATCAGCCATCGATAGCGCGGCGGTCCGGCTTATTAGATCATCGGCGCGAGCATCCGGACGCGAGCATCGAGAATAGGCTGGCGCGTTGGCGGCCCGGAGGCAAAGGCGATCCCGGCGATCGCCTGAACTCAGAGCTTCTGGTCGCCGCTGGCCCGGAGCGCACCCGCCACGCTGCCGCCGCACCTGCGGCGAAACGCAGCTGGACCAGGTTGAAGTCGGGCGCTGGACTACGGAGTTTCTACTCGCCGATCGGAAAATCCGTCACATAGTTCCGGTCGGCGACTACAGCTCTTCGCGGGCGCGTGTTGCCATGTAGGCCAGCGCCGCGCGCACCACCACTCCTAACACCGGCTCCGGCGGAATCCAGGATGGCCCCGGCAGCCGGCGCATGTCCTCAAGGAGGTCCGAATCTGCTCCTACTGCGAGATCGGCCAGCAGTTGTCCAGCAATAGTTCCCATTGCCACTCCCACGCCGTTGCAGCCCGCGGCCACAAACAACTTGTCATCGAGCTCCCCGAAGAAGTGCGCGCCGTTGAGCGAAATGCCGATCACGCCGCCCCATGTGTACTCGAAATCCACGCCGGGGAGCATCGGAAAGCGTGCGGAGAAAGCGCGCCGATGCGCCTCACGTATATCTCTCCGTTGCGCCTCACGGACTTGGATAGTTGGGGAGTAGCGCACAGTGTTGCGAATGAGGATGCGACTGTCACGCGTCTTCCTGACGGTCGTACCCATCTTCTCCTCCGGCACGAGCCCCCACTCCGCCTCGCCTCCGAGGGCGCACAGTTCCGCGTCGCTTAGGTTGCGCGACAGGCTCGCGAACGTCAGCACCGGCAGGACACGCCGCCGCAGCAGGCCGAGCATGGCGGTGTAGCCGTTCGTCGCCACGAACACGCGCTCTGCGGCGACCGTGCCGCCACGAGTTGCGATCAGGAGGTTTCCGTCCCGACGCTCAATGCCGCGCACGGGGCACTGCTCAAACAGTTCGACGTTGGCAGGCAACGCGGCCGCCAAGCCACGAACTAGCGCAGCGGGCTGCACCAGGACGGTCCCGCCGATGTGGATACCAGCACGGTAGTGGGCCGGGCCGGTGATCGCCCTCATCGCAGCGGCCTCATGCCGTATGTACTGTTCACCCATCGCGTCGAGGCCACCGCAGAAGGCGTCGAGGGCGCGCGTTCCCACGTCCCCCACGGCGCCGTGCAAGAGGCCGCATTCCGTCCAGGCGCAATCGATCGCGTGTGCCCGCACCAGCCTCCGGAGCGCGTCTCGGCCGGCGCGTCGCAGCCGTGTAAGGCGCTGATTTTCCTCGACACCCCGCTGCGGTTCGTAGTGCGGCAGGTCAACGATGAAGCCCGAGTTGCGACCAGAGGCGCCTTCGCCAACGCGCTGCGCCTCAAGGACGATGATCCGCCAGTGCGGCCGATGCGCGGCTAGCTGGCGGGCCACTGCAAGGCCGGTGAAGCCGGCGCCGATGACCACCGCCTGCGCGCGCTCATCCGACAGCAGGAGGCGCGGCGGCGCGGGAGGCGGAAGCAATGCCAGCCAGCCGCAGTAGTCATCGTCGGCAGGCAATCGGCGCGTGCGCCAGCTACTCGTCACTCCTCGCCCTCCCCGGCGGGACAAACCCACCTGACTACCGTCCCGTAGATGCACATGTTGCACACTGAAACGTATATAGATCCGTACACCTAGGGCTATCCGCTCGAAACCCGTCCCAAAGAACGGTTTGCAGCGCTATCGCATTGGCACGGCCTGTGCCCTAGACCCTCGTGCGCGCGCTTGACGGGTGTGGCGAGGAGTGGCGGAAATTACAGACCGTACCGGGGCAATCGTTGTTATCGGGGTCGGCGCCCCCGGATTGACCGCCGCGCACCTTGACGCCCCATGTTAAGCCCGCTCGCAATTGCGTGCCCGCGCGCCGCTTATCTCATTCCATGACGCTGAAAGTCTCTGGCATCGTTGCGGCCTTTTCGGCCAGGAGAAGTGGAGAAAGCTTTGGCTGCGGAGTGATGCCGGTGCCCAGCCTTGGATGGGTAGTGATCATCTGGGGTTTCACGTTGGGTTACGTGTTCGCACTAGTCGGAGCTCTGCCGGCGCGCATGAAGGAGTGGGATTTCGGTCTCTATTACGCATCTGCGTTATCGCTTCGCTTGGGACGCAATCCATACAGGGAACCTTTCACAGCTCTTGCGGATCGCCTGGGACTACATCTGAACGGGATACAGACTGCCGTCGCCACTCCTACGTTCCTGCTTGCTTTTGAGCCGCTGGTAAACCTCCCACTGTGGCAAGCCTATTGGACATGGATCGGGCTCCTCGCAGCGTGCCTGGTGGCCGCGCTGTGGCTGATGCTGGGCCGACACTCGTCGAGGTTGCCGCCGACAACCGCGCTGGTACTCGCCGCCTTTGCTATCCTTTACCCTCCGACCAGGGCCAACTTCGCGGCCGCCCAGAGCCAGATTCTCATCCTGCTTATTCTCGCCCTGATGATGAGGCTGCTGGAATCCGGATACGACGCCTCTGCCAGCCTGCTGCTCTCCGGGGCGGTGCTTCTCCGTGCTTATCCTCTGCTTCTAGTCGGCTACTTTGTGCTCAAACGACGATGGAAAGTGGTCGCGTTCACGGTCGCAGGAGTTTTGGCAGGAGGGATCGTGACCGTTGTGGGGATCGGTCCGGCCAGGGCCTTCTCATTCCTGGGCGCTGTGGGCCTGGCCCCAAGTAGGAACTTTCTCTCCTTGAACGCTATTGGCTCTCTTCCTCCTCAGGTCGCGCATTCAACCGACAACGGATCCATACAGAATGCCATGACCATGCTCTTCCTTCTCCTGTATCCGCGCCGGAGTAACCAGCTCGCAACCTCAATCGCTGCGCGGCTTACGGAAGTCATCCTCCTCGGGCTCACGCTGGCGGCTACCAGGAGTGACACCGATGACCAAGCGCAGGAATGGCCGGAATTGTGTCTGTGGATTGCGGCGATGGTCATGCTCCCGCCGATCTCGTGGGAGCATTATCGCGTTCTCCTGTTGATCCCTTATGCTCAGTTGGTGATCGCATACAACGAGGGGAAAGCCGGCCGGGCCGCGCTTTCGATGATCGTAGTCAGCTACTGTCTGACGATAGTGTTCGATGTCGCGAGTATGGGCCTGAGCGTTCCCGCAAAGGGCGTTCGTATACTCGATTTGAAATGGCTGCCGCCGCTGGTCTTGGTGCAGTTGATGGTGCCGCTGAGCGCGTACGTCGCCGCTTATTGGACGATCAAAGGCGGGACGACGCGGCGCGTAGCCGCTCAAGCCTAGCTACGATCGCGACAAGTGGCCTTGGCACAAACATCGCTGCGCCCCTTGCTCGAATCATCGGGCCCCGGCCGCGCGCGGGCCGCGCCCATTTCGCTGGTACGCTACTCGCCCTACCTGATCCTGGTGCTGGTGATCGTGGCGGATACTAACCGCTGCGCGGACCCCGACCTCTGGGGCCATATCCGCTTCGGCCAGGCAATTCTCGCCACTCGCCATCTGCCGGTTCGCGATCCTTACTCCTACTCTGCCGCGGGTTACCTCTGGCGCGATCACGCATGGCTCTCCGAGGTCGTAATGGCCGGCTTTTACGGGGTGCTCGGCGTAGTCGGACTGAAGATCATGAAGGTTGCGCTGTGCGCCGCGACGATCATCCTGATGGCGCTGGCGGAGGGCGAGAGCGGCGCGCCGTCCGGGGTGCAGCTCGCGGTGCTGACCGTGGCGGCGGTGGCGCTGGCGCCGCAGATGCAGTTCCGGCCGCAGTTGTTCACGTTCGCAATGCTGGCCGCGATCATGTGGATGATCGCGCGCGACGACAACCGCCGCCGCGGCCGGCTGTGGATGGCGATCCCGATGCTCGCGGTATGGGCCAACCTGCACGGCGGCTTCATCATCGGTCTGGCCGCGCTCGGGATTTACGCCGGCTTTGCGATCCTGGAAGACTTGCCCGCCGGCCGCGGCTTGGGCCGCGGCGTAGTCCTGCTCGCGATCGCGCTCGGCGGGGCGCTTGCCACCTTGACGACTCCCTACGGCCTCGGCTCGTGGTCGGCGGTGGCGCAGACGCTGAGCAGCCCGATGACGCGGCTCGCGGTGGCGGAGTGGCAGCCATTTTCCGCCACGCTCCGCGAAACGTGGCGCGAGTCTCCGTGGGCGCTGGTCTATTTCGCCTGCGCGATCGCGATGTTCGCCGCGCTCTGCGCCTCGGTGATACGGGCGCCGCGCGCGGGTGGGGCGGGACCCGCCGCGGTCGCAATCCTGATGGCTGGTGCGACGGTCTTCTCCGGCCGCAACATGGCGCTATTCGTTGTGACCGCGGTCGGACCGCTGGCGCGGCGATGGGCCGCGATGCGAGAGGGTGGGGCGGGCGTCCCTGCCCGCCATCCCAGGGCGGGCACGGAGGCCCGCCCCACTGCTGATGTCGGCGCAGCGCGACAGGCTGCCGCCAAAAGCAGTGTGCATCCGCTACTCGCGGTCGCGGCAGCGACCGCGTTGGCCGCATACACGGGGTTGTTCTCGACCCGGCTCAGGGAGGTCACACCGTGTCCCGCGGGCGCCGTCGCCTTCATGGATAGCCACGGTCTGCACGGCAACATTCTGAATGAGTATTCCTGGGGCGAGTACCTGATCTGGCACGAATGGCCGCGGTCGCGAGTGTTTATCGACAGCCGCTACGAGACGGTCTACCCGAAACAGGTGATGAGCGACTATCTCACTTTCTTCTTCGACCGCCCAGGCGCCGACAAGGTATTGACCGGCTATCCGCACGACTACGTTCTGGTTCCCCCAAAATCCGGTGCCTATCGGGTAACCGCCCGAAGCAGGGATTGGAAGCTAATCTACCAGGACCCAATTTCAACGCTCTTCGCCCGCGCTAATTCAGCGGCAGCAAAGGTCCCGGGATTGCCGGCCAGCGGACCCAAGCCGTCGAACCTGTTTCCGTGAAGCGCAGAGCAGCATTCGGGCGTCTCAATCTGAAGGCTTTCTGAACTTGGTCTTTTGGATTGAAGTGGCGGCGGTCGCCCCCGGCGCATGCGTCCCGCCCGCTTCTGGCTGAACTGTGAGCGAAACGCCGAAGTTTCACCGTCCTAAATCAGCCGCAGTTCCTTCATTACCGCGCGCAGCTTTTCGGCGGGGCCGGGGGACATCTGGGCCAGCGGCATCCTGAGCTCCGCGCTGCACTTGCCCATGAAGGCGAGCGCCTGCTTGACGGGAATCGGGTTGCTCTCCAGGAACAGCGCGCGCATCAGCGGCAGCATCTTGAAGTGAATGTCCCGCGCGCGCGCGTAGTCGTCGGCCAGTGCCGCCGCGACCAGCTCGTGCATCTCGCGCGGCATCACGTTGGTGACCACCGAAATCACGCCGCTGGCGCCAAGCGCCATCATCGGCAGGGTCATCGAGTCGTCGCCCGACAGGATCGTCAGGCGATCGCCGCACAGCCGCCGGATGTCGGAGATCTGATCGATCGAGCCCGACGCCTCTTTCACGCCCACGATGTTCTTGATTTCGCAAAGGCGGGCGAACGTCTCCGGCAGTATATTGGAGCCGGTGCGGCCCGGGATGTTGTAGGCGATCAGCGGCAGGTCAACGCTAGCCGCGATCATCTTGTAGTGCTTGAAAATTCCGTCCTGGGTCGGCTTGTTGTAGTAAGGTGAAATCAGCACCGCGCCGTCCGCGCCGGCGGCGCGCGCGAAGGTTGTCAGCCGAATCGCCTCGGCCGTCGAGTTGGAGCCGGTCCCGGCCAATACCGGAACCCGCCTGTGCGTCTGCTCGATTGCGATCTTGATTATCTGCTCGTGCTCGAGGTGGGTGAGCGTGGCGGATTCCCCGGTCGAGCCGCAGGGAAAGATCCCGTCCACGCCTCTCTGTATCTGCCATTCGATGATCTCGCGCAGCGCGGTCTCGTCCACCGCTCCGTCGCGAAACGGGGTCACGATCGCCGACAACGCACCGTTGAACATTCGCTTGCTCCCTCTGCTCAGCGCTTTACCGCGACCAGTTCGGCAGGATTGACTTCGACCCGCCCGCGAAACACCTCGACCGCCTCGCCGGTCATGAAAACGTGATTCTCTCCTTCGCCCCGCTCGCGCCATTCGATTTCGAGGTTTCCGCCGCGAAGCGCGACCGTCGCGCTCCGCCCGCTCCGTCCGGTCAGCACCGCGGCGACCAGCGCCGCGCATGCGCCCGTCCCGCAGGCCAGGGTCTCGCCCGAGCCGCGCTCCCATACGCGCATCTTAAGAAGGTTGCGCGAGACGGGAAGGATGAACTCGGTGTTGACCCGGCGCGGGAAGAACGGATGGTTCTCGAAATTGCGGCCGAGGTTCGCGAAGTCGTGCTCGTCCATCCGGAAGACCGCCTCGTCGCTCAGGAACACCACGCAGTGTGGATTACCCATCGACACCGCCGTGATTCGTTCGATGCGCCCGCCCACGTCGAGCGGATGGTCTATCACGCGGCCGTCGGCTGCGACCGGAATTTCGCGCCCCTCCAGGATCGGCTCGCCCATATCGACGGTCGCCGCGACCACGCGCTCGCTCGAATCGAGCCTCACCGCGACGGTCATTATGCCGCAGTCGGTCTCGATCGCGATCGGGTTCTTGCGGACCGCTGCGCGCTCCCAGGCCAGCCGCGCCAGGCATCGTATCCCATTGCCGCACATCTCGCCCCGGCTGCCGTCGGCGTTATACATCTCCATCCGCAGGTCGGCGATGCGCGACGGGCAGAGCATGATGAGCCCGTCGCCGCCGACGCCGAAGCGGCGATCGGAGAGCCGGCGCGAGAGTGCCGCCGGGTCGGCGGGACGCACCTGGTCCGCGACCACGAAAATGTAGTCGTTGCCGCAGCCGTGCATCTTGATGAACTCCAGCGTCCCCATCGCAAGAGATCCTTCCATTCTGACTTTTCGAACATGCGATTCCTAGGCCGGTGGCGGACCCAGCGCCAAGTCGCAACGCGGCTGACCATGGCGTCCGGCCACGTGCAGGGCACGAGTTCGGTTCGAGCCCTTCCGGCCTCAGTCCGGAGAGGGCTGGAGTCGAATCGCCTGCGAGCGTGACGTGCTCTGCAAAAGGCCGACCCAATAGTCGGCGAGGCCGTATTTCGCGCGTAACAGCTGGCGGATGTGGCGATGCCCGTCCGGATTGGGAACGGCCTCTGCGAGGTAGGGGCGGCGCTGACCGTTGCGGTCGAGTTCGACGCGTGGGTGGGCGAGGATGTGTTGATAGAAAGGACGCTCGGGAGTCGCCGCCTCGATCCACGAAACTGTACCCTCGTCGGCAATCCATACGCGCGTTGTGCGAGGTGAACCCTCGGCGCTGACCGTGTGAATGACAACGACCTCGCTGCCCTCCAGTGCCCACCACGTGATTGCACCGGCTGCAACGCCGATCACCGCGATCGCCGTCAGCGCGTGTTTCCAAGACATCGACGCCGCTACCTTAGTTAAATCCTACAGTTCCACCAGCTTCTCGTGGCGGATCAGATCCTCGAAGCTCTCGCGCTCGCGGATCACGTGCGCCTTGTCGTCGTCCACCAGCACCTCGGGCGCGCGCGGCCGGGTGTTGTAGTTCGACGCCATCACGAAGCCATACGCCCCCGCGCTCATCACCGCGAGCAGGTCGCCGCTGCGCGGCTCGTGCAACTCGCGGTCGCGGGCGAAGAAATCGCCGCTCTCGCATACCGGGCCGACTACGTCGGCGGTGACCGTGCGTGCGCCGGCGCGTTGCTCGACGGGCCAGATCGCATGGTAGGCCTCGTAGAGCACCGGGCGAATCAGGTCGTTCATCGCGCCGTCGACCACGATAAAGCGCTTGACGTCGGTCTCCTTCACGTACAGGACGCGCGTGACCAGGATTCCGGCGTTGCCGACGATCACTCGTCCCGGCTCCATGATCAGCTTGAGGCCGAGTCCCGTGAGCGGCGCGAGCAGTGCCGCGGCGTACTCGGCGGGCGCCGGCGGTTGCTCCTGGTAGGGGATTCCCAGCCCGCCGCCCAGGTCGAGGTAGCGCAGCGCGAGACCGTCGGCGCGCAGCCGGTTCACGATCGCGGCGACCTTGCCCGCGGCCTCGGTGAAGGGCGAGGTTTCGGTAATCTGCGAGCCGATATGGGTGCTGAGTCCGACCGGTTCGAGGTCTTTGAGCGCGCGCGCCTGGGCGTAGTATTCGAGCACCTGCGACAGCGGCACGCCGAACTTGCTGGTGCGATGGCCGGTGGAGATGTGCGGATGGGTGCCCGGATCGAGATCGGGATTGACCCGCAGGCTGACCGGCGCCCGCATCCCCATCCGGCGCGCAACCTCGGCTATCCGATCGAGCTCGGGCGCCGATTCGACGTTGATCATCAGGATGCCGGCCTTCAGCGCCGCCTCGATCTCCTCGTCGGTCTTGCCCACGCCGGAGAAAACGATCTTCCTGGGGTCCGCGCCGACTTTGAGGCATCGCGCCAGTTCGCCGCCCGAGACGACATCGAATCCGGAGCCCATCGATTCGAAGAGCTTGAGCACACTCAGGTTCGACAGCGCCTTGACCGAGTAGCAGACCAGATGGTCGGCGCCCTTGAAGGCTTCGCTGAAGACGCGGTAATGGCGCCGCAGGGTGCGGGCGCTGTAAACGTAAAATGGCGTGCCGAGGCGCGCCGCCAGTTCCGTCAGCGAGAACGTCCTCGGCGAACAGCCGATCGTTCTTGTACGTGAAGTAGTGCATCCCGACTTTTTCGGCGGCCCTGGAGTCCCGGTCTCAGCGGGTGAACGTGCCTTTTATCATACCGTAAGCCGCCAGATAAGCGCGCCGGTCAGGGCGTGCGAAGGAGCCGGAACCGCACCGTTCAGGGCAGTGGGGTGGGGGTGGGCATGATGTAGGTCTCCGGATTCGGCGGCGGCGCCGGTGCAACGCGCCTGAACTCGACCACGTTGGAGGGTTCGCCGCGCGTTTCGTCCTCAGTCACGGAGATGACGTCGTAGCGATAGACGCGGCCGGTCTCGGTGGCGGTGTCGATATATTCAAACTTGAGCACCTTCTGGAAGCGCTCACGGTCGGTAACCGGCAGCCTGACCAGCGGCTCGAACGATTGGCCGGGCTCAGCGCGCATCACGATGAAGCCCGCCAGGTCCTTCATCTTGCGGCCTCGCGAGTAAAGCTCGGGGCGCGGCCACGCGAGCCGGATTCCATCCTTGTCGGCGCTTGCCGTCAGAGCGACGATCTTCTCGGGCTGCACCAGCTCGGGCGGCATCGGGCGTCCCTTCACACCGCATCCCGTGATCGCCGCCGCCACAGAGAGCGCGCCGGCCGCGGCGATCCAGTTTTTCGGGCGCCTCATCGGCGCGTCAGCTCTGCCAGGCGCCGGCGCACGAGTCGGGGCGCGGGGCCGCCGGCCACCCGCCTTGCCGCGATCGAGCTTTCCGCCGACAGCAGCTCGAGCGCATCCTCGCGGAACGCGAGCGAGCACTGGCGCAGGTCGTGGATGGTCAAGTCGGTGAGCGGGCGATTGCGGACCGCAGCGTGGCGGGCCAGCAGGCCGACAATTTCATGGGCTTGTCGGAACGGCACGCCGCGTTTGACCAGGTACTCGGCCAAGTCGGTCGCGAGCGCCCATCCCCCGGCCGCCTCGCGCATCGCCCGGGTGTTGAACGCGAGCCGCGGCCACAGCCTTGCCATCAAGTCGAGCGAAGGCTTGATCGAATCGAGCGCGTCGAAGACCCGCTCCTTGTCCTCCTGCAGGTCGGAGTTGTAGGCGAGCGGCAGGCCCTTGAGCACCGTGAGCATCGCGACTAGGTCGCCGGCCACGCGCCCGCTCTTGGCCCGGATCAACTCGAGCAGGTCCGGGTTCTTCTTCTGCGGCATCATCGAGCTCCCGGTCGCGAACTCGTCGGGGATCGTGACGAAGCCGAACTCGGCGCTCGACCACAGGATGATCTCCTCGCTCATCCGCGATAGATGGATGGCCGCGATGGCGGAGGCGGAAAGGAAGTCGAGCACGAAGTCGCGATCCGATACGGCGTCGATGCTGTTCTCGGCCAGTTTCCGGAACTTGAGCTCGCGTGCGACGAACCGGCGATCGATCGGCAGCGTGGTCGCGGCCAGCGCCCCCGCCCCGAGCGGCATCACCGCGCTGCGCTCGCGCGCCTGTGCGAAGCGCTCGCGGTCGCGATCGAGCATCTCGACGTAGGCGAGCAGGTGATGGGCCAGCGAGACCGGCTGCGCGCGCTGGAGATGAGTGTAACCCGGCATCACGCTGTTCACGTGCCGCCGCGCAACCCCGATCAGCGCGGCGCGCAGGCGCGCGAGGGACCGCATTACCTCGTCGATCTCGTCGCGCAGGAACAGCCGGAGATCGAGCGCCACCTGGTCGTTGCGCGAACGGGCGGTATGGAGCTTCGCGCCGGCGGCGCCGATCTTCGCGATCAGCCGGCGCTCGATGGCGAGATGGATGTCTTCGTCGGAGAGCTCGAAACGGAAACGCCCGCCGCCGATCTCGCGCTCAATCCGCTCGAGTCCCGCCACGATGCGGGCCGCCTCGCGACGCGTGATTAGTCCCACGTGCGCCAGCATCCGGGCGTGCGCGATCGAGCCGCGGATATCGTGGCGGTAGAGCCGCCGGTCGAACGGCAGCGAGGCCGTGAACGCCTCGACTTCCTTGAGCCGGCGGCGCGCGAATCGCCCGCGGATGAGACCTCCGCGCTGTCCAGCGTGCGCCTTCGAAACTTGAGACCTTTTGTTGTCGCTCACGCGAGGTTGTCGGTTGACACGCGAGGCCAACTCAGGAGAGCCTTCCGCAATCTTCGCAAACCCGGGTGCGTACTCCATATGTGCCCTCTCCCTGCGAAGCTGGGCGAGGGTGAGGGTGAGGGACCATACGGCGCCGCATTGGCTGCGCGGCGCCGAGGATTGAAGCGCCGCACGCTACCTCAAGCGCTTGCGACGCCGGCGTTTCGGCGGGAAGCGGAGGCAGAATCGAATGTCGCTGCCGGCGCAGCGACGCTGCGGTCCCTCTCCCGACGGTCGAAGCGACCGTCGGCCTCTCCCGACCCGGGAGAGGCCATCGCAGATGGCGTCCGCGAGCTTCGTGATTACCTCTCATGCGAGGCGAGTCTACCAAAGTTCACGCATCAGGGCGTACAGGCGATAACCGGCCTTGCGCGCGCTCACCGCGTTGGTCGCATCTCGCACGGGCATCCGCGCGCCGCGCAACTGATCACGCCGTTGGGGTGGGTGATATGCACGTTCATCTTGTGATGGCACTTGGGGCAGTTGCCGCCCGGCGCGCGCGGGACCGCCCGTAGCTGCGGGCGTGGCGGCCTGAACTGGATGACCTTGCCCAAGCCCGGCTACCTGTTTTTGGCCGGCGCCTGGCCCGTCACCCGGGCAAGCGCGCGTATCCGGATCGCGGACAGCCGGATGAAGCCCTCGGCGTCGGCCTGATCGAAGCCGCCCGCTTCCTCAAAGCTGACGATCTTCGGATCGTATAGCGAATTGGGCGAGCGGCGGCCGGCGATCCATACGCCGCCTTTGAACAGTTTTAGCCGCGCGGTGCCGGTGACGTTGGTTTGCGCCTGGTCGATCAGCGCCTGCAGCGCTTCGCGCTCCGGCGCGAACCAGTAGCCATAGTAGATCATCTCGGCATAGCGCGGGATCAGCGAGTCGCGCAGATGCATCACCTCGCGATCGAGCGTGAGCTGCTCGATCGCGCGATGGGCGTGGCCAAGAACCGTGACGCCCGGGCTTTCGTATACACCGCGCGACTTGATGCCGACGTAGCGGTTCTCGACCAGGTCGACGCGTCCGACGCCGTGGCGGCCGGCGATTTGGTTGGCGCGCGCGATCAGCGCCGCGGGGCCCATCCGCTCGCCGTTGACGGCGACCGGGTCGCCGCCCTCGTACTCGATCTCGACATACTCGGGGAGGTTCGGCGCGTCCTCGGGCGCGACCGTGAGCCGGAACATGTCGTTGTAAGGCTCTTTCCAAGGGTCTTCCAGGATTCCGCCCTCATAGCTGGCGTGGACCATGTTGCGATCCATTGAGTAGGGCTTCTCGGCAGTGACCGGGATCGGGATTTTCTTCTCATTGGCGTAGGCGATCATGTCCGCGCGCCCCTTGAACGGCCAGTCCGGATGCCGCCACGGCACAATGACCTTCAGCTCCGGCGCCAGCCGCGCGAACGCCAGCTCGAAGCGCACCTGGTCGTTGCCCTTGCCGGTGGCGCCGTGGGCGACGGCGTCGGCGCCCTCGGCGCGGGCGATCTCGGCATGCGTCTTCGCGATCGCCGGGCGCGCGATCGAGGTGCCGAGCAGGTAGTAACCCTCGTAGATCGCGTTGGCGCGCAGCATCGGGAACACGAAGTCGCGCGCGAACTCCTCGCGCAGGTCAACCACGCGGAGCTTGCTGGCGCCGGTCTTCAGCGCCTTGGCCTCGAGTCCTTCCAGCTCTTCGGCCTGGCCGATGTCGGCGCAAAACGCGATCACTTCGCATCGGTAGTAATCGTTGAGCCATCGCAGGATGACCGAGGTGTCGAGCCCGCCGGAGTAGGCGAGCACCAGCCTCTTGATCGCCGGGGTTGCCACGTTATCTCCCTTCACAGCTCGTGCGGTGTCCAGGCCGCCATCTGGGTCAGAAGCTCCGGCCGCACCAGCCAGAGCATCACGGCTTTCTGTGTGTGCAGGCGGTTCTCGGCCTGCTCGAGCATGATCGATTGCGGGCCGTCTATCACGTCCTCGGTGACCTCTTCGCCGCGATGGGCCGGCTGGCAATGCATCACGACCGCCTCGCGATGGGCATGCTTCATCAGCGCCCGGTTGACTTGGAAGCGCTTGAAGTCGCGCCGTCGCGCGGCGGCCTCCTTCTCGCGGCCCATCGAGGTCCAGGTGTCAGTGTACACGACTTCAGCGTCCTTGACCGCCTCGACCGGGTCGTTGGTCAGCAGCCCCAGCTCCTCGCGGCGCATCCGGGTGACAAAACTCTTCTCGGGCTCGTAGCCGGCGGGGCACGCGATCCTCAATTCGAAATGTGCCAGGGCCGCCGCCTCGATCCAGCTCTGGGCGAGATTGAAGCCATCACCGACGAAAGCGACCTTGAGCTTGTGCAAAGCGCCGAAGCGTTCGCGCAGCGTGAGCAGGTCGGCAAGCAACTGGCAGGGATGGAGCAGGTCGGTGAGACCGTTGATGACGGGGACATCGGCCTCGCGCGCGAGCTCAACGCAGGTCTGATGGGCGAAGGTGCGGATCATGATGAGATCGACCCATCGCGAGAGGTTGCGCGCGACGTCCTTGACCGATTCGCGCTCGCCGATGCCGATGTCGGTCGGCGCGAGATAGATGGCATGGCCGCCAAGCTGGGCCATCCCGGTCTCGAACGTGATCCGGGTGCGCAGCGATGGCTTCTGGAAGATCATCGCCAGGGTGCGCCCGCGCAGGTAAGGATGCTCGAGGCCGCCCTTGAGCTCGCCCTTGAGCCGCGCGCCGAGCGCCAGCAACGCCGAGAGCTCGGCGCCGGACAGGGAGTTGAGATCCAGGAAATCCCGCTTCATCCCAGTGCGTGCCGGATTATCCCCAGCCCCTCATCGGCCTCCTTGATAGTCAGGTTGAGCGGCGGAAGAAGTCTTAGCACATTGCCCGCCGTGGCGTTGACTATCAAGTGTTGCTTGAGACAGGCCTCCACGACCGGCCGCGCCTCGTGCGCCAGTACGACTCCGATGATCATGCCCTGGCCACGCACCTCGACAATGCGCTTGTCGCTCCGGGCCATCTCGCGCAATTGCTCGATGATATACGCGCCGACCCTGGCGGCGTTCTCCAGCACGCCCTCCTGCTCGAACGCCTCGATTACGGCGAGCGCCGCGGCACAGGCTACCGGATTGCCGCCGAAGGTGGTGCCGTGACTGCCGGGGGTGAAGCTCTCCGCGATATCCGCCCGCGCGAGCATCGCGCCGATCGGCAGACCGCCTCCCAGAGCCTTCGCCAGCGTCATGAGATCGGGGCGGATACCGGCGTGCTGATGCGCGAAGTACAGGCCCGTGCGGCCCATCCCGACCTGCACCTCGTCCAGGATCAGCAGCAGGTTGGCGCGGTCGCAAAGCTCGCGCATCCGCTTCAGGTAGTCGGGGCGCGGCACCACCACGCCGCCTTCTCCCTGGATGGGCTCGACCATGATGGCGACCGTGTCGGGTCCGACCGCGCGCTCCATCGCGGCGACATCGTCGAACGGCACCAGCCTGAAGCCAGGCATCAACGGCTGGAAGCCCTGGTGATATTTTTCCTGGCCGGTTGCGGTCAATGTCGCCAGCGTACGCCCATGGAAGGAGCCGAGCGCGGTGAGAATCTCGAAGCGTCCGCCGCCCCGATTGTGGCCCCATCGCCGCGCCAGCTTGATCGCCGCCTCGTTGGCCTCGGCGCCCGAGTTGCCGAGAAACACCCGCGCATCGCCGAACAGGCGGCACAGTTGTTCCGCCAGGCGCGCCATCGGCTCGGTATGGAACACGTTGGAGACGTGGATCAGCCGGGCGGTCTGCTCCTGGATCGCGCGCACGACTCGCGGATGGCTGTGGCCGAGGCTGGTGACTGCGAGCCCGCAGAAGAAGTCGAGGTAGCGGTCACCGTCGGCGTCATAGAGCCAGGCGCCTTCACCGCGCACGAAGGCGAGCGGGAGGCATCCGTAGATATTGACCAGGTATCGATGGGTTTTCTCGACGATTTCTGAATTATTCATTGCGACCGATCCGTTGCGGAGCCCGGCGGCAAAATGTAAAGTGCCGCTTTAAAATTGCCGGCTTCCCGAGCGGACCCGGCGCGCGGCGCGCTTGAGGTCCGCCACCCTGGCAGTGTGGCTTACGACTTCGGTGCCCACGCCGGAACGGGTGAAAATCTCGAGCAGCACGGCGTGGCGCACGCGGCCGTCGATTACGTGGGTCTTCGGCACCCCGGCGCGCAGCGCGCCGATGCAGCATTCGACCTTGGGGATCATGCCCTCGGCGATGACTGCGCGCGCGATCAGGCGCCGAGCGTTGGCCGCTTCCAGCGTCGAGATCAGGCGTCCCGCCGAGTCCTTAACGCCCTCGATGTCGGTCATCAGGATGAGCTTCTCGGCCCTGAGCGCGGCGGCAATTTTGCCGGCGGCGACGTCGGCGTTGATGTTGTAGGTCTGGCCGTCGCGGCCGGATCCGATCGGCGCGATCACCGGGATGAAGTTGTCGTCCTCCAGGGTGCGGATCACTTCCGGGTTGACGTCGACCACTTCCCCGACCAGTCCGACATCGACCCGGCTCGAGCGCCCGTCCTTCTGCCGCACCATCATGCGCATCTTGCGCGAGACGATCAGATCGCCGTCCTTGCCCGAAAGTCCCACCGCGCGTCCGCCCTGGCGCGAGATCAGCGCAACGATTTCCTTGTTGATGCGCTGCAGCACCATCTCGGCCGCTTCCATGGTCTCGGCGTCGGTTACGCGCATCCCACGTACGAACCGCGACTTGAGTCCGAGCTTGCCGATCAACTCGCTGATCTGCGGGCCGCCCCCATGGACGATCACGGGGTTGATGCCGACCAGCTCGAGCAGCACCACGTCCTGGGCGAAGCTCTGGCGCAACTCGGCGGTCTGCATGGCGTGGCCGCCGTACTTGATTACGAAGGTCTTGCCGCGAAAGCGCTGGATATAGGGCAGCGCCTCGATCAGGATCTCGGCGCGTTCAATCAACTCGCGCAACAGTTTCTCCCCCGAAGCGATTTTCCAGGACGGCGCGCACGGAAGCCCGCCCCGTTGCGAAAAGAGACTCGCCACTGTCGAAGCGGGGCGGGCGTTGCGGCCCGCCTCTGATGAGAGCCGGCTGATGCGTCCACTACAGGATGTAACGCGAGAGGTCCTCGTCCCTGACGATCGGATCGAGGCGTTCATGAACGAACGCGCCGTCAACCTTGATCTCGCGAGAGCCGAGCTCGGGTGCGTTGAACGATACGTCCTCCAGCAGCCGCTCGAGCACGGTGTGGAGCCGGCGCGCGCCGATATTCTCCGAGCGGGCGTTGACCTGCGCCGCGATCTCGGCCAGCGCCGAGACCCCGTCTTCGGTGAAGCCCAGCCGCACGTCCTCGGTTTCCATCAGCGCGACGTACTGGCGCGTCAGGGCGTTCTCGGGCTCGGTCAGGATGCGGATAAAGTCCTCCTTGGTCAAGGCTTTGAGCTCGACCCGGATCGGAAAGCGTCCTTGGAATTCGGGAATCAGGTCCGAGGGTTTGGTGACGTGAAAAGCGCCGGAAGCGATGAACAGGATGTGGTCGGTGCGCACCGTTCCGTACTTGGTATTGACCGATGAGCCTTCGACGATCGGCAGAAGGTCGCGCTGTACGCCTTCGCGGGATACGTCGGGCCCGCGGTTGGCCTCGCGCCCGGCGATCTTGTCGATCTCGTCGATGAACACGATGCCCGATTGCTCGGTGCGGCGAATCGCCTCGACCTTGACCGCCTCCATGTCCATCAGGCGCGCGGCCTCCTCCTGGGTGAGTATTTCAAGCGCTTCGGGAATTTTGACCGAACGCCGGCTGGTCTTCTTGGGCATGATCTGGCTGAAGAGTTCTTTCATGTTCACGCCCATCTCTTCCATTCCCTGCGGCGTGAAAACCTCGACCATCGGGATCGCCTGGGCGTTGACCTCGATCTCGACTTCGCGCTCGGCGAGATGGCCATCGCGCAGTAGCTTGCGGAGCTTCTCGCGGGTCTCGGCGTGCGAGTCGGAAGCGACGTTCTGGAGGTTCCCCTCGGGCGTGATCCCGATGGGTGCGCGGGGCCTGGTCGAGCGGGGCAACAGGATATCGAGCAGGCCCTCTTCAGCAGCCTCTCGTGCGCGCACCGCGACGCGCTCGCGTTCCTCCTCGCGCACCATCTTGACCGAGGTTTCGACCAGATCGCGGATGATCGACTCGACGTCGCGTCCGACGTAGCCGACCTCGGTATAACGGGAGGCCTCGACCTTGACGAACGGGGCCTGGGCGAGCCGCGCCAAGCGGCGCGCGATCTCGGTCTTGCCGACCCCGGTGGGGCCGATCATCAGGATGTTCTTGGGCACGATCTCGTCGCGCAGCTCAAGGGCGACGTTTTGCCGGCGCCAGCGGTTGCGCAGCGCGATTGCGACGGCGCGCTTGGCGTCGTGCTGCCCGACGATGTAACGGTCGAGCTCGGAGACGATCTCCCGCGGCGTCATCACGTGAGGAGGCGCGAGCCGCTCGGCCTGGGTTTTGGCGCTCACAACTCCTCCATTATAAGCCGATCGTTGGTGTAGACGCAGATCTCGGATGCGATTTTCATCGCGCTCTCGGCGATTGCACGCGCGCTCATCGCCGGGTTGTGACGGACCAGCGCGCGCGCCGCCGCCAGCGCGAAATTGCCCCCCGAGCCGATCGCCAGCACTCCGTCGTCGGGCTCGATGATGTCGCCCGAGCCGGAGATCAGCAGCGAGAGCTCCTTATCGGCCACGATTAGCATCGCCTCGAGCCGCCGCAGCATCCGGTCGGTGCGCCAATCCTTGGCCAACTCGACGGCGGCGCGGCGCAGATTGCCGTTGAACTCCTGAAGCTTGCCCTCGAACTTTTCAAACAGGGTGAGCGCGTCGGCGGTCGAGCCGGCGAAGCCCGCCAGCACCGCGTCGTTGAAGAGCCGGCGTACCTTGCGCGCGCCGCGTTTGATCACAGTCTGCCCCACGCTCACCTGTCCGTCCCCGGCTATCACGACATGGCCGTCGTGGCGCACGCACAGGATGGTCGTGGCGCGGACCTTGGTTTCGGGTTCGACCTCAGGCGCGCGGATGGGCACGTCGATAGACCTCTTTGAGATGGTTCACGCTCAAATGCGTGTAGCGCTGGGTGGTGGCGAGGCTCGCGTGTCCGAGCATCTCCTGGATCGAACGCAGATCGGCTCCATTGTTGAGCATGTGGGTGGCAAAGCAATGGCGCAGTCCGTGCGGAGTGATCGGGGTGCGGAGCCCGGATTGGGCCAGCCGCCGGGCGACCATCGCCTCGACCGCGCGGGTGGTGAGCCGCCCGCCGCGCAGGTTGGTGAAAACCGGGGCATGCGGCTCCGAGGCCACCGGCATCACGCGCCGCCAATCCGCGATCGCCTCGAGCGCGGGCTCGCCGATCGGTACCAGGCGGTCCTTGTTGCCCTTGCCCCGGCGCACCATCACCATCCCCAGCTCCTCATTGATGTCGCGCCAGTCGAGACCGCAGAGCTCGCTGACCCGCAGCCCCGACGAGTAGAGCGTCTCCACGATCGCGCGATCGCGCAGCGCCGCCGGGCGCAAGCCGCGCGGATCCGACTCAATCAGGCGGCGGACCTCGTCCTGCTGGAGAATCGCGGGCAGGCGCCGTTCGATTTTCGGCGCGCGCAAGGCGCCGGCGGGGCTGGGGATACCTCGCACCGCCTCGCGCCATCGAAAGAACGCCTTGACGGCGCTCAGGCGGCGCTGAACGGTCGAGCGTCGCGAACGCTTCATCATCTCGGCCAGGTAGGTGCGAATGTGGTCGGCATCTATTTTCTCGACTGAAACGGTCTGGTCGTTCTGGCCGAGCGCGGCGCCGCGCTCGAGCAGAAAGCGGCGGAAGTCGAGGAGGTCGCGGCGATAGCTCCGGACCGTGTTGTCCGCGGCCCGCGACGCTTTGGACAACGCCACGGCAAACGCCTCCACCTCCGCAATCATCGACTCGCGCGCTCTCAGACCAGCGGCTATGCTATCAAGGGCGTCCGGATCGCAAAAGTATGCTCGACTGTTGGCATTGCGGCGCCGCCATAGAGGTCAAGGAGAAGGTCGGGTTTCGCCAGGTTTGCGGGAAATGCGACCGGCCGGTGCACCTCTGCCGCAACTGCCGTTTCTACGACCCCTCGTATCACAACCAGTGCCGCGAGACGCAGGCGGAGCTGGTCGCCGACAGGGAGCGGGCGAACTTCTGCGAGTACTTCGCGCCCCGGGACGCATCCGGCGCGCGCCGAGCCGGCGCCTGCGGGCGTTCCCCGGCGCAATCGACGCGCGAACGGCTCGACGCGTTGTTCACAAAGAAATGAAAACGGCGCGCAGCAGGGCCGTGGCGGCGGGTTTGAGCGCAGCGCTGGCAGCGCTCTGGATCTGCGGATGCACGCCACCCAACAGTGCGCGCGGCGTGGTCGACCGGTTCATCGAGGCCCACTACATCGCGATCAACCTCAAGACGGCCGGCCCGCTGTGCACCGGCTTGGCGCTCGACAAGCTGCGCAAGGAAATGGCACTGACCGAGGGCTATGCGATCGACGCCGGCACGCGCAAGCCCGTCATTCACTACAAGCTCAAGGCAGAGCGCGACGGACCAGGCGATCACGTCACGTTCCTGTTCGTCGCGACGATCGATGTTCCCGAGGGCGGGAGCTTTGCCAAGAACTGGATGATCACGGCGCGCAAGGAAGGCGGGAGCTGGAAAGTGTCAAACTTCAGCGAGTACGACTGAGCAGGGCGAGGGAAAGAGGGCGGCGAGCGAAACGATGGCGGATCGGCTGGCGGCGATAATCCTTGCGGCGGGACTGGGAACCCGGATGCGCTCGGCGCGCGCCAAGGTGCTGCACGAGCTCGCGGGCCGCCCGATGATCGCGCGGACCGTGCAGGCTCTGGCCGCGCTGGCCGCGGACCCGATCGTGGTGGTGGTGGGTCATCAGGCCGACGAAGTCGAGAAGGGGGCGCGCCAGGCGTGCTGCGACTCGCGGCTCCGGTTCGCCCCACAGAGCGAACAACGCGGCACCGGCGACGCCACGCGCCGCGGCTACCAGGCGATCGGCGGGGATTTCGATGGCGATGTGATGATCGTTTACGGTGACACGCCGCGACTCCGCCCGCAGACGCTGCGGGCCTTTGTTGCGGAGCATCGCAGGCGCGGCGCGGCCTTCTCCTTCATCAGCGCGGTACTCGACGATCCGGCCCAGTACGGTCGCGTGATTCGAGATTCAGGCGGCGGGGTCCGCGCGATCGTGGAGGCGTGCGACGCCCCTGTCGCGCAGTCCGGTATCATGGAAATCAACACCGGCGTCTACCTGGCGAAGTCGGGCTTTCTGCGCTCCGCGCTGCCGGAGCTCAAGCCCGGCAACAACCAAGGGGAGTACTACCTGACCGATCTGGTCGATATCGCCTGCCGCCGGGGACTCAAGGTCGAGGCCTGCCTCGGCGAGCATCCCGCGGAGTTCGCGGGAATCAATTCGCGCAAGGAGTTGGCGCAGATGGAAGCGGAAATCCGTCACGCGGTGAACAACAGGCTAATGGAGACGGGGGTGACTCTGGTCGATCCCGCTACCGCCTATATCGGCGAGCAGGTCGAAATCGGCCGCGACTGTATAATCGGCCCTAACGTGCAGATCCTGGGCAAGAGCCGCATCGGCGAGGGCGTGCGTATCGAAGGTACCGCCTATCTTCGCGACGTCACGGTCGGCGACCGATGCCATCTCAAGCTCGGCGTGTGCGCCGAGGAGTGCACGATCGGTCCGGAATGCGAAATCGGTCCGTTCGCGAACCTGCGCGCCGGCACCGAGCTCGAAGGCCGCAACCGGATCGGCAACTTCGTCGAGACCAAGAAGGCGCGCATCGGGCGCGGCACCAAGGCGAGTCACCTCTCGTATCTCGGCGACGCGATCATCGGACGCGAGACCAACGTCGGATGCGGGGTTATCACGGTCAACTACGACGGCTACGACAAACATCTGAGCCAGATCGGGGACCGATGCATGGTAGGATGCGACAGCCAGTTCGTGGCGCCGGTCAAGGTCGGCAACGACGTCTACGTGGCTTCGGGCACCACTATCCTGCGCGACGTGGCCGACGGCGCGCTCGTCATGTCGTATCATCGGCAACAGGAGAGGCCCGGATGGACCGCGGAGTTTCACCAGCGTCATCGGGGACGCCGGCCGTGGTGGGCCGAAAAAGAGTGAGTTGATTGGATGCTCCAGTGGGGGTAAAGTCGTTTTCAATTACAGCGAGAATGGGAGGTAACGAGGTAGCCAAATAGCAATGTAACGGAGAGTAGCGCCAGGACTCACAATCGTGAGTTGACGAGGTGGAAGCTTATCGAACAATTCGGCGGATGGCTTCCCGGTTCCACGATCGTTAGAGGCGGACAAAACCTGCGGGCGACCGCGCGACAACAACCGTCTCAAGTGGGCGTAGCAAATCGCTCCGCTACGACCTTCTAAACTCTCCCATCAGGCCGGTCAAAACTCAGCTCGGCAACACGAGACAAGGTCGACGTTTGCCGGGCTCTCCAGCAGTGCGCTGCGCGGAGAATGTATGCATCGCGGAGAAGGAGAGCACGAAACATGTGCGGAATAGTTGGTTACATCGGATGGGAAGAGGCTTGCCCAATTCTGCTCAATGGGCTGCAGAAGCTCGAATATCGCGGTTACGACTCGGCCGGAATCGCGACCGTGACGGACAACGGCAAGATGGAGGTCCGGCGCGCCGCGGGAAAGCTCGGAGAGCTGCGCAGGCGGTTGGAGGAGTCGCCGCTGGCGGGCAAAATCGGCATCGGGCACACGCGATGGGCCACGCACGGCCGCCCCTCCGAGGAAAACGCGCATCCGCACAAGGCGGGCCCGGTCGCCGTGATTCACAACGGAATTGTCGAGAACTTCGTCGACCTGCGCGCCGCCCTGCTCAAACGCAACCACAAGCTGCGCTCCGAGACCGACACCGAGCTGATCGCCCATCTTATCGAAGAGCGCCTAAGGGAGGGCCTGGGGCTCACCGAGGCGGTGCGGATGGCGGTGCGCGAGCTGCGCGGCTCGTTTTCGATCGTGGTGCTGTGCGAGACCGAGCCCGACAAGCTGGTCGCGGCCAAGACCGCCACGCCCCTGGTGATCGGCTTCGGCAAGGGCGAGAACTTCGTCGCTTCCGATATCCCGGCGCTGCTGGAGCATACCCGGCGCGCGATGGTGCTCGAAGACGGCGAGATCGCGGAGGTCAGCGCCAAGGCGGTGCGCCTGATGAGCTTCGACGGCACCCCGGTAGCGCGCGCCCCCCGCACTATCGAATGGGACGCAGTCGCGGCGACCAAGGCCGGCTTCCAGCATTATCTGCGCAAGGAGATCAGCGAGCAGCCACAGGCCTGGATCGACACGATGGCGGGGCGGGCCAGCGCCGGCTCGGCGGCGGTGACCTTTGAGGACGAGGTGCTGCCGCCGGGCGGTCCCGAGGCGATCGGGCGGATAGTGTTCGTCGCGGCGGGCGCCTCCTACATCACCTCGCTGATCGGCAAGTACATAATCGAGGAGCTGAGCGGGATTCCGGTCGAGGTCGACTATTCGCACGAGTTCCGCTACCGCCAGCCCACGATCGACCGGCGCACGACGGTGATCGCCGTATCGCAGTCGGGCGAGACCGCCGACACGCTGGCAGCGATGGAAGAGAGCAGGCGGCGCGGGAGCCATCTGATCGCGGTGACCAACACGGTTGACTCGTCGATCGCGCGCAAAGCCGACGCCCGGATCTACACGCGATGCGGCCCGGAGATCAGCGTCACCACCACAAAGTGCTTCCTGACCCAGATCGAGGCCTACTACCTTCTTGCGATACACCTGGCGGCCCGGATGGGTAGGCTTTCGGAAGGCGAAGGCGAAGCGATACTGAAACCGGCCTTTGCCATTCCGGCGCAGATCGAAACCGTGCTGGGACTGGAGGATCAGATCAAGGCGATCGCGCACAAGTACTTCAACGCACGCGACTTCTTGTACCTGGGACGCGGAATCAACTTTCCGGTCGCGCTTGAGGGCGCGCTCAAGCTCAAGGAGATTTCCTACATCCACGCCGAGGGCTACTCGGCGGGAGAGATGAAGCACGGGCCGATCGCGCTGATCGACGAGTCGATGCCGGTTGTGGTGATAATCCCGCACGACAACGTGTTCGAGAAGACGCTGTCAAACCTGAAGGAAGTCGAGTCGCGCAAAGGCAGGATAATTGCGCTTACCGATCGGTCGAGCGCCGAGTTGAAGAGCGTTGCGCAAGACATCATAGAGGTTCCCGCCACCCATCGGATGCTGACGCCGGTGCTGATGACGGTGCCGCTCCAACTGCTCGCCTATCACATCGCAGTGCTGCGCGGCACCGACGTCGATCAGCCGCGCAACCTCGCCAAGTCGGTGACGGTGGAGTAGGGCGCGCGCAGCGGCTGCGCGCCGCGGTGCGGGCAATCGGCATAGGGGGTAGCGGCGGACCGCTACTCCCCTGCCACACCACCGGACATGCGGGTCCGCATCCGGCGGTTCGGAAGGTTGAGGTTAATCGGCAAGGCGAGGAACTCCGAGTCGGTCGTAGTAGCGGATGGTGAGTCCGGTCTGGACCAGCTTGGCAGCGCGATACCACCAGCGCCGTCCGGTGACAGCGGCCTCGGCCGCCGCGACGTGAGGCAGTCCGAGTCTACGCAGCTCGGTGTAGATTTTGGGGCCACGCTTCCACTGCTTGAGTTGCAGCGCACGCAGACGATGGCGAATCCACTTGTCGTGGTCAGCGAAGGCTCCCGGTGTATCCGCCAGTTGGAAGTACTGCTTCCATCCCGGCAGATAGCTCCGTAGCTCCGCCACCACCGTGCGCAGACTTCGCCCGCCGCTGCGCCGGGTAATCTGGCGCACCCGTTGCCTGAGCATCGCGGTGGCCTTGGGAGCGACGCGGCGCATGACCGCACCGCCCTTGCCGTACCAGAAGCTGAAGCCAAGCAAGCTCCGCTTCGATACCGGCGCCACCGCGCTCTTTTCGCGGTTGACTCGTAGCCGGAGCCGCGCGTACAGACGCTCCAGCGCCGTCATTACCCGCTCGCCCGCGCGCTTGGACCGCACGTACACATTGCAGTCGTCGGCATAGCGGACGAAGGCATGGCCGCGCTTCTCCAACTCCTTGTCGACCTCGTCGAGCAGCAGATTGGCCAGCAGCGGTGACAGTGGTCCGCCCTGCGGCGTCCCCTCCAGGCGCTCCACCACTACCCCGTTGGCCATCATGCCGGCCTTGAGGTAGCGGCGGATTAATCGCAGCAGGCGGCTGTCGCCGACTCTTCTCGCCAGCCTTCCCATCAGCACATCGTGATTGACGCGGTCGAAGAATTTCTCCAAGTCCACGTCCACCACCCAGCGCCGGCCTTCCCTGACGTAGCGCTGCGCGGATAAAACCGCGTCGTGGGCGCTGCGCCCCGGTCGAAAGCCGAAGCTGTGCTCCGAGAAGCTGGGGTCGAATAGCGGCTGCAGCACCTGCAGGATGGCCTGTTGGATAAGCCGGTCGAGCACGCACGGGATGCCCAGTTCGCGCATCCCGCCGCCCGACTTGGGAATCTCCTGCCGCCGCACCGGTTTCGGCTGGTAGGTGCCGCCCAGCAGTTGCTCGCGCACCCCTGACCAGCGCTCCATCAAGCATTGCGGCAGTTCTTCCACTGTCATCCCATCGACCCCGGGGCTGCCCCGGTTCTCCCGCACCCGCGCCAACGCCGCCTTGACGTTGCCGCGCGCGACCACCTGCTCCATCAGGTGGTCGTCTCCCGAGCGCACCTTCCCGTTCGTCATCGTCGGCGCTTCGCCACTTCGCCCAGCCCTCGGAGCTTCACTCCTGGGCTTGAACGCAAGTTCCGCTTGCGCGGAGTTCCGGCGCCTGGCGCGGTTCGGACTCACGATGGTTTCGCTCTCCCTTCCGTTCGGCCCTTCACCAACTCGGCTTTCAAGGCCCTGCCCTCTCCGGCTGGCTACTACGGCCTCGGCTGACTTCTCGCGCCGCCTTATGGCGTCACCCTTCCAGGCGCAGGGCGAGATCTCCCCAGGTAAGACTCCGTGACCTTCCCCGCACAACCGCCGGATCTACGCAGTGGCTCCTTGGCCGCGAGGGCTTCGCGGTCTTTTGCCCGCTCGCCCTGAGCCACCGCGCCTTGTATCCGATTCCTGTTCGTCGGCTCGCGGGTTTGCTCCACGCTTCTTTCAGCGATTGCCTCGCGGCTCATCGCCTTGCGCTTCGCTAGTGCTCGCTGCGGTCTGCTCACACAGGGGACTTTCACCTCACAAGTCACGCGTCGTGCTGGGCACACAAAAACGGGCGGGCGGCGGATTCTTCCGCCGCGCGCCCGAGACTGGATTTCCGCTGCAGCTCCGGCAACTGGACGCGCCCTCCGGCCTTGAGGGCTTGATCGCCCTACCTTTTCCTACCGGAGGTTCTGCTTGGGGACGAAGCCCTGGTAACCTTTGAAGGGCCCTTCGAGCAATTCGACGCGAGCGCCCACTGAATCTCTCGCGATTATCCTGACCCGCGTCGCCTGCTCCGCGTCTTTGGACTCCCCGCCGCGCACCATCCCGTCCAGCATCGACACGAAGCTCCTCTGGCCATCGGTCATCGGGCCTTTCATCGCCCTTCGAATGTCAAGCGCGGCCTTGTAGATTTCCTCGTTCTGATAGACTTTGACCGTATGCTCGTCCCTGCCGGCAACTAATCGATGGCTGCATCCGCATGCGCCAAGCGCGATTACGAGAACGGCCACACTGAGACCAAACTTGCGAAAACCCATTTTTCATTTCCCCGCTCGATAAGAAGTCATACGCGAGTCGCTCGAGCTTCATGCATATGAGGGATCAAAACCGCCGGCGGACACACCGTTGCCGGGTGCCCGCCGGTGCCCTCCTGCCGAAGAGTGCGCAGGCTTACGTTACAGTTGTAATGCCGTCTGCGACGCCTCTCCGCTGCTTATTGGGCCAGCTTGGAATGCACGGTACCTGACGCCCAAAGATCGCCGAAGACACCGAACGACTCTGTGACCGGCGACGTCGTCCGTGGCAGGTTGGCGAACTCCACGTGTGAAACAATGTCGACCTTCGGGTCGTTGCAGCACTCGGCGAAAGAATTTGCGCTGCCGCAAATGCCGAAGGCCGAAATATAGAAGTGGATCACCGCTGACGAGCCAGAATCGTTGGCGAAAGGAAGAGTCGCCGTCTGTACGGCCTCCGTACTGGTGACGTAGCCGCCGCCGCCGGGATTGAGGCAGGTTCCGTTTCCCGCACCAGTGCAACACGCATACGGCGCACCAGCTCCGGTGCAGCTACTGTTACTGGTGGTACCCAACCACTGGTTGGCGCAGTTGTACGGTGATTTGGTGCCGGGCAAAGTCCCAGTGCATTCCAGTTTGCATCTCGCATCCTCCGAGGCGGCCTTGGGGCCCCCGCAGATCCGAGTGGTGAAGCCTGTGGCGGTCGGGTTAAAAACCTGAATGTCCTTCGTTTCGGTGAATGGGCCGTCGTAGAACACATTGAAGTCCCCTTCGCCGACGAGACTTCCGGCACCGTCGTAAGTGATCTGCATCACTCCGCTCATTTTGGAATCCGGCCCGAACACAAGGCCCTTGAGCACGGCAGCCGCTTCCGATTCGCTAACCCCGGTAGGAAAGGTGAGGCTTGAGCTGCACTTTCCGTGCGTACCAAAGTCCACACCCAGTTCGTGTACGGCAGCCTGGAGGCCCGCGCTCGGGGCTCCAAACGCGGACCCCGAAGCCGAGTCGTTCAGGTCCGCTTCAAACTCTGAAACGTAGGTCCCGGTGATATTGGCGTCGCTGAACGTGTTCGCCGCCATCGCCTCAACCGGGGTCATCACCGACCCAGCGAATGCCGCAGCCAGAACACAACAGAACAGTTTCCTGATTTTCATCAAAAGCTCCTTTCGGTGTTCATTGCGCCGGAAAATTCCGTGGCCTTCGCTTTTAGCAAGAGATGATGACTGGCCGGTGACGCCGTCGCGAATCTTCTATGAAGCGACGATCACGAAAGGGTGACTCCTTTTGACCCAGGTTTAGGCCGCTAATTGTTGCGCTCGCTTCTGCCCTGGAATCTTCGCGTGAAAATCTTAGTGCTGTCTTCTTCCAAGCGTCACAAGTACGTAACCACCCCTCGCTAAGCTCAACCCGTACATCGTTCGGCGGCCGCGGGGGGCGCGGGGTGACCTCCCTGCCCGTGCCCCTCGAGCGGCCAGCCGTAGCAGGAGGCGACATGAAACCAAGAGTCTCGAAAGCCTTTGTGCCGAGCGCAGGGTCGGGGGTTGTTCGCCGCGCGATCCTGGCGGCGGCGCTGATCTGGTTGGTGGCGTCGTGGTCGACGGCGGTATGGGCGACTATCATACAGGGTGACTTCTCGATCTTCGGGGATCTCAGCTCAAGATGGTCTGGGCGATGGGGTGAGGGCTCGGCGCAGGGCGGCACCTCGTCGGATATATCCAATGCCATTCCCGGCAACGCGCCGACCGAGACCGGCGGCAGCTTCGACTTCAGTCACTGGGATCTGGTCCAGGCCCGCCAGATAGTCAACGTGCGGCCCGACTATCATTTCGTCAAGAATTACAAGCTGCTGGACCGGATCGATTTGCCGCTGCTCAAGGACGCGGACTTCTTCGCGATCTATCGCGGCTGGTACGATGCGTTCCCTGATCTCAAGCCTGACGGGCGCGCCGAGACCGCCCGCGACTGGAGCGCTTACACCGAGAAGGACAAGATAGACGAGTTCGAGCGCGACGACCTGCGGGAATACTATGGTCAGCTCAACTTCAGCGACAACTTCTCGATGCGAGTGGGCAAGCAGCAGGTGATCTGGTCGGAGGCCGACGCGCTGTCGGGCACCGACGTAACGAATCCCACCGACTATCGCTATCACTGGAACCATTTTGAGTCGGCTGAGGACCTGCGCGAGAACCTGCGGATGGTGAAGCTCGACTACATCCTGCCCGACTTCCTGAAGACCGCCAGCAACCAGCTTGAACTCTTCTGGATCCCCGGCGACTGGGAACACGGTGCGCTCATCGTCAATAGTACCGAAGATGCGCGCAGCCCGTACGTGGCCCCGGTGGCGCTGAATGCGGCCAGCTATGAAAACCAGTCCGGGGAACCCTACCGCAGCCAGCTCTTTGGCGACGACGGCGCGGCGCCGATGACAACGCTCGGGCCTCTAAAGACGTGGTTTCTCGACCTGCACACCATCTATTACCAGAACAAAATTCCCAACTCGCTTGCCAGCAGCGAGGGTGGCGCTCGCTACTCGACCCTACTACCGATCGGGAATGGCCTCCAGACCAGCTTGATCTGGCTATACGAGGCGCGCAGCGACAAGGAAGGATTTTGCCTGACCTGCGGGATGCCGGCCGGGGCGCAGCCCTTGTTCAAGTCGGGCGGTCCCCCCGGCTCCTACCTGCTTTTCAATGTGTGGGACTACGGTCCGCCACGCATGTCGAATAACGTGGGGACCATCCGGGTGCCCGTGCAGATCGAGTATGTCCGCCAGAATTACTTCGACATGACTGGGACCTACTATGACAAGGATTTGACCGATATGGTCTATCGCTACGACTTCCTCTATTCTCCCAAGATCGGTTCGGCCTTCTTCTGCGGAAGCCAGAAACAGCCGAGCGGAGTCGTTTCAGGCTCCTACTTCGATGACAGCTGTACCCGCTGGACCGAGTTCACGCGCTGGATCGTGGCCGCCGACCGGCCGACCTACATTCCGTGGCTGTCCAAGCAGCACACCTTCCTCACCGCGCAGAACACGGTGACCTGGTATCCGGATCGGCACCAGAACGCGGTGCCTTACTTTCCCACCGACGTTGGAAAGCTGCGCGAGATCAGTAACTTTTTCTTCCTGGGGGCGACAAACTGGCTAATGAACGGCCAGTGGACGGCGCTGAACGTCTTGGAATGGGATTGGGACAACAATTGCGGTGCGCTCTCCTCGACAAACTCATACCGTTACTCGGAAAATGTGCTGTTCGGCCTCAACGCGGTTTGGTACGTGGGACGAAGCGGCCGCTTTACCGACCCCTACGCGCTCAGCCGCGCCCAGCGGGACAACGAACTCGAGTTTCGCTTCACTTATGAACTCTGAGCCCGGAGCTGGGTGGAGCAGGTGGTGCGATGCCGTCCGGAAAACTGCCGCATCCCAGATTTCGACCGGAAGCGACGCCGAGGAACGGCTGTGGTTTGCGGTCCTCGCACAAGGACTTAAGGACTTCATCAGCGGCGGACGCGACGCTCGAGGTGGCGCCAGGAGCCAGAAGTCTCCCACAGCGTGTAGTCGAGACGCCGAACTCTGGCTTTTTGACGACTCCTGGCGAGTTGGCGGCTTTATGTGGGTCGCCGACCTTTGCGCTGTCGACCCCGAGGTTGTCCGAGGACGGCTGCTCGAGGAAGGTCGCCTGAACGGAGGTGAGACACGGGCTCCAGCCGCATCGCAGCGAAAGTTTCAAGCTCTCCTCGGACCCGTTCTTCGTCGAGAAGGTTCGCGGCATCGTAGGACTTTATGGCAATCCTCCGGACAAGGCGCTGGTGCTGGGCCTCGACGAAAAGAGCCAAATCCAGGCGCTGGAATGCAGCCAGGCGGTGCTACCGATGGGGCTGGGCTACGTCGAATGCGCGACCCACGACTACTATTGCCACGGTACCACCACCCTGTTTGCAGCGCTCAACATTCTGGACGGTTCGGTGATCCGGCAGTGCAAGCCGCGCCATCGTCACCAGGAGTTACTCTTTCATGCAGGGTGGTTCTGCCAGCGGCCAAGTGTCTCGTCTCGAAAATCGTTTTTCCGCATCCTGCCAGGGCCTGCCAACCACCCAAGGCGAACTCCGGGCTAATCAGTCGCAAGCCCCTTACGGTGCCGCTCTGACCATCGCCTCCACCGTGCAGAACTGCTTGTCCACAGCGCCCATGTTGATGTACCAGCATTCGCGCTCGGGCGTTTGCTGGCCGGGCAGGTAGCACATCGAGGCGTATCCGCCCTGAACGTCGTAGGAACCGGCGCCGACAATGAATTCGCGCTTGAAGGGATAGACCGCCACCCTTGCGTCAGGCACCGGACGGTCGCGGTAGGTCAGCCAGTAGATATGGGTGCGCCAGAGTTGCCCGCGCCGGTCGTAGGTATCGATGTATGGTTCGAACCAGACTTCGGAGTCGAGGTACACGACCGTGCGCGAGTCGAGCGCGCGACTGGCCTGGCCGACATCGCGCCGCGGCGTGGCCTCGACCACGTACATGTGGCGCAACTCCCAGTTCTCCGGGCAGGCGGAGGCGCCGCCGTCGTACGGGCAGGTTACCTCGGGCGAATGAATGGCGTGCACGCAGCCGAGCATCTCCTTTTCCCCCAGGAAGCGGTAGTCGTACTGCTCGGTCTTGGGATTAAAGCCCGAGTAGTGGTCAGCGTCATGCGTCTGGGCAGAACTGGCGGTGCTCAGGATCGACTCGTCGAGCCGGCGCACGCGCCGCGAACCCGGCGACCAAGTCCAGCTATCGTCGCCCCGATTCGGGTCCGCGTAGCGAAAGCGGATAAGTCCGTCACCGCGGTCTTCGGCGGGCGCGAGGATCGGATAAAGCGCGAACAGCCAGAGCCGATTGGACTGCTTGAAGTCGGGATCGGCAGGCAGCGGCTCGACCTCGGTACGCCCCACCAGGTTGTAGCCCGCGTAATGACCAACCACGATACGCTCGACGACTCGCCTTGAGCGGCCGGGAGAAACGTACTCGCTCGGGCAGTCGAAAAAGCGCAGGTCGTAGTCGTCGGACCCCGCAGGGCGGAAAACGTTGTTCCAGATGATTTTGGTTGCGGCGTACGGATCGTTAACGTCGATCAGCGGGAAGGGCTGACCAGCGACATAGCCGACGAGGCTGCGATGTGCAGAGTCGAGGCTCACCTGGCTCGAGTACTTTTCGGTCGCTTCCGTGTACGGCGGCGGCCAATCGACTCGCTCGGTCGGCACGATGTTCATCCGCATGTCGTGCTTCACCATGTACAGCACGCCTGGTGACACCAAATCCTTGACCCGGTCGGCGTCTTGCGCCGAGATGACATCGCCGGGTCTGACGCCGGCCTGCGCGCCCGCGCCAAGGAGCGCGGCTTCGACGAGCAGAGCGGCCCCGCCGAGGAGCAATTTGCGTCTCCAATGCTGAATCATACTGGCTTGCCCTCCGAGCACCATGAGAGATTTTCCTCAAGGTCTTGGATTCCCGCTGCTGTCGCGGCAATGGCGCAGTACCCCAGCCTTGAGGGTTGGTCCCGTTTAGCCAATTGCGCGAGACGGGTTCAACCACGAATGTGTGAACGTTTCGTGTCTTGCGCGAGACCTGGATCGGTCACTCGTAGCGGAGGGCCTCGATCGGGTTCAGCATCGAGGCTTTGTACGCCGGGTAATAGCCGAAGAACACGCCGACCGCGGCAGCGAAGGCGAATCCGCCCACGACCGCCGCCGGCGAAATCAGCGTCGGCCATTGCGCCAGCGCCGACAGCACCTTGGAGGCGACTATGCCCAGGGCTACGCCGGCAAGCCCGCCCATCGCGCTGAGCAGCGCCGACTCGACCAGGAACTGCAACAGGATGTGCAGGCGGCGCGCCCCGATCGCCATCCGAATCCCGATCTCGCGCGTGCGCTCGGTCACCGACACCAGCATGATGTTCATGATCCCGATCCCGCCCACCAGCAGCGAAATCGAGGCGACCGCCGCCAGCAGCAGCGTCATGACCCGGGTGGCGCTCTCGGAGGCCTGCGCGATTTCGTTGAGACTGCGCACGGTGAAGTCGTCGTCCTGCCCGGGTTGAATGTGATGGCGGCGATGCAGCACCTGCTGGACCTCGTCCTGCGCCGCGCCGACATCCTGGGCGTCACGCGCCTTGATGAAGATCATGTTGACGACCCCGGAGATCTTGGGCGGGCTCCCGAACGGGCTGATGATTGTGGTACCCGACTGGTACACCGGGTTCTGGGCAGTCGTGATCGGGACGTTGAGGTAAGGATTCAGGACCGGATTGGTCGACCCCGTGGTGCTCGACGGCACGCTGGCGCTGACCTGTGAGGTGCCCAGCACCTTTCGCTCGGCCGTACTGAACGGAAGGAGCACGACGTTGTCCTGGTCCTGGCCGTAGCCGGATTGGCCTTTGACCGCGAGTACTCCCACCACGCGCAGCGGAAAATTCTTGACCCGGACCGCGGTGCCGACCGGATTTTCGCCCGGCACGTAGAGATTGTTCACCACCGACTGGCCGAGCAGGCATACCGGCGCTGCGCTGCGCGTCTCCTCGTCCGTGAAGTTGCGCCCGGCGGCGACCGGCCAGTCGCGGATCGTGAGGTAGGCGGGCGTCGTGCCGTTGATGCCGGTGCTCCAGTTCTGGTTGCCGTAGACGACCTGCGTCACCTGGCGGTCGATATAACTCACCGCGGCAACCGTGTGCACTTCCTTCTGGATCGCCTCGGCGTCGGCCACGGTCAGGGTCGAGGTACTGCCGGAGCCGACGCGCACGCCGCTGGACGTGGTGGCGCCGGGCAGGATGACCAGCAGGTTCGTTCCCAAGCTCTGGATCTGCTGCTCGACCGAGTAGCGCGCGCCGTCACCCACCGCAACCATCGCGATCACCGCGGCTACGCCGATGAAGATACCGAGCATCGTGAGCACCGCGCGCGTCTTGTTGCGGTTAAGCGCCCGCGAGGCCGCGCTCAGCGCCATCGCGCCGAACGTCCACGCCCCGCCGCCCCGTCGCGCCGCCGCCGCGTCGGCCGGCGCCGCGATTGACGGCGCGGCGGCGGGGGCGATTTGGCCCTTGCGCTGGTCCGAGACAATCGCCCCGTCGCGGAAAGTCACCACGCGATCGGCGTAAGCGGCAACGTCGGCATCGTGGGTCACCACGATCACCGTGATGCCGTGCTCGCGGTTCAGCCGGCTGATGATTTCCATGATCTCGCGCGAGTTGGTCGAGTCGAGATTGCCGGTGGGCTCGTCGGCCAGCAGGATCGCGGGCTCGTTGACGAGCGCGCGCGCGATCGCGACGCGTTGCTGCTGGCCGCCGGAGAGCTGGTTGGGATTGTTCTGCCCACGTCCCTGGAGCCCGAGCATTTCGAGCAGCTTCTCGGCGCGTTCCTTTCTGTCGCTGTTCCATTGCGAGGAGTAAAACAGCGGCAGCTCGACGTTCTCGAGCGCCGTCGTCCGCGAGAGCAGGTTGAAAGTCTGAAAGACGAAGCCGATCCGCCGGCTGCGGACCGCCGCCAATTCCTGTTCACTGAGCGAGGCGACGTCGACGCCTTCGAGCAGGTAGCTGCCCCCCGTCGGCTGGTCCAGGCATCCGATGATATTCATCAACGTGGACTTGCCCGAACCCGAGGCGCCCATGACCGCGACAAACTCGCCGCGCTCCACGCGCAGGTTCACGCCGATGAGCGCGCGCACCTCGATCTCGCCCATCTGGTAGGTCTTGTCCAGACCGACGATCTCGATAACCGGAACCATCGCGGTCCCTGACCCTCAATGCGGAAAGTGAAGTGACGAAGGGGGTGGAGGACCGCCCGTGCGGCCGGCCTGGACCTGCTCGGTCACGACCGCGTCGCCTGGCTTCAGGTCGCCGCTTATGACTTCGACGTTGCTGCCGTCGTCGAGCCCGGTGACGATCGAGACCCGCTTGAGCTGTCCACCCTGCTCGACATATACGCCGGCCCGCCGCGAGGTCTGGGGGGCCTCCGAATTGGCCGCGGCCGCGTGTTGATGCTTCATGCGCGCGAAGCGCAGCGCCGGCACCGGTACGCACAGCGCATTGTCGCGCCGCGCGGTGACAATCGTCACGTTGGCCGTCATCCCGGGCTTGAGCAGCAACTCGGGGTTGGCGACATTGAGCACCACGTCATAGGTAACCACGTTCTGCACCGTGATCGGCGCCTGCCGCACCTGGCCAACGACGCCCTCGAACACGCGATCCGGGTACGCATCGACCCGGAAATCTGCCGGCTGTCCGAGTTGCAGGTTGCCGATATCGGACTCGCTCACGTTGGCGTCGACCTGCATCTTGGTCAGGTCCTTCGCGATCAGGAACAGGGTCGGGGTCTGAAAGCTCGCGGCCACGGTCTGCCCGACGTCGACGTTGCGCGAGACCACGGTACCATCGACCGGAGAGATGATGTTCGTATAGTCGAGCTGGACCTGCGCGTCGCGCAGATTAGCGTGCTGCTGCTGGATATTGGCCCGGTCGAGCGCAACCTGGGCTATAGCCTGATCGTAGGCGCTGCGGGCGCTGTCAACCGTGTCCTGCGACACCGCTTCCACCTTGAGCAGATCACTGTCGCGCTCGAAGGTGATTTTCTTGTAAGCCATGTCAGCCAGGTCCTTGCCGAGCTGGGCCTTGGCGTTGGCCAGCGCGGCCGCCATTTCGTCCACTTTGACCTGGAACGGGCGTGGGTCGATCTTGGCGATCAGTTGGTTCTCTTTGACCGGCGAGTTGAAGTCCGCGTAGAGCGTCTGAATCGGCCCCGAGACGTAGCTGCCGACCTGCACAACGATCACCGGGTTGACGGTGCCGGTTGCGATCACGGCGCGCACTATCGAGCCGCGCGTGACCGGCGCGGTAACATACGTGGCCGCGGGAGAGCTGAAGCGCCAGAAGTAAATGGCCAACGCCAGCAGAATCACAGCGCCGGCCCCCGCCCAGAGCGTGATTTTCGAGGTCGGACGGATCATCAGGTTATCAGGTTATCCAGGGCGGACTCGGCCCGGGATGCGCCAACTCGTCAGCAATCATAATATACGTTAGACGATTGCGCTACGCGCGCGTTTCATCTTGACCCGCGCTGCCGTCCCGGTCAGGAGTCGGCGCCGCGTTGACAGGAGTCGGGAGGTCCTCGCGGCTATGACGGACAGCGCCCCGCTTTCGGGAATTAAGGTGATAGACCTGACCCGCTACCTGGCGGGACCCTTCTGCACGCAGATCCTAGGCGACTACGGCGCCGAGATTCTCAAGATCGAGCCGGTCAGGGGAGCGCGCACCGAGCTGGGTGACGCCCCGGGCCGCGACAGTTACTTCTTTCTGAGCGCGAACCGCTCCAAGAAGAGCGTGCTGATCGACGCCAAGCGTCGCGAGGGCCTCTCGGTGCTCAAGCGGCTTGCCGAATCCGCCGATGTAGTGGTGGATAATTTCCGTCCGGGTGTGATCGAGGCAATGGGCCTGGGATACGACGAGCTGGCCGCGCGCAATCCGCGCATCATCTGTGCCAGCATCTCCGGATTCGGGTCGAGCGGGCCGCTGCGCGACTTTCCGGGCTTCGACCAGATCGCGCAGGGGATGTCGGGTCTGATGAGCGTGACCGGGACGGCGGAGAGCGGTCCGACGCGCGTGGGGATCGCGATCTGCGATCTGCTGGCCGGAATCTTCGCCGTGCAGGGGATAGTGCTGGCGCTCGAAGCGCGCCATCGCACAGGCCGCGGCCAGCGCGTGGAGACATCGCTGCTCGAGTCCATCGTGAGCATCCTGAGCTGGTCGGCCGGGATCTACTTCGAGACCGGAAGGACTCCCGCGCCCCAGGGCAACCATCATCCACTCGCGTCTCCGCACGGCGTGTTCCGCGCCTCGGACCGGCCGTTCAATATTGCGGTCGGCAACGAGGCGATGTGGGCGAAATTCGTTGAGCTGATCGGACGCCCGGAGCTGAAGTCGGATCAGCGCTTCACCGGCGTTGGGCAGCGGCTCAGGAATCGCGCCGCGCTGACTGACGAAATCAACCGGGCACTGGCGGCTCATCCGGCGGAGTATTGGATCGACCTTTTGAACCGCGAGGGGATTCCCTCTGGGCCGATTCTGACCATCGAGGAGATGTTCAACCATCCGCAGATCGCGGCGCGTGAGATGCTGCTGAAGATGCCGCATCCGGGGCGCGGCAGCTTTATGACCACCGGACTCCCGGTAAAGCTCTCGGCCACGCCGGGCCGGATCACTCGCCCGCCCATCGCGGGCGAGCATACCGAGGCGGTGCTGAGCGCGCACCGATTTAGTGCGGAAGAGATAGCAAAGCTCCGCGCCGCCGGCGTGATTGGGTGAACCTGTCGCAGACCGTCCTGACGCCGATGCTCGCGGACGAGCGCAATCGCCGCCGCCAGGCTTTCTCGCGCCTCGTCCTTGGTACGCCCCCCGAATCTACTGTTGCTCCATGAAGCCTTCCAGCGTCTTGGAGCGACCGGTCTGGCGTAATTTGCGCAGGGCCTTGGCCTCGATTTGGCGGATACGCTCGCGGGTGACGGCGAACTGCTTGCCTACCTCTTCGAGGGTGTAGTCGGTCTTCTGCCCGATCCCGAATCGCATTCTCAGGATCTGCTCCTCGCGCGGGGTGAGCGTGGCCAGCACCTTGCGGGTCTGCTCGCCGAGGTTGCTGTGGATTGCGGCCTCGACCGGGGAGGGCGCCAACTCGTCCTCGACGAAGTCGCCGAGAGAGCTCTCCTCTTCATCGCCGATCGGGGTTTCGAGCGAGATCGGCTCTTTAACGATCTTGAGGACCTTTTGGACCTTGTCGAGCGGCATCTCCATCTGCCCCCCGATTTCCTCGGGAGTCGGCTCGCGGCCCAGGCGCTGGACCAGCAGGCGGGTGACGCGGAGCAGTTTGTTGATGGTCTCGACCATGTGGACGGGGATTCGGATGGTGCGGCCCTGATCGGCGATCGCGCGTGACATCGACTGCCGTATCCACCAGGTCGCGTAGGTCGAGAACTTGTAGCCGCGCTGGTACTCGAACTTGTCCACCGCGCGCATCAGGCCGATGTCGCCCTCCTGGATGAGGTCGAGGAACCCCAGGCCGCGATTGGTGTAACGCTTCGCCAGGCTGACCACCAGGCGCAGATTGGCCTCGGTCAGCTCCTTCTTGGCGCGGCGGCTCTTGTCCTGGCCGGCGGCGACGAGCTCGAGGGAGCGGGCGAAATCCTCGCCGCTGGCCTTGACGCGCTTTTCCACCTGGCGCGTCAGGCGCTGCGCCTCACGGATTCTGGCCGCGATGTCGAGCAGGTTCTCGCGCGTGCCGTTGACCTTGAGCACATGGCGGCGGTCTTCGGCTTCTGCCGCCTCCTTGAGCAGTTGGGTCTTGGTGCGGCCGGTGGCCTCCTCATAGCGCTGGATCATGCGCTGGGCGCCCGTATGATCGGCCAGCAAGCGTAGCATTTCGGCGATGGCGGCCTCATGCACGCGGCGCGAGAGCCCCAGCTTCTCGAGTTCCTTGCGGACCCGATCCTTGAGACGTAGGCGGGTCCTTTCGATCTTGGGCTTGCGCCTGGGTCCGGGCCTGCTCGTCAGTTGTTCCTCAACGCCCTCGAGCTTAGTGCGCAGCTCCTTGAGCTTCTTGGTCGCGACCAGCAGCTTCTTGTGCTGCTTCTCGTCGGCCTCGGGGCCGCGCTCCTCATCCGGGTCGGAGGGCTCCTCGGCTTCCTCGAAGACCTCGCGCAGGTCGCCCTCGCCGGCCTCGACGCGTTCGCCGAGCGAGATCACGAAATCGAGCGTGACCGGAGAGTTGAGCACCTCGGCTTCGACTTCGTTTTCGCCGACCTCGATACGCTTGGCGATCTCAACCTCCTGCTCCCGCGAGAGGAGCTGGAAGTTGCCCATCTCCTTCAAGTAGAGCCGAACCGGGTCGGACGACTCCCCGAGCGAATCGACGGCGGCAGGCTCGGCCGGCTCTTCGGGTTCCTCCTTGGCCTCGGGCTCGATCTCGGCCTCAGTGGTCTCGCCGGTCGGGACCTCGTCGAGAATCTTGATGTCGAGGTCCTGGAAGCTGTCGAGCGCAGCGCGCAGATCGGTGGGCGACGCGACATCCTGAGGCAGGAAGTCGTTTACCTGGTCGAAGGTCAGGTAGCCCTGCTCGCGGCCGAGATCGACGAGGCTGCGGAGATCTTTGCCTTCAGACTTCTGCTTCATGCTCTAAAACTACCGTCCCGGCGGAATTATGCGGCGCGTCCCAAGCGGGCGCAGGAATATGTGGGCGGGCTGCCTATAGGTGCAGCCTGAGGCTGGCTCGCAAGAAACCACGGACATCGTGCAAACAAGTAATACTACTACACTTGCTTGGCTTTCGCTAACACCGCGCGTTTCGTCCGGCAAGCCGCACCCCCACCTCTACGAGCCGCCGCTCACCCCACAATTATAGACACGAAACGAAGGTTCCGCCGCTAATTCGCGTAAAGCGCCGCTTTTGCTGGCCTTGCGGGCCTGCGCCCTCTATCTTGCTCTAATAGTTTGACGATCCGGGCGCCACTCTAATCTAGCGGCCGGGTCTCGGAGCCGGGCCGTGATTGCCCATGTCTTAATCCTGCTGATCAGCTTCGTGGTCATTTTGGCCGGCTCCGAACTGTTCACGAACGCGGTGGAGTGGGCCGGCCATCGGATGGATGTGGCCGAGGCCGCCGTCGGCAGCCTGCTGGCCGCGGTCGGGACTGCGCTGCCGGAGACCTTCATCCCGGCGGTCGCGATACTGATGGGCGCCGAGGGGCAAAGCGAGGCGCACCACGCGGTCGGCGTAGGCGCCATAATCGGGGCGCCCCTGATGCTCTCGACGATCGCGCTGTTCGTGATGGGGATGGCGGGAATCGTCTACCGCAAACGGCGCGATCGAAGCGCGCTCAAGGTATCGCGCCAGGACGGGCGGCGCGACCTCGCGTTCTTCTTTCCGATATTTCTCGCGGCGGCGATAGTCGGGCTGGGCCATCCTGGCGCGATCGCGCGACGCATCATCGCACTGGCGCTGCTCGGCGTTTACGGGATCTACGCCGCCACGATGCTGCGGCTCGAGCGCAGCCCCGAGAGCGCGGTCGAGCACGGACTTTACGCGGAGCTGCTGATGGGAGGAAGCCCGGATGCGCCGCGCGGGCTTGCGATCGCCGCGCAGGTGATCGTCGCAATGTTCGCTATTCTCCTGGGCGCGCGCGAATTCGTCGAGCAGGTGGTACTTCTCTCAGGGCACCTCGGGCTCAACCCGGGGGTGGTATCGTTGATCTTAAGTCCGCTCGCTACCGAGTTGCCCGAGAAGTACAACTCCGTGGTCTGGATCCGCCAGCGCAAGGACCATCTCGCCCTCGCCAACATCACGGGCGCGATGGTCTTTCAGTCATGCATTCCGGTGTCGCTCGGCCTCGCGTTCACGGCTTGGCATCTGACGCCGCCCGAGCTGTTGGCGGGGGGCATCGCGCTGGTCTCGGCGGGACTCCTGTTCGTGAACCTGCGGGAGGGGGAGTTGGGCACGCTAAGCCTGATGGTCGGCGGCGCGGCCTACGCAATCTTTCTCGCCGGCCTCTTGATTCTCGGGGCGCTGTAAACGCGACCGGCTCTCGCGAAAGGACCTGCGGCGCTGCTAATCACTCGTTTTTCCGCAGCCTGCTAAACCTTGGATGTCCTTCTATTGGCCTTGGCTGGATTTCAGGCGCTAAGGAAGAACATGGCGATGTCGGCGTTCAGGTTCGGGTCGTCGTGTACCGCTTCACCAGATTCGCTGTTCAAGCAGATCTCGCGCAGCACCCGGATGCCGATAGCCTCGCAAAGTTCTCGGACGTCAATGATCGACGCGAATCGACGATTCGGAGTGTCGTACCATTCGTAGCCGTAGAGCCCCGGAACCGTGGGCGAGCGACCCTGTTCGTAATACATCTGCCGGAGCTTACGATACGCGAAATTGGGAAAGCTCACGATGCCCAGCCCGCCGACGCGCGTGATCTCGCGCAGGATGCCCTTGGTGTCGGTGATGCATTGCAGGGCCTGGGAGAGCACCACCACGTCGAACTGCTTGTCGCGAAAACTGTTCAACCCATCGTTGAGATCCGCGTTGATGACGTTGAGGCCGCGCGAGACACATTCGAGGACGGCCCGCTCGTCCACCTCCAGGCCGACCACGCGGCCATGACCCTTGGCAATGAGCTCGGCCATGAGCTGGCCGCTGCCGCATCCCAGGTCCAGGACACTGCTGCCGGGCGGAATCTCATCCACCAGGATTCGCAGGTCCACGCGGTCGCCTTGAAAAAAGGAGCTCGATGACAGCTGCGGCGCTGACGTTTCATGACGGTCGCCGCCGAGGGGCGGTCCGGTCAGGTTGTCGAGGAACCCGCGGACCAATCCGCCGTAGGTGTCGACGCTGTCCGCGAGCAGGAACGCATCGTGGCCGCTGGCGCTCGTGACCTCGCAATACGACACGGGCTTGTCGAGCGCCAACAAAGCGTCGGCGATCTGCCGGCCTTGCTCCGGCGGGAACAGCCAATCGCTCGAGAAGCTTACCACCAGCCACCGGCATTGCGACGGAGCGAGCGCGGCCTGCAACGTTGTCGGCGTGTCGCCGACGTTGAACAAGTCCATCACCATCGACAGGGTTACGTAGCTGTTGGCGTCGAACCGCTCGACGAATCTGTCGCCCTGATAGGCCAGATAGGAGCCAACCGAGAACTTCTTTTCGAACGCGGTCGGCACGGCCCGCGGGCGCAGCCGGCTTGGGTCGAACTTGGCGGTCATCGACTCGGGCGACAGGTACGTGATGTGCCCGAGCATGCGGGCCAGCGCGAGACCGACGGCGGGTCCCTGCCCGCCGTAGTAGCGGCCGCCGTGGTAGTGCGGGTCGTGCATGACGGCGTTACGTGCCACCACGTCGAACGCCAACGCCTGGGTGGTGAGCCGGGGCGCTGTCGCGATCGCCACGCACACGCGGACCCGGTCGGGATGGCGGATTGCCCAGGTGATAGCCTGGTGCCCGCCCATCGACCCGCCGATTACTGCGCGCAGCTTGCGGATGCCAAGATGGTCGATCAGCCACCGCTGCACTTCCACGGTGTCGGCGGTGGTTATGGTGGGGAAGTCCGACGCGTACGGCTGACCGGTGAGGGGATCGATACTGTTCGGGCCGGTAGTGCCGCGGCATCCGCCAAGGATGTTGGAGCAGACGACGAAGTACCGCTTGGTGTCGATGAAACCGCTCGGCCCGACGACCACGTCCCACCATCCGGGAAGGTCCGCATCGTCGTGGCGGGCCACGTGCGAATCGCCGCTGATAGCGTGGCAGATCAGCACGGCGTTGTCTCCGGCCTCGCTCAGCTCTCCATAAGTCTCGTAGGTGACACTGACTTCCGGCAGTTCGCCGCCGAGTTCCAGTTTCAGCGGGGTGTCGAACGTGACGTGCCTGGCATGCAGCAACGGCGCGGCGGAGCGGACCGCGTCGCTGCTATCGAAATCGCGCGGCGGCTTTGTCTGATGGCCGAGCGGCTGCGTGGTCCGAGATTTCACCATCCGGCTCTATCGCTGCGATGCTGCCAGCGCCTGGTCGAGATCCGCGATGATGTCGCGCACGTCCTCGACACCCACCGACAAACGCACGTACTCAGGCGTCACGCCGGTCTGCGCCTGCTCTTCAGGCGTGAGCTGCGAGTGCGTGGTCGTGGCCGGGTGGATGATCAACGATTTCACGTCACCGATGTTCGCCAGATGGCTGAACAGCTTGATGCTGTTGATCAACCTGACGCCTGCTTCCTTGCCGCCCTTGATGCCGAAGCCGACGATTGCACCCTGTCCGTCCGGCAGGTACTTCTTCGCATTGGCGTAATCGGGGTGGCTGGGTAGACCCGGGTAGTTCACCCACTGCACGGCAGGATGCTTCTCGAGGAATTTCGCCACGGCTAGCGCGTTCTGAGAGTGCCGCTCCAGCCGCAGGTGCAAAGTCTCCAATCCCAGCAGCGTCAGGAACGCTCCAAACGGGCTCTGGCAGGCACCCGTGTCGCGCAGCCAGTGGGTCCGGATGTGGAAGATGTAGGCGATGTTGCCGATCGGCCGCAACGCCTCCTCGAACACCAGCCCGTGATACGACGGGCTGGGCGCGGTGAATTCCGGCCACTTCTGCGGGTCCTTGGCCCACGGGAACTTAGCACTATCGACAATCGCGCCACCAAGGTGCACGCCATGGCCGCCGATGAACTTCGTCGTCGAATACACGACGATGTCGAAGCCGTGCTCGATCGGACGGAACAGGGCCGCAGTGAGGGCCGTGTTGTCGATAATCGTGGGCAGACCGTGGTTGTGCGCGAGGTCGGTGATCTTGCGATAGTCCGGCACGTCGTTCTTCGGGTTGCCAGGCGTCTCGATGTACACCGCACGGGTGTTTTTGTCCACCAGCTTGCTGATTTCCTCGGGCCGCTTCGGATCGAAGAATCGGACCTCAACGCCGAGTTTCGGAAAGGTCTGCGTGAACAGCGTCCACGTCCCGCCGTATAGGCTGTTGGCGGAGATCAGGTTTTGCCCCGCATGCGTGATCGTCAGCAGGGACGCAGTGATTGCCGCCTGCCCGCTGGCAAACGCCAGCCCCGCTGCGCCGCCGTCGAGCGCCGCTAGGCGCTTTTCGAGGACGTCGTTGGTGGGGTTCATCAGGCGAGTGTAGATGTTGCCGAATTCACGCAAGCCGAACAGATTTGCCGCGTGCTCGGTATCGTGGAACACGTAGCTGGTCGTCGCATAGATCGGCACGGCGCGGGCCGTCGTGGTGGGGTCTGGCACTTGGCCGGCGTGTAACGCTTGGGTGGCGAGTCTGTAGTTTGCTGTGTTGTCTGACACTTTAGGGTCTCCTTCGCTTATGTTCTGATGCGCCAGGGCTGCAGGTCAGGATTTGACCTCGCCCAATCTTCCAGTCCGCACGTCGTAGATAAAGCCACGCACAGGGAACGTGTCCTCCGGTTCTTCATATTGTGCCAAGAGGCTCAGCACCCGACGCTGTACACGGTACGGGTGTCCACCAGCCCTTTTTGATCTCGTCGAATTTTCAGGCCCACTCCTGGTAAAGCACCGTGGACAAGTATCGCTCACCCGCGTCGGGCAGCACAGTGACGATGGTTTTGCCGGCTAACTCGGGCTTCTTTGCGAGCCGTACGGCCACCGCTACCGCTGCGCCGGACGAAATGCCGACCAGCATGCCCTCCTCGCGAGTCAAGCGCCGTGCAAAGGCGACTGCTTGCCCGCTATCCACCTGCTCGACACTGTCAACCAGCGACAGATCCAGCGTCTCAGGAATGAAGCCGGCGCCGATGCCCTGGATTTTATGCGGACCAGGCTTGAGTTCCTGGCCCGCAAGTTTCTGCGTGATAACCGGGCTTTCCTTCGGCTCGACAGCAACCGAGATGATTTGCTTCCCCTTGGTCTTCTTGATGAACCGGGACACGCCTGTAATGGTGCCGCCGGTGCCAACACCCGAGACAAAAATATCGATGGCGCCTTGGGTGTCGTCCCAGATTTCCGGTCCCGTGGTCTTCTCGTGAATCGCCGGATTGGCGGGATTGTTGAACTGCTGAGGCATGAAATACCGCTGCGGGTCGGAGTCCAGGAGCTGCTGCGCCTTGGCAATCGCACCTGGCATACCCTTCGGCCCCTCGGTCAGAATCAACTCGGCGCCCAGACCGAACAGCACGCGGCGCCGCTCCACGCTCATCGTATCGGGCATCGTCAGCAACACCTTGTATCCGCGCGATGCACCGACGAACGCCAGCGCGATGCCCGTGTTGCCGCTGGTCGGTTCGAGGATCACTTGGCCCGGTTTAAGCAAGCCCTTCTGCTCCGCGTCCCAGATCATCGCCGCCCCGATGCGGCACTTGACCGAATAGGACGGATTACGCCCCTCGATCTTCGCCAACACTGTGGCCTTGGCCCCGTCGGTAACGTGGTTCAGCTTGACCAGCGGCGTGCGTCCGATCGAATACGAATTGTCTTGAAAGACTCCTTGCGTACTCATGTTTTCCGCTCCTGTAGGGGGAGGGTTCCGCCTCCCATTGCGCAGTGATGTGGTCATTTATCTCTCCCCGGCCACGGTCCATCTGCTACTGCCGGCTACGGGCATTTCGGCAATGTGCTGAACCGGGTGGAGAATTACGGCTGGGCATTATCCGCCAAGTTGGGGATCGGCTCGCGACGCTTCACTGTAGCGCCGCCCTCCGGTGCGCCACGGTGGCAGCGCATCGCCGCTGCTCGCCAACGTCTATTATTGCGGCGCGACCGCGACCGGCCTTGGCAGTTCAAGTGGAAAAGGCGGCGCTGTTTACTCGCGCACGGAAACGCCCCGCCACAAAATACCCGTACAGGAGATACAGGTCCAAAAGTATCACCACCGCCCAAAGGCTGTACGCTCCGGACGACCCAAACAGCCTTAGGTCGATGATGGTTCGCGCGAGGCCGAATCCTACGATCCAGGCATCGAAGCTCATGCATATCCGCCTGAACGTCTCGGTGTGCACATAGCGAATCAGAAAGGCGCCGAGTGGAAGACCCAGCAGTACCGCGGGCGCGATCGGAGCCACCAGGTGAATGCTATAGGAGCTGTACAATCCCAAGGCCCAGTACGCGACCGCGGTCAGCGTCGTCTCCACCAGGCGCACGGTCCCCAGCGTGGCACGAAACTCCTGCTTGTCGAGTCCCTGATTGTTGAACATCAGGGCCAGAGGAGGCCCTGAGATAGTGGTGGTCGCGTAAAGCGTCCCGACGCCGAGACCGAGCGGCACCCCGGCCGCGTGTTCGGCATGAATCGGCCGCCGAAAGCCCGCAGCCTGCAAGAGAATCAAGGGGAGCAGCACGACGTACGTACAAAACTTGACCCATCCGGGATTTGCGCTGGTCAACAGATAGCTTCCGATCAGGATGCCGGGAACCAAGCCAAGGAGAATCGGAACTGCGCGCCGGCGAACCATGGTAAGACTCCCGCGGCTCAGCACGACGAGCCAACTGTTTATCGCAAGCTCGACCAGGACTAGGGCGGGACTCAAGACCTTGTTAGAAAAGAACAACAGCGCGACCGGAACCGTCAGTGACGAGAACCCGTATCCAATCGCGCCATTGACCGTCGCTGCAAAAAGCGCGATCGCGAACAGAAACAATTCGCCGTTCTGGAGGCTGAACACGCTTATCCTCGTCAGGGCAGCCGTCAGATCATCTCGGTCGGGGGCCTTCCCCCTAAGCACCGCGAATAGATTACTTATAGAGTCTGGTAACTTATATAAAGGGACCCTGGCAGGCAAGCGCCCCGCCACGCACAATCGGCGATGGACGTCCCATCGATGAGCCCCTATCAGGCGATTCGCGACCAATTCTACGGCAACCGTCTGCTGTTCGGCGATCCCGCCGACCGCGGCGTGGTCGCGATTGAGATCGTCCCGCCCAATCAGGTCGAGGCCGTAAAGCGGGTCGAGGGGAAAGTGGTCCGCGAACGCCGTCCTTTGAGGCTCTTCGCGGTGCTCGCCGACCGCGCGCTGCTCGAGGGTTTCAAGGGTCCGCACGCGATAGCGGAGCTCAAGGGCGACTTCAACTTCCACCACCTGGCGACCTTCGCCGCGCTCGATTCGCTCGAGGCTGCCAAGCGTCATCTCCGGCGCGTCAGCGGCAAGCCGCCGGGCGCTCGCGACGCGCCCTACCTGGTGCTTGCCGATCCAGTTGAGCAGCACCTGATGCTGACCGGGACGACATTCTTCATGGGGATGGAATTCGCCCAGCTCCATCGGATGCAGATCGATATCGAGACTTACATCAGTCCGGGCTTCGAGTTCCCCTCTGCCGCGCGCGAGGGCGACCGCGTGGTCGCAATCGCGATCACCGACTCGGCCGGCTTCGAGCGCGTGCTGTCGGGGGCTGAGATGGACGAGCGGGCGACGCTCGAGGAGTTCGTACGGATCGTGCGCGAGCGCGATCCCGACGTCGTCGAGGGCCACAACCTGTTCCGCTTCGACCTCGAGTACCTCGAGGCCCGGGCGTGCCGCCACGGGGTCAGGCTGACGCTGGGCCGCGACGGGAGCGAGCTCAGCGCGCGTGCCTCGCGGCTCCAGATCGCCGAGCGGGTGATCGCGTATCGCCGCTACGACGTGTGGGGCCGCAGCATTGTGGACACCTGGATCCTCGCCCAGCATTACGACATCGCAAGCCGCGAGCTGGAGGGCTTCGGGCTCAAGGAGCTGGCGCGGCACTTTCGTATCGCGCGGCCGGGCCGCGTTTATATCGACCCCTCCCGCATCAGCTCCTACTACGACCATCGCCGCGACGAACTCCTGGAGTACGCGCTCGACGACGCGCGCGAGGCGGGCGCGCTGGCCGAAAGGCTCGCGCCGAGCTACTTCGTGCAGGCGCAGATCTTCCCGTACTCGTACCAGAACGTTTACCTGCGCGGGAACGCGACCAAGATCGACGCGCTGATGATCCGCGCCTACCTGGCCGCGGGCCATTCGATCCCGGCCTGCAACGAACCGCGCGAGGTCGCGGGCGGCTATACGGAGATCCGGCGATGCGGCGTGGCGCGCAACGTGCTCCATTGCAACGTCACCTCGCTGTACCCGTCGCTGATGATTCAGTACGGGCACGGCCCTGGCGCCGACCGGCTCGGCGTGTTCCTGGAGATGCTGCGCGGTCTGCGAAGCTTCCGCGTTCAGGCCAAGGCGCTGGTGCGCGAGCTCGAAGGTCTAAAGCGGCGCGACCTCGAGGCGCTCCAGCAGACCTTCAAGATCCTGATCAATTCGTTCTATGGCTATCTCGGGTTCGCGCTCGGCCATTTCAACGACTTCGCACAGGCCAACGCCGTGACCAGGCGCGGGCGCAACCTGATCCGGCGCGCGGTCAAGGAGCTCGAGGCGTGTGGGGCGAGCGTGATCGAAGTCGATACCGACGGTATCTACTTCGTTGCGCCGCCGGGCGCCGACGCCCAGGCCGCGGCAGACGCACTGATCGGGGCGGTCGGCGCCGCGATGCCCGAGGGGATACGGCTGGAGATCGACGGGTGCTACACCGCGATGTTCAGCTACAAGATGAAAAACTACGTGCTGCTCGACGAGAGCGGCGTGATGACTATTCGCGGCTCCGGGCTCAAGTCGCGCGGGCTGGAGCGCTTCCAGCGCCGCTTCATGGAGGAGATGTTCCGGTTGCTCCTGGAGGAACGGCGCGAAGCGATTCCGGCGCTCTTCGAGGAGTACCGACGAAGGCTCGAACATCACGAGTTCGAAATCACGGGCCTGATGAAGACCGAGACCTTGCAGGATTCGCTCGAACGTCTACCGCGCCAAGCGAGGCGGCAAGCGCCGCAACGTGTCGGCCGCCTACGAGTTGGCGCTCAAGTCCGAGCGCCCGTACTTAAGCGGCGACCAGATCTCGTACTACGTGACCGGCCACAGCCCCAAGGTCAAGGTTGCCACGTCGGCGAAGATGGCTGCGGAATACGACCCGGCCAATCCCGACGAGAACGTCGAATACTACCAGGCCAAGCTCGCGGAGCTTTACCACAAATTCAGACCCTACGTGGAGCGCGAGGGACTGTTCGCGGCCTCTCTGCTCGAAGCCGCGCCGGAGCCCGAACAGACCGAGATGTTTGGCGCGCCCGCCGCAAACACGAGGGAGTAGCGGCATCGGGTGGCGTTCCGGCGCGGACTCGTTTTTCACTTTTCACTTTTCACTGCTTAACATGTTTCGCCAATCCAGCACGCGGACCGCGCGGTGTAGCGCGCCACAGCCGGCGAAGATGCAGACCACCCGCTTTTGCTTTTTTCCCTGCGCTCTGAAAAGTGTCAGAGGGCTGTGCCGCCGGCAGCGACAAAGAACCGTAGGGCAGGTATGGTGGGCCGAGCCGGCAAGGGCGATGCGTCGTCGGCGCTGCGGGGTTCAACCGGAGGAGTGTGCACGATGCGTACCTTCAACATAGTGATTGAGCGGGACCCCGACACCGGCCTGTACGTTGGTTACATCCCTGGCTGGCCGGGCGCCCACAGTCAGGGAAAAAACCTCGACGAGCTCAGGCGGAATCTTCAAGAGGTGGTCGAGATGCTCCTCGAGGACGGCGAGCCGAAGTTGGAGTCTGAGTTCGTCGGAATCCAAACCATCCGAGTGGCGTAGCCATGGGCTCAATCCCCGTCCTCAAGCCGCGCGAAGTGGTCGCGCTGCTCGAGCGGCTGGGGTTCGTGGAGGTGCGTCAGCGCGGGTCTCATCGCCAGTACAGGCACGCCGACGGGCGCGGAACGACTGTGCCCTTCCACGCCGGCAGCGATATCTCACCGACGTTGCTGCGAAAGATCGCGCGCGACATCGGAATAACCGTCGAGGACCTGCTCGGTCGCCTGTGAGCGTTGCCGGACCTCACGCGGACCACTCGCGCTGTGCTGTATGGCAGGCAGTGAAAAAGTGAAAAACAGAAGGGACGAGACATGCCGCAGGAAGCGTCACAACTCGACTGGAACCGGATAAAGAAGTTCGCCGAGTCGACGATGAGCGACCTCGGTATCGCCGCGCAAAGCGCGCTGAGCTACATCGGCGACAAGCTTGGCATCTTCCGCGCACTCGACGGTGCGGGATGGGTCACCAGCGCTGAGCTGGCTGGGCGCACCGGGCTCAGCGAGCGCTACATCCGCGAGTGGCTGGGCGCGATGGTAGCGGCGCGCTACGTCGAGTACGACCCGGCGGCGTGCAAATTCTTCCTCCAGCCGGAGCACGCGATGGTGCTTGCGCGGGACGATTCGCCGTTTTTCTTCGGCGGCTTCATGCAAATGATCGTGCCCAACGCCGGCATGGCGCCCAAAGTCGCCGAGGCGTTCAAGACCGGCAAGGGCGTGCCGCAGAGCGAATACCCGCCTGAAACCTTCGAGGCTGTCGAGCGTCTCTCAGCCTCGATGTATCAGGACCGCTTGGTCCGCAAGTGGCTGCCGACGATGCGGCAGGTGGTAACGGCGCTGTCCGAGGGCGGCGCCGCGCTGGATGTGGGATGCGGCAGCGGGCGGGCGGCCATCGCTCTCGCCAAGGGATTCCCGAAAGCGCGCGTGTCAGGCTACGACGCGCATCCGGAGTCGATCGAGCGCGCCCGCAACAACGCGCGTGCCGCGGGCGTGCAGGGGCGGGTGAGTTTCGAGACGGTCGATTGCACCAGGCTGCCGGCCGAGCGATGGGACCTGATCACCACCTTCGACGTGGTCCACGAGTCGGTCGATCCGGTCGCGCTACTCAGCTCGATTCGCGACGCGCTCAAACCCGACGGCACCTACGTGATGCTCGAGATGAACATGTCGGCGAATCTCGAGGACAATATCAACCCGCTCGGGCGCCTGATGTACTCGATATCGACGCTCTACTGCATAACGGTATCGCTGGCGGGCGGCGGCCCCGGAATCGGCGCCGTGATGGGCGAGCCGAAGGCGCGCGAGCTGTGCCAGCAGGCCGGCTTCACCAGGTTCCGCCGCCTGCCGATCGAAGACGCCTTCTCGGCGCTGTACGAAATTCGCCGGTGAGAGCACTCAGCAGCGGTTGCTGAGCCAAGTCTCCGCGCAACCTTGAGCGGGGTGATGCGTCTTGCTGGGTGAAGAAGAAATGCCCCAGGAGGAGTTTACATCCGATGCGATACAAAAGGTTTCTGCCAGTTTTATGCTTTGCTGCGGCGTGGGCGCTGCCCACGACGGCCTTGGCGCAGCCTCACGGGCCGGGAGGCCCCATGGGACCGCTGCCGATGCCCCTGATGCTCGTTCTCAGGCACGCGGATCTCACCACTGAGCAGCAGACCCACGTTCGGCAGATTATGGATGCCAATTTCGCCCAGGCGCAGCCGCTGATGAAGCAGCTCGATGCCGTTCACGATCAGATTGCGGACAAGCTGATGAGCACCGGTCCTGTCGAGGCCTCCGATATCGCTCCGCTTCAGCAGCAGGAGGCCAAGATCCATCAGCAACTCGATCAGCAGGTGCTGTCGACGACGCTGCAGATTCGCGCACTGCTCACGCCAGACCAGTTAGCCAAGGCCGCGGAGCTGCATAACAAGCTCAAGTCGTTGCGCGCGCAGATGGAGGCTCTGGTCGGCGATGGCGGGCCGCCGCCGATGGGACCTCCGGGCTTCTGATAGGATCGCAAGAACGCAACGATTAGCGCATGCGGTGGGCTCCCGTTCCGGGGCGCCCACCGCGAGTGCATCGGATGAGGGAGAAGGCAGTTTACGAATCAGTGCCGCCGGTAGCTGAGCTGATCGCAGACGCGCAGTCGGGCGACGAAGCGGCGCTGGAGCAAATCATTCGCGGTTATCAGGGGCGCGTTGCCGCGATGGTGATTTCACTAATCGGCGATGACAGCGAATGGCAGGATGTCTGTCAGCAGGTCTTCGTCAAGATGGTGCTGGGCTTGCCGCGGCTCAAGGACCTTGAGGTCTTCGAGCCCTGGCTCTTCAGGATCGCGCGCAACTCCTGTTTTGACCACCTGCGTCGTCGTCGCCGCTGGCGGTTCATGGTTCCCTGGGAGAAATGGCACGACTCAATAGCTTGCGAGCCGGATCAAGACGCGGAATCGAGAAGCTTCCTCCTCGAAGGCGCAATCGGACGTCTGCCCGCGGATCAACGCGAATTAGTGACGCTGATCCGGGATCGGCGCTGGAGCTACCGGCGACTGGCGCGCTTGACCGGGGATAGTGTCGCGGCGATAAAGTCGCGGCTGTTTCGCGCGCGCCGGCGCCTTCGGCAGCTTATGAGCGAACGTGAATCTGACGATGAGAGTTGAAAGAATCTCCTCGCGAAGAAATAACCGGCTGGCGCGCGAGCCGAATCTGCCCGGCGATTTCGCGCGGCGCGTGATCGCGAAGGCGCGCCTCGAACAACGTCAACGGAGAATCCGCCGCCGCGTCGCAGCCGCGGTCTGTGCGGTCCTGGTCACGGCCACGATCTCGCTGGCCGCTTTCATGCACTCGGGGCGCAACCCTCTCGCTTCGCACGAATCGCGGCCGATGGCGCAGGCGGGATGGCAAGAGCAATCGCTGGAAGAGGCGCGCGCATATCAGCTCGCGCAAGAGACGGAGCCGAACCAAATCGGAGACTATCTACTGCCCGGCGCGGGAGCACTGACGGAATTCGCCTACGCTTACACCGACGCGTCCTGGCAGTACGACCCGAACTGGAGCTATAGCCGCTGACGTTGGCCGAGCGGGGAACGCCCCCGGAGTTACTCGATCATGCGCGCGCGCAAGAGCCATGTAAGGCGCGGCACGATCTTCGCCCAATCGGCAACCACGCCGATGGTTGCCCGCTCAAAGATCGGCGCCTCGGAATCGTTGTTGATCGCGACCACGGTCTGCGCACGCTTGATCCCTACGATGTGATTCGGTGCGCCGCGTACTCCGACCGCGATGTAGAGTCGAGGATCGATCGCCTTGCCGGTCAGCCCGACCTGCAACTGGCGCGGCACCCATCCGGCGTCCGTGACTTGGCGCGTCGCGCAAATTCCCGCGCTGAGCGCCCGCGCAAGCTCCTTGACGCGCTCCACACCCTCGGCCCCCACGCCCATTCCGATTCCGACCACGAGCGCCGCTCCTTCCAGCGGCTGCACGGACGGATCGAGCAGCGTGTGCGCCTTGACCAGCCGTGAGAGCGGGGGTTTGAGCTCGAGCCGAACCTGCTCCAGTTCCGCCTTGCGCGAGCCGTTCGGCTCGGCCATCTCCAGCACTCCCGCGCGCACAGTCGCCATCTGCGGGTAGGTCTTCGAGAGAATCGGCGCGACGATATTGCCGCCGAATACGGGCTTGAGCGCGACCATCCGCGGCGGTGCCGACCGCGGCGTCGCCACTGGGGCGGGTGCCGACCGATTCTCGGCGTCAAGCTCGATTGCGATCGCGTCGCCCGTGAGCCCGAGTCCAAGTCTCGCCGCCAGCCGCGGGCCCCAATCGCGTCCGCGCTCGCTGGCGCAAATCAGGAGACCCCACGGCTCGCGCTCGCGCACCACCACCGCCATCGCTTCGGCGGCCGCCTCGGGCGTGTAGGGCGCCAGCGCGGCGGAATCGAGGATGAGCACGCGGTCGGCGCCGTAACTTGCGAGCATCGAGGCGTGGCGGACGAGCGACGCGAAACCGACTGCGATCAACGCTCCGCCCAGTTGCGTGGCCAGATCGTCGCCCCGCGAGAGCATTTCCAGCGAACCCCGCGTGACCTGGCCGGCGAGATTGGTCTCGCACGCCACCCACAGATCGCGCCCGCGGGCGGCGCCGCGCTGTACGCCGCTGATCTGCCGGCGCGCGGGCGGGCGCACACGCAAGGCTCCCAGCTCATTGAGTGCCGCCACGATCTGGGCGGCTGCGCGCACCGGGTCGGCGCCGTCGATCATCCGGCATTCTGTTTTCGGGGATTGCTGAGCGCGAATTTCCTGCACCCAGGTCGGAGAGCCCGCGAAGCCGAACTTGTTCACGTCCGGGTCGAGGTCCGCTGCGCGCACCGACTCGATCGGGCGAGTCTTGGCATTTTCGGCGGCGTCGGGCTGGACCCGGATCGGCTGCGCGACGCCTTCCGCGCAGGTCAGCAGCGCCGGCAGGCGACATTCGATCTCGTCGTAGCCTTCGTCGCTCTCGCGCTCGGCGCGGACTCGATCGCCGTCGATTTCCAGCTTGCATACGCCCGTCACCTGCGCGATTCCGAGCAGCTCCGCAATCTCGGGACCGACCTGTCCGGTCTCCGCGTCGAGCGAATATTTGCCCAGCAGGATCAGGTCGAAGCGTTCGCGCTTAAGCCACGTAGCGAGCGCCCGTGCCGTGGCGAGCGTGTCGGAGCCGGCGAAGGCGCCGTCCTCGAGGTGCACCGCGCGGTCCATCCCCATTGCGATCGCGTCGGTCAGCGCCTGCCTGGCCTGCGGCGGGCCCATCGTCACCACAGTAAGGGTCGCATTGAAGCGCTTCTTGAGCGCGCCCGCGAGCGAAATCGCGCGCAGGTCGAAGGCGCTGATCACGGCGGGGCCGTCGCGGCGGATGGTTTTGGTCACCGCATCGAAGTTGGCGTCTTCGACCAGCGGGATCTGCTTGATACAAACTACGATCTTGCTCAACAAGTCCAGGTCCTCCTCATGCGGGGGAGGCTAACCGACGAGCTGGGCGCCATGCAACGGGATTTGTCAGTCCGAACCGCCCCGCTTAAGGAGCGCGCCGCGATCGGGTAGCTTCGCGATGTGAGGGCCAAATCGGCATCGGGCGTCGCGTTGCTGTTTATTGCGATGGTTATCGTCGCGCACCCGTGCTGTGCGATACCCGGCCGGGGGAATCGAATCGTGTCGCTGGAGCCGCCGGTCACCGAGATCCTGTTCGCGCTCGGAGCGGGACCGGATGTTGTCGGCGTCTCGCAGTACTGCGATTATCCCGAGGCGGCGAAGAGGCTGCCGAAGGTGGGCACTTTTCTTACTCCCAACGTCGAGGCGATCGCCGGGCTGCGCCCGACCCTGGTAATCGGGAGTGCGATCGCGTCGAACCTGCGCGAAGTCCGCGCGCTGCGGGCGATGGGTTTTCCGACCCTGATGGTCAAGGACGACTCCCTGGAAGACATCGAGGGGTCAATCGCGGCGATCGGCGGCCGCATCGGACTTGAGCGGCAGGCGCACGAGTTGCTCGACACGATACGTTCGCACGTCGAAGCCGTGCGCGAGCGGCTCAAGGGCGTAGCGCCGCGCACGGTCGTGATGCTGGTGGGGCATCAGCCGATGGTCGCGGTCGGGCGCGGCACGTTTCTCGACCAGCTGTTGACACTGGCCGGCGGAATCAATATCGCGGACCGCGCGGCACAATCGTGGCCCCGCCTGAGCCTCGAGTACATCATCGCGACCGCCCCGGATGTGATCCTCGACGGGCAGATGGGCAGCGATCCCGCGTCGCCGCGAACCTTCTGGTCGCGCTACCCCGCGATCCCCGCGGTCCGCGAGCATCGCGTGTACGGTTATCCGCAAGACATGATGCTCCGTCCGGGGCCGCGCGTGTGGCAATCGCTGGAGCTGCTGGCCGCGATGATCCATCCCGAGGCGACCCCGGCGAATCTGAGGACGGCCGCGCGGGCGGCGCGCAACTGATGGGCGTGGGCGCAGCCGCCGGCCCGCCGCGCGCGTCCGCTCCCCAAGCTGACGGGGGCGCGCTCTCCGCCGCGTACCTGACCCGCGCCCGGACGGTGTGGACACTGATTTTGCTGCTGGTGGCCACGGCCGCGGTGTCGATCGTCGCGGCGGCGGTGGGCAGTGTCCACATCAACCTGGTCCGCGCGATCGGCGACGCCGCCAGCCCCGACCGCGCGATCTTCGTGGACGCCCGATTGCCGCGCATCCTGATGGCGGCGATCGTCGGCGCGGTGCTGGCGGCGGTCGGCGCCGCGCTGCAGGCGCTGGTCCGCAATCCGCTGGCGGAAGGCGGAATCCTGGGAATCTCCGGGGGCGGCGCCTTCGGCGCAATCCTCGCAATTGTCCTGGGCGTGAAGATCGGCGGTGAGGCCGCCGGCGTCCCGCTCCTGGCGTTCGCAGGGGCGCTGCTCTCGACCATCGCGGTCTACCGGCTCGCCCTGGTCGACGGGCGGCTCGAGCCGTTCACACTGTTGTTGGTGGGCGTGATCTTCAACGCGTTCTGGGGCGCCGCGATCATGATTGTCAACAGTGTGGTCAACTTCTACGTCACTCACACCATCCTGTTCTGGCTGATGGGCAGCTTCGAGGCACCGACCTATCGCGAGGTTGCGACCGTGGCGGTGGCGGGAATCGCGGGCTTCGCGGTGCTGTTCGTGCGCGCGCGCGACATGAACCTGCTGAGCCTGGGCGACGACGCGGCCGGCGAGCTGGGCGTGGACGTCGACGGGCTGAGGCGCGCCATCTTCGTCGCGACCTCGGTGATGATCGGCGCGGCGGTTTCGGTCAGCGGCATAATCTCCTTCGTCGGGCTGATCGTCCCGCATATCGTCCGGCTGGCGTTCGGCGCCGACCATCGCATTCTGCTGCCGGCCTCGTTTATCGCCGGCGCGGCCTTCATGATCGCGGCCGATCTGCTTGCCCGCACCGTGATCGCGCCCTCGGAGCTTCCGGTCGGCGCGATCACGGCGCTGTGCGGCGGCCCGTTCTTCGTCTTTCTGCTGCGTCGCGAAGGACGCAGGACGCTCGCCCGGTGAGCGTAAGGCCACAAGGCGCGGCACTTCGCGCGACGGAAATTTCGGCCGGCTACGGCGGCCGCCAGGTGCTCCATCGCGTCTCCCTCGAAGTGGGGTTCGGAGAGCTGCTCGCGATCGTGGGGCCAAACGGTGCGGGCAAATCAACCATCCTCAGGCTGCTCGCGGGGTCGCTTGAGCCGTGGCAGGGCACGATCGAGCTGCTGGGCAAGCCGCGGGCCGACTTTGACCGGCGCGATTTGGCCCGCAATGTCGCGACCGTCGCGCAGGACAACGTGGTCGCATTTCCATTCACGGTGCTGGAGGTCGTCCTGATGGGCCGCGCGCCGCATCTGGGGCTGCTCAGCTTCGAGAGCGCCCGCGACCTCGCGATCGCCGACAACGCGCTCGAGACGCTCGGGCTGACGCCGCTTAAGGCGCGCTACGTCCAGGAACTGTCGGGCGGCGAGCGCAAGCGCGTGGTGCTGGCGCGGGCGCTGGCGCAAGAGCCGAAGGTCGCGCTGCTCGATGAGCCGACGGCTTTCTTGGACTTGAAGCACGTCGCGGAGATTTTCGCGATCCTGAAGCGGCTGTGCGCCGAGCGTGGTCTGGCCGTGATCGCGACGCTGCATGATCTCAACGCGGCGGCGCTTTACGCCGATCGCGTGCTGCTGCTCAAGGACGGCGCAGCGGTGGCGTGCGGTCCGCCCGAGCAGGTTTTCACGGCCGAAAGTCTTCGCGCGGTTTACGAGACCGAGATCTACGTCGGGCGCAATCCCGCGACCGGCGCGCTGATGGTCCTTCCCGCCACCGGCGTGCCGCGTCCTGCGGACTGACTCTTCGGCTTGCGATAGTATCGGCGGTCGCACCAGACTCATCGCGATGAATCTACAGCCCTGGCGGTACGCGGCGGATCCGAAGTCTTAATGGAAATTCTGGTTAAAAAGGCTATCGTCATTCAGCGCCAACCGCTTCGGAGACAGAGGAGAGGTGGTGTCTTGAAAGTCAAAGTGGAAATTCCCGATAAAATCGGGAACAGCTGGAGCGCTTCATGAACCACCACGACGCGTACGGCAAACGCCTTATGGGAGTGGTGGCGGGGGACGCATTTGTGCCCAATCGAAAGATCAACTACGGAGGCATACTCAGCGACGGCGATATCAAACCCAAGATCGACGGCGTGGTCGGTGAAACGTTGGCGGTCGAGATACAGGCCGGGTGGTCGAAGCCTGCTCGGGCCGCCATCCTGGATCTCATTTGCAGTGACGAGTACCCGTCGAAACTTCTGCTCGTGATCGGCCCTCCGAACAGTGGCGGGTACGGCGGCCCGCGCCACAACTTCTACACCAAAGCTCGAGGGTTTTTCTTCGCCCTCTCCCTGCAAAGCTGGGAGAGGGTCGGGGTGAGGGACCTTGCGGCGCCGCGTTTGGCTGCGCGGCGCCGAGGATCGAAGCGCTCCGGCCGTTGCGTGGTTGGCCCTGGCGAAAAAAGGCGCGCGCAACCAAATGTCGCTGCCGGCGCAGCGACGCTGCGGTCCCTCACCCGACGGTCGCAGCGACCGTCGGCCTCTCCCCTCTGGGAGAGGCCATTGAAGAAGCTCCGCCGGCAAGTTTGTCAAGGAACTTCCCACTCAGGACCGTAGCGCGATCTCTTAAGGCTGAATCAGCGCCGGCGCAATTGCCCTTGTCCGATAACGTCGGTACCCTTCTCAGCGATGATGACGCAGGTGGGCGGGCTCAGCCTGATCTTCGACGCCGACGACACGCTGTGGGATTCCAACATCTATTTTCTGGAAGCCGAGGCGGACTTCGTCGCGGCGCTCGAGGAGGCCGGCGTATCCACCGACAGCGCCCGGGTGCGCGCCGCAATCCGCCGCTGCGAGCTCGAAATCATCCGCAGCCACGGCTACGGGCGGCGCCCGTACGTGATGCTGCTCTGCCGGGTGACCCGCGAGGTGGCGCCGCTTAAGCTTCATGCCCGGGTCTTCCCTATCGTCGAGGAAATCGGGGAGCGCCTGACAAGCCGGCACTGCGAGCTTCTGCCCGGCGTCGAGCCGACGCTCGCCGAGCTCGCCGGGCGCCATCGATTACTGCTGTTCACCAAGGGGCAGCACGAGGAGCAGACCGGCAAGCTCGCGCGTTCCGGGCTCGGCGCGCTGTTCAGCCGGGTGGACGTAGTGGCGGAAAAGGACGTTGCAGCGTATCGCCGGCTGATCGTCGAGGCCGGGCTTGAGCCGTCAGTCAGTTTCATGATCGGCAACAGCCCGCGTTCGGACATCAATCCGGCGCTCGCGGCCGGGCTGCGCGCGGTCTATATCCCGCATCCGCACACCTGGGAGCGCGAGCACGAGCCGATCGATCACTCGGATGAGAAGATAATCTCACTTCCAGACTTCCAGAGTCTGCTGCAAGTGTTCTAGACTATATTTCCCGATGCCGACCGATAGTCTCAGCGGGGAGGCCCTGCTCGCAGAGCCGCCCGTGTTCGCACTCCGCCGTCGGCGCAAGCCGCCGCTTGCGTTGCGCCCGCTCCATCGCGCCTGGCGCCGGACGATCGACGAAATCGATGTCACGCGCCTGGTGCTTCCGGTGCGCGCTTTGCCGGCCTCACTTGAAGGCTTGGTGGCGTGCCAGATCAGCGATTTCCATGTCGATCGCGACGAGGACGTGGAGCGGCTGGAGAAGGCGGTGACACTGATCAATCACCATCGCCCCGACCTGGTGTTCCTGACCGGCGACTATTTTTCCGGACCGGAAACGACGCGCCGCTATCTGGGCGCGTTTCGCCGCGTGCTGGGCGAGCTTCGTCCTGCGCTCGGCACCTTCGCGATCGCGGGCAACCACGATCACTGGTCCTCCTTCGACCGCATCGCCGTCGCCCTGCGCCACGCGGGCGCCGACGTGCTCGCCAACCAAAATTGCCGGCTCAACGTGCGCGGCGAGATGCTCGTGGTGGTGGGGGTGGACGATTTATGGGCGCGCCGCGCCGAGCCGTCGCGGGCCTTCGCCGGCGTGCGGCCCGGCGAGTGCACGATTGTGCTGGCCCACAATCCCGATACCGCACTCTACATCCGCCACCTCAAGCCCGGCGTGGTGCTGTCGGGGCATACGCACGGCGGCGTGGTGCGGATTCCGCTCTACGGCTCGCCGCTGCGATCGATTCTCCGCCTCGGCAGGCAGTTCTACTCGGGGCTCAACCGGTTCGACGACTTTTACATCTACACCAATCGCGGGCTGGGGACGTTCTGGCTCCGCGTCCGGGTCAACTGTCGTCCCGAACTATCGCGCTTCCATCTCGCGCCGCTCCACGATTCGTCGCACTCCAACGGAAGGCACCACCGGTAGCGGCGCGCCAACGGGCAACGGGCGGTGAGCGCCAGGACGGTCGCGGTCGCCGGGGCATCCGGCTTTATGGGGCGAGCGATCGCGCGCCGGTTGGCCACGATACCGGACTTGCAGCTCCGCCTGATGTCGCGAAATCCCGACGCCGCACGCGCCCGGCATGGCGGGATTGCCGGCGAATTCGTGCGCGCCGACGTGAGCGACCTCGCGTCGCTGAAGCGGGCGGTTTCGGGCGCAAGCGCCGTGGTCAACGCGGTCCAGTTCGACGGCTACCCAATCGAAGACCCGCGGCGCGGGCTGACCTTCGAGCGGGTCGATTATGGCGGCACGATAGCGATGCTGGACGCCGCCAAGTCGGCTGGCGTCGCGCAGTTCATCTACATCAGCGGCGCCGCGGCCGACGAGTCGAGCGGTCATCCCGCGTTTCGCGCCAAGGGAAAGGCGGAGCGCGCAATCCGCGAGTCGGGGCTCGCGTTCACTATCTTCCGGCCCTCGCTGGTCTATGGCCCGGAGGACAAGGTGGTGAACACGTTCGCGAAGGCGCTCCGCTTCGCTCCGGTGTTCGCCGTGCCTGGCACCGGGCGTCAGAAAGTTCAGCCCGTGCTGGTGGACGATCTTGCCGCGTGCGTGACGCTGGCGATCGAGGGCCGCGGACGGAACAGTACCTACGAGATCGGCGGACCCGAGCTGATGACGTTCGACGACCTGATTCGCCTAATCATGGAGCTGACGGGCCGTCGCCGGCCGATCATTCACATACCCGAGTCGCTGATGCGCGCGGCGGGCGCGCTTGCCGAAAAGCTGCCGCGGCCGCTTTTCTCGCGCGACGCGGTAAGATTTGTGACAGCCGACAACGCCTGCGACATCGCGCCGCTGGTCAGAGACTTCGGCGTTCAGCTAACACCCGCGCGCCAGGGGATGGCGTACCTGGCGCTCGCGGTGAGTTGAGCTTTGCTCCCTCTCCCTAGACCTCCAGGGTTCAGGCGATTCTCACGTGCTGCTTTAAGTTCGCTGCAGCCGGGCCTACCGACCAGACCGGGAAGTTCCGCGCGGGTCCGTGCGACAAGGGCGACCGATGGAGAAGCAGCTCTACGCATTCACCCAAAGACCGGCGACCGCTTCCACCAGTTGGCCGCAGTGCCTGACGCTGGCGGCCAATTCGTCGGCGGTCGCGCCGGTCGCGCCCTCGATAGCGGCCACTTGCGCCGTGAAGTTCGGCGGTTTCAACTCAAACGACTCGACTGCCCGGAGCGAGCCCTTTTCGTTGACGAAATATTGGCGGTTGAGCGCGAACAGCACCTGCACGATGCAGCCGACGGCGCGGAACAGGCATCCCGCGACGTAGTGGACGTTGCCGCGACCCGCCGGTTTGTCGGCGATCGCCGTCGAGAAGCGCGCCTCGTAGAGGTACTTGTCGATTATCGCGCGGCGCATCGCAGGCGGGTACTCCGCGGTGAGCCGCTTGAGCGCGCGTAGCACCCCGCCGGGGTCGTGAAGTGCGCGGCAGTAATGGACCTCGCCCATGTAGATGTGGTTGTGGAAGCCGGCTGGATGGCCGATCTGGTAGTCGCAGGTGATTTGCCCCGCGCTACATCGCGCGACGACGTTGGCGACCTTGTCAAGGTCGCGGTATAGAAAATCCACGTGACGGCCCTCGATCAACAGCCATCCGCCGCCGTTGATCCACGGACCCCATTCGCCGAACGGCGTCACCAGGCCTTCCACCGGCATGCTCGTTGTGCGCGGGTCATTCGGGACTCGTCCGCCGCCCGAGGGAAGCGAGTGTGCCGGCGAAGAATGGCGGTGGTCGAGCTGGCGCGCCAACTCCGACAGCTCCGCGATCGAAAATCGCTGCTCCGGATAGTAGTAGAGCCCCAGGTCGAGGTCGGAATCTTCGTGCGCGGTACCTCGCGCCCATGAGCCGCCGAGCGCGACTGCGGCCATTCCCGCCAGCTTGCTCAGGCGTTCGGCGATACGCTCGGCTGCGTCGATAGCCGTGTACATGACTGACTGCGCCGCGAGGCCCGCCAATCGTGCCTCCCGCGTCGAGTTACATGATAGCCGCGCCGCGGCGCATCGGTCAGCAGGCAAATCCGACCTGTCATCGCGGCGCAAACGCACGCATGAAGCCCGAGAGGTAGGCTTGATGCAACGCTTTGCGGGGAATTTTTGCCGCGCGCGCGACGATGCGATCGAGCGCGCGACAGGCCTCGGGCGAACGGGCTATCAGCCGCGCCCGGTTGGCGGCGTGAAAGGCGGCTAGTCCGCGCGCGGTCCATCGCGAGGCGAAGAACCGGTTGAGCCGCGAATAGGCGGTGGCGCGCTGGATAAAGTTGCGGCGGATTTCCGGGTCGGCGAGGCTGGTCTCCTCGGCGACCGGCAACTCGGAATAGCTGCGAACCATCGCGTCGGCGAAAAGTCCGCGCCCCTCGCCCGGGGCGGGAACCTCCACGTCCGTCAGCCCGCAGCTCGGCGAACCGCTTTTGAAAATGTAACCGGCGAGCGACTCGCGGGCGAGGGTTTCCAACCGCCGCCTCGCATACGCGCGCATCGCGCGGGTGTGGTCGCGTCCGCTGTTTGCTCCCACCAGTCGAGTCTCGCGCCCGCGCCGCACCAGGTTGATCGGCTCGCGTGGCACGCCTAGTCCAAGCTCGACCTCGGGGCATACGGGAACGAAGTCGAAGCGCCGCGCGAGACTGTCGGCTACGAGGCGGCTTCGCTTGTCGCCGCCGTCGTAGCGCACGTTGTGGCCGAGCAGGCACGCCGAAACCCCGACTTTCGGCCTTGGAGAATCGGCGGCCCGGTTGGCGCGATGGTCCGGGCGAGGCGCGGGTTTCACGTCACGCGAGCACGCGCGGATAGCCGGGAGTGAGGCGGGGCATTTCGAGTCCAGCCTGTGCGACCCGCCGCGCCAGCATCTCGAGGTACAGTTCGGCCAGCTCCTGGTTGTCGCGGGTCTTGAGCCCGTAGGTGATGCAATCGTAGGTGAAGCCGCTGCCGGGCGGGCCGAAGAAGTTCGCCGCGCGCGGGATCCATTCCCTGAGCGCGGCGTTGACCTTCTTCTTTCCGAAGCGCTCGACCGCGGCGCGCAACTGGCCGTACGCAAACGCGTCGTGATCGGCCTCTTCCTCCAGGATCAGCTCGGCGGCCCGGCTATGCGGCGCGTAGCTCGATTCCCGGTAATTCTCGGCGATCATCATCAGCCCCGGCGTGTCGAGGCTCAGGCTCGCCATCAACAGATCCAGCTCGCCCGCGGCGCGCTCGGCGAAGTATCGGGGAGCCTCGAACGAGGGCGCCTTGAGCGCCGGCAGCATCTGGCGTTCGGCTAGGTTCTCGCTTATCCCGAGCTCGGCGAGCGCGCCGAAGACCAGGGCGGCGTGCTTGCGCTCTTGGCGAAGGTTCTTTTCCACGGTCGTGCGCAGCGCCGGATCGGTGAGTGTCGTCAGAGCTCGCGCGTAGCCGTCGGCGGTAAGCTTTTCGGCTATTGCGTGTGCAGCGAGCACCCGCGACAGCACCTTGAGGTAGTGCGGCTCGACCTTGCCCGCGGCGATATCGGCGGCCTCGAAGCTGCGCGGCGCGAACTTCCTGCGCGCAGGCATCCAGCGCCCTTCAGGCCCGGGAGGGCAACGCTACGGTCGCGGTGCCCGGCGTGGTTTTCTCGCCCTTGGCGTTTTCGACCCAGATCTCGCAGTCCACCAGATGATCGCCGTTCTCGACGCGCTTGCCTGTGATCTTGCCGCGGCACACGATCTTCGAGCCGGGCCGATCCATCCCGCGGTACTGGACGGCCAGCTTCTTGAGCGTGCCATGCTCGCCGGCAAAGTCGGTGATCAAATGGCCCAGGAACGCGTTCTTAAGGGCGCCATGGAGGATCACGCCGGGCAGTCCATTGGCTAGCGCGAAGTCCTTGTCATAATGGATCTGGTAGAAGTCGCCCGAGGCGCCGGCATACCTGACTAACTGCTGAGTGGTGGGATCTTTCTCGAGCGGCGCAATCTCCTGTCCGACTTCGAGGTCTTCGAAGTAAATCTGCTTGGCCATGATGGAATCCTCCGGCCTAGTAGCGAATAGTGGTCGAGCGCTGGATCACACAGAGCTGATCGAACTGATTTGTGTAGCGCGTCTCGGTTACGATAAAGACCATCGGGCCGAGCCTTCCCTGCGATTCGCGCAGCTCGGCCAGTCGCGAGACCACCGCGATTCGATCGCCGGCCCGGATCGGCTCGAAGTATTCCCACTCCGAGCCGCCGTCGAGTCCGCGCAACGTCTGCATGTTGAGCGGTACATTGAAGAAACCTCCGCCGAGCGAACGGCAGAAGGTCGGCGGCGCCACCATCCCGCCGAATCGGGTAAGGCGCGCCTGCTTCTCGTTGTTGAAGATCGGGTTGGGATCGCCGATCGCCTCGGCGAAGCGGCGAATTGCGCCGCGCTCGATTTCGACCGTGTGCGGCTCGCTTTCGCGACCGATCATTTTTCTTGCTTCGTCGGTAACAATCTTGTCTTCCATCTCCGCTCCCTTGGTTGCCAGGATTCCTGACTACATACCATAGCCCGCGCGACAAACTGAATGGAGGAACCATCCGATGGCGAAGCTCACTTCCGACGAGGTCGCCGAGCGCCTCGAGCAGCTCAGCGGCTGGGAATTCAAGGACAACGCGATCAACAAGCTGTTTCGATTCAAGGAGTTTATGGAGGGTATCCGGTTCGTCAAGCAGGTGGCCGAGATCGCCGAGGCCGCTGACCATCATCCCGATATCGCGATCAACTACACTCGTATCCGCTTCTCGTGCAGCACGCACAGCGAAGGCGGCGTGACCGCGAAGGACTTCAAGCTGGCCGGCGAGATCGAGCGCGCGTTCAAGGCTGCCGGCGGGCAGCGCTAGCGCCGTTGCAACTTTCTTCGCCAAATTTCACAGCGCGCAGCAAGAGGGCGGCCCGAGCCGGCACGCGCATTGGCAGCAACAAGCTGGAACGGCACCGGCCCGCGTCAGCGTTTGCGCGGAACGAAGTGCTGGACGCCTGCGCCGGCGTTGTCGATCTCGCGGATCAGGTCGGCCAAGTCCTCGAGGTCGTTGACGAAATCGATATCCGAGGTGTCTACCACCAGCAGCGGCGCCTCGTCGTAGTAGAAGAAAAAATCGCGATAGGCGGCGGAGACCCGCTCCAGGTACTCGATGCTGATGGCTCGCTCGAAGTCGCGGTTTCGCCGGCGCAACCGCTCAGCGAGCACCGCGGCGTTGGCCCGGATATAAACCACCAGGTCGGGCTTGGGCATCTTCGCGTCCAGCAGCGGATAAACGCGCTCGTAGAGCGTAAGCTCGTCGGGCGCCAGATTCAGCCGGGCGAAAATCCTGTCCTTGGCGAACAGGTAATCGGCGACCGTAGCTTGCGCGAAGAGATCCTGCTGCGCCAGTTCGCGTTGCTGGTTGTAGCGGGTCAGCAGGAAAAAAAGCTGGAGCGGAAAGGCGTACTTGTCGGGATCCTGGTAGAATCGTGACAGGAACGGATTGCTCGCCGCATCCTCGAGCACCAGCCGCCCATTGAGCTGGACGGCAAGCGCCTGGGCCAGGCTGGTCTTGCCGACGCCGATCGGCCCTTCGACCGCGATGTAGCCTCGCCGCCGCCGCATCGAGCCGTTCAACCGCTATCGGCGAAGCGTCTGGTCGCGAGAATCGTTCTTGCGCACCCTGTTAGTGCCGTTTGGCCTTGGCGCGCAGCTTGGCGACCTCGGCGTCGGGAGCGCCGGCGCGCTCCATCAGGTCCGCCGCGGTCGAGTAGTCGGGCGGATCCCGCGACAGGTAGGTCTGCGCGAGTTCCATGTTGGCGGCTTTGTCGTCGGGATCGAGGCCCAGCACGTCGTTGAGCATTTTGAAGGTGACATCAGGCGTTCCCGCGAGCTTGGCGGCCTGGTTGGCGGAATGCAGGACCTTATCGGCAGCCGAATCGAGCGAGGTCTGGCCCGTCGCCTGGGTGATTAGCATGTAAGCGCGGATCGCGGCATCGTAGGCCTTGAGCGCGTCGGCATATTTCTTTTGCCCGGCCAGATCGTCGCCCTGCTGGGCGATAATCGGCGCGGCCTGACCAAGCGTGGCGAGCGCGTGCTGACGCACCGCCTTCGACTTGCTCTGGACCATGACGTCCTTCAGCGTGGCTAGCCCTTCGTCGAACTTGCCGATCTTGATGTCGCCCATCGCATCGTCGGCCTGGCTCGCCATCTGCTTGACCAGCCGGTAGTAGCGGACCTTGCTCGTCAGCTTCTGGTCGGTGGGGTCGAGCATCGAGGCTGCGTCGTACTCGCGCCCGGCGCCCTCCTCGTCGCCGAAGAATTCATCGAGCTGGGCCAGGGCCTTGTGAGCGTCGAGCATCTTGGGATCGAGCTTGACAGCCTGCTCGAACTCCGCCCGCGCGTCCTTCCAATCCTTCTTGTCGTAATGGTCAACGGCCTGGTCGAAATGGCGCTGAGCCTCGGACTTGCAGCCGCCGAGCATCATCGCCACGGCCAGGGTCAGCGCGGGGAGTAAGGCCGCGCTCGCAATTCGTAGGCGCATCGAATCAATTCCTTCGTTAGCGGTTGGTCCGGCAAATTCGCGAGTCGAGTCTTGAAGAAATCCGCCGGAGTTGTCAAGGCGGTCTGCTGCCGCACCCTGTCAGGCCTTGCTCGCGCGAGCCGCGGGAGGCGGCGGCTCCTGGGTCTGGCCGGCGGCGGGCTGGACGCCGTCGGGATTGGGCTGCAAGTTCGCGGCGGCCTGTGGAATCAGGCGGATCGAGGGGTCGCGCTTGAAGGAGTCGAGCAGCCGGCGCGAAATCTCGTCCATCACCTGGTTTCGCACCCGCACGTCGACCGGATAGCGCACGGTGAGGCGGACTCCCTCGGGGCTGAGCTTGATGCGGCTTTGCGGGCGGGGCGGCTCCATCTTGAGGTTGAAGCGCCGCGCCATCTGGCGCGACTCCGCGCGCGCCACGTCGCGATAGCGGGCGAAGACCTCGTCCACCGCCTCGGTGAGCCGCTTCTCAACCATCCGGTAGTCACAATCCGGCGAGATCATCAGCTCGATTTCGTCCCATCCCAGGCCGGTGCCGTAGGCGCGATTGGCGAACTTGTCGCGGAATACCACCGAGTTGGGCAGTACCGCGAGCCTGCCGGTGGGCTCGCGCTGGCCGCCTTCGCCGCCCAGCTCCATCAGCGTGAGCTTGGTCAGCCCGATGTTGATTACTTCGCCGCGCACGCCCTGCACTTCGATCCAGTCGCCGATCTTGATCCCGAAGCGGCCGCCGATCCGGAAGTATCCCGCGATCGACAGGATCACGTCCTGCAGGGCGACCGCGATGCCGGCGGTGGCCAGCCCGATCATGGTGGCGAGCGAGCTGATCTCACTGACGAACTCGAAGGCCAGCACGATCGCAATCAGGATACCGATCACAACGTTGCGCAACAGCACCATCTGGCTGCGGCGGTGGCGGTCCTCAACGTAGCGGGAAGCGACGCTGCGCCACCCCATCCCGACCGCGAGCAGAACGGCAAGGATTATCGAGAGCGTGATCGCGCGTGTTACCAATCCCGAGAGTTCTGCGATCGCGCGCTGGGCCTCCTCGTCCCTCCATCCCTTGAGGTTGGCGTCGTAGCGCGCGAACAGCAGCGACATCCTGGAGAGGGGGAGCAGCGCCGCGGCGATTTGCTTGCGCCGGTCGAGCAGGACCTCGAACTGCCTTTTGCGTGCCTCGATCGTAGCGGGGCTCTCGCCCGGCTCGGCGCCGGCTTGGCCGACAAGCCCGCGCGCGGCGGCGCCGAGCTGGATCATCGCCTGTTGAAGCGCCGAGCGGCTTTGATGGGTCGCGTCCCTGAGCCCGTCGGTCTCCGCTATTCGCCGCTCGATCGAATCGATCTTCTGGCGCAGCCGCAGCCAGGCCCGCCCCCGGTCGAGGAGTGCAGTGGGCTCGACTGCGGGTTCGGGCCGGGACAGATTGCCGGCAGGCGCAGCGGGCGCGCCCTCGCCGCCGGCTTGCGGCGTCGTGCGTTCCAGTTCGTCGATTTGATTGAGCAGCGTGCCGGCAGCATTGCTGCTTTCGGCGCCGCCCTCGAACTGGCTCATGGTCGCCAGAAGGTCGGCCCGCGACTGCGCCAATGCGAGCTGGTTCTGCGCGTCGGCCAGTTCGCCCGCGACCTGATCGCGTTTGCGCCTGGGCGCCGCCGCCGACTGCTGCCGGAGACTGGCGACGCGCTCCTTGAGCGCGGTCACTTCGGCGTCGGCGCCGGCGCGCCGGCTCTGGATCAGCTCCGGATGGTCCAGGATGTCGCCGGAGGGGGCCGCTGGCGCCTTGGTTTCGGTGGCGTGCAGGCTGGCGAGGACAGCCGCCTCCGCGCGCGCATACTCGAAGGCCAGCTTGACGACCTCGGTCGCTTGGGCGCGGTCCTGTGAAACGAACAGGACCTCCAGCGGCTCCTTCACCATCTGGTCCTCGGTGCCCAGGCCCCGGTACCAGCTTATGGTTTGATCCAGCAACGCGACGACCGCGCTGCCATGCGGGATCGAGGGGGACTGCGCGGCCTGGGGCGGCATGACTCGGCCGGTGGAGGCCGACGGCGACGCCTGCGGCGACGGTTGCGCGGGCGGCGGGCTCGCCGCCGCCGATACCGCGCATCGCGCGAGCGCGAGGACGAGGACGAGAATTACTCCGCCGAGAGCGCTGAATCGCGCGTGATGGCGCCTGTATCGCGCGTCGCGGGGCATCGGGTTCATGATAGCCGCCCGGCTCAGTGCTCCGATAGCCGATGTTGTCGAATGGCCTTGGCGGCCGGAACGCGCTGCGTCAGTCGGCAGGCATCGGGAGCGGGAAGTGGACGCGCTCCTTCTTGATGCTCAGCAGCTCCACGGCTGCGCCGCCGCGGGCGAAGTGGCCGATAATCTCCTCCACCAGCCATTCCGGGGACGAGGCGCTGGCGCTCAGCCCCAGCGCACGCACCCCGTTGAGCATCGCGGGCTCGACGTCGGCGAGCGAATCGACCAGGAACGCGCGTCCGCCCGCCATCCGCGCGACTTCCACCATCCGATTCGCGTTGGAGCTCTGCTTCGATCCCACCACCAAAATCGCGTCGGAAACCTTGACCAGCTCCTTGACCGCGTTCTGGCGATTCTGAGTGGCGTAGCAGATGTCGTCGGTCTTGGGCGCGCTCAGCGCCGGGAAGCGGCGCTGCAACGTCTCCATGATCTCGCGGGTATCGTCCACGCTGAGCGTGGTCTGGGTCACCGCCGCGACCCGCGCCGGATCGTGCACATCGATCGCGTTGCCCTCCTCGACCGTGCCGACCAGCAGCACTTGGCCGGGAGCGACGCCGAGCGTACCCTTTACCTCCTCGTGGCCGGCGTGGCCGATCAGGATTACGGTGTAGCCCTCCATCGCATAGCGTTCGACCTCGAGGTGCACCTTGGTGACCAGCGGGCAGGTGGCATCGATCACCCTCAATTCGCGATCGCGCGCACGGTCCCATTCGCTGGGCGCCACGCCGTGCGCGCTGAAGATCACGCGCTGGCCGGTTGGGACTTTATCCAGGCTCTCGACGAAGATTGCGCCCTCAGCCTCGAGCGCCTCGAGTACGAAGCGGTTGTGGACGATCTGATGGCGCACGTACAGCGGAGGGCCGTAGGAGCGAAGCGCGCTGCGCACCGCCTCGACCGCCCGATCCACACCCGCGCAAAAGCCGCGCGGTTCCGCCAGGATGATCTTCTGAACCGTCGTTTCGCTCACCGCCATCGTCCCGCTTGATTAACGGATGGACTCTTGCCGGTCAATATAACCTCGCGATAACCCCGGGCCGCGCCCATCGGCCGGGCCCTGCGCCCGCTAGCGCTCCGGCGGATGAGAGCTCTGGCATCCGATCCACACCTCGCCGCCGTCGAAGTACTCCTTCTTCCAGATCGGCACGATCTCCTTTAGCCGGTCGATCGCCAGCCGGCAGGCGTCGAAGGCGGCGCCGCGATGGGGCGCCGAGACCGCGATCGCCACCGAGACCTCGCCGATCTCGACCGCGCCGATTCGATGGGTGATCGCGATACGCGTGATCCGCAATCGGCGTCCCGCTTCCTCGGCGATGCGCCGCATCTCGCCGAGCGCCATCGGCTCATAGGCTTCGTACTCGAGCCGGATTACGCGGCGGCCGGCGTTATCAATCCGCGTCGTGCCCACGAAGGTGACCGTCGCCCCGGCCCCGGGATCGGCCACCGCCTTTTCCAGCGCCTTCAGGTCGATTGGCTCGCGCACGATCGCGATCGGCCCGATCCATACAGGCTCGTCAGGCTCGGCGCCGCCGCTCACCGGCGGGATGAAGGCGACTTCGTCGTTGTCGCCGGGCCTGAAGTGGGCATTGACATATTCGCGATTGACTGCGAAGGCGATCCGGTCGTGGACTCCGGCCAACGCCGGAAATTCCTCGCCCAGCTTGCGCCAGATCTGCCCGACGGTGACCCCGTCGGGGAACTCGCGGACCAACTCGGCGGTACCGGCGCGTTCGCGCAGCGTGGCGAAGAGTCTAAGCGTAAGCCGGCTCATAGGTTGAGTAGATGGGCAATATGGCCCAGTTCGGGGAGCAGCAGCTTCTCCAGCGCGAGCCGGCACGCCGCCGGCGACCCGGGCAGCGCGGCGATGATTTTGCCGGCGCTTATCCCGGCCACCGCCCGGCTCATCATCGCCGCCGAGCCGATTTCATTGTACGACAGCATCCGGAAAAGCTCGCCGAATCCCTCCAGTTCCTTGTCGAAAAGCGGACGTACCGCTTCGATAGTCGTGTCGCGCGGGGCGACTCCGGTGCCACCGCTTAAGATTATCCCGTCGAGCTTCGGCAGGTTCTCCGCGATCGCGGCGCGAATCCGCGCCGGGTCGTCGCCGATCACCTCGTAATGGGCCGCCTGATGGCCCGCGGCTTCTAGCATCTCGCGGACCAGGCACCCGCTCTCGTCGGTGGCGGCTGTGCGGCTGTCGCTTACCGTGATAACGCCGAGCCGCAGCCGCGTGCGCGCGTGTTTGCGATGCTCATCGACGGACACGTGCGGATTATAGCAGGGGCGCGCCCTCGAGAGAGACACTCATTGGATAAGACCCGCACGATCGACGAGGCGCTCGGGCGCGAGGGATGGAGGATCGTAGGGCTCAGGCTGCGGAAACTTTTTCCACAGCCTGCTAACGTAATACGATGGTGGGTAGGACCGCATGTCGGGCTTCGCCGCGATAGTCACCAAGGATCTGCGCCTGGAACTGCGCAGCGGAGTCAGCACGCTGGCGCTGGTCGCGCTCTCGATGCTGATCCTGGTGGTGCTGGTCTTCGCTCAGCCGCCGGGCAGTATCCGCGGTGCCGAGCCCGCGGCCGGCGCGCTGTGGGTGGCACTGGTCTTCTCCGGGATGCTCGGCGCGACGCGCGTGCTGCTCGCGGAGCGCGAGAACGGATGTATCCGGGCGCTGCTGCTGAGCCCGCTGGACCGCGCGACGCTGTACGCCGCCAAGCTGGCCGCCGCCTTCATCTTCATGGCGGTCGCCGAGGTTGCGGCGATCGTGATGATGGTGCTGTTCTTCAACCTGGATTTCGACGCCCGGCTGGTGTGGCTATGCCCGGCGATCGGGCTCGGCGCACTGGGTTTCGCCGCGCTGGCCACGCTGCTCGCCGCGATTTCGGGCCGCACGCGGGCCGGCGATCTGATCCTGCCGCTGCTGGCGGTGCCGCTGTTCGCGCCGGCGCTGATCGCCGGGGTCAAGGCCAGCGCCGGGGCGCTGGCGGGGGCGCCGGTCGCCCGCTTCGCGAGCTGGCTGGAAATCCTGCTCGCCTTCGACGTCTTGTTTGTCGGCGTGGGATACATACTGTTCGAATTCGTGGTGCGCGAGGACTAGTCGCAATGGGGCGAGGAATCAGAACCGGGCTTGGCGTGGTGACCGCGATCCTGATGATCGTCTCGCTGTTCATGGTCTTCGTGGTGGTGCCGACCGAGGCCGAGCAGGGAATCGTGCAGCGAATCTTCTACTTCCACGTGCCCTGCGCGTGGGTCGCGTTCGCCGCCTTCGGCCTGGTCGCAATCGCCGGCGCGTTTTACCTCTGGATGGGCGACGAGGTGTGGGACGACCTGGGCTACGCTGCCGCCGAATGCGGGATGGTGTTCTGCACGTTGGTGTTGGTGACGGGCTCGATATGGGCCAAGCCGATTTGGGGGACGTGGTGGAGTTGGGATTCGCGGCTGACCACCACTCTAATCCTCTGGCTGCTCTACGGCGGCTACCTGATGCTGCGGGCGATGGCTGACGACACGCCGCAAGTCGCGCGCTTTGCCGCGGTAGTCGGGATAGTGGGCGTGCTGGACGTGCCGGTGATAATCGTCTCGGTGCGCATGTGGCGCACGATCCATCCCGCGGTGCTGGTCACGCGCACGGGCGGGCATGGGCTGGAGGATCCGCTGATGGTGATCACGCTGCTGGTGGCGATCGCCGCCTTCACCGCGCTCTTCATTTGGCTGCTGTGGCTGCGCTTCGCGACCCTGCGCGCGCGCACCCGGCTCTCGCATCTCAAGCTGAAGCTCGCCCTGGCGCAATCCGCCGAGCAGCCCGCCGCGTCAGGCACCTGAGCGGGGCGCATGCAGAGGCGGGCGGGGACGCCCGCCCCACTTCGGATTTGGGCCTTTTTTCTGTAGTGGGGCGGGCCTCCGTGCCCGCCATCCTCTCGTAGGGGCCGTTCGAGAACGGCCCTCCTGTCCGTTGGGGAGGGCCGCTCACGAGCGGCCCCTACGCTGACGTTTTCGTTGCGAGGCGATCTATTTCGTCACCTGGCGCCTGGCCAAAGCTCAACCCGACTTGGAGCTATCGGAGCGAGAGCTGGTCGCCTCGGCCGTCGAGCAATTTGAGGGCAAGCGCCTACTGGCTCACGGGCTTTGTGGCGATGAATGATCACCTAAAGGCGGGCAGTCGCCACAGGCGTGGGGACGCCCGCCCCACTTCGGATTTAGGGCCTTTTTTCTGTAACGGGGCGGGCCGGAGCCTGCCCTCGAGGCTGCCGAAGGGTGCCCGCCATCCTCTCGTAGGGGCCGTTCGAGAACGGCCCTCCTGTCCGTTAGGGAGGGCCGCTCAGAAGTGGCGGCGGGCGTCTCGCCCGCTAGTGGCTGGCCGGGCGGGACGCCCGGCCCCACTGCGGCCCCTACGCTGAGCTTTTCGTTGCCAGTTGGGTAGGGAATCGAGGTTTTTGCAATGAGTCGCGAATGCGAGAGCCTGTGGTGTCCGTGGGCGCGCAACTACTCGGCCAGCCTCTTCTTTCTCTGCGTAGCGCCGGCCTCCGGTGCGGTTTCTTTCTCCGTCTTTCCTAACTCGGCAGGCGCGGGATTTCCTCCACGACTGCTAGTAGGATAAGGGCCTTGGCGCGTTTATGGGAGCCGGCCGAGGGTAGATGATCCCGCTGCGTTACAACCTCCGAAGCCTGACGGTGAGACGGACCACCTCGCTGATGACCGCGATGGGCGTCGCGCTGGTTGTCATGATTCTGGTCATACTGTCGGGCTTGATTGCGGGCTTGCGCAGCACGGTGCTGGGTGCAAGCGAGCGCGGAAATTGGATCGTGCTGGCGCGCGGAATGACCTCGGAGCCGGGCAGCTATATCAGCTACGAGCAGTACGAGTTGATCCGCAGCCGTCCCGAGGTCGCGGCGGATCGAACCCTGGCGCTGGTGTCGCCCGAGGCGGTAACAGGATTCTTTGCCACGCCGGATGAGCCCAATGTCAACTTTACCTTTTTGCGTGGCGTATATCCTGAAGCGTATCGCGTGCATCGCAACATGCGGGTCGTGAGTGGGCGATGGCCGACGCGGGGGCGGAGCGAAATGATCGTCGGGCGCAAGCTCCTGGCCCGCGTGCCTGCGCTGGCGCCCGGACGCCAAATTCGGTTCGGGCGGCGCACCTGGACGGTGGTCGGGGCGTTCTCGGACAACGACAGCGCGCGGGAGTCCGAAGTCTGGACCGACCTCGACGTGTTGCGCCAGGACATGGGCTATCCCAACGGCGGGTTCGCGTCGATCCACGTAGTGCTGAAGCCCGGGATGGAAGGCGCGTTCAAACATGCGCTGGACAACGACGCGCGGCTGAGGGTCGATGCCGAGACGGAGGCCGAGTTCTACTCGCAGGAGTCGGAGTTCGCCGAGCAATTGCGCGGACTGGGGCTGGTAATCGTGGTGATCCTGGGACTAGGCGCGACTTTCGGCGGAATGAACACCATGTATGCGGCGGTGGCTCGGCGTGGCCGAGAAGTCGGAGTGCTGCGTGCGCTGGGATTCACGCGGGGCAACGTGCTTGCAAGCTTCGTAATCGAGAGCATCGCGATTGGTATCGCAGGCGGCTTGATCGGAGAGATTTTGGCGGTCGTGGTGGCAACGGCGATCGGGCTCAACAGCCGGTTGATGAACGTCGGCGAGTTCATTTTTTCGTTCCGGCTGACGTTCGGCACTTTCGTCTCCGGAATAATCGCGGCAGCGATAATCGGTGGATTCGGAGGGCTCTTGCCGGCGCTGCGAGCGGCGCGGACCGGCGTTATGGAAGGGTTGCGGACGGCATGAGCGCCGGTTGCGATTGCCGGGATTGACGGGCGCGAAGGGCTGTGGGACGGCCGAGGCCCATGAACTTCTTCAAGTTGATCGAGCGCAACATGCTTCGCAATCTCAGGCGCAGCGCCATGACCACGCTGGTGATCGCAATGGCGACCTTCGTCTTCACGGTGCTGATCTCGGTGCCGGCATCGATGGACCGCATAATCAAGGACGCCTCGACGACGCTTCGCCTGGTGATCAACAATCGGACTGCGCCGTGGTATGACCTCCCGGCCCGCTATTGCGGTCAGATTCGCGAGATGCCCGGCTGCGCAGCCTGCGTGGCGATCACGGGCTGGCCGGCGACTTACAGGGATCCGCGCGACTCGGTCTTTGCCGCCGCGGTCGGCCCTGAGATCAACGACGTCTTCCCGGATTACGGGCTGACGGCCAGCGCGATGACCACGATGCGCAAGGATCGCCGGGCGGCGTCGGTGGGACGTGCCCTGATGAAAAAATACGGCTGGAAGCTCGGCCAACAGATCACATTGCACGGCGCCGATTCGTGGTCCCGGATGGACCTGACCTTTATCCTGGGATCGGAGATCCCGTCCAAGCATTACCCCAACGCGTTCATCTTCAGCCGCGACTATTTCAACGAGGCGATGAAGGCCCACGGCTACCGGGCCGACGATATCGCCTGGGAGCTGATTGCCCGAGCGGATAGTCCCGAGCATCTCGCTTCGCTGTCGAAAGCGATCGACGATTACTTCAGAAACTCGTCTTACGAGACGCGCACCATGACGGAAAAGGACGCGCTGTCGAATGGGCTTTCGGCGGTGGGAAATATCCGGGCGATCGTGTACGGCCTGTGCGCGGTGGTGATCCTGACGGTGTGGCTGATCGCGGCGAACTCGGCGGCGATGATGGTGCGTGAGCGGATGGGCGAGGTGGCCTTGATGCGGGCGCTGGGATTCAGTCCCGCGCAGATCGGCAATGTTCTGTTCGGGGAATGCGCGCTAATCGGGATGGCCGGCGGCGGCTTGGGCGCTTCAGTGGCGCTGTGGCTGTTCTCGGAGGGAGTCTCGCTGGGCGCGGCGCTGGGCGGCACCGCCGGTGCGCTGTTCGTGATGCCCGCGGCCGCGACCCAGGGGCTGGTCGCGGCAGTAATGGTGAGTCTGCTGAGCGGAGCGATCCCGATAATCGGAGCGATGCGGATTGCGCCGGCGTTGGGATTTCGCGAAGTCGTCTGAGCGTTCCAGGCATAGCGGCGTTTCTCGCGCAACGTGGTGACCGCGTCCTTCAGGTCTGATATTTTTGCGGTCCGATCGGTCCGTCGAGAGGTTGCTGTCAAAGGAAGGCTGAGAGCTTATGGAGCATTTCGGATACCTGTTTGCGGCCTACAGCATCATCTTCGCCGTGATCTTCCTCTACGTCATGTTCCTGTGGCGCCGCCAGGCCGGTATCGAGGCCGAACTTCGCGCCCTCGAGGCCAGGCTGGGCGGCGCAGAGCCGCCGCCGCAACAACCGGGACGCAAACCCTAGCGGATGGAATTTCGCGACTACTACAAGGTCCTCGGCGTCGAGCGGACCGCCGCCGCCGACCAGATTCGCGGCGCCTACCGCAAGCTTGCCCGCAAGTACCATCCCGACCTCAACCCCAACAACAAGGAGGCCGAGGCGCGTTTCAAGGAGATCAACGAGGCCTACCAGGTGTTGAGCGACGCCGAGAAGCGAAAGAAGTACGACGCGCTCGGCGCCGACTGGGAGCGCGGCGCGAGCGAGGACGAAATCCTACGCCGCTACGCGCAATCGCAGGCCGCCGGCGGCGGCTTCGCCTCGGGTGGCGACTTCAGCGACTTCTTCTCGAGTTTCTTCGACCGGGGCGCCGGGATGCGCGGCGGGCCGCGCGGCTTCGCCGGCTTCGAGGAGTTCACCGAAGCTCCCCCGCGCGCGCCGGACCTCGAAGCCGAGGTCGAAATCACGCTCGAAGAGGCGATGCACGGCGTGAAGCGGAGGCTCGATCTTGCCGCCCGCGACGAATGCCCGGCTTGCGGCGGCACCGGGATGCTCACCCGCGAGGAGCGACGCGGCAGGGCGCGTGTGATCCGCTCCGCCGAACCGTGCCGCAATTGCGCGGGGCAGGGCGTGGTCTTAAGCCGCCGCTCGTTGGAAGTGGCGATTCCCGCGGGCGCGACCGACGGGATGCGGATGCGGCTCAAGGGGCAGGGCGGCCGCGCACCCCGCCCCGAGCATAACGGCGACCTCTATCTCACCGTGCGACTCAAGCTGCATCCGGTCTTCACGGTCTCGGGACGCAACCTCAGATGCCGGCTGCCGGTGTGGGATTACGAGGCGGCGTTGGGCGCTGAGGTGACGGCGCCCGCCCTTGGAGGGCGGGTCTCGCTCAACATTCCGCCCAACAGCCAGAGCGGCCGTTTGATGCGGCTCAAGGGGCGCGGATTGCCCGGCCGCGGCGGCGAGCCGACCGGCGACCTGTTGTTCGAACTCAAGGTGCTCGCACCCACCGACTTGAGCGAAGAAGAGCGCACGCTGATGCATCAATTCGCGGAGCGCCGGCGCGCCCGCGCGATTCCCGACCCGCGCGCCAATTTGCTCAGGAACTGACGATGGCGCGGCGGGCCGGAACATCGAGACCGCGGGTCGGGGCGCGCAGACCGGCCACGCTCGTAAGCCGCAGCGTGCTATGCACCGTTGCCGGAGTCAGCGAGCGTGAGTTGATCCTGTGGGAGCAAGAGGAGCTGATCGCGCCGGCGCAGATCGAGGAAACCCGCGGCCATCGCGACCCGCTCTACGACGCGGCGGCGCTGCGCCGGGTGCGGATAATCCGCACCCTGGCCGAGGAGATGGAAGTCAACCTTCCCGGGATCGGCGTCATTCTCCATCTCCTCGACCAGTACCGTTCCAACTTTCTTGGCCAAAGGTCAAAGTCTCGTGGCTAGCCGGCGATCTGGTTGAGACCCGCCGAGCGCGGCTTCCGCTCTTGTGGCGCTCGCCCGAATGCATATAGTTTGATTATATCAGATTATACGCATGGGCATCCGAATGAAAACCATAACCGCCACCGAACTGGCCCGCAACCTCAGCGAGGTGCTCGATCGCCTCGCGGTCGAGCGCGAAGAGATCGTGATCGAACGTAACCACCGCCAGGTCGCGCGTCTCATACCGGGACCAGGACGGCTGACCGCGCTGGAAGCGCTGGCGGATGTGTACCGTACCTTGCCTGAGGACGCCGGCGCCACATGGGAGGCGGACAGTCGAGCTGGCGGCCTTCAGGGCGAACGGTTGTCTAAAGGGGTGCGCGACCCGTGGGTTTCCTGATCGATACCTGCGTCTGGATTGACGTTGAACGTGGAGTCCTGGCTCCGGCAGATGTTGCGGCTTTCACCGGCGATGAGCCGGTATACCTTTCGCCGATCACTATCGCGGAGCTGAAATTCGGAGCGGAAGTCGCGGCGGATGCGCGAATCCGGCACAAGCGTCTGAGCGCCCTGGCACGGCTGCGGCGCAAGCCGCTGCTGCCGGTTGACGGTGACACCGGGGAGGTATTTGGGCGACTGGCCGCGCAGCTCAAAGCCGCGGCGCGTAAGCCACGTCATCGCGTTCAGGACCTTTGGCTTGCCAGCCAGGCGATTCAACACTCTTATCGGTTTCTTACCAGGAACGCGGCGGATTTCGAGGATATTCCCGGGTTAGAATTGGTCGGCTACAGACTTGCCCGGGGCGGATGAAGCGATAGGGGGGTGTCGAGCGGCGTGGGCCGAGAGCCGATCATCTGTAAGCGAAGGAGTCGCGCCGCCCGATCGGCGGGGAAAAAAACCGGCGGGCGGCTTGTGTCAGTAAGCCGCTCGCCGGTTGGTTGTACGCGTGTGTGACGCGGTCTAGTAGACCGTGAAACCCACCACGAACTCGTCGGTGGTCTCCCCCTTCTCTTTCAGGACGAATGTGCCTGACCACACCGTATCGGACGAGAAGAACTTTATCGAGGGAGCCGGACTGACCGTGTTTCCATTCGCATTGGTCGGCACCTCGAGACCGGTGTCGACATCAGGCCCTAACGCAGAACCGTTACTGCCAAGCGGCCGGAACCACAGTTCGTAGTTCGTACTCGGGGGTGCTCCGGACAGTTTCACTGTGACTGTGCCATTTGCTGACACCGAGTAAGTGCCGCTGTCCAGCGTATCGCTCCCGCAGTCTAGACCGCTAGGATCGGTCACCTCTCCGCAAGCAACAAAGTTGTCCTCGGTTGTGGTTGGAGCTATGAACCTCTGGGTCACCTTGAATCCGGAGAGGAACTCGAGATTGGGGGCCGCAATGCCGGTGTTGAGGAGTTCCACCGTCCCTGAGATGTTCTTGCCCTCCGCGAAGAACGATGATTTCGTCAAAAAGCCGCTGCCATGCTTGTCGGTGTTAATCGTTCCAAGCGTCAGAGTGGTGCCATTCTGCGCGATCAACTGCGCGCTGTAAGTTGCCATCTTCGCCGCGCCGGATATGTTGATCGCCAGATTGCCAGAGACAAAGTCGATGTCAGCATAGCCGCTGCTGAGAGGGTCGCTCCCGCATGTTGAGAGTGGGGGGCTTGCTGTCTCAAAAATGTCGATGCTTCCGCACCGAACCAGCGTGGCGCGATAGTCTTCCCGCGGCGGATTCGGAAGTCCGGTGGGCGAGATCGTTGCGCCCGTGACGAACTGCGTGCCGGTGACAGGGGGGACACTCTGTGTGAGGACGAAGTTGCCTGCGCCCACCTTTCCGACCCCTGCCCAGAAATGATCCTCGCGCAGCGCCCCGTTTCCCTTGGCGTTCGTTACCAAATTGGCGATGGACACGGATTGAGAGCCGTCAACCGAGACGTAGCTCACTGCGAAGGTTGTGTTGGGGGCTCCCGACTCCATGGTAAACGTCACACCGCCCGAATCGTCGACTGTCGCGTGGCCGAACTTGAGCGCATCTTGAGTCGCGCTCGCAGTGCAGGACAGGCCGGCCGGCACCGTGACCGACGAGCATTGCAGCCATGGGGCGCTGAACTCGCCGGCGCGCGCAGATCCTTGCGCTACGGAAAATGCCACAGCGGTCGCCACGACCGCTGTCAATAATTTCAATTGCGTTGTTCTGAACATGTCGAATCCTCCCTGCGCGAGCCTTTCGAGTCGTGACGCTTCAGAAAGAAGAGAAAGCGTACATTGTGTAGGTAAGCGTACTATACGCGCGAGATACGTCAATTGCTGCATCGCCGCGTCCAGCGCATTGGTCTCTTCGGGATGATTGCGATGTCCGGCTGCCTCGTAGCGCTATTCTAGCCCTGCGCGGCGAGGGGGGGGATAGTGCTAGCGTAACAATTGTGGCTCGTGCGCCGAGAAATCAGGTAGTTGCCAAGATCGCGGCGGCGATGCGGCGGCTTGCGATTGCCCCCGGCGAGGTAGTCCTGCTCGGGCTCTCGGGCGGGGCGGACTCGGTTGCGCTGCTGCACGCGCTGATCGCGTTTCGTCCACGCTTGCGCTACCACCTCGCGGCGGCGCACTTCAACCATCGTCTCCGCGGCGCGGAGTCCGATCGCGACGAGAATTTCGTGCGCGAGTTGTGCCGCGAACTCGGGGTCGAGCTGACGGTCGGGTACGCCGAGCGCCTCGGGCATCAGAAGGGCAATCTCGAGGAGCGGGCGCGCGAGGCGCGTCACGCCTTCCTGCGCCGCACGGCCGAGCAGGTCGGCGCCAGTCGAATCGCTCTGGCCCATCATGCCGGCGATCAGGCGGAGACCGTGATGCTCCGGTTGCTGCGCGGCGCCGGAGCAGCCGGGCTTGGCGCGATGGCCGAAGCCGGAGCGGGAAAGCTGATCCGGCCGATGCTCTCCGTCGAGCGGGGCGAGATTCTCGATTACTTGAATGGGATTGGCGCGCGCTTCGTGACCGACAGCTCCAATTCGTCGCCGGCGATCGCGCGCAACCGTATCCGCGCCGAGCTTATCCCGGCGCTCGCGCGCGAGTACGGCGGGGGCTTGGTAAGGCGCCTGGCCGGGCTGGCCGCCGAGATGCGATCGCTCGACGGCCTGGTGACGGCCCTGGCCGAGGGGGAACTGAGGCGCGCGGTCACCTCCGACGGCACCCTGGATGTCGCCCGCCTCGCGCGGCTCCATCCTGCGCTGGCGAGCGCCGTTATCCGCCGATTCCTCCGGGTGGAAATCGGCGACTTGAGAAGGGTATCGCGCGCCCATATCGAGGCGGTACGCCGGCTGGTGCTTACGGGGCCACCCAACGGCGGCGTCGACCTCCCCGGCGGATGGCGCCTCGAGCGTCGGTACGGAACGATCCGGCTTGGCAGGAGCGCGCCGCGTCGGGCGGCGAAGCATGCGGCTGCGCTGAATATTTCAGGGAAAGCGGTCGTGCCGGTAGAGGAAGCCGGATTCCTCTTCGAGGGCGAGATTGTCGTTGGGAAGGCGCCCGCGATGCCCGAATCGCTCTTCGAGGCGATCTTCGACGCCGACCAGCTCGCCGGCGGCATCAGGCTGCGCACCTGGGCTCCTGGAGACCGCGTCCGCCCCTTGGGCATGGATGGGCATCGCAAAGTCAAGGACGTTTTCATCGATCACAAGGTGCCGCGGGCGTTTCGGGCGACCTTTCCGATCGTCGCGCTTGGGTCGGAAATCGCATGGATTCCGGGCCTCGTGCGCGGCCACGCCGGCGCTGTCACGCCAGGCACCAGGCGAGTGCTGCATCTGCGCGCGACGCCCGTAGCGCCCGCCTCCGTACCACCGCCAGCGCGGCGCGCCGTTGGAGGCGACGTGGCGTGCGCCCGGCACGCAGGCTAGGATCAGGAGTCATGCCGCCCGGCTCGGCCAAGATCGAGATTCCGCCGAAGCGGTTAAACCAAATTGACCAAGTCGAGAGGGAGTACTCATATATGGGGACATTTGAAATATCGGTCTACGGCGCTGATCCCCGTAAGGGCGCGAAGCCTTGCCGCACAATTGAGGTGAGGGCGACAAACGGGTCGGAGGCCACGAAATTGGTAATGGATCAGCTTGCGGGCGAAAACTGCGGGTGGTGGGTAGAGCTCGACGCTCGCCCAGTCGAACCCTGACGGGGCGCGCAAAGCCGCTTTGAGGCCGAAACTGCTGGAAGCGCTCGCGCGACTCCGGGCCCTCTTTTAAGGAAACCACATGATATCTAAAGGGCTTGAGGAGCTTGCTGAAGCGGATCTGCAGGACCTGATCCGCGACCAGGTGAGCGAGCGCAAGACGCTCGACTATAAACGCGACTTACCGGGCAATTCCGACAGCGATAAGACTGAGTTCCTTGCGGACGTTTCATCGTTTGCGAACACCGCGGGCGGCGACCTCATCTACGGAATAGAGGCACCTTCAGGCGTGCCGACAGGGATGCCCGGCCTCGTGATTGGAGATTTAGAGGCCGATAAGCTGCGCCTGGAGAGTATCGTTCGCGATGGCATCGACCCGCGCCTACCACGAGTGGATCTTCGTGACATTCCGCTCGCAGGCGGGCGACGAGCCCTAATCATCCGCATCGCGAGAAGCCGGATATCGCCCCACAGGGTCATCTTCAAAGGGCGTGGACACTACTACGCGAGGAACTCGTCAGGCAAGTACAGGCTCGACGTAGATCAGCTCCGGGAGGCGTTCACTCTCTCCGAAACGCTCGTGGATCGCATCAGAGCCTTTAGAGTGGACAGGGTGATCGCCGTCAAGGCCGACGAAGTTCCGGAACCGATCAATCGTGGCCCGAGGATGGTGATCCATTTGATCCCGCTCTCCGCGTTTTCGTCGGCCGGAAGAGCTGACTTCGCCGGCGCCCTGCAAACATTTATCCAAACGCACCTGAGAGAGTTCAAACCACTCGCCGCGCCATATCTCTGGGATCATCGGGTCAATCTAGACGGGCGTGTTTTATCCGGGCGCAAGGCGCGCGGTGAACCTAATGGCCGTTCGTACACGCAGGTCTACAATTCCGGGGTTGTCGAGGTCGCTGTATGCCTACCCACGGTCAAGTGCGACGGAAGAGCGTTCATACTGTGCAGAGCCTGGGCACAGGAACTGCGGCAATTTCTCCCCTCGCTCCTTTCTAACCTTGTGAAGCTCGGGGTAGAGCTTCCTCTATATTTTTTCCTGACCTTCGTTGGTCTCAAGGGTTACTTCCTCATCGACGACTTCTTCCGCTCCGAGAGCGACGGCCTTGTTGAGCACGACGACATCCTATTTCCCGAGGAAGTGATCGAAAAATTGCCGATCGATGTCGATGCGCTCCTCTTCCCTTTGTTGACTCGCTTGTGGAACGCGGCGGGCTCCGAACGCTGCCACCATTTTGACCCGGATCACAAGTGGTTGGGCCCTTCTTAAAGAGCGCGCGGCGCACCTATTTCGCCCACTTGGAGGGGTCACCGGTTTCATTCAGCCTCGCCCCCTTGGACGTAGCCCCAAACGAAAAGGGGCCGAGCCCTTTCGGGCCCGGTCCCTCGTGGCCGGTGGTCAAGCTACTTCTTGACCGTGGCCTTCCTCGCCCGTCGGTTCGGCTGCGGCCTCTCGAAGGGTGCCGGTTCCCGCATCGGACTCAATTACACCGTTGCTTGAGATTAAAGGCGCGTGATAGCGTTTTAGAAGCATGAATCAATTCTCGCGCAGCATCGCGCTCTGGCTGGTGCTGGGCCTGATGGTCCTGCTGCTGTTCAATATCTTCAGCAGGCAGCAGCCCCGCGAGCCGGAGATTATCTTCTCGGACTTCCTCAACCAGGTCGAAAAGAGCCAGATCAGCGAAGTTACGATCCAAGGCAGCTTGATTCACGGACGGACTGCCAGCGGTGGGAATTTCAAGACCTACGCCCCGCACGATCCCGATTTGGTCAAGACGCTGCGCGAGAGGGGCGTCAAGATTGCGGCCAAACCCGAGGAAGGCGACCCGTGGTGGATGTTGTTGGTGCAGTGGTTCCCGCTGCTACTGGTGGTAGGGCTCTGGTTCTTTTTCATGCGCCAGATGCAGATCGGCGGCGGCAAGGCGATGTCGTTTGGGAAGAGCCGCGCCAAACTGCTGACCGAGAACACTCATAAGGTGACTTTCGCCGATGTCGCCGGAATCGACGAAGCCAAGGAGGAACTTGAGGAGATAATCCAGTTCCTCAAGGATCCCAAGCGCTTCACTAGGCTGGGCGGCAGGATCCCCAAGGGGGTGCTGCTGGTAGGGGCGCCCGGCACCGGCAAAACGCTGCTCGCCCGCGCGATCGCGGGCGAAGCCGGGGTACCGTTCTTCTCGATTTCGGGCTCCGACTTCGTCGAGATGTTCGTCGGGGTGGGCGCCTCGCGCGTGCGCGACCTTTTCGTACAGGGCAAGAAGCACGCCCCCTGTATCGTTTTTATCGACGAGATCGACGCCGTCGGGCGCCATCGCGGCGCCGGACTCGGCGGCGGTCACGACGAGCGCGAGCAGACCCTCAACCAGTTGCTGGTCGAGATGGACGGCTTCGAGGCCAACGAGGGTGTGATCCTGGTCGCGGCTACCAACCGTCCCGACGTGCTCGACCCGGCGCTCCTGCGCCCGGGCCGCTTCGACCGGCGGGTGGTCGTGCCGCGCCCCGACGTCAGGGGCCGCGAGGGCATCCTCAAGGTCCACACCCGCAAGGTGCCGCTGGCCGAGGATGTCGCAATCGACAAGCTGGCGCGCTCTACGCCCGGCTTTGCCGGCGCCGACTTGGAGAACCTGGTCAACGAGGCTGCGCTGCTGGCCGCGCGCGGCAGCAAGGAAAAGGTGACGATGGTCGACTTCGAGTTGGCCAAGGACAAAGTGATGATGGGCGCGGAGCGGCGCTCGATGGTGATGTCGCTGGCCGAGCGGCGCAACACCGCCTATCACGAGGGTGGGCATGCGCTGGTCGCGATCCTGCTGCCGGGCGCCGACCCGGTCCACAAGGTCACGATTATCCCGCGCGGGATGGCGCTGGGTGTCACGCAGCAGCTCCCGCTCGACGATCGTTACACCTACTCGCGGGCGTACCTGATGACGCGGTTGTCCATGATGTTCGGTGGGCGCGCCGCCGAAGAGCTGGTGTTCGGCCACATGACCACCGGCGCCGGGGACGATATCGAAAAGGCCACCGACCTCGCGCGCAAGATGGTTTGCGAATGGGGGATGAGCCGCGAGCTGGGGCCGATGACCTTCGGCCGGCGCGAGGAACAGGTCTTCCTCGGCCGCGATATCGCCCTGCACAAGGATTACTCCGAGCACACCGCGGTCGAAATCGATCGCGAGGTGCGCCGGATTATCGACGAGGCCTATCACAAGGCGCGCGGGCTATTGGCGGAAAACGAGCCGCTGCTCCATGCGATAGCGGATCGGCTGCTCGAAAAAGAGGTGCTCGAGGGCGCCGAGGTCGAGGCGATGGTGAAGGCGGGCAAGGAAGGCCGCGACCCACGCCAGGTCCAAATCGCCGCTGCTCCGGCCCGGCCTCCTGCCGAGGTCAGCCGCGAGAAGCCCAAGGCAGCGCCCGAAGAAGACACCGCGCCGGTCCCCGGACTTCCACCCAAGCCGGTTCTGGCCTGACGCCGGCGGGGGCGGGCCCGCCCCGCAACCGCAGGCCGTATCGTCGCCCGTCGCGAGCATCCGCAGTGACTCCGCAAATGGTGGATTGGCTCTGGACCGCAGCTCCGGTAATCGCACCCTCCGATTGCGTTCTGGATGTGGTCGGCGCCACCGCGGCGGCGTGGCTGTCCGGCCTGGCGCTGCGCGCGGGCGCGACCCGGCCTGCTGCGTTGAGCGATGCCGCGTAAGCCGGCGCGGCCGCGGCCGGCGGCGCTTCGTCTCAAGGGCGGCCGTCTGGTTCGCTTCCCGGCCGTGATGGGGGTGCTCAACGTCACCCCCGACTCATTCTCCGACGGCGGGCTCCACCTCGATGCCGATCGGGCCGTCGCGCAGGCGCTCAGGATGGAGGCGGCGGGCGCCGACATTATCGATATCGGCGGCGAGTCAACACGCCCCGGCGCGCGTGAGACCCCCCTTGGGCTCGAACTAGCCCGCGTGATCCCCGTAATCCGGAAGTTGCGCGGGCGCCTTAGCGTCCCGATCTCGATCGACACGCGCAAAGCGGCCGTCGCGCGCGCCGCGATCGAGGAGGGTGCGTCGATCGTCAACGACGTCAGCGCGATGGAGTACGATCCCGCGATGGCGGCCACGGTCGCCCGCGCGCGCGTGCCGATCGTGTTGATGCACATGCGGGGGACGCCGGAGTCGATGATGCGCCTGGCCCGCTATCGCGACGTGGTGGCGGAGGTTCGTCGCTGCCTGGCGGCGCGCGCTCGGGCGGCAATTGGCGCGGGAATCTCGCCCTCGCGCATCATCCTCGATCCCGGCATCGGGTTCGCCAAGACCTCCCGCCACAGCCTGGCCATCCTAGGCGCCTTGCCCCGACTTTGCTCGCTGGGGTATCCCCTATTAGTAGGGGTTTCGCGCAAGAGCGTGGTGCGCGCGGTCGCCGGTCCCAACCCGGAGCAGCTCAGCTTCGGCACCGCGGGCGCAGTCGCACTGGCGGTCGGCGCGGGCGCCTCGATCGTAAGGGTGCATGAGCCGGGGCCGATGGCGGCGGCGGTAAGGATGGCGGCGGCGATCACCGGGCGAGGGAGCGGGCGTTGAAACCGCCGACGCAAACGCCTGCAAGGCGATGCACAGCTACTTCGGACTGATACCAAGCCCGCGATGGCAGGATGTGCTCGACATCCTGATCGTCGCCTATGTCATTTACCGGATCGCCCTGCTGATCCGCGGCACGCGCGCGATGCGGATGGTGCTCGGGTTGGTGGTGGTGGGCGTGGCCTTCGTGGTTTCGCAGATGCTGGGCCTGTTCACGCTCAATTGGCTGCTCAACAACTTTCTCGGCTCGCTGATCGTGATCCTGGTAGTGATCTTTCAGGCCGATATCCGCCGCGCCCTGACCCGGGTCGGCAGTCCCTCGCTATTTGGCCTGCACGCCGCCAATGGCGCGGTCCCTGCCAAAGCGGTCGCCGAGGCCGCGGCCTGGATGTCGGCGCGCAGGATCGGCGCGCTGATCGTGCTCGAGCAGGAAGTCGGGCTCAGCGAGTACGTCGAGACCGGACGGGAGATCGGCGCGCGGCTCTCGGCTGAGCTGCTCGAGACGATTTTCATGCACGGCAGCCCGCTCCACGATGGTGCCGTGATCTTGAAGGGTGATCACGTTGTTGCGGCCGCCTGCCTGTTGCCGCTCTCCACCAACCCCGACGAGACCCTCGCGCTCGGCACCCGCCATCGCGCCGCCATCGGTATTACCGAGGACAGCGACGCGCTGGCAGTGGTAGTCTCAGAAGAAGACGGGACCATTTCGCTGGCGCAGCGTGGACGGCTCTATCGTGGACTCGAGCCGGCGGCCCTGCTCGGCCCTCTGCAGCGCTTGCAGGCCTGAGGCCGATGGCCGGCTTGCGCAATTGGGCTGAGGGTCTGTGGCGCCCGAGGGTTGCCGGCCGTATGAAGCTGCGGCTGAAAAATCTCCCCGATGTAGTGACGGGCAACTGGGGCCCGCGCGTGATCGCGCTGTTGGTCGCGGTGGGGCTCTGGATTTTTGTAAACGCCGGCCAGCACGAGGCGCAGATCTCGCTCGACGTCCCAATCAGCTACCGGGACCTACCGGCCGACATGATGATCGTCAACCAGCATCCGGGTTTTGTTGACCTGCAGGTTTCCGGCCCGCGCACGCTGCTCTCGCTGCTCGATCCCGGACGCCTGACGCTGCGGCTCGACCTGACCGGCGTCTCGCCCGGCCAAGCCTCCTTCAAGATCAACCCGGAGTCGTTCAGCGTGCCGCGCCAGACGATGGTCACGCGCGTTTCGCCCTCGCAGATCGTACTTGATGTGGACCGGGTGGCAGCGCGCGACGTCCCCGTGCATTTGGTTTTCGGCGGCTCGCCGCCAAGCGGCTACACCGTGGCGGGCGTCGAGCTGAAGCCGTCCTCGGTCATGGTCAGCGGGCCGAGCCGTGAGCTTTCGCGCCTCGATCCGATCGCGACCGAGCCGTTCGATCTGAAGGGCGTGACCACCCAGCTCGACCATCCGGTGTCGCTGGTGCTTCCCCCGGGCCCCTTCAAGGTTGCGACCGGCGTGGTCGAGGCGACGGTCCGAATCGAAGAGGTGATGGGCGATCGGGAGTTCCGGACCGTCGCGGTCGAGGTGCGCGATCCGCCCAACCGGTTCCGGCTCTCGCCCAACCAGGTAAGCGTGACGGTCCACGGTCCGCTGCGAGCGCTCTCCGGGCTGAACCTCGACGGGATGGTCTATGTTGATGCCAGCGACGCGCTGCCTGGAACCAACGAGCTGCCGGTCGAGGTCGATCTGCCCCAAGGCCTGCAAGTGGTGCGCGCGGCGCCGGAGAAGGTTAAACTTCGCATCCTGACCACCAGAATGAGGAAGAGTTGAACGGCAACAGACCAAGACTGTTCGGCACCGACGGGGTGCGCGGCGTCGCCAACGTCGAGCCGATCACCTCGGAAACCGCGCTCAAGCTCGGCCGCGCGCTCGCCTTTGTCTTCAAGAGCAGCGCCGGGCGCCACCACCGCATCCTGATTGGCAAGGACACCCGGCTCTCGGGCTACATGATCGAGACCGCCATGGAGTCCGGGATCTGCTCGATGGGAGTGGATGTATGGCTGGTCGGTCCGCTGCCGACGCCGGGAATCGCCTTCCTCACCCGCAGCATGCGCGCGGATGCCGGCGTGGTGATCTCGGCCTCGCACAATCCCTTCGAGCACAACGGCATCAAGTTCTTCTCACGCGAGGGCTTCAAGCTCGACGACGAGACCGAGCGGCGGATCGAGGGGCTGGTGTTTGATGACGCCCAGCTCGCCCATCTGCGCGCGAGCGCCGGCGAGATCGGCAAGGCGGCTCGTATCGACGACGCGATCGGCCGCTACCTGGTGTTTCTCAAGACCTGCGTGCCCCGAACGGTGACCTTCGATGGGCTAAGACTGGTGATCGATTGCGCCAACGGCGCGGCCTACAAGGTTGGACCGGACGCGCTCGAAGAGCTCGGCGCCGACGTGATCAGGATCGGTACCGAGCCCGACGGCAAGAATATCAACGCCGATTGCGGCGCCGTGCATCCCGAGCGCCTGATCGAGACCGTCAAACGCACCGGCGCGCACGCCGGACTTGCGCTGGACGGCGATGGCGACCGGCTGATGATGGTTGACGAGCGCGGCGAGCTGATGGACGGCGACGACTTCATGGCGATCCTGGGACGTAAGTTCGCCGCCGCCAACCGGCTCCACGACAACACTGTGGTCGCGACTGTGATGAGCAACTTCGGCCTGGAGCAAGCTCTGAACTCGGCCGGGATCCGATTGGTGCGCACCGAGGTCGGCGACCCGGTGGTGGGGCGCGAGATGCGCGCCAACGGCTACAACATCGGCGGCGAACAATCCGGGCATATCATCCTGAGCGATTACTCGACCACCGGCGACGGGCTTATCACCGGGCTCCTGGTGCTGAGCCACATGGTCGAGAGCGGCAAGCCGCTGAGCGAGCTGCGCGCGATGCGCCGCGTGCCGCAGGTCCTGGAGAACGTGCCGGTGCGCGAGAAAATTCCGCTGCACGAGATGCCCCCGGTCGAGCGGCTGATCGCGGACGCCGAGCGGCGGCTGGCGGGTAAGGGGCGGCTGCTGGTGCGCTATTCCGGCACCGAGATGAAGGCGCGGGTGATGATCGAGGGCGAGGACGCCGACCAGATCGGGGCGATGGCGCGCGAAATCGGCGCCGCGATCCGCAAGCACGCCGGCGCCGAAACGTAACCTGTTTCGGCTTGGCTCCCGCAAAGCCGCTATGCCACCCAAACTGGGCGTAAACGTCGATCACGTCGCGACGCTGCGCCAGGCGCGACGCGTCGATTATCCGGACCCCGTCGAGGCCGCGCTCGCGGCCGAGCGCGCCGGCGCCGACGCGATCACGGTCCATCTGCGCGAAGACCGCCGCCATATCCAGGACCACGATCTTTTTCGCCTGCGCCAGGCGGTTCATATTCATCTCAACCAGGAGCTGGCGCCGGTCGAGTCGATGCTGGAGCTCGCGCTCGCGCTGCGGCCCCATGAAGTCTGCATTGTTCCCGAGCGGCGCGAGGAGTTGACGACCGAGGGCGGACTCGACGCCGCCGGGCTAAGCCGCCGACTCGCTCCGATGGTCAGGCGGCTCAAGGACGCCGGAATCGGCGTGAGTCTGTTCATCGATCCCGAGCCGCGGCAGATCGAGGCGGCGGCGCGGCTCAAGGCCGAATTCGTCGAGATTCATACCGGGACCTACGCCAATCTCGCCGACCGCGACCTCGCGCTCGCGAAGCGGCCGGACAAGCCGCGGTTGTCGGAGGAGAGCGCCGCCGAGCTGGCCAAGGTGCGTCTGGCGGTCAAGGCTGCGCGCGACCTGGGGCTCAAGCCCAACGCCGGGCACGGCCTCAACTATCACAACGTCGGTCCGATCGCCGCGATCGCGGGGGTAAGATGGCTTCACATCGGCCACTCGATCGTCGCGCGCGCGGTGATGGTGGGGATGCAGCGCGCGGTCCGCGAGATGAAAGAGCTTATCGCCCACTCGCCGCCGCGCACGCCCGCCGCCGGCACTAGCCGGCGCTGACGCTCAACCGACGGCCGGCCGCACGTCCGCCCCTACTGCCAGCTCCGGCGGAACAAGTGCCGCGTCGCCACGGGGATGAGAAACTCACCGTGGTTGCTTACGCGGAATGTTATCAACCGAAAGTTTTGAGGAATGGTTAAGCGCTTGAACGCACGGCTCTATCGGGGCGTCCTGGCAAAGACGAAAGGCAAAATGTGAGAGCGTCGGGAATGGGCCGCACATGAGCCGAATGGGGGTTCCGCCGCGGTCGAAGCGATGGAACTGGCTGCTTTAATGGACCGGGCTCAGCCAGGACCAAGGAGATGCCCCGACCGCTTGCGCTATAAGGCGGAGGTGGGCTATCGCCATCCTTATCTGGGGTGCAAAATGGAAATTCCGGGACAACTGTGACAGGCGACGAGCGCACCTCAAAGGGAAAAGCAGCGACGCATCTCGCGGACAGACTCATCGAGGGCGTGCGGATGCTGGGGCACCCCCTGTGCGCCGGGGTCGATCCGCATCTTCCGCTTATGCCGCTTTTTCGGCGCGGCACAATGGCGCCGGCGGACCCACAAACCTCGGGGGCCGTGGAGGCGTTTCTGATAGCTGTTCTCGATCGCGTGGCCCAAAAGGTGAACGTCGTAAAGCCTCAGAGCGCTTCCTTCGAGAAACTGGGTTGGCGGGGCATTCAGGTCCTCGGGAAGGTCATTGAAAGCGCCCGTGCCCGTGGCCTGCTCGTGCTTCTCGACGCGGAGCGTGGAGACATCGATTCAACCGCGGAGGCCCACGCTGCCTACCTCGATCCGAATGGGGTTATGCTTCTACCTTCGTCGGTGGCTGCTATGCCTTTTTCATAACTGCGGTAGTCACGCAGTAAAGTTGGGATCAGATCACTACCAAGCGTTTGGATTTGGCAAACGACACTACATTTGATAGGAATTGAGGTCGGTTGGGGGCGAGCCTTCAACCCACCGTGCGAGAGTACCCGATGAAATTGAGGAAATTGAGCGTCGAGAAATTTCGCTGCCTTAGACATGTCGACTTACCGATCAGAGATCTCAGCGTTTTGATCGGCACCAACGCGTCGGGAAAGAGTACCCTCCTTGATGCGCTCCGGTTTCTCAAAGAGGCAGTCAGCGAGCGAGACTTTGTCGCCCCTGTGCGTCGGCGTGGGGGTATGAACCACCTCGCTTGGAAGGGAGAGGTGGCGCACGAGATATTGCTGGAAACTACCTTTTCCATAGATGGAGGGAAGATTGCCTGGCTCGTGCAACTTCAGAAAATGGGGTTCGACTTCGCCGTCCAGGAGGAGACAGTCTCTCGCCAGTTCGAAAATCATCCTTCAGAGGAGTTGCTCAAGGTCAAGAATGGAAGGGGTTCTTGGTGGTCCGACAGTAAGGCAACGACGGTGCGCGTGAACACGACCCCAACCGCCTGCACGATGGCCGCCGCTGCCGCCGACGATGGATTCCCAGCGCGACTGATTGCGGACACGATCAGCAAGTGGACTTCGTTCGATCCGGTCCCCGAATTGATTCGGCGCGGTTGGACGGTGTCGGAAGAAGGTCTGGGACTCGATCAATTTGGCCGCAAACTTCCAGCTATACTGTACCAACTTCAAGCGAACGACAAACCTGCCTTCGATCGGGTACTCGCTGCCACTCGCAGCATCTTGGGAGTACCCGAGGCGATAGCCGTGCGGAAGGACGAGGAAGAGGAGCGATTTTACTTCGTCCAACATGAAGCAGGTTTAACCTATCCCGTTCACCAGTTGGGAGCATCGGCCGGAACGCTGCGTGTGCTCGCATTGATGACCGCTCTTCATGGCGGAAGCGGAGCCGCCAGCTTGGTGACTATCGAAGAGCCCGAAAACTACGTCCACCCTGGGGCGCTCGAAGCGCTAGCGGATAACCTGCGCCAGGCCAGCGTGAATACTCAGATTATTCTCACAACGCACTCTCCGCTCCTTCTCGATTTCTTTAGCCCCGAGGATGTGTGTGTGGTAAAACGTTCCAATGAAGGCACCGAAGTGTACCCAGAGAGTGACGCCACCGCCGTTCGCAAAGCATTGGAGGAAGCAGGATTTGGGTTAGGCGCGTTTCACGAAACCAAGGGTTTTGGGGGGTGAGAATGCCAACGAAGAAAGTCGTTGTCATCGCTTCTGGCGAAACCGAGCGGCGGGCCTTGCCTCATCTAACCCGACACTTGTTGCAAGTCGGAATTGAGCTTTGCGATGTGCGAGTTCCACCTCGACTTGGGAGCTGGACTCGTGCGGAGCGACTGCAGCGCACGATCAAGAGCGCTTGGTTTGAACTATCTCAAAGGGGACGAGCGCCGAACAAATTCGTGGTACTTGTCGATGCCGACGGCAAAGCCCCCGACGATGTGCGGCGTCCAGCGCAAGAGGCTTGTAGCCACCTCAGGGACATTCCCGTTCCCTGCGTCGTCGCGGCGGCACAGTGGCATTTGGAGGCATGGTTTTTCGGTGATGAGCAGGGCTTGCGCCGATATCTAGGAAGAAACTTAGGCAGTATTGACTCGACAGTTCCAGACGAGATCCGTGATCCGAAGCGTCACCTCAAGCATCTGCTGGATGGTATATACACAGCTGAGACTGCTGCGTCGATCGCAAGAGTATTGGAACCTTCGAAGATCGTGTCACGCAGTCCGAGTTTTCGAGCTTTTGATGAAGCGCTCCGCAATGGTCAGCCGGCGTGAGGCTTGGGACGAGTCGGCCCAGCGCGCATGAGGTTACGTCCCAGCTATCGCGCGCTCTGATCGCTGCCTGTGGGTTTATCCTGAGCAAGAGTAACGGCTGCCTCAGCGTCCTTGTCGAAGGTGTCACTCTCCTGCGCGTTGTAGACGCTCATACGGGCGCGCTTTATCATCAGGCATTCCAGCCGGGCCTTCTGTAGACGATCCTGAGGGTATGCCTGTGTCGGGTCGACGTAGCGAAGCCGCCCTTAGATGTCTATGGTCATTAGTCCCGTGAGATAGACTTTGCGGCCCTTGCTGACGAACGAGCCGGCTATACGGCGGCCTGATTCCCCAAGCACTCCAGCCTTCACGGCGCCCACGGGCGAATAGTTCAAGCTTGGGCAGTGCCGGGTACATGGGCGCAATCATTTCGTAGACCAGTTGGGGCTTTTCACTATGGGCCGCGCAAAGTGGTTCGTGTCTTGACGGTCAGGCAGGCGGCTTATGAGCGGCGATACCAAGACGGGAGTCTATCAATCGGCGCAGGGCGTATGGCGGCTGACGCGTTATCTGCGCCGCCTCACCGGAGGCGAGGTCCGGTTCCCATTCGAGGTTTGACTTGAGTGGAATCGGTAGGATTCGAGGTTCGCTGGGAAGGAGGGTAAGACAGGGGACGAAATCGGACTGTTCGAAGCTATGTACTCGGCGCGGGCGCTTCGACGCTTCAAGCCCGACCCCGTTCCCGAAGAAGTAATCACAAGAGTTCTGGACGCGGCGATTCGTGCGCCATCGGCAGGCAATTCGCAGAACTGGGCCTTTGTCGTCGTGCGCGATCAGGAGCAGCGCCGAAGGTTAGCCGAAATCTACAGAAGAGCATCCGACGCGGCCGGCGCCTTCTACGCCGCGCGCGGCCGTCCCGCCCACATGACCGACGAGCAGTTTCGTCGATTCGTATCGTCCGGAATGTATCTCTGGGATCACATAGGCGAAGCTCCCGTGCTGCTGCTCGCCTGCCTCAAGCAGGAGCCGCTACCGCCGCCTGAGGCCCTGCCAGCCGCGGCCGCCGCTGCATTTCAGACTGCGATGCCGCACCTTGCGCGGACGAGCGGCGCAAGCATCTATCCGGCCGTGCAGAACATAATCCTTGCCTGTCGCGCTCTGGGTCTGGGCACCCTCATGACGACCAATCACATTCTCTATGAGCACGAAGTAAAAGAGGTCTTGGGGCTGCCGACTGAGGTTCAGACCTACGCGCTCATGCCAATCGGCTATCCACGCGACAGGTTCGGGCCGGTGAGTCGCCGCCCGGTCCGCGAGGTCGCTTACGCCGATCGATGGGGCGATGCGTGGCGGGGATAGCGCAAGACCACGCAGCAGTTTATCGACGAGGTTGTTGCGGCGTTCAGAGCGCGCGGAATTTTGAAAGACGAGCCCGCTCAAGCGAAGAAGCAGCCGAAGCCCGATCGGGCACAAGCGCTCAATCATTTCGTAGATGAGTTGGGGCTTTTCACCAGCAGGCTGCGGAAAAAGGTCTTTCACCGCCATGCTCGCTTTGCTCGACTCCCTGCTATCGCCCCGCGCCGCAAGTATTCCGCTTTACAAAACGCCCTGGTGCTGGTAGCACCTAATTAGGTGCTGTGCTCAAAGAGGGAGTCGCCGCCATGCTCGACATCACGAAGGACATTCAATCTCTAACAAATTTCCGGCGAAAATCCGGGGAATTCCTTAGGGGGATGAAGAAAAGCAAGCGGCCGGTGGTCCTGACCGTCAACGGCAAGGCCGAGGCCGTTGTGCAAGACGCGGAATCCTATCAGCGGTTGCTGGACAGCGCGGCCCGCGCCGACGTTTACGAGGCTGTCCGGCAAGGCGTGGACGATATCGTCCACGGACGGACGCGCCCGGCCTGCAAGGTGTTCAACGAGTTGCGCCGGCGTCATGGCGTATGTCGTTGAGTTGACGCTCCGCGCCGAGCGGGACCTCGATTACCTCTATCAGCGAATCTCGGCAGACGATTCGGCGCAGGCTGCTCGTTGGTTCAACGGGCTCGAAGAGGCCATCTATGCCCTTGAACGGCTACCGCGCCGCTGCCCGGTAGCTCCTGAGAGCAAAAAGGCCAAACGACGGTTGCGGCATTTGCTTTACGGCGCGAAACGCGACGTGTACCGGGTCATTTACGAAATCGATGAATCGCGCAAGGCGGTTCGTGTCTTGACGGTCAGGCACGCGGCTTTGGACGAGTTCATCAGCGGCGCGTGAAAACTCCGCGACCGGCTCGATGTTGTTTCGTGGAGCGGTCGTCTGGACGCGCTTGCAACTTTGCAACAGTCCACCGGGACCCGCCGCGATCGTGGATTCGCCGACGATGCTCGTCTACTGTCCGGATTGATCCGGCCGATCCTGCCTGCGGAGGAAATCAGATCCAACTCCCCGGCGATGCTTGGCGTTCCAGCTTCGATCAGTTCGCCGATGCGTTCCTGCCGCCGCACCTCTCTCGCGGCTTGAAATAGGGCTCCCGGGCGGCTAAACCCTTCTCTTACCACCACGCTGACTTGTTTCGAGACAGTGGGAGCCGCCGGCGCTGCGGGCGAGGCGAACCCCGCGGTGAAAAATCAGACGCGAGAGTGGCGGAACGGCAGACGCGCAAGGCTCAGGACCTTGTGAGCGCAAGCTCGTGGGGGTTCAAGTCCCCCCTCTCGCATTCTTTACTAAGTACTTCCCGCGCTCCGTTGTCGCGGTTTTGTGGCTCACGATCCGCTTCGCTCGAAGGCGGAGCGTTGCAGCAGCTACCCCCCGCGCTCCGTTGTCGCGGTTTGGCGGCTCACGATTCGCTTCGCTGAAACAGGACCCTTCCAGCACCGACCTCTCACGCTCGGCCGTCGCGATTTTGCGCGTCACGAAAGGGCGGACGATGACGCAAGGGTGAGCGTCGCCCGCCGCCGGCCGCCAGCGGCGCGCATGCCCGCGCTAGTGGTTGCCGCTCGAGCTGGAGCCGCCGCCCGAGTCGCCGCCCTGCGGGGTCGCGGGAGCGGAGCCGCTGTCGGGTGCGGGCGCCGAGCCGGCTTCGCCGCCGGTCATCCCGCCGCCCATGCCGCCGCCCATCGCTTCACTGCCGGGGTACACCCCGGCCGCGCCGCCCTGGCATGCGGCGACGTCGGAGACGCTGACGCCGAGTGCCGAAGCGATTTCGGCGTCGGAATGACCCGACTCGCGATGGAGTCTCACGATGTTGCAGTCGGCCCGACCGCCCAGGCTGCTGCATCCTGCCAGCCCCATCGCCATCAGCGTTGCGATCGTCAGTGCGATTAGTGCTTCGGGTATACGCCACGTGAAGACCATGTGAGCCATCTCCTCGTTGCGCGGCTCGCTGTGCCGGGCCGCATTCGGGATGGCGGCAGGTTATTACATCGCGGGGCGGCACGTCCACACGGAATTTGCGGACTATCGCGGGAAGGGTGGCCGGATGTCTTGAATCGGCGGGGGATGCTTCCCTATGATTTCGCCAACGGCGCCCGGCGCCCTTTTTCCCGATTCACAAGGACAAACGCGGAACCGCTGGAAGGCTCCTGTCCGAGCAGAGGGAACCGTGAGCCAAGGAACCGCGACAAGCGACGCCCGACCTTGGCCGACACGAAGGCAACAGCGTCAGCTCTGGGAGGCTGGCGCCACGAACAGATCGTGAGCCACGGAACCGCGACGAAGGAGCGCGGCAGGTACGTAGTGGAAAAAACCTTCGACTCCAAGGCGGCGGAAGAGCGCTGGTTTCAGCGCTGGATCGAGCTGGGCTACTTCAGAGCCGATCCCGGGCGTCCGGGAATGGTCTTCTCGATCGTAATTCCTCCGCCCAACGTGACCGGCGCACTCCATCTGGGAAGCGCCTTCAACAACGTCCTGCAGGATATCGTGGTCCGGACCCGCCGGATGCAGGGTTACAACACGCTCTGGGTGCCGGGCACCGATCACGCCGGGATCGCCACGCAAAACGTGGTCGAGCGCGAGATCGCCCGGGAGGGCAAGAGCCGCCATGAGCTGGGGCGCGCGGGGTTCGTGGAGCGGGTCTGGGAATGGCGCACCCAATACGGCGGGCGCATCCTCTACCAGCTTCGCCGGCTGGGCGCCTCGTGCGACTGGAGCCGCGAACGGTTCACGCTGGATGAGGGGCTGTCGCGAGCCGTGCTGACGGTCTTCGAGCGCCTCTACCGCGAGGGCCTGATTTATCGCGACCGCAGGCTGATCAACTGGTGCCCGCGATGCGAGACGGCGCTCTCGGACCTTGAAGTTGACCACAAGGATACCGACGGCCATCTCTATTACATCCGCTACCCGTTCGCCGACGGCAGCGGCGCGGTGATCGTGGCGACCACCCGGCCCGAGACGATGCTGGGCGACACCGCCGTCGCGGTCCATCCCGAGGACCAGCGCTACACGGCGATCGTGGGCCGGACGCTCAAGCTGCCGCTGGTCGGTCGCGAGATCGGGGTGATCGCGGATTCGGCGGTCGATCCGAATTTCGGCACCGGCGCGGTCAAGATCACTCCGGCGCACGACTTCAACGACTTCGATCTCGCGCGGCGTCATAACCTCGCGCAGCTCTCGGTGATGGACACGCGCGGGCGGATGAACGAAGCGGCGGGCCCCTACCAGGGGCTGAGCCGCGAAGAATGCCGCCGGCGCGTGCTCGACGAGTTGAAGACCCAGGGGTTGCTGGAAGAGGTCAAGCCGCATCGCCATGCGCTGGGGATCTGCTCGCGATGCTACACGGCCGTCGAGCCGATGCTCTCGATGCAGTGGTTCGTGCGCGTCAGGCCGCTGGCGGACAAGGCCATCGCGGCCGTGCGCGACGGCCGCACCCGCTTCTTCCCCAAGTTCTGGGAGAACACTTATTTCAACTGGATGGAGAACATCCACGACTGGTGTATTTCGCGCCAACTGTGGTGGGGCCATCGTATTCCGGCCTACACCTGCCACCGCTGCAATCATGTGACGGTGGCAGTCGAGCGCCCGCTAAAGTGCGAGCACTGCAAGGGCACGGACCTCGCGCAGGACGAGGACGTGCTCGACACTTGGTTCAGCTCGGCGCTGTGGCCGTTCTCGACCCTGGGATGGCCCGAGCGGACGCCGGAGTTGGAGAAGTATTATCCGACCAGCCTGCTCGTGACCGGTTTCGACATCATCTTTTTCTGGGTTGCGCGGATGATGATGATGGGGCTGTTTTTCACCGGCGAGGCGCCGTTCCGCGACATCTACATAACCCCCCTGGTCCGCGACAAGTACGGCCAGAAGATGACCAAGTCCAAGGGCAACGTGGTCGATCCGCTCGAGGTGATGGAGCGTTACGGGACCGACGCGCTGCGCTTCACGTTTGCGCAGCTCGCCGTCCAGGGACGCGACCTGCTGCTCTCGGACGAGCGCCTGGCGGCCTCGCGCGCGTTCGCGAACAAGATCTGGAACGCAGCGCGATTCGTGATGCTCAACCTCGAGGGTGCCGCCCAGCCGCTGCCCGCGGTCGAGACGCCAAAGCTCGGCCTGGCGGAGCGATGGATCCTGACCCGGCTCGATAACACGGTGGGTGCGGTGACCGCCGCGATCGACGCCTACGAGTTCAATAGCGCGGCGCTCGCGGTCTACCAGTTCGTCTGGCACGAGTTCTGTGACTGGTACATCGAGCTTTCCAAGGAGCCGCTCAAGGCGGGCGGCGAGGATCGCGAGGCCGCGCGCTACGTGCTGGTGCGATGCTTCGACGGGATGCTGCGCATCCTCCATCCATTCATGCCCTTCATCTCGGAGGAACTGTGGCAGTCGATCCGCCCGTATATCCCGGAGCCTGGGTTGAGCGAGCACATCGTGGTTGCGAAGTTCCCCGCGCCGAGCCAGGGAAAGTTCCTCACCGCGGCAGAGGAAGCCGCCATGAATCACTGTATCGAGGCGACCGAGGCGATCAATTCGCTGCGTTCGCTGCTCGGCTACCATCCCGGCGAACGCGTGAAGGCGCACATGAGGAGGTCGCAACTCCAATTGGGTCTCCAGGAGTTTCCCGCTTGGCGTAGCTACGCCATGACTTTGTGCAAGGCCGCGAGCTTCCAATACGACCAAGCCGCCGGTAGCGGGCAATACGATGAAGCCGCCGGCGGCGGGCGCAGCGTGGTGTTTTCTCCGCTCAGTTGGGGAGAAGTGGGAATCGAGCCGCCGCCGGGCTTCGACTTCTCAAAAGCGCGCGAGAAGTTGCAGCGGCAACTCGAAGACGTCTCACGGCTCGCTGCCCAACACCAACACCGGCTCAGCGACCCCGGCTTCCAGGCCAAGGCCGACGAAGACACCAAGGCCGAGAGCGCGCAGAAATGGGCTCAACTCGAAGAGCGGAAAGTTAGGCTTCAAGAACAAATCCGGCAACTGGCCTCGCAAGCCGGTCCCTGACCCGAGCTTGGAACAACTGCTTCAAAATCCGGCGCTCACATCCTTGCTGAGCCGGGCGCTGGCCGAGGATATCGGCAATGGCGACGTCACAACCGCCGCGACGGTCGGCGAGAGCCAGCGCGGGATCGCGGCGATCGCGGTCAAGGAGCCAAGGCTCGTGTTCTGCGGCGGGATGCTGCTCGATCCGATCTTCTCGCTCTGCGGCGCGCAGCCCAAGGTGGTTTCAATCGCGGAGGAGGGCAAGGAACTGAAGCGCGGCGAGCGGGCCGCCGAAGTCGAGGGCAGTCTCTCGGGACTGCTGGTCGGCGAGCGCACTGCGCTCAACTTCCTCCAGTTGATGTGCGGGATCGCGACGCTGACGCGCCGATACGTCAGAGCCGTGGCAGGGACGAGGGCGCGCATCATTGACACCCGCAAGACCCATCCGGGGCTCCGCGCGATCGAGAAGTACGCGGTCCGCATCGGCGGCGGCTACAACCATCGCTTCGGGCTCGACAGCGGCATCCTGATCAAGGAGAACCACATCGCGGCCGCCGGCTCGGTGCGCGCCGCGCTGGAGCGCGCCAGGGCATACGCGCCGCACACGCTGCGGCTGGAAATCGAATGCGAGACGCTGGCGCAAGTGAAAGAGGCGGTGGAGGCGGGCGCCGACGCGATCCTGCTGGACAACATGACGCTGCGCGATATTAGCCGCGCGCGCAAGATGGTCGGCGAGCGCGTGCTGCTCGAGGTTTCCGGCGGCGTCACGCTCGAACGGGTGCGCGCAATCGCCACGGCCGGCGCCGACCTCATCTCGGTGGGCGCGCTGACCCACTCGGCTGGGGCGGCCGACCTGAGTATGCGAATCCAACGGGCGTAAACCGGTCCGCAGGGCAAGCAACAGGCGAGACGGTTCCCGTGGGGATAGGAGAGTAACGTGGGTTTTGGGCTAGACTCACCTTATGGTTGAGTTCGCCTACAAATCACTCGAGCGCGGCAGGCCGGGAACCATCGGATGGCGCGTGCATTACTTCGAGGAGGTTGGCTCGACGCAGGATGTTGCCGCCAAGCTCGCCGCCGCCGGCGCGGAGCAGGGGACTGCGGTCATCGCCGAGTTACAGAGCGGTGGGCGCGGTCGGATGGGCCGGCGATGGCATTCGCCGGACGGCGTCAATCTCTACGTGACCGTCATCATCCGCCCGCGAATTCCGCTGAGCGAAGTGCCCTGCCTGAGCCTGGTCGCAGGCGTCGCCGCCGCCGAGGCGCTGGAGACCGTCGCGCCCGGGATCGTCGCGCTCAAGTGGCCCAATGACGTGTGGCTCAACGGCAAGAAGGCCGGCGGCATAATCGCCGAGGCGGTGAGCGACGCCAATCAGGGCCTGCGCTTCGTGCTGCTCGGAATCGGGCTGAATCTCAATCTCACGCTCGAACAGTTACCGTCCGACTTGCGCGATCGCGCGACCTCGGTGCGAATCGAGACCGGCAAGCTCTGCGATCGCGCGGCGGTCGCGGCAGACCTGTTTTCCCGGCTTGACAGCCGTTATGTGGAAGCTCAGCGCCTCGGTTTCGGGGCGATCTCGCCCGCATGGGAGCGATACTCGGCGCTGACCGGGAAGAGGGTCACGGTGGTCAGCGGCGACGCCAGAGATGCGGGCGTGGTAAGGGGAATCGATTCCGACGGCGCGTTGCTGCTCGAAGCCGGCTCGCAGCTCAAGCGGATCGTGGCGGGCGATGTCAGTATCGAGGGAGCATACGGCTGACCTGGCGCAAACCGGGACGCGACGCGCGTTACGCGAGAGGCCCGCGAATCGCTTCGAGCGTGGGCACCGGCGGGCGCCGTGTGAGACCGAATCAATTCTGCATGAGGTGGAACTGCTATGGCTGTGGAGGAAATCGGGCGGCTGAGAAGCATCGCGATCGTCGGCCAGGGTGGCAGCGGCAAGACCCAGTTGGCGGAAGCTATTCTTTTCACCGCCGGAGCGATAACCCGCATCGGGCGTCCCGACGACGGCACCGCCACGATGGACTTCGAGCCGGAGGAGCTCACCCGGCACGTCTCGATCGGCTCGGCCTTCCATCATTTCGAATGGAAAAAGACCGCGGTAATCATCGCCGACACGCCCGGTTACAGCGCGTTCCTGCCCGACTGCTTCAACACCTTGCGCGCGGTCGACGGCCTGGTGTTCGCGGTCAGCCCGGGCGCCGACATGAAAGTCGAAGCCGAGAAAATCTGGGAGGCGGCCGGCGAGCTTGGCCTGCCCCGCATCGCGTTCGTGTCGCGGCTCGATCGGGAACGCACCAGCTTCGACTCGGCGCTTAAAGATCTGGAAAAGGTGCTCGCCGCGCGCCCGGTCGTGATGACGATCCCGATCGGCGAGGAAACCGGCTTCTCCGGAATCGTCGACGTGATGGCGATGAAGGCGCTGGTCTACTCCGACACCAGCGGCAAGCCCCACGAGCAGGAGTTGAGCGGGGATTTGAAGACCCGCGCCGAGCAGGCCCGCACCCGGCTGTGCGAGGCGGTCGCCGAGTCGGACGACGCGCTGCTCGAGAAATACCTGGACAAGGGAAGTCTTTCCGACGACGAGCTGCGCGGTGCGCTGCGCGCCGCGGTGCTCAAGGGAACCCTTACCCCGGTGCTGTGCGGCTCCGGCACCAAGAACATCGGCACCGGCCCGCTGCTGGACGCGATCGTCTCGATCCTGCCCGCGCCCAACGAGCGGCCCGCGAAGCCCGCCCATAACGCTGCCAGCGGAGAGCCGGTCGAATGCAAGCCCGATCCGAATGCGCCGATGGCGGCGCTGATCTTCAAGACCGTGATCGACCCATTCGCCGGCAAGCTCTCGATCTTCAGGGTGGTGTCCGGTAAGGCGACCAGCGACAGCAGCGTCCTCAACTCGACCCGTCAGTACAAGGAACGCTTCGGCCAGTTGCTGCGCCTGGAAGGCAAGAAGCAATCGCCGCTGGCAAGCGCGATTCCCGGCGAGATCGTTGCCGTGGCCAAGCTCAAGGAGACCACCAGCACCGGCGACACGCTGTGCGAGGAGAAGACGGCGGTGATTCTGCCGCCGCTCAAGCACCTCAACCCGGTAATCTCGTTCGCCGTCCATCCCAAGGCCAAGGGTGACGAGGAGAAGGCCAGCCTGGCGCTGCGCAAGCTGGTCGAGGAAGACCCGGCCCTCGAGACGCATCGCGACCCCCAAACTCACGATATCATCCTCTCCGGCACCGGCCAGATGCATATCGAGGTCACGGTCGAGAAGCTCAAGCGCAAGTTCAATGTTGAGGTCGAGTTGCAGGCGCCCAAAGTCCCCTACAAGGAGACCATCAAGGGGCGCGCCGAGTCGCAGGGTAAGTACAAGCGCCAATCGGGCGGGCGCGGACAATACGGCGATTGCTGGCTGCGAATCGAGCCGCTCCCGCGCGCCAAAGGATTCGAGTTCGCCGACGAGGTGGTGGGCGGCGTGATTCCCCGCCAGTTCATCCCGTCGGTGGAAAAGGGCGTGCGCAACACGCTCAACGAGGGCTTCGTCGCCGGCTATCCAATCGTCGACGTCAAGGTTTCGGTCTTCGACGGATCGTATCACGCGGTCGACTCCTCCGACATGGCCTTTCAGATCGCCGCCTCGATGGGCTTCAAGGCCGCGATGGAAAAGGCCAAGCCTATTATTCTCGAGCCGATCATGGCGCTCGAGGTCGCCTGTCCCGACGAGTGCATGGGCGACGTGATCGGCGATCTCAACTCGCGGCGCGGCAAGGTGCTCGGGATGGATCGCAAGGGCCAGAGCCAGGTGATCAAGGCGATGGTGCCGATGTCGGAGATCCTGAAGTACGCACCCGACCTGCGCTCGATTACCTCGGGCCGCGGCTCGTTCGAGGCGCAGTTCTCCCGCTACGAGGAAGTCCCCGCACATATCGCCGAGAAGATCGCCAAGGAGGCGCGGGAGGCCAAAGAAGCGGCCAAGAATCACCCGCACACCTGAGCCCTGCTCCGCCGGCGGTGGGACGCGGCCAAGCCAGGACCAGGCGTAACTCCATCCCCCGCCTTCCCCTTGCAAAAGGGGATTCTGGGGGACTTGACGGATGGACGGCGCAAGGCCGAAGCGGAAGGCAAGAAATGGTCTGCATGAAGTCGTACACATTGCCTAATCAACAAGGGCCAGCGCGATGACAGCGGTCGCGACAAAAATCAACCACCAACCGGAAAAGGCGCAGCCGACGCCCAGCAGCACAGAGCGCGGACACGCCAAACCCCAGAACAGAAGCCCCATTCCCACGATGCCAATAACGAGACCGCAGAAGCCGGAGAATAGCCTATGTCGCCCTATGAAAAGCGGATGGTTGGGCTGACTGGCGTCATCGCTGCAATAACCGCTGTGTATGCGTCTTTCGCTGCGTTGCAATGGTGTGCGATCCGGCAAAGCGTCGAACAGGAAGTTTTGAGCAATCGACCGATTGTGATTGCAAATGGCATAGAGGCAGTGGAGCGGACGCAGGATAACGTCCCGAGTAAAGTGAAAGTAAAACTGAAAAATTTAGGCAAGTCGCTCGCGGTCGATATTGTGAACGTGGGGCAAATTCTTATAAGACCGCCTGGGGACCCAACGCCCATTGACCCCGACTGTGATGAGAACGGCAAGTTACCCAAAGTGGCGACCGTGGACAAAACCGCAGCGCTCGCGCAGAACGAATTTATTGAGCCAGAGTGGGGTCCGGCTCTGGGTGAACAACTGAGCCGGGCGAAAATGGGCAAGGTTGTTTACGTTGTTGGGTGCGCCTACTACTTCGGTCTCGACAGACAAAAAAGATATTTCTCGGACATCTGCGTCACTTGGGCACCTCAAGCGCCCCAGGATTTCCAGTCTTGCGGCGATGCCAATCGCAATTACACACACTAACAGCAACGCCAGCGGCCATGCGGTAAAGCCCGCTCGCGCTTTAGCAGGTTGCGGAAAAACGGATGATTACCATGGCGGGATGTGCTTTCGAGAGTGTTGGCATGGCGTGTGAGGGCGTCGATTGAGGTTCAGTTGGTCAAGTGCCCCGGCTCTCCACCCGATTGCGGATGGCTCAGGGAGCTGCCAGCGCCAAATTGCGCATCCTGACCAGATTGTAGGCGGCCAGCGCGAAGGTGAATATCCAACCGACCCGAGCGACTCCGCGGTGGCGCGCCTTGCGCAGGCCGGCGACAGTTTTGAGCCAGCCGAAGATCTCCTCGATGCGTTTACGCTTGTGCTGGCTGATCAGATAGCCGGGATGACGAGTGGTCCTTTCATCAATGATAGTGGACGGCTTGCAGGCAAGGTGCGGGGTGACCTGGTGATCACGCAACTCCTGAACAAGTTCTTTGCGGTCGTAGCCCTTGTCGGCTCCCAGGGTTACTCGATGCGAGCCTGGGATTTTTTCCACCATCGCGATGGCCGCCTCCGGTTCGGCGCGGCCGGTGGCCTGGGTTACGCAGCCTTGGACCGCAATGCCGTTGCGGTTCTCCATCAGCACGTGTCCGGCGTAGCTGAGCTTGGCCTCCTTGCCTGCACCCTTGCGGGCCAGGCGGGCCTCGGGATCGGTGGTCGATTGGTGAGTGGCGTTGCTGCGCCGCTCACCGTGGAAGTCGACGCTGGGGTTGCCCGGATCGTCCGGCGGAGTCTTTGGGTCAGCGCCTTTGCGCTTGAAGCTCTTGTGGCTGGCCCAGGCCTCGATCAGCGTGCCGTCGACCGTGAAATGCTCGTCCGAAAGCAGGCTTTGGGCGCGGGCCTGGTCAACCACCGCGATGAAAAACCCCTCCGCCACCTCGCCCTCAAGCAACCGCTCGCGGTTTTTGGTGAACACGGTCACGTCCCACACCGGGTCATCGATGCTCAGTCCGACGAACCAGCGGAACAGGAAATTGTAGTCGAGCTGCTCCATCAACAGCCGCTCACTGCGCACCGTGTACAGCACCTGCAGCAAAAGCGCGCGCAGAAGCTTCTCCGGCGCGATCGAGGGACGCCCGCTGCTGGCGTAAATCGCATCGAAGCTCGGCCCCAACTTTTCGAGCGCCACATCCGCCATCGCTCGGATCGCTCGCAGCGGATGGTCTTGGGGCACCCGCTGCTCGGCCGATATGTAGCTGAACATCGCAGACTGCTGGCGATCCGTCCCGCGCATCCTCACACCCTCCTCACACCACCATCGCTGGCTACTCTACATGAGAATCGAATGGGAAACGATCGTTTTTCCGCATCCTGTTAGGGCGATCACCGGCCTGTCCGAGACAGAACAAGACCAGACGGACGTATCCGTCAAGTCCCCCAGAATCGCCTTGCAAAAGGGGAGGGATCCTGCTGCAACTTTCAGCCTTGAGAGCTGGGTGCTCGGTGCGACACCCTGTCGGCATGAGCGACGCCGTGGTGACCGACCGAGCAGGGAGGTTTGCAGCAGCAAGAGGGGCCGGCACCCTTCGCGAAGCCTTCAAGGCGCCGGAAAATGCGGAACGAAGCGGACAAGCCCCTGATTTAATTAGGTTTGCCGATCACGGCTGTAAAACAAAGCGGCGGGCGACCCACTAAACCGGGGGCCGGTTTTGCCGGGGCCGTCGTTGGGTTAGACTTGCGTACAGTCCGATGGCGGCATCGCTTGGGAAAACCCTGGTTTTTGTAGGGATGGTTGTGATCGCGCTCGGGCTGATTATCTGGGTGCTGCCTTCGATTCCGCTGATCGGGCGCCTGCCGGGCGATATCTACATCCGGCGGGAGAGCTCGACCTTCTATTTTCCGCTGACCACCTGCCTTATTCTGAGTATCATCTTGACCTTGCTGTTCGTGCTCCTGAGGCGCTGAAACGGTGGCCGAAGACAGTCGAGACCTTGCGCCGCGGCGTGCCGAGTCGAAGCGTCGGCGCCGCGAGCTGACCGCGGTCGCGATCGCGTTTGCGACCATGTTCGCCTTCGCGCTGGCGCAGACCGAACTGCCGCCGCTGACCGGCCACACCTCGCTCACCTCGAACCTGGTCGTCATCCTGCTGTTCGATTTGAGCTTCCTGCTGCTCGGCCTGATGCTGTTCCTGGTCGGACGCAACCTGGGCAAGGTGATCTTCGAGCGCCGCCGCGGGCTGATCGGCTCGCGCTTGCAGGTCAAGCTGGTGGCGGGTTTTATCGCGGTGGCGATCGTGCCCAGCGCGTTCCTGCTGTACGTGTCGGGATCGTTCCTGCGCGCCGACGTCGAAAGCTGGTTCAATCCCGAGTACGAGCGGGTGCTCGACGATTCCCTCGAGATCGCGAAGATCTACTATCTAAACTCGGCCAACAACGCGATGCATTTCGCGCGCGTGCTGGCCCAACAGATCTCGGCGCGCGGGACGCTCGCGACGGACAAGCGCGGCGAACTCAAGAGCCTCATCGAGGAGCGACAGCAGGAGTACAACATCGGCACCATCGAGGTGTTTTCCGCCGATCGCAAGCTGATACTGCTCGCGCTCAGCCCCCGTACCCCGACCGGCATCGGGGTGTCGCCTGAGTCGCGGCTGCTCAAGACCACGCTTACCGGCACCGCGGTGACGCGCACCGATGAGTTCGGCAAGGCCAACGTCGTGCGCGGCACGGCGCCAATCTACGTCTCACCCGATTCGGACGTAGTGGCCGGAGCGGTCGTGGTGGACTACTACCTGCCGCAGAGCCTGGCGGGCCGCGCCGCCGGCATCTCGCATACCTTCGAGGATTACTTTCAATTGCGCATCCTGCGCCAGCCCATCCTGCGCAGCTACCTGCTGGCCCTGTGCCTGATCGGGCTGGTGGTCGTGCTGCTGGCGAGTTGGTTCGGGATGTACCTGGCGCGCGGGATTACCGGCCCGATCAAGCTGATGGCGGAGGGCACCCAGGCGGTCGCCGCCGGCAACCTCGACCATCATATTCCCGCCGTGGGCGACGGCGAGATCGGACAGCTCGTGCGGTCGTTCAACCGGATGATCGCCGACCTGCGCAGCTCGACCGCCGAGCTGGTGCGCCGCCGGCGCTACACGGAAACCCTGCTGCGCAACGTCACCGCCGGCGTGGTGGGGCTGGACCCGCAGGGACGCGTGACCGCGATCAACCCGTGCGCCGAGCGGATGCTCGGGCTGCGCGAGGCGGAAGTGCTTGGCCGCCATTACGGCGTGTTTCCCGCCGCGCTAGCCCAGACCCTCGAGGAGACCCTGAGCGCCGGCCCACATCCGCATGACGTCTTCTGTCCGGTCAAGTTCGAGGTGGCGGGCGCCGAGGTCGAGCTGATGATGACCGTTACGTCGCTCGGTGGCGACGACGACGGCGGCGGCGAGCTGGGCACCGTGTTGTTCTTCGAGGACGTGAGCCAGATTGCGAAGATCGAGCGGATGGAGGCGTGGCGCGAAGTCGCCCGGCGTATCGCGCACGAGATCAAGAATCCGCTCACGCCGATCCAGCTCTCAGCCGAGCGGCTCAAGCGCCAGCTCGCGCCGCGCGCCGAGGGCGACGCCGCCCTGCTCGAGGATTGCACCCGGACCATCATCAGCGAGGTCGAATACCTCAAGCGCCTGGTCAACGAGTTCTCCGCCTTCGCGCGCTTACCCCATCTCACGCCCGTCCCGGGCGATCTCAACGCCTTGGCCGAGGAGGCGGTCGGCAATTTCAGCAAGACTCATCCCGAGGTCGAGTTTGTGACGGCGCTCGAGCCGGCGCTGCCCCGGGTAGCGATCGATCGCGACGCGCTCAAGCGCGCCCTGACCAACCTGCTGGAGAACGCGGCCGCCGCGGTCGCCGCCGTCGATCACAACGGAGGGCGTCCGCGAATCGAGGTGCGAACCACGCTCGAGAAGCGCAGCGGCGTGGCCACGCTCGAGGTAGCCGACAACGGCCCCGGCATCGAGCCGCGGCTTCGCACCCGCATCTTTGAGCCCTACTTCTCAACGCGCAAGGGCGGTACCGGTCTGGGGCTCGCGATCGTATCGGCGGTGGTGACCGACCATCATGGCTTCGTGCGGGTGCGCGACAACCCGCCCAGAGGAAGTAGATTCGTGCTGGAGTTTCCGGTAAAAGAGCAGCAGTTCGTTACAGCTTCGGGCTGAGCCAAGTTCCCACCCCGCTCGGCCCCGGACCTTTTTCCAGGGAGAAACATGCCGTGAACCAGACTGTGCTGGTGGTGGATGATGAGGAGAGGATCCGGTCTTCGCTAAGAGGGATTCTGAGCGATGAGGGCTTCCGCGTGGTCGATACCGGACGCGCGCCCGCGGTGATGGATCTGATCGCGCTTGAACGTCCCGCACTGGTCCTGCTCGACGTTTGGATGCCCGAGATGGACGGCATCGAACTGCTCCGCGAGATCAAGACCCGTCGCCCCGAGGTCGAGGTGATCATGCTCTCGGGCCACGCCAATATCCAAAGCGCAGTGGCCGCGACCAGGCTCGGCGCGGCGGACTTTATCGAAAAGCCATTCTCCGTCGACGGCCTGCTCGGCTCGATCTCGCGGGTGCTGGCGCGAGAGAGTGATGGAAGGCGCTTAACGGCGGCCGCGCCCGACCTGCCCCTTCGTTCCGGCGACGCGCCCGCGGTGGCGAGCGCGGCAGCCGTTGCGCAGCGCACCGTGGCGCGCTCGGTGGTGATCGCAGGGCAGGGCCTTCACTCCGGCGTCAAGAGCGGCGTGATTATCCATCCCGCGCCCGCCGACTTCGGCATCGTCTTCTCCTCGCTCGCCGAGGATCGCACGGTCGCGGCGCGCCTCGAGAATGTGACCGACACCGGCTACAACACCACGCTGGCCGAGGGAGCCCATTCAGTCCGCACGGTCGAGCATCTGATGTCGGCGCTGCACGGCTTCGGGATCAGCAATCTGATAGTCAAGACCGATGGCGAGGTGCCGGCCCTCGACGGCTCGAGCCTGGAATTCTGCCGGCGCATCGCGGAGGTCGGGGTCGAGGAGCAGAACGCCACGCTCGAGCCGATTCGGGTCTCGGAACCGATCGCTATCGGCACGCAGCGCGACGGCGAGGAGTACATCAAGATCGAGCCCGCCGAGCGTCTGATTATCGACTACCGGCTCGACTATCCGCGGCCGATCGGCGTTCAGCAGGTGCACTTCGAGCTGACTTCGCCGGAGGCTTATGCGCGCGAGATCGGTCCGGCGCGCACCTTCGGGTTTGTCAACGAGTTCCAAAAGCTCTCCGAGATGGGATTGGCGTGCGGCGGACGGCTGGACAACCTAATCCTGGTGGACGACGAAAAAGTCGTGAACACCACCTTGCGCTTTCCGGACGAGTTCGCGCGCCACAAGGTGCTCGACCTGATCGGCGACCTCTACTTGCTCGGACGGCCGATAATCGGGCACGTCACCGCGTTCAAGACCGGCCATTCCGACAATCTCGCCCTGCTCAAGGCGGTGCAGAAGTCGCTGAAGGCCTGAGCGCGCCTGCGATGGGGGCCGCGCGATGGATCTGAACGGCAAGGTTGCGCTGATCACCGGCGCCGGGCGCAGGGTAGGGCGCGCGATCGCGCTCGCAATAGCATCGCGCGGCGCCGCGACCGCGGTTCATTACCGCTCCTCGCGCGACGAGGCCGAACAGGTCGTGCGGCAGATCTCGGAAAAGGGAGGGCGCGCCCGCACGTTCCACGCCGACCTCGAGAAGGTCGCCGAGATCGAGGCGATGGTCAAGGCGGCGATTACCGAGTTCGGGCGGCTCGACGTGCTGGTGAATTCGGCCTCGGTGTTCTTCAAGAAGCCGCTTGAGGAACTTACCGAGCGCGATTGGGACGTCGCGCTCGACACCAATCTGAAGGCGCCGTTTTTTCTCTCCAAGTCCGCCGGCGTCGAGATGCGCCGGCGCGGCGCGGGCAAGATCGTCAATATCGGCGATTGGGCCGGCGTTCGCCCCTACCAGAACTATCTGCCTTACACGGTTTCCAAGAGCGGCCTTATCGGGCTGACGCGCGCGCTGGCCAAGGCGCTGGCGCCCGAGGTCCAGGTCAATTGCGTCGCGCTGGGGCCGGTCCTGCCGCCCGAGGATTACCACCCCGAGGAGGTCGCCCGCCTGCTCGACGGGACGCTCACCAAGCGGCTGGGATCGCCCGAGGATGTGGCGCGCGCCGTGCTGTTCTTCTGCGAGGGGACCGACTTTGCCACCGGCGCCACGCTGATGCTCGACGGCGGCCGGTTGATCAACTGACCGACGCGGTCTTGCCTGTGTTGCCGACCAGACCCGGGCGCGCGACTACAGCGCGCCGCTACATGATCGAGCCGGTCGAGCGACGCGTCGCGGTGCTGGCCAGCGGCGGCCTCGACAGCTCGGTGCTGATAGCTGACCTCGCGGGCCGCGGCCTGCGGGTTTATCCGATCTACGTGCGAGCGGGCCTGCGTTGGGAAGGCGATGAGCTGCGGGTACTGCGCCGTTTTGTCCGCGCGCTCAAGCGCCCGGCGATAGTGCCGGTTGCGGTCCTGCGGCTTCCGATGGACGACCTCGCCGGAAACCATTGGAGCGTGACGGGACGCGGCGTCCCCGGCGATCGCGCCGCGACCGCCTCCAACTACATCCTCGGCCGCAACCTGTGCCTGCTCTCGAAGGCGGCGGTTTTCTGCGCGCGCCATCGAATCGGCGCGCTCGCGATGGCCCCGCTCCGGGACAATCCGTTCCCCGACGCGCGGCCGCAATTTTTCCGCGCCTTCGCGCGCGCCGTGAAGCTGGGCGTGGGGCTCCAGCTCAGGATCCTCACGCCCTACATCGGGATGAGCAAGGCCGACGTGATTGCGCGCGGCCGCGCTCTAGCGCTAGGGCTCACGGTATCGTGTATCAGGCCGCGCGGCGCACTGCATTGCGGCAAGTGCACCAAATGCGCCGAGCGCGCCAAGGCCTTTAGGGCGGCAAGAGTCCCCGACCCGACCGTCTACAGGAATCGCCCGCCTGGTTGGTCAACTACCCGCAGCGACTAGGCGTTGTCGCGCTACGGTTCGTCCCACATCATTTCAGACCTGTCACGAGACCCGCCCGGAGGGGTTGGGGAACTCGATCTTGGCCTTCTTTTTCAGGTCGTGGAGCAGCCACCTGATGACGGTTTCCTGGTTGAAGTTCAGCAGCACCAGGGCGATCTTGGAACGCGCCTGCTTGAGCGGTGCGTAGGTTGCGCCGCGCCGCTCGGTCACCTTGATGAAGCTGTAGCCGATATCGGAAGAGATGATGGTCGAGAGATGACCGACCTTGGTCGAGAAGGCTATCTTTTCCACTACCGGCGGCAGTTGTCCGGGCCGGAAGTATCCCAGGTCCCCGCCTTTGGGCGCGGACTGGGAGTCCTCCGAGACGCGCCGGGCCAGCGCGGCGAAGTCCTTGGTGTTCTCCGCCTGGCGATAGTACTTCTCGATTTTGGCCTCGGCCTGCTTTTTCTGCGCGTCGGTCGCATTGGGCGGCAACTTTACCGCGATGTGCGAAATCCGGATCTCGCCGGGATCGGCCACGAACAGGTCCTTGTGCTCGTCGTAGTATTGCTTGATCTGTGCGTCGGTCGGCTTGACCGAATGAGTCTCGAATTCATGGTCAAGCGTCCGCTCGATCTCCATCGTGTCGCGCACCTCGCGCATCAGGGTTGGGTCGGGCGCCCCGCTTGCCTCGATCGCGCTGCCGCTGGTGGTGGTTAGCTCGAACTCGCGCGCCCGTTGCGCGACCTCGCCGTCCGGGATCGCGATCTTGCGGCGCTCGGCTCCGTCGATCAGGAGTTGGCGTCCGATCAGATTGTCCACCGCGTCGTGCCAGACCCGCTTGTTCTCCTCCGTGGTGGTCGCGTTGACCATCCGCGCCTCGGTACGGGCGTAGGAATCGACCTCGGCCAGCGTGATCGGCGTGCCGTTGACCTTGGCGACGATCGGGTCCGAGGGGTTAGGCTTGACTAGCGGCAGGATCCCCAGGTAGCGCTGGCGCCAATCCAGGCTGTCCTGCCCGAACTGCGCGCGAGCGCCCGGCGCCGCGACCAGGATCGCCATCACCGCTAAAATCAGGCAGGCTCCAATCTTCCGAGTTATGCTCATCCACCGGCCCTCGTTTCCAATAAAAGCACGGCTGGGCGTCCCCGGCCAGCCGGCGCCGTGAAAAGTGAAAAGATGGATCAGCTCAGGCGGTTCAGTATCGCGGTCGCGATCGTCGCGACCATCTTCGCCCTGGTTTCGGGCTCGATCCTGCTGTTCCTGTTCGAGCCGCCGTTCCTGGCCTCGATCTTCCTCGCCTGCGCCGCAATCGCGATCGCATGCTTCGCGATCGCCGCGGTAAGCGCTTACTTCCGCCCCCCATCCTGACCTTCCCCCGCAACGCAATGCGCGCGAAGGGACGGAAAAGCGACCGGGCTCGTTCGTGAGCCACTGAACCGCGACAACCCTTCGAGGCTCAGGGTAAACTCCGCGCGAGAGGTACTCAGTGAAAGACCGGCCGCGCCGCCGGCTCGTGGACGGTAGTGCAAGGCGGCCCCGGTGCGAAGAAGTGCTCGACCTGCCCGGCGGCCGCGCCGAGAAAGATCAGGCTCGAAGAGCGCGTGCCGTAGCTGTCGAGATGAAGGCAAAGCGCGTTGGGGCGGCCGGAGCGCGGGTCGAGCTGCGTGAAATGGTCGGCGAGAATCGCGCGCAGCCGCTCTCGATTCGCGACCGGGTCGCGCGCGAACAGCTCATCCTCAGCCAGCGCCGCAAACTCCCGATAGGCGCGGCTGATCTTCGGGCACTCGAAGTCGTCAACATTGAGGTTGGTCAGCAGATGGACTCCCGGCGCGAGGTCTTGCAAATCGATCGCGCCGGCGCGGTTGTAGGCCACCCACGCCCGCTCGCGCGACGCCATCAGCAGGTTGAAGCCGTTGTAATTGGCGGGGCGCTGCGCCCGTACCATCTCCGCCGCCTCGTCCGCAGTCGCGCATCGCAGGGCGTCCAGGCATAGCAGGCCGCGCGAGCGCGCGGCGGGGTCGGCCTCGCCCTCCGAGCGCCGGTTGAGCAGCCCCGCAACCATCCCGTATTCGTTGATCCCCAGCCAGGTGCCGCCGGCCTTCAGGTCCTTCCCGCCGACCACGTGCGGATGCTCGCTAAGCGTGGTCGGCGCCAGGGCAGGGCGGGCGAGGAACTCGTCGCGATTGGCGGCAATCACCGCCGGATAGCTCGGGAACACCCGAAAATATATGGCCAGCGTGCACATGCCCCACCCAAACTTGGCAGCAGCGGCAGCGCCGAGACAAGAGGGCAGATCGGCCCGGGGCTTCTGCTGGAATTTGGCTTGTGGGACTCAACGGCGAGCGCTTCGATGCGGTCCTGGTCGGTGCCGGAATCATCGGAAGCTCGGCCGCGATGGGCCTCGCCGAGCGCGGCCTCAAGGTGGCGGTGCTCGATGTCTGGGGCGCGAGCGCTTTCTAAGCGGCGCTCTGGTGCGCGAAGAACTCCATATCTGATCAGGGTTTCTCCAAGCCGGTCAGCGTGATATTCAAGTGGAACTTATGGCGGCCGCGCGGCCCAAGCGACGCGGTGGTTGGTGAGCCATCGCAGCGCCGTGAGCCACCGAGCCGCGACGACGGAGTGCGAGCGGTAGTCGGTGAAAAATCGCGACCGGCTGGGAGGCTGAATGTTCTCTTCGATCGAGGACGTCATCAATCGATTCGCGCAGCAGAAGTACATCGCGAGCCGCCGCATCGCGACCGTGGTCTACCTTGCCAGCGAGATGCGCAAGCCGATCCTGGTCGAAGGGCCGGCCGGCGTCGGCAAGACCGATCTCGCCAAGGTCCTCGCGCTCTCGCTCGACCACGACCTGATCCGCCTGCAGTGCTACGAAGGCCTCGACGAGGGCAAGGCACTCTACGAATGGGAGTACGCCAAGCAGCTTCTCTACACCCAGATCCTGAAGGACAAGATCAGCGAGGTGCTGGTCGGTGCCCAGGGACTGGCCGCCGCGGTTGACAAGATCGCCAGCCAGGACGAGGTCTTCTTTTCCGAGCGCTTCGTCCTGCCGCGCCCGCTGCTCAAGGCGATCCGCAGCGATCGCCCCGTGGTCCTGCTGATCGACGAGATCGACAAGGCAGACGCCGAGTTCGAGGCCTTCCTGCTGGAGCTGCTCTCGGACTTCCAGGTCACGATTCCCGAGATCGGAACCATCGCCGCAAAACAGATTCCGCTGGTCGTGCTGACCTCGAATAACGCGCGCGAGATGTCCGACGCGCTCAAGCGGCGATGCCTCCATCTGTACATCGACTTCCCCGACCGCGCTCAGGAGCTCGCGATTATCAAGCTCAAGACGCCCGAGGCTTCCGACAAGCTCGCCGAGGAAGTCGTGTCGCTGGTGCAATCGCTGCGCAAGCTCGACCTGAAAAAGACCCCCGGGATCAGCGAAACCATCGACTGGGTCAAGGCGCTGACCCTGCTCAACCTGCAAAGCCTCGACCAGGACCTGGTCAACGAGACCCTCGACACGATCGTCAAGTATGAAGGCGACGTGCGCAAGGCGCAGGAGGAACTCAAAGACTACGTGCGGCGTGTGCGTTCGCGGCGTGGAGCGACGGCGACCAGCGACAAGGACCTGCTCAATTAGATTCATCGTAGGCATTGAAAGAGGTGGTTCGTGGCGAAACGCGGCGCGACAACGGAGCGCGAGGAAGCCGTATCTTCCAACTAGCGTTTCATCGTAGGCGTTGAAAAAAATGGACGACAAGCTGGTCGAATTTGCCAACCTGCTGCGCCAAAACGGCGTCCGGGTGTCGCCGGCCGAAACGCTCGACGCGATGGGCGCCGCCAGCGTGGTGGGCCTTGCCCAGCGCGAGTCGTTCAAGGCCGCGCTGCGGGCGACGATGGTCAAGCGGGCCGGCGAGGTGGCGGTATTCGACGAGCTGTTCGACGTCTACTTCTCCGGGCTCGGCGAAATTATCAAGCAGGCGAGCCAGGCCGTGCAGGACGCACTCTCGATGTCGGACCAGGAGTTCCAGAAATTCCTGGAGCAGGTCGAGGAGTTGCTCAAGAAGGAGGGCAAGAAGCTCTCCGAGCTGACCAGGCAGCTTCTCCAGAACAACTCGGGGCAGATGGAGAAGATGCTCCGCGAGGCCGCGCGCGCGGTGCGCCTGTCGGGAATCGAGCGCACCGTCGAGGAGAACTACTTCGCCCGGGCCCTTGCGCGACAGCTCGGCCTGGATCGGATCGAGAACGAAATCCGCGAGCTGCGCGAGCAGATCGCCAGGATGGAGATCGGCGGGGCGATGCGCGAGCGGCTCGAGCAGTACCTCGAGCACCGGCTCAAGGCGCTCGGCGACATCATCCGGCGCTACGTGCGGATGGAGCGGGAGAAGCGCGACCTGAAGTCGCGCCAGGATCCGCGCCTCGATCAGATCGGCGAGAAGAGCTTCTACTACCTGACCGAGGAGGAGCTCCGCCGGATGAACGAGGCGGTGACCAAGCTCGCCCAGCGCCTCAAGAACGTCATCTCGGTGCGGCGCAAACACGCCAAGCGCGGCCGCTTCGATGTCAAGCGCACGCTCAGGCGCAACCTCGAATACGGCGGGGTGCCCTTCAAGCTGCGCTTCGACCGGCGCAAGAAGGAAAAGCCCCAGGTGGTGGTGCTGTGCGACGTGTCGGACTCGGTGCGCAACGCCTCGCGCTTCATGCTGCAGTTCGTTTACTCACTGCAGGACCTCTATTCGCGGGTGCGCAGCTTCGTGTTCGTCGCCGAGATCGGCGAGGTGACCGGGCACTTCCGCCTCAACGACGCCAGCGAGGCGCTCGAAACCGCGCTCAAGGGCGACATCGTCAACGTCTACGCCCATTCGAACTTCGGCCACGCGTTCCGCTCCTTCGTCAGTGACTACCTGGGAGCGGTCAACAAGCGCACCACCGTGATCGTGCTTGGCGACGCGCGCAACAACTATAACCTGCCGCATGATTGGTGCCTGCGGGAAATCAAGCAGCGCGCCAAACGCCTGATCTGGCTCAACCCCGAGAGCCGCAGCACCTGGGGCTTCGGCGACAGCGAGATGGAGCGCTACGGGATACACTGCGACATGGTCGAGGAATGCCGCAACCTGAACCAGCTTTACCACGTGGTCGATCGGCTGATGGTCCGCTAGTGCCGTTCCAACTTGTTGGCGCTGACCACGGCCGCGCGCCGCAACGTCGGTTGACCCAAGCCAACCGTTTGAGCCAAGATTGATTAAACGATAAGCGGGCGTTCGGGCGCACGAGTCTTCCAGAGAGATTTTATGGGCAGCAATAGAGACGACTACATCCTGATGCTGGTCGGGGGGCTTACGCTGGACCCGACCACCAAGATGCCGATCGTCGTTCTCAAGGATCCCGACAACCGCTTCAACCTGCCCATCTGGATCGGACCGCTGGAAGCGGCCTCGATGGCCACCGAGCTGGAGGGCATCAAGCCGCCGCGCCCGATGACGCACGACCTGATACGCAGCGTGCTCGGCGAGCTGGGCGCCAGCGTCGAGGCGATCGAAGTTACCGAGCTCAAGGACAACACTTACTTCGCTCGCATCCTGCTCAAGACCCGCGAGAGCAAGACCGTGCAGATCGACTCCCGGCCGAGCGACGCGATCTCGCTCGCGCTCAGGACCAAATCGCCGATCTACGTGGCCAAGAAGGTGCTGGAAGCCTCCAGCGAGCTGCACGAGGCGGCCAACGAGCCGGCCCAGAACGACCAGAACCTGGCCGGCGTCTCGCGCGACAAGTGGGCCGAAATCCTCGAGCGCATGTCGCCGGAGGATTTCAAGTACAAGATGTAAGCGCGGCGTGCCGGCGCAGCGCCTCGCCACGAATGCCGACCCATCGCAAGCTCCGCCGCAAGGAGCTCAAACAGCCTGACGCGCTGGTAACGTTCTTCGAGGACGCCCGCGAGTTTCTCGGCGCCAATTTCACCCAGTTCGTGGTCTCGGTGGCGGTGGTGGCCGCGGTCGCGGCGATCGCGTTCTCGTTCTACTTTTACGAGCGCCATCGCGATCGCGTGACCGCGGCCGAGTTCTACGACGCGTTCAACGCGCTCAGCGCCAAGCATTACAAGCAGGCCGAGGACGGATTCCAGCGCCTGGCCGCCGACCAGCCGAGCCGCGAGCTCGGACGCCTTGCGCGCATCTACCTGGCTGACTGCTTCATCGTCGAGAAGGATCTGCCGCGCGCGCGCGCCGCGCTGGTTGCCTACCTGGCCACCACTCACGATCCGCTGTTCGAGGGGCTTGCGCTCAACGAGCTGGGCGTCGTGTACGAGCAGATGGGAGACTTCAAGCGCGCCCAGGGCGCCTACCTTCACGCCGGACAGATACCCGGCCCGGAAGCGGGCAGGGCGCAGCTCGCCGCGGCGCGGATGCTGGCGCGAACCGGCGACCGTCAGGCCGCGATCGCCGCCTACCGGCACTTCCTGGACGAACATCCATTCGCCGGCGAACGCCAGGATGCGACCGAAGCCCTGGCGCAGCTAGGCGCGCCGGTCGAGACCGCCGCGCCGGCGCCCCGGATCGTCATGCCGGCCAAGGCTGTGCCGGCGCCGACCCCCGGATTGCACTAATCCGATCGAAGCTCCTTTGTCATCCTGAGCCCCATGAGCGAAGAGAAGCAGCGCATTCTTAGCCTGGCCGAGCGTTACGTCTGTCCCGGACGCGTCCGTAGCTTCCAGTGGCTCGGCATCGATCTAGTCATCGGACGGCGCGAGGGGTATCGGCTATGGGATATCGACGGTCGGGAGCTGTTGGATTTTCACCTCAACGGCGGTGTCTTCAACCTCGGGCATCGCAATCCTGAGGTGATTGCAGCGCTCCAGGAGGCACTGGGCACATTTGACATCGGCAACCACCATTTTCCGAGCGTGGCACGTGCCGAGCTCGGTGAGATGATTGCGCGGCTGACGCCCGGGGATCTGCAGTACAGCGTGTTTGCGAGCGGTGGAGGAGAGGCGATCGACGTCGCCATCAAGACGGCGCGTCACGCCACGCAGCGGCGCAAGATCGTATCGATCGTGAAGGGCTATCACGGCCATACCGGTCTGGCGCTGGCGGCCGGCGACGAGCGTTTTTCGCGCATGTTCCTCAGCGAAGGACCGCCGGGACAGTTCGTGCAGGTTCCCTTCAACGACCTCCCTGCAATGGAGGAAGCGCTGGGCGGCGGCGATGTTGCAGCAGTGATTCTGGAAACCATCCCGGCCACCCTTGGCTTTCCGATGCCGGCGGAAGGTTACCTCGCCGGCGTGAAGCGGCTGTGCGAACGTTTCGGCTCGCTCTACATCGCCGACGAGGTGCAAACGGGTCTGGGCCGCTGTGGACGGATGTGGGGCGTCGAGTGCTTTGGGGTCGAGCCCGATATTCTGGTGACAGGCAAGGGATTGTCCGGCGGCATCTATCCGATCGCCGCGACCGTGCTCAGCCCAAGGGTGGCCAAGTGGCTCGATGACGACGGATGGGCCCACGTGTCGACGTTTGGCGGAGCCGAGGTCGGATGCCGGGTGGCGCAGAAGGTTCTGGAGATCACCAGCAAGCCGGAAGTGCTCGCCAACGTACGCACCACTTCCGACTATCTCGCCGACGGGCTGCGCAGGATTCAGCAGCGCTACCCCGGCTGGTTGGTGGAAATCCGGCGCCAGGGAGTGGTGATGGGGCTGCGCTTTGCACATGAGCGTGGCGGGATGCTGATGAGTCGGGCGCTGTACGAGGCGGGGTTGTGGGCAATGTTTGCCGCATACGATACGTCGGTGCTGCAATTCAAGGCCGGCCTGCTGGTGGACCGGGCGTTGTGCGACGAGGCGTTGGCACGATTCGAGTCGGGGATACGAGGTTGCCTGGCGACGCTGCGCTGATGACACACAAGACCGCGACAACGCAGCGCTGGGGGAGGTACCAACACGCTCCCGCCTTTGGGTGAAACGAATCGTGAGCCACAAAACCGCGACAACGGAGCGCGGGAGGTAGGCGCCCAAACGGTCCGCTCTCGAGGGAAACGAACCGTGCGCCACAAAACCGCGACAACGGAGCGCGGGAGGCAGGCGCCCAAACGGCCCGCTGTCGAGGGAAAGGAACCGTGCGCCACAAGACCGCGACAACGGAGCGCGGGAGGTAGGCGGTGAAAGATGAAATTCGCACAGCTCTCCAATGACGAGCAGGTGGCGCGGTTGCAGACCTTGGCCGAGTGCGCGCTGAGTGCCTGGGATTTGGAGGCTCCACGCCTCGAGCTCATCAAGTATCGCGAGAACGCAGTGTTCGGGGTGCGCACGAGCGATGACGGCCGCGCCGTGCTGCGGGTCCATCGTCCGCGCTACCGCACAGATCAGAACATCCGATCCGAAATTGCCTGGATGCGCGCCCTGAGGGAGGCCGGCGTGTACACGCCCGAGACGCTGGAGACGCGGGCCGGCGACGTGCTGACCGTCGCGGGCGTCGAGACTGTTCCTGAGCCGCGCCAGTGCGACATGATGCGGTGGGTCGAGGGGCGGCCGCCGGGCACACTGGAAGCGGGAGTGTCCGATTCCGATGCGGCCGTGTACGAGCTGTACCGTTCGGTCGGGAGCATTGCCGCACGTATGCACGAGCACGCGCAGCACTGGGACAAGCCTGCCGACTTCACGCGCCCGGTGTGGAACGTGGATACGCTGGTTGGCGACAACCCGGCGTTCGGCCGCTTCTGGGAACTCGGCGAGTTGACTGACGCGCAGCGCGAGGTGCTATTAGCCGCGCGAGATCGGGTGCGTGAGCGACTGTCGAAGCTGGGACCGGCCGATACGCTCATCCACGGTGACCTGGTACCCGACAATCTGCTGGTTGACGGCGCCACGATTCGGGTGATCGATTTCGATGATTGCGGCTGGTCGTGGATTTCCTTCGAGATGGCGACGTTGCTTTTCCCGCTGCAGCTCAGCGGCGGGCTTGAAGCCGGCCGCGAGGGCTACCTGGCCGGCTACGGGAGCGTTCGACCGTTCCCGCAAGACGAGCTCGAGCTGTTGCCGGACCTCCTCCTGGCGCGAGCATTGAGCTATCTCGGTTGGCCGGTCGGCCGGCCGGAGATCGAATCCGTGCGCAGTCTCATCCCGTTGATGGCCGCCATGATGACCCAGGCCGCCGAGGCCTACCTGGCGCAGCACGGTTGACCACGTTCCGATGCGGCAGGCGATATACAGCCGCTCAGCGGGGTATGAGGATGTCAATGATGCGTTCGACTTCACTTTTGACCTCGTCCAGTGAGGCGGTTCCGGCTATCGGACGCCGCCACGCCGGTTCGGACGGGGAGACCGATCATCGGCGGCGGCGTTGGAGACCCTTGCTTGTCTGTCTACTCTGGACGGCACTCGCGATGGTCGGAGCGAGCGGATGCGCGTTCACGCGAGGCGACTATGGGGGTGGCGCGGCGTTTAGCCAAACTGATCTGTCGGCCATCGAGAAGGGGAAGACGACAGAAGCACAGGTAGTCGCGATGCTCGGGGCGCCGAACAGCATCCAGGACATCAACCATCAGGAAGTCTTCCACTACTACCGATATGCCCTGAAGCACTCGACGGTGCTGGTGCTCTCACGCGTGAATATCGCCAGCGATGATCTGTACGTGTTTTTCGACAACGATGGCGTCGCTAAACAGGTGCTGGCGGGCAATCGGACGGACCAGCTCAAGTTCCAGTTCTGGCCGTTTGGCGAGTGAACGCATGTCGGTGTTGCGATCGGGCCGGCTGGCGAGTCTGATTCTGGCGATCGGCTTGGGGCTGACCGGCTGCGGCCCTATCGCCTGGACCCGAGTTACGATCAATCGTCCGCTGAAGCCAACGGACGTCGCCTTCATCGTCCCGGGCAGGACGAAATGGGACGAGGTGACGAAAACACTCGGCGCTCCGAACGACCTCGTCAAGGCGCCCGGCGGCGGCGTTGTAGCCGATTACTACTATTCCGATAGTAAGCGTTTCGGAGTCAATCTCGGCTGGCCTCTTGGCTTCTTCCCCCCGGCCTCGTACGCCCCGCACAATATGGACTTCGTGAACTCTGGAACCGGAATGGACACGTTTCAGGTGGCTTTCGATGCCGGCGGCACTGTCCAGTATGACGGCTTTTCGAGCACTGCTCCGGCCGCTCGATTCAAAGCCTCACCGTTTGAAGGTTCGCCGGTCGGGAATTCTATTCCTTAATGGAAGCCCCGCTTGCCCGTCATCCTTCACTCCGGCAGCTTCCGTTCAGGATGACGGAGCATGGCTCTCGCCGAGCACTTCGTATCCGACCTTCACAGACTGAGGGCACTAGAAGTCATCTCGTAAATGGTTGAGATGGGGCTGGGCTGAGCTGGGGTGGCGCTGAAAGCGCCGAAGCATATCAGCCGGGGGCAACGCCTCCGGTTTAGCGGCGCCAAGCCACGTGGCGCGCCCTGAAAGGGCGCGGGAAGTGAAACCTCCGCCCTTTCGTCCATCCCGCACGCGCCCAAATAAGTGGAAGCCCATTAACTCCATCCCCCGCCTTCCCCTTGAAAAAGGGGAAGGTGCCTGCATTCAGCGCCAGCTTCTGTCCCTTCCCCTTTTGCAAGGGGAAGGTGAGGATGGAGATTCCCTGGCTTCATCCCGCCCTTACAGGGCGGGCCTTTTTCTCGATCGCCTTACCCGGGGCGTTGCCCCGGGCTCTTGTCCTTGCGCGCCGTTGGCGCGCGGCAGCCGCGGTCGCCTCAGACCGAACACCCCGCCCTTCACCTTCCTGATCCTTTGGACCGTGTTTGTGAGATAACTTCTAGCCCGCGCTCAGCGCGCCGCCGCTTGCGGCGGCTTCAGCTCCGAAGCGATCACAAAATCCAGTTGCTGCTCGTCGACTAGGCCGACGACCGGAATGCCGTTGACGAAGAAAGTCGGCGTCGACTGGACGTGGGCGATGACGCCGTCCTGGACGTCCTGCGCGATCCGCGCGTCGGTCGACTTCGCCATCATGCAGGCGCTGAGCGCCGCGCTGTCGAGCTTGAGGCTCGCGGCGTAGTCGTCGATATGTTTGCGCAGGTTGTCGGGCTTGATCGAGCCCTGGTCGCGATACATGTCATGCACGAAGTCCCAGAAAGCCGCCGGGTTCTGGACGCGCGCGCATTCCGCGGCGATCGCGGCCTGCCCGGCCCACAGGTGCCCGCTCAGCGGGTAGTTCTTGAAAATCAGCCGGGCCTTTCCTTTGTACTTCCCGTTCACCATCGACTCCACGACCGTCAGCGCGCGCGCGCAGTACGGGCACTCCAGGTCCGCGAACTCGACGATCGTCACCGGAGCATCGGCCGGACCCATCGTGGGACGATCCTCGAGATGCAGGCCCTTCAGATCGACGCGGCCCCAGGGATCTTGGGAGAGGTCGAACATTTGACCGACGATCACCTTGTTCGAGGTCGAATCCATGAAGAGCGTCAGGTTGAGCTTGGCCCCTTGCGGGCCCGTCACGCTCACGCTGCGGCTCCACAGTCCGGCAATCGCGATAGGGGAGAGCGGGCCGAGCGTGATGTCCTGGGTATCCGAGAGTTTGAGCCGCTTCTGCAGGAAGTCGATCAGCCGGGCGTCGCGCGGATCGCTCGACCGCGACGCCGCAGCGGCGCCCGGCGTCGACGGCGCGGCCAGCGCGCTAAGCGCCGACACTGCGATGCTAAGGACAATTATCGCCGGCCCGACCGGCAGGAATCTCCTCAAACGACCCAATACGCGATGCTTTGAAGCCATAACGGCATCCAATCATATGAGCCGAGCGCCGCCCGCGCCAGCACCCAGGATGCGTCGGAGGTCGTGCTCTTTATTTCCGTAGGGGCCGTTCGAGAACGGCCCTCGAGGGCGGTCGTTGTGAAGGGCCGCTCACGAGCGGCCCCTACGCCACAATGGCCCACCGGCGGAGGAGGGCAGTCCGCCCAAGCCAATCGCAGTGCGCCCCCGGGGGCGGACTTTCGTCGCGCCCGGACACTTCGCATAAGAGATATTATGTCAACTTGCTGGGCTGCCATTACGAACTTGACACCTAAGCAAAAAGTGCCGTATGTTGGCGGTCGTGGCGGATCAACCAAACCCGACCGAGATTCAAGCGCTCACCGAAGAGCAACGCGCACAAGTCGAGAAGTGGATGGGAACCAAGTGGGCACACAAGAATTGCCCGATGTGCGCACAATTTCGTTGGTTCGTAGGGACATTTCAGGTGGTGCCGCCGGCTCTTCGGAACAACGCCCTGGATCTTACGGGTCCCGCCTACTTTTTTGTGCCCGTATTTTGCCTGAACTGTGGTCATACGATTTTTCTCAATAGCAGGATCATCGGCATCGCCGTCGCCAAGCCGAAAACCGATGCCGAGTAAAACGGAAGCAACCGATCCTCTTGGCACCTTCGAGGCGCAGACGATGGTGCGTCGTATGAAGACCTACACCATCGTAGAGCCGGAACTCCGGAATCTCTGGGCCACAACGTTGGCGGCCAACGTCCTTCTGTTGTTCGCGAGTCTGTGTGTGGGGTTTGCGGTAAGTTGCCTTACGTCATCGGCGGCCGTGTCCGATTGGAGCAGGCTGACCCAACAGCAACAGGCTCTCTTCTACTATGGCCCAAGGGTTGGGCTGCTTGCTGGTGGTGCGCTTTTGCTGCTGACGATTGGCGCGTAGATATTGGGATACTGGACGATCCGCGATATCCGAAAGACGTCGCGCGAGGGACGAGTGCTGGCGAGCTAGCCTCGAATTGTCACCGCGGCCGCCGCGCTTTTTGCCGTGTTTTCTTCCGCTTCGAGGGATTGACGGGCGGAGTTCTCACAAGCCGCTGGATCGCTTCCTCGAACGACAGCGGATGTAGCGATACTGGCTTATCTTCTGCTCGTTTGGGCATGGGTCCACCATTTGCGTGACCGTGCAAAGCCAAACTCTAACTGTTTCGGGCTGGACGCGCGATGATGACCCGTGCGACCACGTTGCCCTTGCGCTCTATCGCGCCGATGACGCCAACCTTGCCGTAGCCGATACGGTCGCAAGCGGAAGCTCGCCAGCCGCCGCACGCATCTGAGCGCTTGTCTTTTTCAAATGGCCATTGCGGTCCTTCCCGCCAAGGTACGCCTCATCGACTTCTACCACGCCCAAGAGCGGCGGAAGCTCGGGGTTGTCCAGCATCGCGCGGACTCGATGGCAGATGTAGAAGGCGGTTTTGTACGCGGTCGGTCTGCCGTTCTCTATGAGCATCCGCTGAATCTGCAAGGCGCTCATGCCCTTCTTGCTCTGGGTCATCAGGTAGATCACCTCGAACCAGATCGGAAGCGGATAATTCGTGTTCTCAAACACCGTGCCGATCAGCGGCGAGAAGCGGTAGCCGTTCTTCTTGTTGCAGATGGTCCGCTGTTCGCTCGGATCAACGGCTTCGTTGCCGCTCTTGCAGGTCCAGTTCCAAGCGCGATGCTTCACCTTGAACACCTTGTCATTGCCGCATCGCGGGCATCGGACGCCATCCGGCCAGCGCATTTGAACGAGGAAGGCCATGCACTTATCTTGCGTGTCGAACTGTTCGTGAATCTGTTTAAGGCTCGTCATAAACTTACTTCACACCTGAACCTGAAACGGTGTCAAGTCCGTTCATCCGTTGAATTCTAGGATTGATACGATGCAAAAGTCGTGTTGCCTCAGATCGGCGTGTTGGATCCTGTTATGTCGAATCCCTATCTCCTTGAACAAGCCGTCTAGGTGAAGGGCTGCCAGAGACGCAGGCTCGCTTAAACTTGAATAAATGCAAATTCCCCTTGGAACATCGCCGGGGAGAGTCCCTGGAGGTTGATAAACTTTAGGCGGCGCGTCTGTCCAACCTGCTTCACCTAAGATTGTGTTTAGTTCCTCGGCTAGATATGTCGCAGTAGGGCCGGGAGCGTAAAGAATTTGAGCTTTCAAAAGTGGCTTCTGCGCTTTTCGGTAGATTTCCTGTAGTCCCGTCAGTTTTACGATCATTCGCTTGCGATCCGCTGGTCCGATGGCGGTCGGCAACGGTAAATTCGGCGGTCCGGGTCGTGGGGTCAGCTTTATTTGTACCGAAGCGGGCACGCCAGGCTTTACGCTTGATGCCGTTCCGCGCGCTCGCGCCTCTGCTACGCGCCGAAATATCGGCAGCAGCAAATTGGCCCCTCCAATTAGCAGCACCAACGTCGCGATTACCGCCATGCCACTCACGTTCTTAGGATTCCCCAAAAGAACCGCGTTCTTTGGCCATAGGGTGTAGGCCCAGCCGACGTATCCGCCGAACGTGAGCGGAATTTGTGCTCGATTTCCCCAACGCTCGACTGACTCCCAATTCATAGAATCCTTCCCTCCGAGATAGATTTGCCTGCTCCTGACCCGTAGGTGTAGAGAGCGAAATAGTCGCCCCTTTTGCACCTTCTCGGATAAGAGCGGACGCAACGGCAATTGCCGTTGCCATCCCGAAAAGTGAAGGATTATCGGACGTTTCAGGGCTTGGTGTCAAGTTCGTAATACTCGCCACTTGGCGGGGGATTAGGTGAATGTTGACACTTGTGGGTGCCGATTCTGGCCTGCCTGTGGCCTCTCTCGGGTCGGGAGAGGCCGACGCTTTTTTCAATCACACGCTCACTTCGTTCGACCCGGTGGGAGCTTGCCAAGCGTATCGAGCGAAGCGAGCGTATCGGTGAAAGAAGCGGCGGGTGAGGGACCTTAGCGTCGCTGCGTTAGCAGCGACACTATGATTCTTTGCCTCGGACGGCACGGCGATCACTTCCATCCAGAGAGCAGCGGCGAAGACCTCGGCAATTTCTATGTCGCCGCGGCGCGGCGACGCTAAGGAACCTCACCCGGCGGGCGAAAAAACCCGCCGGCCTCTCCCTATCAGGGCGAGGCCACAGCAAAAGCAGCGCGTCGCGCGCGTTACGTCCAAAGAGGACAACGGGCGTGGGCAGAAGGCAGCCCCTGAGGCGCGCTCTCGCTAGGGAGCGCGCTTCTCTTTTCGAGCCGCGCGGCGGTACACTGGCGCTCGTCATGCGCTGGCTAGACCGCCTACTCGACCGCTCCGGCCACACCAATGGAGCCACAACCAGCCTCGTAGAGGCTCCAGCAGACAGCCAGTTCCTTCGTGAAGCGCTGGAGCGCTTGCTACTCGCGTCTGGTGGACAACTGGTTTGCTCGCGCTGCCGACGCGCGCTGCGTAGGAATCCGCATCAAGTGCGCGCCGGCCGCGCGCGAGCCGCGAGAGCGCGGCGCGATGAGTTGGGGCGTTTTCTATGAGGTCTCGAACGATAGGTCGCCGTGAGGCTCTAGCTCGGCAACCATATCGAAGCAGATCTTCACCAGCAGATTTGTGTTCAGGTTCGTTTCGACAAAGAGCCCGCCGCCAAGTTCGTGAGCGTATTTGAGGTCCTTCCGCGAGAAGGAAAAGTACCTACGCTTCCGACCGCCGAATTTGACCACGGTCTCATCAAAGTCTTTTCCGTGCTTCTTACGAAGCTGGTTTGATAGACTGATGAGTGCTTCCTTCCAGAGTGGCACCTCCGTGGGGTGCCCGTTCAACACATATGCTTTTAGCCGCTTCCCCGTGTAGTCCTGCCCCTTAAGTGTGCCCGTACGGATGCGCTGAGAATCAGGGGCACTGCCCCCGTTGCCGTGGGAATCAGGAGCCGCCCTGTTGCCATTCAGCCTCGCTTCGACTCTTGCGACCAACTCCTTTACTTTCTGATCCAGCTCTCGCGCAATTGCGCTAAAGAACGAGGCGCGCTCCGCCGCGCCCTCCTCGTCCTTGGCCGCGGTCGCAGATTCGACTTCCTTCCAAACCTCGTCTCGAAATTTGTCTATGCTTTTCACGATAACCTCCTCAGTTACGTAACTGAGTGCCGCTACCTAACCTAACGCACACGTAGCACTCAGTTGAGGCACCGTCAAGACCCCCTGAACGAAACGCGCTTGCGAGATATTCTGTTACCTACGATGCCCATTCCGGCCTGCCTGTGGCCTCTCCCTACCAGGGCGAGGCCACAGCAAGAGGATCGCATCGCGTGCCGCTCGCGCCCCTTTTTTGTTCTGCCCCGCTCGGCATAGTAGAATCGGCGCTTCCATGGCGTTACTCGACCGCTTTCGCTGGCGCTGGCTCGACGACGACCGCGACCTGTCCAGCACGACAGAGCGGCCGGCAGAACCACGAGCGCTAGCCGGCCCACCGCGTCTTTCCGCGCAATGCGCGCGTCCGCTGCGCCGCCAACGCGCTCAAGGTGGGCGCCGGCCGCGGCCGCGCGCGGGGAGCAGCGGGCGATGAGCGCGGGAGAGTTCTTCCGCGCGCTCCGATAGAGGGCCCTTGAACTCATTCAACAGGAGGTTCGGGAAATGGCAAAGCATACCGCGTTGCTTATCAGGATCTTGTCGGTGCTCCTCTGTGCGTCACTGGTAGCCGCAGGTCGCGCATGGGCCGGGCCGTCACTCGTGGTCGTTGATAGCGGGAATAAGCTTGTCGGGTACTATGGCTTCGTGCAGCTCGTCGAGACGACGCCTTCCTCCGGATACGAAAGCGCAGTCCGCAGCATCAACGGTGTCTACTACGCGCTCCCAGTGTTGGGGGATGGCTTCCAGGACGTGGGCTTTGGCCTTTTCTACAAGAGTTCAGACTGTTCCGGCACACCGTTTTTCGAACCGGTGATAGGTACGCCGCTCGTACAGTGGGTTCCAGGCGGTGGAGTATATGATGTGTCAACAAACGGGATCTTCAACAACAAGCTGTATTACGGGGTCCAAAGCTCGGCGGAGAACCTCGAAATGTGCGCCGTTGGGGGAGCAATTGACCCAACGAAGCCGCCGTATAGCTGCAGGGCGTTGAACCCCTGCCAAGTATATTCCGTCGTGCCAATTCGGACTTTCGACCTTTCGACCCTCAAGCTGACGCCGCCTTTCAAGGTCAAGGTGATGCCGTAGCGCACGGGAGGCCCGCCTCGGCCAGCAAGGCTGGAGCGCGCCTCCATAAGCGCGCCTGCATACAGGGCGCTTGAGATATTCTGTTACCTACGATGCCGATTCCGCTCTGCCTGGAGCCTCTCCCTACCAGGGCGATGCGACAGCAAGAGGATCGCATCGCGTGCTGCTCGCGCCCCTTTTTTGTTCTGCCCCGCTCGGCATAGTAGAATCCACGCTTGCATGGCGTTGCTCGACCGCTTTCGCTCGCGCCGGCTCGACAACAACCGCGACCTGTCCAGCACGACAGAGCGGCCGGCAGAACCACGCGCGCTAGCCGGCCAGCCGCGTCTTTGCGCGCAGTGCGCGCGGCCGCTGCACCGCAACGCGCTCAAGGTGCGGGCCGGCCGCGCGCGGGCACGCACCGCAGCCGGAGGAGGAAAATTTAAATGCCACAGCCCGACGGCCATAATAGCGGCGCTAACCAGAAGGATCGCAAGTCGATGTTGACGCTCTTGGTTCTTACCGCAACTTTGGGCGCCGTCATTTGCTATACGCGCGTTGCGCAAGGACAAGTAAAAGCTATGCACAACGCGGTGACCGAGCGCCCGCGCCCAATCCTTGATGTCATAATCGACCCGACTGGATTCAGCACCGCATGGCCGGCTATCCCCGAACCCGTCATCAATGTGCCCTTTACAGTTTTCAGTTCGGGGAAACTGGCAGCTAAAGCTATTATCGGCAGTGGCGCGTTCTACATGAAGGACGGTTCTACCAGCCCCAGCGCCGACAAGTTTCGTAATCTCGCGCAACAGACCGAGTTCATCGCCCCTGAGGGATCTGAAAATTTCCATGCGCTGGGAAACGAAGCCCTCGCCGCCGGAACCGTACTGGACATACAATCCGGCAATGGCGTTGTATTTGTTTCGATCAGGATCGCTTACGGCCGTCACCACACCAATGTCTGTAAGATGTACAGAATTGTGGCGGCAAATAACCCGCCCCAAGGAGACAAAGCCCCAGCGCGATTGGAATATGGGGGACCATGCGCCGGCGCTGCCGATTTGAACGATGCCAATTAATAGCGCCGGCGGCCACGTGGCGTCCAAATCCGAGTCGGCGTGCAATTCTCGCGAAAGCTCGCAGTCCTTTAAGGTTTGAATAACCGGGCTTTCCCCTTTAAAATCGCAACGATTGCAGAAGTAAGAGCAGGCGGTTGTGAGAGGTTTCGTACCGATCCCGCCGAAGTTGTGGAACCTGGGGAGGAGGAACTTATGAGGCGAAGGACTGGATCGTATCTTTCTGCCGCCGTGCTAGCGGCCTTTTGCCTGGCGGGTCTGCCCGGCTGCGCAGGCATGCATCAGCAGAGGGAATGGGGTGCATGCACCGGGGTGGGCGCAATTTTGGGCGCAGCCGCCGGAGCGGCGTCCGCGATCGCGATCGTCAACGATGTGCGAGTCCACCCGATCTCCAGGTACGACGCCCGCGGGTTCTACGGTCTGGGCGGTGCCGTGATTGGCGCCGGACTCGGCGCGCTGGCCGGCCATTATCTGTGCGATCCGCTAGTTGTCCCGCCTCCACCGCCGCCGGTGGCGCAGGCTGCGCCCCCACCGCGCCCAACGCGACGATCTACGTCGATAGCTACTACGGACGCCATCGGCAGCGACGAATACAACCAGGCGTTGTCGGAGCGCCGCGCGTCCTCTGCCGCAAAGGAGCGGGCGAGGCAGAAGCCTCAGATGACGTGATGCTCTTCGGTGACGAAAAAGGCCGTCCGTGAGTGGTCGATAAACTTGCGCTCGTCCTCGATCGCGGCCTGCACTTCCTTGCTGCCCATCGCCGCCTCCAGCGCCTGCCAGTCGTCGAACCATAGCTCGGCGACGCCGTCGAAGGACGGCTCACGCCCGCCAAGCGCCCGATGGATCGTGTGGCTCTGCACGTACCTGCGGCATCCCGGGATCTTCCCCGCGATCGGTCCGTGAACCTCGCGCCAGTAGCGATGGAACTCCTCGGTGCTGAGCTTGGGCAGCTTGCTTATGCAGTAGACGATTTTGACCATGGTGCGCCTCTTGGCTGAGAGATTGTTCGACGTTTAGAAGCAGTCTCATAAACGCGATTCACCTTCCGGGATTAGCGCCGGCGGCTTCCCTGGCAGCTTCGACCAGCCGCAGGGCCTGCGCAACGTCGGCAACCTCAACCATCAGAGTGCTGTACCTATAGCCTTCGAGTTCGAGGACCAGCACATTTTTTGACGATCGGCGAAGGTCTATGAAGACCCAGCGACGCGGCCGACCCATGTAATAAGTTCCCGCGGCGATCAGGCCCGGCAGCGCGGTACCGCCGAGGCGCAAGTCGCTCCATCGAAGCGGCGGCAGACCGGGCTCGCCGGCGACAGCGCCTCTTACGCATTGGGCCGGAATGTCGAGGCTGCGCCTGAGCGTAAACAATTTGCTCCAGCCGAGCATCTCGACGTGAATTACGTTGTCCCGCACCGTTATCTCGACCACGTTTCGCCCCGCGTCTTCAACATAACATCGACTTGATCGGCTCTTACGTCCACTACAGGCACGGCGGAAAGCTGCTATTCGTCTGAGCCGGAATTTCCGCTTTGACTGTCCGATTCCAACTCGCCGTATAGACCAAATGGCCTCACACGGCAAGGTTTTATCCTTCACTGCGTTCAGGATGACGGAGTATAGCTTTCAACATTCCGCAAACGAATATCCAACTCGACACGCTACGCCTGGCGGTCGCGCCGGACCAACTGGATAATCGTACTTGGCTTCGGCGCCTCGACCATTTTCGGTTTCAGATTACCGAGCGTTCTGCGCAGTGCGGGATCGTTTGGCGCGAGCTGCAAGGCGCGTTCCAAATAGTCGATCGCGCGCGACTCCCGCCCAAGCTTGATAGAGACCATCGCCAGCGCCTGGATCAGGTCGACTCGCTCGCCGATCGTCTCGCGCGCGCGGGTCAGGGTGTGCAGGGCCTGCTCCAGGTCGCCTTGTTCCGCCAGTAGCGTGCCGAGTGCGAACAGCACCCCGCCGTTGAGCGGGTCGAGCTTGAGCGCCTCCTCGAGCATCGCCCGGGCGCTGCGGCGCATCCCCTTGACTCGCAGGCCTTCGGCCGCGCCGAGCATGCGCTCGGACTCCTCGGGGAACCTCGTGGATTCGACTTCTACCTCGACCTGGTTGCGGACGATCTCGACGCCGAGGATGGTAATCCGCCTGCCGAGGTAGGAGGAAAGCCGTGCCATGACTTCTTCCATCCCGGCGGCGGCCGCATCCAGAAAGATCACGCCTAGCGAGTCTCCAATATGATCCTCGCGCTCCATCGTGATTCGCCGCTTCTCTCTCATGAGATGCTCCGCTATCGCAAAAGAACCGGCAGTCGCCACCGGCGCGGGGACGGGAGGTGCATCAAATCAGACCCGCTCGTTGGGGTCGAACAGTTTTCGATATTCGTCAAGCGCGAACCGATCCGTCATCCCCGCTATATAGTCGGCGACCACGCGCGGAACCGGCTCGCCCTGGACTTCCGCCCGCGCGATCACGTGCGGCGGTATCTGGCGCGGCTCGCGCATGTAGGTTTCGAACAGTTGCGCGAGCACCCTGCCCGCTTTCTCGGTCATCCTGCTGACCCGGTAATGGCGATATAGCCGCTCGCGCATGATTTCCTTGAGCTCGCTCACCATTTGCGCGGTTGCGGGGCCGAAGGATGCGAGCGGACGTCCCGCCCGGCGCACGTCCTCGACGCTGCCGATCGCGCCGGCCTCAAGTTCGCGATCCATGTTGTTGACCATGTCGGTGACCATCGCGTCGATCATCCTGATCGCGGTCTGGTGCCGCAGCACGCGCTGGTCCGCTCGCGGATTGGCCTGGCGCGCGGCGGCGGCCGATTCGCGGAACAGCCGCGAGGCGTCGAGCTCCGCGACCGTGAGCATCTCGGCCTTGAGCCCGTCGTCAACGTCGTGGACCAGGTAGGCGATTTCGTCGGCCAGGTCCACGATCTGCGCCTCCAGGCATGGGAACGCGCTCGGCTCGAACTCGTGCGCGGCCGGGCGCTCCGCGAACTCGGAATGCTTGATAATGCCCTCGCGCACTTCAAAGGTCAGATTCAGGCCGCGGAAGTTCGGGTAGCGGACCTCGATCCAGTCCACCGTGCGCAGGCTCTGGGCGTTGTGATCGAAGCCGCCATGCGGGCGCATCAGATCGTTCAACACCTGCTCGCCGGCATGGCCGAACGGAGGATGGCCCAAGTCGTGGGCGAGCGCGACCGCCTCGGCCAACTCCTCGTTGAGGCCGAGCGAGCGTGCGATGGTGCGGGTCAACTGGGCCGCCTCCATCGTGTGAGTGAGCCGGGTCCGGTAGTAGTCGCCCTCGTGATTGACGAAGACCTGGGTCTTGTACTCCAGGCGCCGGAAGGCGGCGGAATGGATTATTCGGTCGCGGTCGCGCTGGAACGCCGTGCGTAGCGGATGCTCGGGCTCGGGGAAGCGCCGGCCGCGGCTCATCCGCGACCGCATCGCATACGGCGCCAGCGTGCGCGCCTCGATCTCCTCAAGCTCATCCCTCGTGCGCAGCATTCTTTAACTGCCTACATCCCGCGCTCCGTTGTCGCGGTTTTGTGGCTCACGATTCGTTTCACCCAAAAGCGCAACGTCTTGGCGCCTACATCCCGCGCTCCGTTGTCGCGGTTTTGTGGCTCACGATTCGTTTCACCCAAAAGCGCAACGTCTTGGCGCCTACATCCCGCGCTCCGTTGTCGCGGTTTTGTGGCTCACGATTCGTTTCACCCAAAAGCGCAACGTCTTGGCGCCTACCTCCCGCGCTCGGTTGTCGCAGTTTTGTGGCTCACGATTCGTTTCACCCAAAGGCGCAACGTCTTGACGCCTACCTCCCGCGCTCGGTTGTCGCGGTTTTGTGGTTCACAGCGGTGCGCGGGATCGAAACGGGAGTGATCGTAGCACGGCCGCATCGCGCGCCGAAGCATCGCGCGCGGACTTTTCACAACGCGAGAGCCCTCTCCGGTCGCGGCGATTGACGCTGTTCTCCGCGATGCGCGCCCGCCGTATAATCGTCGGCGATGGGCGCGGGTGGCGGAGGGGTGGTTTTGCGGCGCGCCGCGACAGGGCTGGCGCTCGCGACGCTGTGGGCCGGCTGCTCGCTCTTCCATCGCGAGGCCCCTACCCCGCCCGAGGCGCCCGAGGTTGTCGCCCCGGGCGCGACGCTCGTCGGCGTCGCATCCTGGTACGGTCCCGGCTTCAACGGCCATCGTACCGCCAGCGGCGAGATCTACAACCAGGAAGACATGACCGCGGCCTCCAACTCGTTCCCGCTCGGTACCCGCCTGATGGTGACCAACCTGGAGAACCAGCGCTCGGCAGCGGTGCGGGTCAACGATCGCGGACCATTTCGCAAGCAGCGCAAGCTCGATCTCTCGCACGCCGCGGCGCGCGTGCTCGGAATCACCCAGCCGGGCACGGCCAGGGTGGAGATGGAGGTGCTGAGCGCGCCCGCGTCGGCGGGCGAGGTGATCGCGGGGCGGCTGCGCTACTTTGTCCAGCTCGGTGCGTTCAGCGAATCCCGCAACGCGCGCGAGCTCTATGACCGACTGGCGCCCCGCTACGCCGACGTTCGCATCGATACCCTTGCCGCCGGGAAACACCGGTACTACCGTGTCCGCATGGGCGCATTCTCGAGTCGCCAGGAGGCACAAGCCCGCGCCACCGAGTCCGCAAGCCTCGGGCTGCCGATGCTGATCGTGGCTGAATGAGCAACTCCGTCCGTGCGCCGGTGCGTCGGGCCCGATCGCGCCCTGCCCTGCTAACGGCGCTGGCGCTGACCTTGTGCGGATGCGCCTACGCGATCGTCAGCGGCGGCGAGCTCAATCAGTCCAAGGCCGAGCAGGTGAAGGAAGGTATCCAGAGCCTGCGCCAGCTCAAATTCAAGAGCGATGTCCCGTTCGTGCTGGAAGGCCCGGAGGGGGCCGAAGCGATACTGGAGGGGGAGTTGCGGCGCGACAACAGCGACGAGCAGCTCCGCATCGACGGGCTCGTGGGGAGCCTGCTCGGGCTGTATCCGACCGGCATCGACCTCAAGGCCGAGACCCTCAAGCTGCTCAAGGAGCAGGTCGCGGCATTCTACGAGCCGCACACCAATGAAATGGTGGTGGTGGCGGGCGCGATGAATCTGGGGCTCTGGAACGGGATGGCCCAGTTCCTCATCCAGCGCGACGTCGTGGGCGAAATGATGCTCGCGCACGAGCTGACCCACGCCCTGCAGGATCAGCATTTCGGGCTCGAGCAGAACCTGGAAAAATTCAAGGACAACAGCGACCGGGCGCTCGCGCTCAAGTGCGTGGCCGAAGGCGATGCGACTCTTGCCGGCTTCGGATACGTGATCGGGCGCCTGGACGACGAAACCGCCGATGAGCTGGTGTCGAAGATGGACGAGCTGCCCAAGGAGTTCGCCGCCAAAACCGTCGGCGTGCCCCAAGGACTCTCCGCCCCGCTCATCTTCCAATATTCGGCCGGAACGCGGCTGGTAGCGCAGGCATATCGACGCGGCGGATGGCGCGCCGTGGATGCCCTGTACCGGGAGATGCCGCAATCGAGCCAGCAAGTGATGCATCCCGGGCTCTACTTCGAGGGCCTTGCACCGGTGGTGGAGATCAAACTGGCGGGCTACGAACACGAGCTCGCCGGATGGGACCAAGGGTCGGAGGACAGCTACGGCGAGTTGCTTCTCCAGATCATCCTCGAACGCGTTCTGGGAGCGGACTCGCCGGACTTGCCGCTTGCCGATCGATGGGCCGGCGACCGGTTGGTCGCGTTGCGCAAGGGCCAGAGCGTGACCGTACTATGGCTGGTCATGTTCCGCGACGATCATTCCGCTCAGCGGTTTGCCGCGGTTTACGCCAGCGCACTCGACCGGACGCTCGGTGCCACCGTGCCGCATCGCGTGGGCTATCGGCTGCAGGCGGTGCTGGTGTCGATCGGGGAAAGCGCGCAGAAATTCGTGTCGCTCGAGCCGGCGGTCTGGGCCGCCACCAAGGTGCGCCGCCTGCCGGTCCCGCATCCGCCCGCGATCAGTGCCGAGCGCGCGAGCGGCACCCCGGCCCGCGGCAGTGCCGATCAGCCGGCTGGAGGAGGAAGCCGCGTTCGGGACAATGTATCGGTGAGCCACGAAGCCGCGACGAAGGAGCCCGTCACGTACTCAGATTAATCAAAAAAAGGATCGCCCGCGCCTTCTCGATAAGCTCGCGCTCGCTCTGGTAGCTCGCGCGGCGGATCGCCTCGTCCAGCTCCATCCACGCGACCTGATCGATCTCCGCGTCGTGCGCCGCGGTATCGCCGTCCCTGAACTTCATCAGGAAGAAGTGCACGCGCTTGAAGATCCGCACCAGCGGCGCCTGCGGGTGGTCGCGAAACGAGTACACGTACGAGATTTCACCCAGCGGCTCGGCTCCGGCGACGCTAAGCCCGGTCTCCTCGCGCACCTCGCGAATCGCGGCCTGCGGGGCGCTCTCGCCTTCCTCGACGTGGCCCTTGGGGAGTGCCCAGGCGTTCTTGCCGGCGGGTTTGATCAGCACGACCTCGACTCCGCCGGCAGGGTTGCGCCGCCAGATCAGACCGCCCGCGGAGGTCTCGCGCCGTGCTTCGATCTTGGCGGGTTTTGAAGCCTTTCTCTTAGCAGCCATTGAATCGGCCAGTCGGTCTCCCCTGACGTGCCTGGCGCCGTTTAGCCGACGTCAGCCAGGCTGAAACCAGCCTCCATCATTGCGTTGAGGGCGCGCCGGGCCCCGTGCGAGGCCGGGCTCTCCAGTCCCGGGTCGCGGCTCAGCCACTCCTTGGCCAGAGTGCGGGCGCACCCGATCAGGGCCTGTTCGCGGATGAACCGGACGAACCGAAGGGGCAACGCTCCCGCCTGCCGCGCGCCCAGCAGGTCGCCCGGCCCGCGCATCGCGAGGTCCGCGCGGGCTACTTCGGCACCGTTGGCGGTCTCAGCCAGGACCCGCAGGCGCTTGCGCGCGCTTGAATCCGCACCGGCCGACGCCACCAGGCAGCATCGCGATGCGGCCCTGCCTCGGCCTACCCGGCCGCGCAACTGATGCAACTGCGCGAGTCCGTAGCGCTCCGCCGCCGCCACCACGATCACGGTCGCCTCGGGTACGTCGATACCGACCTCCACGACCGTGGTCGAGACCAGCACGTCGAGCACGCCGTCCCGAAACTCCGCCATCGTGCGGTCCTTCTCGGCCGGCCGCATCCTGCCATGCATCGCGCCGATTCGGAGCCCCTTCAGATGATGGTCGCGCAGCAGTTGCGCGGTCGCGGCTACCGATGGCGCGTCCTCGTCATCGCTCTCGATCAGGGGCACGATGTAATACGCGCGATGCCCGGCGCGGACCTCGTCACGGACGACCTCGTAGATAGTGGGCAGATCCTTTTCGCCATGGATGGTGGTGGCGACCGGGGTCCTGCCGGGCGGCATTTCATCCAATATGGAAACGTCCAGGTTCGCGAAGAGCGTCATCGCGAGGCTTCTCGGAATTGGCGTCGCCGTCATCAGCAGCATATCGGCGGTCGGGCCAAGCGACTTCAGCCGCGCCCGATCGAAGACGCCGAAGCGGTGCTGCTCGTCGATGATTGCCAGCCCGAGCCTTGCGATTCGCACCTGCTGCTGGATGAGTGCCTGGGTGCCGAAGACTATCGCGATCTCACCGCGGGCCAGCGCGCGCATCACTGCGGAGCGCTGCGCGCCCGTCACCTTGCCGGTCAGCAGCGCGTTGCGCGCGGGCAGGCCGGCGCAGAGCCGTTGGAAGGTTGCGTGATGCTGCTCGGCAAGCAGCTCGGTCGGCGCCATCATCGCCGCTTGCCAACCGCACTCGACCGCTCTGAGAGCGGCCCGGAACGCGACAATCGTCTTGCCGCTCCCGACCTCGCCCATCAGCAGGCGATTCATCTGGCCGGGCCGTGCCATGTCGGCGTCGATCTCCTCGATCGCGCGGCGCTGTGATGCGGTCGGCTCGATCCGCACCGCCGCGGACACTAGCCGGCTCATAAACTCAGCGGTCAAGCCGCCCGCGGCGGTGCCGACCGCGGCGGTGAAGGCAATCCCCGCGCGCCGCGCCGCGCGCATCCGCTCGATGCACAAGGCGAGCTGGAACGCGAACATCTCGTCCAGCGCCAGCGCGGCGTGCGCCTCGCTGTCGCCGCGCGCAAGCTTGTCGAGGTCCGCATCGGCGGGCGGATTGTGGAGATAGCGGAGCGCATCCGAGAGCCGCGGTACCTTGGCGGACTGGCGCAGTTCATCGGGCAATGCGCCGCCGATCTCGCCCTCCAGCGCGGCCAGCGCGCGCGTCACGACGCCGGCGAACAGCCGCTGAGGGACTTGATCGGGAAGGCTGTAGATGGGGCGAATCGGCGGGGGCGATGCGGCGTCCAGGCGATGCAGCTCGGGATGTACGATCTCGAGCGTCTCGTCCGGCGCCAGGGACACCCGGCCATACGCCAGAACCCGCTCTCCGTTCGCGATACGTCCCTTCAGGTAGCCGGGGAGATTGAACCACACCACTCTCACCCGTCCGGCCTCGGACTTGAGCCATCCGCTTAGCAGACGGCGCCAGCGCGCACCCGGCATCGGCCGCTCCGACAGCCCCGCCAGTTCGCCTTCCACCACAGCGATCGCGCCCGGCCGCAACTGAGACACCGGGGTGCGGACGCGCCAGTCCTGGTAGCGCGACGGAAGGTGGAAGATCGCGTCCTCTACGCGCGAGATGCCTCGCGCGGCGAGCGCCGCCGCGCGCTTGGGCCCGATACCCGCCATCGCGGCGACAGGCGTTTCAAGTCCGAGAGTTCGAGGCTTTGCCTCTGCTTGAGGCATCAGCGGATCGGGCTTCGGCGGGAGTGTCGGCCCGCAATTGCCAGCGGCATCAAGTATCAAGCAGAAACCGCATCGAATGGAGAGCGCGGCGGCCTGAGCTTCTTGCGATTTTCCTCGAACCGCGTGATCCTTCGGATTCCGCGGAAGTTCATGACCTCTGCCGGCCACTTGGCCGGCCGGCGACGGCTGAACCACTCCGCCACTGCTTCACGAATCAGCGCGTTGCGCGTCTTGCCGCTCTCCCTGGCGGTCTGGTTGAGCCGTTCGACCATCTCGTCGTTGAGGTGAACGCTGAAATTCATGGCCTAAGCCTAACAGGTTAGGCTATGTCAGCAAGTCATTACGGCAAGCAGGCTGCGGAAAGGCTGTTTCTCCGCAGCCTGCTAGCGCGGGCAGGAACGCCCGCGCCTGCGGGAAAAAAGCCCGGCCCGCTCACGTTGGGCGATGATACTCCTGAGGCGGGCGCACGCTCAGGGCGCCGCGCTTGGGTCGGACTCCGGTCAGGCGACCGCCGAGGCGGGCTGATGGTGGAGAACCATGAGGCGGTTCTCGGGAATTGCGACGGACGCGTACGTCCGCCCTTCCAAGTCGCTGAACTCAACCTCGAAGACCCCCGGCGCGAGCAACTCGACAATGGTGCCAACCTGCCCTCGCCGCAACGCTTTCTCGGGCAAGTCGTCGATGAGCGCAACCACGTACAATAGTTTCATCTCAGAGTCCCCTCAAAATGTAGCAGCTTGTCAGGCGCGAGAAGTTCTCGCCCTTGCGGACAATCCAAGCCGAACGCACCAGAGCTTCGCGTCCCGCGCGCCGCAGCGCAAAGTCTGCCACATAACGCTCCCCCGAATTCGTCGGCTTGGGTGGCAACCGCATTGTGCGTGCGTGCGGCGGCCAGCAGTGCCGCTTGCAGCGCATCGCAATCGTCGCGAGTCATTCCGAGAACGGCTCGAAAAACCCGAGCCTTGTACCTACCCTCGGGATGGCCCATGTTCAGGCAATAGTCGCGCAGCTTCGCGATATCGACCACCGCCCTTTTACTATTCCGCAGTTTCACCCTACGGGCGCCTCAACGTCCGCTCCGCCTCCCCTCTAAATCGGGGCGCCTACCCCTTGCAGGCCCTCCCTCAGTTGGCCTGGCGCCGATGATACTCCTGGAGCGGGCGCACGTCGGGTGTGCCGTGCTTGAGCGCCGCGATACCTTCCACCGCGGCCTGCGCGCCCGCCATGGTCGTGAAGTACGGCAGTTTCATCTCGAGCGCGGTGCGGCGAATCGAGAACGAGTCCCGCGCGCCGCGGGCCTCCGGCGTGTTGATCACCATCGCGATCTTCCCCGCGCGGATCAGGTCCACCACGTGCGGACTGCCCTCCGCGACTTTGTTGACCGATTCGCAGCGGACGCCGAGAACACCGATGAACTGCGCGGTGCCGCGGGTGGCAACCAGCTCGAATCCCAACTCGCTCAGCCCCCTCGCGATCGGCTCCAGCAACGGCTTGTCGGGATCGCGCACGCTTAGGAACGCCCTTCCGCGCGCCGGCAGAACGGTCGAGGCCGCCAGTTCCGCCTTGGCAAACGCCACGGCGAACGAGTAGTCCAGCCCCATCACCTCGCCGGTCGACTTCATCTCCGGCCCCAGGATCGTATCGACACCCGGGAACCGGACGAACGGGAACACCGACTCCTTGACGGCAACGTGCTTCGGCACGCGCTGCTCAACGAAGCCGAGCTCGGCCAGCGTCTTGCCCGCCATCACGCGCGCCGCCAGCTTGGCGAGCGGGACGCCGATCGCCTTGCTCACAAAGGGGATGGTGCGCGAGGCGCGCGGATTGACCTCCAGAATGTACACCTCGCCCCTGTAAATTGCGTACTGAACGTTGATCAGGCCGATCACGCCCAGCTCGCGGGCCAGCATCCCGGTCTGCCGCGAGAGCTCGCGCTGGATCTCGGGCGCAAGCGTCCGCGGCGGCAGCACGCAGGCACTGTCGCCGGAATGGATACCGGCGTGCTCGACGTGCTCCATGATGCCGCCGATCACCACCGTGTTGCCGTCAGAGATCGCGTCCACGTCGACTTCGATAGCGCCTTCGAGGTAGCGATCGATGAGCAGGGGATGCTCCTCGGAGGCGGCCAGGGCGTGCTTCACGTAGGCCTCGAGCGTGCCCTGATCGGCGGCGACTTCCATGGCGCGACCGCCCAGCACGTAGGAGGGCCGAATCAGGACCGGGTAGCCGATGCGCTGGGCGCCGGCGAGCGCTTCGTCAAGTCCGCGCGCCAGCACGCCTTGCGGCTGCTTGAGCGCGAGCTTCTCGACCAGGGCGTTGAAGCGCTCGCGATCCTCCGCGCGGTCGATCGCGTCCGGTGCCGTTCCCAGGATCGGCACCCCGGCGCGCGCCAGAGGCACCGCCAGCTTGAGCGGGGTCTGCCCGCCGAACTGGACGATCACCCCGAACGGTTTTTCGTGCTCGACGATCGCGATTACGTCCTCGAAGGTCAGCGGCTCGAAGTAGAGGCGGTCGGAGATGTCGTAGTCGGTTGAGACCGTCTCGGGATTGCAGTTGACCATGATGGTCTCGAAGCCGTCTTCCTTGAGCGCGAGACTGGCGTGCACGCAGCAGTAGTCGAACTCTATCCCCTGCCCTATCCGGTTCGGGCCACTGCCGAGGATCATCACCTTGCGCCGCGCGGTCGGCGCCGCCTCGTCCTCTCCCTCGTAAGTCGAGTACAGGTAGGGCGTGAAGGCCTCGAACTCGGCGCCGCAGGTATCGACGGTCTTGAAGACCGGGCGAATTCCATAGCCGCGCCGGCGCGCGGCGATAGCGGCCTCGTCCTGGCCTCGAAGCGCGGCGATCCGCCGATCGGAGAATCCCATCGCCTTGGCTTTGCGCATCGCATTCGCGTCGAGCGGGCCCTGCGCGATGTCCGGCTCGGCGGCCACGATCTCGGCAATTGCGTCGAGGAACCAGGGATCGATCCTGGTGAGGTTGTGAATCTCGGACACGGAGATCCCGAGCCTTAACGCGTCGGCGACCTGATACAGCCGCCGGCTGCTTGGCACGGCGAGGCTCGCCCGCGTCTCGGCCGCGGCAGCCTCGCCCAACTCCGCTATCCTGCTCTCGAGGCCCCACGAACCGATCTCCAGGGAGCGCAGCGCCTTCTGTATCGATTCCTTGAAGGTTCGCCCGATCGCCATCACCTCGCCGACCGATTTCATTTGCGGCCCCAACTCGTCGGCGGCGCCGCGGAACTTCTCGAAAGTGAAGCGCGGGATCTTGGTGACCACGTAATCGATGGTCGGCTCGAAGCACGCCGGCGTCATCCTGGTGATGTCGTTGGGAATCTCGTCGAGCCGGTAGCCGACCGCCAGGCGCGCGGCGATCTTTGCGATTGGGAAGCCGGTTGCCTTGGAGGCCAGCGCCGAGCTGCGCGAGACTCGCGGGTTCATCTCGATCACCACCATCCGGCCGGTCGCCGGCTCGATCGCGAACTGGATATTGCTGCCGCCGGTGTCGACCCCGATCTCGCGGATGATCTTTAGCGCGGCGTCGCGCATGATCTGGTATTCCTTGTCGGTCAGGGTCTGCGCGGGAGCGACCGTGATCGAATCGCCGGTGTGCACGCCCATCGGATCGAGGTTCTCGATCGAGCAAACGATCACGACGTTGTCGGCCCCGTCGCGCATCACCTCGAGCTCGAACTCCTTCCATCCCTCGACCGACTGCTCGACCAGCACCTCGTGGCTCGGCGAGGTACCGAGCCCCCAGGCGAGCTTGGCGCGAAAGTCGTCGAGATCGCGCGCGATCGAGCCCCCGGTGCCGCCGAGCGTGCGCGAGGGGCGGATGATTAGCGGCAGCCCGATCTCGCACCGGATGCGCTCGCCTTCGTCCTGCGAGCGCGCGATCGCCGAGGCCGGGAGGTCGAGCCCGATCTCGAGCATCGCATTCTTGAACAGCTCGCGATCCTCGGCCTTCTTGATCGCACCCAGCTTGGCGCCGATCAACTCCACGCCGAAGCGGTCGAGCACGCCCGACTCGGCCAGCTCGATCGCCAGGTTGAGCGCGGTTTGCCCGCCCACCGTCGCAAGCAGCGCGTCGGGCCGTTCGCGCTCGATTATCCGGGCGACCACTGCAGCCGTCAGCGGCTCGATATAGGTCCGGTCGGCAAGCTCCGGGTCGGTCATGATCGTAGCGGGGTTGGAGTTGACCAGCACCAAGCGGAGGCCCTCCTCGCGCAGCGCCTTGATCGCCTGGGTGCCCGAGTAGTCGAACTCGCATGCCTGGCCGATCACGATCGGCCCCGAGCCAATCAACAGAACCGACTTGAGATCTTTGCGCAGCGGCACTCTAACAGGCTGTTGAAACAACAGTTTCGACAGCCCCCTCGCTCTCTCTTATCTCCTCCAAAGGAGGGCTTTGCAAAACTCGGGCACCGGCCGCTCCTTCTTCGCCTCGCCCGCTCCTTTGCGGGAGAGGTCGAGCGGCGCGACGCTTGCGATCTTTTTCGCAAGCGGCGTGACGCGAGGGCGAGGGTGCAGGAAACCCTTGCGCCACAGCGAGTTCGGCCCCCACGTAGATCGTCGAACGGCAACCGGAGATCTTCCGGGCTTCGCCTTCATCCGCTTGCTTCTGATCGATCGCTTGTTTTCGTTATTCCTCCGGACGTATCCAGGCGCCGCCGCCCGTGGATGTTCGCGTGCGCTCGACAAAGGCAAAAATCGCATTGTCAATTAGCTTTGTGACACTCGTGTGGATCTGGTTTCTCCTTCGATAGTCGGCGACGTTTGATCCTATCGCACTGGCGACCCGCGAGAAGCACTGAAACGCCACTCGAAACGTTTCTCGCTCGCACTGGCCGGACTTATTCGGCTCGGGCTGGAAATCGTGCGGCTGGTAGGCAAACAGAAACGTGGCCGTGTACACCCGGTCAACCGGCACAACCAGATTCGGAAGAATATGGTGGAGCACCTTCGTCCCCGAAACTAGTCGGGGTCTTTTGCTTGTGATCTTTAGCGACTCTATAACGCTCCACAGATCAGACCAGCGGTCGCTGGCCACCGTTTCAATAGCAAACTGCTCAAGTTGCTGAATCTCTTGCTTGTGTTGACGAAGCACAGTCTTAAATTCATCCAAGGGTACGAGTTCCGCCCGCCGAAGTCCCCAGTCCGACAACGTCTTATGTAAGCTCGTGAGAAACTCATCGTTATCAATAGCGTCCCCCGCATTAGCGAGCACGTTTCTGAGCGTCATGGTGCGGAGGTGGGACTCAAATCCCGTGTATTGGTGCTGCTCGCAGTAATCTAGGCAGTTTTCAAATTCACTGAGCAGGCACTCTACGGGATCCATTCTCGGTAATCTCCTTTTGTGCGAATCACGCTGTGCGGTTCTCCTCGGCGAGCACACGGTCGAGCGCTTCCGCACCGTATCGCGGGAACGCCTCGATCAGGCGGCGGAAGCGCTCGAACAGATAGGCGGCGTCGTGAGGTCCGGGCGACGCCTCCGGGTGGTACTGCACGGAGAAAAACGGCGCGCCGACGCCGCGCAGACCCTCCACTGTGTGATCGTTCAGGTTCAGGTGTGAGAGCTCGGCGCGCCCTTTCACCGATTCCGCATCGACGGCGAAGCCGTGGTTCTGCGCAGTGATCTCGACGCGGCGGGTCCGCAGATCGATCACCGGATGGTTGGCGCCGTGATGGCCGAAGCCGAGCTTGTAGGTCTTGCCGCCCAGTGCGAGACCGAGGATTTGATGGCCCAGGCAGATGCCGAAAACCGGCTTCTTGCCCAGCACGCCGCGCACCGCCTCGTGAGCGTAGGGCAGCGCGGCGGGGTCCGCCGGCCCGTTGGAAAGAAAGACGCCGTCGGGCGCGTGGGCAAGGATCTGCGCGCTGCTCGCGGTCGCAGGCAGCACCTTTACGCGAAACCCGGTCGCGATCAGCCGGCGTAAGATGTTGCGCTTGATCCCGTAGTCGAGAGCCGTCACGAGCGGCGCGTCGCGCAGCTCCTCTTTTGCGGGGTGCCGGTAGCCGCGGCCGAGCGCCCAATCTCCCGTGTCCCAATCGTATGCGCTTGCGCAAGTGACTTCCTTGACCAGGTCGCGGCCGACCAGTCCGGGCGACGCCTTGGCCTTGGCCACCAGGCTTTGCGGGTCAAGGTCGACGCTCGATATCACCGCCTCCTGTGCGCCGTGCGTGCGGATGTGGCGGACCAGCGCGCGCGTGTCGATATCTTCAATTCCCACCACTTGCGCTGCGGCCAGATAGTCGCCGAGCGGCATCTGCGCGCGCCAATTGGACGGGCGGTGACAGTACTCCTTGACGACGAAGCCTTCGACATAAACGCGCGCCGATTCGGTGTCCTCGCTGTTGACTCCGACGTTGCCGATTTCGGGATAGGTCATGCATACGATCTGCCCCTTGTAGGACGGATCGGTAAGCACCTCCTGGTAGCCGGTCATCGCGGTATTGAACACGACCTCGCCGACCGCCTCGCCGATCGCGCCGAAGGCCCGGCCGGCGAAGACCCGGCCATCAGCCAGCGCCAGGATCGCCTCGCGTCCGCGCGCCTGCATCAGACCGCTCCGCTGCGCCCGTCATACACGATCAGTCCACCGACAATTGTCAGGATCGCCCGGCCGCGAAGCTCCATGCCGGCAAAGGGGGTGTTGCGGCTCTTGGAGAGAAAGCGCGCAGGATCGACTTTCCACGCGCGTTGAGGATCGATAACCGTAACGTCGGCAGCCGCTCCTGGAGCCAACGTGCCTGCCTTCAGCCGCAGCAACCCCGCAGGCTTCAGCGACATCATCTCAACCATCCTGGTTGCGCTTATCACCGATCGATGCACCAGCCCCATCGCAAGGCCGAGTGCCGTCTCGAGTCCGACCACGCCCTTGGCGGCGCGCGTCAAAGCGCACGCCTGTTCCTCGGGCAACCGCCCGGCCTTGATTCCCGGACCGAAAAAGCCGGCCAGCCTTTCCATCTCCTTGGAGGCCGGATCATGCGGCGCGTGATCTGTCGCAATCATGTCGATCGTACCGTCCGCCATCGCTGCGATGATGGCCGCCTGTTCCTGATGATTGCGCAGCGGCGGCGACATCTTGGCATTGGGGCCCGACTCGAGGACCGCGCGTTCGTCGAGCGCGAAGTGATGCGGCGTCACTTCGCAGGTGACGATGGCGCCGCGCTTGCGCGCAGCGCGGATCAGGTCGAGCGATTGCGCGGTCGAGACGTGGGCGACATGGACCGCGGCTTCGCTTCCGATCGCGAGCGCCAGGTCGCGGCGCACGCGGATACTCTCGGCGTCGCCGGGAATGCCTCTCAGCCCGAGCAGATCCGCCGTTTCGCCGGCGTTGATCGCGCCTGAAGGGGAGATGGCGCGGTCTTCCTCGTGCAGCGAAATCACAAAGCCGCGCCGGTTGACTTCCTCCAGCGCGCGCGCGAGGACTGCCTGATCATCGATCGGGATGCCGTCGTCGGAGAACAGCCGCGCGCCTGCCTCGGCCATCGCCTCATAGTCAACGAGCTCCGCGCCGTCGAGTCCCCTGGTGACCGCACAGACGGGAATGAGCCTCGTAGCGCGGGTCTCGCGCGCCCGACCGAGCATGTATCGCGCGATCTCGGGCGTGTCGTTAACCGGCAACGTATTCGCCATCGCCGCCACGGTCGTGAAGCCGCCCGCAGCGGCGGCCCGCAAGCCTGTGGGGATGGTCTCCTTTTCGGGAAAGCCGGGGTCGCGCAGATGGACGTGCGGATCGATCAGGCCCGGCACCACCCAGTATCGCAAGGCATCTACGACCTGCGCGTCCCGGGCAGAATCGAGCGCGCCGGGCGCCTCGACTGCCTGTACGATGCCGTCCGACAGCAACAGGTCGAAGGGGCCGTCCAAGCCGGACGCTGGATCGATCAGCCTGCCGCCCTTGAGCAGGATCGGTGTCACCCTGCTAGGGCTCCTTCAGCGGCTCGAGCATCGAATAGATCACGACTCGGTCGGCCGGTTTACGGCCCGCGACCGGCTGCGGCGGCGACAGCCGCACTTGCACACGCTCCGCGCGCGAGGTTGGGATGTTCTTGCCTACGTAGTTGGGCCGGATCGGCACGGCGCGATGCCCGCGATCGATCAGCACCGCAAGTTTCACCGCCGCGGGACGGCCGTGCTTCCACAACGCGGTCATCGCGCGCTGCACGGTCCATCCGCTGTTGAATACGTCGTCGACCACAACGATGGTGCGGCCCTCGATATCGACCTGGTCGGCGCCGTTGAGCGGCTGTAAGAGGCCGGTGCCGCTCACCACGTCGAGCGCGGTGCACGGCAGACGGACCTTGCTGCGAGCTTCGATCAGGTCGCGCAGCCGCATTGCGAGCAGCGCGCCGTGGCTGACAATGCCAACCATCGTCACCTCGCCGAGGTCTGGGGAGTCGGCACAGATCTGGTCGGCGAGCGTATTGCAGGCACGCTCGACTTCGGCGGCGTCCATAATCTCGCGCTGCGGGCCGCGACGGTACGGGTCGTAGCCGCTCTCCTCCGCCTGCTTGACGTTGTCGAAGACCACCAGCGAGCCCTCCTCGACCCACTGGCGGACGTATTGGTACAACCCTTCATCGTAGCGGTAATAGCGATGCGCGCGCGCGTGACCAACGAAGTCGGCGTGCAGCTCGCGATCGCAGAGATCGCATTGCAAGAGCAGGACCGCGCGGCTCGGGCTGGGCGCCAGGCGGAAGCGCGGATGGAGATACGCCGGCTCGTGGCGGGTGATGCAGTTGGGATTGGCGCAGCGCGGCGCCGGCTCCGACCTGAAACGAATCGGCGGCTCGACTGCGGCGCGCGCGCGAGTGGCGCCGGGCTCTGAGTTTTCCAGCAACCATGCAATCAGCGCCATCCTGACCGGCACGCCGGCCGCGGCCTGCTCGAAGTAAATCGCGCGCGGATCGGTGTCGAGCTCGTAGGCCAATTCGTCGGTGCGCGGCAGCGGATGCATCACTACCGCCTCCTGCGCCCGCTTGTCCTTGAGCGTACGCGCGTCGAAGCGGAGATAATCGACCTTGCCGCTCTCGCCGGCCGGCAGGCGCTCGCGCTGGAAGCGGGTTACGTAGAAGGCGTCCAGCGCCGCGGGTATTTGCGCGGGCGGAAGCTTTTCGAGCGGCATCTCGCCGGTGAACAGCGCCATCTGATGGGGCGCACTGGGCGTCAGGTAGAGCGCATCGACTCCGCCGGCTATCGATTTGAACTCGTCGGCGCCGACCGTGGAAAAGGTGTAGCCGCGCTCGGCCGCAAGCCGGTTCAGCACGTGGTCGGGCACGTCCATGCCCTTGATAGGCACGGCCACGATGTTGGCGCCGAAGCGCGCCAGCGCGTAGATCAGCGAATGGACGGTGCGGCCGAGCTTGAGGTCGCCGCAGATCGCCACGGTCAGACCGCGCAGATTGCCCTTCTTGCGTCGCAGCATGTAGAGGTCGCAGAGCGTCTGGGTGGGATGCTCGCGGCTGCCGTCGCCCGCGTTCACCACCGGACATGGCGCGTATTCGGCGGCGACCAGCGGCGCGCCGTCGCGCGGATGGCGCATCACGATCAGGTCGGCGTATCCGGCCACCACCCGCACCGTATCGGCTATGCTCTCGCCCTTGGCGGCGGAGCTGCGCTGCATGTCCGCTGAACTTATTACGGCACCGCCCAGGCGGTGCATCGCGGACTCGAAGCTCAGACGTGTACGCGTCGAGGGCTCGTAGAAAAGCGTCGCCATGATCAGGCCGTTGGCCAGGTTCAGGTTCTCGCCGCGCTTCAAGGCCTCCGCGAATTGATCCGCCAGCACGAAGATCCGCTCGATTTCGGAAGTACTGAGGTCTCCGATCGAGACCACGTCCGATTTCGCCAGGCGTCCCATCGTGGCGCTCACTTGCTCCCGCCGATTACCACCGCGTCCAGGCCGTCCACTTCGCTGAGCCGGACGAAGACGCGCTGGCCGTGCGGCGCCTGAAGGTTCTTGCCGACGTAGTCGGCGCGCACCGGAAGCTGGTGCTCGCCGCGGTCGATAAGCACCGCGAGATGGATCGATTCGGGACGACCGAGGTCGGTGAGCGCGTCCAGCGCGGCTCGCACTGTGCGGCCGGTGTAGAGCACGTCATCGACCAACACCACTCGCCGCCCGTCGAGCGAGAATGGAATGTCGCGGCCGAGAAGGCGCGGGTCGCCGGGCACGCCTTTACCGTCGTCGCGATAGGACGAGATGTCGAGGGTGCCAACCGGTATGTCGCTCTTACCGTCCGCGTTCAGCGCGGCCGCGAGCCGGCGAGCCAGGTTGGCGCCGCGGCGCAGGATCCCGACCATCACCAGCTTATCGCCGCCTTGGTCGCGCTCCAGGATTTCGTGCGCGATGCGTTTGACCGCGCGCGCGATCTCATCCGCATCCAGCGCCACGATCGGATTGGAGTTCATATCCACCCCCACATTGGGCGTGGACGAAAAAAGACCCGTCCGCGCGTGCGAACGGGTCCAACCATGGCTGTCTTCATTGTCTCCCCTTCTCGCCCTCGCGGGAGCGAATTAAAGGTATCTCTGTTCTTTCTACCGGCGCGATCCCCCGCCGTCAAGCAGATACCGCGGGCGGTAGTGTCCTAATTTCAATTAAGGTAGTGGGTGCCGAGAAATGAGACCCCAGAATTCAGCTCCCCCTTGCTGCCGTGTTTCAGAGCCACGTCCTCCGATTTCGACTAGCATCCGCCTTACTTCGGACTCACTAAGGCCCGCTACCCTCGATAGGGTCTGAAGGTCGCGCCACTCGTGACCGGGGGTTTCAAGCATCTTTCGGAGCATGTTTTTTCTCGGCTGATCGGCCTTTTGTTTGCGATAAGCTCGAAGAACATCAGTAAGCACCGAACCGGAAAGAGTTAACACGCCGCCAATCCCGGCACCGAGCACTGCCGCTATCCCGCTGTCCACGACTGCTTCTCCTCTTTTGCCTTCTGTGTGACGTCGACTATCGACACGCTTCGCTGTACGCCAGCGGTGGCAGCCGGTGTCACGGATCGGCTATGGTCGGTCGAAGAATTGATCGCAGGAGCCATCGGAGACGCCGATGAACATCTCGCGCGGGTTTCGTAGGCTGAGTGTGCTGGTCGGGTTAATCGGCCTGGCTGTTCTCCTGGCTCTCATCGTTTTCGAGCCTCCTGGCCCTCCGGGGTCAATCTTGGCATGGCTGTTTGTGCTGTTCGTCGGAATGCCGGTCGCGATGGTGTTGCTTCTTGGATGGGTGATTGCGGGATTCCGGGGTTCAAATTAGATCACTACCCCGCGGGCGGCGCGATTAAGGCCGGTTCAGCGCTCGCCGCGAGCGAGCTTGCGCAGCCGCTGCTCGTGATCCCTGACCTGCACGGTGGTACGGTCGTCGAAGCGCTCGAACTTCCTGCCGAGCGCGACCAGGCTCTTGCTGGTCTGCTTGAGCTCGGCACTCAGGCCACGCGCCGATTGCTCGATCTCCTTGTGCAGGCCGCCGCGGATTTCGGCGATCTCGATTCGGAGTTTGTCGCGGGTCTGGGCGATTTCGTGGCGGAGATGGTTGCGACTCTCGACGATTTGCTCGCGCAGCTCGGCGCGGGTGATGCGCGCCGACTCCTCGATCTGAGCGTGAAGATCGGCCGTTCCATGCTCGAGCTTATCTACGATCCCGCGGCCGCCGTCGCTCTTTTCGATCTTCTCGCTTATCTCCTCCCGCAAGCCCGCCGCGCTCTGCTCCAGTTTGCCGGCGAGCTCGTCGCGCAGCGCCACGTGGGTATCGGCCAGTTGCTTGCGGAACTCGACTCGGGTGGCACCCAGCGCCTCGCCCAGCCGGACCATCTCCCCGCTGAGCTCCGCGCGCAGGCTCCTGAGGTTTTCGCGGTTCTCGCCGATCTCCTCGGACAGGAAACGGATCTGCTTGCCCACCTCGACGAACTGCGCGACCATCTCGCCGCGCAAGCCGTCGATCTGCCCATTAATGCCCGACAGCGCCTCGATCACCAACTCGAATCGGGAGCCGAGCTGCTCGAGCATCATGCCCATCCGGGCTACCCCGTCGTCGGACACTGGCAACCTCCGCCCTGCTATCGGACTAGTGTGCCGAACCTCTCCCATCGCATCCGGAACATCCCAGGGGTGTCCGTGTCCCACGACCAATATATGATTACCGCCCGTCCCTCAACTTGGTCCTGATCGACGAATCCCCAGAAGCGGCTGTCGTAGCTGCGGTCGCGATTATCGCCCATCATAAAAGCCTTGCCGGCCGGGACCTTGACCGGACCGAAGTTGTCGCGCGGCGAGAGCGTCGTATGCTCGCGCGCATCGAGCTCGTAGTGGGCGTGCGGGTCGGGCATCCTGGCACCGTTGAGATAGACCGCTCCGTTGCGGACCTCGACGGTGTCGCCCGCCAACCCGATCACCCGCTTGATAAAGTCCTTGGTCGGGTCGACCGGGAAGACAAAGACCACGACGTCCCCGCGATGGACGGACTCGAAGTGCAGGAGGTATCGCCCGTAGGGGAGGCCCGGCGGATGCAGACCGAAGATCGAGTCGGGCATCCTGAGTCCGAAGATCAGCTTGTTGACCAGGATATGATCGCCGACCAGCAGCGTCGGCTCCATCGAGCCCGACGGAATCTCGTAGGCCTGGATGACAAAAGTGCGGATGAAGAGCGCGAGGCCGAGGGCAACCAGCAGCGCCTCGACGTATTCGCGCAGTACCGACTTGCGCCGCGGCGCACCAGTCTGCGCGGGAGCCGGGGGCTGGGCGCCTCGCAAGCTGCGAACGGGCTGTCCCACGGGGCGCGCTATTCCCCGACCTTGAGCAGAGCCAGAAACGCTTCCTGCGGGATTTCGACCCGTCCGACCTGTTTCATTCGTTTCTTTCCTTCCTTCTGCTTCTCGAGCAGCTTGCGCTTGCGCGTGATGTCTCCGCCGTAGCACTTGGCGGTGACGTTCTTGCGCAAGGGCTTGACGCTTTCGCGCGCGATGATCTTGCTGCCGATCGCGGCCTGGATCGCCACCTCATACATCTGGCGCGGGATAAGCCGGCGCATCTTCTCGCACAGCGCCCGCCCGCGCTCGTACGACCTGTCGCGATGCACGATCATCGACAGGGCGTCCACCGCCTCGCCGTTGATCCTGAGGTCCAATTTAACCAGAGAGCCCGGCCGAAAGTCCAGAAACTCATAGTCGAGCGAGGCGTAGCCGCGGCTCACCGACTTGAGCCGGTCGTAATAGTCGAAAACCACCTCCGCCAGCGGCAACTCGTAGTGCAGCAGAACGCGGTGTTGCCCCAGGTAGCGAAGGTCGCGCTGCTTGCCGCGCCGATCCTCGCACAGCTTCATCACCGGGCCCAAGTGCTCCTCCGGCATGTGAATCGAGGCGATGATAAAGGGCTCCTCGATCGCCTCGATCCGATTCTCGTCGGGCAGCAGCGCCGGATTGTCCACCATCACGTACTTGCCGTCGGTGGTCTTCACCCGATAGGCCACAGTCGGCGCCGTGACGATCAGGTTCAGCCCGAACTCGCGCTCCAGCCGCTCCTGCGCAATCTCCATGTGGAGCAGACCCAGAAACCCGGCGCGAAAGCCGAAGCCCAGCGCCTGCGAGGTCTCCGGCTCGCATACGATGCTCGCGTCATTGAGCCGCAACTTGTCGATCGCCTCGCGCAGCGCGCCGTACTGGTTGGCCTCGGTGGGATAGATTCCTGCGAACACCATCGGCTTGAGTTCCTTGAAGCCGGGCAGCGGCTCGGCGGCGGGGCGCGCAGCGTCGGTGATCGTATCGCCCACTCGCATGTCGGCGACCGTCTTGATTCCCGCCACGATGAAGCCGACCTCGCCGGGTCCAAGCTGCTCGACTTCGCACTCGTGCGGCGTGAAATGGCCCAGGCGCATCACCTCGCCCGGCTTGCCGGTGCCCATCAACATGACTTTCATCCCGCGCCGGAGCTCGCCGTCGAAGACCCGCACCAGGCCGATCACGCCCTGGTAGGCGTCGTACCAGCTATCGAAAATCAGCGCGCGGGGCGGCTGGTTGGATGCGGCCGGCGGCGGAACCCGCGCCACGATCGCCTCCAACACCTCATCGATTCCAATCCCTTCCTTGGCGCTGGTCAAAATCGCGTCGTGGGCATCGAGGCCGACGATCTCCTCGATCTGACTGCGGGTGCCTTCGATATCCGCGCCGGGCAGATCGATTTTGTTGATCACCGGGACGATCTCGAGTCCATGATCGAGCGCCATGTAAACGTTGGCCAGGGTCTGCGCCTCGACCCCCTGGCTCGCGTCCACCACCAGCAGCGCACCCTCGCAGGCGGCCAGGCTGCGCGAAACCTCGTAGGCGAAGTCAACGTGACCGGGAGTATCGATCAGGTTGAGCACGTAGCTTAGGCCGTCGCGGGCGGTGTAGTTGAGCCTGACCGAGCGCGCCTTGATGGTTATTCCGCGCTCGCGCTCGAGATCCATCGAGTCCAGAAATTGCTCCCTGGATTCGCGCATGCTGATCGCGCCGGTGCGCTCCAACAGCCGATCGGCAAGCGTCGACTTGCCGTGATCGATGTGGGCGATTATCGAAAAATTTCTTATCCGCGCAGGATCTGTCATCGGAAAACTTCGGAATACCCCGGACGCCGGCGTTCGTTTCCCGGAGCGCGCCTTGCGTCGCTCCGGATAAGCCCGGCCGGCATCAGCGCATTATAGCACGGGCTTGGTGCTCCGACCCATGCGTAAGGCTTCGAAGCGGGGCGGGCAGTCGCCCGATCTGAGCGTTACGCATCGGTCGGAGTGCTAGGGGGCGTGCGCGGCGCGCCGAAACCAAAAGCGCCTTCTCGTGCCCGCCGCGCAATCGGATGGAGCCCAGGAAAAACTTCGCGCCGTCGTTTTTGAAACGCTCCGACCATCGTTGTCGCGAAGCGTTCAATTCTCCCGTGCGCGACCGAGCCGCGAAGCCGAAAGGGCGCGCGAAGAAGTAAGCTGCGACGTCCTTCCGCTCTGGGGCCGGGCTGTCGTTAGCTCTTCTGAGCCTCTTTCTCCCTCGCGTCGATAGCGCTAAAGGCCGCACTGCCGGGGGCCGAGCCGCATGTCTCGCATTCACTGACGCCCTCTAGCAGATCCTGCTGAGCCGGATAAAGAACACCCTCGAATCGACCAGAATTATTTTCGGTTCAGGGCTACCTATTTGTAAAAATAGAGGGGCTCATGAGATTTGCCCGTGAGCTGCGGACCGCCGTCATCCGGTCGGACCACCACTTCTGCCTGTCCTGCAACGTAACCCGGAGCCATACCAGGCGCTAGCCGCAAGTCCTCATAAGGGATTCTTCTCGAGTGCCAAATCAACTTCGCCGAACTCGCGCCCGTAAGAGAATTGGTGAACTTCCAGGTAGCAAAGTCAGTCGGGCGTAACTGCCAACTTGTAGAGTAGATAGGCGTGAGGGACGGGTAGAGGATTTGCCCAGTCTCCAGATCTTCAATTCCGCCGACGATGCGTATGTCAACAAAACCGCTGGTGCACGTGTCGTTATTTCCGTTATCTTCCAGGGAGAACCAGACCGCCAACCCGTTCTCACCCTCGCGTTCCATACCGACCTCGCCCACGAAGCTGGGCTGAGTGCTGCAATTGGGTGAAGTGCTGCTGGTAATATTAGGAGTTGGCCAGAACCGCCTCGCGTTCATCATCACGTAGACTACGACCACCATTGAAGCTGTTCCGATCACGAGCCACTGGATTATATCGACGCGGTTGCGGGTCGCTTGCTGATTTGCGGTCGGTGAGTCCGCGCCCTTCTCGCTAACGAACTTGCTTCCGTATCGGACCGCTCCACACGTCGGACAGAGCTTTGCGTCCTCCGCGATGCGTTCGCCGCACCTCGTGCAATACGCGCGTTTGGGCGACGGCGCGCCACATTGTGGGCAAACGGGTGCAGTGGTTGGTACGACGTGACCACAGCTAATGCAACGCTCGGGGTCCATTTCAAGAATCAATTGGACCGGGATGTCCCCATGTCGTTCTCCGGTCGGCCAGTGACTATTCGGCAGCCAGGCCGGCTAGTGTGGGCCGACCCTGAGGCATGCGAAGATAAAAGCGCCGGGCGAGCGCCCTTTTCCGTACCAACCCGCCAACAGGTATCGATCGCCCGATTGCCCCTGGCGAAATGCGGCGATCATTGCGCGCAAACGCTTGACCTGCGTTTCTACTCCCCGGCGGCTCTCGGCAGAGAACACCATGACTCGATGTTCGGCCCGCGCCGCCAAGAGCTTCTCGAAATCGTATTTGATCTCGGCTTTACCCATCCATTCTGACTCCAGCGCCAGCCGCACCATCACGAGATTGCCCGAAGCGTCACGTTCCAGTGCGACGCCATCCCAAAGCCACGCACTGCCTACCCGTGACGAACTCGACAAAATGTGCCCACGACCGGAAAGGACTCGCCCGACAGCCTCTTTTACGCGGCGCGTCCACTCCCGGTTTCTCCAACCATGTGCACCTGGATCGCGGCAGAGACCTTGTAAGGCGATTTGGATTTCCGCCTCGACCTCGTCGGATTCCACACTACGGATCATTGGCAGAAGACATCTCAGCTGGAAGACCAGGTCAAGCAACGTCCCAGAAATCGGGTGTCAGCCGGAATTTCCGTTTTTTACTTCGCAAACACGCGACTTTTTAGCCCAATAGCCGCTCCAGCGTCAACTCGGCGGGCGTAAGGCTTCAAGGTAGGGCGGGTGGTCGCCCTATCTGAGCGTTGCGCGTCGGTCGGGGTGCGCTAGGGGGCGTGCGCGGCGCGCTGCTTGAAGAATTGGAAGGTTCGTGCAAGCCCGTCCTTCAACGCCACCTGCGGACGCCAGTTGAGCGCGGCGACGGCGCGCGCCGGCGAAATTGCCGATCGGCGCTGCTCGCCGGCACGCGCCGGACCGTGAACCGGCGGCGTCCCGGCCTTTGAAACCGCGGCCAGCTCCTCCCAGAGCCGGCTGACGCTGGTTTCGACTCCGGTGCCGATATTGAGCGCCCCCGTGACGGTCGAGTTCAGCGCCGCCAGGTTAGCGGCTACCACGTCGCCCACGTAAACGTAGTCGCGCGTCTGCCCGCCGTCGCCGAAGATGGTCAGCGGCTGCCGCGCCAGGATCCGGCCGCAGAAAATCGCCACCACTCCGGCCTCGCCGTGCGGATCCTGCCGAGGCCCGTACACGTTCGCGTAGCGCAGGGCCATGTAATCGATCCCATACTCGACCTTGTAGAAGAAGAGGTAGCGCTCGCTGGCGAGCTTGGCGACTCCGTAAGGGCTGACCGGGCGGCAGGGATGGTCCTCGTCGCAGGGAAAGCTCTCCTGCTCGCCGTAGATCGCGCCGCCGGTTGAGGAGAAAATCACCCTTCTCAGCCCGTTGCGCCGCCCCGCTTCCATCAGGTTGAGCAGCCCGATCAGGTTGACCCCGGCGTCGAAGGCCGGATCGGCCACCGAGCGCCTCACGTCCATCTGGGCTGCCAGATGGAACACCACCTCGGGCTTCTCACGCTCAACGACCCGCGCCACCGCGGCCGGATCGCGCAGGTCAGCCTGGGTGAAGCGCGCGGCGGGATTTACCTGTTCGCGCTTGCCCGAGGAGAGGTCGTCGAGCACCGCAACGTCGTGCCGCGCGGCCACGAGCGCGTCGACGGTATTCGATCCGATGAATCCGGCACCGCCGGTGACCAGAATTCTCATTGCGTTCGCCGTCCTGTCTCTGCTCCCTCCGCTCGATTAAACCGGGCGGCGGCCGATCGAGTAGTACTTGAACTCCAGCGCCTTCATCAGGGTCGGCTCGTAGAGGTTGCGCCCGTCGAAGATCACCGGCTGCTTGAGTGCGGAGCGGATGCGCTGGAAGTTGGGATGGCGGAACTCATTCCACTCGGTCAAGATCAGCAGCGCATCGGCGCCGGCGAGCGTGTCGTAGTTCATCGTATGGTAGCTCACCCGGTCGCCGAATATGCGGCGCGCTTGGTCGAGCGCCTCGGGATCGTGGACGCGCACCTTGGCGCCGGCCTTGAGCAGTTCCTCCACCACCACCAATGCGGGCGCCTCGCGCATGTCGTCGGTGCGTGGTTTGAAGGCCAACCCCCAGACGGCGAAGGTATGCCCGGCGAGGTTTTCGCCGAAGTGCGCCTTGACCCTCGCGACCAGGAGCCGCTTCTGGCGCGCGTTGACCTCTTCGGTCGCCTTGAGCAGGGCGAAGTCGAGGTGATGCTCCGCGGCGGTGTGAATTAGCGCTTGCACATCCTTTGGAAAGCAGGAGCCGCCGTAGCCGGCGCCGGGAAACAGGAATTGCGAGCCGATGCGCCGGTCGGTGGCCAGGCCGCGCCGTACGTCATTGATTTCAGCGCCGACCGATTCGCACAGGTTCGCGATCTCGTTGACGAACGAGACTCGCATCGCCAGCATCGCGTTGCACGCGTACTTGGTCAGCTCCGCGGAGCGCGGATCCATCACCAGGATCGGATTGTCGGTGCGGACAAACGGCGCGTGCAGCTCGCGCAGGATCGCGGTGGCCTGCTCGCTCGTGCTGCCGATCACCACCCGGTCGGGCCGCATGAAGTCCTCGATCGCCGAGCCCTCCTTGAGGAACTCCGGACACGAGCAGACGTCGACGCGATGATTGGCGACGCGCGCGACCACCTCGCGTACCCGATCGTTGGTCCCCACCGGGACCGTGCTCTTGATCACGATCACGTGGTAGCCATTGGCGGTGTAGGCGATGTTCTGGCCTTCCTTGACCACCTGGCTCACATCGGCGGCGCCCGACGGGCTCATCGGCGTGCCGACCGCGATAAACGAGACCATCGATTGTGTCACCGCCTCGCGCAGGTCGGTGGTGAAGCGCAGGCGCCCTTCCCGGCTATTGCGCCGCACCAGTTCCTCGAGTCCAGGCTCGTAGATTGGCACGCGGCCGGCGGCCAGGTTTTCGATCCGGGCGCGGTCGATATCCACGCAGACTACCTCGTTGCCGCTCTCGGCAAAGCAGGTGCCGCTCACGAGCCCGACGTAACCGGTGCCGATAACTGCGATGTTCATGTCTCACCTAATCCAGCATGCGCCGCCGCTCCTTCGTCGCGGCTGTTTGAGGCCCTGGGCGCTGCGCATGAGCCGGTTTTGCGTGCGGTCTCGTCCGCTCCGGCGTTTCTTTCAGGCAATCAGAATTCTTCCTTGATCACGTAAATCGGCTTGCCCTGGGACTCGTGATAGGTGCGGGCGATCATTTCGCCGATCAAGCCGAGACTCACGAACTGCACTCCAACCACCATCAGCAGCACCGAGAGCAGCAGCGCGGGCCGTTTCGCAAGCTCGTAGCCGAGCACAATCTTCTCAAATACCAGCAGCGCGGCCCAGAGCCCGCCAATTCCGCCGATCACGAGACCGATCGCGCCGAACACCTGGATCGGCCGGGTCGAATAGCCCGACAGAAACAGCACCGTGAGCAGGTCGAGCAAGGTGCGGATCGCGCGTCCCAGGCCGTACTTCGAGAGGCCCGAACGGCGCACGCGGAAGTTGACCTCGACCTCGGCGATGCGCGCGCCCAGCTCGGCTGCGATCGCGGGCACGAACCGATGCATCTCCCCGTAGAGCATCAACTGCTGCGCCAGCTCGCGCCGATAGGCTTTGAACGTACACCCGTAGTCGTGCAGTTTGACGCTCGTCATCCTCGAGATCAGCGCGTTGGCTGCGATCGAGGGCACGCGACGCGTCAGCCATTGGTCCCTCCAGCGGTCGGGACGCCATGCGCTGACCAGGTCGTAACCCTCGTCGAGCTTCTCGACCAGCCTCGGGATATCGGATGGATCGTTCTGCCCGTCGCCGTCCATCGCGATGACCACGTCGCCCGCCGCATGCTTGAGTCCGCAGGCCAGCGCCGCGGTCTGACCCGAATTCCTGGCCAGCCGGATTACTCTGACATGCGGATCGCCGCCCTTGATCTCGCGCAGCACATCTGCGCTGCCGTCGGTGCTGCCGTCGTCGATGAACAGCATCTCATACGACTTCCCGAGCCCCTCCAACACCCGCGCAAGCTCGTCGTGCAGCGGGCGGAGGTTATCCCGCTCGTTCAGAAGCGGGATAACTACTGAGAGGTCCATCTGGGGTGCTGCGAGTCGGTCAGTTCGATAAAGGAGCGGTAGCGGCGGTCAACTTCCTCCCAGGTCAGGTCCACCAGCCGCTCGAGCGAGAAGCGCTCGACCACGAACGACGCCATCACGGTGCCGTAGACCACCGCCGAGCGCAGGGCAGCTTCGCTGAGCCGCCGGTTGCGCGCCAGGTAGCCCATCACCCCGCCTGCGAACGTGTCGCCCGCGCCGGTGGGATCGATCACCTCTTCGAGCGGATAGGCCGGCACCGCGAACATCGACTCCTGGCTGAACTGCAGCACCCCGTACTCGCCGCGTTTGATCAACACCGTCCTGGGGCCCATCTTGAGCACCGCGCGTCCGGCCTTGACCAGGTTGTGCTCGCCGGAAAGGGTGCGGGCTTCTTCATCATTGAGCGTCAGGATATGGAGCTTGCCGAGCAGCTTCATCAGCGCGGCACGCTCGTTTTCAATGTAGTAGTTCATCGTGTCGGCGGCGACGATCTTCGGGCTCGCCACCTGCGAGAGCACGTGCTGCTGGAGCCTGGGCGAGATGTTGCCCAAGAACAGGTAATCGGCGCGGCGCTGGTCGGGCAGCAGAACCGGCGCGAAGTCGGCGAACACGTTGAGCTCGGTGGCGAGCGTGTCGCGCCGGTTCATGTCCTCGTGGTAGCGCCCGCGCCATCGGAAGGTCTTGCCCTCACGGCGCTCCAGTCCGCGCAGATCGATATTGCGATCGGCGAGGAGCTGCTGATGCTCGGGCTTGAAGTCCGTACCGACCACCGCTACCACGCTCACCGGCGCGAAAAACCGCGCCGCCAGCGAGAAGAAGCAGGCCGACCCGCCCAGCGCGTCCGACACGCCGCCGTGATCGGTTTCGACCGTGTCGTATGCCACCGAGCCGACTACCACGATGCTCATGCGGCCTCTGTCCTCACCCGCCTCTACAGGTACTTGCCGAGAATCGGCCGCAAATCCGCCGCCAAGCGGGGCGGAATCAACGCGTGATCGGTGATGATCGTATCCCTCAGCGCGTCCGCGCATGCGCAGCGGCGCTCCATACCCGCCAGCGCGCGGGCCAGGTTGACAAACGTCTTCTGCGCTACTTCAACGTTACTCTTCAGCACCCGCAGGATCTCGGCGATCTCAACCGCCTTGACGCTCTGATGCCAGCAATCGTAGTCGGTCACCAGCACCAGCACGGCGTAGCAGAGCTCGGCCTCGCGGGCCAGGCGCGCCTCCTGCATCGCGGTCATGCTGATCACGTCCACGCCCCAGGAGCGATACAGATTCGACTCGGCACGGGTTGAGAATTGAGGGCCCTCGATACACAGGTAGGTGCCACCCGCTCGGATCTCGGCGCCCGCCGCGCGCCCCGCCTCCGCCAGGGCGCGGCCCAACTCGCCGCATACCGGGTCGGCGAGCGATACGTGGACCACGATCCCGTTGCCGAAGAAGCTCGACGGACGCTTGAAGGTGCGATCGATAAACTGGTCGGGCACGATCAGGTCGCCCGGCTTGAGCTCCTCCTTCATGCTGCCGGCGGAACTCACCGAGACCAGGTACTCGACGCCGAGCTGCTTCATCCCGAAGATGTTGGCGCGGAAGTTGACCTCGCTCGGCAGGAGGCGATGGCCGCGGCCGTGGCGCGAGAGGAAGACCACCGCGACCTCGCCGATCATCCCGCGATGGAAGGTGTCGGAGGGCGCGCCGAATGGCGTGGTCAGGTCGATCTGCTCGACCCGCTCCAGCCCCGGCATCTGGTAGAAGCCGCTGCCGCCGATTATGCCGAGCGTGGTTTTTGCCATCTCTCCTTATCTCGCCCTATCTCCCGACATGCCGGTCTACGTAAAGTTGGCCGCACGCGGCGGCGATGTCGGCGCCGCGGCTCTCGCGGACGGTGGCGGTCAAATTACCCCGACGGAGCGTCGCTTGAAAGCGCTCGGCCGCCGCGCGCGAGCTGCTCCTGAACGGAGCGCCCGGGTACGGATTGAAGAAGATCAGGTTGACCTTGGCGCGAATCGGGGCGAGCAGCTTCGCCAGCCGCTGCGCCTGTACGGACAAGTCGTTGACCCCTTCCAGCATCACGTACTCGAACGTCACCCGCCGTCGCCGCCTCAGCGGCAGGCGCTTGCAGGCCTCGACCAGTTCTTCAAGCGGATAGTGCCGATTGATCGGCACGAGACGATCGCGCAATTGGTCGTCGGCCGCGTGAATCGAGACCGCCAGGTTGACCGGGATATCGGCCAGCAATTGCTCCATCATCGGCACCAGCCCAACGGTCGAGACGGTTATCCGGCGCGGCGAGATGCCCATCCCCCAATCGCTGGTCATGATGGTCAGCACCTTGAGCAGGCGCGGGTAGTTGGCCAGCGGCTCTCCCATCCCCATGAAGACGTAATTCGTGAATTCTTCCAGCTCGCGCAATTCGCCACGGGCCACGAAGATCTGGCTGAGCATCTCGCCCACGCCGAGGTTGCGGTGCAACCCCATCCGCGCCGTCGCGCAAAATTCGCAGCCCATCGCGCATCCGACCTGGCTCGACATGCACAGCGTTACCCGCCCATCGCTGGGGATGATGACGCTCTCGATCTCTTCGCCGTCGCCGAGCTTGAGCAGTATCTTGCGGGTGCCATCGCCCGAGCGCGAGACCAGGGCCTGCGGCGGCGGGCCGAGCGCGAACCGACGACCGAGACACTCGCGTAGCGCCGCCGGCACGTCGCTCATCCCCTCGAACGACTCGAGGTTTCGGCCGTATAGCCAGCCCATCACCTGCCGCGCGCGAAACTCGCGCTCGCCGGCGGCAATCACGACCTGCGCGAGTTCCGCGAGAACCAGGTCATGAATATCCGGCCGGCTTTCGGGAAGATGCGCCGAAGGCGCGCTTTCAGTCGCGATAGTCACGAAGGTTTACTCTAGACGAAAATTGCAGGTCGGTCAGTCCCGCTCGTCACGCCGGCGTTCGGGCCTGGAGCGGCGCATTCGATCTTTCGGAGAAAGAACCGGCACGGAGGCCGGCGCTACGGAGAAGAATGACGGCTGAGGCCCGGTGAGGCGCCAATTCGTGGCGGATTTCCGCAGAGGTGGCCCTGCCCCTGCGCACCCTAGCCTTCAGGTTGGAAGTTCCACTGCGCCGAAAAAGAAACCCACCTCGAAGCGCGCGGTCTCGGGCGCATCCGAACCGTGCACCGCGTTCTGCTCGACGTTGAGTCCGAGATCTCTGCGGATGGTTCCGGCGGCGGCCTTGCCCGGATCGGTTGCGCCCATCAGCTCGCGCCATCGCGCGATCGCCCCGTCGCCTTCGAGCACCGCGATCACCACCGGCCCCGATGACATGTACTCGCAGAGCGAGCCGTAGAACGGCCGCGCCTCGTGCACTTGGTAGAACCGCTCGGCCTGCCGCCGCGTCAGATGCATCAGCTTGAGCCCGCACAGCCCGAGCCCCGCCGCCTCGATGCGCTTGAGGATGTCGCCGGCCAGACCGCGCTTGACCGCGTCGGGTTTGATTATCGCCAGGGTTCTTTCCACCTTCACTACTGCTTGCCGTCGAGCACCGACTTCATCGTCGAGCCGAGCTCCGCCGGACTCATCGCGACCGTGATACCGGCCGCCTTGAGCGCGGCGATCTTGTCGGCGGCGGTCCCCCGTCCGCCGGAAATGATCGCTCCGGCGTGGCCCATGCGCCGCCCCTTGGGAGCGGTCTGGCCGGCGATAAACGCCACCACCGGCTTCTTAAAGTGTTGCTTTATATATTCGGCGGCCTCCTCTTCTGCCGTGCCGCCGATCTCGCCGATCAAGATGACCGCGCTGGTCGCCGGATCGTCGTTGAACAGTCTTAGCGCGGCGACGTGGCTGGTGCCGATGATCGGGTCGCCGCCGATCCCGAGACAGGTCGATTGCCCGATTCCGAGCAGGGTGAGCTGATGGACCGCCTCGTAGGTCAGCGTCCCGGAGCGCGATACGACTCCGACCGGACCGGGCTTGTGGATGTACCCCGGCATGATCCCAATCTTGCACTCGCCCGGCGTGATCACGCCCGGACAATTGGGACCGATCAGGCGGGTGCCGGTCGAGCGGATGTAGCGGTTGGCCTTCACCATGTCGAGTGTCGGGATACCCTCGGTGATGCAGACCACCACTTCGATTCCGGCTGCGGCGGCTTCCATGATCGCGTCGGCGGCAAACGCCGGCGGCACGTAGATCACGCTGGCGTTGGCCCCGGTCTCGCGCCGCGCCTGCTCGACGGTGTTGAAAATCGGGATTCCCTCGAAGTCGGTGCCGCCCTTTCCGGGAACCACACCCGCCACCATCTGCGTGCCGTATTCGCGGCAGGCGCGGGTATGGAACTGGCCGGTGGCGCCGGTGATTCCCTGCGTGACGACCCGGCTGTTCTTGTTGACCAGGATACTCATCGCTAAGCCCCGATCGCGCTGACGACGCGGCGCGCGGCATCCGCCATGTCGGTGGCCGCGATTACCTTGAGCCCCGAATCCTTGAGAATCGCCTTGCCCTTGTCGACGTTGGTCCCTTCCATCCGCACCACCAGCGGTACGCCAAGCTTGACCTGACGGGCGGCCTCGACGACGCCCTGCGCGAGCACGTCGCACTGCATGATGCCGCCGAAGATGTTGATCAGCACGGCCTTGACGCGCGGATCGGAGAGCAGGATCCGAAACGCGGCGGCGACTTTCTCGGCATCCGCGCCGCCGCCGACATCCAGAAAGTTGGCCGGCTCGGCGCCGTAGTACTTGACGATATCCATGGTCGCCATCGCCAGACCGGCTCCGTTGACCATGCATCCGATGTTGCCGTCGAGATGCACGTAGCTGAGGTCGTACTTGGCCGCCTCGGTCTCCGCGCGATCTTCCTCGTTGGGGTCGCGAAGCTCACGGATGTCGGGGTGGCGGAACAGGCCGTTGTCGTCGAAGGTCATCTTCGCGTCCAGGCAGACCACCTTTGCCTCGCCGGTCACGACCAGCGGATTGATCTCGATCAGCGAAGCGTCGGTTTCCAAAAAGGCACGGTAGAGCGCGCCGAGCAGAGCGGAGAATTGGCCGACCTGCTTGTCGCGCAGGCCGAGCGCGAAGGCGATCTTGCGTGCCTGGAAGCCGGCCAGGCCGATCAGCGGGTCGATCGCCTCGGTCGTGATCTTCGCGGGCGTCTTGGCCGCGACTTCCTCGATTTCCATTCCACCCTCGGTGCTGGCGATCACCGAGACTGCCTCGGCCTTCCGATCGAGCACCATGCCGAGGTAAAGCTCGCGTGCGACCTGGCTCGCCTCTTCGACATAGACCTTGCGCACCATGCGTCCCTGCGGACCGGTCTGATGGGTGACGAGAGGCTTGCCGAGGAGCCCGGCGGCGAATTGGCGCGCTTCCTCGGCGCTGCCGACCAGCTTCACGCCGCCGGCTTTGCCGCGCCCGCCGGCGTGAATCTGCGCCTTGACCACCGCCTTGGTGCGGCCCAGCGCGGTGAACGCGCGCGCCGCATCGTCCGCGGTCTCGGCCACCTGTCCTTTCGGGACCGGCGCTCCGAAGCGGCTCAGAATCTGCTTGGCTTGGAATTCGTGGATGTTCATAAATCAGATGGAACCACAGATGAATACGGAATTACACGGACAGGAACAGGCGCGCGGCGATGTCACTGCCTGCTACTTGAACAAGAGCTCGCGCAGCCATTTGCGCGAGGCCTGACCGCCAACGCGCGCAATCGCGGTGGTGAGCGGGATTTCCTTGGGGCAAACCTGCACGCAATTCTGGGCGTTGCCGCACTCCGAGATTCCGCCCACGCGCATCATCGCGTCGAGATGGTCGTCATGATGCATGGCGCTGGTCGGATGCAACCCCATCAGGTAGACCTGCCCGATAACCGCCGGTCCCATGAAGGTCGAGTGGTCATTGACCTGCGGGCAGGCCTCCAGGCAGCAGCCGCACGTCATGCATCGCGAGTAGACGTACCCTTCCTGGGCGACCTCGGGGTCCACCCTGGGACCGGGGCCGAGCGAATAGGTCCCGTCGATCGGGACCCAGGCCTTGGCGCGCAGCAGCGCCTGGAACATCCGCGAGCGGTCGACCATCAGGTCGCGGACCAGCGGAAATTTCGACATCGGCTCGATCGTTACGGTCTGCGGGAGATGGTCGGCGATGGCGCTGCACGCCTGGCGGACCCGCCCGTTCACCACCATCGTGCACGCACCGCAGACTTCCTCCAGGCAATTTGCTTCGAAGGTCACCGGTGTGGTGCGCTTGCCGGCGCGGGTGACCGGGTTGCGCCGGATCTCCATCAGCATCGAGATGACGTTATGATTCGGCTTGAAGGGAAGCTCGAACTCTTCCCAGCAGGGAGCGCTTTTGGGACTCTCCTGGCGCCGGACTCGCAGCACGATGGTTCGCTCAGCCACCCGACCTCTCCTTCTCTAGGCCGCCTTGGGCGCGGCCGTGTCGACATCGTAGCGGCGCGCACGGAGTTTGATGAGGCTCACGTCAACCGGCTCGTAGGTGAAGCGGGGACCGTCGGAGGTCCAGTGCGCCATCGTGGTCTTGAGCCAGTTGGCGTCGTCGCGCTCCGGGAACTCGGGCTTGTAATGCGCGCCGCGCGACTCGTTGCGATTGAGCGCGCCGAGCGTGATCGGGCGCGCCATCTCGAGCATGTTGTAGAACTGGCGCACGAACAGCGCTTCCTGGTTGGCCCACTTGCCCTTGTCGTTCAGCCCGATACGCCCCCAGCGATCCTTGAGCTGGAGGATCTTGTCGTCGGTCGCTTTGAGCTTGGCGTTGTAGCGCACCACCGTGACGTTCTCGGTCATCGATTCGCCCAGCTCGCGCCAGACCGCGAACACGTTCTCGGGGCCATCCATCCGGAAGATCCGATCGAAGTCCTCACGCTGGCGCTGCACCTCGAGCTCGTAGACCCGCGAGCCGGCGCCATTCTTGGCGGCCTTGGCATACTCGATCATCGCATGCGGCGCGATCTGGCCGGCGTACACGCACGAAAGCAGCGAGTTGGCGCCGAGCCGGTTCGCCCCGTGATACTGGAAGTCGCACTCCCCGGCGGCGAACAACCCCTTGATGCTGGTGTGCTGCGTGTAATCGACCCACAGCCCGCCCATCGAGTAGTGCATCGCCGGAAAAATCTTCATCGGCACCTTGCGCGGATCCTGGCCGACGAACTTCTCGTAGATCTCGAGCACGCCCGCGACCTTGCGGTTCAGTTCCTCGGGGTCGAGATGGCTCACGTCGAGGTAAACCAGCGGCTCGCCGTCCACTCCGAGCTTCTTGTCGTAGACCACCTCGTAGATGGCGCGAGTCGCGATGTCGCGCGGGACCAGGTTGCCATAGGCCGGGAACATCTCTTCCAGGAAGTACCAGGGCTTGCCGTCCTTGTAGGTCCAGATCCGCCCGCCTTCGCCGCGGATCGATTCCGAGATCAGCCGGTTCTTGTCCTCGCCCGGCACCGCCGTGGGATGCACCTGGACAAACTCGCCGTTGGCGTAGATCGCGCCCTGCTGATAGCAGGCGCTGACCGCCGAGCCGGTGTTGACCAGCGACTGGGTCGAACGACCGAAGATCAACCCCGGACCGCCGGTCGCGATCATCACGGTGTCGGCCGGAAAGGCGCGCAACTCGAGCGAGCGGGTGTCGATCGCGCATATCCCGCGGCAATCGCCCGACTCGTCCTGCACGATGCTCAGCATCTCCCAGCCTTCGCGCTTGGTAACCAGGCCTTGCGCTTCGTAGCGGCGCACCTGCTCGTCGAGCGCGTAGAGCATCTGCTGGCCGGTGGTCGCGCCGGCAAAGGCGGTGCGATGATGCTTGGTGCCGCCGAAGCGGCGGAAGTCGATCAGCCCCTCGGCCGTGCGGTTGAACATCACCCCCATCCGGTCGAACAGGTAGATGATCGCGGGCGCCGCATCGCACATCCCTTTAACCGGCGGCTGATGCGCCAGGAAGTCGCCGCCGTAAATCGAGTCGTCGAGGTGAATCGCCGGCGAGTCGCCTTCGCCCTTGGTGTTGACCGCGCCGTTGATCCCGCCCTGCGCGCACACCGAGTGCGAGCGCTTGACCGGCACGATCGAGAACAGCTCCACCTGCTCGCCGGCCTCGGCAAGCACCATCGTCGCGGTCAGACCCGCCAACCCCCCGCCCACTACGATGTGATGACCTGGCATGATGGGTACCTCAGGCCGCCGCGCGGAACGCGACCAGGATTTGCAAGCCCACGATGGCGAGCACGATGAACAACGCCACGCATGCGTAGTTGACCAGCGTCTGCGCCCGCGGCCCGCTTGACACTCCCCACGTGATGCAGAAGGTGAAGATGCCGTTGCAGAGGTGGTAGAGGCAGGAAAGCGTGCCGACGATGTAGATGGTGAAGTAGACCGGGTTGATCATGAACGCGTGCATCCGTGCGTAGTCGGTCTCGATCCCGCTCAGGTAGAACCAAGCCCGCGTCGTCGACACGTGAAACCCGATGAACAGCAGCGCGAGCACGCCCGTGATGCGCTGCAGGGTGTACTGGTAGTTACGCACGTATGGATAGTTGTTGGGCCGCGAGGTCGCGGTGATCACCAGCCCGTAAAGCGCGTGGTACGCGATCGGGATCCATAGCACCACGGTTTCGATCGGCATCTGCAGCGGCAGCGTGCGGGTAAACGCGGTCTGCTTCCACCACATCTCCGCGCCTCTCAGCGCGTAGGAGTTCTCGAAGATGTGGAAGAACAAAAAGCCGCCGATCGGGACGATCCCGGAGAGCGAATGCAGCCGGCGCAGCGTCCAATGCGTCCGCTCGGCCGCGCCAAGCGCCGAATGCCCAACCTCGCTCGCTCCTTCTTGCGCCACTGATCTCCTCCAGCCTTGTGAGCCCTGGCAGCCTGCGGGAAACTCTCCACAGCCTGCTTCCGCTCTTTGCTTCGGCTCCGCTCAGGACAAGCCGTCAACTCCGCTTAGCAAAAGCTGATCTTCCCGTGGTCAGGTTTTCCCAGCCGCAAGCCGCCGCCCGCCCCGCTGCCGCTCGGCCTGACTCCACCCCCTAGCTTGCCGAGGCGAGCACCTTGTCCATCGCTTCCACCAGCTCGCGCACATGGGCCACCGAGCGATCGAAGGCCGCGCGCTCGGCCGCGGTCATCTCGATCTCGACCACCCGCTCGACCCCGCCCGCCCCCAGCACCACCGGCACGCCGGCGTAGAGCCCGCGCACGCCGTACTCGCCCTCGAGGTACGCCGCACAGGGCATCACCTCCTTGCGATCGAGCATGAACGCTTCAACCATCCGGTAGACCGCGGCGCCCGCCGCATAATAAGACGAGGTCTTCATCAAATTGACGATTTCGCCGCCGCCGCCGCGGGTGCGCTTTTCGATTTCCTCCAGCCGCTTGGGCTGGATCAGCCGCTCGATCGGCACGCCGCCGACCGTGGTGTAGCTGCGAATCGGCACCATGTCGTCGCCGTGCCCGCCCAGCACCATCGCCGCAACGCTCTCGACCGACACGCCGAGTTCGCCGGCAACGAACGTGCGATAGCGCGCCGAGTCGAGAACACCGGCCTGCCCCACCACCCGGTTCTTGGGAAACCCGGTCACGCGCTTGAGCTGCGTGACCATCGCGTCAAGCGGATTCGTCACCGCCACGACAAACGCATCCGGCGCATGCGCCTTGATCGCCACGCCCACCTGGTTCATCACCGCGGCGTTGATCTTCAGCAGGTCGTCCCGGCTCATCCCCGGCTTTCGCGGCGAGCCCGAGGTCACCACGATACAGTCGGCGCCCTCGATATCTCGAATGTTGGTCGAGCCGGTGACCTTGGCGTCGATTCCGAGCACCGGCGCCGATTCCAGCATGTCGAGCGCCTTGCCCTGCGGGAGCCCCTCAATGATGTCGAAGAGCACCATATCGCCAAGCTCGCGCAGAAAGCAGAGATGGGCGCAAGTCGCGCCGACGTTACCAGCTCCGATAAAGGCTATTTTCTTTCGTGCCGCCACTGGTTGAACTCCCTGACTGCAAAAGCACAGCCGTTTGAAAGTCTAGCTTATAATCGAAAGACCCTCGATGAGGCAACCTTATACGATGCGCACCGGCTATGCCAGAGTTCCGGTGCATCCGCAAACTCTCGACCTCCGCCCCCTACATGTTCTCTACGATCGCCTTGCCGAACTCCGAACACTTGAGCAGCTTGGCGCCGCTCATCAGCCGCTCGAAGTCGTAGGTCACGGTCTTGTTCGCGATGGCCTTGCTCATCCCGCGGACGATCCCCTCGGCGACCTCCGGCCATCCCAGATGCTCGAACATCAATACGCCCGACAGGATCAGGGAACCGGGGTTCACCTTGTCCTGATTCGTGTACTTGGGCGCGGTGCCATGGGTCGCTTCGAAGATGGCATGGCCGGTCAGGTAGTTGATATTGGCGCCCGGCGCGATACCGATGCCGCCAACCTGTGCGGCGAGCGCGTCGGAGATGTAGTCGCCGTTTAGATTGGTGGTGGCGACCACGTCGAACTCCTCGGGTCGCGTCAGGATCTGCTGCAGCGTGATGTCGGCGATATTGTCCCTGACCAGGATCTGCCCGGCGGGCGGCTTGCCGCCGCAGTCGTCCCATCCGATCGCCCGCCCTTGGTACTCGCGCTTGGTCAGGGCGTAGCCCCAGTCGCGGAAGGCGCCTTCGGTGAATTTCTGGATATTGCCCTTGTGGACGATCGTCAGGCTCTTGCGCTTGTGCTTGATCGCGTAGTCGAGCGCCGCCCGGATGAGCCGCTCCGAGCCCTCGCGCGAAACCGGCTTGATGCCGATTCCCGAGGTATTGGGGAATCGGATCTTGGTCACGCCGAGCTCTTCCATCAGAAACTTGATCACCTTCTTCGCCTCGGGCGATTCGGCGGGCCACTCGATGCCGGCGTAGATGTCCTCGGTATTCTCGCGGAAGATGACGACGTTGAGCTTCTCGGGATGCTTGACCGGGCTGGGCACACCCTCGAAGTAGCGCACCGGCCGCAGGCATACGTACAAATCGAGCATCTGGCGCAGCGCGACGTTGAGCGAGCGGATTCCGCCGCCCACCGGCGTGGTCAGCGGCCCCTTGATTCCCACCAGGAACTCGCGGAACACCTCCACCGTCTCATCGGGCAGCCAGGTGTTGAACTGCTTGAAGGACTTCTCGCCGGCGTAAACCTCCATCCAGGCGATCTTGCGCTTGCCGCCATAGACTTTGCGCACCGCGTTGTCGAACACGTATTGCGAGGCGCGCCAGATATCGGGACCGGTCCCGTCGCCTTCGATAAAGGGGATAATCGGCCGCTCCGGCACATCCAGCGTGTGATTCGGACCCAGCGTGATTTTTTCGCCCTCGGATGGAACCTTGACCGTCTTGTAAGCCATCGCCTCTCCTGCTCCGTGTCCCGTCACTCAAAGCGTTGCGCGTCCCGAACAGATGCATCATCATCGAAAAAAGGATCCGATGCCAGCGTTTGCGCGATGCCTGGCCTCGTGTATCGGCTGTGCCCATAAGGCTTGGATTGATGAAATTCCGTGTCACGCTCACCCTGCTCGCGCTTTTGGTCTCGTCCGCCGCCAGCCTTGCACAGCAGGACAACCCTGCGATTCGCCATCAGAACTCGGACTCCGGAACGCTTGAGATCGCGCCACAGGTCAATCCCAAACAGGCGCCCAACGCCGCCGCGCCGCAGCAACCCTCCGAAGCTCCACCCTCAGAGCCCGTGCTGGTGATTCCGCAGGCAAGCCGCGAGTTCGTCGGGCGATGGGGCGGGCATCTGAGCCTGGCTCGCTCCTCTGGCGGCATGGCCGCGCCTCCCGATTCCATCGTGAGCCTGCTCTTCGGTGAGCGCGATGGCAATGTCTTCCTGCGCACGACCGTGTTCGGCGGCCGCGACACCAACATTCTCAAGACCGGCGCTGACGTGATGGGCCCGCGCGACGTCACGCTCAAGATCGAGGGACTCGAGATCTCCCACCGGCCGCCTATCCGTCATGTCGAGAAGGTGCGGCTTTCGCTCAACGACGCCGGCGCGCTCGATGTGGTCAAGTCGGTGAGCCTTTATGTAACCGGCGACTCCGAGCCATTCGCGGAGGCCGACTATCGCGGCACGCTCCATCAGTTGACCAGCGGTGAGGAGCGCGAACTCGACCGCGAAGTAACAGAACGCGGCGAAGTCCCACAAGCCACCATTCACGAGCGCCGCCCGGTCTATGGGCCGTGACGATGCCCGATCCCACGCAATGCTGCTGCCGTAAGCAGGCTGCCCGCCGCTCACGCGCGTCGGCAACTCTACCGCGAGAAGATCCAAGCTGGTAGGCTAAGCAACGTGGCAGCGTTAACTGAGTACCTCCATGCGGCAATGCGCCACGCCGAGTACGAGCGGCTCGAGGACGGGAACTGGTACGCACACATCCCGGGGTTGCCCGGTCTCTGGGCCAGCGCCGGGAGCGTCGAGGATACGCGTAATGATCTCTTGTCTGCGCTCGAAGATTGGCTCTACGTCAACGCTTATGTTGCGCGATGCAAGCCGCCCGAATTCGACGGCCTCTCCATCACGGCCCCGCGGCAGCGGGCCGATAGTTAGACTTGGCGGCACGCCTTTCGCCGTGCTCGCGGACCGATTTCATCCGTAAGCTGACGGACCTGGGTTACGAGGGCCCATTCGCGGGCGCTAAGCATCAGATCATTTCGGCGCCCGGCAAGGCCAACGTCATAATTCCGAATCCCCATCGGGGCCAGATTAGCATCGACCTGCTGAGCCGGATTCTCCGCGATGCCAATATAGACCGCGACGACTGGATCCGGGCGTAGGAACATCATCCCGGCCGCCGATTCGTCACGTCGAGAAATTACGGCTCTCGCTGAACGATGCGGGCGCACTCGACGTGGTCAAGTCGGTGAGCCTTTATGTCACCGGCGCCTCCGAGCCATTCGCGGAGGCCGACTATCGCGGCCGGCCATTCAACCCGACGGCCTTCTCGGTCACTGAAGCCAACGAGCGACTGCGCAAAAAGCTGCGGCTTGGTAAGACGCCGTAGGGATCAGCAGCGTTCGGCGGCGGGCGGCGGGCAGGCGGATCATTGAGCTGGGCTTTGTGCGGCGCCGTTCATACACTTGATCGCATATGCTGTTAAGAGCATAGTTAAGGATATGCGCGGTGGCGATGGTCGAAGTTGAGGGAACCGAGGAATTTGAGGCCTGGTTCTTAGCGCTGACCGATAAAGACGCTGAGGCGGTCGCTCGCGTGGTTGGCCTTCTTGAGGAAAAAGGAGTGGCGCTCGGCTTCCCCTACAGCAGCGAGATCAAGGGATCGCAGGCGCTTCGCGAACTTAGGGTTCAATCGGGTGGGCATCCTTTGCGCGTATTTTATGCGTTCGACCCGTTGCGCCGGGCCGTGCTGCTCCTGGGCGGTGACAAAACCGGCGATGACCGGTTCTACGAAATATTTGCGCCGCGTGCGGAGCAGATCTGGGCCGAGTACTTGGCCGATCTGGAGAAAGAGGAGAAGAGCAAATGAAGACTAAGAGGTGGCGTGACATTCGGGCGCGGAAGTTCCCGCCGCAGAAGCTGAAGGAGATCGACCGCGCTGTAGAGGACGAACTGCTCGAAATGGACCTGCGTGAACTTCGTGAAGCCGCTGGGAAGACGCAGGAGGAGCTAGCGGAAGCCCTTAAAAAGGCTCAGTCGGAGATATCGCGGCTCGAGAGCCGCTCGGACTACCGACTTTCCACGTTGCAGCGATATGTGGCGGCTCTCGGCGGTGAGCTCGAAGTTGTGGCCAGTTTCGGAAATCGTCGAGTCCGGCTCCGGGCAGCTTGACCCAACACGGCGTCTAAAGCTTGGTGTCGATGCGATCGAACGTGGTGAGGTGAAGCGGGTGCACCGTGGCGCATCGTGAGCCTCGGCGTTCCTCTAACACGCGCGCCCGCCAAGCGGTATAAGAAACTCACTGACGGACCTGGCGAGGTGTCAAGCGATGGATTTCAACTTCACCCCGGAGGAAGAGGCCTTCCGCGCGAAGATTCGGGCATGGCTCGAGGAAACGTCGGCGGAGGTGTTCGGGCGGGACGACGGCGACCAGAGCGCAGGCATGCTCGGCGTCGCCGACGACGAGCGCTGGAAGCGCCTGCGCGAGTACCATCGCCGGCTCTACGAGGCCGGATACGTCGCGCTCCAGTGGCCCAAGCAATGGGGCGGCGGCGGCGCGAGCCTGGTCGAGCAGGCGATCTACCAGGATGAAGCGTTGCGTCTGGGCTTGCCGATATACGGCGCCAATCAACTCGCGATCGACCGCGTCGGGCCGACGCTCATCCTGATGGGTACCGAGGCGCAAAAGCGCCGCTACCTGCACAAGATGCTTAGCGGCGAGGAAATCTGGTGCCAGGGCTACTCCGAGCCCAATGCCGGATCGGACCTGGCCGGGGTGCAGACCCGCGCCGTGCTCGACGGCGACTACCTCATCGTCAACGGCCAGAAGGTGTGGACCAGCTTGGCCCATCGCGCCGACATGCAGGTGCTGCTGGTGCGCACCGATCCCCAGGCGCCCAAGCATAAGGGAATCTCCTACCTGCTGGTCGACATGCACAGCCCCGGGATCGCGATTCGTCCGTTGGTTCAGATGACCGGCGAGCACGGCTTCAGCGAAGTCTTCTACGACAACGTCCGGGTGCCCAAGGAAAACATTGTCGGCGAGCTCAACGCGGGATGGCAGGTCTCGATCGCAACCCTGATGTTCGAGCGGGTCTCGGGCGGCGCACGCCATCCGGTCGAGCGCACGATCAGGGAACTAATCGAGCTGGCAAAGGCAGTCCATTTCGATGGCGTGCCCGCGCGATCTCATCCCTACGTGCGCCAGCGGCTCGCGCAGTTCGCGATCGAGAGTAGTTGCCTCAAGTTCAGCCGCTACCGCTCGCTGACCTCTCAACTCAAGGGCAAAGTGCCGGGGCCGGAGAGCTCGTTCGGCAAGCTGTTCGCAACCGAGCTCAATTTGCGTGTTGCGATGTTCGCCGACGAGATGCTGGGCGCGTACGGAATCCTCGAGCCCGATTCGCTCGGCGCGATCGAGCACGGACGATGGACGCAGCGGACGCTCTCGGCGCGCGGACTCACGATCGCAGCCGGCTCCAGCGAGATCCAGCACAACATTATCGGCGAGCGCGTCCTCAAGCTGCCCAAGGGGTGATCTCTCCTCTCAGGCGTGGATAGGTGCGGCCCATCGGCCGAACACGGTCTCCGCGATGGGCGCGAGGCCGTGCAGGCGCTCGCCGGCCTGGGCGATTATCCGGGCGCCGTCGGCGCCGGCTTCATCGACCTCTGCGGCAAACTCCCGCACCAATCCCGCGACGATCGCGGCGTTCACCTCGACATGGAACAGCAGGCCATAGGCGTTGTCGCCGTGGCGGAAAGCCTGGATAGGAGTCCGTTCGGATGACGCCAGCGCGGTCGCGTTTCGCGGCAGCTCAAAGACATCGCCATGCCAGTGCAAGGCGACGAACGATTCCGGCACTCCGCCAAACAGGCGATCGTCGCGCGCCGCGGATGCCAGGCGGACGGGATACCATCCGATCTCCTTGCGGTCCCCTTTGGACACTTTCGCGCCGAGCGTCGCGGCGAGTAGCTGGCTGCCGAGGCACACGCCGAGCACAGGCTTTCCCTCTGCGAGCGCGCCTTCGATCAATCGCATCTCGTCGCTGAGGAACGGATAGCGCTGATGCTCGTAGACCCCCATCGGGCCGCCCATCACGATCAGACCGCCGGCGCCCTTCATGTCGCGCGGCACCGGATGCCCGTCGAAAGTGCGCACGTATTGCCACGCAAGCGCCGCTGACTCCAGCGCCTCGGCGATCGAGCCGAGGTTTTCGACCGGATGATGCTGCAGCACCCAAATTTTGCTCATCGCCGATTCCCGCGCTTGGGATTATCAGAAGCGGGCCCATTCAAAGCAGCGAGCCGCGCCGCGTGCGGCCCAGATGAGCGTAGGCGCGTTGGGTTGCCACGCGGCCGCGATTGGTCCTGGCTACAAACCCTTCCTGCAACAGATACGGCTCGTAAACCTCTTCGATCGTGTCCGGCTCCTCGCCGATCGCCGCGGCGAGGCTGTCGACGCCGACCGGGCCGCCGTCGAACTTGTCGATTATCGTGGCCAGGATCGCGCGGTCCATCTTGTCGAAGCCGCACGCGTCGATATCGAGCAGTTGCAGCGCCGCAAGCGCGACTTCGCGCGTCACGATCCGCGCCTGGTTGACCTGGGCGAAGTCGCGCACCCGGCGCAGTAGGCGGTTGACGATGCGCGGCGTGCCGCGAGAGCGCGAGGCGAGTTCGCGTGCGCCTTCCTCGTCGGTGCGGACTTCGAGCAGCCGGGCCGAACGACGGACGATCTCCGTCAGCTCCTCGTGATTGTAGAACTCGAGATGAAAATGTTGGCCGAAACGGTCGCGCAGCGGTGAGCCCAGAAGACCCGAGCGGGTGGTAGCGCCCACCATCGTGAACGGCTTGACCGCAAGCTTCATCGAGCGCGCACCCGCGCCCTTGCCCACCACGATGTTGAGCTCGAAGTCCTCCATCGCCGGGTAGAGGATCTCTTCGACCGGACGGGCGAGGCGATGGATCTCGTCGATGAACAGCACGTCGCCGCGCTCGAGGTCCGCCACGATCGCCGCCAGGTCGCCGGCCCGCTCGATGGCCGGGCCAGAGGTCGAGCGCAGATTGACGCCGAGCTCGCGCGCGATGATATGGGCGAGCGAAGTTTTTCCCAGTCCGGGTGGGCCGGAGAACAGCACGTGGTCGAGCGGCTCGCCGCGCATGCTGGCGGCCTCGATCGACATGCCGAGGATTTTTTTGGTGTGCTCCTGGCCCACGAACTCCGCCAGCGTGCGCGGCCGAAGCGAAAAATCGAGCCGACGATCCTCCTCGCCGCCGGCTGGGCTCGCGAGCGACCGCGCGTCCCCTGAACCGGCTTGCCGCGGTTCTTCACCGGCACCTGGCTGTGGCCCCGGGGAAGCTTCGCGGCCTTCCGGCGAGGTGCGGGGCTCAGGCGGCGACTCGTTGGGCTTACTTCTCACCGAGGAGCACCGACAATGACTTGCGGATCAGGCTCTCGAGGTCAGCCCCTTCCACGTCGCTTTTCGAAGCTATGGAATCGACGGCGCGCCGCGCCTCGGCGGGCTTGTAGCCCAGGTTGACCAGCGCGGAGATTGCGTCTTCGAGCGGCCCGCCGGACGCGCCGCCGTTGCCCCCGCGTATCGCGGCTCGGGCCGCACCCCGCCCGTCGCCATCCGCGGCCGACGCGATCAGTCGGAGCTCGGGAGCCTTGTCGCGAAGCTCGCGCACCACCCGCTCGGCGAGCTTGGGACCGACTCCGGGCACCGCGTCGATTCGTTCCACGTCCTCGCGCGCGATCGCGGCGACCAGCTCCTCGGGCGACAGCACCGAGAGAATCGCCAGCGCAAGCTTCGGTCCCACGTGCTGGATTCCGAGCAGCAGATCGAAGGCGCGCTTCTCGGATACGGTCGCGAATCCATACAGCGCGAGCGAGTCCTCGCGCACCACCTGGCGGATGTCCAGCGTGACCACGCCGCCGGCCGGCGGCAATCGATAGTAAGTGCTCAGCGGGACAAGCACTTCGTAGCCGACGCCGGCGGTCTCGACCACCAGCCGCCCCGCTTCGCGCGCCCTCAGCGTTCCGGTGAGCGTCGCAATCATCGCGCTACCGAGCCGACCCGCCGCGACACGGCCGGCATGCGCCGCACGGCGTCGATAGCCTGCGCCATCCGCGACCGCGTCAGATGGCAGAGCGCGAGAGCAAGAGCGTCGGCGGCATCGTCGGCCAGTTGCACCGTATCGATGCCGAGGGACTTGCCCACCATGAACTTGACCTGGTCCTTCCCCGCGCGGCCCCATCCCGCGACCGAAAGCTTCACCTCGGCGGGGGCATACTCGAACAGCCTCAAATTGCGTTCGGCTGCCGCCAGGATCGCCATTGCACGCCCCTCCCCAAGCCGGAAAGCGCTCTGGACGTTGGTTGCAACGAAGCTTCGCTCGAGACTCATCGTATCGGGCGCGTGCTCGTCGATCAGACGCAGGAGATTTTCATGGATGGTCATGAGCCGGCGGGGCATGCCATGTCCACGATTGGTGCGGATCGTGCCCGCGGCCAAGTAGCTGACCCCGCCGCGGTGCGCTCAACCACGCCGAATCCGCAGACTCCGGTGCCGGGATCGATCCCGATAACGCGTTTCACCGCGTCCCTCGCATTCCCCCTCCACCACGCGGCGTTGTTCCGGTCCGAGCGCGTCCCCTTGGGGCTTCGCCTTCGCCCGGCTACGCGGCCGAGAACTGCGCCAACTCCTCCTCAGAAATGTCAAAGTTCGAGGACACGTTCTGGACGTCGTCGTGATCTTCGAGGTCTTCAACGAGCTTGAGCACCTGCGCGACGACGCTTCCGGAAATCTTGACCGTATTCTCGGGAACCATCGTGACTTCGGCGTGGGCGACCGCGATGGCGGCCTTTTCCAGAGCTTCCTTGACCCCGGCGGACTTGTCCGGCGCGGTCATCACCTGGAAGCTGTCGCTCTCGCTGGTGACATCGTCGGCGCCCGCCTCCAGGGAAAGCTCGATCAGGCGATCCTCGTCCGCGGCGCCGCGCTCGACCGTGATCACGCCGCGCTTTCTGAACATCCACGCAACGCAGCCTGATTCACCCAGGTTGCCGCCGTGGCGGGTGAAGATGTGCCGCAGGTCCGAAACCACGCGGTTGCGATTGTCGGTCAGGACGTCGAAGATAATCGCGACTCCGCCCGGGCCGTACCCTTCGTAGGTCACCTCTTCGAGCTGAGCGCCGCCGAGCTCGCCAGTGCCCTTCTTGATCGCGCGCTCGATATTGTCGTTGGGCATCGACTGGGCACGAGCGGCGGAAACTGCAGTGCGCAGCCGTGGATTGGAATTGATATCGCCGCCGCCGAGCCGCGCGGCAATCGTGATCTCCTTGATCAGCTTGGTGAACAGCTTGCCGCGCTTGGCATCGCGCGCCGCCTTCTTATGCTTGATTGAGCTCCACTTCGAATGGCCGGACATCTTCAGGGCCCTCAGAGGAGACGCGTGCCAAGCGCGCCAACCTGGGGCGAGCCTACCACAAAGCGCACCCCGATGGGGAGCTATTGCGGTGACACATTTTGCGCCGCTGCGGGTTCAAGCGGCGCGCCGATTCGCTATGATTAGGCCCCTGTGATGATGACCCGTACCACGCTTTGCGCCATCGCCTTCGTCGCTGCCCTCGGCGTCGGCGGATGCTTTTATCCTCCCAACCAGCCGCCCCTCAAGCCTGAAAGCACAACGCTTAGGCTGGCTGTGCCGTACGACCTGGTGTGGGACGCCGCCAACCAGGTCATCAAGCAAAACAACTACAAGGTGCGCGCCCAGAATCCCAGCGAGGGAATCATCGAGGCGCAGGGAACCAACTTCACAGCCGACGATGCCGACTGCGGGCAGATAAAGGCGTTGGCCGGCACCTCCCCGGTCGATCCCACCCTGGACTCTTCGGCGGTTTATAACTTCCGCCTCAAGCCCGACGGGCCCGAAGCGTCGATAGTCAATGTGGAGGCGACCTTTATCGCGCCGCTGCGCGTGCCGTTCCATCCGCCGCGCGACAATGTCTGCGCCTCGCGCGGGCTGGACGAGTCCAGGCTGCTCAAACAGGTCGAGGAGTACGCAACCACCATCCACCGTCCCGAGAGCCCCCGTCCCTCAGGTTCCGGGCGCCCTTCCCTGCTCTCGCCGCCTTAGAGAGTTCTAGCGCGGCCGCTCCTCGTCCGCGCGGTCCGGAACCAGCACGTCCTTGGGGACGAGCTCCATGCCGCCGTCAGGCGGCTGCCAGTAGAGACGCATAAAGGCGTCGCCGGCGATGTTGCGCTCGTGGACCTCGATACGATGCCATCCCGCTTCCAGGTCGGTTACACCCCGGTCCTGAAGCTTGGTCACCGTCGGGCCGGGATCGCTGATCACGGGACGGCCGTCGATAATCACCCATCCCGAATCGTCCGCCTCGACTCCAAAGGCGTAGGTGCCGGTGCGCGGCGCGAGAATCTTGCCGCTCCATACGACGTGCGAGGAAAACGGCATCGCGCCCAGCTCGGCGACGTTGTTGAAATCGATCTGGGGATCGACCCGGACCAGATGAGGCGGGAAGCCGGTCGGATCGAGACCCTCATAATAGCGCCCCAGCAATCCGTGGTTCCCACTGGCGCGAGCGGCTTGGGTGAGCGCGCCGACGGTCGGCGGCACGAACAGCGCCGCGATCGCTATCGCAGCGGCGGCAGCTTTCAGCAGCGCCCCGCGTGGGGGAGCGATCGATCGGATCAGGAAGGCCGCGCCTCCAATCCATAAGGCGGCCAGAGGCCACAACTGAAACGCGCCCGGCAGCCCGAACAGCTTGCCAAGGTTGAACGCAACCGAGTCGCCCGCGATCGCTCCCGGGCCGAAGTAGGCGTTTTCGTTGAAGGCCAGATCGCCCCGAAAATACGCCGGCAGGGCGAAGTCCCGCACCGGATTGTCGTACTCGTAGGGAAAGTGCGGCTCGACCGCGGTAGCCGCCAGCATGAACAGCACCGAGACCGCCGCGAGCGCACCCAGTATGTAGTCCCATTCGCTCGGGATGAACGCGAGCGCCAGCACCATGAAAGGAATCGCCGGGGCAAGCTGGCGCGGACCTGTCGCGGTGCCCCCGCCCCACGAAATGATCGACTCGCCGAACGAGGCGTTGAACGCGATAAAGCCGATCGCCGCGAATGCGGTCAGCGCCGCCTCCGCGCGATTCTCGCGGCGGCGCCACAAAAACACCAGCCCAGGAATCATCAGCAGCAGGACCGGGTTGCAGAAGAACAGCCCGCGCTGCGGATCGATCAGGATGTTCCACAGCACCCTGAGTCTCGGATAGGTGAGACCGACGAAGCCCGCCGCCTGCTCGGGAAACTGATTCCGATTTCCGGGCAGTTTGTAGGCCTGGTAGCTCATGAACAGCGGATGGCCGAAGGCCCGGTAGTTGTACGCGATCAGCAACACGGCGGTGGCGGCGGCGCCCACGGCGAAGGCGAACACCTCCCGCCGGCTCTCGAGCTTGAAAAGCGCGTAGATCGCGAGCGCCACCGCGATCAGCATCGCAGGGTAATCGTTCAACACCGCCCATCCCGCCAGGAAACCCGCCAGCGCGGCGCGGCTGGTGTCGGGATCGCGCTTCTGGGTCGCGAGCAGGTAGAAGGCCGCGAACGCGCACGTCGCCGCGATCGGCTCGCCGGTGAACTCGGTCGCGTAAGGAAACAGGATCGTGCCGAAGGCGCCGATCAGCGCGATCGACGCGGCGCGCCCTACCGTTACGCCAAGGAACACGGCGAACCGATACAGCAGCACGGTCAGCGCCGCGACCAGCAGGCTGGTCGAGAAGACGATGGTCAAATAGGTCGCGAACGCCCAGTAGCGCGGGTCGTGAAAAGGGGTGCGCAGCGGCTTGAGGGCGTTCGACGCGACGATCCAGGGGACCAACCCGACGAACGACGCGCCCGGCGCCTTGACCGAGTAGATGTGCGGGCCCATGAAGATGATGTCGGCGGTGTTCATCCCGCAGTAGTCGTCGATCCAGAGGCAGCGATGCTCGACGATCGCGCGCATCAGGTCGAAGCGCGCGGCGGTGCTCTGATCCGCGGCTTGGTAGAAATACGCGAAGCTCAGAAAGGAGATCAGGAAGAGCGCGGTCTCGATGGTGCGATGGCTGGCCGTGCCGGTCCTCATCGCCGCGCCCTCTTCCTGGTGGATTTCTTCCCCGCCGCCGGGCGCGTGGGCTTCTGTGCGGTTTCCGGCATGGCGGTCTTGGGCTTGGCGGCGATGCTCGCGATCTCGGCGCCGGTCTCGCCAAAGACGCGCCATCCGACCGCAACCCCCGCGCCGAGCAGGATGAACGCGGCAACCAGGGTCCACGGCCGGCCGATCGGGGGAGCCGCCGATTGCTTGCGGATCGCGTCGAGATCGTAGACCCGCTCGGCGTGCGCCGGCGGCCCGGCTACCTTCGTCATGCTCGGATGGCGAAAGAACGCACGCCCGGTATTGAGGCTGGCGAAGCCGCCGACCCGCAGCGCGACATCCAGGTCGGCGCCGTACTTACCCACCTTGAGATAGAAGTCGAGTCGGCGCCAGGATGTGTCGCCCTTCAGCTCGACCGACATGATCCCGTCTTCCATCACGCTGATCGAGGCGCCGGTTTCCTTCTCGCCGACCTTTTCGGTGCGGGCTTCGACGCTGAAGTGATACCATCCCGCGTCCAGCGCCAAGCTCTGCATCCAGCGCGCGTCGTTGGGCTGGTGGTTGTCGACTTCAAGCTCTCCGGTAGCGCCGCCAGCGGGATGAGTCCACGTGTAGGTTGTCGCCTCCGGCTTCTCGACCCATCCTTCGCTGCGCCAATGCTCGGGCGAGTTGCCGCCGCCGAGCGACAAGTCGGCGTTCTGGAGCAGGTTCTTGGACTCAGCCGGCGGCTGCGCGGCAGCGGCGCTCTGCGCAGCGGCCGGGCTCGGCGGCGGGGCGCTACGCTTAAGCGGAGAGGAGCCCTGAGCGATCGCAACGCCCAGAATCGCGAGCACGCTCAGCGTCCCGACCGCCGTAGCTGCGGCGGCAACCGAGACCCGTCGGCGCCGGGACGTCCCCTTTAGCTCGCGCATCCTCAAATCCAGTTGCGGATGCCGGGACCGCTGAGCCACATACGCGCGTAGTACCCGGCACGCTCGATCGGCAAGCCGATCCACACGGGCAGGAAATAGAAGAACAGCACGATCACAACCGCAACGAACGCCACGCATACAAGTTTACCGGCATATTGCGCCCGCCAATACAGCACCGCGCCGTAGGTCGCGAATAGGAGGAGAAAGGCCACGAACCCCAGTGCGCCGGGAAGGCCCAGGACCAGGACCGGCAACAGGGTCAGGATTAGCGCGCTATGCTCCCAGGGCTCGGCGCCGCCCTCCCAGCATTGGGTGAGCACGGCGGCAAGCGCGAAGTAAGCCAGGTAGACCGAGGGCATGTAGTGATAGAGAAAGAGCGTGCGACCGACCGGGATCCAGATGACGATGTAGGCGACGTAGCCGATCACCAGGAACCAGCGCCACAGGCGGGGACGCTCGACGGCTTGCAACCCGATGATCGTGATTGCGGTGAGCGAGCCCCACCACGAAGCCGGGTTCCCGCCCCCCCAGATGGTCGAAACCTTGCCGGTGGCCGGAAAGTCCTGCCAGTAGGCGACCGGCCGCAGCATCAGCGGCCAACTCCACCATTTCGAGGCGTAGGGATGGGACGCTTGGTAGACGCTCTGCTCGTACCAGATCACGTCGCTGAAGTACTTGAACAGGTCTTCGATCCCGCCCCACCAGCCGAGCAGGTAGTGCGGGAGGAACACCGCGAGGTAGACGATTGCGGCGATCGAGCCGCTCAGCAGCACCGCGCTTCCGGCCCGCCGCATCCGCATCGACTCGAAGATCGCCTCGCGCATCGTGCCCGGCCCGCTACGCAACAGCGCATAGACCAGGAATCCGATCACCAGCAGAAAGGTCACCGCAGGGATCATGAGCTTGGCGCCCAGGCACAATCCCAGCGCGAGCCCCATCCAGACCAGCAGGCGGCGCCGCGCGAACCGATCCGGGGTCTCGTAGAACCGGAAGAACAGCAAGTACGCCCACGCCGCGCAGGTGACGTAGACGATATCCAGCACCGCGATTCGCGAATCGACTATGAACATCCCGTCGCACAGGATGAATCCGGCGGCCAGCGTCGCCGCCAGCCGCGAATGGAGCATCCGCCGGCCCAGCAGATAGGTGATCCCGACCAGCATCGTGCCGATGATCGCGTTGGGGAATCGCCAGCTCACCGGATGGTCGCCCCGCACAAGGATGCCGAGCGCGATCAGAAGCTTGGCCAGCGGCGGATGGGGGTCGAGAAACGGCTCGCCGTGCAAGTAATGGCGCGCTTGGCCCACGAAATGGACCTCGTCGAATACGATCTCGGCCGGATGCCCGAGCCGCCAGAAGCGCGTCACGATCGCGCACCCGATCAGCAGCGCGATAATGATCGTGTCGGCACGCATCCAGGGCATCGGCGGCGACGCCGGTTCCTCGCCGCTCGATACGGGCTCGGCGCTCGCGCGCGCGCTGCGAAGCCTTGCCGCGAAACTACCGATCCCTGCTTCGATTCGCCTGCCGCCCTCCTCCCCCGCCGGCGCAAACCCGTAGAACACCGCCAAGCCGAAGACCACCGTGTTGATCGCCGAGGCGGCCATAGCGAGCGCGTCGCGTCCGTCGAGAAACGGATTGGGCTGGTCGAGGACGTGCTTGACGTAAGCCAGGTTGAACAGGCAGGTCACGCTCATTACGCCCAGCACCGCCAGCATGATCGGATCCTCGAGTGCGAGCGGCACGGCGAAAATCAGCGCCGGATACAGGTAACGCTCGTGCATCCGCGGCGCCATCATGAACGCGCCGAACAGCGCGATAAATATGCAGAACATCAGGTCGGCCGCAGAGCGCTTGCGCCACAGCACCCACGCCACGAAAGCGTACAGCGGCACCAGCAGGCCCATCCCCAGGGCGAAGCAAGGCACCCCCAGGATAGTCGTGTCGTCGCCCTGCCTGAGCCCGTACAGCAGCGCCATCAGGTTGAACGCGTTGACCGAGGTCTCGTGGTAATAGGCCGCAGTCGAGCTGTAGAGCGAGTAGAGCCAGTTCCAAGCATGACCGATCTGGAACGGCGCGATGGCGATTATGGCCGTGGTCACCAAGGCCAGTGCCGCCTGCAGCCATCTCCGGTACCCGGTCGTGAACAGGGTCCACAGGCCGAGCACGGGGATGAAGAACAACACCTGCGGCTTGATCAGCACGCCCAGCACGGCCAGCGCCCAGGCCAGCTCGTGCTCGTCGTCGAGCGCGGTGAGCGCGCTCAGCAGCGTCACCAACGCCGGGACCGCGTCGCTCTGGCCCCACGCCACGCTGTCGTAGACCATCGCCGGGTTGAGCGCGACCAGCAGCAGCCCCGCCCATGCGATCAGCGGGCGTCCCAGCCGCCGCAGGTAGGCGAACATCACCAGTCCGATCAGCAGGTCAGCGAGCAGTGCCGGCGCCTCGAAAAGCTCGCGCAGCGACTCGCCGGCCGCGCCGGTGAAATGCGCGATCGCGCCGACCGCCCATAGCGCATAGAGGTAGCCCGGCGGATAGTCCAGGAAGTATCCCGGCCTGTACATCCGCGCCGGCCCCTCGCTCGCCATCTGCGTCCCCCACGCGATGTAGCTGCCGACGTCGCCGCCGTATCCGGGGAGCAGCGCCAGCATGCTCTGCTTGATCACCCAAATCGCGGCCAGCACCAACAACGCCATGCCGAGGCCCGAGGGCTGCTGGTCCAGTGCGGGCCGGATACACAGGAAGAGCGAGTAGCCGACCAGCAGCAGGAGGGTAACGCCCGCGACGTAGCCGGAGAGCCGGCCGTCGGATTGAGTCGGCCCCGCCGCGAACGCCGGGCTCGAATGCGCCAGCATCGCAGCGGCGCATAGAATTGCGAAGCAGCCCCTGGCAGGATGCGGAAAAACGATTTTCGAGACGAGACGCCTCGCCGATGGCAGAAGCGCCCTGTATGAAAGGCTCTGCCGCCGATTGCTTATCAACCTCATCGCCACTTCAACAAAGCGCCATCTCTAACCAGCTGCGGAAAAGCCTCCGCAGCTTCTTACCCACCCTGTCAGGCCTGCCCGCGCGACGGCTAACATAGCCCACAGGTCGGCGCCAAGAACAGTAAGCTGGCGGCGGGCTCGGCAGCCGTCTATTATCCCCGCCCGAGGGAGAGCGCGCTCATGGAATTGGTTCACGCCGCTTACGAACCGGCCGGCGACGGTCTCCACCCGGCGATCATCGCGTTCCACGGATGGGGCGCCAATGCGTTCGACCTGCTCGGTCTTGCGCCCTACGTCGCCGAGGGTCGCTTCGCGATGCTATGCCCGCAGGGGCCGATCGAGGTGCCGATCGGTCCGGTGCGCGGCTACGGATGGTACCAGATCGCGATGGGGGCGCCGCCCGATCCGGACCAGGTGCAGGCCGCCGCCGACGCGGCCGATCGATTCGTCAAGGCGGCGCTGGAGCGCTACCCGATCGATCGGCGCAAGCTGGTGCTGCTCGGGTTCAGCCAGGGCGGCTCGATGGTCTACAAGCTGGGGCTGCGCGAGCCGCAAAAGTTTGCGGCGATGGTCGCCATCTCGAGCTGGTTCCCTCCGCAGCTCGCCTCGCAGCTAGCTACTAGCGACAGCCTCGCGCAGTTGCCGACGCTGATTCAGCACGGCCGCGCCGACGACCTGATCGACATCGCGCGGGCGCGCGAATCGGTCGAGGCGCTGCGCGCGCTCAAGGTTCCGCTGACCTACCGGGAGTATGACTGCGGCCACGAGATCACCGGCGAGGGGCTCGCCGACTTGTCGCAGTTCCTCAGCGAAAAGGTCCTGAGCCCGATCATCCGGCTGGCCTAGGGGCCGCTTGTGAGCGGCCCTCCACGTCGCGGCGAGGTTGGGCCGGTGTGCTAAGCTGCGGGCGATGTCGCAACAGCAAGAGCCGTCTGCGGCCGAAGCCTTCATCCGCCTGCTTGAAGTGGTTCGCGAGCTTCGCCGGCGATGCCCGTGGGATCGCGAGCAGACGCTTGGCAGCGCCGCGAAATATCTGATCGAGGAAGCCCACGAAGCGGCCGGCGCGCTCGACCGTGGCGAGCCGACAGCTATCGCGGACGAGTTGGGCGACGTGATCGTGCAGGTGCTCATGGCGGCGACGATCGCCGCCGAGCAGGGCTCGATGAATCCGGAAGATCCGCTCACCAGCGCACGCCGCAAGCTCATCCGGCGCCATCCCCATATCTACGCCGACGTCAAGGCCGATACCGTCGAGCAGGTCATTGAAAACTGGGACCGCATCAAGCGCGAGGAACGCGGGCGGCCGGCGGCGCGATCGGCGCTGGATGAAGCCGGGCGCGAGTTGCCGGCCCTGATGCGCGCGGAAAGACTGGGAGAGGCCGCGCGCAAGGCCGGGATGGACTGGCCGAGCGTGAAGGCCGTGCTCGCCAAGGTCCGCGAGGAGCTGGACGAGGCCGAGGCGGCGCTTGGATCCGGCGACGCGCAGGCGGCCGCGGATGAGATCGGCGACATGATGCTCGCGCTCGCAAACGCGCCGCGCTTTCTCGGCCGCGACGCCGAACAGACGATGCGTCGGGCGTGTGACAAGTTCGTCGCCCGCTTCGAGCAGGTCGAGCGGCTGGCCGAAAAGCGCCAGCTAAAGCTCGCCGATCTCAGCCCTGCAGAGATCGACGCGCTATGGAACGAGGCCAAGCGCAGCCGCGCGCCAGGCGGCTAGCCGTTCCAACTTTCTTTCCCAAACCCTCAGCTTGCAGCTCGCTACCAGGCACTCGACAGATTCCCCCTCACGTTTGCCGTAACCAGTCGGAACTGCACCAGGCTTACGAAATCGCGCCCGTCCGGCGGTACGGTCCGAATTGATTTGGGACAGCACCGAAATTGCCGCCGGGCTTGACGCAAGCGCATTGAGCGTGCGATTCTCGCCTCGTCCCGTCACCAAGAGCGGGGGTAACAAAAGGGGCTATGGTTCGCCGCGATCAGCATGATTCGCGATCCGAACTCATGAGCGTCGATCAGGTAGCGGCCTATTTACGCTGCCACCCATCGACCATCTATCGGCTCTTGAAGGCCCACAAGATACCTGGGGTCAAGGTGTTTAGGAACTGGCGCTTTCGGCGGGACTCGATCGACCGGTGGCTTCGGGAGGCGCAAATTAAGCCACCCCGCCATTGAAATTCAGACACTCAAGCCCGAATTAGTACGGCGCCCGCCCGGCGATAGTGTATCAGTATCAGATCTCCGCGAATAATTGAACCGCCAGCCCCAAAAGCATCACAGCAAGACCAACCGCTAGTTCACGGCGAGAGCGTGTTACATGCCCATCCCAGCCCTCAAATACCGGAACGGGCGCACCAGGCCGCAACACCTGCTCGATCGTTGTCTGTAAGGCAAGCGACCAGCCGCTTAGAGAATAAATCATCCGTCTACCGGCCCAGCCCGAAATGCAGAGCCCGATGAGTGTGAGCAAAATGCCGATTCTTATCACGCTGTTTTCTCCTTTTCTTTAGCCTCCCAACCGTCCACGATCCCGACCACATCCTCAAGCGACCAGAGCCGGTCAGTAACCCCGGCTTCCATCGCCGGCGTCACCCTGAGTGTTCCGTGAATCCGCACGAAATTGTAGTGCATGAAGTAGATCGAGAGCGCGTGGACGTGGTTCACCAGCTTCTTTGAAAAAGCGTTGGTCAGCCGGGTAAATCTGCGCATCCCCATCCGCATCGAAAGATTCTGGCGCTCGACATACGACGTGCTGATATGGGCCGGATCGGGATTGCCGTGAATGACCGTACGCTCGGTTCCGAGGCACACAGGCGGGCTGTAGCGCTTCTCGGCTTCGGGCGCAGTCCCGTACTGCTTTACCAGCATGGCGTAGTCGATCGTCGTCCCGGACGCGCCGCCTACAGCGTCCAGATAGGCTTTGTGACCATCGGTCGTTAACTGCACGCGGTTCGTGAGCCTGCTCGCCAGATCGCGCATGAACACCCAAGCCGCGTCCGCATCGCGCGTTCCGACGTACCAGGACGGGACGAGCTTCGTATCGCCGCAGAGAGCGGTCCACGTCCATACGTCGCCATAACCAAACTCGCCGCGATGCTCTTGCGGGACGTTCTTTTGCTTCGCGTAGACGAAGCTCCAAATTTCATCCGCCTGAATCCGCTTGCAAGGCAGGTTGACCATCACGCGATCCTGATACTCAAGGCAAGCATTTCCCGCGTCCGCAAGCAGCTTCACGACAGTGTTAATGCTCGCGCCCGTCATGCGGGAAATCGCCCGGAGCGAGACACCTTCCGCCATCATCCCGAGAATCTGTGCGCGTCGGTCGATGGAGAGTCTATTCATACTGACCATTATACTTACTCGCCTAGGCATTGTCAAGCGTTTGTCGTGCTGTTTATTTCCTCCACTGGGTTTTGCGGAAAGCCTGAGGAAATTGCGCTGAAAGGGCGGGGGACTACTCGAAATTGTTGACTTTTTCAACTGGTTGTGTTGACTGTGTGCGCACGGTTCGCCTAGCCTTAAGAGGGAGTCCTGCTCCTCTAGCGGTTACGAGAGGGGTTAAGTTGTTGGGTTTAGTGTCATTTTCAGGTTTTTCCTTTGGTGGCCAGGAAACCACGCTGATGCAGCTTGAGCTTTCTGCGGACGTTAGTCGTGCGCGCGGATTCGTGGATGCTCTAATTCTTGAAGACGACGGTCCGTCAGAAAGACAACTGGCCTCGCTTAAAGAGAAAATTGCAAGAGTCCAAATGGCCTGTACGCACGTGCTCTCGACGGCACGGGCGTTCTTGCGCCTGCCGCACGATCAAGAACCGGAAGAGAAGATCCGATTCCTATATGGTTCGACGAAAAAGGCGCTTGAGGGATTAAGCGAATTCGCGGGCATTCGAGAGCAGCTAGACCTCGAATTACAACGCAAAATCGAGGAATATTGGCCGCAAGAGGCCCAAAATTGCTTTCTAGAGACCATCGACCTTCTTGACAATCTGCAAGAGACCTTGGCACTCGGACTGAGTTCGGATTTTCACCAGCAAGTTGATGAGGCGCGGAGAGAGGCCGGGATAGAAGTCAGTCCTGCCAAGGGTGATGTGCCAACCAACCGAGATAATCGCTAGCGCGCCTTTCGCCCGCAACATCACGGACCTCCGAAAATCCTACCCGGCTGTGGATGCGGTCGTCTGCGAGGCTCTACAAAAGGAAATCCTCGCTGATCCCTTATGCGGGGACGCCCTCAAGGGATATGCGGGCCGGGTACGCAAATCACGGATCGCGAACCCTGATAGTAGCCGTGGAAAGCGCGGTGGGTTCAGGTTGCTTTACGACTGGGACCCTGAATCCCGCCGATTGGTTCTTCTCTTGTTGTGGTCCAAGAGCCAACAAGAGGATGTGCCCACAAAGCTCATCACGGCCGCCCGCCGGCGAGCCGAGTTAATCTAACTGCCCCATCGAGTCCGCGCCGCCTTTCTAGCAATTTCACGCTTCCGTTTCGCAGACAGATTTGCCGCCCGCGCCTTGCCGCCTTTGGCTCCTCCGAGCTTCCCGAGCGCGACGGCGGCAGGATTCCGGCTGTCCGGCTGGCTGTCCTCGACTTGGCCGGTCGCGATGTCCCCGATGAGCTTGGCGAGGGCGACGCGATCGCGCGGGCGTTTGAGGCGCTTCGTGGCCATGCGGCCATCATCGCACAGGCGGGACGCGGGCGCACGGCTCGGTCAAGTGGGCGGAATTTCAAACTGATACAGTACCGCCTGGTGGCTCATATTGACGACGGTGATGCGCGCTGTTAGTTGAATTAGGTTATGCCGCACATTCCGGTTCATCCGTCGGCGCAAAAGCGCCATCGCCAGAATCTCAAGCGCCGCGAACGCAACCGCGCCATCAAGACGCGCGTTCATGGCGCGATCAAGGCAGCTTTGCAGGCCATCGCCGGCAGCGACCCGGCGGCCGCCGCCGCGCCACTGAGAGAAGCGGAAAGCAGCATCCGGGGGGCTGTCAGCAAGGGCGCGTTGCATCGCAACACCGCGGCCCGCAAGATTTCGCGCCTGGCCCGCCGCCTGCATCGCGCGCAAGCCTCCGCAAAGCCCTAACTCGTCCCGCTCCCTTCAGGAGTCGGCGGGAGCGGCAAGCTCGACCAGGAGTTCGGAGAGCGCGGCTTCGCGTTCGCGCCGGATTCCCATCTTGAACTGAGCGTCGAGCTCGCAGGCCCGCTGATAGGCGCGGGTCAAACGCGCCAGGCCGAATCGCCGGGCGCCCTCAACCGCGCGCATCGCGAGGTTGCTGGTCGGCCCTACGCCGAGCGCCGCGGCGATCTCAGCCGTGCTCTTGCGGCGCTTGAGCATCGACGCCGCCACCATCATCCGCCGCATCACCGGGATGATCTCGACGGCCAGGATCTCGAAGACGTTGCGGCCGATCGCGAGCGACCGGTCGAGTATCGCGAGCGCCAGTGCGGCGTTGCCGCGTGCGATACTCTCCGCCAAGTCGAACAGCTCCGGGACGCGCCCGCCGCCCGCTTCGAGCAGGTCGGCGGGGACGACCTGTTTGCCCTTCTCGCAATTGAGCGCGGCATGCGAGAGCGCGTTGGCGATCGCGGACAGGTCGCTTCCGCATCGCGAGACCAGCAGGTCGGCCGCCCCGGCGGAGAGTCTGAGCTCAAGCGCGCGCGCGAAAACCTGCGCGTACTGCTCCAGTTGATTGTCGAACGGGCGCAGGCAATTGACGAGCAGCCCCACGCGTTCGACGGCGCGGCGGATTTTCGCGGGCGCAGTGTCGCGCTCGTAAACCAGGACCAGCGCCGTGGGCCCGCTTAGCGATTCGACCGCCTCGGCCAGCGCGGACTCATCCGCGCCGCCCGCGCGGGGCTTTTCTTCCTTCGACCCCCCCTCCTCGCCCGCCCGCTCGCGCCTGGCGCGCAGCACGCGGCACGAGACAAGCTTCTTTTGCGCAAACAAGTCGGCCGCGCGAATCTCGTTCAGCGTGGCGCCGAAGTCGTCGCCGGCGCCGACCTGAAACGAACGGCGTTGGCGTCCCTGGATCGAGTGCCGCACGCGAATCGCGTCGGCCACGTACTCGCGCAGGAATGCGTGTGGTCCGCAGACCAGGCACACGGCCGGCGGCGCCCCGCCCCGCTCGAACGCCCGCAGGAAAGAAAGCGCGGTTTCGACCGCCATCCGCAACCGCACCCGCTAAGCCGGCCGCGCACGCATCGCGATGCTCAGAAGCCCTCGGACATATCGGCGTAAAGGTTGTGCGCCAGATCCGTCATCATCTGATCCTGCGCGGAGGAGTACTGGGTCTGTTCGGTCTGGGCGTCGGTGAGCTTGGCGATATCCTGGCCGCGCAGGTTCTGTTGCAGGAAGAGCGGGTCTGTAGCGACCACGGCCTGCGAGACCGAGCCATAGAATGCGCCGGAGCTCATCCGGCCTTTCCAGATCATCTTCTTGGTGCGATTGTCGGTCAGCATCGCGTCGACCAGCACGATCGCGCTGTATTGCGTGGGCTCGTCCACCCCGTTGTAGGTGGTCGGCGAAGTGTCCTCTCTCAGCAGGGCCCCGCTTAGGCGCAAGTCGGCCTGCCCGGGGTCGTCAACCAGTTGCAAGCGTTTATGATTGGCGATCTCGTCCTTTATGTAGCGCGCGAACTGGTCGTTGAGACCGGCGATGCGCGAGTGATTGCCGAAACGCTCCACGTAGATAGTCCGGGCGGATGCGGGCAGTCCGGTGCCCGCGGCGGCAAAGTGGTAGCCGCAGCCCGCGGCGATCGCGGCGGCCATCAGCGCCGCTATCGCCGCGCTAAGCCGTTTTGACAGCGCCCCGGTCCTCACCTTTGTTCTTGAGCCCCAGCCGCTCGGCGGCCTGGTCGAGCACGCCGTTGACGAAGCGGGAGGAATCGCGGTCGCCGAAGCGCTTGGCCAGCTCGATCGCCTCATCCATCGTCACGCGGGCCGGGATCTCGGCGCGATAGAGCAGCTCGAAGAGCGCCAGCCTCAGGATATTGTGGTCGACCCGCGAGAGCCGGCTGATCGACCAGTTCTCGATCGATTCCGCCAGATGCTTGTCGAGCGCCGCGCGCTCGCGGCGCACGCCCTCGACCAGCTCGATCGCAAAGCTGCGCGCGCGCTCGTCGGCCGGGAAGTTGGCGAACAGCCGCGCCAAGTCGTCGCGGCTCTCCGCACCGCTGAGATCGATTTGATAGAGGGCCTGGAGCGCAAGTTCCCTGCCCAAGTGCCTGAGTCCCACCTGTTGTCCCCAGTTGGCTAGTGCCGTTCCAACATGTTGGTCCTAAGGTCCGGCGCCGGCCAGGAGCGGCGCATAGTGGAGAGGTTGTCGCATGGTCTTAGACCGAAAAAGCTGGACCCGTACTAGGTGATCAGCTTCAGTTCCGAGAGCAGGTGGCCGAGCTTTTCCTTCTTGGTGCGCAGGTAGTCGATATTGCCGCTATGCGGGGTCACTTCCAGCGGCACGCGCGTCACCCTGAGGCCGTAGCGGCGCAGGCTCTCCAGCTTGTGCGGATTGTTGGTCAGCAGCCGCACCTCGCCGATCCCCAGGTCGCGCAGGATCTGCGCACCGATCCCATAGTCGCGCAGGTCCTCCTTGAAGCCCAACTCGAGGTTGGCCTCGACCGTGTCCAGTCCGCCATCCTGCAGTGCGTAGGCCCTGATCTTGTTGCCCAATCCGATCCCGCGGCCCTCCTGATGGAGATAGATAATCACGCCGGCGTCGGCCGCCAGGATCCGGTCGATCGATTCGTTCAGTTGCTCCCCGCAGTCGCATCGCGCGGAACCGAATACATCGCCGGTCAGGCACTCGGAATGAAGCCGGACCAGCGCGGGTCTCCCCCCTCCGACCTCGCCCTTGATCAGCACCAGATGCTCGCGGCCCTCGACGACGTTGCGGAAAACGATCGCGCGCAACTCGCCTGCCGGAGTCGGAAAGCGGGCGTCTGCGACTCGCTGCACGAGCAGCTCGTTGGTGAGCCGATAGGAGACGAGTTCCTTGATGAAGCAGGTTGGGAGCGCGTGGCGGCTTGCGAACTCGCGCAGCTCCGGCATCCGGGCCGCCGCTCCGTCGTCGCCCAGGATCGCGCACAGCGCCGCCGCCGGACGCATCCCGGCGCCGCGTACCAGGTCGATCGCGCCCTCGGCGCGCCCGAGCCTCATCAGCACTCCGCCCGAAAGCGCCATCAGCGGCAGCACGTGACCCGGCATCACGATGTCGCCGGGGCCCGACTTCTCATCGGCGACGGTTTGGATGGTGCGCGCGCGGTCGCCGGCGGAAATCCCGGTGGTGACACCCTCGCGCGCCTCGACCAGCACGCCGGACTGCTCGGTCACCTCGATACCATGGGTGCGCGGAACCAGCGGTATCCCCAGCTCGCGCATGCGGCGGTCGGTGATCGCGACCGAGACGATGCCGCGCGCGTGGTGCGCCATGAAGTTGACGTGCTCGGGCGTGACCTTCTCGGCGGCCATCACCAGGTCGCCTTCGGTGTCCTCGCGGTCCTCGGTCACCATCAGGACCATGTTGCCGGCCCGGATGCGGCTGAAACCGTCTTCCAGAGTCGATGGGGGCACCGCGGTTTGCGCTTCCACACGCAGATCCTACCACCGGCTCTCAAGGCTGAGAAGCACGAGCGCCGAAGCGGCGAGGATCATCGGCGCATCGCACGCGCGCGCCGGCGTGAGATCTCGCCTTCGATCAGCCAGTCGTCGCCGACTCGCCGCGCCGAAAAGTTCTCGAGCCGGATCGCATCGCGGATTCGCGCGACCGCAAGACCCTCGATCGCGGGCAGACCCGCGCCGACAATCATCGGCGCGACAATCATCGCGACCCGATCGACGATCCCGGCCGCAAGCGCACAACCCGCCAGATGCGCCCCGCCCTCGATCATGACCTTCGACCATCCTCGCCTCCCAAACTCGCGCATCACGGCCTCCAGCGCCAGCAAGCCGCCGCGCGATGGCGCGGCAAGCACCTCGACTCGCGCACCGCGATAGCGCCGCTGCGCCCGGGCCAGGTTGGCGCCAGTCGTGACCAGTACCGTGGGGGCCACGGAGGCGAGCCGAAAGACGCGCGCGGCGGCCGGCGTCCTGAGCCGCCCGTCGATGACTACCCGAACCGGGTCGCGCCCGCCCTTGACTCTGCACGTCAGGCGCGGATTGTCGGCAATCACGGTGCCCGCGCCGACCATCACGGCGTCGCATTCGCCGCGCCATCGATGGATCATTTCGCGCGAGGCGCGCGAGCTCACCCATCGCGAGTCTCCCGAGGCGGCGGCGATTCGACCGTCGAGCGATACCGCCAGCTTCAGGATCCCGAACGGCCGCCCGCGCGTGACCCGGCTGATAAAGCCCTCGTTGAGCCTGCGGCATTCATCTTCGAGCACGCCGGCCGTGACCCCGATACCGGAGCGCCGCAGCATCGCGATTCCCCGTCCCCTGACCGGCGGATAGGGGTCGAGGCATCCCACCACCACCCGCGCGATCCCGGCGTCGATCAGTGCCTGCGCGCACGGCGGCGTCTGCCCGTGATGCGCGCAGGGCTCGAATGAGACATAGGCCACAGCGCCGCGCGCCCGCCCCTTTGCGGCGCCGAGCGCGATCGTCTCGGCGTGAGGCCGCCCGCCCGGCGCGGTCGCGCCTCGACCCACGACCCGTGCGCCGCGCACCAGGACGCATCCCACAGCCGGATTGGGTGAGGTTGTCCCCGCGACCCGGGCGGCCAGGTCGAGGGCGAGGCGCATGTAATATCGGTCGGATTCCAGGCCGGCACGCGGCGCCATGCTGCTAGGTAGCCGCGTCGCCCTTCTCGTCCTTGGCGCGGGCCTGACGCTTGCTCTCGGCGGCGGGCTCGGGATGGCTGCGTCGGGGCGGCGCCCCGCCCTGGTTGCGCAGCCGGATCAGGTCTTCGAGCTCGCGCATGAACTCGTCGATATCCTTGAACGAGCGATAGACCGAGGCGAAGCGCACGTATGCCACCTGGTCGATTCCATGCAGCTCGCTCATCGCCGCGCTGCCGATGAACGAGCTGGGAACCTCGCGCTCGCCGCGCTCGAACACCGCGGCCTCGACGCGGTCGGCGACCTGTTCGATCGTCTCCATCGAGACCGGCCGTTTTTCGCAGGCCGTGGTGAGTCCGGCGACAATTTTGGCGCGATCGAAGGGCTCGCGCCGGCCGTCCTTCTTGACCACCATCGGCGCGACCTGGTCGACGCGCTCGTAAGTGGTGAAGCGCCGCTTGCAGGACGTGCATGCCCGCCGGCGGCGGATTGCGGTGCCGTCGCCTGATAGCCGTGAATCGATTACGCGATTGGCGCGATGGCGGCAGAAGGGACAGCGCATGGGATCGAGCTTAGCAGGCTGCTCAAAAAGCTGTCATCCAGGGTGCTTTCTGCCGTCGGGCAAGCGCCTCGTTACATAAGGGCGGCCAGTCGCAGGCGGTTTGGCAAGACGCTCAGCTCTTGTGGGCCTCGATGTAATTGACCACGTCCCTGACGGTGCGAATTTTTTCAGCCTCTTCGTCCGAGATCTCCATCCCGTACTCTTCTTCGAGCGCCATCACCAACTCGACGATATCGAGCGAGTCTGCCCCCAGATCCTCGATGAACGACGCCTCGGGAGTAACCTCGTCCAGCGACACACCGAGCTGCTCGCTGATAATCTCACGAACTTTGGTTTCGACCTGTTCAGCCATCGTTGGTGTCGTCCCTCCTCGCAGCCTGGTGTCTAAAGGCGCCTTCACGTTCCCCTTGGGGAACGCAGCGGGCGTGTTCCTGAAATTTTCAAGAGCATAAAGACTTGATGCCGCGCAGGCAAGTTAGGCGGTGGAGCCCAAAACTCGTACCGTTCCGACTTTTCCGGCCTAAGACCGTGCGACAGCTTCTCCACTATGCGGCTATGCGACGCCCCTCACCGGCGCCGGCGTCAGGACCAACCAGTTGGAACGGCACTAGCTCGCCTGGAGGGCGGCACCGGCGCTTTTGAGCGACTTCAGGTCCTCGCACGCCAGCACCTTGATATTCCTGTTGATTCGCCGCATCAAGCCCGCCAGCACCCGTCCACATCCGAACTCGATGGTGGTGTCGATCCCCATCGCGCCGAGCGTGCCCATCGACTCTTCCCACTTGACCGGCGCGGTAATCTGTTCGAGCAGGAGCGGCACGACGCGGCTTGGATCGCGATTCAATTGCGCGGTGACATTGGCGATCACCCCAAAGCGAAGCGGCTGGACCTGGATTCTTTCCAACACCGCCTTCATCGCTTCGCGCGCGGGCTTCATCAGTGGGCAATGAAAAGGGGCGCTGACTTTCAGCTCGACCGACATCGAGGCCCCGCGCTGTTTAGCGAGTTCGACCGCACGCCTGACCGCCGCGGTGTGGCCGGCGACCACGATCTGCCCCGGGGCGTTTAGATTCGCCGCGACCACGGTTTCAGCTCCGGTCGAGGCCTGTGCGCAGATTTCCGTCACCGCTGCGAGTTGAAGTCCGATCACTGCGGCCATGGTGCCCTGACCTTGCGGCACCGCCTCCTGCATCAGCCGGCCGCGCTCGCGCACCGCGCGTATCGCGTCGGCGAACGATAAGGCGCCCGCCGCCACCAGGGCGCTGTACTCGCCCAGGCTGTGCCCCGCCGCGACCTGCGGCGCAACGGCGAATTCGGATTCAAATGCGCGCAGCGCCGCGCTCGCTACCGCCAGCATCGCGGGCTGCGTGTTCATCGTCAGGGCCAGATCCTGCTCGGGACCTTCGAAGCACAGGCGCGAGAGCGCGAAGCCTGCCGCGTCGTCGGCCTCTTCGAAGGATGCGCGCGCGGCCGGGAAATTGTCGGCAAGCTCCTTGCCCATCCCGACCCGCTGCGACCCCTGACCGGGAAAAAGAAACCCAAGCCTCATCTGTAGCGCCCGCGCCCCGCCCGCTTCCTTCCGCGGAGAATCGTTTGATTATCCGGCACTTCGTCCGGCACCGAAAGGGGGGCGGGCGACGTGATCGTCTCGGCGCATCCGGGGGTAGTGCATGCCTTTTGAAGGTCCGTGGATTTCTTGACTCTGGCGGCCTACGCTCGGAATGATAGTGCGAGCGCCGGCGAGGTGACAAATGATCGCGACCAGCCGTTTCGGAAGCACCGGTCATCAGAGCACGCGCGTGATTTTCGGAGCCGCCGCTTTGGGCGGGATGGAGCAGGACAGCGCCGATCGCATCCTCGACATCTTGCTCGCCTATGGCGTCAACCACATCGACACCGCCGCATCCTACGGCGGTTCGGAACTGAGAGTCGGCCCCTGGATGCGGGAGCATCGTGGGCGCTTCTTTCTGGCCACCAAGACCGGCGACCGTACTTACCAGGGCGCGAGAGAGAGCCTCCATCGGTCGCTCGAACGGCTGCGAGTCGATCACGTGGATTTGATCCAGTTGCACAACCTGGTCGAGGAGCCCGAATGGGAGACCGCGCTTGGCCCCGGCGGCGCGCTCGAAGCGCTGGTCGAGGCGCGCACGCAGGGGCTGTGCCGCTTCATCGGAGTGACCGGCCACGGCAGCCGGGTCGCCGCGATGCATCTGCGGAGTCTTGAGCGGTTCGCCTTCGCCTCGGTGCTGTTTCCCTACAACTTCACGATGATGGGTATCGGGGGCTACGCCGCCGATGTCGAGGCGCTGCTCAAGCTGTGCGGCGAGCGCGGGGTGGCGACCCAGACCATCAAATCGGCGGCGCGCCGGCGATGGCAAAACGGCGGCGAGCGCAAATTCAGTTGGTACGAGCCGATACGCGATCGCGACGCGTTGCGCAGGGCGGTCCATTTCGTTCTGAGCCGCCCCGGACTGTTCCTCAACTCATCCAGCGACGCGACCATCCTGCCCGAGATCCTCGCGGCGGCCGCGCAGCCGGTCGAGCCTCCCGCGCGCGCCGCGATGGAAGCCGACGTCGCCCGCTATGCGATGGAGCCGCTGTTCATCCCGGGCGTGTCGGACACGATCTAGCGGCTACGCCCCGGGCTTCACTTCGACGTACTCCACCAAACTGGTAGGCTCGGGCACTGCTTCACCCCGGCCTCCCAGCCCGTCAATGTGGAACTCGATCGCCTCAGCCATGTTCTTGGTCAGTTCGTCGACGGTGCCTCCGGTAGCGACGCAGCGAGGAAGGTCCGGAACGTAGGCCGACAGGTTGTGCTCGCCGTGCTCGATTACGATTGCGTATCGCATACGTCTTAGTGGTCAATGTTATCCACGATGAGAATGCGCGGAATAGGGATAAGATTGTAGCTGCACAGATCCTCTTAGCTGGCGCCTTTGACCGCAGTATTCGGCCTCAATCCGGTGGTAGGGCGGATTGGCTGGGCGCCCTGGGAGGATGTCGATAGGCGGGCTCCGAGACGAAGAGACCCTTGCATGCGGACGGCTGCCTTCCACATTGCAGCGTAATGCTTTGTTAGCTCGATATACTTACGTCCGTACTCCCTGCTGTCTGCGATGTCGGTGCCCTCGTGAAATTCGTTCCACGTCTCGATCACGACGATGCGGGGACGCGTAGCCGGGTCCACCTTTAGCAGGCGCTCCCAGTTGCGCCCGTAAAAGGCGCCATCTTCGCGCCCCCGTGCTGGTGTGTGCCGGCCTGGCACAGCGTGATCATCGTAACCGGGGCCGAGGCTGGCTACTCCGTGAACTTGCAGGCCCCAAAGCGCGCTACCCCATGCGTAGGAGCTGTCGGCTCGTATCCCCCAGGAATTCTCTGTGACGATATAAGGAGTTGTCCCGCCGAAGTCCTCGGCAAACCGAGAGCGCACGTATTCGATTAGACTTGGGTCATCTGTGCCTCCTGCGGCAAATCCCGCGGCGTAAAGAAAGATGAACGGTCGTCCGTCGACTGTCGCCCAGAGCTCGGGAGGTATCTCCGAGAAAAAGTCGCGGATGGTTACGTAGAACCATGCCCTTCCGTCGGTAGTGCTCAGGTCCACCCTGCGCCCTGCGGCATTGTGCGCGAGGGTGGAAGTGTCGTAGAAGAGCCCAATCCTAGGCGGCTTGTATCCCTCGGCGAGAAGCATCTTCTCGGCAGCTACCAGCGGCGGCAGCCCTTCAAAGCTCCACATCAGAGGCCCACGCGTCACTTTGTCCGCGGGATTGCCCCAATAAACCGGAAGGACGACATCGATTCCAGCGTCCATTACGTCGAGCAGTTCGCGCCGGTACCACTGCGGATTCTTGTAGCTATAGTGCTCGGGATTCGCCGGATGATCGGTCATGCCGTCGGAGCCGTCGGGGTTGCGAAAGTGCGCCCCGGACGCGTCGTCGTACCAATAGAAGTAGTAAGTCGCGACGACCGGGTCGTTGCGCGAGAATCCTCCAGGGACGTGGTCTCCTGTGAAATGGATGTGATGTATGGTCCTGCGGGCGGAGAGGCCAGCAGCCGTTGCTCTATGAATCGCCGGTTGTCCTCTTCGGATCCGGCGTATCCCATCCGAATGTAGGACGAAAACCTGGCGCAGGAGCCGGCTGCTAACGACAGAGCGATCGCAAGAAAAACCGGCGCGCACCGGACCAGCCGACTTGCACTACCCCGCATTGAAACCCCGGCAGCTTCCAAAAACAGGCGTCTACAAGGAAGCACACCCGAAGCGCAAGTCCGCCACTCTCCAGCCTCGTGTTGCGCGGTCCATGATTCCGTGCTACGTTTCGCGTCCGGCTTTATTTTCGGCCCGTCATTCAGCGCCCAGTTGTAGGCCGAACCAGTCGCCAAGATCGAATGAGGGAAGGAACCGACAAGACTGTATCCGACACGGTGGGTGCGCGCGACGGGAGCCCGGCTTCCGCCGCCGTCGTGCGAAGAGTCGCGGTCGGCTTGATCGTAGCGTCGCTCCTGGTGGGCGCATTCTTGCGGTTCGTACGGCTGGGACGGGTTCCCCCGGGATGGCATCCGGACGAGCTCAGCAACCTCTACGACGCCTATGCCATCCTCACCACCGGTCGCGACCAGTACGGCCATCTGCTTCCGCTCGCGTTCAAGGCGTTCGGCGACTATCGCATGCCTCTATTCATTTACTCGCTCGTGCCTTTGACGGCGGTGTTCGGCATGAAGCCGGTTCTCGTGCGGATCGGCGCGGCGATGTGGGGCATGATCGATATCGGCGCGATCACTGCGCTGGCCGGCGTGACGCTCGGTCTGCCGGCGGCGGCAGCCGCCGCGATTCTCGGTGCGCTGTCGCCCTGGCACGTGCCATTCAGCCGTTACGGCATTGAGGCGACTCTCGCGGACGCCTCGGTTAGTCTGGCGATCCTCTGCTTCTTTCTTTGGGTGGCCAGACCGCGGAGTCGTTGGCTGGTACTAAGTGCGATACTGCTGGGATTGTCGCTTTATACCTACGCGGTTACCAAGCCGATCGTTCCGCTAATGGTCGCATTGCTGGGGCTGACATACCGGCGCGAACTTGGCCGTCAGAGGCGCATGGCTTTGATTGCACTGGGTATCATAGCGGTGCTTGCAGCGCCTCAGGCGGCCTTGCTCTGGCTGCATCCGGAAATGATGGCGCGGTTCAGGCTGCTTTCGATCTTCAGCCGAGGGGATCCGTTGCTGGCGAACCTGGGCGCGGGCTGGTTAAGCTACTTCACGCCGTCGTTTCTCTTCCTAACCGGCGATCGCGGCGACCATTGGACGCTGATTCATCCACAAGGCTTCGGCCAGCTCCTGCCGGAACAGATACCGCTAATCCTGCTGGCGCTGCTGGCGCTGTTCGACGCGCGCCGCCGCAAGTTCGCCATCGTAGCGTTCGGATGGGTCATGCTTGCGGCCGTGCCTGCGGCGCTTACCATGCCTCTAGCAGGTTGCGGAAAAAGCCTTTTGAGGCCCTTTCCCGCCTAAGCAATCACACGCTTTGATGGGCTGACTCATGCCAACGTTACTGACTAGTCGAGTGTTTCCGCACTTTTTCCGCACCCTGTTAGGCGTGTCATGCCTCGAGCAGAACGCCAAGCTGCCAACGCCTTACGTGATGCTCGACTATTCCCGTTGCTCTGCCGATCCGTTCCTGCATCCTTCGATACTCTTGTCCCATCCCGACTCGCGCCACGATGCGATTACTATGGCTCCCTGGATTGTTATCTTGGCGCTTGGATTTGCAATGCTGCTTGACGTCTTACAAAAGAGGGCTTTACTCAGCGGCGCCGTGAGCGTGTTGCTGTTGGGAGCGGTAATATTCCATGGGACGCGGTTCTTCAGAACATATTTCGTGAACTATCCGGTCGAGGCGGCCCCATATTTTCAGTACGGCATGCAGCAGGTCATCGACGCGGTGCGGAAGTTCGATGACGGCAAAGAACCCTTAACAGGTTGCGGAAAAACTCGGCAAACACCCGACTAGTCAGTAACGTTGGCATGACTCAGCGCATCAAGGCGTGTGATTGCTTAGGCCGGAAAGGGCCTAAAAAGGCTTTGTCCGCAGCCTGTTAGTGATCACGGCGAAGATAAACCAGCCGTATATCTACGTCTTGGTCTGTGGGGCCTATCCTGCGAGACGGTTTCAACGGGCTAAGGTTGTGCGAGGCAGTGCCCTCGAAGTCGCCGTCGCGGCGATCGAGCCAGCGGGTGGAACGACGAAACCCGCCAACGTCGGCCAGCTCGCGAAAGCTTTTCGCAATCCGACGGTTGTCGTGCTGAACTTCGATCGCTACTATTTCGTAAGCGTAAAAACCACCGTGTAAAACTGGCAAAACTTGCGGCACGCGCATGGCATATTGGTGTTTCGAGGCAATGATGGGCCGCCGGAGGACCCAATCGCGGCGATCCGCTACCCGGACGGGACGATTGCCTACAAGATCTTCGTCAATTGAGGGTGTTCGTCCCATTGATGCTCGGGTGGATGGCGCTGCCTTATTGGCGCGATCTCAGGTCCGCCGGTCTGAGGGCAGTCGCCGCATTGGGGTTGATCGTTCTGGTTGCGACGCCGCAGATCGCAGTGCTCGTCGTCCACCCGCAGAGGATATTGATGCCCGCGCAATTCTTCTCGATGCGCCACTACATGGCGACCTGCCCGGGATGTGATCCGGAACGGGCCAGGAAGGTCGTTGAGACGCCGCTGCTTCAACTTGAGACAACATAGTAGTCAAGTGAAAATTGAACCGGCGCACAGGAGTGGTTTCTTTCGCGGGGGCGATGAACTCCCCAAAGCTCCGGCATTCTCGGTGCGATTCCCCGGCGGCCGCGTGGCTTACAACATCGTCGTGAAGTAGGCATGGCAACCATGAAGTTCTTCCGGAAAGCTTGGGTCGCGCCTGCGGCCGCAGGGGCCGTCGCGCTCTGCTTGTGCGTCATCGCGCTGGTCTGGGTGATGCAACTCTGGAGGGCGGATCTCAGAATCCCGCTGGGCGGGGATTTCAACCGACCGATTGTGAGCCACGACCTCTACCTCGAACTTCTGGGCACAAAGTCGGTGTGCGACAACGGCTGGATCCTCCGCAACCCCTACCTGGGTATGCCGTTTGGCATGCAATACTACGATCTCCCCGCACTGCTGGACAACCTGGACATGGCGGCCATCAAGCTTCTGTCCGTCTTCACGCACGACCCCGCGTTGCTGCTCAATCTCTACTTCCTGCTGACCTTCCCGCTGACCGCGCTGACGTCCTTGCTGGTGCTGCGGACGTTCAAAATCTCGTATCCCTCCGCCGTCACCGCCAGTATCTTGTTCACGCTTCTCCCCTACCACTTCCTGCGCGGCGAGGGCCACTTCCAAATGGCGGCCTACTGGTCAATCCCGCTGGTCGTGATGGTGATGCTGTGGGTGTGGCTGCAAGAATCTGATCCGGCCCAGGGCGAAGCGGGCGCAGGATGGACTCGCGGCCAAGCGGCAGCCGCCGTCATGGTTGTCGCGCTGGTCGGGGCCACTTTCGCTTACTATTTCGTGTTCACCTGTTTCCTGCTGGGGGTGGCAGCGGTTGGCGGGTCGGTCCGGACCAGGAACTGGCGGCCACTGCTGCTCGGGTTTGCGCTCTCAGGCGTGATCCTGCTGAGCGTTGTGGCGAACGTCAGCCCGAGCCTGATGTACACTTGGCGGCATGGCGCAAATGCGCAGGCGACTGTGCGCGTGGCGAACGAGGCCGAGATTTACGGCCTGAAGATCAGCCGCCTGCTGCTGCCAGTCACTGGCGATCGCTTGCCATTTCTCGCCCAGCTCAAGGATTTCTACAATCGCACGACGCTCTCGGCACCTGGCTGGGCACAGATCTTTGCGCCGAAGGGCGCATCGGGACCCTACAAGGAGGTGGTCGACGAGAGTGACGCGCAAACGCTGGGCGCAATAGCCGGGCTCGGATTCCTGTATCTGCTGGGGAGCCTTCTATGGGCGCGAAAGCCCCGCGAACTGGTCCGCGCGCTGGCCGTGCTGACTCTCTCGGCACTGCTTTTGGGTACGGTCGGCGGTTTTGGGACGATTTTCAACTTCGTCGTGACAGCACAGATCCGATGCTATAACCGCATCAGCATTTTCATCGCGTTTTTCTCGCTCTTCGCCGTCGCCCTTTTGCTCGACGACCTGGCCCCGCCTCTCCAGCGGTGGCTCGGACGCGCCGGCGGGAGATTGCTGTGGCACGCCTTGTTGGTCCTTGCCCTGGTCCTGGGCGTCCTCGACCAGACTATCCCGCAGTTCGTGCCGCCCTACCAGAAACTCAAGGCTGAATACCTGAACGACGCGAAATTCGTCGGTGAGGTAGAGCGCTCGCTGCCGCCCGGCGCGATGATCTTTCAGCTCCCCTACGCGCCCTTCCCGGAGAGCGGATGGATCAACCGGATGGGAGGTTGGGACCTGCTCAAAGGATATTTGCACTCGAAGACGCTTAGATGGAGCTTCGGGACGATGACAGGCAGGCCGGAGGCGACGTGGGCGAACCAGTTTAACGAACCGTTGGATCAGGCAGTCCAGGCGCTTGCGTTCGCCGGCTTCGAAGGTATTTACATCGATCGCTATGGCTATTCGGATCGCGCCTTGAGAATGGAGTCGGAACTCGATTCGTTGCTGCACGAGTCCCCCCTGGTCAGCGGCGACGGCCGCCTCGCTTTTTTCAACCTCACCAGTTTTGCGGAATCGCTGAGGGCAAGGTACACGCCGGAGGAATGGCAGGCGAGGCAGAAGGCAGCGCTTTCGGTCAGGCCGGCAAAGCCGAGCCCCTAGCCGGCCTCCAGGCGCTCAATCCGTGGGCTCGCATCGGCGGACATGCCGCGCCGCCGGTGCGCTCTCCCGAGGCACGGTGAGATGCCTGAGCATCACCGTTATCGTCGCTGCGCTTGTGATTGCCCGCCGTTCTCCGCTTTGGCTGAGTCGGCCAGACTCCTCCCGGCCTGCCTCTCGACGAACCCTGCAACCTCTACGACGCTTATAGCATCCTGACCACGGGCCGTGACCAATTCGCACGGTTTCTTCCGCTTACATTCAAGGCGATCGGCGGAAAAGATGCCTTAAGTCCAAGCAAGAATTGTGCAAGCTAACTAATTGCGGGACGCGCTGGCAGAGCGCGGCTAATGGTGCGCTAGCGTCGTTCGAGGGTCGTGTTCGATTCGAGCCATCAGAGCTCGTGTGCCCGGATCGTCTGGCGCAACCGCCAGCACCCGCCGACATTGGTCAAGGGCTTCGCGGTTGCGACCCAGCCTGTAGAGCGTGACCGCGGTCAGGTAGTTGACTGCGGTGTCGCGGGGCGCGAAGCTGAGCGCGCGCTGGAAAGCCGCGAGCGCCTCGCTGTCGCGCTTCTGCGCGATCAGGGCAAGACCGAGTTCTACCCAGACACGAGGATCATAAGGATAGGCGATGCTGAGCTGACGAGCCATCGCGCCGGCTCCAGGCGCGTCACCGTGAGACAGCTTCAGGTCGGTTCGCAGCAACTCGGCGGCCGGTGATCCTCCTTTCGTGGATTGCATACGCTTCAGGATCGCCTCGCTCTTGGCCTTGTCGCCGCTTGCATCATAAAGCCTTGCCAGAACGGAGTAGATTTTGATCGAGTTCCAACCTTCGGATGTGGAGGTATCGTCCCGTTCGAGGGTAAGCGCAGTCTCGATTTCGCGTTCAGCTCCAGCTAAATCGCCGCGCTCGGCGAGCCTGATCCCGAGCAGCATTCGCCAATTTGGCGACTCAGGGAGCGTTTCGACGGTATTCTCTGAAGAGCGTCAAATCGTCGTGCCAAACGCGCTGCACGCTCCAGAGCACACCCACGTAAGTCGCCAGCAGTGCAACCGTGCCCGTGTAAGCGACGCGTCGCTCGAACGCGCTCCTGCGGAGCGAAACGGACCACCCAATCGCCCAGCAGCACGCACCATCCGACCGACGGCAGATAAAGGTACGTGTCTGAAACCAATTGGTAGAGCACCTTCAAATCCATCATCGGCAGAAGCGCGACTCCCACCCAGCCGGCGCAAAACAGGTACAGGCGGCGGCGCGGATGATTCCTAAGCGCCACAAGGAAGACCCCACCGAGCGCAACCAGGCCAGCGACCGGCAGATAAAACCACGCTGAGGTGGGACTCTGCACGACGAGCACCCGATGGTCGGGTCCGGCAAGCCACGGCACCGCCAGCATAACAAGGTAGGTGACAAGGACTCCCGGCAAGGTCAGCATCGCCTGCGCGTTGCTTAAGCTGTTTGGGGGGTGGGCCGAACCCGTGACCACAAACCCGAGTACCAACCAGCGAACAACGAGGTACAGCAACACTTCGATCGCGAACGGCGCCCCGCTCAAGAGCGCCCCGCGAATCCGAGCCCAGACGCTCATCGGTCCGGGCGCGGCCCTGGGTCCGTCCGTCTCGTACAGGAACGAATACAAGCTGACCAGCCCAGGAAATACCAGTGCGCTGTCGTGGCTCAACAGGCTACCGGCACAAAGCGCGAGCGCCGCCGACCAGTTGCGCCACCACGCCTCGGCGCGCCGAGTGAAGAGGTAAAACGCCGCCAACCCAAGCGCCGTACTGAAAACCACCCCGAGCGCCGTTATCCATACGACCGCCTGCGCATGGACCGGAGTCAGGGCAAATAGCAAAGCGGCGAGCAGCGATGCCTGCCGGTCCTCGGTCAGGCGAAGGGCAACCTTGAATACCATCCAGACCGCGACCAGATGCACGGCGACCGCAGTCGCGTGCCATCCGGCTGGACTGAGGCCAAAGATGTGGTAGTTCAGCCAAAACCAGACGAGCAGCAGCGGCCGGTAGCGCGAGCGGGTCACATATCCAAGGTTGGTAAACCAATATTCGTCCCTAGTCAGCGACTTCCAGAGAAATGACCACTGCCCAATGGCACTGTTGTGCACAATCAGGTTTTGGTCGTCAAATACGAAGCCGTTGCCGAGGCATCTGAGGTATGTCAGTGCGGCGACCAGCAGCACCGCGCCAAGCATCAGAGCGTCACGGCTTGCCCAGTACTCGGTACTTGACGAGGGCGCGAGAGTGGCCGCGCCCCTGGCTCGTCGGTCTGCGCTCTCTTGCGGTTTGGTTCCCAAGCCCGCTTCCTATAGCAGATTCATGGCCCTCAGGGAACGAAAGGACCGGCAGGCCTGTGCATGAAGGGGCGTGCTTGAACCGACCCTCAACGCCCACCCTGTCACGCCTGGAAAGGTTATCGAGAACTCCATGTGCGCCTGCCATTATGTGCGCCATCTCTCGACTTGGCGGCGCCGTGACCTGCGGATTAGCCACGAGTATGGCCGGCGCTTCCATCTTGCAGCGCGTCTTGGCATAAACTCGTGGGAACAGTGAAAAGGTCTTGGCTCAGTCCCGCTCGATCTGGGCCTCCTTCATGATAGTCCGAAGCGTCCTGGGATGCAGTTCGTCCGACGGGTGACCGGCGATGGTCACGAGCCCCTATAGCCGACGCCGGTCAGGTATGCGACCGCATGCGGCCCTATCCCGGAAGATCGCGCCGACGGTGATCCATCCTCTGCGTTCGGTTTCCGCTATGCGCAGTCGGCGGCTAATGCTTGGGGCGGGGATGCGGGTCGGATGCGACGGCGCCCGGCTTGAGGCTGCCGGTTTTCTTGTCGGGCACGTGGCCCGGGACATCAGGATGCCCAGCGGTGGCGGCGCTGCCGTCGGCGGAAGGCGAAATCGGCACACCGAGTGCGACCGGCGGCGTTTCGCCCCAGGACACCGACGGCCTTTCCGGATGCGCCGCGTCGCGCGCAACCTCCGCCGGCGGATGCTGCGCCTTGGCGGCCTCGACCACGTCCAGCGGATCCTCCTTGGCGGCTTCGTCCCTGGGATGGCGATGGAGCCGCCCGCGCATCTTGGCGAACAGCGCGCGGATTCCCTTGCCGCCGGCCTTCGCGGGTATGGCGGCGAGGCTCGGGACCTGGCCCAACGCCTCGACGATTTCGGCGTTGACCTCGCGCACCAGGGCTTGGTCGGCCGCCGTGCGGAGCGCGTTGCGGATCGCGATCGGATTCGAGCAGCCGTGGGCGATTATCGCAACCCCGTTGATGCCGAGCAGGGGCGCGCCGCCGTACTCGGACGGATCCAGCCGCTGGCGAATCGCGGACATCCGCTTGCGGATCAGGAAGTAAGCCAGCCGGCCGCGCAAGCTGGTGATAAAAACCTCGCGCAGATTGCCGAGCAGGAAGGCGGCGAAGCCCTCCATGGTCTTGAGCGCGACGTTGCCGGTAAAGCCGTCGGTCACCACCACGTCAACTTTGCCGCGGTTGATGTCGCCGCCCTCGACGTAGCCGATGTAGTTGATATGGCTCTGCATCTGGCGCAGCGTTTGCGCCGCGGCGCGGGTCAGATCGTTGCCCTTGGAGTCTTCCTGGCCGTTGGAGAGGATGCCCACCCTGGGGCGGACGATCTTGCGCACCCGTCGGCTATACACGCTGCCCATCACGGCGAACTCGACCAGGTTCTGCGCTTTGACCTCGAGGTTGGCGCCGGCGTCGATCAGGAGCGCGTGCTCGCCGGAGGTCGGGACCAGCGACGCGATCGCAGGGCGGTCCACGCCCGGCAGGTCGCCGAGGATCATGATCCCGGCCGCCATCATCGCGCCCGAATTGCCGGCGCTGACCAGCCCGTCCACCTCGCCACGCTTTACCAGGTCGTAGCCGACGTGAATCGAAGAACGCGGCTTGGCGAGCACCGCCTCGATCGGCGATTCGTCCATCGCGACCGCTTCCGGGGCGTGTTCGATCGTGATCGGGAGTCCGGTAGCCTTGCAGGCGGCGAGCTCCCTGTCGACCGTGGCAAAATCGCCGACCAGGACGACATTGAGGCCGAAGTCGCGGGCCGCCAGCACCGCTCCCTCAACGGTCGCCTTGGGGGCGAGATCGCCCCCCATGGCATCGAGTGCAATTTTCACGCGGGTCCGCGATGCTCCGGCGCTATTCCTTGGGCTCTGCGAGTTGGCGTCCGCGGTAATGGCCGCAATGACGGCAAACGCGATGGGGCAGCGTGGGCTCGCCGCAATTCGCGCAGAGCGTGGTGCTGACCGGGCGCAGCGCGTCGTGCGCGCGGCGCTTGTTGCGCTTGGAGTGCGAGGTACGACGCTTGGGTGCTTGCATATCGGTTCCTTTGAACTTGGATTTTCAGACCCGCGGGACTTTGAGCGAGCGCAGCAGCGCCAGCCGCGTATCCGGCTGCGGCGGCGGGCATCCGCACGCGCCCTGGTTCAGGTTCGTACCGCATCGCGGACAAAGCCCGCGGCAGTCCTCGCGGCACAGCGCGATGGTCGGCATCGCCAGGAAAAGCTGTTCGCGAATCGGCGGCGAGAGGTCGATCTCATCGCCCCCGTACTCGGATAACTCGACATCCTCGGAGCCGAGCCCGGCGCGCTCGCCCATCACGTCGAGCACCTTCGGCGCCATCACGTAGCGGAAGGCGCGCGTACGCTGCGCAACGAACTCCTCGGCGCATCGCGCGCACACCGAGGCGGTGCGAGCGCTGAGGTTGCCTTCCAGGAAGACCTCAGTGCCGGCGCGATAATAGGAAATGGTCACGGAGATGGGCCCCTCGACACGGTAGTCGCGCGCCGGGCCCGCATTGAGGATGCGGTTGATTTCGTGCTGCGGTTCCAAGAACGCAATTTCGCGGGCCTCGGCGCTTATTTCCTCGACCCGAAGCTTCATCGCAACTCCCATCAACTGAAAGCTCGTAAATCATATATTATTGCATGGCCACCAGCCAGTTAAAACATGCAGCCAAACCGGGTAGTGGTTCAGTTTGCCGGCACGGCCATCGGTTCACCCGAAAGACGAAAGCTCGATTGCGCGGCGCTTGATGGCGCGCAGCCACTCGCGCCGGATCAAGGCACTCCCGGCGTGGATAAGGGCCCAATAGGCGGCGAACTTCAGTCACGACCGCGCATCTGTGGCCGCGATTCTGGTCTCCGTGCTCAAAGCGGTTGAGCCGTCCTGGCGCACTTCCAAGAGGAAATTGGTGGCCACCTTCGCGAAACCGCTCCGGTCGAAGCCGATGAACGCATCGAGGTCAGCGACTGGTGGAGACTCGCCACCAGTGGGCTTCCAGAATTGGCCTATCCGACCTACCACAATTTCGTGATCGCGCTGCTCGGCAAGTATCAGAAATCCTGCCGCGATGAGCCCTTCCAGAACAGTCCGGTCGCTGGACGAAGCCGAGTTGCGCTGACCGGTCAGACGCGCAGGTAGGGAGCGAATCGCCATGAGGATGCGCATGCCGGGCAGCTCGCGTGACGTGGATTCCTTGATCGCGCGAAAGACGTAGCTCGCGGGCGCACCAACACGTGTCTGATGGAACTCGCGGAAGTCGTATTCGGGAAGCACGGTTTCCAGATGCATTGGCTCGATTCGATCACCGCCGCGCACGGGCATCCCAACGATGTGGCCAGCGGAGAGATCGAAAGTCAAATTGAACCAGTGCCCAAAACCGCGGCATCGAGCCGGTATTGCGGGTCCGTCCGCTTGTCTTGTGCAACAGCAAGGGGGGGTCAGAGCGCTGGAGCGGGCAGGCCGATTCGCGGACAATCGGCGGCGATCGCACAGCGGTCGCATCGCGGGTTGCGGGCGCTGCAAACTCTTCGCCCGTGAAGGATCATGCGCATCGAGAATGGTGTCCAATCCCGCGCGGGAATCAGCTTCTGCAAGTCGCGCTCGATCTTGTCCGGATCGCCGTTGCGGCTCAGCCCCATCCGCCGTGAGAGCCGGCGCACGTGCGTGTCCACCACCATCCCCTTTCCGCCGAACACGTGGCCGATCACGACGTTGGCGGTTTTGCGCCCGACGCCCGGAATCGTCAGCAGGTCCTCCATCCGATCCGGCATCACGGCGCCGAAACGGTCGAGGAGCGCCTGCGCCGCGCCCTTGAGCGATCGCGCCTTATTGCGAAAGAAGCCGGTCGTGACGATCAGCCGCTCGATTCGGTCGAGGTCGGCGGCGGCCATCGCGGCCGGGTCCGGAATTTCGGCAAACAGACGCGGCGTGACGCGGTTGACGCGCTCGTCGGTGCATTGCGCCGACAGGATCGTGGCCGCGAGGCATTGCCAGGGAGTCTGGAAGTCGAGGCTGATTCGCGCTTGGGGGTAAAGCCTGGCGAGCCCGGCGGCGATTCGCAGGGCGCGCGCCGCGCGACCGGAGGCGGATTCGATGCGCGCCGCTGTGACGCGGCCGGGCTTTCGCCGCATCGTGCTGGTGCCGCTGCGACTATTTCGACCGAGAGCCACGCAGCAGCCGGTCACTCCCAACCAGTTGGAACGGCAATAGGCCAACTGGTGCCATCAAAGTGGTCGCCAATTAAGGTCCAAAAGTCAGTTGATAGGCCAAATATCCCTGGAGTTGGTTCGGTCCTCCGAAGGCGGGACCAGCCGAGAACATAATGTGCTGAAGGTCGCTAAGGTCCCACACCATCCCGAGATTAAACCCAGTCTGCTCCGACTGAGCTGCCTGTTGCGAGGTCCCGTGAAAGAACTCCACACCAGGGGCAAGGTTCGGAAGGACCTGGCGTTGGATGAGGATGCCGGTAAACCACCAATTCCGATTCCCAGCGCCTGGATTGATCCAGTAACCGCCGCCTCCGTATGCAGTCCACTTTCCTTCGCTCTTTTGGAGCCAAAGCGGCAGGAATGTCTGAAGGTGCCCGCTCCCCAGCTTTCTGGCGTGCGACCCGCTCGGAACTTCCAGCAGTGGAAATGTTCCAATCTGCGGTAGCCAATCGCCTTCGTGAACGAACCGATATTTGACTCCAAGCTCGGTGTCGCCGTAGCCGTAGCTGCTCGCGCCATCGGCAGGTGCGTACAGGGTCATCGGCAGGATCGTATGAAGTTGAACGTCAGGTATCACTCCGTAATTCACTTCTACGTGGGGAGCTGTGGTGGTCCAGGCATCCGGCTGTTTGGTGAATATCGATGCCAAGTAAACCTCCCAATGCCGATACTCGACCGGCTCCGGGTCGTCCGTGATGTACGGGGGACCAGCGAGCGCTTTCGGCGCAAGGATTACCATGAGAGCAATGAGGCTGAGCGGAAATAGCACCGTAGCCTTCGGACACGGGGCGGTCCTCATGCTCCAAGCCATCGCGTTGCAACCAGTCCGGCTAAGCCGCCCGCGAAGATCAGCCATGCGGAGTTGATTCTAAAATAGATCAAGACGACCGCGCTGAGAGCGGCGATAGCGCCGGTTGGGAAATCCACCAGCGCAGCTCGGCTGGGTTGCCAACTAACCGCGGTCATCAGCGCAACTGCCCCCACATTTACGCCGTCGAGAAAGGCACCCGCGATCTTCGAGCGACGGATCGCAGGTTGGAGGCCCCGAGCATGTCGAGAAAATCCGCGTGGGAAACCCAGCCGCGCCGTCGAACGAACTTCTCTTCCATAATCGCGATATGGGCCGCCGGACCGCCAAAGGCGGTCGTGCCTAATCGCAGGAACGAGAGCGCGATCTGCCTCAGCGCAGTGCCGGAAACGTCGCGAGCCGCGGTTGCTGTGTCCGCGGTAGCCTCTAATGACGGGAGCAAACCGTCCTCACTCATCTTCGAACAGTTCGGCGAACAGCTCCCGGACCTTGCTCTTCGCCTCGCGCAATGCCTGGCGACCCTTTGAAGTCGCTTTGTAGAGACGGCGGGCATGCCGGCCATTCCTTCTCTCAAAGGAGCGCACATAGCCTTCGCGTTCCAATCCGTGCAGCAGGGGATATAGGGTCCCCGCGCTCAGCCGGTAACCATGGCGTCCCAGCTCCTGGATAATCCCCAACCCGAAAATCGGCTCTTTCGACGCATGGTGAAGGATGTGCAACCGGATCAGGCCCGAATAGATTGCGTTGGGTGCTGCCATCAGTTATCGTCTTTCGATATCGAATTAGGATAACAATGCCGAGCAGAGAGCGCAAGTCCGACGCGCCGGCCTTTCCGAACTGTTGGTGCTCTCGGCCGCCGCGCAGGAATTTTTGGACGATAGCTGAAGTATGTGTAGACGGCATCCGGAGTGACCATGAACAAGTTTTTGGCTTCCAACTGGAATCTCAGGAGTGTGATTTTCATTCGACTGGCAGTGGGGCTAATCTTCTTGACGCAGGGGATCCTCAAATACATCGACCCTCACATGGGTGTTCTTCGGTTTACTAAAATTGGATTTCCGTACCCCGGATTCACAGCGCATTTTGTAGGAAGCTTCGAGATCGCTTGCGCCCTGCTGGTCTTGATCGGTCTGTTCACGAGGGTCGCCGGCATTCCGCTCGTGATCGTAATCCTGACGGCGATCGCGACGACCAAGTTCCCGGAATTGTTCCACGCCGACCAAGGCTTTTGGTTCATGGTAAGCGACGCAAGGACGGACTTTGCGATGACGATGAGCTTGCTTTTCCTGATCAGCGTCGGAGCTGGGTCATGGTCCCTCGACACATGGTTGTGGGAGGAAAAACGGCACGAAGCAAGTTAGCTAAGGAATTACCGTCGAGCAGACCTGCAAAACAGGAGCTTCCAACGTGCAGTTTCGGTTGAGGTCAATCGCGATCCTGAGTTTGTTTGTGGCAGGCTTTCTTTTGATTGGGACGCGCACCGCCGGCCATCGCGGCGACCTGCCGGTGCTGGTGGTTGATAGTCGGGGTGATGCGACCGAGGCCGTCACCGCCCCCAATCTTACTGTAGAGCAGATTCGCGTGCGCTCGGGCATGATCCACGCCGGCGGCGATAATTACTCCGACACTCCGGCGCCGCTGGGCGGCGGCGGCGCGCGCATCGCCTGCGGCGTGATCGAGTAGATTTTGACCTGTCGGCTCTTAGCGTAGCCAAGCGTACTGCCCCCACACTGTCGCAGCATAAGGGGCTGCCTGAAATAGCGCCGCCACGGGCGGCTCGGCCAGCTCAGTTATCAGGCTCGGCGCGCCCTGCGCCGCATGCGCCGGCGCCCCAGGCTGGTGCACAGCTTGTGGAAGCAGGCGGAACTTGCCCTGTAACTATATTATGCAAGACTCACTAGGCGGCGCGCCGGGCACTTTCGAGCGCGCTCCTGAAGCTTGCCAGCTCGGTCGCGACCCGCGCGGCGTCCCATCCCAGCTCCTCCGCGATCAGGGCCGCTACCCGCGGCGCCGCCACGACCGCCTCGCGCGGATATCGCCACACCATCGCGGTTCTCCGCACGACAAAGTCCGCCAGCGTAACGGCGAGCTCGTTTCGGATCGCGTGGATCACTTCCGCGCCGACCACCGGGCATCCTGGCGCGAGCGGTTCGGCCAGCGCGGGTCGTTCTACAATCAGCCGCGCCACGATTGCCTGGCGGGTACCGTAGCGTTCAGCCAGGCTCTCGCGCAGCTCGGGCGCGAGACCCGCCGGCATCGGCGCGTCAACGGGGCTCGGGCGCGCTCCCAAAAGCGGCGTTGCGATCGTCGGGCACCGCCCGATCGGGCGCCCGAGCCTGATCATCACGCGGTTGACGACCCGCTCGGCGATCTCGCGATGGGTGGTGAGCTTCCCGCCGGCGACCGTGATCAGCCCGGCGCCGCTTTCGAGGATGGTCTCCTCGCGCGGCACCGCCGACGGCGAGCGGGCGTCGGCGCTGTGCACCAGCGCCCGCAGCCCGGCGAAGCTCGAGACGACGTCGGCCGCGCCGAGCCTGATTCCCGGCAGGCTCAGGCCAAGCACCTCGAGCAGATAGTCGATATCCGCGCGGTCTGCGGCGACCGCTTCGCGCTCGCCCGTGAAGTCGGTATCGGTTGTGCCGACCAGCACGTAGCGCCCGTGCGGCATCACGAACACGATCCGGCCGCCCTTGTCCGCGAGCACCAGCGACTCGCGCACCGGGATCGAATCGCGGTCAAACACCAGGTGCACGCCCTTGGTGAGGCGCAGGCCGGCCGTCGCCGCCGGATCGTCGAGCCGGCGGATATCGTCAACCCACGGCCCCGCGGCATTGACGAACAGCCGCGCCCGCAGCTCGAACGCGTCGCCGCTTATGCGATCGCCAAGCGCGGCGGACGCGACCTTGCCGCCGCTCTTGGAAAACGCCTCCAGTGCGACGTAGTTGGCAACCACCGCGCCGTGCGCGGCCGCATCCAGTGCGTTCTCGAGCGTGAGCCGCGCGTCGTCGGCCCATGCGTCGTAGTAGAGCGAGCCGCCGCGCAGCCCGCCGGCGGCCAAGCCCGGTTCGAGCGCGATTACGCCCGCGGCATCGAGCCGCCGATGGCGCTCGGGCTTCGGCGTGCGCGCCAACCGGTCGTAGAGCATCATCCCGGCCGCGACCACCAGCGGGTTGAACCCGCGCCCGCGGTAGAACGGGAACAGGAAGCGGATCGGCTTGACCAGATGCGGCGCTGTGACGCGATGGAGCCGCTCGCGCTCGCGCAGCGCCGTGTACACCAGGCGCAACTGCCCCTGCGGTAGGTAGCGGAAGCCGCCGTGGATCAGCTTGGAGGAGCGCGACGAGGTGGCGCCGGCGAAGTCTCCCCGGTCGAACAGCGCGACCTTGAGTCCGCGCATCGCGGCGTCACGCGCAATCGCGGCCCCGTTGATCCCGCCGCCGATCACGGCCAGGTCGAAGCTCTCGCGCCCAAGCCGCGCGACATTCTCCTCGCGATTCAGATCAATCCTCGTAGTCCTCCTGGAAGGAGTAGCGCTCTTCGGTCCACGGGTCGGCGTGATTGTGATAGCCGCGCACTTCCCAGAAGCCGCGCCGCTCCTCGGCTGAGAACTCGAGCGCACGCACCCACTTCGCGCTCTTCCATCCGTAGAGCTTCGGCACCACCAGCCGCAGCGGAAAGCCGTGGTCGGGCGCCAGGTCGCGGCCGTCGTGGCGATGCGCGAGCATCACGTCGTCGTCCATGAACTCGGCCCGCGGCAGGTTGGTGGCGTAGCCGCCGTCGCAATGCACGATCACGAAGCGCGCCGAGGGCTTGACCCTCACCAGCTTCATCAGGTCGCGCGCCTTGACTCCTTCCCACACGTTGTCGAGACGCGACCAACTGGTGACGCAATGAAAGTCCGAGACCTGCCGGCTCTGCGCCAGCGCGCGGAATTGATCGTAGGTGAAGCGCAGCGGCTCCTCGACCTCGCCGAAGATCCTGAAATCCCATTTCTCGGGGTTGAAGCGCGGCGTCGGCCCGTAGGAAAGCACCGGGAACTTGCCGGTAAGCGATTGGCCCGGCGGCAGGCGGTTTTCAAGCTGGTCGCGCTTCAGGAGCTTTCCCATACGGACTCAATTATTAATCCAGAAAAACGATATGCGGGGGTCATACGCAAGAACGCGCCGACGGTCACGACGATAGCCTTGAGAACCTCAAAAAGAAACCGCCACTCCTCTTCGCCTCTGCGGGCTCGACGGGCGGAAAAAGCGCGGAGTGGTAACTCGGCTCGTGCCGGTCCGCGCGTCTGTTTGACGCTGGCTGGCGTTCATGCCGCTTCGCCCGCGATGGTCTGTCCCGGTGTTATGTCCGGCGTTCTGTAAAGACCGAGATACGTCTTGAGTGCAGCGATCGCGAGCGGGACGACACCGACCGCGATGAAGATGAGATCTCCTGGAAGCCGCGCCCATTCAAGCGCATGCATCAGCGCGCTGTGTCCGAACGCTGGGCTACGCGCGTGCCAGTATCCGTTTTGCAGCACGTCATAGAGCTGGAGAACGCCGCCCGGGAAAAGATTGCTCAGGATCATCATGGCCAGCCCCACGTTCAGCCCCCAGAACGAGACACGGATGTACTTTTCCGTGTCTCGCCATCGTTCGTTGGGCGTTACCTGCCGGAATGCAAAGACCATCAGCGCAACCGCGAGCATCCCGAATACGCCCATGAACGCCGCGTGCCCATGATTCGGCGTGAGCATCGTACCAACCTCGAAGTAGCTCACGATCGGCATATTGATGAGGAAGCCAAACACACCAGCGCCGACGAAATTCCAGACTCCCACCGCCATCAGGAAGTAAAACGTCCATCGATGCGGCACGATGATATCCTCGCCGCAGATATCGCATCGCCCCCGCGTCAGCGCGACGAAATCCCACGCGTCGAGCGTAAGCAGCGTGAGCGGCACGACCTCCATCGCTGAGAAGACCGCGCTGAACGCCATCGTGATCTGCGCCTGGCCGGTGAAGTACCAATGATGTCCCGTGCCGATGATCCCGCTGCCGAGGTAGAGCAACGCGTCAAGATAGACGACGCGTGACGCCGTTGTGGTGGAGACGATCCCTAGCTGGTAGAAGATGATCGCGACCGCGCAGGTCACGAACAGCTCGAGAAAGTTCTCTACCCAGAGATGGATGATCCAGAATCGCCACAGGTCCACGACGGTGAAGTTCGACGCGGTGTTGTAAAAGAACGCGGGCACGTAAAAGACCGGAATCGCGACCGCGGCGGCGATGAACAGCGCAGAGAGCTCGCTCGATTCGTGGCCGCGCAGCCGCGGTGCGATCGCGCGGTACAGGAGCACGACCCACAGCACCAGACCGGCCGCGAGCATCATCTGCCACGCGCGTCCGAGGTCCAGGTATTCCCATCCCTGGTCACCGAACCAGCTCCACAGCGGTCCCAGCCACTGATGCACTCCGGCGAATTCGCCAAGCAGGCTCCCAACGACGACCAGCACCAGCGCGACAAACAGTATGTTTACCCACCGGGCCTGCGCACGCGGCTCATTGCCTCCAATCGATGGCGCCAGGAATAGTCCGCCCGCGACGAACGATGCCGCGATCCAGAGAATTGCGAGCTGCAGATGCCACGTGCGCAGGATCTGGCTGGGCAGAATCGCGGAGAGATCGATTCCGTAAAAGCTGCCGGCGCTGGCGCGGTAATGCGCTGTGCCGCCACCGACAAGCGCCTGCGCGAGGAAGAGCAGCGCGACGACGGTGAAGTACTTGATCGTCGCCCGCTGGCTGGGCGTCGCCACACCGGGGAGCATCTTCGGATGCACATGCCCGCGCCGCCCGCGCCATCCAAGGAAGTTGAACCGCCCGAAGGCGAACAGCACCGCGGCCGTCGCCCCGAGCAGCGTGATCAAGCTGAGTGCGCTCCACAGCACCGCGCCGCTTGTCGGTACGTTGCCGACCGCGGGATCATAGGGAAAATTGTTCGTGTACGAGTAATTGCGCCCGGGTCGATCCGTGACCGAAGCCCACGCCGTCCATGCGAAGAATGACGTCAGTTCGCGAAGTTGCGCAGGGTCCCTGATGTAATTGTGCGGAAGGCCGCCATTCTTTTCAGGATCCTCGAAGTATTTCGTCCATAGGCCGATCTGCCGCCGGAAGGACGCGGCCTCGGCCTCCGTGAAGGTGAGAGTCTTCGAGGCCGGGTCGTAGCGATTCTGCTTGAGGAGCAGCGCCACTTGGGCGTTGACGATCAATCGCTGGCTGGGCCGCAGCGCCGCCTGCATGACGAAGCCGTGGCGCTCTGCGACGGCCTCTTCAGCGCCGAGCGCGAGCGTGTGCAAATAGTCAGCGGAGAAGTCGGGTCCGATATACGCGCCGTGTCCCCAGATCGTGCCGTTCTCCATCAGCGCGTAGCGGAGAAAGACCTGTTGGCCGGCCGTGATATCGCGGTCGGTGAACAGTACAGCCCCGTCCGGGCCAACGACGCGTTCGGGAATCGGCGGCGCGCCGGAATAGGTCAACTTCGTGAGCCATCCGAGTACGCAGAAGCACACAACGATCGTAACAATCGCTGAACGCCGCCACCACGGCGAGAGGGTGTCAACTTCGGCCATACGCAACTCCTTGCTCCCGGCGCCATGAACTCCTGAAAATATCGGGGTACGCCTCACCAGCCATTTCGTCTTCAGCCATCGCGGCTTTGCCTGTTACGATACGCCACGCGATGGTATTGTACAGAAGCTGAGGGCGAACCGCGGTGCCTGACTTGCCAAGGGTAACACCAAAATAAACCGACCGGCATCACGGCCGCGAGAGCGGTTGAGCTAAATGGGAGCGTTTCAATGACAAGCGAGCACAATAGACAACCTCTTCGTCCCACTGCGGGCGGAATGATAACGGTCAAATTTGCTGACGAAATTGCGCGTCTCAAGACCAGCGCCGAATGGAAGTCCGGGGATCGTCACGCAGTAAGCCTCGTTAAGGATGATGCTCTGAATGTCCTGCTCATGGTGCTCAAAAAGGGCGCCCACCTGCATGAGCATCGTACAAAGGGTCCCATTACCGTCCAACTGGTGTCCGGGTCCATTCGCTTCAGCGGCGGCCCGGACCAGCGTATCATCTCCGCGGGAGAGATGGTGGGCTTAGACCGCGGCATCCCCCACAGTCTTGAGGCTTTGGAGGAAAGCGCACTCATCCTCGTTACAGCAATCGATTGAGGTCCGTCGGGGCGCGGTACTACCGTCATTGCGCATCGGTACGTACTCCGCCTCGCTTGCCACCTCAATCTCGCGTGTCTCCCGGCGGCGCTGGAAAGACCATGGACGGAAACCCGCCTGAAACCTTGCAGAGGCGAGGCCGTCTGGTCTATACGGGCAACTGGAAGCGCACACTCAAAACGGAAATCCCAGTTAGGTCCGACTTGCGGAGGCAAAGGGCGATGAATCCGGAGTTTGAGCTCGAAGTTCCTGACCTTGCGGCGGCCGGGCAGCGAGAACGAATCCATTCCGCTTTTGACCGACTCGTTCCGGGCCAAACTCTGGAACTTGTCCTGAGCGTGCCTGCGCAAGCTCCCGGCCTCTTAGCCGAGTTTCAGGACCGTTCCGGGCAGGGTTTCGATTGGTGGCCACTTGGCAACAGAGCCGGTGCATTCCGGGTGCTGATCGCTAAGCGCACCGTGGAGCCGCGCACGATCAGCGGTTTTCTCGGTACCGACCATCATCGCCTAACCCTATACTGGGACGAGTTCGTAGAGGCCGTAAAGACGTGCGAACTGTCGCATGAGACCCTGTTTACCACGGAGAAGGGCTATCGGGTTGCAGTAGTTGACCGGCTCTCGCAATTCATCTTCGGGTTACGCCGTCACATCCGGATGGAAGAAGATCACTTCTTCCCGCTTTTCGAGGATCGAAGCCGGATACCCGCGGGTTCCGGGCCCACGGCCGTGATGCGCGCGGAACATCAGGAGATCGAAGCGACCCTGAGGGCGGTGGAGAAACTTTTCGACGCCCACGACTGCGCGGCGGTTATCCAGACCATCGAAGGCCAACGGGCCCATCCGTCCTCGCTATTCCGCAGTCATGACGCAAAGGAGGAGAACGTGCTGTACCCCATGGCGGACCGGCTATTCACGCAAGAAGAAAAGGACGACCTCTGTCTCAAAATGCAGACCGTCTGACGAGACGCACGCGGTTACATCAGGAGCTTTTGCACGCAGACGACAGGAGTGAGCACTCATCCTCGTCACAGCAATCGATTGAGATCCGCCAGGCAGCTACCACCGCCGTCGTTCCGCATCGGGAATCGACCTCAAGACGACCAACGCCACGGCAGATGTCTCGCCGGGCGTTCCGTCAGCCCGCCACCTCGCGGATCATCACCAACATCATCTTGAATCGCTCGACCGCCTTCAGGGCGTGGGGCACGTTGGCCGGCATCAGGATCATCTCATCCTTGCCGAGACGGTGGGGCACGCCGCCGACGGTTATCTCAGCCACGCCGTCCAGCACCTGGACCAGAGCGTCGAATGGCGACATGTGCTCGCTGAGGCCCTGGGCCTTGTCGAAGGCAAATACCGTCACCGTGCCGGTCTTCTTCTTGACGATCTGCCGGCTCACGACCGCCCCGGCCTGGTAGGCCACCAACTCGAGCGCATTGCCGCCCGTGAACTTCTCGGCCGTCTTTTCGTCTTGAGGGTTCGTCATCGCGTCGTTTCCTCCTACCGCTGTCATATATGGACCCGTGTCGTTACCGAAAATTGGATCCGAACATATTCTTCCAGACGAACCGTTCCCTTAGCCCGGCGCTGAGTTCTCCCCAAGTTCAACTCGTCACAGCGAGTTCACTTCGTTTGACCCGATCTTGGTTTGTACGCCAACTCGTCCACTGCAGCCCTTCGCTCGCGGGGCAGGTTGCGAAGCCAAGTTTTAGTCGCTTCCCAATTGAGGGCGGCAATGGCGTACGTTAGCGGAATTCCCTTGGGGCATACCCTGTCGCAGTTCTGGGCGTTTCCACAGTCCATAAGTCCGCCTATGCCCATCAGTGCGGCCAGCCGTTCATCCTGGTTCATCGCGCTCGTTGGGTGTTGCGCCATCAGAAACACCTGGCCAATCACCTGAGGCCCCATGAATTTGGAGTGGCTGTTCACCTGCGGGCAGGCTTCGAGGCAACAGCCGCAGCTCATACAGCGGGAAAATACATACGCGAACTCCTGAACCTTCGGGTTCACCCGGGGACCAGGCCCCATATCGTACGTTCCGTCGATGGGCACCCAACACTGAGCCCGCTTGAGGTAGTCGAACATCACCGATCGATCCACCCACAAATCGCGAATGACCGGAAATTTCGACATCGGTTCCAACGTGGTGATACCGGGCAGGTCAAGGGCCAACGCGGTGCATCCTTGGCGCACTCGACCATTCACAAGCATGGTGCAGGCTCCGCAAACCTCCTCCAAACAGTTCGCATCAAACACGACCGGGCCGGTGCGCTTGCCGGCCCGATTATTGAACGTTGCATAAATAATTGAAAGGAATACTCAGTTGTGCTACGCTGGCTTCATGAGGCCAGTGGGAAGTGCGGCGGAGTTGGAGCGGCGTCGGCGGCGTGCGGTGCGGCTGTTGCAAGCCGGCCATTCGCTGTCGACGGCGGCACGGATGGTGGGCGCGGCGGTGAGCGCGGTCTGGCAGTGGCGGGAGACCTGGCGCCGGCGCGGAGAGGCGGGGCTTCAAGCCAGGCCGACCCCGGGACGGCCGCCCAGACTGACCCCCCGGCAACGCCAGCGCCTGCCCAGGCTGCTGGCCCTGGGCGCCCGCGGTTACGGCTACCCCAACGATCTCTGGACCACGCGGCGGATCGCCGCGCTCATCGAGCGCGAGTTCAGGGTCGGCTATCACCCAGCGCAGGTGAGCCGCATCCTGGCGCAACTGGGCTGGAGCTATCAGAAGCCTGAACGGCGGGCGCTGGAGCGCAATGCGGCGGCCATCACCCATTGGAAGCGTTACCGGTGGGTCGGGATTAAAAAAAAGCCCGGCGCCTGAGCGCGCATCTGGCGTTCCTGGACGAAAGCGGCTTCCTCTTGGTTCCCAGCGTGCGCCGCACCTGGGCGCCGTGCGGCCAGACCCCGATGCTCGTCCACCGCTACGCGCGCGATAAGATTTCGGCCATCTCCGCGGTGACCGTGAGTCCCGTGCGCCATCGCCTCGGGCTTTACTGCCACTTCCACTTCGTCAATCTCACCCAGTTCGAGGTCGCCGCCTTTTTGCGCCTGCTGCTGCGCCAACTGCGCGGACCCATCATGCTGCTGTGGGACGGCGGCCCAATTCACCGCGGGCCCGCCGTCAGCCAAGTCCTGGCCCGCCATCCGCGCCTCATGGTCGAGCGCTTTCCCGCCTACGCGCCCGAGCTCAACCCCGATGAGCAGGTCTGGAACCACTTCAAGACTCAACTCGCTAACGGCTGTCCGCTCAGCATCGATCAGTTGCTCGACGACCTCAGCCAACTCGCCCGCCGGGCCCGGCGCTCCTCCCAGCTCCTGCGCAGCTTCGTCCTGGAATCCGACCTGCCGCCTCTTTTTTCACCCTGAGTTTCTATTATTTATGCAATGGTCAATAATTGGACTGCGCCGAATCTCCATCAGCATGGAAATCACGTTGTGGTTTGGCCGGTAAGGGAGCTCGAACTCCTCATAGTATGAAGGACTTCGAGGGGTGTCTTGGCGCTTGATCCTCAGGATAATACTTCGCTCTGCCACGATCTTCTGCCTCCTGACTCGGCCCAAGGATCAATCTCTGGTACGCCATGCCTGCGTTTTATCAGCGTATTCTAACAAGATCTCGGACAAATCTCGTACCCGCACTTCTTCCTCCAACGAACGCGACTTAACGCCGTCTTCGAGCATCGTCATGCAAAACGGGCACCCAACCACAAGCGTCGGTGCATTGGCTTCCCGCAGTTGACTGAGCCGCCGCTCGTTGATTCGTGTTCCGCCTATTTCTTCCTTCCAGAAACACCCGCCACCGGCACCACAGCAGTAGGTGCGATTTTTCGATTGCGCCGCATCGATCAGATCACAGCCGGGAATCGCGCTCAGCAGCGTGCGAGCGCTCCCCCACTTCTCATCATGCCGAGCCATGAAGCACGGATCGTGATAAGCCATCCGATGCTTCGCCCCTCCTCTCAAACGCAGGCGTCCCGCACGCAACAATTCCTCGAGAAATTCCGCTTCATGTACCACCTCATAGTCACTCGCTCCGAAATCCGGGTATTCCTTCTTCAGGTTGTGATAACAGTGCGGACACTGGGTTACGATTCGGCGAGGCTGGTAGCGCTTGAGCGTCTCGATGTTGCGCTTCGCGACCGACGCATAGAGATATTCGTTTCCCAAACGCCGTGCGGGATCTCCGGTGCAGGTCTCCTCCGAGCCCAGAATAGCGAAGTTCACCCCCGCCTGCTTCATCAGACCCGCGAACGCACGGCTTACCTTCTGATTCCGCTCGTCATATGAGCCCGCGCATCCTACCCAGTAGAGCACATCAATCGCCGACCGATCGCTGATCTCCGCCAGGATCGGTATGCCGAGTCCTTTAGCCCAATCAGCCCGCTTTTCCTGGGCAAGACCCCACGGATTTCCCTGCGTCTCGATTCCTTTAAAGGCGGTTATAGCCTCACGTGGAAAACGACTCTCCGTCATCACCAGATAGCGCCGCATGTCGTCGATGCGTTGAACGTGTTCGATCCCGACCGGGCATCCCTCCTCGCACCATCCACAATTCGTGCAATCCCACACCGCCTGTTCTGTCGCTACATCCCGGACCACATTAACATCGGCCGCCGCCATTTCACCAACGCTCACCGCCGAGTCCATCCTTCCCTTGTTTGCTAGGAGCGCCGGAGCCATGCCCAGAAGATGCTCGCGCTGTTCGATTACCAGATACTTGGGATTCAGGGCTTTCCCCGTCGTCGCGGTCGGACAATTGATCATGCAACGCCCGCACTCGAGACACGCGGCCATGTCGAGCAACTGCTTCCAACTGTATTGCTCGATTCTTCCTACGCCGAAGCTTTCCGTCTGTTCAAAATTGCTGATTGGCTCAAGCCGGCCGCGCGGACCAAGATTTCGAAAGAATAGATTCACCGGCGCGATAACGAAGTGCCGCAGCTTTGAGAATGGGAACGCAAACAGAAGCCCGTACACAAGCAACATGTGTGTGAGCCACAGCCAGCGGTGAAATGCAACTCCCGCGCTTAGGGCCCCTTCCAGACGCCCCAAACTTCTTCCCAGATATGCCCATTCCTCGAACGGCGGACGGGTGGCGTTAATCCTCGCGCCTTCAAGCATCAGCCCCGTCACCGCGACCAGAACCAGCATCAGCAGCGGGTACCAGTAACCCAGACGGTTCTCCATGTTGTTCAACAGCTTCTCAGAGGATGGGCGGCTCAGAAGCCACGGCACTTCAATCCCACGCCGCAAACCAGCCGCGACGCTGCCAATCACAAGAATCGTGAAGAAAGTGTCCATCGCCGCTTTAAAGAATAGATAGAACTGACCAAAGTAGAAGTACAGATCGACGCCAAACAACCGCGCGAGAGCTCTCACGTCACTGTTATTGACCATTGCATAAATAATAGAAACTCAGGGTGAAAAAAGAGGCGGCAGGTCGGATTCCAGGACGAAGCTGCGCAGGAGCTGGGAGGAGCGCCGGGCCCGGCGGGCGAGTTGGCTGAGGTCGTCGAGCAACTGATCGATGCTGAGCGGACAGCCGTTAGCGAGTTGAGTCTTGAAGTGGTTCCAGACCTGCTCATCGGGGTTGAGCTCGGGCGCGTAGGCGGGAAAGCGCTCGACCATGAGGCGCGGATGGCGGGCCAGGACTTGGCTGACGGCGGGCCCGCGGTGAATTGGGCCGCCGTCCCACAGCAGCATGATGGGTCCGCGCAGTTGGCGCAGCAGCAGGCGCAAAAAGGCGGCGACCTCGAACTGGGTGAGATTGACGAAGTGGAAGTGGCAGTAAAGCCCGAGGCGATGGCGCACGGGACTCACGGTCACCGCGGAGATGGCCGAAATCTTATCGCGCGCGTAGCGGTGGACGAGCATCGGGGTCTGGCCGCACGGCGCCCAGGTGCGGCGCACGCTGGGAACCAAGAGGAAGCCGCTTTCGTCCAGGAACGCCAGATGCGCGCTCAGGCGCCGGGCTTTTTTTTAATCCCGACCCACCGGTAACGCTTCCAATGGGTGATGGCCGCCGCATTGCGCTCCAGCGCCCGCCGTTCAGGCTTCTGATAGCTCCAGCCCAGTTGCGCCAGGATGCGGCTCACCTGCGCCGGGTGATAGCCGACCCTGAACTCGCGCTCGATGAGCGCGGCGATCCGCCGCGTGGTCCAGAGATCGTTGGGGTAGCCGTAACCGCGGGCGCCCAGGGCCAGCAGCCTGGGCAGGCGCTGGCGTTGCCGGGGGGTCAGTCTGGGCGGCCGTCCCGGGGTCGGCCTGGCTTGAAGCCCCGCCTCTCCGCGCCGGCGCCAGGTCTCCCGCCACTGCCAGACCGCGCTCACCGCCGCGCCCACCATCCGTGCCGCCGTCGACAGCGAATGGCCGGCTTGCAACAGCCGCACCGCACGCCGCCGACGCCGCTCCAACTCCGCCGCACTTCCCACTGGCCTCATGAAGCCAGCGTAGCACAACTGAGTATTCCTTTCAATTATTTATGCAACGTTCAATAATGACCACGATTGTGGTTCCGATGAAGAGACCGACGAAGCCCACATAAAATGCGTAATGCATCCAGCCCCAGGTTTCCCGGACGACGTAGCCCTGGCCAACCGCGTCCCGCAGCATCAACCAAGCGCGCAGCAGCGGGCGATCGAAGCGAGATTTCGGTCTGCCAAGCGTAATGCGCTGGTACCAGTATCGACCGGCAAAGGCAAAGGTCACCGCCAAAAGCGCCAGCAACGCATACATGATCACCATGAAGGCAACTGGAACGTTCCACAAAATCTCTCGCGTGATGCTATGATCCATGTCCAAAAGCCTCCACGGTCTTTCTGACGGCCAGATGCCGTTCAGGCTTCACAAATCAGCCGGCCCGGAGCAATAATGAAACACCATCAGAGCTGTGCCAGCGCTCGGGAGGACACATCACGCTCATGATCGTGGCGGTGATCCAGCCCAGCGTAAAGGCATGGACCAGCGCCAGCGGAAATGGCTGATAGAAGAACTGGACCACATCCGGCGTGATCCACGGCATCGCGCTGACTCCGGCGAGAAAAAAGCCGTCGCCACGGCGAAGAAATGGATCGGCAGCCGGACGGGCTCCAGGCGGCTTGTGTGGACACCGGTTTCGGGAGCGTGCGCCATCTGAACGCGATGCGGGCGGTTCCCGGTTGAAGACGTCGTTGACTCCATCCCGCGTCCTCTTTCCATTCAGCCGAGTGATGCCCCGCTCCGATAATACCGTGCGAGCTCGACGAGCCGGCCGATGAGTTCCGAATGCCCTTGCACGTGGAAAATATAGCGTGGGATCTGCCGGCCGGTCGACCGCGACATGAACGGCTCACCCCAAAAGCTCAAGTGTGCTTCAACAGCACCTTCGGGCTCGATCTCGGCGAGGATGAACGAGACGCTTTCTTTCAGCTCGCACCAACGCGGCTCCCTGACCTTCTCAGCCCCGCGACACGCGCGGAGCTTAGGTACGATATCCGTCAACCACCTCTCTTTCTCGCTCGCATCCAGAATGAACTGGATCCCGGTGACACGTGGATTCTCGACTGCCGGCCGCAGCAACACGTCGAACAGCGATTGCGGCACAAACATGAGAAGGCAAACATTGAACCACGTCATGTCCCCGCGCGCGCGTTGTGCGAACTGCTCGCTTTCGGCATGCAGACGTGATGGGCCAATGAGAATGGTATCAGGAGGGGTGAGCGCGGATTGCAGCTTCAGCACCGCGGCGTCCGTACGCTCCGCCAGCTCCAGCGCGTGCTCCTCGCGACCCTCGCGACGGAGATCACGGATCAGGATGAGCGCCAGGATCACCAATGTGATGGTAAGCAAGACCGACTGGTCGACCACATGCAGGAGGTGCAGCACCAAGGCCAGCACGGCGGCGGAAACTCCCGCCATGGCCTCCCAGTCCAGGGTCCGCAGGCGACGCAACGTTCGGGGGTGCTTCATCGCTTCACGCAAAGAGTCGCCGTGGCCTCACTCCGCGACGTGAGCTTTCTCGCCTGCGATCGTTAGCAGAAAGGCGCATTCGGCTTCCACCGCCAATCCGTGAGCAGTTCCCGGCGGGAGCGTGAGCAGCTGTCCTGGAGCAAGCGTCACGTCTTTGGATCCTGCACTGAATGTCAGACGGCCCTCAAGGACCTGCACCGTGATCGGTCCTTCCGCGCAGTGAGAAGGGTCATCCTGGCTGCGTGCAGGGCGACGCCTACGACGCGCAAATCCGGGTGTCTTGAATAACGTGATCGCATTACGATTTCCGCGGCCGCGGTAAGCATATTCTGCGGAACTCAATAGTCGTCGAGCAGCGATGGGTCGTAGCCGGCGCGGGCCATTGCGCGGCGCGCCGCGTCCAGAATCTTCGGGCTCGTCATATTGGGGCGGGTTCGGACCTCCGGTGCGTTCCGGATCGATGCCAAAAGATCATCGGCCTCATTCTTGGCCAGCCGCTCACAGATATCGTAGACACCGTCAGGCCCCTCCTCTACCGGGTTGTGCGCCGCGAGAATCGCCTTTATCACCCGGATTACGTTGCGTGCGGGAAGCGGCATCAGCAGGGCGACCAATGCGCCGTGGTCTTGCCTGAGTCTCTCGGCTTGAGCCAGGGGCTTGCCGAGCAGACGCTGGGCGGCCGCGAGCAGAATCTTTTCCTCGATGCCAATGTGCTTCAGAAGACCGTGGCGGAATTCGTCGTAGGCCGCGAGTTCATCGTCGGAAGAGCAAGTGGCGGCTCGGGCGAGCAACGCATCGAGGCGACGGTGATCGTCAGTGAGGAACCGGCGGATTCGGCCGACCGGATTTTTCTCTGAGTCCAACACGAGGCTATTCATATTGTTCTCTCTTCGACCTTCCGATGCACGGACCTAAGCGCTCGTTGGAATGCCCCCCTTCATATCTCGAATCGGCAGCCGGGCACGACTAGCGCGTGAAGCGCAGGCCGATGGCGGGATCACAAACGGAGCAGCTTCGGGCCGAAAAATGCCAGCCAAACCGCCGAGCCGAGGATCCACACCGCAGCCGCCCATCCGAGGTGCAGGAAGTACGTGTTACTGAAGTCGGCCGCGAGCCTCGCGCAGAGCGCAATCAGGAATGCTGCGCCGAGTATGATCACGGCGGGGGGCCTCCCGAGCGCGAGTTGCTCCATGTTGAAATGGCTGAGCGCCACGTGAGTGCCTACGCCGAAAGCCATCAGGCTAAAGCCGCCGATGAAGAGAATGTGCAGGGCCGGTACGCGATAGTCAGGCCAGAGTGCCGAGACGATCAAGCCAACCGGCATGAGCCAGACCGCGAGCCAGACCAGCTTGCGGTGCGCACCCGGCTTGCCCGGCAGAAGCCACGCCCCGCCTCCGAACCCCAGACCGATCGCAACCACAATCGCTCGGAGCAGCGGACCGCTTCGTTCAAAGCCGAGCTGCTCCAGCAGCAAGCTGGCGAAGATCGCGGCTCCGGCACAGGCGTATGCCAACGCCTTCCAGGTTTCGCGAGGCGCCGAGCCGAGGTCGGGAGGAGGAGGCGCGCCTCCCATGAGCGGCAAGACCAGACCGCCGATGCCGACTGCCAAGCACAGGAATACGCCCTGCTCGACCAGTAGCAGACCCAGCTGGCTGGTCCATGGGGCCACATTCTTCGCCTCAGCTACGGCAATCAAAACGGCGCCCGCCAGTCCGTGCAGCGCCGCGATAGGCAACAGCACAAAGGCGGCCGGCGGGCGGCGGCCCACAGCGCGCTTCAGAAAACGACGCAGCGCAAACTCGATGAGCAATGCGAATAGCGCGGCGTAAGCCGTTTCGGCGATCACCCAGCGGTCCGCAAGCGCCGCGCCCGTGATGATAACCAGTGCCGCCGCCAGCGCTGCCATCTCCATCCGGTCAACCGGCGGCGTCTGTGTGCGACGCGGCAGCGCCGTGAGAAGGAAGCCAATGGCAAACGCCATCATGAATGCCTGCATCTGCACCAACCCGTGAAACCTGCACGAGTAGGTCGCTGCCACTCCCGTGGCGTAAAGAAGCCAGTGGCCCACACCGATCCACGCGAGTAAGACGCCCAGCGGAAAGAAGACTCGAAACGGTTCGCTGCGCCAGCGCGAGATGCCTGCGGTTGACGCGGGCGCCACACGCTCCGTACCGGCCAGCGGTGTCACTGACGATCACCCACCGATCTGGTCATTTGAGAGCGGCAGCCCGCGGCAGAGGCCCAAGCTGCGCCTATTTCACGGCGAAGGGCATAACGAAGCCCGTAGGCATGTAGCCGAGATGATCGTGGTCGACGAGCAGAAAGGTGCCGGCTTCGGGCACCGTAAATTCAATGATCGCTCCATTTCCATCTTCCACCCCAAAGGTTTGCACGCCATACAATGTATTTCTTAGATTACCGCTGGCATGAGCCTGGTCGAGAATCGTCCCGATCACGTGCACCGAGGACACATAGGGACTGGTGTTCAGGAAGTATAGCCGGACGTGCTGCCCCGCTTTGAGGCTGATCGGTTTGTGGTCGAGGCGACCATTGAAGAAGTAGAAGGTCGGTGTGTTCGCCTCCATCTTGCGGGAGTCGGGCTCGATTATACCCTTGTCGTTGGGCTCCCCGTACGCCGCCCCTTGCACGACGACCAGCTCCTTTGCCGGCCCAAACGTGACATCGGCCGGGTGCGGGTAAACGATCATTGGGCCGGCCATGCTCATCTTGATGTGCTGGTCGGTCATCGCTCCATTGGCACAGTGATACATGAAGACACCCGGCGTCGTCACCTGGCTCTCGATCTTCAAGGTGGCCCCCGGCGCCACCGGACCGAACTTCTGCGCGTCGATCTGGAAGGCGTGCGTGTCGAGTCCGTGCGCCATGCTGCCGTGGTTGGTCAGCATCATGGTCAGCGTGTCACCCACACAAGCCTCGAGTACCGGTCCCGGGACGGTACCATTGAAAGTCCACGCCATTGTCTCGATGTCATCGCTCAACCTGACGTGTACCTCCTTCATCTCGATGTTGAAGGTCTTGTGTGATGGGCCAGCGCAGGTGGCGTCTTGTCCCTTGAGAACGAGTTGGGATGGTGTGCCATCATTGCCGGCTGCAACCTTTGGCTGCGCGAGTGAATCCCGACCGGCGAGCAGAGCAGTCAACACGATTCCCGCGGCAATGACCGTCGTTTTCATAAATCTGGACTATCCTTTGTATCGTGATTCAGGCTCCCCGCTTCCGGCCGAATTTGCCAAACATTGGAGTCGGATCGGGTTTTGAGAAACGACAACATCTGTTTCTGGTGGCACCACATCGGGACAAACGAAGGCGGTGGACGAGAAGAATCTTCTACGACGATTGCGTCGCTCGAACATCAGTGCCGCGGTAGAGAGCCGACCAAAGCGAAACGACACCCGCGATGTTTCCGCTCCAGAACACCACCCAGAATGCGGTCTCGGAAGATGCGGATGACAGCCCGGACGCGATCAGTACCACAATCGCGACGCCAGCCCCCGCGACGGCGACGCCGGGCCATTTCAAGTAGTCTACCCGATTCGCGATGGCTCCCAGCACCGCGAGCGCTATGCCGGCGACGAGGAGAAGCCCGTGTTGCGAGTCGAGCAGCGGCTTGTCGAGCACCGCCACGCAGACCAGCACGATCGCGATGAGCGTGCTGGCGAGGTCGGGCATCATCGAATCCTCTCCTCTCGATGAAGCCGCGCGAGGTAGCGCCAGGTGACCGGCGGAATCATCAGGTAGACTGCGCAACTCGCCGCGACCAGCACTTTCCATCCGACATGCAGCGGCGTGAACGCCACTAGCGCGAATGCGATCAGGCACAGCCCCGCGTAACTCAAATAGCCGCCCGCTCGCAGCATCTTGTGATCCGAGATCCGCGCCACGCAGTAGAGCAGACCGTATGCGCCCGCGGCGGTGATGAACCCGCCGAGCAGCAGCGCAGTGGCGAGCATCTCGGTGGGCGTCATGATGCCGCCGCCATCGATTCGCTGACGATGGCCTCGCGCCGTCTCACGGCGAGCAGATCGTACACCAGGATCGCATAGCCGCAGGCGAACATCAGTCCGAATGCCAAGCGCGCCCACATGCTCTCGATGAACCACGGCCGCCCCTGCATCGCGAGGAACGCGTTCCAGGTCGAGCCGCCGATCGCGCGTTCATAGAAAGACTGATCCATGCCCGCCACCAGCAGCGCGCCGGTCATGCCGAGCATCCCGATGTTGAGCAGTGCGAACGACCATTTCCAGGCGCGGCCGTCGAGCCCCTCATATCCACGGCTCTTCTCGAGTGCGAGATAGAGCACAGCGATCACGCCGCATCCGTAGGCGCCCCAGAATGCGAAATGCCCGTGCGAGGCGGTCCATTGGGTGCCATGCGAATAAAGGTTGATTTGCGGCAGCGTCATCATGAAGCCCCATACGCCACCGCCGATGAAATTTCCGAAGGCCTCGGCGAGCGTCCAGTAGAATGCCGGACGATTCGCGGCGCGCAAATGATGACTACCCGCGTCATACACCGCATGTACGACCATTCCCAGGAGGGGTAGCGGCTCCAACGCCGAAAAGAAGCCGCCGATCGCGAACCAGTAGCGCGGCGTGCCGATCCAGAAATAATGATGCCCGAGCCCGAGAATGCCGGTGCCCAGCACCAGCGTGACCTGGAGATAGAGCCAGCTCTCAACCACGCGTCGCGACGCGCCCACTATATGAATCAGGGTCCACGCCATGATGCATCCGATCAGTATTTCCCAGGTCGCCTCGACCCACAGATGAACCAGCCACCACCACCAGAACAGATCCTGCGACATGTTGCGCATTTCAGGAAAGGCATCGAAGTAGAGGACCACCAGCGGGACCAGGTCGACGATCAATACGGTCAGGATGCCGGTACTCTTGCGCGCCTTGACGGCAGTACCGACCACGTTGTACGCGAACACCCCCAGCACCGCCACGATTCCGAGCGCTGCCCATCGAGGAGCTTCAACATACTTGCGGCCCTGGTTGATGAACCACATCGACGATTCGGTGGCCGAGCCGTATTGCACGACCAGAAACACCACCACCACGACGGCGACCGCTGCGCAGAAAACCCAGAAGAGGATTTCGGCCAGCGCGATGCCTTCCACTTCGCGCTCGAGTTCCTGCGGGAGGAACCAATAGACCGCGCCGAGGAATCCCATCAGCAGCCAGATCACCAGGCCGTCGATGTGAACGATCTTCGCGGTGTCGAAGTTGAACACGTTCAGCAGAAAGCCGGGCCAGATGTAGTAGATCGAGGAGAGCACGCCGAATGCGATCATTGCACCGAACATCACCGTCGACGCGGTGAGATATTTCAGGCCCAGCCGCTGCGCTCGATACATCGCGCTTTCCTCCCTTCGCGCCGTTGGCTACTGACCGCTGGCGGCGCCGAATCGGTCGGGAAAGCCATTGCTGTCCACCGACGACATCCACTTCAGATATGCGACAGCGGCCTCAGCCTCGTCGCGCTGGATATGCAGGTCCGGCATCGCACGCGCGCCGAGTCGCAGCGGGTGCATCAGGAACGCGGCAAGCTTGTCCGCGCGTTTGGGCCCGGCGTACCTGGTCCACACCGGATCCATCCATGCTCGGGTCAGATCGGGAGCGTAATATCCGCCAACGCCGAAAAAGGTGTGACAATCTATGCAAGCCCGGCTCTGGATGACCAGCTTCCCCTTGCCGATGAGAACCGCGGCTTCCTCAGGGGAGTACTTGTGACCGAAGATAAGCTCCTCACTGCCGATTTTCGGCGCATACTCGGCGCGCGCCGGATCGAATTCGTATGCGATCGAGTTGTTGATTACGTCGTAAGATGGGACGCGTGGGCTGCCGGGAGCGATTTGCCGGAGCGTGTCGATCGTGAGCGCAGCGAGCACTATCGACATGAAGATAGTGGTGGCGATCGCACCCGCTCTCCAGAATAAGGGATCCTGCGTGTACATTAGGCCGCCCCCCCGCCACGCATAGCGCAGCGGAACGGCAAGAGCAAGAGAAAATCCTCGCTCAGATTAATAGTTCACGAGCCCGACGAAAATATCCGCAACGTTGGTGCCCGTCGGTCCGGTCACTATCAAATCGCCGAGCGCCTTGAAAACTGTATAGGAATCGTTGCGCGCGAGCGCGGCCTCGGCGTCCACCCCATGCGCGCGGGCACGCTCGATCGTATCGGGCGCGGCGAAGGCGCCTGCCGCGTCGGTCGGCCCGTCGATTCCGTCGGTGCCGGCGAACAGCGCCGCGATCCTGCGCCCGACGCCGATCCGCGCCAGTTCCAGCGCGAGCGCCAGCGCGCATTGCTGCGCGCGTCCTCCCCGTCCGTCGCTCTTCACCGTCACCACCGGCTCGCCGCCGGCGATCACGCAAAGCCGCGGCGTGTTGAGCGCGCACAGATGGGCCGCGAGCGCGCGGCCCAGGTCGTTGGCCTCGCCGCGCAGCTCGCGCCATGCATCGACCGCGTAGCCGAGCGCGCGGGCCTCGTTGCGCGCGCCGGCGAGCGCGGTTGAGTTGTCCGCGATGACCAGGTTGGTCGCGCGCGAGACGAGCGGGTCGCCCGGCTTGACCGTCTCTGCGATTCGCCCCGCGGCGCCGAGCTCGAGATGCTCGCGGACCGGCTCGGGAGTACGTCCCCAGACTCCATGATGGCGCTTGAGGGCGGCGATCGCCTCGCTGTACGTGGAGGGGTCGGCGGCGGTCGGACCCGAGCCGATGGTCGCGAGGTCGTTGCCGGAAACGTCGGAGATAATCAGGGTAAGCACGCGCGCGCGATCGGGCACGGCCCTGAGCAGGCCGCCGCCCTTGATCGCCGAGAGATGCTTGCGCACCAGGTTGAGCTCGCCAACCGTGGCCCCTGCGCGCAGCAGCGCCGAGGTCACCGCGATTTTGTCCTCAAGCGAGACTTCACCGGCCGGCATCGCCAGCATCGCGGAGGCGCCTCCGCTGAGCGCGACCAGCAGCAGGTCGCCGTCGCACGCCCGCGCCGCCATCGCGAGCGCCGCGCGCGCCGCGCGCAGCGAGGATTGGTCGGGAATCGGATGGGCCGCTTCGAGAATTTCGAGATCGGAGGGGCGAGCCACCGAAACCACGGACGTATCTTTCGGCACTATCGCGAGCGCCCCGCGGAGTTTCGGCTTAAGCCGGGTCGCGGCCTCGCAACCCATCGCCAGCGCCGCCTTGCCCGCGGCAAGTATGTAGATTCCCGATGCGCCCGCGACCATCGCCGCTACCGCCTCGGTGCCCGGCGCCGTTCCCGCTATCGCATCGGCGAGGAGTCGATCGGGTGCGACGGCATCCAGCGCGGCCCGGAAGATTCGTTCCAGCGCGGTGCGGGCTTGCAGAGGCGGAGCTTGGCTCATCATTGTGTTGCAGAACAATCCGAGCTCACAGTCAACCCTGGCCGCCTCGGCAATCCTGTAAGAGGGCCCGCCGCCCGCCCCCACTTTGGAATTTATTTTTTGTCCGAACTGGGAGCGGTCGCCCCCGGCGCATGCGGCCTCGCCCGCTGCTTTAGCGGCGCAGGGGCGGCCGAAAAGAACCGGGCTGCGCGGGGCTCATTTGCGGCGGAGGACCTGCACATTGCCGCCGGGGCCGGCCACCAGCACCACGTCGGCCATCCCGACGAACAGGCCGGTTCCGACCACGCCGGGGATCGCGCGCAGCTCGCGCTCGAGGCGCGCCGGATTGCGAATTTCGCGCACGCCGCAATCGAGGATCAGGTTCTGATTGTCGCTCAGGAATTCGCGGCCCATCGGGTCGGTGCGCGCCTTGGGCTTGAGTCCGAGCGCCGCCACTTTCCGTATGCAGAACGCAGCCGCGAACGGCACGATCTCGACCGGCAGCATCCCGTGCGCGCCGAGCCTCTTGACCAGCTTTTCCTGGCCGACCAGGATGACGCGGCGGCGCGAGGCGGCGGCGACTATCTTCTCCCGCACCAGCGCGCCGCCCCATCCCTTGATCAGGTTGAGGCGCGGGTCGACCTCGTCGGCGCCATCGAAGGTGGTGTCGATTCTGCGCACCTCCTCCAGCGAGACGATCTCGATGCCGAGCTCGCGGGCCAGCCCCTCGCTGGCCTTCGAGGTCGGCACGCCGCGCACCTTGATTTGGCGCTCCCCGAGCGCGCGGATGAAGGCGCTTGCCGCGCGGCCGGTGCCAAGTCCTATGGTGTGGCCAGGCCGGACGTAACGCAGCGCGAAGACGCCGAGGGCATCGAGATGGTCGCGAGGCATGGGCGGCGCGATGGAGGTTGCGGTTATCGAAGAACGCGCCACGCGTCAGCTTTTTCCGTTGCGGATCAGCGTCATGAATTCCTGGCGGGTCTCGTGATGGGTCCGGAACACGCCCAGCATCGCCGAGGTCGTGACCCAGGAGTTCTGTTTCTCGACCCCGCGCATCCGCATGCACAGATGCTCGGCTTCGAGCACCACCGCCACGCCCAGCGGATCGAGCTGCTCCATGATGGTCCGCGCGATCTGGGTGGTGAGGCGCTCCTGGACCTGGAGCCTGCGGGCGTAAAGGTCGACCATTCGGGCCAGCTTGGACAGTCCGATGATGTGGTGCTTGGGCAGGTAGGCGACGTGCGCCTTGCCCATGAAGGGCAGCAGGTGATGCTCGCACAAGGAGTAAAAGTCGAGGTCCTTGCACAGGATCATTTCCTCGTAGCCATCTTCGGCAAACAGCGCGCCGTTGATGGCGGCGTTGGGATCTTCGCTGTAGCCGCGGGTCAGGAACTCAAAGGCGCGCACCACGCGATCGGGCGTGGCCTTGAGACCCTCGCGGTCGGGATCCTCGCCGATATGGCGAAGGATGGTCCGCACCGCTTCTTCGACCGGCTTGCGCGCAGAGGCCATGATAGCTCCGTGTTCCGGGATTACGCGCCGGGCTGGGCGCGCCAGCGGCTGAACTCAAGCGCGAGCTCGATCGCGAGCGAAGGTCCGCCGCCGCTCATGATATTAAATCCGGCCGCGTCGCACGCCAAGGCGCGCATCAGGGCGAGGTTTTCCTCGAGCGATTGGCGGCGGGCCTGCTCCTCGCTCAGCCCGGTGTAGCGTTCGAGATGGCCGCGCACGTCGCTCAGATCGTTCACCCGGTCGCGCATGTAATGCGCCATCGCGGCGCGCTTGATCGGTAAAATTCCGAGCACCACCTTCAGGCCGTGTTCGCCGGCGCGCCGGATGAAGGCGCGGGCGTCGGCGGCGTCGAAAACCGGCTGGGTGATCAGGAACTTGGCGCCGGCCTCCGCCTTGCGCCGGATCAGGTCGAATTCGCGATTGAGATCGCGCCGATTCGGATTTGCCACCGCGCCGGCGACCAGCCGCGCCACGGTCTTGAGCGCCGGCTTGCCCTCGCCGGTGTCGCCGCGGTTGAGAGCGCCGATCACGCGCAGCAGGCCGAAAGCGTTCAGCTCGCGCACCGCATGCGCATCCCCGGCCAACATGAGCTTGTCGCCGGTCAGCGCCACTACCGCGTCGATCCCGAGCGCGCCGGCACCGAGCAGATCGGACTTGAGGGCCAGCAGGTTGCGGTCGCGGCACGAGAAGTTCAACACCACCGGGATGCCCAGGCGCGACTTGATCATCGCGCCGAACACGAGCCCCGACATCTTGACCTTGCCGAGCGCGTTGTCGGTCAGGTTGATCGCGTCCACGTGGCCGCGCAGCGGGGCAAGCTTCTTGAGCAGCGGCTCGGGATTGACTCCGCGCGGGGGCGCGACCTCCAGCCACAGCGCCGCCGGCGCGCCGGCTGTGCGCTCGAGCAACGGGCTCAACCCCAGGCTCCGACCAGACCATGCGCCGGGACGGCGCGGGACGGACGATTTCGGCGTTCCATCAGGAAAGCGCCGGACTCACGCGGAGCGGCGTTCGCTCGCCTTGACCTTCTGGTACTTGCGATAGTCGTACCCGGTCGCCATCGCCATCAGCAGCGCCTCCATCCCGCCCTCCTTCTCGCGGCGCAGAATACGCAGCCGATCGAAGAACTCGCGAAAGTCCTTGTTGATGCGGCTGCTGCCGTCGGCCGACGAGAGGAAGAACTGGTGCAGGCGGGTCACCGTGAAGCGCAGCGATGAGTAGCGCAGCTCGTTGGGAAAGGCGTCCCACTCGGCCAGTGAGAGCGTGCGCACCGACTCGTAGCCTTGCAACAGGTGGCGGAAGCGATCGATCGAATAGCGCCCGTCCACGAAGCACAGCGCGTTGACCGCGGTGGCGATATCGAAGATGAACTTGCCGCGGCACGCCGCCTCGAAATCCAGCATCGCCGTCAGCCGCTCGCCGCGGAACAGCAGATTGTCGGAGAACAGGTCGCCGTGGATCATGCCCTTGGGCAGCTTCCCCTCCAAATACTGGGTCAGGTACCCGACCTCGTCGTCGAGCGTGCGGATGATCTTGCGGAAGTAGTTCGGCAGCCGGTTGCGCACCGACAGGTAGAGATCGGCGATCCGCTCGAAGCTGAAGCGGTTGTCGATGCCCTTCTTGTAGCCCTTGCCGATTACGTGCAGCTCGCCCAGCACGCGGCCGGTGGCCTCGAGCTGGCTCGGACGCAGCCGCTCGGGCATCAGGATCTTGCCTTCTTGGTAGCGGTAGACCGAGATGCACTTGTCGTCGAGGTCGCGGTGGTAGCAGCCCTTGCGATCCTGCAGCGGGTGCGGGCAGGGAAAGGTATGCTTGCGCAGGAAGCTCAGCAGATCGATCTCGCGCTTGAGCTCGGCCTCGGTCTTGACCTCATCGATACGGACCAGGAATTTGCCCTTGCCGGTTTCGAGCAGGTAGTTGGTGTTGACCGAGCCCTCGCGTATTCCGACCGCGCGAATCACGCGGCCGAATCCGTAATCTTCGGCAAGCTCGTGCAGAAACGATTTGCCCAACTCGGTGTATACAGCCATTGAAAACTGGTGGGAGTTGAACTCGCCGCAAGTCTAGAGCCTCACAACTACCGCGTCAACTGGAAATGCCCGCGCCCTTGTGGCACAAGTCTCTTTGATGATGGCGGATTGGGGCATGATGCGCCGCGATCGATCAATCGCCGGTTCATACGCCGGTTCATAGAGCGCCGGTTCATAGAGGAAAACGATGCCTGCCGGAAAAACTACCCGCACCCAAGCGGCCAAACCTCAACCCCAGGCAAAGAGGGCGCCCGCCTTCGAGCTGCCCGACTCGAACGGCGAGATGGTCAGCCTGAAGGACCTGCTCGGAAGAAAAAATCTCGTGCTCTACTTCTATCCCCGGGACATGACACCCGGATGCACGAAAGAGGCGTGCGGCTTTCGCGACCGGCTCGACGCGATCGGGTCTGCCGGTGCCGAGGTGGTCGGGATAAGCGGCGATTCGGCGGCGTCGCATCGGAAATTCGCCGCGCATCACGGCCTCAACTTTCGCCTGCTCAGCGACGAGGGCAATCGGGTCGCCAGGATCTACCGGGTCTACAAGAAGAAGTCGCTCTACGGACGCCAGTTCATGGGTATCGAGAGGACCACATTCCTGATCGACAAGGCCGGCGTGGTTCGTAAGGTCTTCCCCAAGGTCAAGGTCGACGGCCATGCCGAGGCCGTACTCGAAGCGCTGAAAGAAATTCGCTGAGCCCGGCTGCGCAGGACGGTCCGCGCCGCCGCGTATCAGGACGCCGCGTGCGTGACAGAACTGTCAGCGAGCAGATTCTCGCGCAAGAAATTCGCAATCGGCCTCTCCACGCGCTTGCCCAGTTGATGCGGCGCGTTGGCGAAGTAACGCGTCTCGACCTTGGCACCGCGCGCCCGCAGCGCCTGGGCCAGGCACTCGGCTTGGTCAACCGGCATCCGGCGGTCGCGCTCGCCGTGCAGGATGAGCACGCTGCAATCCAGGCGTGGCGGCAGATGGGCGATCACGCTGCGCTCCTTGAGCACGCGCCGACTGGGCCATACCTGGCGCAGGATCGAGAGCTTGGTGGTCCACGGCGCCTCGGGCCACAGCCGCAGCGTGTCGTAGCAGCCCGACTGGAGCACCACCGCGCGCGGACGCGGATCGGAGTCCATCAGCAGACCGGCGGCGACGGCGCCCTCGCTCAGACCCCATACGCCGAGACGGCTGGAATCGAACGTCGGGACGCGCCGCCAGCAGATCGAGTCCGCGATGCGCCGCGACGACCGCCTGCGGCCCGACGAAACGCGCGGGTCCGGAGGAGCGGCCATAGCCGGGGATACTGATGCAAGCCACGTGGATTCCGATTGCGGTCAGGTCGCCGCTGGCGGCGACGCATCGCTGCGCATTGCCCTCGCCGGCGTTGAGCACCAGCAGCGCAGGCCGCCGCCCCGCCATCGCCGTGCGTACCAGATAAGCTTCGATCTGGTACTGGCTCTGGCCGACCGTTACCTGGAAATTGAACGGTTCGACGTTGGGCCGCCGAGCGGTACGGCTCGGGCCCACGCCGCGGCATGAAGTCGAGGCGATCGCCATTGCGACCGCCGCGATGATCCAGGTTCGCCGCACCGCTACCCGCCCATCGGAGTCGGGGTCGGACACCATACTGAGGCCCTAGTTTATATCGAGCGGGAGCGCTTGGGAACCGCCCGTTTACCGAAGTGTGAAGATCGTTTGAATTTCACGGCATTGCGGAGCGGGCATCATTGAATCGCGCCGGCCTTTGGCCGATACTTACCAGTTCGCGAAAGCACAGGCTGTCGCCCCCGCGCGGCGCGGCCCACGCGCGAGATCATGACTCAGGCTGCCAACAGGTACCTCGCGGAGGCGATCGACTTCCGGAAAAACGGCGGCGTGGTGCCGGTGGTGGCGCAGGATTGCTTCAGCGGCCGCGTGCTGATGCTCGCCTACATGAACCGCGAGGCGTTCGAAGAGACCGTCGCCACCGGACGCGCCTGCTATTTCTCGCGCTCACGCAACACGCTTTGGCGCAAGGGCGAGGAATCTGGAAACTACCAGGTGGTGCGCGAGATCCGAATCGATTGCGACCAGGACACCGTCCTGCTTTCCGTCGAGCAGCGCGGCGACGGCGTCGCCTGCCACGAGGGTTACCAGTCGTGCTTCTTCCGGATGCTCAAGGACGGCGAATGGCAAACCGTCGAGCCGCGCAAGATCGATCCCGTTAAATACGGCCCCGGCTACGGGCACCATCGGGGGCGCTGATTGCCCTCTCCCGCAAGAAAAGCGGGCGAGGGAAAGAAGGGGGTCGATTCGCGAAGCCTGAAAATGACCAAGCCGCAAAAAGCGCTCAGGTTTGGAATACCCAAGGGCAGCCTCGAGGCGCAGACGCTCGAGCTGATGCGCAAGTCGGGCTGGCGCATCTCGGTGGACGCGCGCTCCTACATGCCCACCGTTGACGATCCGGCGCTGACCTGCCGCCTGCTGCGCCCGCAGGAGATTCCCCGCTATATCGCCGACGGCTCGCTGGATGCGGGCGTCACGGGCCGGGACTGGGTGGTGGAGAACGACGTCGACCTGGTCGAGGTCGAGAGCTTCATCTACTCCAAGGTCTCGCTGGCGCCGTCGCGCTGGGTGCTGGTGGTGGCGGAGAATTCGCCGGTACGCAAGCTCGAGGACCTGCGCGGCAAGCGGGTGGCCACCGAGATGTTGAACTTCACCCGCGAGGTCTTCGCCCGGCGTAAAGTTCAAGTAGAAATTGAATTTTCATGGGGCGCGACCGAAGCCAAGGTCGCCGACGGCCTGGTCGACGCTGCAGTCGAGATTACCGAGACCGGCTCCTCGCTCCGCGCCAACGGCCTGCGGATCGTCGAGGAGCTGCTGAGCTCCTCGCCGGTGCTGGTCGCGGGCAAGCGGGCCTGGGCCGACCCGTGGAAGCAGGCCAAGACCCGCCAGATAGGCGTGCTGATCCGCGCGGCGCTGGCCGCCGAATCGCGGGTGGGGATCAAGATGAACGTCGCGCGCGAGAACCTCAAGCGCGTGATCGAGCTGCTGCCGTCGATCACCGCACCCACGGTCTCGCAGCTCTATCCGTCGGCCGCGCTCAAGGGCAAGAAGTGGCTCGCCGTCGAGACCGTGATCAGCGAGCACACCGTGCGCGAGCTGTTCCCCAAGCTGCTTGAGGCCGGCGCGGTCGGAATCGTCGAGTATCCGCTCAACAAGATAATCTGAGCGCCGCAGAGGGGCGCCGTGTCCACGCGGAATAGCGATGACCATTGAGGCGGTAAGGACTGAAACGCACGGCGCGGTGCGATCGATCGTGTTCTGCCGCCCCGATGAATACAACACCATCACTCCTCAGCTTCGCGACGAGCTGGACGCCGCGATCGAAGCGGCCGACGCCGACCATCGCATCCGCGTGATCCTGCTGCGCGCCGAGGGCCCCGCGTTTTGCGCCGGCTACGGACTCAACTGGGCCACTCGCGCACAGGCCGAGGAGCAGAAGAGCCGGCGGCGGGCGTGGGACTCGGTCGCCGACCTGCAGATGATCTCGCGTTACGTGCGCACCTACCTCAAGCTCTGGTACGCGAGCAAGCCCACTATCGCCGCGGTCAATGGATGGTGTATCGCGGGCGGCACCGACATGATCCTGTGCGCCGATATCATAATCGCCGGCGAGTCGGCCTCGTTTGGCTACCCGCCCGCGCGTGTGTGGGGCACGCCGACCACCGCGATGTGGGTCTATCGGCTCGGCTTCGAGCGCGCCAAACGCTACCTCCTGACCGGCGACGAAATCACCGCTGCGGAGGCCGCCCGGATCGGCTTGATCCTGGAGGTCGTGCCCGACGATCGGCTGCACGAGCATGCGATGGCACTCGCCGAGCGGATGGCCCGCGTGCCGCTCAGCCAGCTCCAGATGCTGAAGCTCTTGTGCAATCAGCCCGCCGAGCAGATGGGGCTTCAGTCGTCGCGGCAGTTCGGTTCGCTGTTCGACGGGATCGCGCGCCACACGCAGGAGGGACTCGATTTCGTCGCACGCGCCGAACAGGTCGGCTTCCGCCAGGCAGTGCGCGAGCGCGATGAGCCGTTCGGCGATTACGGCGCCGGGCCGCGCGCCAGGGGCCGCGCCCCCAAGAACCGGCGAGACCGGAAATGATCAGGTTCCGGATACTGCTCCGCCCTGCCGTGAGCCACCTAACCGCAACACCCCTTCGGCCAAGCTCAGGGTAAACTCCGCGCGACAGGTAGGCGGTTAAAAAATGACGACCCGCGATATCACATTTCCCTCCGCCGGCGGCCGTCCGATGCGCGCCGCGATCGCGACCCACGACGACGGCCGCATCCGGCCCGGCGTGATCGTGATCCACGAGATCTTCGGGCTCAACGACGATATCCGCGCCATCACCGCACGGCTCGCCGGCCTGGGCTACGTCGCGTTGGCTCCCGATCTGTACGACGGCCACGGGATGCGCCTGGTCTGCGTCGCGCGCACGATGAGAACGCTGCGCCGCGGTGAGGGCGAGGCATTCAGGGACCTGGAGGCGGCGCGGACGTTTTTGCAGCAACAGCCGGGCGTCGATCCGTCGCGTCTCGGCGTCATCGGCTTCTGCATGGGCGGCGGCTTCGCCCTGCTCCACGCGGTGCACGCGCCGCTCAAGGCCGCCGCGACGTTTTACGGCGACGTCCCCAAGACCGCCGACGAGCTTCGCGGCGTATGCCCAGTGCTGGGGAGCTATGGCGGCCGCGACCGGATGTTCGCCCCGCAGGGCGAGCGGCTCAACCGCCTGCTGGCCGAACTCGGCTTGGACCACGACGTGAAGCTTTACCCCGAGGCGGGCCACAGCTTCATGAGCGATAACAAGGGCGTGCTGGCTGCGATCGGGGCGTGGGGCCCGATGAAGGTCGGCTACAATCGCGATGCCGCCGAGGACTCCTGGAAGCGCATCGAGGCGTTCTTCGGGCGCCATCTCGGCAACCAAGCGCGCGCGGCCGACGCCTAGCATGGCGGACTCGCGCAATCGGCAACGGACGGTCATCGTCCTGCTAATCGACGGGTTGTCACGGACGATGATTGACTCGGTGCCGACGCCGAATCTTGCCCGGCTTCGAAGGGAAGGCGCGTGGACCGACCACTTGATGCCGGTTTTTCCCTCGATATCCGAACCGAACTGGGTTTCAGCTTCGACCGGATGCTGGCCGGAGAATCATGGCGTGGTCAGCGCCCAGTTCGTCGACCCGCGCCGGGGACTGTTCAATCATGACGTCGATGCCGACTGGCTCGGCGGCGGCGAACTGCTGCATCAAGTCGCCGAGCGCCAGGGAGTGAGGACCGCCGCGCTCGGATGGTTCGGGCGCTACTCGCAGAGTCGCGGAGCACTGGCCGCTTATGTATCGCATGAGCGGAAAGTGCCGTGGACCCTCTCGGAGTATGCGAGCGAGCGCGAGCGGACGGATCAGATCGTCGGCTACCTGGAAATGCCCGAGGCTGTGCGCCCGCGCCTGATCCTGGGCTACTTCGCGCAGCCGGACGAGGTGGTTCACTACCGCGGGCTGCAGTCGCAGCAGGCGCGCGACGCCATTATCGGCGCCGACACCGAAGTCGGCAGGCTGCTTGATACGATCGCTCGGCTCCCTTACCGGGACCACGCCACGTTCTTAGTCATGTCCGACCACGGGCATCTGCCGGTCACCCACCTCCTCAACGTACGGCGAATCCTGATCCGGCATGGAATTCGCGGGCGGGACGTGACTATCGGGACTACCAGCTTCGTTTACTTCGAGGACAAGTCGGAGATCGATCGGGCGTGCCGCGCGCTTGCCGGGTATCGCGAATTCGAAGTCTTTCGGCGCGAGCACCAGCCGCCATTCGCGCATCTCGGCAGCGGCGAGCGGGTGGGAGACCTCGTCCTCTCGGCGCATCCCGGCTACTACATGATCGACCCCGATCTCGCGCCCTGGTATCTGAGACCATTGGCGCGGATCGGACGCCACAAGTACCCGAGTCCCTTTGCCGGCTCGGGACTGGTTTCGGCGCACGGCTATCCTCCCGAAACGCCCGGTATGCAGGGGATTCTCTATGCGTGGGGGAGCGGAATTTCGCCGGGGCGTCAGATCAGAGACGCGCGCATGATCGATGTGCATCCCACGGTGACCCACCTGCTCGGAATCGAGCCGGGCCGCCCGGTCGACGGCGTTGCCCTGGAGCTCTGAGGCGGGCTAGCGCTTGCGATCGGTAGCGGCCTTGGGCGAGAGGTCCCGCTTGGGCGGATTGAGGTACTCGATCCCCGGAATTCCGCGGGGCGTCTCGTCGTCGAACAGCACCGACACTACCCCGTAAACCCCAAGCAGAATGCAGAACGCGCCCATTGCGAACGGCGGCCACGCCGCGGTGACCGCCAGCATCAGCAGCGTCGTAACCAGGTCCTGGGCAAGTTGCAATTGCTCCATCGCGCTGTACCCGAGCTCCTCCTAGCAGGCCGCGGAAAAAGTTTCCGCAGCCCTGCGACCTCGGTCAAGACTGTCGATAAGTGTTGCCTGCTGCGTAGGGGCCGTTCGCGAACGGCCCTTCCGGATCGTTGCGGAGGGCCGCTCACGAGCGGCCCCTACGGGAGATGAAACCGCGGTGCGTCGTAGAGTCATTCGCCCGACCAGTTCGGTTTGCGCTTTTGCGCAAATGCGAGCGGCCCCTCGATTACGTCCTTGGAGCGGAACAGCCGGGAAGTTCCCTCGAACCGCTTCGCCATCGCGTCCTGCAGCGGGATGCCGAGTCCGCCCAGCGCGGCTTCCTTGGAAGCCTGCACGGAGAGCGGCGAGCATTGCGCGATCTCCGCCGCCCATCGCTCGGCCGCGGTCATCAGCTCCTTCAGCGGCACAACCTCGTTGGCAATCCCCCAACGCGCCGCCTCCTGCGCGCTGATGTGCTTGCCCGTCAGCATCATCCCCATCGCGACCTTGAGCGGGATATGGCGCGGCAGGCGATGCACCCCGCCGGCCGCCGCCATCAGGCCGACCCGCGGCTCCGGCAGCCCGAAGCGCGCATGCTCGGCCGCGATAATCAAGTCGCAGGCCAGCGCGATCTCGAATCCACCGCCCAGCGCGAAGCCGTTGACCGCCGCGATGATCGGCTTGTTGATGTCGAAGCGCGAGGTGAGCCCGGCAAAGCCGCCCTTCGAGCGCAGCGCCTCGGACGCGCCGGCGCGGAACATCTCGGGATGCTCGGCGGTGAACTTGAGGTCGTTGCCGGCGGAGAAGGCCTTGTCGCCCGCGCCGGTGATGATCGCGACCCACATCTGTTTGTCGGCGACAAAGTCGTCCCAAACCTGGTCCATCTCGAGACTGCACGGCGGATGCAGCGCGTTCATCACTTCGGGCCGGTTGATCGTGACGTACGCGATATTTCCGCGCTTTTCGTATTTGACGAACTTGAATTCCATAGTCTGCCGGGCCTCCCTAGGGATAACTGCACAAGTCAGTGACACAGAATTCTGCTCCGGGGCGGCTTGTTTCTGTCATTCCCGCGCGCGTGCCTGGCGCGCGCGAGGAATCCCGGGCTCTTAGTGGCGCGGGCGTCCCTGCCCGCGATTTCTGTGGAGGGCGGGCAGTCGCCACCGGCGCGGGGACGCCCGCCCCACTAGGAGTATCCGGGATTCTTCGCGCGGCAGCCACGCGCGAGAATGACAAACCAGAGAATCGAGCAAGAGCAGAATTGTCACCATGATCTGCCGGGCCTCCTTAAGACTTTTCCTCGCCGCCGAGCAGCTCGAAGAACGCGTCCATGCTGCGCATCAGTTGGCGGCGGATCTGGACGTCGGTCCCCTCGATGAAATGCATCGTGACCCGCGCCAGACTGCCATCCGCAAGCCGGATCTTGGCCTCCTCGACGTCGGCGACATCCCCCGGTTCAAACAGGCGCATCCCGTAGACCAACGCGCGCTTGTGCGCCGCGCCCTTGACCAGCCTGAGCTTGCGGGCCATGGTTACATGCCTGCACTCGTTATGCGGCGAGGCTCGGCGATTCCCAACTGATTGCGAAGCGACATTTCGGAGCAAACATAGCATGAACGCGCGGGAGTTCCACCAAACGCGCAAATTCGCCTCCGCTCCGGTAGGCAACGTTCCAACCCCACGCCCGCGAGGTGGCGCTCGGCCTCGTCCGAGCCACCGACAACAGGTATCAAGATGAAAATTGAATCGCCGGCCGACGAAGCCGAGTTGCTGGAATTCCTGCGGTTCGAGGATCTCGCTCGCGCCGACATCTCCGCGCACTGGCCCACGATCGAGATGCTCGAATTGCCGAGGTTAACCGGCCAGAGCGCGCTCACCGCCGGCATACCCATGCGTCCCTTCGTCGCACGCGACGAGGGAGAGATCGTCGCGCGCGCGCTTGCGTTTGTCGATCCCGCCTATGCCAGACGCTGGAACGACCGGCTCGGACATCTGACCATGTTCGAGGCGCGGCGCGGCACGCGCGAGGCCGTCAAGCAAATGATCGACGCGGCGTGCCAATGGATGCGCACCCAGGGCGCCGAGGCCGCCCGCGCCGGGTTCTTCGGGGCGCTCGACGGCCCCTTCGTGATCGATGCCTACGACGTACTGCCGCCGCTGCTGGTGCGCCAGAATCCCGACTACTACCACGCGCTCCTCAAGGATGCCGGCTTCGAGTGCGAAAAGGGGATGGTCGATTACCGAATCGAAGTCACGCCCGAGCTGATCGCGCGCTACCAGAGCGCGCTGGAGGCGGCGCGGCGCGGCGGCTTCGAGGTGATCGCGCTGGCCGATCTGCCGCCCGAAAAACGCGTCGCCGATTTCGCGCCCGCCTTCAACGAGGCGTTCTACAATCACTGGGGCTATGTCGCCATGCCCGACGCGGCGTTCGGCGAGTTCTTCACGATGTTCGAGATGATGGGCGGCGGACTGGACACGTCTGTAATCGCCTACCGCGACGGCGAGCCGGTCGGCACCCTGCTCGTGATGCCGGAGCAGAGCGCGCTGGCGACCCTGGCGCCGGGACGGACGCTGGCCGAGTGGGAGAAGCTCAACTTCCTCGGCATCGGTGTGCGCCTGCCCGCGCGCGGACGCGGCGTGAACCTGGCGATGGCCTCCTACGCCTACCTGCGGCTGATCGAGCGCGGAGCAAAGTATCTCAGCTACACAATCGTGATCGACGACAATTGGCCGTCGCGCCGCACCGCCGAGAAGCTCGGCGCCAAGGTCTGCGCCAACTACGTCGCGTACCGGCGCAATTTCAATCGCTGACTCACACACTGGGGCGGACCGCCGTGCCCGCCCCACTAAAACTCCCAATGCAATCGCGTGCCAAAGACGGAGACCGGGCCGCGATGGCGGTGGAAGGCGGGGTCGGCAATAGATTGGTAATCCACCCCAAAAAGGCGAGTTGAAATCGGTGAGTCAAAACGGAAATTCCGGCTAATTAACTGACAAAGAGGACGTTCAATGAAAGAGCAAAAAATGCTGACGACCCAGGGCGGGGCGCCAGTTGCAGATAACCAGAACTCGCTGACCGCCGGCCCGCGGGGACCGCTCCTGGTGCAGGACTGGCAGCTGTTCGAAAAGCACGCCCACTTCAACCGCGAGCGTATTCCCGAGCGCGTCGTCCACGCCAAAGGCTCCGGCGCCTACGGCACACTCAAAATCACCGGCGACATCAGCCGTTACACCAGGGCAAAAGGCTTGCAGCCGGGCGCTCAAAGTGAGTGTTTCCTGCGCTTCTCGACGGTCGCCGGCGAGCGCGGGGCGGCTGACGCCGAGCGCGACGTGCGGGGCTTCGCGCTCAAGGTTTATACCCGGGAAGGTAACTGGGACATGGTCGGCAACAACACACCGGTGTTCTTCGTCCGTGATCCCTATAAGTTTCCGGAGTTCATCCGCACGCAGAAGCGCGACCCGAAGACCAACCTCCGCAATCCCACGGCGATGTGGGATTTCTGGTCGCTGTCGCCCGAGAGCCTGCACCAAGTGACGATTCTCATGTCGGAACGGGGCCTGCCGAAGAGCTACCGGCACATGAACGGCTACGGTTCGCACACCTACAGCTTCATCAACGGCAAGAACCAGCGCTTGTGGGTCAAGTTCCACTTCAAGACCATGCAGGGCATCCAGTGCCTGACCGACGAGGATGCCTCAGCGCTAATCGGCGGCGATCGCGAGAGCCACCAGCGCGACCTCTACGAATCGATCGAGAAGGGCGACTATCCGAAATGGCGTTTCTGTGTCCAAGTCATGCCGGAGCAGGATGCCGACAAGACGCCTTACCACCCCTTCGACCTCACCAAGGTCTGGCCGCACAAGGATTACCCGCTGATCGAGGTTGGCGTCCTAGAATTGAATCGCAATCCGGAAAACTACTTCGCCGAGGTCGAGCAGGCCGCGTTCGAGCCCTCCAGCGTGGTACCGGGCATCAGCTTCTCGCCCGACAAAATGTTGCAGTTCCGGATCTTCGCGTATGCCGACGCTCACCGTTACCGACTCGGCTCGCCCAACTACGCGGATCTGCCGGTCAACAAGGCACGTTGTCCGGTACATACCTATCATCGCGACGGCTTGATGCGCTTCGATGGCAATTACGGCGGTGCCGTCAACTACGAGCCCAATAGCTTCGGCGGGCCGGTGGAAAATCCCCGATTCAAGGAACCCCCGCTCAAGATCTCAGGCGACGCCGACCGCTACGACCACCGCGACGGTAACGACGACTACACGCAGGCCGGCAACCTGTTCCGCCTCATGAGGAAGGCGCAGAAAGAGGGGCTGTTTGCCAACACCGCCCGCGCCATGGCCGGCGTGCCGAAGGAGATCGTGCTTCGCTGGATCGCCCATTGCGCAAAGGCCGACCTCGACTATGGAAACGGAATCGCAAAGCGGCTGGGCATCGACCCAGACAAGGCCATAGCTGCCGAGTCGTAGCTTCTCGCCCGCCGGTAGCCGCGTTCGGGCCCCCCTTGGGGACGCCGACTCCACCCAGGAGGTCGATTCACCCGAAGAAAGGAGAACTCGTCATAGTGCCCGATGCGGCGTTCGGCGAGTTCTTCGCGATGTTCGAGATGATGGGCGGCGGACTGGACACGTCTGTAATCGCCTACCGCGACGGCGAGCCGGTCGGCACCGTGCTCGTGATGCCGGAGCAGAGTGCGCTGGCGGCCCTGGCGCCGGTACGGACGCTGGCCGAGTGGGAGGAAGGTCAACTTCCTCGGCATCGGCGTGCGCCTGCCCGCGCGCGGACGCGGCGTGAACCTGGCGATTGCGTCGCACGCCTACCTGCGGCTGATCGAGCGCGGAGCAAAGTATCTCAGCTACACGATCGTGATCGACGACAATTGGCCGTCGCGCCGCACCGCCGAGAAGCTTGGCGCCAAGGTCTGCGCCAACTACGTCGCGTACCGGCGCAATTTCAATCGCTGACGCGACAACGCCAAGGGATCCGCGTTGACAAGCGGCGGCGGCGCCGAGACAATCCGGTCTCGTGATGCGGACCACCATCGCCGCCATGTTTCTAATCGCCACAGCCGCCGGCGCGATCTCGGGATGCGGCGCTATCTACACGGCGCACACCGAAATCAGGAGCCAGCGGATGCGCAATGACCTGCAGGTCGGGCAGAGTTCGCTGGATATTCACAACCAATGGGGCGAGCCCGACATCCGCACCGATCTCGACGATCGCACCCAGCTCTGGAGCTACGCCGAACGGCCCAATTCCAACGATGTAACGGCCGCGCTGCTCTATACCGCTCCCAAGCCCGGAGACCAGGGAAAGTTCCTCGACCTCAAGCTTGTGGACGGCAAGCTGAGCGGGTGGTCCGAGGCCGAGCACACCATGACGCCCAAGGAGGGCACCGGGTTCAATTTCGGAGTCGGCGGACCTGCCGCCGGCTCCCCCACGATGCACTATTAGGCGCGCAAGCTCTTTTCCCCTTCCCGTCCCCGGAATGAAGCGCTCTGCTTTCTCACCTCTCCCGCGTCCTCCCAGAAGAGGCGGGGTGAGGTTGAGGTTAAGAAAGGGGTTAGGTTGGGGGTCGTACTTGCGCGCGGCTTGGGCCATAATGTCTAATTGGTGTGGGTTCTCAGCCGTGTCGGGGCGGGCCGCTTTAAGGCGCCTCCATGCGCTGGGGCGGGCGAATTGATGGCCACGGCGCGCAAGAGCTTCGAAGATATCCTGCTCGATCGATCTTGGGTTTCCGAACAGGACATTGAGCGGGCTCGCCAGCGCCGCAAGCCCGGACAGGAACTGGCGGATGTGCTGGTCCAGATGGGGGCGCTCGAGCCGCAGCGCCTGGCGCGTGCGCTCGCCCAGGAGTACCGCATACCCTTCCAGGCGCATATCGATGAGCACGCGCTCGACACCGAGCTGATCCTCAAAGTTCCGATTAACTACGCAAAGAAGAATCGGCTCTTGCCGATCGCCGGTGATGCCAACGGAGTGACGGTCGCGATCGCCGACCCGGCCAACTACGAGCCGCTCGACGATTTGCGCCTGCTGTTCGGCAAAACCATCAACCCGGTAGTCGCGCCGGCGGAGGTTATCAGCGAGGCGATCAACCGCGCCTACGACGCCGCGACCGCCACCTCGGCGCACGACCTCATGATCGACCTCGAGGAACCGCGCCTCGACCAGGTCGCCAGCGAGCTGGCCTCCGAGCCCGCGGACCTGCTCGAGTCGGAGGACGCCGCCCCGATAATCAAGCTGGTTAACGGGCTCCTCTCGCAGTCGGTCAAGGACCGCGCCAGCGACATCCATATCGAGCCGTTCGAGCGCGAGTTGATGGTGCGCTTCAGAGTGGACGGGATGCTCTACGACGTGATCTCGCCGCCCAAGCGCTTCCAGCCCGCGATAACCTCGCGCGTCAAGGTCATGTCCGGACTCAACATCGCGGAGAAGCGGCTGCCCCAGGACGGGCGCATCCGGCTGCGGATCGCGGGGCGCGATATCGACGTCCGCACCTCGGTAATTCCCACCGCCTTCGGCGAACGGATCGTGCTGCGCCTGCTCGACCGCGCGCAGGCGCTGGTCGATCTCAACCTGGACAAGCTCGGCTTCTTGGGCGAGGACCTGCGCCGGCTCGACCGCCTGATCCGCCAGAGCCACGGGATCATCCTGGTGACCGGGCCCACCGGTTCGGGCAAGACCACGACGCTTTACGCGTCGCTCAGCCGGATCAATTCGCCCGACAAGAACATCATCACGATCGAGGACCCGATCGAGTACCAGTTGCGCGGTATCGGCCAGATGCAGGTGAATCCCAAGATTGAGCTGACCTTCGCCAGCGGGCTGCGCTCGATCCTGCGCCAGGACCCCGACGTGATCATGGTCGGCGAGATCCGCGACGGCGAGACCGCCGAGATCGCGATCCAGGCCGCGCTCACCGGCCATCTGGTCTTTTCGACCATCCACACCAACGACTCCTTCGGCGCGCTCACCCGCCTGGTTGACATGGGTATCGAGCCGTTCCTGGTCTCCTCGTCGATCCTGGCCGTGGTCGCGCAGCGCCTGGTCCGCCTGCTCTGTCCCACGTGCCGCGAGCCCTACAAGCCGACTCTGCCGGAGTTGACGCGGGTCGGGGTCAAGCCCGAAGACCTGGCGGGGAAAACGATCTATCGCCCCTCGGCCAAGGGATGTAAGGCATGCCGTTCGACGGGATACCGCGGCCGGCTGGCGATCCACGAACTGATGATGATGGACGACGACGTGCGCGCCCTGGTGATGAAGAATGCGGACGGGGCCACGATCCGGCGCACCTGTACCGCCAAGGGGATGAAACTTCTGCGCCAGGACGGCGCGGAGCGGGTTCTGGCGGGCGAAACCACGATCGAGGAACTGCTGCGGGTGACCCAGGAAGATATCTTCTAGCAGGGTGCGGAGACCGTTTGCGCGCCCGCCGCCGTCCTACTCTCCCATTGCCGGGGCCGGCCCGGTTGTGAATAACAGCGCGGCGCGGCCCGTCTGAGAAGCCGGCCGCTATCGAATCCGGAAAACAGACAGATGCCGGTTTTTGCATATCGCGGATTGTCCTCTGAGGGGCGCCCAACCGCCGGCGTAGTCGATGCCGACAGCGCGCGCACCGCGCGCGGCAAGCTGCGCACGATGGGGATCTTCCCGACCGACCTGAACGAGGAGGTGGCGGGACGCCCCAAGTCGATTCGGAATTGGATGCCGTCGTTCGGGCGCAAGCTCGCGCCGGCCGAGCTCTCACTGCTGACCCACCAGCTTGGCACGCTGCTCGGCGCCGGGGTCCAACTGGTCGATGCGCTCGGCACGCTGGCCGATCAGGCCTCGCGTTCGGTGGCCAAAAAGATGCTTTCCCAGGTCCGCGAGCGGGTACGCGAAGGCACTTCGCTGGCCGACGCCCTCAGCGCCCATCCGGACATCTTCTCCGAGCTTTACGTGAGCATGGTGCGCGCCGGAGAGCAGGCCGCGGCGCTCGAGATCGTGCTCGACCGGCTCGCCGATTACAGCGAGCGCCAGCAGGAGTTCGTCACCAGGGTGAAGGGCGCGCTGACCTATCCGATAATCATGATGATCGTCGGCACCGGGATCATGGGCTTCCTGGTCACCTACGTGGTGCCGCAGGTGGCCACTGTCTTTCAGCAGAACCGCGCCGCCCTGCCACTGGCGACCCAGCTTCTGATCTCGTTGTCGGACTTCCTCACCGGATACTGGCTGCTGATTCTGATCGCGCTCGTGTCGATTGTGGCCGGGATCTCCTATGGGCTGTCGACCCCCAAGGGGCGGCGCTTCTACGACACCTGGGTCTTGCGCATCCCGTACCTGGGACCGACCATCACCCGCACGGTATGCGCTCGCTTTGCGCGCACGCTCTCGACCCTGCTCTCCAGCGGCGTGCAACTGCTCGCGGCGCTGGATGCGGTGAAGCTGGTGGTAACCAACGGGCTCATCCGGGAAGCAATCGAGAAAAGCCGCGAGGAAATTCGCGGAGGCCATGGGATGGGCCAGACCCTGGCAAGCAGCGGGCTTTTCCCGCCCCTGCTGATCGAGATGATCCGGGTGGGCGAGCGTTCCGGCGAGCTCGAACGGCTGCTGGAGCGGGCCGCCGACGCCTACGAAAAGGAGGTCCAGGCCTCGCTCAGCCAGATGACCACGCTGTTGGAACCGGTGATGACCATAGCGATGGCAGCTGTTATTGTATTCATGATGCTGGCGGTGCTGATGCCGATCTTCCAGCTCAACCAGCTCATGCAGTAACGCGCCCAGGAGGTAATGGCGATGCAAGACAGGCGCAACAATCAGGCCGGGTTCACCCTGATTGAAATCATGGTGGTCATCCTGATCCTCGGGCTGCTGGCCACCATCGTCGTGCAGAGTTTGCGCGGCGCGACCGACAAGGCCAAACGCACCAAGGCGCTGGCCGATATCCACGAGATCCAGACCGCGCTCGACCGTTACTACCTCGACAACGGCTTCTATCCGACCACCGACCAGGGGTTGCCGGCGCTGGTCAGCGCCCCCTCGGGCGGACGGGTGCCGGCAAACTACGAGGACGGCGGCTATGTCCGGCGCGTCCCGCTCGATCCTTGGGGGAACGCGTACTTTTACCAGAGCGACGGCAACACCTACACACTGAAATCATATGGCAAGAGCGGAACCGAAGGCGGCCAAGACACCATCGACGGCAGCCAGTCGTGACGAAGATCGGCTGTGCAGGCGAACTGCTTGTGCCACTGGCCGCATCCGTCATCGGCGCCCGGACCGGGTGATCCCACGGAATCCCCCGTCGATCTTAGCATCGCCCGCTCCTGCAATCCTTCCCGGCACCGGCGAATGTGCGTGAAGCCCGGCCCGCGTCAACGGCGCGCCGCGGCCACCGGCGCATCCGGCTTCACGCTGATCGAAATCACGCTGGTGCTGTTCATCATGGGACTCATGATGATGATCGCGACGCCGTACCTGAGAGGCTTTCGCAACGCCAAGCTCAGGAGCGAAGCGCGCCGGCTGTCCGGGCGCGTGGCCTACCTCTACGACCGCGCCTCGGCCGACAAGGTGGTGCTGCGTCTGACCTTCGATTTCGGCGCCAACCGCTATTTCGTGTCGCGACTCGACCCGTACGCGCTGCAACCGGTCTTCCAGCTCGACACCGAGCCGGGCTTCCAGCCGGTGTTGATGCCGGTGGGAGTGCGGGTCCGCGACGTGACGGTCGAGGGCGTCGGCACGCTGGCCGGCGGTACGACCAGCTGCTTCTTCTACCCCGAGGGCTACGTGGACGCGACGGTGGTCCATATGGCGGATGACTGGGGCGACGTGTTCACGCTCACCGTCAATCCGTTCAGCGGGCGCGTCGCGATCGCCCCGGGCAACCTTGGCCCCAAGCCCCGGATGATGACGGCGCAATGAGGCACCGGACCCGCGACCGCGCGCGCTGCGGCGGCTTTACGCTGATCGAGGTCATGATCTCAATGGCGGTGCTCGCAATCGCACTGGTCGCACTGCTCTCGCTCCAGCACCAGGACCTCCAGAGCATCATCCGCGCGCAGGACATGACGCGAGCCGCGATGCTCGCGCAATCGATGATGACGCAGATGGAAATGGGCGGCTTCCCCCCGGTCGCGACCCAGAACGGCGACTTCCGGGCCATGTATCGGGGGCAATACCCGGGCTTTCGCTGGCGACGGGTCGTGGAGCCTTCCGCGATGTTCCCCGACATCCGCAAGATCACGCTGACGGTCTTCTACGGACCCGGCTTCCATCGGCGTTTTGAGGTGGTCGAATTCATGTACCATCCGATGCCGCCGGAGGGGGCGCAGTGATCCGGCGCCGGTCGATGTCCCGCGCGGCCCGCGGCTTCACGATGGTCGAGATGATGGTTGCGGTGTGGATCCTCGGCCTGATTCTCGCCATGCTGGCCAGCTCGTTCAGCGCGGTCGCGCATAGCAAGGTCCACGGCGAAGCCAGGCTCGCCGGCGACGAGGCCGCGCGCTTGATCATGTTCCAGATGAGTCGCGAGATTCGTGGCGTGGTGCAAAACGGCGTGGCGCCTGTGCACGTGCTGGTGATCGGGAGCGGCCATATGCAGAACGGGAGCCCGCTCGACAACATCACGCTTTCCACCCTGGGCGCCGGCCACCATCGGGCCGTGTTCGGCCCCGGCGCCGAAGACATCGTCTCCTACACCGCCGCGGCCAACCAGAACCATCGCGGATGGTTCGTCCTGATGCGCACCCAGCAAAGCGGCCTGCTGCCCCCGGAGCACGGCGCTCCGCAGCCGCCGGTAGAGCTGGCCGACAACCTGCTCTCGCTCCACCTCAGGTATTTCGATGGGACGCGCTGGAATGAGAGTTGGGACTCGCGGGCCAACGGCGGCGGGGCGCTGCCGCTGGCCGTTTCGATTGACCTGGCGCTCGCGACGCCGGCCGGCAAGCCGATGTATCTCTCGACGATGGTGCCGGTACCGGTCGTATTGTGGAACACACAGCGATGAGAAGGTTGCGCAAGACCGAGCGCGGAATCGCTCTGCTCGCTACGATGCTCGGGATGGCGTTGATGACGGTGGTGGTCATGGACTTCACCACCGCCAGCACGCTGGGTTTCCGCTCCGCCGCTAACCAGGCCAACCAAATGCGCGCCGAGTACCTGGGCCTCTCAGGGGTCAATGTCGGGATGGCGCTGCTGGCGCAGGACGCGCGGCAGGATGCCGCCCTGACCGAGCAGCAGCCCCACGACGGTTTCGACAAGCTGTGGGCGCAGCCCTTTCCGCCGATTCCCGTCGGCGGCGGGCTGGCCGGGGTCTCGATCGTCGATGAGAACCGCAAACTCGACCTCAACCTGATCATCGGCCAGAACGGCACCGTCAATCTCCCGTTCGTGCAAATTCTCGTGCGGCTTTTCGCGGTCAGCCAGATCCCGCCCGAGATACTGCCCGCGATCATCAACTGGATCGGCGTCCCCGGTTCGCCTTTCCCCCCCGCTGCCGGTGCCGACTACTACCTACGCCTGACGCCGCCCTATGCGCCGCGTAACGGTCCAATCCCGACGATCGGGGACTTGCGGATGGTGCGCGGAGTCAATGACGTCATCTTCAACGAGTTGAGCCAGTTCCTGACCGTGGTGCAGACTCAGCAGGCAGGCAACCAGCAGCTCCCGATGGTCAACGTGAACACCGCACCGCCCGAGGTGCTGGCTTCACTGACCCAGGACATGACCGACAACCCGAACCTGGTGAAGGAGATCATCGCCGCGCGCACCGCCAAACCCTTCCTCGATACCGCAAGCGTCGCGGAATTGGCCGGCTCTGGTAACTCCGCCGGCGACTTGCCGGGCCTATTAACCGTGCGTAGCGATTACTTTACGATAGCGGGACGGGGGACCTACGCCGGAGCACGCAAAATTGTGGTCGCCATTGTTCATCGCGAGGGCCTGGATCCGCTCCAGGTCATCTCGTGCTATGAAGATTAGCGGAGCCGGGCGCTGATGGCGCAGCGAATCCTAGCGCTCGAGATGGCCGGTGACCAAGTCCGCGCCGCGGTGGCCGAGCGTACTTGGGACACGTTCAAGCTGCTCGGCACCTTCGAGGCCGAGCGCAACAGCGGCGAGCCCGATATGAGCGGGGCGATCTCTCGAGTGGTCGCCGAAGCCGGCCATCCCGACATCGTTATCTCCGCGCTACCCGGCGAGCTGGTCGCCAACCGGGTGCTTTCGCTGCCCTTCAAGGAAGATCGCAAGCTTCGACAGGTAGTCCCCTTCGCGCTCGAAGAGCATCTGCCGTTCCCAGTCGATGACGCCGTGGCCACCTTCACCCGCATCGGCCAGGACTCCGAAGGCACGATCGTGCTGGCGGCAGTGGTTCGCAAGGAAGATCTTCGAGCCCATCTCGAATTGGTGGGTAAGGCCGGACTGGATCCCAAGCGCGTCACGCTGGCGCCGCTCGCGCTGGCCTGCCTGCTGGTTCGCGCCAGGGCCGAAAGCGAGCGCAACGGTCATGGTACCGCGCGCTTGGTGATAGACATCGATAGGAACCGCACCTCGCTGGTGCTGCTCGATCCTAGCGGCGCGCCTCGCGCGATGCGCACCGTGGTCGCCGGGCTGGAGGCCAACGGTCACGCTTCGCTGCCGCCGCGCGTGATGCTGGCGATCGTGAGCGCGGCCCGCCAGACCTTGCTGGCTCACGGCTCGGACCTGGAACCACCTGAGCTGCTTATTGCGGGACCGGCCGCGGCGATGCCCGAGGTCCGCGCCGAAATCGTCCAAGGCCTCGCCAGTGCCGTTCGCAAAGCCGGCGACCCCGGCTATTCGGCCCCGCTCGAGGAGTTGCAGCCCGACTCCGCGCCCTTCGCAGCGTGCGTCGCGATGCTGTTCGGGGAGTCGCCGGTCGAACCGCTCGAGCTTCTCAATTTCCGCCAGGGCGATTTCGCCTTTCAAGGACGCACCGGCGATATCGCGCCTCTCTACACCTCGGGCATCCTGGCCGCGGCAATCGCGTTCATGGTCGTGCTCAACCTGGTGCTCGGAATCGCGATCAGCCTGCATCGCGTGAGCGTGATGAACAGCCAAATCGAGGCGATAGCCGGGTTAGTGCTCGGTCCGCGCCGCGCGGCGGATGCCCAGGGTGCGCTGCGCGCTGGAATCGCCGACATGGAGAAGCAATTGACGTTGATGGGCGGCAGCGTGGCGCGGGGCTCGGCGCTGGATGCCGTGCAGGCCATCTCCAAAGCGATCCCGCAGCGGCTTGCGGTCGAATTCTCCGATCTCCAGATCGATCGATCGGGCCTCAAGCTCTCCGGGACCGCCGATTCCTTCGGCATCATCGACAACGTCAAGCGCTCGCTCACCCAAGGCGGCTTCTTCGGCGAGATCGAGGTCAACGACGCCAAGGCCGGCGCGACCGGCGGCAAAGTCGAGTTCACGCTTAGCGCCGCACCCAGCGATAATCCCGCACCGGGAATGGAGTAGCGCGGCCGTGGAACGGATGGGCGGCAAGATTCGGCAATGGTCGGAAACGATCGTCAAGCTGGCGGCAAAGCGCGCACAGGCTCTGTACGGGCCGGTCCGCGAGCGGCTGCGCCCCTATCTCGAGCCGCGCATGGCCCAGCTTCGCATGCGCTACCAGCGGCTCGAGCCGCGCGAGAAATACCTGGTCCAGATAGCCAGCACGCTGGCGGGGCTGTTCCTGCTCTACAATCTGGTCTACATCCCGGTGCAGAGCCTGCGCGCCGACCTCGCCGGCCGCATCGATGCCCGCCAGCATCAGCTCCTCCACGTCCGCCGCCTGGTTCACGACTATCAGCAACGCAAGCTCCAGCTCGCCGCGGCCCAGAAGCGGATCGTGCCGGCGGGCAAGGACTTCTCGCTGTTCTCGGTGCTCCAGGAAACTTTGACCGATACCGTGGGCGCCGCCAAGGTCGCTTCCATTACTCCGCAGACCGACGAGAAGATCGCCAAGGATCTTACCAAGTACAGCGTCGACGCCAGCCTCGAGGACGTGAGCCTCGCGCAGATCGTAGATGCGCTCTACGGCGTCAAGTCGTTGTCGGTGCCGGTGGTGGTGTCCAACTTGCACATCGCGAAGAGAACTCAGGACCCGCACTCCTACGACGTCCAGATGACCTTTGTCGCCCTCGGCAAGAATGGCTGAGCGTCGGGTCGGGACGGGCGGGAGATTGCGCCACGATCGCCGCGTTCTAATTGGCTACGCGGTCGCGGCCGTGGCGATCTTCGTGATCTTCCTGATCGGCCGCTTCCCCTATGCTGAAGCGCTTTCGGCCGTGTTGGCGCCATCGGGTCTCAAGCTCAATTACCAGGCACAACGCTTCAGTCTCCCCTTCGGCGTCGAGCTGGACGATGTGCGGCTCAGCCCCGCCGGCGCCGCGCTGGGCCCACCGATCGTGCAAAGCCGCCAGATGACCCTGGCGCCGACCTTGAGTGCGCTGCTGCTGGGCCGGGTCGCCGTCAGGGTTCGCGCCGAGCTGTATGACGGGCTGGTTCACGCGACGCTCACGCGGGTCGGCGATCTGCTCGACGTCGACTTCGACCTGCACGATCTGGAACTGGCGCGATGGCAGGGACCCGACCTGATGCGCCTGCCGGTTGACGGCCTGCTGTCGGGACAGGGCGATGTCATGCTCGACCGCCGGGATTTTCTTGCCGACAGCGGACACGTCGAGTTCTCGGGCAAGCGTCTCACGATGCGGTTCACCTCGATGATGCCGCCGGTGCGATTCGACAACCTCAACGGGACGCTGAGCATCGACCGCGGCTTGGTGAAAATCGAAAAGCTCGATGGGCACGGCGCCGACATGGCGCTCACCGCGCAGGGCGCGATCCATCTCGCCCGCGACCTGCGCGAAAGCACCGTGGATCTGACCTTCGCGCTCGAGCCAACCGAACAAGGTCGAAGCCGGCTGGCGCTGTTGCTGGCCATCCTGCCCCATCCGCCGGGCCCGCAACCCTACACGCTTCGGGGCCCGATTCGATTCCCGCTCATCAGCTAGCGATTTGTTCCTTCCCGCAGCGTGGGGCTAGTGAGGGGCACACTCTCACGCAGGCGCAGCGGCGAAGAAGCGCAGCACTGATTCCTTGTACAGCCTGGAGCCGGGCGCGGTCAGATGGTCGCGGCCTTCGAGCGTGACCAGTTCGGCTCCCGGGATTCCCGCGGCCAGTTCGTCTGCGCTCCCGACCAGAGTGTCCTTGCTGCCGATCACCACCATCGTCGGCACCCGTACCGACGCCAGCACCGCCGGATCGACCGCGGGGCGATCGCCGGCAAAGCACGCCGCCAAGGCCTTCAGATCGTTGCGATTGGCCTCTGCGAATTCGCGAAACGCGCGCGCTGTGGGAGGCGCGTTCTCGATCGAGGGAGCGAGCAGCGCCTTGACAATCGCCTCGCGCCCGCGCGCGTCTTCCGCCCCGGCCAGTCCCAGCCCGATTCCGCCGAGCACCACGGCGCGAATGCGCGCGGGATACCTCAACACGACTTCCAGAGAAATGCGCGCGCCCATCGAGTAGCCCATCAGCAGCGTGCGCTCGAGGTCGAGATGGTCGAGCAGCCGGATCACGTCGAGCGCCCTGGTCTCGATCGAGTAGGCCTTGGGGTCGTAGGGCTTACCGCTGCGTCCGTGTCCGCGGCAATCCATCGCAATCACTCGCCGGCTCTGCGCCAGCAGATCGATCCATCCTGGCACCTTCCAATTGACGTTCAGATCGGCGGCGAAGCCGTGCACCAGGACCACCGACGGGCCTGCGCCTTTTTCCTCGAAATAGATCGGCACCCCCACAGAGTCGAATGTCGGCATCGCACAACCTCCCTGGCTTGTGGTCGTCCATGGTTCCCGCCGAGCTTGCGACATCAAGGACCGCAAAGGCAAGATGGCTGGGCACGGGGACCTGGTCGTCGTCTGCACCCGCCCCGGCGTGTCACGCGGAGAAGATCATGGCTGAAAAGAGACTCGGACTTCATCTGTCCGGATTGGCGCAAACGCCGGCGCTGATCAAGGAAGCGGAGGCGCTGGGCTACGGCTCGCTCTGGATCGCTGAGGTCTCAGGACCAGACGCGCTGGTCAGCCTGGCTGCCGTCGCGGTTCATTCTTCCAGGGCCGATCTCGCCACCGGTGTGATCCCGATCCAGATCCGCACGCCGGGCGTGCTCGGGATGGCCTTCCTGACGCTGAACGAGCTATCGGGCGGACGCGCGATAGCGGGGCTCGGCGTATCGAGCCCGGCGATCGTCGAGCGCTGGCACGGCCTGTCGTATCGCAAGCCGGTCACCGCGATGCGCGAGTGCGTAACGATCATGCGCCAGCTCTTCACCGAGGGTCGTTGCAAATTTTCCGGCGAGATCTACAAGTGCGACTTCCGGCTGGGCTTCCGCCCGGCGCAAAAACGTCCGCCGCGCATCTATTTGGCGGCCCTCAATGCCCCGATGCTGCGGCTGGTGGGCGAGGTCGCCGACGGCGTGCTGATGAACTACTCGCCGCCCGAGGCGCTACCGCCGATGATCGCCGAAATCCGCCGCGGCGCCGAGCACGCCGGCCGCAACCCCGCCGACGTCGATATCGGCATCTACGTCCGGATGTGCATCACCCCCGACGAGGACAAGGCGGTCGAGGCATTCAAGCGCGAGCTGGCCGGCTACGCTTTCGTCGATTCATACAGCAAGATGTTCGGGCGCTACGGCCTGGCCGAGGAACTTGCCGAAGTGCGCCGGCTGTGGGACGAAGGCAAGCGCGACCAGGGGCCGAGCGCGATCAGCGAGGCGTCAGCGCGCAAAATCGCGGTCTTCGGCCCCGAGCAAGCCGGACGCGATTTTATCGCCCGCTTCCGCGCCGCCGGCGTCACGCATCCAGTGCTCTTCCCGATCGGCCCCGGCGCCAGCGCGACTCGCGACTATCCCGCCACGATGCGCGCGATGGCCGACGCCTGAGCCGTCACCGGGCGCACAGGCCAGGCAGACCGATGTTTCCCGCGCGATCGAGCTTGACCGACGATACGGAAAACGGGTTGCTATAGAGGCATGGCCAGCGAATCGTCCGCTATCGACATCATCAGGCGCCGGCTCAAGGAAGAGCGCGTCCCCGATACGCCCGACGAGCTCAGCCGCAAGAAGAAGCGTCCGCGCGAGGTCGCCTTCATGGACGTCAACCTCTGCTTCCCGTGTGGCAAGTGCCCCGAGTTCTGCCCCGTGGGATGCATCGAGTATATGGCGCCCGGCAGCGTGCCCGGCCGCGGCTTGCAGCCCGTGCAGGACCGCTTCCAGGAATGCATCGGGTGCTACATCTGCGTAGAGGTCTGCGCGCTGCTCACCGACTACGACGCTATCCGCATGTACGACGTCAACCTGGTCGAGGAGCTGCTCGGCGTGAAGATCACCGACAGTCCGCCCGAGGAACCGATCCCGGCCCAGCCCTATGAGGAATTTTTCTCGGAAGGCGGCGAGCACTCGGCGCGCCATGTCGGCAAGGGATCACGCATCCGCGAGAAGATGACTGCCGAGGAGCGCCAGATCCTGAACATCGCCCGCGTCCGCGGCTAGCGGCCCGCGGGCGGGACGCATGCGCCGGGGGCGACCGCCGCCACTTCAAGCAAAAGCCAATCTCTAAATCGAAGTGGGAGCGGGCGTCCCGCCCGCTGCTTCCGATGACCGCTTCCTTTCATGATCCCGTCATAATCCGGCCGCGCGGACGGTAAAACGTGACACCTCGAAAAGTTGACTTCGCCTTCGAAGCGACGTTACCCTGTTCGCATCCGGGGTTGGTGTAATGGAACGACAGGCCAGGCGCGCGCAGGTGTTGCGCCATGCCAAGCGGATCTTTGCCCGCAAGGGCTACCACCGCACCAACGTCGCGGACATCATCGCCCGCGCCCATATCGCACGCGGCACCTTCTACCTCTACTTCCAGAACAAGAAGGACCTGTTCGAGGAGCTGCTCAAGCAGGTCCTGAACGAGGTCTCGAGCCGCATCTATCGGCTGCGCGTCCGGCCCGGCGAGCCCGACCCGGTGGAGCAGTTGCGCGCCAACCTCCGTCGCGTCATGATCTTCGTCTTGGCCGAGCGCGAGCTCACCGATATCCTGCTCAATCATTCGGTCGGCTTCGACCGCGAGCTCGACCTCAGGATTCGCGACTTCTATGAACAGATCGTGGACGCGATCCAGCGCTCGCTCGACCTCGGCATCGAAATGAAGCTGGTGCGCAAGTGTGACACGCGCGCCGCCGCCTACTGTATCCTGGGCGGCATCAAGGAGGTCGTCGGCCAGGCCTCCCTGCGCAAGCCGCGCAATATCGACGCGCTGGTCGAGGAAATCCTGGCCTTCGGGTTAACAGGCGTGGCTCGCCCCGAGTTGCTGCGGTCGATGTCCGCACGCAGCGAGATGGCGGAGCAGGTGCGCGCCTCTTAGAGCAGGGGCGCGCCTTTTAATCGCATCCGGTAGACTGACATGTCAGTTCATCGTAAACCTGCGCGTGCGACCCGTCTGCGAAAGGCCGCCGCCTTCTACGACCTCGATGGCACCCTGGCGCCGTTCAACCTGCTGCACTCAACCGCCTTTGTGCTCGCCAACCTCGGCGAATGGTCGTCGCGGATTGGATATCTGTTGGGCCTCGCCGCCCGGCTGCCGCGCCTGTACTTGGCCGAGCGCCAGGACCGCCGAGGGCTCAACGTGGCGATGTTCGAAATCTTCAAAGGCGTCTCGCGCGATCGCCTCGAGGAGCTGGGCGAAGAGTATTGCGACCGTGTTCTGGTCCGCAAGCTCTACTCGCGTGGGCTGGCGATGATCGACGCCAACCGCGCCGCCGGGCTCGAGCCGGTGCTGGTGACCGGCTCGCCGGAATTTATCGTCGCCCCGCTCGCCCGCCGCCTCCAAATCGCAACCTTCGCCGCGAACCGGCTGGTCTTCAGCTGCGGCCGCGCCACCGGACGCCTGCACGAGCCGGTGATGGCGGGCGAGGACAAGGCGGAGTGGTGCGCCAATTACGCCGGCGCCCGCGGCTTGGACCTCGACCACTGCTGGGGCTACGCCGATTCACATTACGACCTGCCCTTTCTGTCCGCGATGGGCCATCCGGTCGCCGTCAATCCCGACTCGCGACTGGAGCGCGCCGCGCGCACCCGGCAATGGCCGATCCTGCGCTTCGAGCCGCGCGTGAGCCGGGCCGGCGCGGGCTTCCTTCAACCGCTGATCGACAGGTTCACCAATGGCGCGTCCTGAGGCGAAGCTGAGAGAGATCAAGCCCGCCGATCTGCGCCACGAGGCCGGCGCCCGGAGCGACCTGGTGGTCACGCTCACCCGCCACTCAGAGCCGCGGCTGATCGCCTACGGCGACGATTTCATGCTTGCAAAGCTTCCGGCCGGCACGCGCGTGATCTATCCGCCGCCGCCGCTGGAGGCCTTGAGCGATCCCGACGCCGCGATCCGCTACGCGACTCTGCATCCCGAGAACTCCGACCCGCTGTTCGCACGGCTCGACCCCAACATGCGGGTCACGATCGCGGTCGACGATATCAGCCTGCCGCTGCCGCCGATGCGCCGGCCGGATATTCGCGAGCACGTCCTGAATGTCGTGCTCCAGACCCTTGCCGATTACGGCGTCGACGACGTCCACATCGTCATCGCGACTTCGCTCCATCGGCGGATGACCGAGGCAGAGATTCGACGCGCGGTCGGCGAGCGCGCCTTCAAGCAGTTCTGGCCCGAGCGGCTCTACAACTTCGACGCCGAAGATCGCGCCGAGCTGGTGATGCTCGGCAAGACCGACCAAGGCGAGCAGGTCTGGCTCTCCAGGCGCGCCGCCGAATCGGACCTGCTGATCTATGTGAACATCAACCTGGTGCCGATGGACGGCGGTCACAAGTCGGTCACGGTCGGGCTGGCCCCCTACCAGAGCCTGCGCCACCATCACAATGCCGCGACGCTGCGCGACTCGCACTCCTACATGGACCCCAACCGCTCCGCGCTCCATCGCAGCGCCGAGCGGATGGGCCGCGTCGTCAACCGCACCCTCAACGTCTTCACCATCGAGACCTCCATCAACACCCGCATGTACGGTGGGATGCTGGATTTCCTGCACAAGAACGAGGACCGCTTCAGCGACTGGGATCGCACCCGGCTCAAGGGCTTTCGCTGGACGCTGCGCAATCTCTCCAACGACTTGCGCCGCACGATGCTCCATCAGTATGCGGCGCCGTACGGGATGACCGGCGTGTGGGCGGGCGAGACCGAGGCGGTGCATCGCAAAGCCCTGGCGCGCGTGTTCCAGCAGTACGCGGTGCCGGTCAAGGGCCAGTCCGACGTCCTGATCGTCGGCGTGCCGTACATCTGTCCGTACAACGTCAACTCGATCATGAACCCGGTGCTGGTGCAGTGCACCGGGCTTGGCTACCTGTTCAACATGTATCGCAACAAGCCGCTGGTGCGCCCGGGCGGGACGATCATCATCTGCCATCCGCTGCGCGACGAGTTCCACCCCGAGCATCACCCGAGTTACATCGAGTTCTTCCATCGATGCCTCGAGAAGACCACCGACGCGACCGAGCTTGAAAGGAACTTCGAGGCCGAGTTCGCCCGCAACCCGACCTACATCCACATGTACCGCTACGGCCACGCCTACCACGGCGTGCACCCGTTCTACATGTGGTATTGGGGAGAAGCGGGGCGCCGACACGTCGGCCGAATCATCGCGGCGGGATGCGAGGAGCCCGAGGTCGCGGCCCGGATGGGGTGGGAGGCGGCGGACACGTTGGACGAGGCGATCGCGATGGCGACCTCCGAGCTGGGACGCTCCGCGACGATCACCTACCTGCACCTGCCGCCACTGGTTATCGCGGATGTCGAGTAACCACGCAAATCGCAACGGCGCGGGTCGCGGCGCGTCGATGCCGCCGCTTGCGCAGGTGCTCCGCGAGCGCCGCATCCTGCTCACCGGCTCGACCGGCTTCCTCGGCAAGGTCTTCCTCTACGGGCTGCTGCGATGGCATCCCGAGCTCGACCGCATCTACCTGCTGATCCGGGGCGACCGGCGCTCAAGTCTGAACCGCCTGCGCCGCGAGATCCTCGACTCGCCGGTGATGGGCCCGCTGCGCGAGGAGCTGGGCGAGCGCTTCGACCGCTACGTCGAGGAAAAAATCGCCGTGGTTGCCGGCGATATCACCGACCCCGAGTTGGCCGCCGACAGAGAGCCGCTTAGGCGCGGCACGCTCGACGCCGTGGTCCACTGCGCGGGCTTGGTCAACTTCGAGGCCTCCCTGGAAAAGGCGCTCAGCGCGAACACCGAGGGCGTCGCCAACGTAATCGCGTTCTGCCGCCGGGTCGGCGCGTCGATGATCCACGTCTCGACCTGCTATGTCGCCGGCGGCGCCGACGGCCATCGCTTCGAGGACGACATCCCCGTCAATTGGTGCCCCAACGGGCGGCGCAACTTCGACTTGACGCGCGAGATCCGCGATGCCCGAGCCGCCATCGAGCGGGTCAACGCCGAGTCGCACGACCACGCCCATGAGGCTGAGCTTCGCGCCGGCCTCGACGACGACGCCGAGCCGCGCGAGACCGCCTTCGAGGCGCGGCGCAAACAATGGGTCGAGGAGCGGCTCAAGCAAGTCGGGCGCAAACGCGCGATGGGCTGGGGATGGCCCAACACCTACAGCTACACCAAGAGCCTCGGCGAGCAATTGGTGCTGGCTGCCCGCGATCAGATCGACGCGGCCGTCGTGCGTCCGGCGGTCATCGAGAGCGCGCTCGCGGATCCGTTCCCGGGATGGAACCAGGGAGTCAACACCAGCGCTCCGCTGACCTATATGTCGGGCCGCGGCTACCGTCTCTATCCGGCGCGCCCCGACTTGGTGCTCGACGTGATCCCGGTTGACTTGGTCGCGCGCGCGATGGTCCCGATCCTCGCCGCGTTGCTGCTCAAGCGTCACGAGCCCATCTACCAGCTCGGGACTTCGGACTCGAATCCGCTTGCGATGCGCCGCCTGGTCGAGCTGACCGCGCTCGCCAACCGGCGCGAGAATCGCAACGGCAACGGCAGCCTGGGCCGTCTGGCGCGTCATCTCGAGGCGGTGGTGGTGTCGCAAAACACCTACGAGCTGGGCAGCAGTACCCTGCCCCGGCTGCTCAAGAACGCCGCCGCGCTGGCGCGAGCGGCGCTCGGCGACGACTCGCCACGGGCCAAAAAACTCGACGAGCGCGTCCAGCGGCTGGTCGAAGAGACCGACCTCGCCCGCTCGCTGGTCGAGGTTTACCGGCCATACATCCAGGATCTGATCTACACGTTCCACTGCCGGAACATCCGGGCGCTTTACGCGCGGCTCGACCCCGGCGACGCGCGCCGCCATAAATTCTCTCCCGAGCGCATCGATTGGCGCGACTACTGGATCAACGTCCATATGCCCGGCCTGCGCCGCCATATCTTTCCGCAGCTCGATCTTCACACCCGCACGCGACCGCGCGCCCTGCACCGCCATCGCAGCCTGCTCGAGATGCTCGACGCGGCAGCCGAGCGTCACGGCTCGCGCCCGGCGCTGGTCGCCCGCAAGCGCTGCGGCGAGCGCACGACCACCACCTATCGCGAGCTGCGCGACGGCGCTCGCCGCGCCGCTCTGCTGCTCGGGACGCGCGGGGTCAAGCCGGGCGATCGCGTGCTGATAATCGGCGAGAACTGTCCCGAATGGGTGCTCGGATACTTCGCTGTGCTCGGCGCCGGCGCCATCGCGGTTCCGCTCGACCATCTCATCTCTCCAGAGGAGCTTCCCGCGATCTGCAAGATCGCCGCGGCCAGTGCCGCGCTGCTGTCCGCCGCGGCCGGGCGGCGCCTGGGCCGCGTGCTCAAGCAAGCCGGCGCCACGGAGATCGCCTTCGACGAAATGACCCGCCCGTTCATCCTGCGTTCGCGCCCGGCCGCGCCGCCCGCACCCGATCGCAGCACGATTGCCTCGATCGTCTTTACCTCGGGCACCACCGGCGCGCCCAAGGGCGTAATGTTGACGCACGGGAACTTTGCCGCGGAAGTGGCGATGCTCTCGCGGGTGTTCGCGCTTCGCACTGACGACGTGGTGCTCTCGCTGCTCCCGCTCCATCACACCTTCGAGTTCACGTGCGGGATGATGCTGCCGCTGGCCAGCGGCGCTACCGTGGTCCATCCGCTCGGCGTCGAGGCTGCCAACCTCGCGCGCACGCTCGCCGATGTCCGGCCCAGTGCGCTGATCGGCGTTCCCTCGCTCTGGAATGCGATCCATCGCCGGATCATCGACAAGGTCGAAGCGCGCGGGCCGCTGTTCCACGCCGCCTTCGACCAACTCCGCGAATTCAATCGCCGGCTCGATCGCGACTTCCGTCTCAATGCCGGTACGATCCTGTTCCGCCAGGCCCACGCCGCCCTCGGCGGCAACCTGCGGCTGGCCGTCAGTGGCGGCGCCCCGCTGCCGCGATGGGTCGCGGAGTTCTTCAACGACATCGGCCTTCGCCTACTCGAAGGCTACGGCCTGACCGAAGCGGCACCGGTGCTGAGCGCGGCCGCGCCCGGCGAACCACTTCATCCCGGCTCGGTCGGCAAGCCGTTACGGGGCGTCGAGGTCAAGCTCGATTGCGACCACGGCGAGGTCGGCGAGATCGTCGCCCGCGGCCCCAACATCATGACCGGCTACTACCGTAACGAGGCCGCGACCGCGGAGGTGCTGCGCGACGGATGGCTGCGGACCGGCGACCTGGGCCGCTTTGATCGGGACGGCCGCCTCTACATCGTGGGCCGCGCCAAGGACGTGATTGTCGATTCCGGCGGCAACAACATCTATATCGACGAGCTCGAAGAGGCCTACGGCCACTCGCCCTACCTCAAGGAGCTGGCGGCGGTCGGGCTCAACGTCGGCGCGGGGGAGCAGGTTGCGACGCTGGCCGTGCCGGCCTACGCGAGCGGCGAGCACCGCCGTGTGGTCGAGGACAATCTGCGCGCCCATTTCGAACGGGTCGGCGCTACCCTGAGCCCGCACAAGCGAATCAGGATCCTGCGCTTCACCGATCAGGAGCTGCCGCGCACCCGCACCCGCAAGATCAGACGCGCCGAGGTCGCCGCACGGCTGCGCGCGATGATCGAGGGCGATCGGCCCAAGCCGAGCGCCGCCGCAGACACCGAGGTCGAGCCGTGGCTGGCCGACGCGATAGGGCAAGTCGCCGGCGCCGGCGTGAGCCTCGGGCCTGCAACTCGTCTGATCGAAGACCTCGGCCTCGACTCGCTCGCGCTGGCCGAGCTGGGCGAGCACATCTCGGAGCGCGTCGGGTGCGAGCTCGCGCCCGAACAGCTTTCCGACATTCGCACCATCGACGATCTCCAGCGGATAGCAACCAACGGCGACGGGCGTCCGCGCCTGCCCTCTTATGCGCGGTTCGCGGAGCCTTACACACTCGCGCTGCCCGGCGCGATCCGCCGGCTCGGCGAGGCGGCGGTCCGGCGCGCACAGGATGCGGCGCTCCAGTCATGGCTCAAGCCGCGAATCCTGGGACGCGGCAACATCCCGCTCAACCGCAATTTCCTTATTGTCGCCAATCATGCGAGCCATCTCGATTTCATTCTGATCGCCCACGCGCTCGGCCCGCTCGGAAAAGACCTGGTGGTGCTGGCGGCACGCGACTACTTCTTCAACACCGCGATGCGCCGCTTCGTGGCGACCAATTTCACACGGCTCATCCCGCTCGACCGCCAGCGCGCGCAGATGGAGTCGCTCGCGGAAGCGCTCGGCGAACTGGCCGCGGGACGCAACCTACTGATGTTCCCCGAGGGCACGCGCTCGCCCGACGGCGCGATCCACGAGTTCAAGAGCGGAGCCGGTTACCTGGCGTTACGCAGCGGATGCGACGTGCTGCCGGTACATATCAGGGGTACGTACGAGGTGCTCGGCAAGGGCAAGCTGATCCCGCGCTACAATCCGGTGGAGATGCGAATCGGGCGCCCCCTCGGCCCCGCCGAGCTTCGTGCCGCCGCCGAAAACACCGAGGGCGCCGGCGCGTACCGCAAACTCGCGGAGTTGATGCGCAACGCGGTCATCGAATTGGGCGAACGTCGCGCGACGATCGCGCCACGGCGCCCCGGACCGGAGCCGCCGAGCCGCCACCGCAGGCCGCTCATCGCGGGTGCCGCGGCGCGATCGCCGCAGAGGTCTGAGTTTATATAACTCCACCCTCACCCTCCCCTTGAAAAAGGGGAGGGGACAGAAAATGGAGGCGAACCTGAACGCGCATGCTCCATTAGTGAAAGACCCCACCCCCACCCTGCCCTTGAGGAAGGCGAGGAAACCAGACAAAAGGAATAAGGAATGAGGGTGTCCCTGCTGATACCCTCCCCGTCTCTGCTTCCTTCTCCCGCTTTTTGGCGGGAGAAGGCTAAGGATGAGGGTGACTGCCCAAGGGGAGGGTTAGGGTGGAGTCTGTGTCTGTCCCCTCCCCTTTTTCAAGGGGAGGGTGAGGGTGGAGTTACTCTGAAGAAGTACCAGTCACTGGCGCGGGAGCTCAGGCGTAATCCAACCGACGCCGAAAGTAAGCTCTGGCAATACATCCGCAAGCGCCAGATAGCAGGAGCGCTGTTCAAGCGCCAGTACTGCATCGGCAGCTACATCGCCGACTTCTGCTGTCCCCGGCTGCGGATAATCGTCGAACTCGACGGCAGTCAGCATATGGTCCGACATTCGGCGGATGAGAAGCGCAGTGAGTATCTGGCCGGTCGCGGGTACCAGGTGTCGCGCTTCTGGAATAGCGATGTGTTCGATAACACTGACGGAGTATGCGAGGCGATCTTCGGCGCCTTGAAAGCTGCCAAGTAGGACAAAAGGTAAAGACAGCAATCTATACAACTCCACCCTCACCCTCCCCTTGCAAAAGGGGAGGGGACAGAGAATGGAGGCGAACCCGAACGCCGTCATGCTGGATTAGTGAAAAAAGCCGCGACCGTCGCCGCCGTCGTCCTGCTCCTCATCGCAACCTCCGCCGAGGCTTGGGATTCGGGGACGCATCGCCTGATCACGCGGCTGGCAATCGGGGCGCTGCCGCCCTCCCCGCTTGCGGCGCTGATGGCCCGCAACAGCAGACGGCTCCAGAAATACGCGGTCATCCCCGATACGCGGCTCAAGGAGCTGTACGGCGATGCGGAAAGGCGGCGACATTTCATCGACCTCGAGTACTTCGGTAACGACCCGCTTAGCGCCATCTCGCCCGACCTGCATGCAACCGAGCGGAATTTCGGCGTCGCGGTTCTGATCCGCGCCGGCATCCTGCCCTGGACAATCGACCAGGTCTCAACCGAGCTTGCCGCCGCCTGGGACGCCGGCAACTGCGTCAAGATGCTGATCCTTTCAGGATACCTGAGCCACTACGTCGGCGACCTGAGCCAGCCGCTTCACACCACCGTGAATTTCGATGGCTTGGTCCCGGCCGACCGCGGCGTGCACGCGCGGTTCGAGCGCGCGGTGGACCACTCGACCGGCGACCTCGCCGATCTGTCGCGCCCGCAGGTCCACATCATCAGGATCGATTCGGTGTGGAAAGTAGTGATCGACGGGTTACGCGAGTCCCACCAGCACGTCGCCGAGGTCGTTGAGGACGACCGCGCGGCGCGTGCTTCGAGCGATGGCGGCGGAACGCGCCTACGAGCGCGCGATGATGGAGCGCGCGCGGGGGCTCGCCGCGGCGCAAATCGCGCGCTCGGCCTCGATCCTCGCCTCGATCTGGCTCTACGAGTGGAACCAGGCCGGCCATCCGCGATCTTGCTCGTCCGCCGCCAACTGACCTGAGCAGGCCGGTCGCCTCCGTGCTCTCGAACCTCGCGGTCCGTCGCGACAATCCAGGGTGCTCCCATCCAAGCCGCGAAAGCGCGGGTGACTCGCGCGAGGTGAGACGCTTGGCGCTTTGCCAATCGCATAGCGCGCGTGTAGCTTGAGCCCATGCGTATCCTGCGAGCGCGGGTGGCGAGTCCGGCGCTGCTGCAACTTGCGCAACAACGCCGTGCGAACCGGCCGGTCGTTCAATCGCTGATGGGCCTCGCGCTGGCGCTGCTTTTGCCGGCGCTGGCGGCGTCATCGGCGCGTGCCGACCCCGCGCAGGTATTGGCGGCAAGCGCCGACCCGGTTTACGAATCGTTCTACGCTCCGCGACGCCATCAGTTCGACCTCGAACTCTACAACATGTCCGACTTCGTGACCGATGACAGCCTGATTCGGCGCCGCCAGGCTTCGACGGCGGGCTCGGCGCTACATTGGGGACCCGACCTCGGCGCCGGCACGATCCAGGAGCCGGGAATCAAGGGCTCGTTCTGGTTCGACGACAGTAACGCGGTGCAGTTTCAATTCCGCTATTTCGCGCTCTACGGCAGCCACTTTTTGAGTTCGCCGGTTACGTTCAACGGCGACGTGCTCGCGCCGGGGCAGAACATCTCGGCGTCGGACTCGACGTGGTTCACCTTCGGGCTGTTCTACGAGCGGCGGATCACGCCCTGGCTCGAACGCTACACCGGGGACCTGCCGGCGCTGCTGCAGAGCTGGGACCTGCGGCCGCGCATCGGGCTGGAGTTTGTCTATCTCGACTTCAAGATCAACAACGGCGCGCCGACGCTGCGCAGCGGAAATCTCGACGCGCGCGGCCGCTGGCATGACCAGGAGCTGCCGATTCCGACGCTGGGAATCACGGGGCGGCGTTGGCTCGGCGATCGCCTCGCGCTCGAGGTTTCGGCGCAGAGCAACTGGATCAACAAGTGGAACTCGCTGCGCACGCAGGGCGGCACGGTGTACCTGTCGCAGGCGAGCTTCGAGACTCATTGGCGCCTGTTCTACTTCGACCCGCGGCTCATCGGCTTGCGCCCGTTTCTCGGAATCGCCTACTACTACTACAAGCAATCGGAGACCTCGCGCGGGATCGGCAACCTGGCGCGGCTGCAGGCGTTCGGCCCTGAAGTCGGGATCAATTACAGCTTCGGCTTATGACTATGGGACCAGGCCGGCCATCCCGCCTCATGCGCGCGGGCCGCCGCTCAGTGACTCCTCGCGCAGGTCCGCGGCGAGAGCGCGCGCCGGCCACGCGAAGTGGCAACTTATTGACGGGGGGAGCCGAAGCCGGACGTCGTCGAGGACCGTTCACGAACGGCCCCTACGGAAGGGGAAGAAGCGGTTGTACGCCGCTCGCGGCGGGTGCGCTGGCCGCGACCCCTTACCGGAGAATTTCTGCGTTTTTTCCCAGTAGTGAACGGCCCTCCATGCTGTGCGCATGGGCCACGGCCATGTGCTATCAGCGCGAGTCTCTTCGGACGCCATCGTGGCAGAGCGCGCGAGTTAGACTGACTCCTCGCGGAGGTCCGCGGCGAGAGCGCGCGCAAACGCGGCGGAGCGGGACCGGCGAGCCGTCACGGCAGGCCGCCCATCGCGGGCGCCGCGCCGTCGCCGTCGCGGAGGTCTGAGCCCGGATTTCCGTTTTCCGAGGTAACTATGAATGCGGCTGCTAGCTTAGGTCATTCGGCCTGAATCTCTACCGCTCCACGATACGCTGGAAGTCTGCTTCGCTAATGATGCGAATGTTCTGACCGTGGCCGATCAGCTCTTCCGCTTTGCGGTACTTTGAACTCGTTTCGTAACCCGCGAGTTTACGTACATCTTGGTCGCCGACGACGAGCAGTGTCGTGTGCTTCGTCACGCTCGTAGCGACTTTGCAGCCCGCAGCGGACGCTGCATCGGCGGCCTCATCGCGAGGAATCGACAATTCGCCTGTAAAGACCATGACTTCGCCGTGGAGCCGTCCGTCTGGATTTCCATCGCGGGCGACAGACGGCGCAAAATATCGACGAATCGGCCGCTCAACACAAGGATGAGAGGGCTGCTTAACACGTGGATTGACCGGCTGTCTTACACGCTCAAGCCACTGATCGATGCTCAGTCCAGTTTCTGCGATCGCCCGCAGTAGGACCTCGCCCGCGCAGCGAGCGTCTTCAAGCGCATCGTGTGGGCGGTAGTCGATGCCAAACTCCGCCGCCAGGTTTGCAAGTGCATATCCAGAATGACAAAAATTTGGCCATGCGCGCCTTACGACCATGCTGGAATCGAGCCACCGACACTCGCAAGGCGCCAGCTTGTTCGTTTCACAGGCCCGGAGCAAGGCAACGCGATCAAAGGCTGTGTGGCTAACGACAATGTTGCCTTGCAGGAACGAGCTTACCTCTGGGAACACCGCAGCCCAGTTTGGCGAATACCGTACCTTCTCTTCATCGATGCCATGAAAAGAGACACGACGGGGGTCGAAGTAGTCTTCAGGATTGACTAGCAGGATGCGGAAAAACGATCGTTTCCCATTCGATTCTCATGTAGAGTAGCCAGCGATGGTGGTGTGAGGAGGGTGTGAGGATGCGCGGGACGGATCGCCAGCAGTCTGCGATGTTCAGCTACATATCGGCCGAGCAGCGGGTGCCCCAAGACCATCCGCTGCGAGCGATCCGAGCGATGGCGGATGTGGCGCTTGAAAAGTTGGGGCCGAGCTTCGATGCGATTTACGCCAGCAGCGGGCGTCCCTCGATCGCGCCGGAGAAGCTTCTGCGCGCGCTTTTGCTGCAGGTGCTGTACACGGTGCGCAGTGAGCGGCTGTTGATGGAGCAGCTCGACTACAATTTCCTGTTCCGCTGGTTCGTCGGACTGAGCATCGATGACCCGGTGTGGGACGTGACCGTGTTCACCAAAAACCGCGAGCGGTTGCTTGAGGGCGAGGTGGCGGAGGGGTTTTTCATCGCGGTGGTTGACCAGGCCCGCGCCCAAAGCCTGCTTTCGGACGAGCATTTCACGGTCGACGGCACGCTGATCGAGGCCTGGGCCAGCCACAAGAGCTTCAAGCGCAAAGGCGCTGACCCAAAGACTCCGCCGGACGATCCGGGCAACCCCAGCGTCGACTTCCACGGTGAGCGGCGCAGCAACGCCACTCACCAATCGACCACCGATCCCGAGGCCCGCCTGGCCCGCAAGGGTGCAGGCAAGGAGGCCAAGCTCAGCTACGCCGGACACGTGCTGATGGAGAACCGCAACGGCATTGCGGTCCAAGGCTGCGTAACCCAGGCCACCGGCCGCGCCGAACCGGAGGCGGCCATCGCGATGGTGGAAAAAATCCCAGGCTCGCATCGAGTAACCCTGGGAGCCGACAAGGGCTACGACCGCAAAGAACTTGTTCAGGAGTTGCGTGATCACCAGGTCACCCCGCACCTTGCCTGCAAGCCGTCCACTATCATTGATGAAAGGACCACTCGTCATCCCGGCTATCTGATCAGCCAGCACAAGCGTAAACGCATCGAGGAGATCTTCGGCTGGCTCAAAACTGTCGCCGGCCTGCGCAAGGCGCGCCACCGCGGAGTCGCTCGGGTCGGTTGGATATTCACCTTCGCGCTGGCCGCCTACAATCTGGTCAGGATGCGCAATTTGGCGCTGGCAGCTCCCTGAGCCATCCGCAATCGGGTGGAGAGCCGGGGCACTTGACCAACTGAACCTCAATCGACGCCCTCACACGCCATGCCAACACTCTCGAAAGCACATCCCGCCATGGTAATCATCCGTTTTTCCGCAACCTGCTAGAGACTCCCACGAATTGTGCAGGGTTCCATCGCAGAAGGATGCGATACCGACCTCGCAGATGCTCGACGGATCGGCGTTGGCCGTTTCGACATCAATCACCACGAAGTTCATAGGCCGGCCCCCGCCCAAGCGATGAGCACCATGCCGCCAGCCCGTACAACCACAAGCGGAATTAACGCCATCGTCAGCTCCCCTGGCGCTTCTTGCGTTGCTTGCGCCGCTTAGGGGAGCAGCGTGGCCGTGTCGCCGTCGCGCGCGGTGGTCATGCTACCGGTCTTGGTGAACTTGCCGCTCGTGGGGTTGTAAAGCTCGGCGGTACCAAGGTTGTCGCCGCCCGCAATCAAGACCTTGCCACTAGGAAGGAGCGTCGCGGTGTGGCCAGCGCGCCCCACATTCATGCTACCGGTCCAGGTGAAGCTGCCAGTCTTCGCCTCATAGAGCTCGGCGGTAGCGAGATCGTCGGGGAAGCCGACACCGCCGGCGACGAGCACTCTACCGTCTTGCAGCGTTGTTGCAGTGTGAAATGACCGCGTCGTCGTCATGATGCCAGTCACGGTGAACTTGCCAGTCTTGGGGTCGTAGAGCTCAGCGCTCGCGAGGTCGCCCTCGTCGCCTATGCCACCGGTGATGAGCACCTTGCCGTTCTGAAGCAAGGTGGCGGTGTGGTACTCGCGCGCGGTTGTCATGCTGCCGGTCGCGGCGAATCGCCCAGTCTTGGGGTCGTAGAGCTCGGTGCTCGCGGGGTCGTCGCCGGAGACGACGAGCCCGCCGGCGAACAGTACCTTGCCGTTTTGCAGCGCAGTGGCGGTGGGGCTCTCGCGCGTGGTGGTCATGTTGCCGGTTCTGGTGAACTTGCCAGTCTTGGGGTCGTAAAGCTCGGCGCTCGCGAGATCGTTGAAGCCGCCGTCCTCGCCGCCGGCGATTAGCACCTTGCCGTTTTGCAGGCCAGCGGCGGTGTGGCCCTCGCGCACGGTCGTCATGTTCCCGGTCGGGGTGAACTTGCCGGTCTTTGGGTCGTAGAGTTCGGCGCTTGCGAAAGTGTTGACGAAGCCGTCGTCGCCGCCGGCAACCAGCACCTTGCCGGTCTGGAGCAGCGTGGCAGTGAAGTCCTCGCGCCCGATGCGCATGCTGCCGGTGTTGGCGAACCTGCCGGTGCCGGGAGCGTAGAGTTCGGCGCTTGCCAAGGAGCCGCCAAACTCCTCACAGCAGCCTCCCACGACCAGCACCTTTCTTGCGGTCGTCGCGACCAGAGGTTGGCGCGCGGTGGCAAACAAGCGTTCGGCTTGCGTGCGCGGCGCGGCGCCAGCGGCTCCACCGGCGAGCAAGAGCGCCAACAGCACTCCGCCCTGCCAGCCCGGTCTCAGTGACTTGAACGCGCGCGGTTTCATGGTCTACCCCCTAGTTCTTGATCGCGGCCCCTCGTTCTCTTGCTTGCGCCTCTTGCGCCAGCGCGCCCGCGCCGCCTTGCTCGCGCTTGCCGAGCGCCCTTCAGCGGTCATCCGCCGGGCGCGCGCCCGTCCGCCCTTACGTCCCGCCTCGCAGGCTATCTATACCTACCAATTGTTACTATGCGTAGCGCTTGGGCCAGTCAAGCGCGCGGGCAGCCGCTGAGTTACTCCTCGCGCAGGTCTTCGGCGAGGGCGCGCGCAAACGTGCCGGCGATCGGGGCCTTGGCTGTCAGACTTGGGTGGTCCACTTCGACCGCAAGCGCACCGGCGGCGGCAAGTTCGATCAGTTGGTCCGCATCGGCGCCCTCGGTTGAGAAGCGCACGAACTGGACCGCGCTTATCGCACCGGTCTCCATCTGATTCTCGTCGAATCTCGCCGGCACCCTCCGATCGTTCATCCTGAGATACAGATGGCGATCCAGTCCGACCAACTTGCTCAGCGCCTCGTCGCGCTCGCGCGCGTCCGCGTACTCTATGAGGAGCGTGGCGGAGAGTTCCCCCGCGGCCGGGAGCAGTTCGTTGTAGGTGTCGAGCTCATGTTGCACCGCATCCGGATCGGACATGCGCTCGGCCCTGACCATTTCCTCGACCTGGTACCAGACGGTCTGCGCGTTCTCGAACAGCAGGGTTAGATGCGCGCCGACCGCGAGCCGGCGGCGCTCCTTCTCGCGGATGAAGAGCGGCCTCAGCACAGGCCGCACGCGCTCCCATTGCTCAAAGCCAAGTATCCGATCGATCGTTACCGGTTTCATGGCGGATGGGTCTCCTCAGGATTGCCCGCGAGGCGGGACCTTGTCGGGGAAGCCGCCCTCGGCGTAGGCGCGCGCAAGCACCTCGATGGGATGCAGCGGACGGGTGCCGGTGGCCTGCTCGATCTGGATCGCCGACAGAACGCAATCGGTCGCCATCACCGCCGCATCCGCGTCGCGCATCGCGGCAAACGCCTTCTCGCCCCATTTCATCGACAGCTCGAAGAATTCCCGCTTCATCGCCCAAGTGCCGTCGTGGGCCGTACACGCATCGACCATGGTCACCTCGGCGCCCGGGATGAGGCGCATCAGGTCGCGCGAGCGAAAGCCGATCTGCTGGAACTTGAGATGGCACGGCAGATGGTAGGCGACTTTGCCGGGGGTGGTGCGGAAATCGCGGTCGAACTTGTCTTGCTGCTTGAGCATCCATAAGAGCTCGTGGGGATCGACCACGGCGGCGGCAAACTGCTTGACCTCTTCGCCTCCGAGGATGTCGAGGTACTCTCGCTTCATGGTCAGAGAGCAGGTCGGATTGAGCGCCGCGATCCGGTAGCCCTTGCGCACCAACGGCAGCATCGACTCGATGTTCGCCCGCGCCCGCTTCTGTGCGAATGCGACGTCGCCGACGTCGATCGCGGGCATTCCGCAGCAATCCTGCCGCGTGCAGGCTAGTGCGCATCGGTTGCGGCTCATTACCTCGATCGCGGCCTTGGCCGGGCCGGGGTTGTAGTAGTTGACGAAGCAGGTCGGGAACAGCACGACCTTGGCCGCCGGGTCCGCCGGGTCGGGTGGGAGCGGGTTTCGCGCAAGCCATTTCTCGAAGGTTTCGTCGGCGAACTCGGGCAGCTTCTTGTCGCGATGGATGCCGAGCACCTTTTCCATCATCAGCCGCTGGAAGCGATTGCGGCACGCGAAGTTCGCCAGTCCGGGCGCGATCGAACCGACCTTGCCCAGCAGGTCGGGATTGCCGAGCAAGCGACCGCGCAGCTTGACGCCGGACTCGCGCGCCGCGACCGCCTTGGCCCGCATCATCAGGCGCGCGAAATCGAGCTGGAACTCGTGCTTGTCGCGCGTGGTGTAGGGGCAGCGCAACTCGCACATCCTGCACTCGTAGCAAAGATCGATCACGCGCGCGCGCTCGGCCGCGCTCAGCTTGCGTACGTCGCCGTCTGTGCGGTCCAGCGCCTCGAACAGCGCCGGAAACGACGGACAGAGGTTGAAGCACAGCCGACATCCGTGGCAGATGTCGAACGCGCGCTCGATTTCCTGGTCAAGCCCGGCGCGCTGCCAGTAGTTATCCTCGGTCGCGTTGTACGACAGTCCCTTACCGGGCCGCGCCTCGATACGACTCATGGCCGTTTGATACCTTTGGCGCGGGCGCGGGCGCCGCCGTGCACAAGCCCCGTCGGCATGCTTTCGCCCGCAGCCGCGCCTGGAAGTAGCAGGGTGCTTCTGCTATCGGCGAGGTGTATCGCCTCGAAAATCCCTTTTCCGCACCCTGCTATGGGGGCGGGCGGGAGCGCCGATGAGCTCCGCTCCCCGCCACCGGATTTGCCGCTACCTGAGAGCTTCCGCCGCTTTGGCGAAGCGTCCCGCGTGAGACCTCTCCGCCTTGGCCAAGGTCTCGAACCAATCCGCGATTTCGGTGAAGCCCTCCTCGCGCGCGGTCTTGGCCATCCCCGGGTACATGTTGGTGTACTCGTAGGTCTCGCCATGCACCGCGGACTTGAGGTTGGAGGCCGTGTCGCCAATCGGCAGATCGGTTGCCGGATCGCCGACCGTCTTAAGGTAGTCGAGATGACCGTGCGCGTGGCCCGTCTCACCCTCGGCGGTGTCGCGGAACAGTCCTGCGACGTCGGGCTGCCCTTCCACGTCGGCCACCTTCGCGAAGTACAGGTAACGCCGATTGGCCTGGCTCTCGCCCGAAAACGCCTCTTTGAGATTGGCGTGGGTTTTTGTTCCTTTTAGTGGTTTCATTTTGTGCTCCTCTCTTTCCTGCCTGAGTTATCCCTCGGTGCCGTCCGCGGCGGCCCTACTCCGGCATCGGGCCGCATCCGGGATTCCCGCCCGGCTGCCGCTTCAGCGCGCCCGCCTGGCCGGCGCTCTCTTCACCCGCCCGCGCATCACCACCTGATACTCGTTGACGTTGAATCCCTTGAGCGATTCAAGCTTCGACACCGCCAGCGCGTCCCATGGAATGTCGTATATCCGTCCGCTCTCGATGTCCACGAAATGGTGGTGGTGGCCGACGTTCGAGTCAAACACCGCGGTGGCGCCGTCGAGCACGAACTGGCGCAGCAGCCCCTTTTTAACCAACAGGTTCAGCGTGTTGTACACCGTGGCCCGCGAGATCATCGGAAAACTCTTCCTGACCTTCGACGAAACCTGGTCGGCGCTCGGATGATCATCGGTGTTGAGCACGTACTGCGCCACCGCGACGCGCTGCGCGGAGGGCCGGATACCGTGCCGGCGCATGACGGCGTCCGCGTCCATGGTTAAAGACTAAGTCTAATGTTAGATGATGTCAAGCTCGGGACCGGGCCGATCGATGCGCTTGGCGCAGGCCGGGCTTTCCTGCAAGACTCAGGCTCGATGAGCGAGTGGTTCCAGAAACGTGCCGATCACGAGGCGCGCCCCAGCCGCGCCGAGGGGCGTCCGTCGCTCACTGAGGTCTCACAATCCCTGCTGATCGGCGAGTACCCGCGCGTCGAGGATATCGGGTGGCTCAAAGAACGCTTCGCCGTGACCGCCATCCATAATCTGCAGGACGACGACGACCTCAGAAAGAACGGACTCGACGCCGCGGCCCTGCGCCGCACCTGCGAGGACCACGCAATAAAGTTGGTGCGCACGCCGATCTCCGACGGCGGCGCGGATCACATGGCCGAGGGGCTGAGACCCGCCCTCGACGATCTGCGCGCACTGATCGCCTCGGGCGAGCGCGTCTACCTGCATTGCAATGGCGGGCTCAATCGCGCGCCGACCCTCGCCATCGCCTACCTGCGCGGCTTCGAGGGAATGTCGCTCGACGAGGCGCAGGCCCACGTCAAACAGCGCCGGGCGTGCGGCCCCTTCATGACTGTGCTCGAGGACTACTTCGGCCCACGCCATCATAAGCCCGGCAAGCCGGACTGATCGCGTGGCCGGTTCCCGCGCCGCCGAAAGCCTCGGTAAGCCCGCGCCGGGCGGCAAGCTCATGACCGTATGCGCCTGGGGCGTGCACGCCTACACCGCGATGGGCGCGGTGCTGGGTCTGCTGTCGATCGTGTACGCCGCGCGGCTTGATTTCCGCGCCTCGTTCATCGCGATGGCGCTCGCGATCGCGATCGACTCCAGCGACGGTGCGCTGGCCCGGATGGTGGACGTGCGCCGCCGGCTCCCGCGCTTCGACGGCTCGCTGCTCGACAACGTCGTGGATTACCTGACCTACGTGGCGGCGCCGGTCTTCCTGATGCTTCAGGCGGACCTGTTGATGGGCCGCGGCGGGCTGATCGTGGCGAGCCTGGTGATGCTGGCCAGCGCCTACGGATTCTGCCGCACCGACGCCAAGACCGAGGACCATTACTTTCTGGGTTTCCCCTCCTATTGGAACGTGGTCGCCTTCTACCTCTACTGCCTGCGCATGTCCAACCTCGCCAACGCCGCGATAGTCGTCGCATTCGCCGCGATGGTGTTCGTTCCGATCAAGTACGTCCATCCAAGCCGCACGGTGCCGCTGCGCCCGCTGACGATCACGTTTGGAATTGTCTGGGGCGTGGTAACGGTCGCGATGCTGCCGATGCTGCCGGAGGTAAAGCCGCTCCTGCTCTACACCTCGCTAAGCTACATCGCCTATTACCTCTTGGTGTCCTTCGCGCTCCACGGCCGCGCCGTGCTGGCCCGCCTGCGCGCCCGCGGCTAGTTGGTGAAGTTTTAACGCCGGAGCTTCTGTGCAACCATGGGGGCAATGGGCCATCGCCTCACTCCCAACCCGGCACTCCCAATCGAGCCATCGCAAATTTTGCGGGACGAACCGGACGATCCCGCCGCCTTCTGCTATTAGTCGCCGATGCTCGACCGCGCCGAACCGCCGCCCGCCGCTCTCGAGCCGAGCCCTGGCTCGAAGTCATCGAAGGCGACCGCCCGCTCCTGCTGATCGCGCCGCATGGCGGGCGCGCCGGACCGGCGGCCCGCCGGCGGCTCCATCCCAAGGTCAACGACCTCTACACAGCCCAGATCACGCGCACGCTGGCGGCGCGGCTCGGCGCCAGCGCCCTGATCAACACGGCGATGGACCGCAATCGGCTCGACTGCAACCGGCTCAAGGAGCTGGCCCAGCAGGCGCCCTGGATGCTCGAGATGATCGCGGCGCAGCTCGAGCAGATCATCGCACGCAATAGGCGCGCGACCGTGCTCGTACTCCACGGCTGGAATATAATCGAGCCGCGGGTTGACTTCGGCATCGGCACGCGGCTGCGCGACGGCAAACTCGTTCCCGCCGCCGGCGCGCACGTCTCAGCGAGCGACGAGTTCGTCAATGGGACCGTGGCGCGCCTGGCGCAGATGCTGACCCGGCACGGTATCATCCCGAGCTTCGGCCATCGCTACCCGGCCGGGGGCATCCAGAACCTGCTCCAGGCATTCACCGCCCGGCACCTCGAGAGTCCGCATCCGGCGCTGCGGCGAATTGCGGCGCAATCCGCCTCGGGGGCAATCGATGCCATCCAACTCGAGCTTTCGGTGGCGCTCCGGATGCCGGGCGCGCTCCGCGAGCGCGCGCTCGATTCCATAAGCGCGGCGTTCTCCGACGGCGCGGCTCGCCCGCCCCGCCAGATCGCCGCCGCCATCCCGGTCATCAGGACGATCCGACCGGCCGCCTCGGCGGCTACCAGGCCCGCGGCGCACACGCCGGCCGGGATGCCGGCGCGAATCGGGATGGAGTTCTTCGACCCGGTCGCCAACGTCGGCGCGATGGCGAGCTTCGACTTGGGCGCCGGCGGAACCGGGGCGCGAATCATGATGCTTCTCGACCGGCGGCGCGTCGCGCTTTTCACCGCCGAGGGCGCGCCCGCTCGCGAAGGTGGCAGGATTGCGCTCGGGCCGCTCGCACTTGAGACGGGCAACGGCACGGTGACACTTCGCTTCCGCGGTCCGGCCGTGATCGTGCCGGACGGCGCCGCCTACCTGAGCATCGAGCGCGCTCTGGCAGCCGGCGCACTGGATGAGGCGGTGGACGTTTCGGTGCATCTCGAACTCGATGGCCCGGTTGGTGATCTCAACGACGCTCTCACCGCCGGAGCGCCGATCGCAAAGCGATCGGAGCGGTTGGGATCGTTCGGGAGGCTCAGCGGCACGATCCGGGTGGACGGCACGCGCCGCGAATTGGATGCGGTCGGGCGCGCCGGGCTCTCGTTCACCGGTATCGGCGCGGCGCGCTTCGGCTGGCGGCGGATGTTATGGGCGTGCTTCCCGGGCAACGCTGCGCACAGCGCAATCGAAGTTCGACTGGTCGCCAACGAACAGGGCATCGCGCACCGCTCGGGCCGCATTCTGCGCGGCTCGCGATGGTCCGACTGCGAGGTCGCCCAACTGGATCTCGACACTCCCGCGGTTGACGCGCCCCCGCTAAGCATCGCCGCCACGCTCGGCGTCGAGGGCACGACTCACGCGATAGTCGGTGAGGTCCGGAGCTTCATCCCGCTTTCGCGGCCTGGACCCGACCGCAGCCGGATCTACACTTCGCTCGGCTTCGCCAACTTCCGCATCGGCGCAAGCCTCGGCGCCGGAATGTTCGAATACTCTCGGCGTGCAGCGCTCGAGCCGATCGCGGACGACTCCGCGCCGGGCGAAGATAGCTGAATTAACGGGAAGCCGTTCTAGACTTGCGCTTTGTGCTGGGGGGCGCCTGCATGCTCGTCCAGGCGGCCGGCAAGCTCGCCGATCTGCTTGGCAAGCGGGGCGTCGGCGTAGTCATGAACGAACAGCATCCCGCTATCGCATGACTCGGCGAGGCGCGGATCGAACGACAGCCGCGAAAGGACCGTCACTCCCGACTCCCGCACCAGGGCGCTCATCTCGCCCTGCGGCAATAACGGCCGCACCGAGTGGCAGTTGCCGCAATAGAAGCCGGCCATGTTCTCGACGATTCCAATCACCGGCGTGGAAGTCTCGGCGGCGGCCTTCAGCGCGGCGCGCGCCGCGCTCACGCCAAGCTCTGACGGATGGCTCACCAACACGATGCCGCCGAGCGCGACGAGTTCCGCGATCTGACGCAACTCGCCGAGCCCCGGCGCAAGGTCGATCAGCAGAAAATCCAGCGTGCCGAACCGGGTCTGCGCCAGCAGCCGGCGGATCATCTGCGGCCCGCTGAGCTGGACCGGGGCCGCGCCGTTTGACGTGATCGGGGCCGGCTCGTCGTCGGTGAAGCTTGGCGGAGGCGGATGCGATTCGGCCATCACATTGCTCGCGATCACGCGCAGGCCGAGCGGCCCGTTGGCGGGGTCGATCTGGTCGCCGATGCTGAAGACCCGCGGTCGTCTCAGCCCGAGCATCGCCGTGATACTGGGTGCGTTCACGTCGAGGTCGGCGATTCCGACCTTGCGCCCCTTAAGCGCGAGCGCAGCCGCCACATTGACCAAAAGGGTGCTCTTGCCGACGCCGCCCTTGGCGCTGGCAAACGCGATCACGGACCGAATGCCGCCCAGGTTGATTCTGGACCGGGCTGGTTCCTGTTCCTCGTGCGGGCCGGATTGATACTCGCCGCCCGCTTCGGCGTCGCTAAGAATTCTCATTGAAGATTAGCCCTTGTCGGGCGGTGCGGCGCCGGCAGGCTGACCCGGATGCTAAGCACCAGCACAGTTAGGATGCCCCGTTTGCCGGCTCTGGTAAAGCTCTCGCTTTGCGCTACGACAAGCGCACCGACGCTTTCGGAAACAGCCGGCTCTTGCAGACTTCAGCGACACGCCGTCGCCGCCGTCCGGGATGAGTCCCGGGCTTGGGCAGCATTCGGAAGAAGTTCTGCTCGAGCTCGGGCTCGATTGGGATGAGATCGGCCGCCTCAAGGCGGGCGGCATGATTCCCTAGCAGGGCGTCGAGAGGCTTTTGCGTAGATGACGCGGCGGCGGAAAGCGAGGCGGAATCAAGTGCCTTCTTCTTCGTTGTCGGTGGAGCCCAACTTGCGATAGACGTTGCGCTCATCCTCAAAACGGCGCTGAGTCCTGGCCTCGCGCTCCTGGTCCTGCTGGCAATCGCGGCAAAGCCGCGTGAAGGGCATCGCCTCCATCCGTTCCTCGCCAATCTCGAGCCCGCACGAATCGCACACGCCGTAACTGCCCTCATCCAACCGCTCGAGTGCGTCATCGATCTGTTTGATTTTCGCAGACCCACGATCGGAGAGGATGAAATTGATCTCGCGGTCGCGCTCCTCGGAGGCAAGGTCATAGGTGTCCATGCCCTCGTCCTTGTTGCCCTCACGCTCGGCCTTGAGCTCCGACTCCATCTCGCTGAGCAACTTGGCCTTCATGTCGGTCAGGCGCTCGCGGACCTTGGCGAGAAACCGTTTGCGGCTGGCCGCGCCGGCTTTGGCGCCGGTCGTTTTCTTGTTGGCGGTCGCTTTGGTCGCCATCGTTCGCTTTCCTTTACTAGTCAATTTAGCGCACCCGTCATCGTGCCGTGTAGATCGTAAGTCGATGCCTTTCCGATTCGGGCACGTACGAACTCTCCCGGCTCGGCCTCGCCGGTCAGGAACACGGCGCCGTCGATCTCCGGCGCCTGCCCCGGCATCCGCCCGCGCAGTCGTGGGACGCGCCCAGGAAGTGAACCCTCGACCAGGACCTCAAGTTCCCGGCCCACCAGTTCGCGATTCTTTGCCAGGGAGATCTGCGCCTGTGCGCGCATCAGCTCGGCCCGCCGCGCGCGCTTGACGCGCTCGGGGATCTGGCCCGGCAGATCGTAGGCGGCGGTGTTCTCCTCGCGCGAGTAGGTGAAAACTCCAACCCGGTCGAACTGATGCTCGCGCACGAAATCCGTAAGCCGCGCAAACGCCTCGTCGGTCTCGCCCGGAAAGCCGACGATGAAGGACGTGCGCAGGGTCACGTCCGGGATGCGGCGGCAAATCCGTTCCAGCAGCTTACCGAGCGCCGCACCCGCACGTTCCCGCCGCATCGCCCGCAGCGTCCCATCATCCGCATGCTGGAGCGGCATGTCGATGTAGTTTACCACCTGCGGGAGATCCGCGACCGTCGCCAGCAACTCGTCGGTGACGAAATTGGGGTAACAGTAGAGCAGGCGAATCCAGTGCAAACCCTCGACGCCGGCCAGCTCGCGCAGCAGCGCCGCCAGCGAGAAGCGGGGATCGAGGTCGCGTCCATAGGCGGTCAGATCCTGCGCGATCAGGTTGAGCTCGCGCACCCCCTGCCCGGCCAACATCGCAGCTTCCGCGACCAACTCGGCGAGCGGGCGACTCTGATGCGGGCCGCGAATCTTGGGGATGATGCAGAACGAGCACTTGTGGTTACATCCCTCGGAGATTTTCAAGTACGCCGAGAAAAAATCGCCGGTGCGCGCACGCGGCGCCTCGAGCCCAGGCAGCAGATGGGCCGCACCGGGGTACGGAACCGGCCGCGACCCGGGTGTCCGGGCGCTTTGCAGCAGGTCGGGCAGGTCGAGGAAGTTGCCCGTGCCGACGAAAATATCCACCTCGGGAAGCAGTTCGCGAAGCTCGTCGCCATAGCGCTGCGCCAAGCATCCCGCGACGACCAGGCGCCGACCCTGGCTGCGCTTCTTGAACTCGACCGCCTCCAGCACCCTGTCGATCGATTCTCGCTTGGCCGCCTCGATAAACGCGCACGTGTTGACCACCACAACGTCGGCATCCGCCGCATCGAGGGCGACTTCAAAGCCGGCGCCGGCGAGCGCGCCGAGCATAAGTTCGCTGTCGACGACGTTCTTGGGACAACCGAGCGTGATGAGGTGGACCTTTTCCATAGGCCCCATCCACTTCCTCTTCTTCAAGGGGCATATATGTGTACTCGCCGGAGTTAAGCGGCGCAATCGGGGGGGGTTAGCGCGCGTCCGGTGCAGTTGCGGGAGCCGTGACGATATCCGCGCCGGGCGGAACCTTGAAATGAAACAGCCCATCCTCCAGCGGGGCATTGGTCCGAATGTCGGAAAACTCAAAGGCCGTCGTGTTGCCGAGCTCGTCGGTCACGGTCAGGGTGACCACATCGTAGCTCGCGCGGTCGAGGCCCAAGGCCACCTCTGAACCGCCCTGCTTGGGCTTCAACGACAAATGCACCAGCTTGTCCGCCGGCGGTGAATCAGGAAGCGAGGCGGAAAAGTCGCGCTCGATGCTGCCGATTCCGAGCAGCAGCGCGGCCGGGGCCGACGATTTGAAGGCGCGCCCGACGGATGTCTCGATAACCTGGTTCAAGTCCGGCTCGTAGCTATAGAGGGTCGTGCCGTCGCTGACGATCGTCTCGGCTTGCGGCTCTTTGAACTCCCATCGCATCCGCCCGGGCTTGTGATAGACAACGGTGCCCTCGCGGTCGCGGTTGGCCCCGCCCGCGGTGGTAATCTTTTCCTTGAATTTGGCACTGAACGATTCGGTCTTCTGGTAATGGCGCTGCAGGCGCTCCAGAATCGCCTTCAGCGCCGGGCTTGCTTCTGCGGGGGCCGTCCGGCCATCGGCGGGCGCCGCGCAGGCGCCTGCTATCGCCACCGCGCACACCAAGGCCGCCGCCACGTATCGGAGGGCGGTTCTCAACCTTACAAGCATATCTCGAATAGACGTTCCCGGCCTCTCCGGGCTTCACACTGCGCCGCAGTCTCGATGAAAGGTCTGGCCCCCTTACCGCACGCTGCGCAGCGCGCGGACTTCACGCGGACGGGCGCCGTCAGGCGGGGTCACCAGTCCCTCGTGCTCCATCTGCTCCACCATCCGCGCCGCCCGATTGTAGCCAATTCGGAGACGCCGCTGGATCATTGAGATCGACGCCTGCCCGGTCTCGATCACGATCCGCACCGCCTCGTCGTACATCTCGTCCTTTTCATCGGGGCCCTCTTGTCCCTGCTCCGATGGCGGCTTGGTGTCGAGGATCTCCATCCGGTATTCGGGTGTGCCTTGGGCTCGCAGGAAGTCGACCACCCGGCGGATCTCCCATTCGGAGACGAACGGCCCGTGGAGCCGTCTCAGGCGGGCGCTGCCGGGCGGCATGAAAAGCATGTCGCCGTCGCCGAGCAGGCGCTCGGCGCCGATCGAATCCAGGATAGTGCGCGAATCGACGCGCGAGGTCACCTGGAACGATATGCGGGCGGGCAAATTGGCCTTGATGAGCCCGGTGATAACGTCCACGGACGGCCGCTGGGTGGCGAGGATCAGATGGATTCCGGCGGCTCGTGCCTTCTGCGCCAGCCGCGTGATGTCGCGCTCGACGGTCTTGCCCTCGGAGAGGAGCAGATCGGCGAGCTCGTCGATCACGATCACGATCTTTGGCAGCTTGCGATGCTCCAGCGGGGCCGGCGGCGCGGATGCGGCCGGATCCTCCGGCGCTGCAACCTGGTTGGCCGGCTTCAACTCGACCATCGCCGACTTGCTGCCGAGCGCCTTGTTGTAACCGTCGATATTGCGCACGCCGAGATCGCGCATCAGATGGTAGCGCCGCTCCATCTCCTGGTTGGCCCACAGCAGCACCGCGGCAGCCTTTTCCGGATCGACCACCACCGGGACCAGCAACTGCGGAATATTGTCGTAGACCGAAAGCTCGAGCATCTTGGGATCGATCAGGATAAAGCGCACGTCGTCGGCGGTGAAATTGAACAGCACCGACGCGATCATGGTGTGAATCGATACCGACTTGCCGGTGCCGGTCGCGCCGGCGATCAGCAGATGGGGCATCCGGGCCAGGTCGGCGGCGACCGGATGTCCCACGATATCCTTGCCGAGCGCGATCGTGAGCTGGCTCTGTGCGGCGAGCGTCTGGAATTCGTTGGATTCAAGGACCTCGCGCAGGTAAACCTTCTCGCGCTTGCGATTGGGCACCTCGATTCCGACTACCGCTTCTCCCGGCACCGGGGCCTGGATTCGGACCGCGGCCGCCCTCAACGCCATCGAGAGGTCATCGGCCAGGTTCACGATCTGGCTGACCTTGATTCCCGAGCCGGGCTCGAACTTGTACATCGTGACGACCGGCCCGGGCTGCACCTCGACCACGCGCCCTTCGACGCCGAAGTCGGCAAGCTTCCGCTCGAGAACTGCCGCGCCCTTCTCGAGCATGGTCTCGTCCACGCTTGCGCGCTCGGCGGGGGGACTGTCGAGCAGGCTTAGCGCGGGCAGTCTCCATCCACCCTTATTGCGCGGCCGAGCGAGCGATTTGGCGCCGGCCTTGTCGCGCGGCGGCATTTCCGCGATCTCGATCCGCAGCGGTCCGGGCGAGAAGGCTTCGGCTCGCTCATCGCGCGCCATGCTCGGCGCCGCCATAAAGTCGCCGGCCGCCTCCGCCGCGCCGCCGGACCGCTGCCGCAACGCGCTGCCGATCGCCGCGAGCAAATCAGTTGGGGCACGGCCCGACATCAGCGCAAGGCCCCAAATCAAGGCGAGCATTACGACCAGATAGCTGCCACCGACATTGATGTAATCGACCAGCACCCCGGCCGCGACCGCGCCGACCATCCCGCCGGCGCGCACCGCGGGCTCGCTCCATAGCGAGCCGGCGATCGCCAGTGCAACGACCAGGACCGTGGCACCCGCGAACCCGCGTCCAAGCGCGGCCCATCGTGCCCGGACCCACACCCGTTGCGCCATCCAGGCCATCACCACGACCGTCATATACGCCTGGTAGCCGAGGACGGCATCCAACCGTCCGGCAAGCTCATCGCCGATCGGCCCGCACAGATTGGGCCGGTAACCGAGGTCGCGAGATATGAGGCTCAGGAGCGCGAAGGCCGCGAGCGCGCTCAAGGCGAGCGCTCCAAGCTCGCGCGCGGTTCGGCTCTCTGCCGCATCGCGCACAGCGGCCTCCAGGACCTGGGTTTCAACCGCCGAAGCGGTATTGGATTCCTTAGCTATGGCGTCTCCTGCCAAGGCGTCGCGCAAGAATCCGGATTGCCGCACGCGGTGCGACAAATTCTCAGCTCCCTAGACAAACCCCGGCTTCCTTCGCCGATCTTCTTTCCCGCGCAGACAACGGATGAGGGAGCCGGCTGTTGAAGCACCCTGTTCAAGAGCCTTCAAACCTCCATCACGCACGTCAGCACCAGCGGACTCGCCCCGAGTGAGTCGTAAAAATAGGCGCTGAGCGCGCGCACCACCTCATCCTTGAGCCGCGCGCTATCCCCGATGGCGGCAGGCGCAAGCTCTTCGAGCCGGCTTTTCAATGCGGCTTGTGCGCGCTGGATCAGCGCGCTGGTGCCGTTGCCGACAACCAGTCCACGCGAGAGCAGATCCGGGCCCGCGACGATGCGGCCGTTCTTCGCCGAGACCGCTATCACGGCAAGGACCGTGCCCTCGCGCCCCAGCACGAGACGCTCCCTGGCCAGCTCCGAAATGGCCGTCTCTGTGTCCTCTACGTAGTCGCGCCCCGCCTCGACTCGCTGCCCCCGCCGAGCGCCCGCCCCGTCTAACACGATCGTATCGCCGTCTTCGAGCAGGAAACAGTTGCGCTCAGGGATGCCGGCTTCGACCGCGAGAGCGAGGTGGCGCGCCAGATGGCGATACTCGCCGTGAATCGGCACGAAAGCGCCGGGGCGCACCAGACGGATCATCTCGGCCAGCTCGTCGCGGCTGGCATGCCCCGAGACATGGACAGGCGCGACCGTCTCGTAGAAGACTTCGGCCCCGCGCCGATAGAGATGGTTGATCAGGGCATGAATCGTTCGCTCGTTGCCGGGGATGAAGCGCGAGGAGAGCACCACCGTGTCGCCCGGCTCGACGCGGACACGCGGATGGAAATCGGTTGCTATCCTGACCAGCGCTGAGAGCGGCTCGCCCTGGCTGCCGCTGACCAGAACGGTCAGCCTGCGAGGTTCGAGGAACTCCGCCGCGTAGCGATCGACAAAGGTACCAGGTGGAGAATCCAAGATCCCCAACTCCAAGCCGAGCCGAGTGCTCTCGGCCATCCGGCGTCCGAGCGGCGCCACTTGGCGTCCGACCTCACGGGAGAGCTCGGCGACCTGACGGATGCGATGGAGATGGGAGGAAAAGGCCGACAGGAAAAATTTGCCGCGGGTTCGCGACACGATCTCGCGCAGCACCGGGGTGAGCGAACTCTCCGAGCCGGTGCGCCCCGGGCGCTCGACGTTGGTAGAGTCCGACAGAAGCAGCGCAACGCCATCGGCGCCCAGTTGGGCAAACCGTTCGCGATCGAAATAATTGCCGTCAACCGGGGCCTCATCGATCTTGAAGTCGCCGGTATGGACGATCAGGCCAGCCGGCGTTCGGACCGCAAGCGCGAGCGAATCGGGCGTGGAATGCGTCACGCGGATCGGCTCGACCACGAACGGCCCCAGCTCGAACGGGCGGCGCGGCGCGATTGCGCGCAGCTCAGCGCCATCGATCAGGGAGGCCTCGTGTAGCCGGCGCCGCGCGAAGGCGAGCGTGACCTCGCTGCCGAACACGGGAACTCTGAAACGGCGCAGCAGATGGGGCAGTGCGCCGATATGATCCTCGTGGGCATGAGTAAGAACCACGCCCAACAGGTCTATCGGATTGCGTTCGAGGTAGGTCAGTTGCGGCACCAGTATGCAGTTGCCGCCGAGCCGGCGCTGCTCGGGGAACATCACGCCCGCGTCAACGATCAGCGCCTGCCCGCCGCACTCCAACACCATCAGGTTCAGCCCGATCTCGCCGAGCCCGCCGAGCGCGACAACCTTGACCGCAGCGGTCGTGGAGCTTGCCGTAGCCATCTCTCAGCCCTGCCGCACCATCCCCGGCCCGAATTATATAGGGCTCGAAATTGAGGCGAAAGCGAACCCTGGCCTGGCGCGCTGTAGTGCCGGCCTCCGTGCCGGTTCTTTTTTTCCGTTGACGCGGTGCGCCGACTTGCGTTAGGCACGCCCGCGGCGTTAGGTATCGCGAGCGAGAGGCAAGAACCATGGTCAATAAGGTCATGTTGATCGGCAACCTGGGCCGCGACCCTGACGTCCGCTACCTGCCGTCGGGACAGGCCAAGGCATCCTTCACGCTGGCGACCAGCGACTCCTACCTGGATCGCAGCGGCGCCCGGCAGGAACGCACCGACTGGCACAACATCGTCGTGTGGGGCAAGCAGGCCGAGTCGTGCGGCCAATATCTCAAGAAGGGGCGGCAGGTTTACGTCGAAGGGCGCATCCAGACCCGCTCATACGACGCCAAGGACGGCAGCGGCAAGCGCTACGTTACGGAGATCGTCGCGCAGCGCGTCCAGTTCCTGGGCGGACGCCCGGGCACCGGTGCCGAAGAGCCCGTCGAAGCAGCCGCCGGCCAGGAAGCCGAGGCGCCGCCCGCGATGGACGACGAGGACATCCCGTTTTAGGCTGACCGAAAAGGCCGGCCGTCGATGACGGTCAGGAGGCGCATCGCGGCTGTCCGGCTCTGTGCAACTTGGGCGGGCGCGGCGATGCGTGACGCTCCGACAGTGCGATCTTGAAGTATTGCTTTAGATCCTCGCGCAACCTGCCCAGCGCGATTCCCAGGTGCTCGGCGGGCAGCGGGTCGAGCTTGGCCCGCGCCTTCTGGTAGAGCCGGCGTGCGCCGTCGCGATTACCCCGTTCGGCGTGCAGGATCGCGACCGCCGCTTGGATCAGTCCCTGGTAGAAGCGCTTCTCCCCTGCGCGGCTGCGCTTCCAGACTGCTTCCCACGCCTCGTGGCATTCGAAGAAGCGCCCATCATTGAAGAGCGCGATTCCCTCCTCGTAGAGGTCCGCCGAAGTCTTCTCCATCGGCGCACTACCGGCGAGAAATCCGGACTAGCGCTTGACGACGCCGGGCTCCAGCTCCACGCCGGTCGGTACCAGGATGCGCACCACCATGTTGTAGTACGCAACGTTCATCACCAGCTCCATGATCCGTCGATTATCCAGGAAGCTCCGTATCGCATCGAACGCTGCGTCGCTGACTTTCACCTGGACAGTCGCTTGCGCCGCGTAGCGCATCACCGCGCGCTCGCGATCGTCGAATAGCGTCGAGGTCTCGAACTCCGCCAGATGCTCGAGTTGCTCGCGGGGCACGCCGACCCGCCTCGCGAGGTTCCAATGATGAACCAGCTCGTACTCAGCGCCGGCGAGCCGGCCTACCGTCAACAGGGCCAGCTCGCGGAGCTTGGCGTCGAGCTGTGTGTGATTGCGGAGGTGGTTGCCGAGCTTTAGGAAACGTTGCATCAGGTTCGGCGCATGGGCCAGGACGCGGAAAAGATTCCCGACCGGGCCGCCGCGCTCCGCGGCCTGCCGATCGAAGATCTCGCGATCCGCTTCGAGCAGATCCCCACGATTGAGGTAAGGAAGCCGCGCCATCTTGATTCACCTACTGAGGTGCGATCTGAACCCGACATCTGCGGCAGACGTCCACGAAATCGCGAACGTTGAAGGTCAGCAAGACGTCCAGAGTGAGATCACTCAGCACGCGTCGAATAACGCGATCGACCAGGCTCAGGGGCCTGTAGTGAGACCGGGGCCGTTCGGGTTCGGCAAGATATTCCGTGAGGGACTGCTCACGAAACTCGGAGTCGTCGAGAAGGTTGAGTCGTCCTTGGGCCTTGAACAGCGCAAAATCCCTCTTCACGCGCTCCACGCGCCGCGGATCCCTCGCCATTCGAGTTTTCAAGCATTCGTACAAAACCGGCCAAACGATCACGAATTGATTTGCGCGGTTCCTGGAGAGGGGTTCGAAGAAGGCTGTGGCGCGACGGTTGTCCGGATCGCCCTCGTCGTAGAGGGCAATTAGATAGCACGCATCGACGAGGAGCCTCATTCCTCTTCGCCCGTGTCAGCCGCAGCCTCGGCAAAGCCAGTCCATGGAGCTACTTTCCGCTTGCCGACAATAAAGCCCCCCAGTCGCCGTCCGTCCCTGGTTTTGCCGACCAGATAAAGACGCGCGCCCCTGTCCACTCTGCGCCGGAGTTCCTGCGTGATCCTTTCGCGGGGTTGCTCGCTGACGAAGCTCGCGGCGCTGTCTCCGCACTCTCTGGCCTGAACACTGTCAAGCCACGCGTACAACCGGCCGTAATCGCCGCGTAGCCCAAGATCAAAGAAAAGCCAGAAGCGCGATTCTTTCTTGGTCATGGCCACGCTAAGCGAACAGCATCTCGGACATCGAGCCGCCCGGAGGAATCATCGGCATCACCGCCTCCTCCTTCGGAATCACCACGTCGATCAGGACCGGCCCGGGCGTGTTGAACGCCTCCTTCATGGTTGCCGCCAGATCCTTGGACTTCTCAATCCGGAAGCCCTTGGCGCCGTATGCGTCCGCCAGCTTGACGAAGTTGGGCACCGACATCGCAGAGTACGAGTAGCGCTCCTGGTAGAAGCGCTCCTGCCACTGGCGCACCATCCCCAGGAAGTGGTTGTTGAGGATCACGACCTTGATGTCCACGCCGTATTCCACGGCCGTGCCGAGTTCCTGGATGTTCATCTGGATCGACCCGTCGCCGGAGACCACGATCACTCGCCGGTCGGGCGCCGCGAACTTGGCGCCGATCCCGGCGGGCAGCCCGTAGCCCATCGTTCCCAGCCCGCCCGAGGTCAAAAGCGAGCGTGGCCGCTCGAACGGAAAGAGCTGCGCGATCCACATCTGATGCTGCCCGACGTCGGTGGCGATGATGCAGTCGCCCTTGGTTAGGGTATGCATCTCTTCGATCACCTGGATCGGCGTCACCTGATCGCCCCGCCCCTGCCGTCCGTTCTCGTACAGCGGTTTCTGCTTGGCCCACTGCAGGATCTGATGGTGCCACTTGGCCCACGCAGGCTTGCGCTTCGCGATCCCTTCGCGGCTCTTGATCACCTTGAGCATGTCGGTGAGCACCGACTTGATGTCGCCGACGATCGGAATGTCCACCTTGACGTTCTTGGAGATTGAGGACGGATCGATGTCGATGTGGATGATAGCCTCGGCATTGGGGGCGAAATCGGCCAGGCGTCCGGTCACCCGGTCGTCGAAGCGCGCACCCACCGCGATCAGGCAGTCGGTGTTGGTGACGGCGGTGTTGGTGGCGTACGAGCCGTGCATCCCAAGCATCCCCAGGCATAGCGGATCGGAGGCCGGGAACGAGCCGAGCCCCATAAGCGTCTCGCAAATCGGGATGCCCAGCCCCCGCCCCAATTGCGCCAGTTCCGCTGCGGCGCCCGACCATTGAACGCCCCCGCCAACGTAGAATAGCGGCTTCTCGGCCTTTTCGATCGCCTCGACTGCACGCTCGATCTGCCGCGGGTTGCCGCGCAACGTAGGCTTGTAGCCGCGCATCTCGACCTTGTCGGGATACTTGAAGGTGTGCTCCTTCTGTTGCACGTCCTTGGGCAGATCGATCACCACCGGACCGGGGCGCCCAGTAGTTGCGATATAGAACGCCTCCTTGATGATGCGGGCGAGGTCCTTGACGTCCTTGACCAGGTAGTTGTGCTTGGTGCAGGGGCGCGTGATGCCGACCACGTCGGCTTCCTGAAACGCATCGTTGCCGATCAACTGGGTTGAGACCTGCCCGGTGATCACCACGATCGGGGTCGAATCCATGTAGGCGTCGGCGATTCCGGTAACGGTGTTGGTCGCACCGGGCCCGGAAGTGACCATCGCTACGCCCGCCCGGCCGCTCACTCGGGCGTAGCCTTCGGCCATGTGGGCCGCGCCCTGCTCGTGTCGGACCAGGACGTGCTTGATCTTGGAGCCCAGCAGCGCGTCATAGGTCGGCAGGATTGCCCCGCCGGGATAGCCGAAGATGACGTCCACGCCCTCGGCGATCAGGCTTTCGATCGTGATTTGCGCACCTGTCAGCTTCTTCATCGCTCGTCCCGTAAGCTCGAAATGCCTTGCAGGGTTGCAAGCGTACACGGTGTTGCAGCGATCGCACAACCGTTCTTGCGCACAACTTCCAGCAGGCCGGACGTGGGGCTAATAGGCGCTGGGCCGGTCGAAGGGCCTCCCCGGACTGATCTCGGTAATTTCAAAGGTGCGTGTGGCCGGAAAGCACATGCCCTTGACCGTCACGACTTCGCCGGGCTTTATCCCGGCCAGTTCGCCCATGTTGGGGCCCTCGACCTGGAAGTTGGGCCGGAATTGCCGCGCCGACTGCCAGACCGTGCTCCACACGCTGTCAGCGCTCACGGTATCCGTGAACGCGTCGTGCAAATAAAACCCATAAGTCACGTCTGAGACGCCCAGCCAGATAATGTGCGGGTCGAGCAGGTCGGCGATCGTCGCCGGCCTCTCGATCACCAGCGTGGTGGGAATCAACCTGGGCCGTGTCGCTCCGCGCTGCGCCCAGCCCGTGCCGCCGACAGCAAGGATCGCGCCGGCCAAGGCTATCGCCGGAATTACGGCGGGTTTCATCGCACGCCGCTCGGCCCTGTTCCTAGAATTGCAGAATAAAACGCACGTCGCCAAGCCGGACTTCGCTGCCGTTGGGTACCATCACTGAGCCCTGAACCCGCTGGTTGTTGATGAAGCAGCCGTTGGTCGAGTTCAGGTCGGTGAGCTCGTAGCCGCCGTCGCGCCTGAGCAGCCGCGCATGGGTCCGCGATACGCTGGTGTGCGGTATCACTACATCGCTCTCCTCGCTGCGTCCCAGCGAGACTTCGTCCTTGAGCAGGCTGTACTCCGCGGGCACCGGGTCGATCGGCTCGATCGCGACCAGGCGCGCGCCGCGCGTCATCCCGGCACCGCGCGAGGCGGTAATCGGCGCGGCCGCCCGCGCTCGCGCCACGGGCGCCGGCGCGGCCGCCCGCGGTGCGGCTGCGGGCGCTCCCGGCGCCGGGCGACTTTGCGCCTGCGCCGCGAGGATCGTCTTGATTTCGTCAGTGGAAATTCCAAAGCGCATCCGCGACAGCGCGAACAGACCCAGGATCGCGGCCAGCGGAACCGCGCCGTTCCACCATGCGAACGACAGTTGGCGAAGCCCGGTGCCCTCGGTGTTGGGTCCCGAGATTCCACCCTCCTCGGGCACGTTGATCGCCGCGCCGCCCACGCCGCGCACCTGGTAGGAGGTATGCGTGAGCGTGGTATCGCCGCCGTAATTGACCTTGAGCTCGACCGCCCGCTCGGTGCCATCCTCGATCGGGCGCGGGGTGCGGTAGGTCAGCGAGTACTGGGTTGCGATCGAATGGCCGATCTCGCGGACCAGCTCGGGAAAGCGCCCCTCTTCGGTCACGATGTTGTAGGAGCGGCCGTGAGTTGCGTCAACGATCTGCTGATACTCCGGCGCGATAAACGGTGGCGGTACCACCCCGTAGAACGTGAGCCCGTTGCGCTTGAGCATCGCGGCAACCTTGTCGCCGGTCAGGTCGGTCACGTCGGCGTCGCGATTCGGATGATGGTCCCAGAAGGCCTGATCGTGCTCAGTATGCGCCGAACCGTCGCCGGCGTGATGTGGCGGCGCGTCGGTGACGATGATGATTATGCCCTGCGCCTCGGGCCGAAATGGAAAGGTCGCCGCGTACGCAAGCGCGTCGAGTTGATCCTCGGGAATGTCGCCGCCGCCGCCCGCGTGCAGCGAGCCTACCCAGTTGCTGAACTCGCTCACGTCGGAGGTCATCTTGTTGCGGTACGGGCAGTTGCAATCTTCATATTTGGAGATCACGTAGTCCTCGAAAGTCACCAGCCCCAGGCGGTAGTCGCGGTTGTTGGCGGCGAGGTCCTGCGCGAACGCGATCACGTTCTGCTTCACCGCGTCGATATAGGGCTGCATCGACTCGGTCACGTCCATCACGAAGACGATGTCCACCGGGCGGCCTTGGCCCACGCCGCGGAAGTCCACGATCTTCGCCGGCTTGCCGTCCTCGAAGACCTCAACATTGTCAGGACGCAGATTGCCGACCGGCGCGCCATTCTGATCGGTGAGGCTAAAGTCAAGCTGCACGCCGCCGTCTGCATCGAAGTGCTCCAGGCTGGGATTGCCGACGGTGAGCTGCGCCGAGGCGTTGACGCGGGGCGGCACGCCCGGTGTGAGTGGAGCCGCGACGAGCGCGGCCAGTGCGATTGCCGCGAGGCCGGTTCTGAGCTTCATCGCAGGATCGATTCTTCTGAGCGCAGCGCCGCGCGGCCAAAAGGCGGTGGCGCGGAGCGTGCTCGGGATTCAGCTTGCTTTCCCATGATGGTTAGGTTATCCCAAAAAAGACTCTATCTGAATCTCGGCTAATTCTCTGGGCACGAATTCATCGGTGAAGCAGTTATTTCGCTGGCGGGCGGCCTTGGCGCTCCTGCCCCCGCTCCTGCTTATCGTCGCGCTGACGGTGTTTCCGTCAGGATGCGGCGGGAGCAGCGGTGCCACGGCCACCCCGACCCCGACCATGGGCTTCGTCGAGATTGGCTTCGTTGACAGCCCCACGAGCGACTTCCAGCGTATCCTGCTCAACGTGGTGGACGTGCGAATCAACCCGAGTACCGACCCCAATGTCCCCGATACCGATCCCAACTGGCAGACCATTCCAGCCCCTTCGGGAGTCGGCCAGCTCGGCGTGCTCCAAGTCGATCTGAACGCGATTCAGAATCAGGTCCAGGTGTTCAATACCGGGGCGGTGCCGGCGCAGCACTACAACCAGCTCGAGGTCTTGCTCGATCCGAACCGTCCGGGCGATGTCGTTCCCAACTGCCCGCAAACGCCCGCGACCAATGAAGGTTGTCTGACCTATCGGTTCGACCTCGCAGCAGGCAACGCCCTGCGCGTTTCTCAGCCGTTCGAGGTCGCCGACCACGGGTTTTCGCCGATAGTCATCGACTTCAATCCCGGCACGCCGACGCCACCGACGGGCGCGGGCGGCCCCTACACGCTGGACCCCACGCTAACCGTGGTGTCCTACAACGGCCTGATGGGCCAAGTGACCGGGAAGATCACGGGCGAGCCGCAACCCGTCAACGCGCTGGTCACCGCCGAGCTGAGCGGCACCAACAGCATAATCGCGCAGGGGTACCCCAATTCCGGCGGTATATACACGCTCGAGCTGCCGGCCGGTGCTGCTGCCGGCACGCTCTATGACGTGTTCGTGACCGGCGGGGGCGGCAGCTATGCTGCCCAGAGCGCGGTGCCGGTCACGCGTGGAGGATCAGCGGCGGTCAATTTTACGGTTACGTCGCAGTCTACCAGCAGCGTGGCGGGAATCATCGCCGACAAAACCACCGGTCTGCCGATCCAGGGCGCGACCGTCAATCTCCTGATACCGGCTCAGGGCAGCAAGGCAGGCACGAACTGCTGGACGACAAATCCAACGCCCCCGGAATGCGTGGTGGTCGCAACCGCCAACACCGATGAGTCCGGCTTCTACCCGCTGCCGGGTAATATCTACCACGAGCCGCCGTTCAACAGCGTGCCGCTCGGCTCGTATGGAGTACAGGTGAGCGCCGCCGGCTACGACCTCCTGCCTGCGAGGGCGGTGATCAGCACGCAGGGTCAGTCCGCAACCTGCGGCGTACCGCCTGTGCTCCCGACTTCGAATTGCAACTTCAGTCTTACCAGCAACACGATCTCGGGCACCGTGTTGCTGGACGTACCGCCGGCGGCGGGTTCGGAAGTCCAAGCGCTCGTGACGGCCGAGGATAGCGGCACCAACAAGCTCGAGAACGTAACGATGGTGACGATCCCGGCGGGCGCCACCAGCGCTGGATTCTCGATAAACGTTCCGACCTCGCTCCCCAGCTGTGGCCCGGCCCCGTTGCCACCGTGCCGCTTCGACCTGTTTGACTCGGCAGTGGATTTTTTTGAGGGACTGCCGAGCCCCTTCCCGGGTCATACGATCGAAGTGCTGCCCAACGTTGCCCCGACCACCGGGCAGGACTTCCCACCGATGACTTGCGTCGGCCATGGAAGTCTCAGCGGCACGGCGGTGTCTGGCGACAGTGGAACCACGGTCGTGCTCAGGAAGAGCGCCGGCCCCAATGACGTTCAGCTCTTTACCTCGCAGGTCGGTCCTTCCTACCTTCCCGGCGGCTGTCCCAATCCCTCCTGTTCCAACCCCAATGCCGGGCAGTTCTCGTTCTGTGCGCCACCCGACAACTACACGCTGCAGCGCTATGAGATGGTCGGGCCGACAGGTTCGCCCTCGCCAGTCGGCACGCCGGTGGCAGTAACGATCAATGCGCCGAGTCCGACCGTCGTGCCGACTCCGACCGCCCCTGCGCCGACTGTGACCCCCACTCCGTGCCCGCTTTGCAGACCGGCCAGCGGGTCCTGCCCGGGGATCTGCCAGAACACCTCCGGCCCCACGCTCTAGCGTGGTGCCGCGAACACGCGCATGAAACCGACTCGATGGCTCCGATAGTCCGCACATGAAAGTGCCGCCGGACGCGATGAAACGCTCGGCGGGGGATTCCCTCGGTGCCGCGCTGCTCTACTTATGCTGCGTGCTGATGGCGGCGTGCGGGGGGCTGGGGGGAACGATCGGCGGCGGCCAGGTCCCATTCGAGACCCGCTTCAGGATCGTCGGCACGCCCGGAACACCCTTTCACGGCGTGATCTCGGACACGGTCGCGTCATGGGAGTTCTCGGGTGTGATTCCGCTCAGCGTAGCGATCCTCAACAACAATCCGCCGGTGCAAATGATCGCCTACAAGCTCACGGGCGACTCCTCGCTGATGAGCCTCGAGGTGATCTCGGGAACGGCCGTCGAGCAGATAACCTCGACCAGCGAGCCGTTCGGCACCGCTGTTCTCCAGACCGGTGTGCTGCCGGCGCTGGCGCCTCCGGCGAATCCCGACGCGCGATTTTTCCTCAAGGGCCAGGTCGGCCAATTCTTTGAGGGCCTGATCGAGGACCAGACTCTCGGCGTTGAGCTCGACGATATCGCGCCGACCCTGTTCCTGTTCGAACAGCCCGACGGTAAGGTCGACGGGAACTTCCAGCAACTGGGAAGCGACTTTGGACCCCTAATTGTCGATCTGATCGTCGACGGCAAAGTCGTAGCCCATGCCGGCGGCGACCCAACCGTATCGGTGCGCGAGCCGTAGCAGAATGCGGAAACTTTTTCCGCACCCTGCTGGAGGGCGCCTCGGCCCGCGTATCCGGTGTGACGCGACAGGGAGTCTGATCTAAAGTGTATTCGGCAATTTTGCCGGGATATACGGGGACCACGGCGGGATTTTCCGGGATGGCCGTCCCGCGAAAACCCGCGCCAGTGCGAAGGTTTCCAGCCGATGCGGGCCGCCTGATGACCCCGGCAAGAGTCTGAGCCGGCAAGCCAAACCGCGCGCCTGCCCCCATCTCGAAAGTCACAGCGTCAAGCTATGTTTTGTCGCGCCAAGGCGCGCCCACATAGGAAAAAGATCAAACTCAGTGTCGTTTTGCTCGATCCGTGAGATTAGCCCGAAAAATCAACCCCTTAAGCCGGTTTCAAGCGAAAAGCGGCGCGAGTCCAGGAAGGGCGCACAAGTTGAGCGTTTCCGGGCTGCGGGAACCGCATACGGTGAGTTCCGATGATTTAGCTGAGCTTATGAGAACCGCGAAATCAGATCAGCCGGCCGTGCCAAACGACACGCCACATCACGATCGTCCTCAGCATTTCCTTTTCCGTTACCCTGATCGGCTCCGGGTAAGCAGGGTTGTCGCACTTTACGAGGAAGGAATCTTCTGACCACTCGATGCGCCGAGGAAAGATCCGTTGGGGCAAGCCTCTGGATTCTAACGAGGCGGCAATTTCCTGATCCGTCGCCGCGCGATCGCGGAACCATACCAGAAAAATGCCATTGCTAGGAGCGTTTCCAGCGACGCCCCAGCCGAGCACCAAGTCTGCTTTCTTTAGCGTCGGTTCCATTGAATCATCCGGCACTTCGAAGAGATGCGAATCGGCGAACTGCTCAGGCTGCTGCGCAGCCAGGACCTTTTTCAGTTCATCGACGAAGAGGCCTATATTTTTCTCAAACCAGTCACGTTCGAATAACACCGGCGCGCGTTGCCCTGGCCAAGAGGGCACGACGTAGCCCGGCTGGTCGTCTGGGCGCATCCGTCCAGCGCCCGTGATCAGCCAGTCGAGAGTGACGTTTCCAATCGAGGCCAATGCCGCGAGCTTTGCCAGGCCGGGCTCAAACCTGCCCTCAAGCCATTTGTAGAAACTCGCCTCTGAGACTCCGATCGCTTTCGAAATTTCGGCGATCTTCCTTCCGGACATCGCGATGCGAAGACGGCTCCCGAAGCCCCTACGCATCGAGTCCGACTGATTGGATTTATGCCCGGCGGTCGACAGTCGAGGGGCCTTCTCTTTCCGCCTATCTCGCACGACAGGCATGGCACCTATGGCTCCGCTTGACCTCTGCTCTCATTTAGTGCAAGCTCCCTTACGTGGGACTCGGATCAGATAATCCAATGTCCGCACCCAAGGCAAGCGGGGATTGCCATCCGGCCGACGTGATCGCCGCGCTTCACAAGGCTGGCCAGACGCTCCGGCAGCTCTCTCTCTCGCACGGCTACTCAGCCGATACCCTTCGGGCAGCACTGATCAAATCCTACCCCAAGGGCGAGGCGATCATTGCCGCGGCGCTGGGCTTGCCAATTTCTGCAATTTGGCCCGAGCGCGAGGCCATCCGAAAGGCGCGCCGGTCGCGAAAAATTCTCAACTCGCCGGCGCGGCGATGCGCATGAGTCGCGAAGCTACCACCGCGAAACTTGCGCGCGAGGCGTCACAGCTCCCGGCTGAGCGGCTCAGTCTGTTGCCCAGCTACGCGCAGGCTCTTGAAATGATCGAACGTGCGGCGCACGTCGATGAAGCCAAGGCCATCCGCGACAAGGCTGCTGCATTTCAAGCCTACGCGTCGAAGCCCGCAACCGCGAGATGGAGTTCTACGCCGCCGAAATCCGGATGCGCGCGGAGCGTAAGGCTGGACAGCTCTTGATCGAGGCGCGCCTGAACAGGACCCGCAGAATCAAAGGCCAATCTCATGTCGTGGGCAACGACATGATGCTGCCGCGCATCGAAGACCTGGGCATCAGCCGGGACGAGGCGGCGCGATGGCAGCGGATCGCGAAGCTTTCTCCCCGCGACTTCGAGGCAAGACTGGCCCGCCTGCGCACCGGCAAGTCTTTTCTGAGCGCTGCATTTTCCTCCGATTCCGAAGAGTGGCTGACGCCCAAAGAGGTTCTCGACTTGGCTGTCGGTGTGCTCGGCGCGATCGATCTCGATCCCTGCGCCGAGCGCAGCGATGCACGCGCCAACGTCCCGGCGATGAAGTTCTTTACCAAGAAAGACGATGGGCTCTCGAAAGTCTGGCACGGCAGGGTCTTTATGAATCCGCCCTACGGCGCGGCGATCACCGCCTTTGTCGAGAAACTGATCGCGAGCTGGAGGGAGACAAGCGTTACCGAGGCTATCGCGCTGCTCCCGTCGCGTACCGATACCGCATGGTTCCGCGCGATCGTGGCTGTGGCGCCGGTCTGCTTTGTGATGGGCAGAATCATGTTCAAACGGGCAACGGGCGAAGTGGATTCCGACACAACGGCTCCATTCCCGTCGGCGATTTTCTATCTGGGGTCGCGCAATAGACTTGATCGCTTCGCGTCCGAGTTCGGCGACTTCGGCCCGATCTGTGAGACGAGGAGCTGAGAGCATGGCAGGAAGTCCACAGATCGCCGAGCTTCCGAGCCAAACAACCGACGCACGCTCCCTTAGCTTGCCAGTGGCTACCGCGCCGCTCGACCCTCTGGACGGAGTTTCTAATGCGCTGGCCGCACGCGCTGAGGCGAAGGCCGAGATCATCGCCGCTTTTCGGAGTTTCAAGAACCGCTCCTGTCGGACGCTTTGCGCCACGCTCGAATCATTCGCTGCGCGGTACAATTCAGGGAAAGAGCAGATCAGGACAGCAACGCGCGAACTCTACGGCGAGATCTCCGCCGCGAGTATCCAGCGCGATTGGCGCAAGTTCGAGAAATCGGGCATCGGCGCGCTGATTCCCCGCCACAAGGGCGGCAAATGCCTGATCGACTCCGAGCCAATGATGCGCGACTTTGTCATTGCCGCGATCGCGCACAATCCAAGCGTGCGAGCGCCCTTCGTGCATGAAGGGATTAGAGTCCGCTTTCCAAATGATCGCACCCCAGACCTCAGGTCGGTCGAGCGCTTCATCGCCCGCTGGAAAACCGAGAATGCCTCGCTCTACCAGCGGATCAAGTCCCCCGACGATTGGAAGTCGCGCCACATGCTCGCCCTCGGCGACGCCTCGGCGGGAATCACGCGGGTCAATCAGCTCCACGAGATTGATGGCACCCGCAGCGATGCTTTCCTGTTCGTGGAGACCAAAACCGGCAAATGCCAATTGCTCGGGCAGATCGACGTGTTCTCGCGCAAGGTCATCGGGCATCTGGCGCCGAGCGAGTCGAGTCAGGCGGTTGCCGACACGCTCGCCAAGGCGTTCCGCATTCTCGGCATCCCGGACGAAATCCGATCCGATCGCGGCGCCGGTTTTCTCAGTAAGCGCACCCAGCGCGCGATCGTGCGTCTGGGTCCGAAGTGGACTCCCGTTGCCGCGTACTCGGGATGGAAAAAACCCTACGCCGAGCGCAACGCGATGGGCACGGTGCTGCACGGCTTCTTCGCCAATCTGCCCGGCTTTTCGGGGCACGACCCCATCCAGGCAAGCGCCATCCGCAAGCGCAACTCGTTCGCGAATCGGCGCGGGCAGAACATAGCCAAGCTCTACGGCGTCGAATTGACGATGGCCGAGACGCAGGAGCTGCTCGACAAGTACCTCGAGCACGTCTATGGCAACCGGGCGCATCGCGGGCTCGGCGGACGGACGCCCAATGATGTATTTGCCGAGGCCGAGCGGCGCGGCCAGGTCCGCCGGGTGGCCGATGATCGGCTGCTCGATTTGTTGCTCGGCGAGGACGGCATCGCGACGATTACCAAGAAGGGCCTCCGCGTCAGCAATAGCTACTATTGGGGCGACGAATTGGAGGGTTACATAAAGGAACGCGTCCAGTGGGTGAGAACGGGCGACCAGGGAAAGCTGATTGTCTATTCGGCTGATTCAGCGCCTAAATTCCTGTGCGTTGCGGTGGATCGGGAATCGGTCGGCATCGACCGGCAGATCCTCGCGCTCGCGGCCAAGCAACGGCAGGCCGCTGTCATGCGCAAGGGAATAGAGGATCTCCGTCTGCTCAAGAAGCGGCATCGTCCTGAGCGTGTTTTTAGAGAGATCATCGATTCAGCGGTTGCCCGGGCCGCTGCCCTTCTTCCCGCCACAGAGGAGATTGCCGGCGGCAAGATCACCGCGCTACCGTACCGGGTCGAGGCCGCCAGGGCTGCGCTCGCCGCGCTCGATGCGCCAACCGAGCCGGCGCCCCATGATGAAGAGACGCTCCGCGACGGCGCCGAGGCCCTCGCCGATTTGGATCATCGCCGCGAACTGCGCGAATTACAGCTCTCGGATGATGAACTCGACGGCCTTTGGTGCGCCGTTTGTCGCGAGCCCCGCGATCTTACTTTACGCGAGCAGCGGTTCCTCGCCCATTATCAGCACACAGCGCAATCGTGGGCGAAGCTCTATGAATCGACGAGTGAATTTGCGGCCTTCAAGCTGCTGCGGCTCGGGATGGAGGGCAATACCAAATGCGCTTGAAAATTGTGGCGACAAATAACTACAAGGCCGCGGCGAGCGCCTTTGCTGCCGCGACGGCGCGCGAGGCAGGGCTCCCGGGAATTATCCTTATCCACGGAGAATCGGGTCGCGGCAAATCGGTAATTACAGCGAAGCTCGCCGTGAAACTCGGCGCAATCTTCGCCACCGCGATTCCGATATGGACGCCAGCTTGGATGCTTTCAACGTTGTGTGCCGAGCTGAGCCTGAAGGCGACCCGGCGCTGCGCGCCAATGTTTGAGATCCTCAAGCGCGAGCTGAGTTTGCATCCGCGGGCCATCGTGCTCGACGAGGCGGACTGCATCGCGGACCGAAAAGAGTTGACTGAGACGCTGCGGATTCTGATTGACCTTACGGCTGTTTCGCTTGTGCTGGTCGGCATGCAGGAGTTTTGCCAGAAGGCAATGCGAACGCCACAACTCGAACGGCGGATCCTGCGGGAAGTTGCCTTCAAGGCTTCAACCCTTGAAGATTCCCGGTTGATCGCGGCCGAGCTGGCGGAGGTTCGCGTTGCTGATGACCTGATCGAAGCGCTGCATCGTCGCAGTCGCGGATCGGCTGGCCTTTTTGTAAAGGAATTGGCAGGGCTCGAAGGATGGTGCCGCCGGCGCGGCTTGAACAAGGTCGCCCTGGCCGATTACCCGATGGAGGACTCAGCCGCGCCGCCAGCGAAGCGCGCGGATCTCGCAGTAGCGGCATGAAAGTAGAGACATGGAAACCGCGCGTGATCGGATAGTCCTGGCAATGAAGCGGTTGCGGCGCTTCACCGCCAGGGATCTGATCACCGAAGCCGGGGCTTCGTATGCCAACGTGAACCATTTGATTTGGGAGCTTCGACGGAAAGGCTTTCTCCGATCGGAGTCCACTACGCGCAACTGGCAATGCAAGAGCTACACAGTCTACCTTTTGCGACGCGAACCGAGCCCCACCGTGCGCCCGGTTGCGGCCAGGCATCGTGTCTGGGCGGCGATTCGTATCCTGCGCCAGTTCACGATTCCCGATCTGACGATGACCGCCGATGCGAGTCGGGCCAGTGTTGAATTTTATGTTTGCGGGCTGGTCCGAGATGGCTATCTGCGGATAGCTCGTCCGCGCGTATCGGGGGTGAGGGCCGGATCAGCGATCTATGCGCTTGCCAACGATGCCGGCCCGGTTGCTCCGCGCCTGCTTCGCCGCCGCGCGATTATAGAGTCGGAGGGCGCCGCTGTGGCGTGAAAAGAAAGATGATCAGGAAAACCCGAGCCCTGGCAGAGATGCCGATGTTAGTGGCCGTCAAGAAGCTAAATAGCCAGGCCCGGAGCCTCGAACGCGAGTGCGAGTGGGCTCTTGACGAGCGGGAAGCCGAACTGCGCGGGCTGCTCGCGCGTGCAGTCAGCCTACTGTCGGATGCCGAGATCCTCGGCAGAGTAAACCGGATGAGCACCGAGATATCATTCCGGCGCCGACGCCTGCCACTGAGGCGCGGGCTGCGCGCGCTTGCGATAAAGAGATTCGGGAGCGTTCGGGCCCTGGCACGTGCAGCCGGTTTGCCCGAGGGCACCGTTGGCGGATACGTCAGGGATTGTCCCCGCCAGCCGCGCCCGGAGGCCCTAACAGGCCTAGCACGCGCCCTTGGCCTCTCTGCTGAACAGCTTAGAACCGACCTCGCATGGCACCGGCAAAAGTCAACGCTCAAGCTTGCACCCCGAAGCAGGGCAGTCAATGGCTAACGAGCCCATACCGCTTCCGCTGGACGATGTTATCCTCTCGGAGGCCGAGGCTGCCCGGCTGATCGGAATCGCAAAGGAGACGCTAAACAATTGGCGGAGAAGGGGAACCAGTCCTCCGTTTTTCCGCGTCTCCGGCGGAGTGGTACGCTATAGCCGGCGAAAAATTTTGGATTGGTTGCAGGAAAGGACCGTTGACGGCGCGATGATCAAAAAGGTCGAAGAAGTCGAACCGTGAGGACACCGCCCGAAAAAATCCGCGCCGCAGAACTCGCGAAGATCCACCTGGCGCGCAAGCAGCTCGGCCTCGATGAGGAGACTTATCGCGAGGTGATAGCGCGGCTGAGCGCGCGCTTTCGTCCTGAGGCGCCGGTTGATTCGGCCGGCCTGATGACCGCAGCGGAGCGGCGGGCGTTGATCGAGGAGTTCACGCGGTTGGGCTGGCAGGCCGCACCGCCGCGCGAGCGGGCGGAGGACTGGATTAGCATTCCCGAAGCTCACCCAGGGGCGGCTCATCTTCGGAAGTTACTAGCTGCGGCTTATGAGTTGGAGCGTATAGGCGCCGTCCGCGCGAACTCTACTTCCCGATGGCTGCGGCGCTTTGTGAAAAAAATAACAGGCTGCGATGCGTTGGTCTGGTTGACCGCTACGGACGCCAATTCCGTCATTGAAGCCCTAAAAGGATGGCGCCGGAAGTGGCTGCTCAAGCACCCGGTCCTCGAGAATCAGCAGACCGCCGCCGCGATCCCGGCGAGCGCGATCGTGAAGGCCAGCGTCTTCGATTGTATGAAACTGGTGGCTGAGCCGGGGAGCCCGATCGAAGGAATCCGCAACGTCCTAGCGCTGCTCGATTCACAGAATTTTGGCGACGCGCAGATCGCGGGCCAGGTTGCCGATCTCATCCGTAAGTTTGGCGCGCGTGCCAGGGCCGCGCTGCTGCGATGGAATTTCCCCAAGGTCCGGGCCGAGCTGCTGTGGCTTGTGTCGCGCCTCGCCGAGATCGATCCGTCGATCGCCGAAGGGATGCGCGCTGCTCTCAAGCCCGAGGAGGGCGAGATTGAGAGTGCGGGCGCTGGGCGCGATCCGGGGAACACAATAAGAGAGGTAACTCGCTATGAAGGCGGAAGAAAACAAGCAGGCTTCGGAGAAGGGAACCATGATCCGTGCGGCCGTGGCGGAATGTGACACGAAAACGGCCCGGCTCCGACCCTTGACCGATCCGATAAAGATTGTCTGCGCGGCCCGCGCAGGCATCGTCGATTTGAAGTATCCGAATCCCGAGCCAGAGCAGCAAGCTGCGCGCTTGGTAGCCTGCCACTCGAAGTCAATCGACGAGCTGATCTCCAATGGCGGGGATCTCAGCACCATCAAACGCGCGGTTGCAGAGATGGAGGCAGCTTGTCGCCGACTGACTATCCCGGAAAAGGCGTCCAGCCTTCAAGCCGAGATGCACCGGATGCAGCCTATATTTCAGCGCGCGAGCTGGTCCGCAGCCGAGATAGACGGACTCAAAGGGTTTTTCCGCAACGGGGATCGAATCAGCTCTGTGACGATCAGTTCGGTAAAGCTCGGCGACCGCGAGATCCTGCGCGCGGATGTTCGCAAGGGACTCAAGGGGCTCCTGACCAATGCGCAGCTCGATGAGTTTGAGCGCCGAGAACGTGACGCGCTTCAGCTAGAGGCTGAGAATGCAGAGCGCCGGGGGCGCGGCGAGGCCTCGATTCATCGCCAGTATTAAAAGACATGGGCCGAGCCGACGAAATTGAAACTTGCTACAGCGGACCGCTTATTCCGATTCGCCTAAGGCATCGCGAACGGGAAACAGCGGGGTCTAGCCAGAGGGAAAATTTGATGGGGAACCTTGACGCCGTCGGAAACAAAATCGCCGATACGTTCGGCATCCGGCGAGATAAGTTTGCCCGGCAGCTCGCGCGGCTGTCGGGATCGGCCGGAACATATGGCCTGACGGAGGACGAGTTGAAGATCGCGCGAGCCGCCGGGGTGAGCCCGCGGGCCTTTGCTCGTGAGCTGAGAGCCCAAGGCGGCCGGTCATCCGCGATCGCCGCTGCCGGAGGGCGAGAGGATAAACCTGGACTGCTTTACGCGCACAGCGAAGTCGATCGCGCGCACAAGGCTGAGTATGACGCGGGCTGGCACGTTTCGGCCGAGAACACTTCCGATCGCGAGCTGCTCGATGCCGCGCTTTCTGCCTTGAAAAAGTACGATCCCGACAAGGATGATGATGATTCCTACGAACTCCTGCTCAATGGCGCCGTCTATGTAATGCGTCTCTTGAACCGCATGGCACCGGAGTACGCAGAGATCAAGGAAAAGAAATGAGTCTTGCCGGCGGGGGATGCGAGCGCATTGACTCGTGTCGCGTGGTGCCGAGGGCGCAATGTCCTGCGCGCGCTGCGGCGGGAGCGAGCGGAACTTTCGAGATTTGCTTCGGTGCGGCCTCCCGTTCCCGCCGGTATTCAAAAGGTTGCGCGCGCCGAAAGGTCGCCGTTTTGCCTTGCCGGCTCGGGACGTTCCGGAGACTCTCCGGCGGCGCGCGTATTTTTCTTGCTGGCGGCTGCGGGAGCCGCGACCCGTATCGCCTTGAGCGGCCGGAAGATCCATCAACTCTCCTTCGATGGCCTTCTGGCGCCGCCAGTCCTTTTTTCGCTTTCCTTTGGACATGAGGATCGCGCTGGGAATAGCCCGCGCGGGCGGATAGCGTGGCCTAGAAAGCGTTGCCAACGCCAAAGGTAGGGGTTGATGTGGGGAACGGGAAACAGCAGGCTTGCAGGCGGTGCGGCAAGGCGATCTCCCGGCCGCGAGCCAATCAGAAATTCTGCCGAGGCGGCGCCTGTCGGAACGCCGCCTGGCGGGCCGATCATCCCCGCCACAAGCGGCGGGTTTCGCGCGAGCCACGCTGGCCCTTCGAGGTTCGCCTTCTCTTTGAAAGCCTCATAGGTTTCTGAGTCGGAGGTAATCCTATGAAACTCAGAAAAAATCGGGGCGCGGTTGCTGTCGTGATCGACGAGATCGAGGCGCGGGTGAACCAAGGAATGCGCCGACCGATGGACCTGATTCTGAAGACGATGTGGGACATAGGACGGATGAAGTTCAGGCCGGAAAACGAGGCCAAGTGCGCCGAAGAGCTTCGCGAAGTGTCAGCGCAATTTCAGTCGCGCTTACTTAGTGATGAGGCCGTAGCAGTGCTGGGGCGCTGGCTTGACGCGCTCCGGAGAAGCTTCGCAGAGAAGGCCATCCGGTAGGGAGTCGAGCAGATGCCCGATCTCAAATACGCCGTTATCTTCAGCCCGATCGACCAACTGAGCGGAAAGCTCAGTTCCTTCGGCGGCGGATTCCTGGACCTTGGCAATCGCGTCCAGGAATGCGGCGAGAAGCTCAGCCGTGCCGGCGAGTCGCTTACCCGATGGGGCGAGCGGCTCTCGCTCGACACGATGCTGATGAAGGACGGCGCCGAGAAGCTCCGCTCGCTCAGCGACGCCATCACCGAGCCCGCCTTCGCGATGCAAAAGTCGCTGGCGACTACCGCAGCGATGACCGGCCTAAGCAATCAGGAACTCGTCAAGCTGAAGCAGACGGCGATTGACTTTTCCAATACGCATCCCGGAGTGACGGCAGATCAGTACGTCGTGGGCTTCACGCGGATGCGCGAGATCTTCCAGGACACCAACAAGGCGATGGCAGCGGAGGGCACGGCCGCTATGCTCTCGCGGTTCGGAATCGAGACCAGCGCCGCCACAAATCTAATGACCGCGGCATACTCGAACCTGCACGTTGAAGCCACCGCGACCGGCGATCAGCTAATGGCAACGGTAAAGGCGTTTGGCCTGGCGCCCGAGTCCACACAGCAGCTCGCGATGGCGGTGGGGCGCCTGGGGGGTACCGCCGCGCAGACCAACACGCCGCTTTCGGAATTGCTCGCCCTGGGGGGAGCTGCCAGCAACCAGCTCGCTGCCGGTGGACGTGGCGCAATGATGTTCGCATCGATGATCCGGGAGATGGTCACCGCCAGCGCCGAGGGCAAGAGTTCGATCGACTGGTCACGCGGCATGGCCGGTGGTCTCTCCCAGCTCCGCTCCCAGCTCGCCGGGATGCCAACCGGCGAAAAGATTGAGTTTGTTAAGAAGTTGGGCGCGGCCGATCCAGGAATGTTCCTGACGTTTCTCGACAACTTGGATCAGACGCTCGCCAAGCAGCGCGCGATCGCGGATTCCGCCGGCGCCGCCGGGACCGCATACAAGACCGCCACCGCCGATGCGGCCGATCAGCTCACCTTACTTCATCAAACCACGGCAGCGCTCTACGATTCGATCTCGTCGCCTGCGCTGCCGTGGTTTACCGCCCAGTTTGGACGCCTGACCTCATTCGTCCAGGGCGCGACTGCCGCCAGCGAGAAGCATTCGGCGGCTCTCGCCGGCGGCGTGTTCGTAATGTCGGCAGCGAGCAACGTCGCCTATGGCGCAATCTCCGCGCTCTCGACACTTGGCGGTGCGGCAATTTTTGCCGGCGAGGGCTGGCAAGCGCTCGGCTGGGCCTGGAAGCACGGCACTGACTTCGAGTCGATCGCGCTGCGCGCGATGTACGCCACGGAGACGATCGGGCGTTTCGCCAGTGGTCTCGGCAGCGCAGTAACCTCGCTCGGCAATTTTGGCATTGCCCTACTGGCGAATCCGATCACCTGGTACGTGGCGGGCGCTCTCGCGCTCGCTTTCGTCGCCTATGAAATCTACGAGCACTGGGGCCATCTCGGCGAATGGCTCAGCTCGATGTGGGGCAGTCTGGAAAGCGTGTTCGCGGGTTTTGGCAAATGGGCTGAGGGATGGGCACTTACCTTGGGCAAAGCGGTGCTGATCGGCATCACTGGCCCATTCGGTCTGATCGGCATCGAGATCTACAAGCACTGGGATTCGATCAAGGATGCCTGCGAGAAACTCGGCGCCGGAATCAGGGGCTTCTTTGTCGGAAGTTCGCCGCCGCCGTTCGGGCCGCTCCACGACCTCGGAAGAATCACGATCGCGGAGACGATCGCCGAGCGCATCCGGCCGGCGCCGGTCCTCGCCGCAATTCGCCGCACCGCCGCCGCTGCCGCGATCGCGAGCACAACGATCGTGGCAGGGGCGGCCGGCCCGGCGCTGGCGGGGTCGCCTGCGATGGCTGGCCGAGCCGCCGCGCAGATAGTCGTTAACTTCGCGCCGGTAATCAACGGCTCGAAGCTCAGCAAGGAAGACCTGCTCGACGTGCTGCGCAAGTCGGCCTATGAAGCGGCGGCCATCTTAGAGCGCGAACGCCAGCGCAAGGAACGCTCGGAGTTGAGCTGAAATGGAGGGAGATTCTGCGATGGTGAAGTTCTCTCGAATAGCCATTGCGTTTTCAGCGCTGATCTTGGCTGCGCTAAGCGCGTGCGCTACCCCGGCCCAGGCGCAGGATGCGACGCCGAGCGCCACGCCAACGCCGATCTACAAGGGCTACTCGGTGATCATCAACCATGAGGGAACGCAATACGCGCCGCTCTCGGTGGTCACTTCGGCGGTTGAGACTGTGCCGGCGGCGCCACGCCTCGAACTTTCGATCATCCCGGAGGGCAGTTGCACAATTCGATGCCTGCCGGGCGGATGCGATCCGATCTCCGATCCCGCGCCTTGGGAGGAGCCCACGACAACGCAGGGCTATCTGGTCTCTGGTCCGGTCGGAATGACGATCGGTCCGGACCGGCAGGGAGTTTGTGGCATGTCTTCGCGATGGGACTGTGCCGCGACAAGTTCCGCCTGCGCGGTTGACACCTACGAAAGGCAATAGGCGCCACAACGGGGAGGGCCGAGGATGAGCCGCGATATCTCGCGCAAGGCACTGGTCAAACTGCTTGGCGAAGCCGGCGCGACGCACCTGCTTCAGGTATTCGGCGGGGCGAGAATTTACCTGCCGCCGCCGGATGCTACTCCCGGCTTTCCACGTTTCGCGGCCAAGGTCGGCGAGCAGATCGCGCGCGCACTCCATGCAGAGTTTGGCAGCGGTTCGGTTCACCTGCCACCGGAACCCGTGCCACTGGACGAAGAGATCCTGAGACTAGGCCGTGAGATGCTCGCTCCCGCCGAGATCGCCCGGCGCCTGGACTGCACCGAGCGGTATGTGTCCCTCGTCCTCTCGCGCCAATCGCCCCAATGAGCCGGGACCCGCCTCGGAACGCATTTCCCTACTTTGGCGGGAAAAGCCTGATCGCGAAGCAATTGGCCGCACGTCTCGACCGAATCCCGCACACGGTTTATGCAGAGCCCTTCATCGGCGGCGGCAGCGTCTTCTTTGCGAGGACCTCCAGGCCGAAGGTTGAGGTCATCAACGATCTAGACAAAGAGATCGCCAACTTCTTCCGAGTAGCGCAGCGCCACTATGAGGCACTGCTTGAAACGCTTCGTTGGTCGATTCGGAGTCGCGCTGACCTGGAACGCATCGCTGGCAGATCTGCTCTCCAAATGACCGACATCGAACGCGCCGCGCGCACTTACTTTATTCAGATTACGAGTTTTGGCGGCGCGCGTCGCGACACCCCGAGCTTTTCTCGAACCGCGAACGGGAGTCGGGGCCGCTATGCCTTTTTCGATCGGGCGCGCCTCGCGGAGCACATAGAAGCTCTCCATGAGCGGCTTGCCGGAGTTACAATCGAGTGTCTCGACTACCGGCGGTTGATAGATCTCTACGATTCGCCGGGCACGCTTTTTTATCTTGATCCGCCCTACTTCGGCCATGAGGCTGAGTAGGCGGCCCGCTTCGACCGGGCGGAGTTTTGGCGGCTCGCCGAAGTTCTCCGTCGGCTCAAGGGGCACTTCATCCTGTCGATGAATGACACACCGGAAGTCAGGAAGATCTTTCAGAGATTCAAAATGGTGCGGCAGCGCACGATGTACACGGCGGGCGCGCACGCTCGGCACATAAAGGCGGTTACGGAACTGGTGATGACAGGGGGCGGCGGTGATGCCTGAGGGTATAGAGCGCCGGGGGATGCCTAGCCGCGCTGCCATGCTCAAGCCAGTGAGCCGAAGTTGCCGGATCATAGGGGATGGCTGCCCGCCCCCGAGTTTAAGCCCAGCTAATGCGCTTGCCATCGGGCTTGAAACCTGACGCGGCTGGCGCTCAGATCAGACTCGGTGTCGCATTCAGATCAAACTGACTGTCGCGCCACATCCGGCCTGCCGCCGGCAGTTCAATGCGGGCGCTGCTTTCGAAGCGGGAGCGGCTATGAAAGCACCGCGCAATCCGGCATAGTTACGCTAAATCGCATCAGGGGGTGACGGCGCTTTCACCGCGACCGTTCACTTCGTTCGAGTCGCCGGCTGCTCTCCCGACACTCCCGAGCGAAGCGAGCAGAGCGGTGAAAAATGAAAAACGCCGTGCCCCGCGTCAAGCTGCCGAATGAATTCTGCGCTGGTCCGCCGTTTGATCATGGCGGCGGCCGTGTTTGCGCTGCTGATAGCCGCCATCCCCGCACACCGCTACTACCGGTACTTCACCACCCACGTATCGACTGACGACGCCTACGTCGACGGCAACATCGTGTTGGTTACGCCGAGAGTGGCCGGCACCGTCACCAACCTTTACGTGATGGACAACTGGTCGGTTAAGGCCGGCGACCTGATGGTCACGCTCGACCCGCACGACTTCGAGGTACGGGTTGACCAGGCGCAGGCCACCCTGGGTCGCGCGCGCGAAACCGTCGACCAGCTCTTCGCGCAGGTCTCGGCCGCCGAGGCCGGAGTCGAGCTCGCGGATTCAGAGCTCAAGCAGGCCCGGCTCGATTACGGGCGGGCCGCGGCGCTGCGCGACTCGGGCGTGGTCTCGCGCGAGTTCTACGACCGCGCCGCGACCGCGCTGAACGTGGCGTTGGCGAACAAGGCGCTCGCCGAGCAGGAGGTGGGGCGCGCGCGGGCCGCGCTGGGCGGCGATGACCAGGATCACGCGCGCTACCAGCGCTCGATCGTCCAGCAGGCTGAAGCCTCTCTGGAGGCGGCCAAGCTCGACTTGAGCTACACGCAGATGCGCGCGCCGGTCTCCGGCATCATTACCCACAGGAGCGTCCACGTCGGCCATCGGGTCCAAGTCGGACAACCCCTGATGAGCATCGTGCCGACCAACAGCCTCTATATCACCGCCAACTACAAGGAGACCCAGCTCACCGACGTCCGTGTCGGCCAGAGAACGGGCATCGAGGCCGACATCTACCCAGGCTACACCTACCGCGGTCATGTGGACTCGATCAGCATGGGTACCGGGTCTGCGTTTGCGCTGCTGCCGCCCGAGAACGCGACCGGCAACTGGGTCAAGGTAGTGCAGCGCGTGCCGGTCAAGATCGTGCTCGATTCCCCGCCGCCGCCCGACAAGCCGCTGCGGCTGGGGCTTTCGGTCGAGGTCGCGATCGATACCAGCGATACGCACGGCGCCCTGCTCTCATCGATCTTGCAGCGCACGTACCGGAGCCCCGGCGGCCAGACGATTCCACCCGAATCGCTCGACATGCAGGACGAGAACGTGGAGCCCCAGCGGCGTCATTTCCTGGGAAAGATGTTCGACCGCGGCGCACCCGAGCCGGTACCGGCCCAGCCCGCGCCTCAGCCGCCGGGTTCGCGCTGAATCGCGGAACCCTGGCGCGCTCGTGGCGTTCCAACTATCTGGACCAGGAGCCATGCAACAGACGAGCGGGGTGAACCGGGCCGAGTAGTGCTGGTAAGCCCCAACAAGCTGGAACGGCACTCGCCGGCCGGCCGGTCTCCCGATGTTGAAAGTTTGACTGACACCTGTGTCAGTTTTGATTGCATTCACCAGCCCCTCCGTATTACCTTCGAAACAGGCAGGGAAAAGGGCAAGGCGGCTTGGAGATTTCGCAACTCAAGGCGCGGTTGACCGACTACTTGGGAGTGTCGGTTTCCCGTCTCGGTCTTCTGGCGAGCGGATGGGAGACCTCGGTGTTCGAGTTTTCGATCGATCGCCCGCTCGCCCGTCTGCGTATACCAGGCGGCACGCCCCTCGTGCTGCGCTTTTACGACAGCGGCAACTCAGACGATAAGAGCCTGCGCGAGTACCGCGCGATGCGCCAACTCTTCACGGCCGGCTACGTGGTGCCGCGTCCTTATCTGTTGGAACGCGATCACGCGGCGCTTGGCGTACCGTTCCTGATCATGGAGCGGCTGCGCGGCGGTCCATTGTTCGCGGTCAGGAGCTTTCCCGCCGCCTTAAAGACTTTCTCGATGGGCTTCGCCTCGTTCGTGCGCGCGCAGACCGCGCTGCATCGGCTCAACCCGCAGAGCGTGGCGCCCGAAGGCGTCCCGCAGGCGTTCACAGTCAAAGATGCACCCGCCGCCGCGCCGCTGCTCGACCGCATCCTCCACACCGTCGCTGAGCGCGTCGAGCGGGGCCCGCTGCCGTTCCTGCGCGACGCCCTGCAGTGGGCCTCGAGCCGTGCCGCCGCGTTCCGCGCCGCCCGCCCCTCGCTGGTGCACATGGATTACCATCCGCAGAACGTGATGGTCAGAGGTATGCGCGTCACCGGCGTGATCGATTGGGTCAACGCCGACCTGGGCGATCGTCACCTGGACGCCGCGATGACGGCCGTGATCCTGTCAACGTCCTCGATGGAGCGGCCGCGATGGATGCGCGACAATGCGGTTGGCAAGTCGCTGCGCACCGTGTTTTCGGCGCTTTACACACCGCTCTATCACGCGATGGCGCCGATCGAGTTCGAGCGCTTGCGCTACTCGCAGGCCGTCGCCGCGATGCTGCGGTTGTCGATGCTCGGGATGATGCGGGTGCGCGGCCCGCAGACGATGGGCTTTCGCCCTGAGGCAATCGAGCAGGTGACGCCGTCGGTGGTGAGGCTGCTGTCGCGCTACCTCTCGCGCAAAAGCGGCGTCCCGGTCCACCCCAACCTTCCGTCGTCCCCGGCGTAACCTTCCCGCTCGCGGACGGAGGGCCAGGGGGCACGCGCGCAGCGTGCGGCGGGAGCTTCTTCGAGCAAAGGAGATCCCATGAAAGTGTTGAGAACGCCCGATCCCCGGTTCCGCGATCTGCCGGATTTCCCGTTCACGCCGCACTACCGCGAGGTCCGTGACGCGGACGGGACGACGCTGCGCATTTGCACGATCGACGAGGGACCGCCGGACGCCGCACCGGTCTTGTTGATCCACGGCGAGCCGTCGTGGTCGTTTCTCTACCGGCGCATTATCGCCAAGCTCGCGGCAGCCGGGCATCGCGTGGTCGCACCGGACCTGATCGGCTTTGGTCGCTCCGACAAGCCGAGCGAGCCTGCCGACTATACCTACGAGCGGCACATGCGCTGGATGAGCGACTGGCTGCTCGCCATGCAGCTCGAGAGCATCACGTTCTTCGGCCAGGATTGGGGTGGGCTCGTCGGCCTGCGCCTGGTCGCCGCCTATCCCCAACGATTTGCGCGGGTCGTGGTGGCGAACACCGGGTTGCCGACCGGCGAGGGCTTCAGCGAAGGGTTCAGCCGCTGGCTCGAATTCAGCCAGACCGCGCCCTCGCTGCCGATCAGCGACATCGTCGGCATGGGCTGTCAGCGTACCCTCAGCGCCGCCGAGAAAGCCGCCTACGATGCGCCATTCCCGGATGAGAGCTACAAGGCAGGCGCCCGCCGCTTCCCGGCGCTGGTGCCGGTCACGCCGCAGCATGGATCCGTCGCCGAGAACAAAGCGGCGTGGAAAGTCCTCGAATCGTTCACTCGGCCGTTCCTCACCGCATTCAGCGACGGAGATCCGATCACCAGCGGCGGAGAACGGATATTCCAGGAGCGCGTGCCCGGCGCCAAGGGACAGCCGCACGTGACCATTCGGAATGCCGGTCACTTCCTGCAGGAAGACAAGCCCGATGAGATCGCGGACCTGCTGCACCGCTTCATCGGTCATGCCTGATCTCGCGCGGCGCCATCAGCGCCGACAAGGAAGATCAAGATGAAAGTCGCCAATCACGTGTATCCTACCTTCGAGCAGCTCGTGCCCCTTGCACAGGACCCGACGCCCGGGCCGATCGCGATGGTCAATCCGCTGAAGTTCCGCGACAAGGCGCAGTACCAGGACGGCCGTCCGAATGACATCTCCGGGCGGGAAGCCTACATGCGTTACGTCGCGGAGATGGGGCCGATTGTCGAAGCGGCGGGTGGCCGATTCCTTTTTTCCGGCGATGTGAAGAGTCTGGTAATCGGCGAGGTCGAGGAATTGTGGGATGCGGTCGGCATTGCCGAGTATCCTTCGCGCGTCGAGTTCCACCGCATCGCGACTTCTCCCGAGGTACAGGCGATCGGCGTTCATCGCGAGGCCGGCCTCGCCGGGCAATTGCTGATCCTCACCATCGGCCAGGTCTTCCCACCGATGGGGTGATGCGGGCGCGGCGGCACTTGAGTTAGATGGAAGTTCCGGACAAGGCCCTCCACGGAGGATGCGCATGACGCTCGAATACGATCTGTTCTGGTCGTTTCGCTCGCCCTATTCCTATCTGGTCACGCCCAGGCTGATCGAATTCGAGCGCGAGTACGACGTGAAAGCCAATGTGCGCCCCGTCTATCCTATCGCAGTACGGATTCCAGGATTTTTCAAACAGGTGAACCCGATGTGGCCGCTTTATTTGCTTCGCGATACCGCGCGCATCGCTGAGATGCTGGGCATGCCTTTCGCGTGGCCCAGCCCCGACCCAATTGTTATGAACATGGCCACCGGCGAGGTCCCCAAACAACAACCCTATATCCATCGGTTGACCAGACTGGGCGTGGCGGCGGCCGCTCGCGGCAGGGGCCTGCCGTTCCTCGCGGAAGTGAGCGGTGTGATCTTCGGTGGAGTGAGGGATTGGCATCTCGGCGACCACCTCGTTCGCGCTGCGCAGCGTGCGGGATTGGACCTCGCGGAGCTGGATCGCGAAATTGCGCGCGATCCCGATCGTTACGAGGCCCGGATTGCCGAAAACGAGGCTGGACAGAAACAAGCCGGGCATTGGGGCGTGCCGCTGATGGTGTTCAACGGCGAACCCTTCTTCGGCCAGGACCGGTTCGATGTGCTGAAATGGCGCATGGAACGAAACGGACTCACCCGCCGGTGAAGAAAGCATCGGCTCTCCGCATTGAATAAGACATGTCGCGATTTGCCAAACAAATCATCGCCTGCGGCGCAACGCTCGCCGCTCTCTGTGTCCTGGCGTGGTGGTCGGTGCACATCACGGCGGTCCAGGACGCGATATTGCGCCGCGCCGTGGACCGAGCCCTCGCCGCAACGCGCAATGATCTGCTCGGCCCCGACGCGCTCCGAGTGGTCCTGTGCGGCACCGGCAATCCGTTGCCCGATCGCGATCGCGCCGACGCCTGTACGGCGGTTTTCGCCGGTGGCAGCCTGTACCTTGTGGACGCTGGGCCCGGCGCGTGGAAGAACCTCGCGCTGTGGCATCTGCCGGCCCCGAGGCTGGCCGCCGTGATGCTCACGCATTACCACTCCGATCACATCGGCGACCTCGGCGAAATCAATCTGCAGACGTGGGCGCAGGGCCGCGGGCATCCGCTGCGGGTCTTTGGTCCGCCCGGTGTCGAGCAGGTCGTCGCTGGATTCGCGCAGGCGTACGCGCTGGACGAGGGCTACCGCATCGCCCATCACGGCGCCGCGCTCATGTCGCCTGCGGACTGGCCGATGGAGCCGCGCACCGTGAAGATCGACCTCGCGCCCGGCGCACCTCCATGCGCGGGCGGCTCGGCGACCGTGCTCGAAGAGAACGGCCTCAAGGTGACGGCGTTCAGCGTCGACCACTGGCCGGTCTCACCCGCGTATGGTTATCGATTCGACTACAAGGGCCGCTCGGTCGTGATCAGCGGCGATACGAAAAGGTGCGCCAACCTGGTCACCGCCGCCAGGGGCTCGGACGTGCTGATTCACGAAGCGCAGTCGGCGTGGATGGTCGAATTGATCGAGGACGCGGCGAAGCGCCGGGGCAACGCGCGCGTCGCGAAGATCATGGCCGATATCCTGCGCTACCATACGACCCCGGTGGAGGCCGCCACGGAGGCCAACGAGGCGGGTGTGAGATTGCTCGTGATGAGCCACATCGGGCCGCCCACCCCTAACGCTGTGGTACGGATGGCGTTCATGCGCGGCGTTGCCGAGGTGCGCCCGCGCGACGTCGTCCTGGGCTACGATGGCATGCTGCTTACGATGCCGGCGGGCTCGGATGCGATTCGGATCTCGAGCGTCGAGTAGCACCCACGCAAGGCTTCAGTGCCCCGGATGCGCGGATCAAAGCGAGAATGTCAACTAACCACGCGCTGTAGGACACGCACTCGGCGCGGACCTATGCCCGGCGCGTCCAGGATATGTGCAGTTTGGGAGGACAGGGGCGAGCCGCTTCACAGTGGATCGCTAAACGGCCCGCCCCATGCGGCTCAGCTGTTGAGCTGTAACGACTTGATCTCGAAAAACTCCTCCAGTCCGTAAGGCCCAAGTTCGCGCCCGTAGCCGGACTGCTTATAGCCGCCGAACGGGGCCTGAACATTGAACGCGCCGCCGTTGATGTCGACCTGCCCGGTGCGGATACGCCGCGCCACTTTGATGGCGTGCGCCGCGTCGCCCGCCCAAACGCCGCCGCCCAGGCCGTAAATCGAGTTGTTGGCGATGCGGACCGCTTCATCCTCGTCCTTGTACGTAATGATCGACAGCACCGGGCCAAAGATCTCCTCCTGCGCGATGGTCGAATTCGGATCGACGCGGCCAAACACGGTGGGCTTGACATACCAGCCCTTGGGGAGATTGGCCGGCGCGTCGGGGCCGCCGCAAAGCAGCTTGGCACCCTCCGCGATCCCCTTGCGGATATAGCCGCGCACCGTTTCGCGCTGCCTTGCGGAAACCAGAGGTCCCAGCTTGGTGGTTTCGGCGAACGGATCGCCCAAAGTATACCCTTCGACCTCCTCGACCACGCGTTTTGCTATCTCGGCATACCTGGACTCGGGCGCGACCATTCGTGTATGGGCGCTGCAGGTTTGCCCCGAGTTAAGCATACAGGCGCTCACCGTCCCTTTGACCGCCGCAGCGAGGTCCGCGTCATCCAGGATGACCGACGCACTCTTGCCGCCCAGCTCCAGCGCTACGCGCTTGATGGTGTGGGAGGCCAGCTCGGCGATACGCCGGCCCGAGCGGGTGGACCCGGTAAGGGAGATCATATCCACCTCGGGATGAGAGGCGAGTCTTTCGCCCACTTGAACGCCACGCCCGGTGACGAGGTTGAACACCCCTTTGGGCACCCCGGCCGCTTCGATCACCTCGGCGAGGATGAAAGCATTGAGCGGCGCCTGGGAGGAGGGCTTCAGCACGACCGTACAGCCCGCGGCCAACGCCGGGGCAACCTTGCCGGCAATTTGATGCAGCGGGTAGTTCCACGGGGTGATCGCCACCACGACCCCGACCGGCTCATGCACCACGAGGGAATTGGCGATGCGCTTCTCGAACTCGTACTGAGGCAAAGCGCTGGCCGCGTACCCGAAGCTGGCGATCGGCAGGCCGGCCTGGATCATCATGGACAGCTTGAACGGCATCCCGACTTCCTGGGCGATTATTTGGCCGATTTCCTGCATGCGAGACATGAGCCCCGCTTGGATTTTGCCAAGCAACGCGGCGCGCTCGGCGACCGGAGTTGCCGCCCAGCCCTCGAAAGCGTCGCGTGCGGCCTGCACTGCCGCATCGGCGTCCGAGATGGTACCCTCGGGCACGCATCCGATGACTTCCTCGGTCGAGCTGCAGATTACGTCGATCTTGGCCTTGGCGCCGGGTGCCCTCCATTGGCCGTTGATGTAAAGCTTGTCGCGAACTTGCATGCTCAGAAACCTCCTTGTGGTTTCGAACCGCAGCCTTAAGTTCCAGCCGATCCTCTTGACCGGGATTTGTTAGCCGGAATTTCCGCTTTTGACTTTCCAGACACGTGACTCTTAGTCCGGTAGTGAACTCGCCGTCAAGTCGCCGCTCGGCTGACGGTGGCGGCTGCCTCGCGGCGACCGCGGATGGGGCGTTCGCGGTTCTTTCTTCGCCATGAGGGCTCCCTACCCGCCACGTCAACCACCCGCGATCCGGCAGCATTAGCCTGGGCGAGCCGCGGATTCCTCATGCATGCGTCAACTCTCTCAGCACGAACGGCAGAATCCCGCGGTGGCGGATGTACTCGACCTCTTCGGGCGTGTCCACGCGCGCGATCACCTCGAACTCGCGCGAGGTGCCGTCCTGCTCGGCGCGAACCTCGAGGCGCTGTGCGACCTTCACGCCGGTCGCGAGAGGCCTAATCGAGTAGACTTCCCGCCCCGTCAGCGCGAGCGACTTGACGTTCTGGCCCGATACGAACTGAAGCGGCAACACTCCCATCCCAACCAGGTTGCTGCGATGAATCCGCTCGAAGCTCTCCGCGATCACCGCCCGCACGCCGAGCAGTTGCGACCCCTTGGCCGCCCAATCGCGCGACGAGCCCGAGCCGTACTCCTTGCCCGCCAGCACGATCAGCGGCAGCCCTTCCTTGCCATAGCGTTCGGAGGCCTCGAAGATCGTGGTCTGCTCGCCGTCGGGCAGGTGGATCGTGTAGCCGCCCTCGACTCCGGGCACCATCAGGTTGCGCAGCCGGATATTGGCGAAAGTCCCCCGCACCATCACCTCATGATTCCCGCGCCGGGCGCCGTACGAGTTGAAGTCGCGCGGCTCGACCCCGTTGGCGATCAGGTACTTGCCGGCCGGGCTGTCGACCGGAATCGATCCGGCGGGCGAAATATGGTCGGTGGTCACGCTGTCGCCGAGGACCGCGAGCGTGCGCGCCCCGATGATATCCCCCATGGGCGGGACTGTTGAGGTCACGCCGTCCATGAAGGGCGGCGCCTTGACGTACAACGACTTGGGATCCCATCGGAACAGCGCGCCCTCCGGAATCTTGAGCGCCTTCCATCGCTCGTCGCCGTCGAAGACGTGCCCGTACTCTTCGCGAAACATCTCCGAGTCGATCGAGTTGTTGGTCACGGCGTTGACTTCTGCAGAACTCGGCCAGATGTCCCTCAGGTAGACGGGCTTCCCGGCGCCATCGTTGCCGAGCGGCTCGTGCCCCAGATCGATGTCCATCGTACCGGCGATCGCATAGGCAACCACCAGCGGCGGCGAGGCCAGGTAGTTGAAGCGCACCACCGGATTGATCCGCCCCTCGAAGTTGCGATTCCCGCTCAGCACCGCGCACGCCACCAGGTTGCCCTGCTTGATCGCGGCGGCGATTCCCTCCGCGATCGGCCCGCTGTTGCCGATACAGGTGGTGCATCCATAGCCGACCAGGTTGAACCGCAGCCGCTCCAGCGGGTCGATAAGCCCGGCCCGCCTGAGGTACTGCGTGACCACCTTGGAACCCGGCGCCAGGCTGGTCTTTACCCAAGGCTTGACCCTGAGCCCACGCTCGACCGCCTTTTTCGCCAGCAGGCCCGCCCCGACCATCACGGAGGGGTTGGAGGTGTTGGTGCAACTCGTGATCGCCGCGATTATCACCGAGCCGTGCCCCAGCGTGAACTCTTCGTCGCCGCTCTTCACCTCAACCTTGCGGCCGAGACCGCCGAGCTCGGAAGCCGGGACAAGTTCGTGCGGCACGGCATTCGGGTCTCCGCCCTCGGCGACCCATCGCCCGGCGATGGCCGGATCGACGCCATTGTGCCCGTTGACCTCCTTGACGAGCTCGCGGCGGAAGTCCTGCTTGGCGCTGCCGAGCGCGACCCGGTCCTGCGGCCGGCGCGGTCCCGCCAGGCTTGGCTCGACCGAGGCGAGGTCCAACTCCACCGTGTCGCTGAAAACCGGTTCGGGAGCGTCTTTGGTGCGAAACAGCGCCTGCGCCTTGGAGTAAGCCTCGACCAGCTTCACGCGCTCCTCGGAACGCCCGGTCATGCGCAGGTAACGCAGCGTCTGTTCGTCGATCGGGAAGAACCCGATCGTCGCGCCATACTCCGGCGACATGTTCCCCAAGGTCGCGCGGTCCGCCACGCTCAAAGCTTCCAGGCCCGGGCCGAAGTACTCGACGAACTTGTTGACCACGCCCTTCTTGCGCAGCATCTGCGTGACCGTCAGCACCAGGTCGGTCGCGGTGGCACCGGGACGCAGCGCACCGCTCAAGCGGACGCCGATCACTTCCGGCACCAGCATCGGAATCGACCGCCCAAGCATCGCCGCCTCCGCCTCGATTCCGCCCACACCCCATCCGACCACGCCCAGTCCGTTCACCATCGTGGTGTGCGAATCGGTGCCGAGCACGGTATCGGGATAGAGCAGGTTGTCGGGCGAAGCGAAGACCACGTGCGCGAGATACTCGAGATTGACCTGATGGACGATCCCCGTATCAGGCGGCACGACGCGAAAATTATCGAACGCGCGCTGGCCCCATCGCAGGAACAGGTAGCGCTCCTTGTTGCGCTCGAACTCGAGCGCGGCATTTTTGGCGAACGCATCGCCGGTCCCGAAGGCATCGACCTGCACCGAATGGTCGATCACCAGATCGGCGGGCTGAAGCGGGTTGATTCGGGCAGGATCGCCGCCGAGCCGCTTGATCGCATCGCGCATCGCGGCCAGATCCGCCACCACCGGGACGCCGGTGAAATCCTGGAGCAGGACACGCGCCGGCATGAAGGCGAATTCGCGCCGGGCACCCTTGTCGGTCCATCGCGCCAGCGCCTCGACCTGCTCGGCGGTGACGATCGCGCCATCTTCGCGGCGCAGCACGTTCTCGAGCATCACGCGGATCGAGTACGGAAGCCTGACCACGTGGTAGCCGCGTTTTTCCATCGTCTCGAGCGCGTAGATGGTGTATTTGACGCCGCCGACGCCGAGCGTCGTGCGGGCGCCGAAGCTGTTCTTGCTCATAGTTCTGTCCGTTCCCCTCCCATGTGTAAGCCGGCCCCGCGCCGCAGCGCTCGAAGCCGCGATCGGCGCAACTCCGGTGCAACCTCGTCTCTTTCCAAGATACCGCGCATCGCCGCGCTCGCAACAGAAGGTGCGTCGGCTCCGCAGGGGGAACCGGGCTCAGATCTTTCTCGCCCGGGCGGGAGACGGGCCCGGCAGGCCGTCGAAGACCAATGCGCGGCCGTCCGAATGGAACCGCATCGCGGCCATCAGGCCGACCCGCTCCGATTCGAGCGCCGCATCGCCGTCGATCGTCTCGATCACCAGCTTGGGCCGCGTCGCCATCAGGGCGGCCAGCGCCGCGCTGAACGCGTCGTCGTCGAGTGTGCCGCTCGTGATTATCGCCCGCCCCGCCAGGCTCGCCATCACGCGTCCGGCGCGCAGTACGATCAGGTTTCCCGGCTCGCGCGCGATTGCGAATCCCGCCACCAGCGCGCCGTAGGGATTGGCCGGGTCCGCCGCGCTCAGCGCAAGCGGCCGCTCGCGCGCCGGATTGAGCGATCGCGACGCGCGCAGCATCTCGACCGCGGCGGGCATCGCGTACTGTTCGCCCGAGAGCGAGCGCACGAAATAGCCGCGCCGAATCGTGCCCGCGTACTCGATCCGCCGCAGCGCAAGTAGCAACTCCGACCACGACACCCCGATCGACTCGAGCGCGAGCATCTCTCGCGCCAGGATTCCGTGACGCCGCAGCAACATCAGCGCCACCTCGCGCGCCTCGTCGGCCTGCGGCTTTGCCTGCGCTACCACCGACCATCTTCCCGAAAGGCCCGACTTCAACCGGGCCATAATCGCGGCGTCGTGGCGGGTCGTGATGTGGCCGGGGGACGCCGGTTTTAGCGCGCGTCTCGCCTCCGGCGCCTCGAACAGCAGCCGAAGCGGCGCGAAGCTGTCGTTGGAAACGCGGCCCTGAGCCGCTAGCCGCCACAGCGCCGCCAGCGCGTCGCGCTCCGAGACGCCGGCGCGATCGGCAGCCTGGTCGAGATACTGGGCGCCACCTGCGGCCAGCGCGTCATAAACCGCGCGGTCCTTTGGCTCCGGAATCTCGGGCGATGCCGTGGGATACGTCGGGATGCCGCGACGCACGAGGAATGCCACCCGAGATGGAAACTCGCCCCCGGCTTCCGGGACGCCCGCCCATCGGACGCGCCCGCTCAGGCAGAGCAGGTCGAGGAACTCGGGCCGATAGCCGGGGATGCGCGCGGGAAGAATCGAACGCTCCCAGAACTGCGGGGGGAACGGAACCGCCTGGAGTTGATCCAGGACGATCGCGGCGCCGTCGGCGCCGGGCGGCAGGTCCGCGCCGCCGAGGTGATTCCATCGCAGCCGGAAGGCCGCGAATTCGTGGTCCTCGCACGGCTCGATTTCGGCGCGCAGCCGGGCGAGCGTCAGGCGATGGATTTTCTCGAGCACGTAGCGATCGCACCATTGCTCGCGATCCGCCGAAGTAAAATGACCGCGGAAGATCGCGCCCTCGGCTTCGAGCGCAGCCAGTGCCGCCTCGACTTGAGCGGCGGTGAGCAGGAGGCGCGCGGCAAGCTCCGCGCTGGTGGTCGGGCCCGAGGTCCTGAGCGCGCGGCGCACGATCTCCTTGCGCGCCTCGCCGCCCTCGATCGCGCCGGCAGCCGGCGCGGCGCGACCCTCGAAGCTGGCCGCGGGATAAGCGGCGGCGAACAGCGGCGCATCCTGCGCGGCCACCAGCCGCGCGCCGGCCTGCGGGTCGAGATGCGCCCGTATCACCCTACCCTCCCGCTCCAGTTCCGCGGCCATCGCTCGCCAATCACCGCGCACCCGCTCCTCGAGCGCGCCCGGCGAGAGCGCGCCGTGGGCGCGAATCATCTCGTAAAGTTCGTCGCGATCCCGCGCGCGGCGCGCCGGCGACGCGCCCGACACTTCCGTCGCAACGCTCTCGACCGCCTCCGTCGCGAGCATGTCGGAGAGGTCCTGCTTGCGGAACACCTCTTCGGCCATCCCCCGGTTCATTCTTACCGTGCGACTTCGCCGATTGGCGCGCTCGCCCCCGTCGAGAAAGGAGTAGTCCCACGCCAGCAACAGGCGGTGGGCAAAGACCGAGGGCGATATGGAATCGACGAAGAGCGTTCGCACCGAGCCGTTTTCCACGCCTTCCAGGAGGCCGATCATCCGGGGGCAATCGGTCGATTCCTCGAGGCATTCGCGAACCGTCTCGCGCACGATGAAATGCTCCGGCAGCTCGATCTTCGCCGGGCGGTTCTCGAAGCAGGCCTGCTGTCCGGGGAACAGCGCGGCGGCCAGCTCCTGCGATCGCAGCCGCTGGATCCACGCCGGGACCTTGCGGCCCTGCGCCGAACGCATCACGGCCAGCGCGCGGGTGGCGACGTGGCGGAAACGCACCTCGAACATCGGCGCCGCCAGCATCGCCTGGATCAGCACCTCGCGCGCCGCGCCCGCTTTGAGCATCGCGAACAGGTGCTCGAGCGGGAAGCTGTGACGCGAATTAAGCGCGAGCAGCACGCCGTCGTCGATCGCCGAGGCCTGGATCTCGAAGTCGAACGACTGGCAAAGCCGCTTGCGCAGCGCCAGGCCGAGCCCGCGGTTGACCCGGATCCCGAGCGGCGAATGAATCACGATCTGGGTGCCGCCCAGCCCGTCGAAGAAGCGCTCGACCACGACCGTGCGAGGGCCGGGGATCCCGCCCAGCGCCGCCGCGCCGCGCCGCACGTACGCCACCGCCTGCGCGGCGGCGTACTCCTCGACCGAGCACTCGCGCGCCAGCCACCCGGCGGCGCCTGCGGGATCGTCGAGCCGCTGGGCAATCTCGTCGCGCAGCTCGCACAGCGCCGCCGACAACGCCGGCGAACGCCCGCCGGCCTCGGTCTGCCAGAACGGCAGCGTCGGTGCCATCCCGGGCGCCGGCTCTACCATCAGCCGCCCGCGCGAGATGCGTTGGATCTGCCACGGCATCGAGCCGAGCGAAAAGACGTCGCCGCGCGCGGACTCCTGCGCAAAGTCCTCCTCGACATCGCCGATCTTGCGGTTCGCCGACTCGACCACGACATCGTAGTTGCCGCTCTCAGCAATGGTACCGCCCGAGGTTATCGCGGCCAGCCGCGCGCCGCGCCGGGCGCGTACGCGCCCGCCGGCGCGATCGAAAAAGATCTTCGGCCCCGCGCCCCGGATCGCCTGCGGAAGCTCGCTCGCCATCTGATCGAGCAACTCGCGCAGCTCGCCGGGCCGCAGCGCGGCGAAGTTGTAGGCCGAGCAGATCAGCCCGAGCAGCTCATCCTCGGCGATCTCGCCCTCCTCGGCGGCGATCGCGACGATCTGCTGCGCCGCCACGTCGAGGCATCCCATCGGAATCTCGGCTTCGTCGAGCTGTCCGCGCCGGATCGCGCGCACGGCGGCCGCGCATTCGAGCAGGTCGTCGAGCGTGAGCGCGAAAAAGCGCCCCTTGGGCGTCGCGCCGATTTGGTGGCCCGAGCGGCCGATTCTCTGGATCGCCGCCGAGATCGTTTTCGGCGAATCGATCTGACAGACCAGCTCGACCGCACCCACGTCGATACCCAGCTCGAGCGACGCGGTCGCGACGATCGCGCGCAGCTCGCCGTGCTTGAGCCGCCGCTCCGCCTCCAGGCGCTCGATCCGCGCGAGGCTCCCGTGATGCGCCATCACGGCGGCGGCGCCGACGCGCTTTTGCAGGTTGAGCGCGACCCGCTCGGCCCATCGCCGCGAGAGCGTGAAGACGAGAGTCGTGCGATGCGCCTCGATCAGCTTGGCGAGCGCGTCGTACATCGCCTCCCAATGCTGATGGGTCGCGAGCGGGCCCAGCTCGGGACCCGGCGCGATCACCTCCAAGTCCAGGGCGCGCGCGCGATCGTCGGCGCGCACGATTCGCACCGGGCGCGGCGTGCGGACGTCGTCGCGATCGACCGCGGCACCGGCGAGAAATTCGGCTAGCGTCTCGACCGGGTTGAGCGTGGCGGACAGACCGATCCGGGTCGGACGCGGCGCGCCCGCATTGCGCACCATCCGCTCCAGCCGCTCGAGCGTGAGCGCGAGATGGGCGCCGCGCTTGTTGGGCGCTATCGCGTGCAGCTCGTCGACGATTACCCATCGCACCGCCCGCAGTTTCTCGCGAAACCGCGGCGAGGTCAGAAGGATAAAGAGCGACTCCGGAGTGGTGACCAGGATATGGGGCGGCCGGCGCAGCATCGCGCTGCGCTCGGCGAGCGTGGTGTCGCCGGTGCGAAGCCCGGCACGAATCGCGGCGAGCTCGAGATGCATCTCCGCCGCAACGCTGCGGATACCCTCCAGCGGCTCGTCGAGGTTGAGCCGGATATCGTTGGCGAGCGCCTTGAGCGGCGAGACGTAGAGCACCGAGACTTGGTCCGCAAGCGTGCCGCGCTCGGCCTCGGCGATGAGACGGTCGATCGCCCACATGAAGGCGGCAAGCGTCTTGCCGCTCCCGGTCGGCGCACACAGCAGCACGTCATGGCCGTCGCCGGCCTCCGACCCGCCGATCACCGGCCATCCCATCTCCTGCACGCGGGAGGGAGCGCCAAAGCGGCGCTCAAACCAAGTCCGAACCACAGGATGGAACCGCGCAAGCACGGAGGGCATCTACTACTTATAGCATCGCCCGGCTCTCAGTGAGAGATGGAAAGTGCGCCTTTGGCCGGCAGCAGATCATCACGATCCTGGAAGAGACCCAAGGGGGAGCCGAAGGTCGGCGAGCTGTGCCGGCGCCACGAGATCCCAGAGGCACCTCCTACACGCTACTCTGCTATTGGCGTATCAACTGCCGTGGGCTTCTTGCGAACCCTTGACATATTTCCCTACTGACTTACAGTAAGGTGGTGCGCGCTGAAATCACAAAACTCGGCCCAAAGTACCAGGTCACCATCCCTAAGCTGGTACGCGAGGCGTTAAGACTTGAAACCGGAGACCTCCTTGAAGTCCGCGTCGCCGGCCGTCAGGTCGTGCTGCGCCCTAAGATACTGGTGGACCGCGACCCGGAGCTCGAGCGGGACCTCGCGGAGGCCGAAGCAGACATCAAAGCGGGCCGAGTTTACGGTCCGTTCGGCGCCAAGGACGCGCTGAAGGGGCTCGACGCGGCGCTGAAAGAAGAACGCAAGCGGGCGAGGTTGGGTGGCGGCGGCGACGCGGGAAAGCCCAAGACCAATTCGCGCGCGAGCCGCCCTGCCTTAAGGGCCAGGGCTCATGCGCGCACTCTACACCGCTAAATTCACTCGCCAGCTCGACGCGGCACCCGCCAACGTGCAGCGGGCTTTTCGCAAGCAGCTTTCCCTGCTGCTGCAAAACCTCCGGTACCCGTCGCTTCAGGCCAAGAAGTACGAGCAAACCCGCAACCTCTGGCAGGCCCGCACCAATGACGACCGGCGATTCTACTTCACCATCGAGGGCGACGTTTATATCCTGCGCACGATCCGCTCGCACCCGAAGTGACAAGGAGGAGTGAACTCCGGGGAGCAGCGCTCGCAGGATCAGGTGCGAAAAAACGAACGCGGTGCATAGATTGTTTGAATATTATCCGTTCCAGACTCCCGGCTCGGTGGCCGGTTGGAACCGGGGGCGGACCATAGCATCCGCCGCTTTCCGGCGTATCTTGGGCTTGGTCGCGAGGGGAAGTACAATTGCGGGGTAAATCATGGCGCAAAAGCAAACATTGGCGATCTTGGTCGGTGGCGGGCCCGCCCCGGGCATCAACGGGGTTATTGCCGCCGCCACCATCGAGGCAATCAACTCCGGGCTGCGGGTTATCGGCATTCAGCAAGGCTACCACTGGCTAGCGCGCGGCGACACCTCGCACACGGTCGAGCTGCAAATCTCCGACGTGAGCCGGATCCATTTTACCGGCGGCTCGATTCTTGGCACCTCGCGCACCAACCCGGCGCGTGAGGAGGAGAGCCTCGAGCGCGCGGTGCGCGCCCTGCAAGAGCTTTCGGTCCGGTACCTGGTGTGCATTGGCGGCGACGACACCACTACTGCCGCGAGTAAAATCGCGGAGCGCGCCGGGCGCAAGCTGAGCGTGGTCGCGGTGCCGAAGACCATCGATAACGATCTGCCCTTGCCTGAAAACCTTCCCACCTTCGGATTCGAAACCGCGCGCTCGGCCGGCACCACCCTGGTTGAGTGCTTGATGGAGGACGCACGCACCATGGGGCGCTGGTACACGGTGGTCGCGATGGGGCGCACCTCGGGCGCGCTCGCGCTTGGGATGTGCAAGGCCGCCGGTGCCACGTTGGCGCTGATTGCGGAAGAATTTCTGAATTCCAAGCTCCAGCTCACCACGGTGGTTGACCTGATCGCGGGTGCCATAATCAAGCGCTTGGCGGACGGGCGCCAGGACGGCGTGGCGGTGATCGCCGAGGGAATCGCCGAGCTCATCGATCCCGCCTCCCTGCCCAAGTCCGAAAGCGTCGAGCGCGATGCGTACGGCCATCGGCGGCTGGCGGAGATTCCGTTCGGACCGCTTCTGCGCGACAACGTGCGCGAGGCGCTGGCCGGGCTTGGGATCCGGATGACGCTGGTCAACAAGGAGATCGGCTACGAACTTCGTTGCGCGAGGCCGCTGCCGTTCGACATCGACTACACCCGCACGCTCGGCTACGGCGCGGTGCGCTATCTGCTGGGCGGGGGCTCGGGGGCAATGATCGCGCTCGTCAATGGCCGGATCAAGCCGCTGAAACTCGAGGAGTTGCTCGACCCCGCGACCGGCCGAATCCGCACGCGCCGCGTCGATGTTACGGGGGAGTCGTATCAGGTGGCACGTTCCTACATGATCCGGCTCGAGGTGGAGGATCTGGAGGAGCCGATGCTCACGAGGCTTGCGAAAGAGACCAACCTCTCGCCCGATGCCTTCAAGACCCGTTTCATACCAGCAGTCGCGGCAACCGTGCCGTTTCGCCGCGAGCGCGGCCAAGCCGCCCAAGCGCAGGTCAGCTAGTGCCGTTGCGATTTTTTCGAGCTATTCGAGCCCTGCACAAGTTAGTGACGCAGAATTTTGCTCCGGCGCGGCTCCTTCTGTCATTCCCGCGCGCGTGTCCGGCGCGCGCGAGGAATCCCGGGCTCTTAGTGGCGCGGGCGTCCCTGCCCGCGATTTCTGTGGCGGGCGGGCAGTCGCCACCGGCGCGGGGACGCCCGCCCCACTGGGTAGTATCCGCGATTCTTCGCGCGGCATCGCCCCCGGCGCATGCCACGCGCGAGAATGACATACCAAGGAATCGAGCAAGAGCAGAATTGCCGCTATGACATGCAGGGCTCAATAGGACCAACAAGTTGGAAGGGTACTAGCGAGTTCGAGGCGGTCAGGAAGTCGGCTTCAGCAACTCCGGCAGGCGCGAGGTGAACTCCTCGCGCGAGAGCGTCATCGCGAATCCCGCTTCGCGTGCGGCGCGCAGCGTCTTTAGGTCAACGTGCGAGGCGAACCCTATCAGCCGGGCAGACGGATTGGCGGCGGCGAGCATCGGGACCACGTCGGCGGGCGGAAATGCGGCGTCCGACAGGTCGGCGAAGACCACCGCGGGCTTCTCATCGACGCATCGCGCGGCCGCGTCGTCGAGAGTCGCTACGTACTCGACTTCGGCTCCGACGGCGCGCGCGACGGCGTCGATCCTGGCGCGAAAGAAAAGGTCGCGCACCATCCCGAGTGCCTTCATCGATCTCTCCTCGACTCCGGGTTTCTCAACACCCTGCGAAAGAGCTTAGCGGCGACGGCAGGCGCGTTAAACCCCCGCGTTCAATCGCGCGATTGATAGCCATGGGCTGACGTGCTTACCTTGTAATTACAGGGGGACGTTGTGAAGGCGCGAATTATCCGAATCGGCAATTCGAAAGGAATCCGGCTCCCAAAACCGCTGCTCGAGGAGGCGAAACTTCCAGAGCAAGTGGAAGTCCACGCACGCAACGGTACGATCGTCATTTCGCCCGCGTCGCGTCCGCGCGCCGGTTGGAGAGACGCAGCCAGGCGAGCGCACGAGCGCGGCGAGGATAAACCGCTCGATCTTCCCACCGAGACTCGTTTCGATCGCGAGGAGTGGAAGTGACCTGTACCCCTTCTGAGCCCTCTCCCTACGACCAGTGGGAGAGGGTTTGGGTGAGGGACCTTTGAGATTATATCTTCGTCACCGGGACACATGGCGAAGCCGCCCTTGATGCGCGATCTCGCCCGCCGTTTGCGCCGCGATCAGACCGACGCCGAGAACGAGCGCAGGAGTGCCTATCTGCGCAAGCTTGGGTTCCGCGTGCTGCGGTTTTGGGACACTGACATGCTGACCAACATCGAGGGTGTAATCGAAGAGGTTCTCAGGCACCTGTAGGTCCCTCACCCAGACCCTCTCCCATTTGATAGGGAGAGGGCTCAGAAGCACAGCTCTTGGGACGGGTGGCTCAGTCGAGTGAGGCGGGGCGCCGGCGATTATTGGGATTCTCCGTGCCTGAGGTCACGCAACAGCTTGGCGAACTCTTCCTTGTACTTGTCGTGGTCCGTTTTCCAAACGCTGAAATCCGGGATGTAGTACTCTCGAACTTCGCGCGCCGAGTCCTTGCGTCTGTCCGCGTCGAAGCACTCCCACTCTGAGATTGTTTTCCAGTCCACCAGCCTGATCGGGAACAGCATCCGGCGTTTTTCCTTGTCCTCACGCCTTCGTGCCATCGAGATCTCGGTCTTCACCCACTCGCTGTTGACACTGTGCTCCGAGAGAATCAGCAGCAGCTTGTCATATACGCGGATGGCTTCGTCGATTTGCTCGTGCGTCTTCCTGCCGCCCTGGAGATCGTGCGGTGCGAACCAGCAGCGAACGCTCTCACCCTGAAGGTCGTTATACAGCCGAGTCGCGAATTCCTGGTCGAGAGTCGAGTAGCTGATAAAGCACGAGTAGTACTCGATGGCCTTCCCGACGAGCGATTTGGCGTAAGTGATAAAGTCATCGGGAACGCCGCACCCGCGCATGAAGCTCTCCGGGATGTTGCCGCCCGAGCGATAAATCGTATCGATTCCGATTGTCGATGGTCCGTGGTGAACGACAGCCTCAAGCCCCTTGGCGCCGCTCAGATCCACGTCGGCGAACACCGTCCCCAACAAGTGCGTATTGGCAAATTGGGTTTCATTGACGGCCGTCCCGCGAAACGTAGCGTCAATGAGGTCCGCCCCTGTAAGGTTCGCCTCTCGGAGGTCCGTCTCTTCGGGGTCCGCCCCTGAGCGGGTCGCTTCTCCGAGGTGCGCCTCTGAGAGGTTTGCCCCTGTGAGGTTCGCCCGAAAGAGGGTTGCCCCTGCGAAGTCCGCCCCTACGAGGTCCGCCCCTGCGAGGTTCGCCTCTGTAAGGTCCGCCCCCCAAAGGTCCGCCCCTGCGAGGTTCGCCTCTGTAAGGTCCGCCCCCCAAAGGTCCGCCCCTGCGAGGTTCGCGCCTGTGAAATCCGCGGAGGCGACGGGGTTCTGCTTCCTCCATTTGTTCCAGGATTCTGCCCCGCTTTTCAGGATCTTCAGCAGAGTCTCGTCCGCCATGTCTTTCCCTGAGCCTCCAACGGCGAAATCTACAACATCTCGATTCGCTAAGCGCCTGTATCGGCCGAGTCGCGAAAATCCCTCGCGCAGCTCGGGATGACACAACGAAAGGCCTGATCTTTCAAAGAGAGGGCGGGCGCTGCCGCAGCGGCTGGCCGAGCTTAGCAGCGTGCGGCTCGCGATGGTTGGAATCGCGATTCAGTCGAGGCCGGCCGCCGATTTGGCCGCTCCGGCCAAGTCAGCGTTTTGATCTGACCTTGCGCCTGCCTCCCACAGGGCCCTTCGCCACATCGTCGATCCAGCTCAGGCCGGCCATCATCCTGGGAAAGCCCACCGTGGTGAGAGCGAGCAGGCCTACGTGGCGGACCTCTTCGCGCGTCGCGCCGGCTTCCAGGGCCCGGCGCGCGTGCGAATGAGCGGCGCCTTCCTGGCCCGAGGCGACCGCCATACCCAGCCTGACGAGCTGAACCGATTTTTCATCCAATGGCCCGGCTTCAGTGGTGAGCCGTGAGACCTCGTCGTACGCGGCGCTGATCGCTGCGTAGCGCTCGCGGAACTGCTGGTAACGTTCGGGGAGCTTGGGCATTGCCTTCCAGACACCTCCTTCGTTTGAAGCCATAGCCTACGTCGGCCGAGGGTCTCGAACAAAGCGCGCAGGCTGATTTCATCTTCTGCAATTCCAGATAAATAATCTTGACAACACGCCTAAAGAAAACTAATGGTTAACTGGTCCTTTAAGCGACAGTCCGTCGAGCAGGTTGAGGCGGTCCGCATCCGCCCGCAGTCACCCGAACCGTTCGCGAGACACGGCAGGGTGGACCCGAACTTTTCACGCGACCAGTCCAGTCGCAGCATAAGTTCGCTTGCGCTTCTCGCAAATCGCCCAGAGAAACCGGGCGGCCTTTGCCGAACTGGCTGTCATCAACCGCAAAAGGGAAATCCGGCTAAAGGAGATCGAGGGAGGAGTTGCATGAATTCGAGCCACGCGAGGAACTTGTTCGCTCTGGGGTCGACAGCCTTTGCAGTCGTCTTACTGGGCATCGCATTCAGCGCTGCGGCGAAGTCGGACGACAAGGCGCAGATCCAAGCGCTGGAAGAGCAAGCCGCCGCGGCGTTCGCCGCCAAAGATATCGACAAGATTATGCAGTTCTACGCGCCGGGTGACGATCTGTTCGTGTTCGACGTCATTCCCCCACACCAATACGTCGGCGCTGCAGCCTACCGCAAGGACTTCGAGGACTTCTTTGCGACCGCCGCGGTCGGCCCGACGACCGATCAGATCAGCGACCTCGACATCACCGCCGACGGCAAGCTCGCCTTCGCACATCTCACCAGCCACATAGTCTGGACTGACAAGAGCGGCGCGAAGGTCGAGATGGTCCTCCGGACCACTGACTGCCTGAAGAAGATTAAAGGGAAATGGCTGATCGTCCACGAGCACAACTCGGTGCCGGTGGATCTGTCCAACGCGAAGGCCGACCTGATGTCGAAGCCTTAGCCCGGGGGCGGCGGAAGCCGCGCGATGGCCGACACCTGCTGGATAGCGACACACAAGCCGGCGAGTTGATCGCGCAGGCGGCCCCGCCGGCAGCGCGTTACCTCTGAACCTTTCGAGCGATTAGGGAGGTTGCGTGCGAATATCGACCTAACTTTGGCACCGCAGCAAATGAGGACTTTGCGTCACAACGGATCCAAATCGTTGACGTAAGAAGGAGAAGCATATGGCATTGGGTAAACCGATAGGGGAATTTTCACTGAAGTTCACCACCATGACTAACAGTCCTGGACCAGCAGGTAGCCTTCTCAACCAAGTGAATTGGGAAGGGACGGCGACCGGATTTGGAGCGGTCTTCGGCACGGCTACCTTCGTAGGCGGCCCCAAGAACGGCACTTTCAGTTGGTATTCGACATCATTCCTGGACAACGGCGACGGTCTCACCGCGATGGGTCAGGGGACCTACGAGGGTACGGGGAAACACAGGTGGCACACGGAGACCCATTTGGAGATCTCCGATGGCCGCAGAATCGCAAGCCAGGGTGAGATAGACCTGGCCTCGCGGTCGTGGAAGGGGAAGACTTTCGAGGCGAACTGAGCCAAGAAAGCGCAAGCGAGGGTGAGATAGACCTTGACGGAACCATCCGCCAAGGGAGTCACAATCGCCTTCTGAGCCCTCTCCCATTTCATAGGGAGAGGGCTCAGACGCGCAGCTCTTGGGACGGGTGGCTCAGTCGAGTGAGGCGGGGCGCCGGTGATTATCGGGATTCTCCTTGCCTGAGGGCGGCCAACAGCTTGGCGAACTCTTCCTTGTACTTGTCGTGGTCCGTTTTCCAAACGCTGAAATCCGGGATGTAGTACTGCCGAAGCTCGGCCGCCGAGTCCTCGCCTGTGTAGGGGTCAAGGCACTTCCACTCCGAGATTCTTTTGAAGTTCACCAGTCTGATCGGGAACAGCATCCGGCGCTTTTCCTTGCTCTCACGCCTTCGTGCCATCAAGATCTCGGCTTTCACCCACTCGCTGTCCATGCTGTGCTTCGAGAGAATCAGCAGCAGCTTGTCATATACGCGGATGGCTTCGTCGATTTGCTCGTGCGTCTTCCTGCCGCCCTGGAGATCGTGCGGTGCGAACCAGCAGCGAACATGCTCGACCTGAAGATCGGCATACAGCCGAGCCGCGAATTCCTGGTCGAGTGTCGAGTAGCTGATAAAGCACGAGTAGTACTCGATGGCCTTCCCGACGAGCGATTTGGCGTAAGTGATAAAGTCATCGGGAACGCCGCACCCGCGCATGAAGCTCTCGGGGATGTTGCCGCCTGACCGATAGATCGTATCGATTCCGATTGTCGATGGCGCGTGGTGGACGACAGCCTCAAGCCCCTTGCAGCGGCTCAGATCCACGTTGGCGAACACCGTACCCAACAACTCCGCCTTGGCAAAGCGGGCTTCGTGGACGACGGCCACGGCAAACGTAGCGGCAGAGAGGCTCGCCCCTTCGAGGTCCGCCCCTTCGAGGTTCGCCAGTGTGAGCTTCGCCAGGATGAGGTCCGCGCCTGCGAGGTTCGCCCCTGCGAGGTCCGCCTGTGTGAGGTCCGCCGCTTCGAGGTTCGCCCCTTCGAGGTTCGCCCGCACGAGGTTCGCCAGTGTGAGGTTAGCCCCTGAGAGGTCCGCGTCTCGGAAATCCGGGGAGATGACGCGGTTCTGCTTCCTCCATTTGTTCCAGGATTCCGGCCCTTTTTTCAGGATCTTCAGCAGAGTCTCGTCTGCCATGCCTTTCCTTGAGCCTCCAACGGCGATCGAAATCTACAACAGCTCGATTCGCTAAGCGCCTCTATCGGCCGAGTGGGGATCTTACCAAGGAGACCGGCGCATAAAAGTCCCGGATCTACGACCCACCCGCGCCGGGATGAAAATGAGACAGGGGAAAGGGATCAAGGCCGTGGCTCTGCGTGTGAACTCCCACAAGCAGCGGGCGAGGCCGCCCGCTCCCACTTCAGACAAAACAAATTTTGAAGTGGGGGCTGGCGGCTCGCCGGCCCTTCCACACAAGAGGCGCACGAACCGCTATTTTCACAACAGAGGGAAGGAACTGACCTATGCAACCTCTTTAACTAACCCCCGCGTTCAATCGAGCGGCGCTCCGCGATATAAGGTAGCATCGCCAAGCCCGGAGGCGGGCGAGAGAAGTGGCGGCGGGCGCCCCCGGCGCATGCGTCTCGCCCGCCAGCGGCCGGCCGGGCGGGACGCCCGGCCCCACTGCCGCCGCCACTTCGGGGTGCCGATATGAAAACAGTTCTCAAGCGGATCGAGACCAAGCTGATTCATGCGGGCGAGCCGGAGCCGCGGATCGGCGGCGCCGTCGCGATGCCGATCTTCCAGTCGGCGACCTTCGAGTATCGCGGCCAGAAGGACTACCACGATCTCCGCTACATACGAATGGGCAACACGCCCAACCATCTCGCGTTGCGCGAGAAGCTCGTTGCGCTGGAAAACGGAGAGGCGGCGCTGGTCGCGGGCAGCGGGATGGCGGCGATCTCGGCGACGCTGCTCGCGCTGCTCGGCTCGGGCGACCGTATCCTGGCGCAAGACTGCCTCTACGGCGGCACCTACGATCTGATCATGCAGGACTTTCCCGCGCTCGGGATCGCGGTCGATTTCATCGATGGCAACGATCCCGCCTCGTGGCGGCATGTTCTACGCCCCAAGACCCGCGCGGTCTATTTCGAGACGATGTCCAATCCGCTGCTCCAGGTCGCCGACCTGGCGGCGGCGGTGGAGTTCGCCAACCAGCACGGGCTCACCGCGATAATCGACAACACTTTTGCCAGCCCGGTGAACTTCCGCCCGCTCGAGATCGGCTTCGACCTGTCGATCCACAGCGCAACCAAGTATCTCAACGGCCACGACGATATCGTCGCGGGCGCCGCGATCGGACGCTTGGAACTGGTCGAGACTATCCAGCGCAAGCTCAACCATCTCGGCGGCGCGCTCGACCCGCACGCCTGTTTCCTCCTGCACCGCGGGATGAAGACGCTGGCGGTGCGCGTGCGCTACCAGAACGAGAGCGCGCTCAAGATCGCGCGCTTCCTCGAGAGCAATCCCAAAGTGGCCCGGGTCAACTACCCCGGGCTCGAGAGCCATCCCGATTACATGCGCGCCTGCGAGCTTTTCGACGGCTTCGGCGGGATGCTGAGCTTCGAGCTGCCAGGCGACGCGGATACCGCCGAGCGTTTCATCCGCAACCTCGCGATTCCGATCTGCGCGCCCAGCCTGGGCGGCGTCGAGTCGCTGATCACGCGCCCCGCCACGACGTCACACGCCGGGATGCCGCCCGCCGAGCGCGCACGCCTGGGAATCACTGACGGCCTGATCCGCCTCTCGGTCGGCCTCGAAGCGACTGACGACCTGCTCGAAGACTTCGAGCGCGCCCTGGCAGCATCCTGATCGGGTCGATACCCGCCGGTGCAAACCTTGACGCAATCAAAAAGGCTGCGTACGAATAGCAATCGCCCTTGACGCCCATCAAAGTGACCAGGCTCGGGATGCCCCCCCCGGCGACCGAGGCTAGGAGATAGCAATGAAGGCCAAAGACCAGAAGGTGATCGATATCCTGAACGACGCGCTGGCGGCCGAACTGACGGCGATCAGCCAGTACTTCCTCCATGCGGAGATGTGCCAGAACTGGGGCTATCAGCGGCTGTACGAGACCGTTCGCGGGCACTCGATGGACGAGATGCGACATGCGGAGCAGCTCATCGAGCGCCTGCTTTTCCTCGAAGGCTCGCCCAACATGCAGCGGGTCGGGAAAATCAGCATCGGCACAAGCGTAAGCGAGCAACTCAAGAATGACCTCGCGCTGGAGAACGCTGCGGTCGAGCGGCTGAACGCGAGCGTCCGGACCTGCCGTGAGCTCGGCGACGTCGGCAGCGCCGAGCTTCTCAAGGACATCCTGAAATCGGAAGAGGACCACGTGGACTGGCTCGAGGCGCAGATCGAGCTCATCGGTCAAGCCGGCGAGCAGAACTACCTGGCGCAGCAGATCCGAAAGAACGAGGAAAAGTAATCTGAAGTGGGGCGGGCGTCCCCGCGCCGGTGGCGACTGCCCGCCCGCCACAGAAATCGCGGGCAGGGACGCCCGCGCTACTAAGAGCCGGGATTCCTCGCGCGGCAGCCACGCGCGGGACAGACAAAAGCGCAAGGTTCGTGCAGAGCCTGCGTCAAAATGACCCCCCAGTGGCTGGGTCAGTGCGGGCAATCGCCTGGGGAAATTCGTCAAACAGGCAGTTTCGGATGCGATCAAAGTATGTTACTTACTGAGGTGTCCGTGTGACCGTCGTTCAGGGAAAGACAGTTTAGGTGCCGATTAAGCCTGCCTTCCGACTCGGTCTTCTTCCGCCCTATCTTTTCGCCGAACTCGACCGCCTGAAAAAAGAAGTCCAAGCCAAGGGCGTGGACGTAATCAGCCTAGGGATTGGGGATCCTGACCTACCGACCCCCCCACATATCGTGGAGAGCCTCAGGTGTGCGGCGGGGGACCCACGAACCCATCGCTACCCCGATTACGAGGGATCGGAGCGATTCCGGGTGGCGGCCGCGGCCTGGTACAAACGGCGTTTTGGAGTGAACCTCGATCCCAGGCGGGAGGTATGCGCGCTTATCGGGTCGAAAGAGGGGATCGCGAACTTCGCGACGGCAGTGGTGGACAGCGGCGATATTGTCCTGATACCCGACCCCGGCTATCCGGTCTATTACTCGGGATGCGTGTTCAACGGCGGCGAGCCGTACTTCCTTCGACTGCGCAAGGAGCACGGATTCGTGCCGGACCTGGATTTGATTCCGAGAGAGGTCGCGCGACGAGCCAAGATCCTGTGGCTGAATTATCCGAACAACCCGACGGCGGCAACCGTCGAGTTGGAGTTCTTCCGCCGCGCGGTCAAGTTCTGCCTAAGCAACCAGATTATCCTGGCTCACGATCTGGCCTACTCGGAAATCGCCTACGACGGCTACCGGGCGCCGAGCGTGCTGGAAATCGATGAGGCGCGTCAATGCGCCGTGGAGTTCCATTCGCTGTCGAAGACCTTCTCGATGACGGGATGGCGGGTCGGATTCGTGGTCGGCAACGCCGACCTGGTCGCGGCCCTGGGCAAGGTCAAGACCAACATGGACTCGGGCGTATTCCAGGCCGTGCAGGAGGCGGCGATCACGGCCCTGGAGGGCGGTGATGAGAAGCTGCGCGAGTACTGCGCAATCTACAAGTCGCGGCGCGACTTGATGACGACCGCGCTCGGCAGGCTGGGACTTGCCTGCCAGAAGCCCAGGGCGACCTTTTATCTCTGGGCGGAGGTTCCAAGGGGGTACACGTCGGTTTCGTTTACCGAGCGCGTGCTGAAGGAGGCCGGCGTGGTGATCACGCCCGGCTCCGGCTTCGGCAAGGGTGGTGAGGGGTTCGTTCGCTTCTCGCTGACGGTAGCGAGCGAACGGCTGAACGAGGCGGCGGAAAGACTAGAGGCGCTTCGGCTGTGACGGTGGGATGCCCCATCGGGTTTTCATCGGGATAGGAACCAATCTGGGCGATCGCGGCGCCAATTGTCGTGAGGCGATTCAGCGCATCGCTGAGCTGCCTGAGTCTCGCCTGGTGCGGCAGTCTTCAATCTACGAGACCGAGCCGATCGGCGACGTCAAGGGCACCTTTCTCAACGGCGTGCTCGAGTTGGAAACCGAGCTGGCGCCCGAGGTGCTGATGCGCAAGTTGCTGGTGATCGAGCGCGTGATGGGGCGCAAGCGAGCCAAGGGCCGCAAGCAAACGGCGCGGGGCAAGTACCGTCCGCGGACCATCGATCTGGATTTGCTGTTCTTCAACAAGGAAGTCATCGATAGCCGCACGCTGCACGTGCCGCATCCGAGACTCCACGAACGTCGCTTTGTGCTGTCGCCGATGGCCGAGTTGGCACCCTCGCTGATTCATCCCAAGCTCAACGCCTCCATCTCGGAGCTGCTGGCCGGGCTCAAGTCGCCCCAGCGGGTCACCTTGGCGCGGGCGGACCTGCTCAGAGCGCCCTCTTTGAGACGGCAGGCCGCCTGGCGATGATCTGTTCACTAAACAGGCATGCGGCTTCGCAACGAAGCGCTTCACCACGAGAGTTACTACGATGAAGTTCTTTCTCGATACCGCCGAGGTCAACGAAATCAAGGAGGCGGCAAGCTGGGGGCTTATCGACGGAGTCACGACCAACCCGAGCCTGATCGCCAAGACCGGCCGGCCCTACGCCGAGGTTCTGCGCGAAATCTGCGGCATCGTCGATGGCCCGGTCAGCGCCGAGGTCGTCGCGACCGAGGCCAGTGCGATGGCCGAGGAGGGCGAGAAGCTCGCCCGCATCCATCCCAATATCGTGGTGAAGTGCCCGATGATCGTCGAGGGTCTGAAGGCGACCCGCGCGCTCTCGCGGCGCGGAATCAAGGTCAACGTCACCCTGATCTTCACTCCGCTGCAGGGGCTGGCGGCCGCCAAGTGCGGCGCGAGTTTCCTTTCGCCCTTCGTGGGACGGCTCGACGATATCGGCGAGGACGGCTTCCTGGTGGTCGAGCGGCTGGTGCGGATTCTGCGAAACTATGACTACCCGGCGGAGGTCCTGGTCGCCTCGGTGCGCTCGATCACGCATCTCCTGCGCGCCGCCGAGGCCGGCGCACACGTGGCGACGATTCCGTTCCCGGTACTCAAGCAGACCCTGCACCATCCGCTGACCGATTTGGGACTCGAGCACTTCCTCGCCGACTGGCGCGGAACCAGGCAGAAGATCTGACGTCAGAGTCGTGGCCGCCGGGATGAGCCGCGCGCTCGCGGCGGCTCGATCGGCTAGTCGGGCGCGGTGCGCTCGTCGATCAGCTTGTCGAGCTCCGCTTTGAGCCGCGCCAGGACCTCGTCGTAACCGAAGAACCCGAGCTTGAGGTCCTTCTTTTTGAGGTTCACCGTAGTCGGTCCGCACCACAGTCCCAGGTCGGCATCGTCGGTCTCGCCCGGTCCGTTCACCCGGCATCCCATCACCGCGATCGTAATCCTGTACTGCGCGGCGTAGTGGGTCAGATCCTTGACCTGCTGGGCCAGCTCGACGAATTTCTCGTTCTCCACGCGCGAGCACGACGGGCACGAGATGATGTTGAGGCCCCTGCCGAAATCGGGGACCGAGATGAAGCGTCCGGCCGCGACGTCGCTCAATATTTGATGGCCGACGATCACTTCTTCGTGCTTGCGCTCATTGGGCAGGGTCAGCGACACGCGGATCGTGTCGCCGATGCCCTCGGCGAGCAGTTTCTCGAACGCCAGCCGGGTCTTGATTATTCCGTCGGGCGGGAGCCCGGCCTCGGTGACTCCGAGATGGAGCGGCACGTCGGGGCGGCGCGCCGCAAAGCGGCGGTTGGCCTCGAGCACCTTGGCGGGATCGGAATCCTTGAGCGAGACCACGAAGCGGTCGAAGCCGAGCGAGTCCATCAGTTCGCAGTGGTAGAGCGCCGACTCGAGCATCGCCCCCAACTGGTCGCCCGGATATTTCTCAAGAAAGCCCGGCGCGACCGAACCGCAATTGACGCCAATCCGGATCGCGACATGGTTGTCGCGCGCGACCTCGACCAGCCATCGAACCTTCTGCTCGATGCTCTTGGACTTCTCGACGTGATGGAGATGGCCGGGGTTGTAGCGGATCTTGTCGACCAGCGGCGCGACCTGGTCGGCGACCTTGTAGTTCTCCTGCAGGTCGACCGAGAGCACGATGCCGCGGGTTTGCGCGCGGATCTCCTTTAGTGCGGGGACCTCCCTTTCGCTGTCGAGTGCGATCCTGACGATGCCGGCGCCGGCGCGGGCCAGTTGATGGGCCTGCGCAACGGTGGGGTCGATATCGATCGTGCGGGTGGCGCACATCGATTGCACCACCACCGGCGCGTCGCCGCCGATTGCGATCGTGCCTACGTCAATCTGCCTGCTCTTGCGACCGTTACTCGCCCGCGTCATAGCCTACCGTTTGCCCCAATCCGCCCTTCCCTCATTTCTTCTCCTCCGCCGCCGCCATCGCGATCGCGCCGTGGCTCAGGGCTGCACCCGCCCGCATCGCCATCGCGACGAACACCGCCTCCGCGATCTCCTCCTCGCTCACGCCCTTCTCCCGCGCCCGCCTGGTGTGAACGTCGATACACCACGGGCACTGGGTCACGTGCGCGGCGGTTATCGCCATCAGTTCCTTGATCTTGCCGGAGATAGCTCCGTCTTTGAAGACGACCTGGTCGAAATCGACGAAGGCCTTGAACATCTCGGGCTTCAGCTGGCGCAGCTTGCGAAAGTTCTTGACGCCGTCGATGCCGTGGAAATCCATTTTCGTTGACCTCCCGGAGCGTTGCGGAGCCTGCGCGAGGCCACGACCCGGTCGGGGCAAGTGCAGCCCCGCGCGCGGAAGCCCGGGCTTCCGCCAGATGAGCTTATACTGCCGAACCCCAGGCGCAAACAGCGCTTATGGGTGTCATGACGCGTCCATTTAGGCTTTCAGATTTTACCTTGCATCGCCATACCTTGGCGAGTAGTATTGACGTACAGTAGGGTTTTCCGTCAGTACGGCGGTTTGGAGCTCTGGGGAGATCGATTGAATTTTTCACGATCACGCACGCGTTGCTTGCCGCCGTGGCTGCTCCCGGCGGAATCGAGCCGCGCGGCGCTGCCGATTCGAAGAGCGCTCTCTCGATCCCGGTTTCAAATTCACATTCCGGCGGGGGTGTTGAGCCATGCCGCAGCCACTTGAATCGAACGACGCGTCGGATTCGTCCTCGACTCCGGACATCATCCTGCCTAGCCAGTACTTCGAGTTGACCGGCTCGCGCCGGCCGAGCAGCGAGCAGCGGCTGATGCTTGCGGTGCTGGTGGACGCGATCAATCTGCTGCAAAGCGCGCGCGGCGCGGGTACGGCCCGCCGATCGACCGTCTACGGCGAGGCCCGCCAGTGGGTCTTTGCGCCAAGCAACGACCATGCGTTCTCGTTCGACAACGTCTGCGATGGGCTCGGGATCGATCCGGTGATGCTGCGCGAGCGGCTCGCTAATCTCGGCTCCCGCACCGCGCCGATTCGGCTGCGGCTCAAGGAGTCGGGACGCGCGCAGCGCGTGACCGTCAACCGGGTCAGACGCCGGCGTTCCCGCCGGCGCGTGCCGGAGCGCCAGGCGCGCCGCAGGCTCCGCGCCGGGCAGTAGGACCCGCGCCAGCCGTACCGTCCCCGTCGCGGGCATAGGTTTCGCGCTCTTTGGCGCTCGCGTCGTCCCCCAAAGCTTGCTAGCAAGGAACCGATCCCCGGAGGGCGACCCCCGGGAAAGGAGTGTTTCGACGTGCAAGGACCGCTAAACGGCTTTCGCGTGGTCGAGCTCGCGATGTGGGTCGCGGGTCCGTCGACCACGGCAGTGCTCGCCGATTGGGGCGCGGACGTGATCAAGCTCGAAGATCCCAAGGGCGGCGATCCGATCCGGGGGGCAATTCCCCGCGTGATGTCCAACAACGAGGTGCAGATTCACCCGCCCTACGAGATGGACAATCGAAATAAGCGCTCGGTCGCGGTCGACATGCGCTCGGCGCAGGGCCGTGGCTTCGCGCTTCGAATCGTCGACCGGGCCGACGTCTTCGTGACCAGTCTTAGGCTCGACGCGCTGGAGCGGATGGAGCTGGATTACCCGTCGCTCTCGGCGCGCAACCCGCGCCTGGTCTACGCCACGCTCAACGGCTACGGCCATCGCGGACCGGACCGCCTGCGTCCGGCCTTCGATTATGCCGCCGCGTGGGCGCGGTCCGGCCTGATGGCGACGGTGGCCGAGCCCGGGAGCCCGCCGCCCGCGCAGCGACCCGGGATGATCGATCATGCGGCGGGGCTGGGACTGGCCGGGGCAGTCGCGGCGGCGCTGCTGGCGCGCGAGCGCAGCGGGCGCGGCCAGGAGGTGCGGATTTCGCTGTTTTCGATGGGGCTGTGGATGAACGCGACGGACCTGACGATCGCGCTCCAGATTGGGCTTGCGCCGCAGCCCGAGAGCCGCAGCGAGCGGATCAATCCGCTGTGGAACTCCTACCGGTGCAAAGACGGGCGATGGATTTACTTCGCGATGCTCCAGAGCGACCGTCATTGGCCGGATTTCTGCGCGGCGCTCGAACGGCCGGAGTGGCTTGCGGATCCGCGCTTCACAGATTTCTTCCAGCGCTTGGGCAACAGCCGCGCCCTGACCGCCGCTATCGACGCGGCGATCGCGGTCCGCACCGCGGAAGAATGGGCGCCGATCTTCGACCGGCACGGACTGTTCTGGGCCCCGGTTCAGAGCAACGAGGAAGTGCTGCAAGATCCACAGGCCAGAGCGATCGACGCCTTCGCCCCCGTCGACCATCCGCAGATTCCCAACTGCCGCGTGGTCCGCAGCCCGGTCGAGTTCACTGACGCAGGCGGCGGAGCCTATGCGCCGGCGCCCGAGCTGGGGCAGCATACCGAGCAGGTCGCGCAGGAGGTGGGGCTCACCTGGGAAGAGATCGCGCGGCTCAAGGAGTGCGGCGCGATCGGGTAGCGCCGGAATTCATTGTCCGACGGACCCGGGGGGTCGGCTCTTTTTTCAAGGGAATAGCGGCTTTTTTGACGCCGGCGCGACCCCTGATTGACTGGCCCAAGCGCCGCTTCCTATGATTCTGGCGCCGTCTTTCTCGCGTCGTCTCCGGGAGGGTCTGATTCAGTGCGAATGATCGTTCCACCGTTGTCCCGCCGAAAACCCATCGACCGCAACCTGGTGGCCTTTTTTCACACCCATCGGCCCTCGGCGTTTCGACGCGCGATCGCGGACCTGTGCGCCTACTATCACGTCAAGTGTCCGCGCATCGAATGGTTCGAGTACCTCGATTGGGGCAAGACCGCGGGCAAGACCTACGAGGACGGCCGCATCCACCTGGTCCATCCCGAGAACTGGAAGCGCGGACGGATTTACAAGAGCGAGCGCAAATGGATCAATATGATCTATCACGAGATGGCCCATTACCTCTTCTGGACCGACGCGGAGCGCAAGGCCGATGCGTTTAGTCGGCGAATGGTGCTCGGACTCCGCGACTCCCCAACGCGCGCGGTTCTGAAGCTACGCGCAGCAGCGCGCGGGCGCGCCCCCAGCAGTGCGCGGGGGACGACCGCGCGGGCGCGCCGACGCCGGGTCGTCGCGATCCGCGGGCGCAGACGGCGCCGGCGAGCCGCCTGACCCGGCCCGACATGCGCCGCGGGATGCAAAGGTAGGCCGGCACTTGGCGCCGAGCGGTCCCATTTCATGGTAGTCATTTGAAAGGTGCCAGGGATTCGGTCCGAAGGTAGACCACGACGGCGCATATGCCGCTCACGCTTCATCGCAATTGGCAAAAAAATGGCGCACAAGCCTAACGTCGAGAATCGGTGGTGGGTGGAAACCGCCGTCAAGCGTCCCAAGCAGCAGGGCAAACCGGCTGAGGCCGAACTGCCCAAGCTTCCGGTGGCGATGAGCTTTTATACCGTGGCGCGCGACTACGATCAGGAGCGCGCCAAGGAAGACCTGACCGACAACAACCTGCGCATCGCGCGCCAGGCCGACCCCAAGCCGGGACAATGGGCTTACGTCGCGATGACCGAGGAGCACTACTCGCCCCACCTGATCAAGCGCATCAAAGAAAAGTTCCGGCTTCCCCGCGAAGCGCGCGGCATTGTGCTCGATCACGGCCGCGTGGTGCGGCTCCTGGTGTGCGGTCCCGAGCTGGAGGACTGGATGGTCGACGTGACGTTGGGCGACGAGCCGTCAGTCGACGTTTACGTATGGGGCACGATGTGTCGCGAGCGGCTGTTCCGGCGCGCGGAAGAAGCTCTCGATCAAGCCCGACGATGGGCGCTGAATCTGATCCGCTATCCGCCGCATCGTGACGAGACGTTCCGCGGTTGCCTGCTTTAGGAGAGCTTTGCAAAGGCGGCTATGCCGTATTTTTCAACACCGCGTTAGGGCAGATTCAGCAGATACCGCGGGCGGAAAAAGGCGCCTACCAATCTGTCGTCGCCGAAGACGCGCCGCAGCTCGGTGAAGCCAAAAAAAGGTAAAGAGCGATCCCGAGGTACTCTCGCATCCCGTGAAGGAGTCTCTGCTTCAAAGTTTGCTTGGCTTCGCTCACCGTATCTTCTCCCGGGAACCGGTTTCGAGAATCGTTGTCATTATAAGGCGACGGATGCCTCAGCGGGGGCGCCATGCACTCCCTATGAACGCGCAATTGGTGCGCGCGCCGTCGCCGGGGAAGGTTGGACCGCCACCAGCCGCCCGCCCTTGAGCTCCCAACGATCGAGGTCGAGGCCGGCGAGCCCGGAGGTCGCGTGCGCGGTCATCACCACTGCGCATCCGCGCGCCATCGCTTCCTCGATCATCGCGGCCACGATCGCGACGCCCTCGGCGTCGAGCCCGGCAAACGGCTCGTCGAGCAGGAGCGCCTCGGGCCCGGCAAGCATCGCGCGCGCGATCGAGAGCCGCTGCTCCATCCCGCGCGACAGCGCCTGCGCCCGCTCGTCGGAAGCCGCCGCCAGGCCCACGCGCTCAAGCGCGCGCTCCGCTCGGGCCCGCGGCGCATCGAGGCCGTAGAGCGCGGCGTAGAACTCGAGGTTCTCCCGCGCGGTCAGGCTCGGGTAGAGGAAGCTCTGATGGGTCATCACGCCGAGCCGGCGGCGATTGGCGGGAGATAGGCGATGACTGTCTTCGCCGAAGAGCGTCGCGCGGCCGGAGCTTGGCGCGGCCATCCCGGCCAGGATCGCAGCCAAGGTGGATTTTCCCGCGCCGTTGCTCCCCAGGATTGCCGCGCCGTCACCCCGCTTAAGCTTGAGGTCGACGCCGCGCAATACCGGCGTCGTTCCGAAATTTTTGCAAAGGCCGCGCGCCTCGATAACCGGATCGGCCATCACTGGGGTTAGGCCCGTGCTCCTTCAATAGGCTGATTGGCCTTGCGCGTCAGCGCTCTGACTTTTTTCCGCGAGATGTGAGACCGCACGATCTCGAAACCGGCCTCACCGAGCATCCGTTCTAACTCCCCCCGCGTCGGAACGTCGGTTCCATGATGGCCACGCGGGGGTTTGCCGGCGCTGCGGAGCGGATCGATCAGGGCAAAGTTTCCGCTCGATTTGAGCACTCGGGCGATCTCGCGCAACGCGTCGAGGTAGCCGCGGAAGTGATGGAGCCCGTAAAGGCATAGCACCAGGTCGAAGGAGCCGTCGCGAAACGGCAAACGCTTGGCGTCGGCGCGGCACAGGGCAACGTTGGATCCCGCCTCATGCGACCTCAGGTACTCGCGAGTGCGAGGCAGGATAGTTCCATCGTAGTCGAGGGCGACGATTCGCGCCGACGGATCGCGCCTCGCGAGCGCCGCCGTTGCCCATCCAAGCCCCGTAGCGATATCCAGGCATCTCGCGCCGCGCGGAAGTCCGACCCCGCGCAGGAGGCTCGGCATCTCCACTGCCATGCCCAGCCACGCGCGCGGCCGGCTGTAGACCACCCAGCGCGCAACCCCGCGCATCAGAATACCGTGACGATCCTGGTGCTCCATGGTGGGAGGCCCGACTTTACACACGTTCGCGCTAGGCCGGTATCGCCGCCCTCTTGATCGCTTCGATCGCGGCGCCGCATTCGGTGCAGAACTTCGCCTGGCCGCGGATTCGGATCCCGCATTGCGGGCAGTAGTTGACCCGGCGCGGGCGCGCGGGCGGCACAGCCCTGACCTCAGGGAGCGGACGCGGCGCCGGGCGCTCGGCGGCCTCGCGCGCCTGCTCCCGCAGCTCCTCGATCCGCTTCATCGCAGCCAGCGCACGCGACTCGAGCGGCACGCGCAACGCGAGATAATCGCTCTGCGAGAGTTTGCCCATCTGGCGGTCGAATTCGAGCTCGCGCAAGCCCTGGATGGCGAGCCCCTGCTGGTGGGTCAGGAGCTGAAGCTCGGCGCCGGTGCCGGCGCGGTCCGGACTTTCGCGTCCGAACAGCGGCGCGGCGACGTACAGCGCCACACCGGCGACAATCAGCAACGCGGAGGCATAGAACACGGCTCAGATTCGCTCGCGCAACTCCCGCTCAAGCTGCTCCCTCAGCCGGGAGTCGTCGTCTGTCACGGGCGGCTCCGGCGCGCCGGAGGCCGGCTTGGGAGCCGCAGTCCGCCATCGTCCCATCGTGATGAGAACCACGAGCACGCCGGCCGCGAGGGCGGCAAACGGTGCGGTCCAGGCCAGGATGTTGAAGCCCTCCGTGGTGGGCGCCGAAAGCACCTTCTCGCCGTACTTCTTGCGGAAAACAGCGATGATCTCCGCGCGCGACATCCCGGTCTTGATCATCGCGTCGATCTCTTTGCGTATCGGCACCGAGAAGCTGCAATTGGGATGGTTGCAGTTGGCGACCGTGAGGCCGCATCCGCACTGGCAAGTCAGACCTTCGCTCACGTCCTGCACCGTGGTGCGGACTTTGGCCGCGGCCTGCGCCGTCGAGACGCCGGCAAGGGCCGCCGACGGAGCGGTGACAGGCGCAATCAACGCGATCGACAGCGCAATGACGATTACGGCGAGACGAGTCTTCAAGCGTCGCTCACCGGCGCCGGGGGCTGTGCCCCGAGCTGCTCAGCCGTCGCGCCGCGCACCGCGGCTGCTATCGCGGCGCGCTCCCGCACGTTGGGCCACATCGCGACCACCGTGCCCAACGCCATGATCATCCCGCCCGCCCATAGCCAGAATACGAGCGGGGTGAGGAAGACGTCGAAGGTGGCGAGCTGGCCACTGTCGTCGAGTCCCGCCAGCACGACGTAGAGGTCGGCGAACGGCGTCGAGCGAATCGCGACCTTGGTCGCCGGCTGCTGCGGCTTCTTGTAGAACAGCTTCGCCGGTTCCATGGTCTCGACGGGTACGCCGTCGCGCAGCAGCTCCAGCCGCGCGATCGCGCTCTCCAGATGAGGCGTGTCGGCGGAAATTACGCCCACGAAGCGGAGCGTGTAGGGACCGACCTTGAAGCTCTCGCCCGGATGCACACTGGACTTGACCTCGAGCTTGAAGAAGGACGAGGCGACGATCCCGACGAACGCGGCGATCACACCGAGGTGGATGATATAGCCGCCGTAGCGGCGGTTGTTCTTGGCAACCAGGTTGACCAGCGCGCGGGGAGCGGACTCGGAGACCAGGTGGCGGCGCGCGTTGACGCCGCGCTCGAATTCGAGCAGCACCGTGGCCACCACGAAGCCGGCGAGCGAGAAAGCCGTCAGCACGTACCACTGCCGCAGACCGGCGAAAAACCACAGTCCCGCCGCGCTCGCGATGCCGACCAGCAACGGCGCCGCGAAGCTGCGCACCAGGTTGGCGCGCGAGGCCTTGCGCCACGCGATCAGCGGCCCGACCCCGGTCAGGAAAATCAACCCCAGCGCGAGCGGCGCGATGACCTTGTTGAAGAACGGCGGCCCGACCGTGATCTTCACGCCGCGCACCGCTTCCGACAGCACCGGGAAGATGGTGCCCCAGAACACCGCGAAGGCGATACCGACCAGGATCAGGTTGTTAAACAGGAAGGCCGTCTCGCGCGAGAGATACGACTCGAACTCCGCGGGGCTTCGCAGTTGCCTGATGCGCGAAAGCAGAAGCAGCGTGTACCCCGCCGCCAGCGCGATCAGAAAGGTCAGAAAGTACGGCCCGAGCCCCGACTCCGTAAAGGAATGCACCGAGGAGATCACGCCGCTGCGCGTGAGAAAGGTGCCGAACAAGGTCAGCATGAAGGCGAGCCCGACCAGCCCCAGGTTCCACACCTTCAGCATGTCCTTGCGCTCCTGGATCATCACCGAGTGCAGATAGGCGGTCATCACCAGCCACGGCATGAAGGCCGCGTTCTCGACCGGGTCCCACGCCCAGTAGCCGCCCCATCCCAGGACCTCGTATGCCCATCGCGCACCGAAGATATTGCCCAGAGTCAGGAAGAACCACGAGAAGATTGCCCAGCGCCGCGTGCTGCGAATCCAGCCGTCATCCAGGCGCCCCGTGATCAGGGCGGCGCATCCGAAGGCGAACGGAACCGTCGCGCTGACGAACCCGGTGTACAGGGACGGCGGATGAATCGCCATCCAGTAGTTCTGGAGCAGCGGGTTTAAGTCGGAACCCTCGAGCGGCACCGGCGTCAGCAGGTCGAATGGGCGAGTGACGAAGTTGAGCATGCCGAGAAAGAAAATCGCCACGCCCGCCATCACCACCATCGCGTAGGGCGCAATCTCCGAGTTCCGCTCGCGGTTCTGAAAGGCGGCGATCGCGGTAAAGATGGCGAGCAGCCAAGTCCAGAGCAGCAGCGAGCCCTGCTGGCCGCCCCACAGCGCGGTTATCTTGTAGACCGTCGGCAGCGTCGTGCTGGAGTAAGCCGCAACGTACTCGAGCGAGAAATCGCTGCTGAGCAGCGCCGACCACAGCGATGCGACCGCAACCGTCACCATCGCGCACATCGCCCACAGCGCGTGGCGGGCGCTGGCGACCAAGTCGGCGCGCCCGCGGCGCGCGCCAAGGATATTCGCGCCGATCGAGTAAACCGCCAAGCCTAGTGCGAGGGCGAGAGCTAGTCTGCCTGTCGCCGCCATCGTGAACTCACTTCTTGGGAGCGTACTTCGAGGGACAACTGGTCAGCACCTGGGTCGCGGCGATCTCGCCGGAGGAAACCAGGCGCCCCTCAACTATCACGTCGCGTCCCTCGGCAAACATGTCCGGCTTGGGCTGTCCCTTGCAGACAACGTGAAACTCGACTGGATCGGCGGCGTTCGCGACCGGGGTTACCGCGGCGGCATTGCCGTCCTTCGGTTCGGGTGGGAGAGGACCGATCGTGAATGCCAGCGTGAGGGTCGCGGGATCCCATAAGATACCGCCGGGTTTGACCCGCCCCGCTACTCGCAGCGCTTGATCGCCCAGTTCGGCCTGACGAGCCTTAACTTCGGGAACCGTAAGATAGTACTCGGCGGTGTTGCGGACGGCGGTAAAAATAAGGAAGGCGATCGCCCCAACGATCAGTCCGCCTGCTATCAGAAAGCGTACCTTGATGCGCATCAATCGACCTGGATCCGCGCTGCGCTCTCGGCCCTTTCCCCCCCCCCGGCCCGCACGGCGGACTGGCGTTAGGCTATCAGAGGCCGGGTCGCGGGTGAAGGCGAGGATGGGGGGACGCTCTCTATTCTTCCGGCTGGTCGGCGGCCCGCCCCGCTTCGGGGCCGAAGGCGACGCCGCGCGTCGAGGCGCGGATGAAATCGATCAGTTCCGCGACCTCCGCCGAGACTTCGCCGCCCGCCAGCATCCGCTCGATCGCATGCTTGAGGTTCTGCCGCGCGCCGAACAGCTCGCGGAACGCGCGCCTGAGCGCCGCGATAGCGGCGGTGCTGAAGCCGCCGCGGCGCATCCCGACGACATTGATTCCGCGCAGGGTGTGGGTGTGGTCGGAGATACAGAACGGCGGGATGTCGCGGCTGGTCCTGCTCCCACCGCGCATCATCGCGAACCGCCCGATGCGGACATACTGATGGACCACACAGTTGCCCGATACCAGGGCATGGTCGCCCAGCTCGACCCATCCCGCGAGCAGTGCGCCGCTGGCGATGATGGTCGAGTTGCCGACCCGGCAATCGTGCGCTACGTGCGCGTTCTGCATCAGGAAGTTGTCGTTGCCGATGATCGTGACCTGGCCGCGCTCGCTGCCGCGATGGACCGTAACGCCCTCGCGGAACACGTTGCGGTCGCCGATCCTGACTGCGCGCGGCGCGCCCGAGTAGGTGAGATCCTGCGGCTCGTCGCCGATCACGGCGTTGGGATGGACCACGTTGGCTGCGCCGAGCTGCGTGTCGCCCAGGATCGTCACGTGACCGACAAGCCGCGTGCCGCGTCCGAGCCGAACCTTGCCCTCGAGCAGACAGAACGGGCCGATCTCTACACCGGGAGCCAATTCGACCTCCGGCCCGACCACGGCGTTGGGATGGATTCGCGGCGGCTGCGCCGAGTCGCGGGGATCGGCGCCCTTAGCAGGGTGTTGAAAAACTACCATCAACTGTCGGTTTCGAGTTTAAGGTTTCAACACCCTGCGTGAAAACTGGCTGCTTACCTACAACATCTCCCCCTCAGCCTGTTAGTCAATTGAGGAGCTTCTTTTTCTTGCCGTCGTCAGGATGCTCGCGCTCCCCGATGCGGCCGCCCGCCACCCGGTATTGCTCGCCGGCCCACAGTCCCAGGTCGATCTGTCGGCATCGCTGCGAGCAGAACGGCCGAAAGGGATTGGATCGCGAGAGCTCAACCGGCTTGCGACAATTCGGACAACGCATCACGGCCTCGAGAGAAAAGCTGCCAGATCGTCCCCGGCGCCGCAACTTGGCTGGACTGCCGCTCAAATCGCTCTACTCGTTCCGGTCCTCGCAGCGCGCAGTTCCGCCCGCCGGGTCGAAGTTGTTGGCATCCTTGTCAAAGGCGAAGCGCTCCAGGTAGCAGTGATGCAGGCCGCGGGGACCGGTGTAGCTCGCCTTTATCTCGACCGTAAGTTGCGACCGGCCGTTCTCCACCGCGCCGTAAGCGTCGGACGGCAGATGGGAATACCACAGGTGGGTTACCTGCTGCGAGAGGACCCCGGCGTGCAGCGTCTTGGTCTGGCCCGGGATTTCATGGCCGTCGAGCCGGAGCACACGCCTGATTGCCAGGTCGAACGCCTGCACGTGACCAACATTGGCGTACTGTACGACGATCCTGGGGTCCGATTTATCGCCGCGATCCATCCTGACATCCTGCACGCCGAAATAAGGCTGTTCCGAAGCGCGATAGATGGCGTCGTAGATGTCGGCAGTGCGCCAAGTCGCGATCGCGCTGAACGCGGTCACCAGCACCATCAGCAGCGCCATCACGTCGGCCACGCCGATGATCCCGATGAGGCGCGAGAGCAAGCGCTCGGTGCGAGTCAGCTCGCCGGTGTGGGCGTTCTTTCGACCTTCCCCCTGCTCCGCCATGGTTCCCCCGCCTCGGGGATTAGGTTAGCGCGCCGTCCGCGAACGCAATAGTGGCCCGGGCCCGGAACTTTTCCACCCCCAGCCGGATTTCCAGCACGGGCCGTATTTGTTTTGAGGTCGCGCAGAGAGTCCATCAAAGGCGCGCCGAGCCGGCTTCGCACCAGCAGGCCGGCTGCTCCGCATCGACGAAGCAACGCGCGCAACAGGTGCGCCTCTCCCCCAGGCGGGGCGTGGTGGCTGACGCCGCCATCGTCATCTGGCATGCCAGATGACGATAGAAGCGTCACTTGCCGACAAGCCGCCCACGATGATAGTTGAAGCGGCTGTCCTCGATGAACCTCATGTATCTGCAGACCTGACCCGCTGCGAGACGGCGAGCCAGCGCTCTACGATGCTTCTGGCTAACGTCGTGTGGCCGACTCCGCGACGTTTCGCCAGCTTCTTAAGACTCTCCAGATCGTCCTTGTAAAGCCTCAGAGCGATCTGCTCTGTCCGCGCAGGTCGAATCTGGACGTCGAGATCCTCAAGTTCGTCGCCGAATTCCTCAATGCTGTGACGACTCCAAAACTTGCGCTCGGCGTGATCGCTCTTGAAACTCGGAAGCTTGCGCTTTTTTTCAGTCATCTTCGTCCTCCTTTACTGCGCCGCCACGCGCGGTAACTCCGGACCTCATCGGGCGCCGAGACGCGCGCGCTGACGCACAGCCGCATCGATTGGTCGAACTCCAGCGGCTGACCGGCTTCGCTCGTAAGCGGCACAACGAACACGCCCTTCTCGTCGAGGTCGCGCGGCTGTACCCCACGCAGCACACAGGTCAAAAACTCTCCATGCGCCAACGGAGCCACGACGAACCATCTCGTCCCAACCCCTCGGCCGCCGCGCCGAACGCGAGCCAAGCCGTGGTGGCCGAAAACCGCGTCCGCTACGTCGTCCGCGTCGATGTCGCGCTCGGCCAGATGTTCGAGGCTGGCGGCGGTGAACACCAGCGTCCAGCCCAACATCTGCATACCCTAATGGTATGCAAAGGGCGGATGGAACGCAAGAGGTTCTCGACTTCCCGCCAATTCCCGCCGACAGAAGACGCCGGGGAAAGTCGATCCGCGGCCCGACTATTGCTCCCGTTCCGACCGAAGAGGGCCAATCGGACGAGAGCAATTTCAGCGAGCAACCCTATGGACAGCGAGTTCTATCTTCAAGCTCGACGCGAGTGGGACGAGCGCTACGGCCACCTCGTTCTCGGAAAACGCAACTGGCAGATCACGTCGGCCGGCACGCAAGCCCAGCGAAGACTTCTCCTACCGCGGTTCGCGCGCATCCAGACGATGCCCAGAGCAAGAACGAGGCTTAGGAGCACCCATGATTCTGGGTGGCTGGCAGCCAAAGAACGGTGCACGGTTAGCGCCATGAATGAGTATGGAGCGGGCGATCGGGGTCGAACCGACGACGTCCAGCTTGGGAAGCTGGCATTCTACCGCTGAATTACGCCCGCTTGGGGTCGAGTCTAGGACCGGGGTTCCACACTGTCAATTCGGCGGGCGCGCGGGGGCATCGTCGCGAGATTACCGATTGACCGTTACACTCCCGCCACCTAGGCTCGCCCCGAAAACGGTAAGGAACGCACCACGCTCGCGTTCGTTGGCCGCCCGCCAAGGACTGTCCCGACCGTGGGACCGTCAAGGCGCCTGACCCTGGACGCAATCGTTCCAAACCGCTAAAAGCGATTGCCACATCGCGGATGGGACAGGGCCGCGACGGCGCAGCACCATGACTTGGTCAGACTACCTAAAGACCGCTCTCTCCGAGATATTCTCGCGGCTCGAACACGACATCCCGCGTCTAGTCGAGAGCTGGAGAACTCTCGCCGGCTTGCTCCTGGTATCGTTTCTGCTTGGTTTCTATTACGCGCGGCGGATGGCCGGCGCCGCGCGGCAGTTCTGGCGGCTTTCGAACTTCTCTCTGCGGCAGAAGACGGTCGAGATGACCAGCCGGCTCAGGCACTACGCGGCCGGCCGCGAACGGGAGATGCGGCTGGCCTGGAGACGGGGAAGCGTCGATCCCGGCGAAGTCACGATCAACCTGAAAGCCGACTACGACGGGTCATTCAGAGTGGACGCGATCAATCTACGCCAGGCGCTCGAGGCGCGTCTGGCCCGCGCCGAACGCCTGGCGCGAGCCGAGAAAGCACCCGTGATCAATCGCCTCTACGAAGAGCCCGAGTCGCATACGGACCTGACCGCGGTGGGAAACGACCTCGACGAGATGGCGCACCGATTGCCAAAGCGCCGCGGCCTGCTGACCTGGTTTCGAGCGGTCTTCCTTCCGTAAGCTTTGGTCGCGGCACGCCGCGCTTATCCGTGTCCGTCGATGAACACTTGCCGGCTCTGGAAACGCCACTCACCGCCGACCTTCCTCAGCACGTCGCGATAGTGGCCCACTGCGGCAAGCGCGGTGTTTCCGTTCCTGGAGTGGAAATAGGTCAGGTAGCAGGTTCCCGTCGCGCGATCGCCGTCTATCTGGAAGCTCACCGTGCTGATGAGATGGCGGACCTGCGCGCCGCCGAGCGACTCGCGGTAAGTCGCGACAAACTTGGTCAACCCGTCGTGCCCGGCGTAGTGGCCGAAGCGCGGACTCTCGAAGACTCCGTCCTCGGTGAAGCAATCGATCCACTCGTCATAGCGCGAATCGTCGATCGTGATCGCATAGCGCGCGTAGAGTTCCCGAATCTGTTCCCGATCCTCCAAGCTGCCGCTTATCGCGCTCATCGTCTTTACCTCGCAGTGCTGCCCGCGCCGTGCCGGCCATGCTGCTTCGGGCGGATTCAGATCGCGCCGGATTCGCGCAACCGGTCGATATCCTCCCAATCGTAGCCGAGCAGATCGATCAGGATCGTTTCGGTATGCTGGCCCAGCTCCGGAGCATGTCCACGCGGCTCGCCGGGCGTCTGGCTGAACTTGAGCGGCATCCCGAGCAGGCTGGTCTTGCCGAGCTCGGGATGGTCGTACTCGACGATGTAATCGTTGGCCAGAACCTGCGGATCGGTGGTCAGATCGGAAATCGAGTTGACGACGGTGTAGATGAAGTCGCCACCCTCCTTGAGAATCCTGAGCCACTCATCGCGCGGCCTGTTTGCAAAGGTGCGATCGAGAATCGCCACCAGCTCGCGCGCATTCTGCGCGCGCCCGCTGATGCTCGAGAAGCGCTCGTCATTGGCCACTTCGTTCAGGCCGAGCGCGTTGCAGAAGTCCTTCCAGTAGCGATCCGTCTGCAGCATCCCCAGGCACAGCCACTTGCCGTCGCCGCATCGATAGTGGTTCCAGAGCGGGTTGAAGGCCCCCTCGCGCGGATTGCGCGGCAGCTCCCACCCCATGATCGTGCGCGAGGCCACGTTGAGCCCCTGCAACAGCATCATCGAGCCGAGATGCGAGACGTCGACCTCCTGCCCGACGCCGTAGCGATCACGCGCGTAGAGCGCCGTGATGATTCCCATCGCCAACGCGATCGCCCCCATCTGATCGGCGATACCGCCGAAGATGTATGTCGGCGGGCTGTCGGGGCCTCCGACCGCGTTCATGATGCCCGAGCGCGCCTGGCCGAGGTAATCGAACGAGGGCTCGCCGCTATCGGGACCCTTGGGGCCGTAGCCCGAGGCGCTCGCATAGATGAGGCGCGGGTTGTGCGTGCGCAGCGCTTCGTAATCCAGTCCAAGCCTCCCGGCGACCCCCTTGCGGAAGTTCTGGACAAACACGTCGCTCTTCGCGGTCAGCCGGTATATGACCTCGCGCGCCTCGGGGCGCTTCAAGTCGAGCGCGATACTTTTCTTGTGCCGGTTGTTGGCCTCGAAATAAAAGTTGCGGCCGCCCTTGGCCGTCGATCCGCCCGCCACCGACAGAATCCCGCGGCCGGGATCGCCGCGCTCGCGTTCCTCCAGCTTGATCACCTCGGCACCCAGGTCGGCCAGAATAGTGGTCGCGACCGGACCCTGCTGCCAGATGGTCCAATCGATGATCCGAATCCCGGTAAGCGGCGCGTCCATGGTCCATTCTATAGCACAAGATTCGTGCAGCCTCTCGGCTAGTGGATCGGGTTAAAAACTGATCCACTACCACCGCGGGTGCCGCGCGGGACGCGCGAACCTACCGGCGAAAGCAGCGGTTGGAGTTGCCGACGGTTGGTGGTCCCTTCGACTTCGCCCAGGGTAAACTCCGATTCCTCGGCCACGCTCGGAATGACAGGCAATGGTGGCGTCTTCAGAAAAAGAGCGGGCGAGACGCCCGCCGCCACTTCAATCAAGAGAAAAGGCCACTTCTTCTTGTTCCGAAGTGGCGGCGGGCGTCTCGCCCGCTCTGCGAGTCTTAGTTGGACCGGCCCGCCGGCCCTCGCGCAAAGCCGCCGGTCGCGCCATCATGTATCTGCGTAAGGGGCGATGCTCAGATACCTGCTGAACTTTTTTTACCCGCCGCGATGCGCGTCGTGCGCGGCGCGGCTGCCGATCGATGCGGAGCGGCACGTCTGCGAGCCATGCCGGGGCAGGATCGAGCGGCTGGTTGAACCGATCTGCGCGCGGTGCGGGATGCCGCTGGATCCCGCGAACTCCAGCGGCGACGGCCTATGCCATCGCTGCGTCCAGAAGCCGCCGAAATACGGCGTGGCTCGCGCCGCGGCGCGATACCGGGCCAGCGATCAGGACGATGGCGGCTCGACGCTGCCCTCGATAATCCGGCGCCACAAGTACGGGCTGGACCAGTCGCTGGCGCGCGCGCTCGCGGAATGCATCGGCGAAGAGCTGCCGTTCGCTCCGGGCAGCTACGATGTGGTCATCCCGGTGCCGCTCCATGGCCGGCGTCTTCGATGGCGCGGGTTCAATCAGGCCGCGCTGCTCGGAATGGAGGTCGCCAGGCGGCTGCGATGCCCGCTCGACGCGTCCAGCCTGCGCCGGGTCAAGTCCACCACTCCGCAGACGGCGAAGGACCTCGACACGCGCCGGCGCAACGTGCATCGCGCGTTCGCTGTAAGGCGCCCCGACGCGATCGCCAACCGCCGCGTCCTGCTGGTTGACGACGTGATGACCACCGGCGCGACCGTCGACGAATGCGCTCGCACGCTGCTTGCCGCCGGCGCGCGCGCCGTGGACGTCTTCACGCTGGCGCGCGCGTTGTGACGTGATGAGCGAGAGCGAACGCGCCGTCTGGGAGCAACGCCATCGCGCGGCCGACGAGGCGGGCGAGCCGGAGCCGTTCGTGGTCGAGGCGATAGCGTTGCCGGCGTGCGGCGGCCTTGCGCTCGAACGTCGCGGCCGGGCGGGGCCGCCACAGCCTGGCGCTGGCACGCGCGGGGATGAGAGTGGTCGCCGTCGATTATGCGGAGGCGGCCTTGCGGATGCTTCTCAGCGCGGCACGCGCGGAGCGCCTTCCGATATGGCCGGTGGTCGCCGACATGACCAGCTTTCCGATCCGGACGGAGACCTACGCCGCGATCATCAACGTCAACTTCCTGGACCGCGCGCTCTTCCCCGCCTTCAGAGCCGGGCTTGGACCCGGCGGCGTCCTGATAGTCGACACGTTCCTGATCGATCAGGCCGCGTTCGGCCATCCTCGCGACCCGCGCCATCTGCTCGGCCATCACGAGCTGAAAGCGATGCTTGCCGGGCTGGAAATTTTGCGATACCGCGAAGGGCGAGTGATATTGCCCGACGGCACAGAAAGCTACCGGGCGTCAGCCATCGCGATGCGGAGGCGGTAGTGGCCGGCAGACTCACGTACAAGGCGGCAGGCGTCGATATCGACCTCAAGGAGCGGCTGATCCCGCTGTTTCGGCGGATCGCGAAGCCGACGCTTGGCGCGCACGTGATCGAGGGGATCGGCGGATTCGGCGCGCTGGTCGCGCTCAACGGGACGCGGCGGATGCGCTCGCCGGTGCTGGTGGCGGGCACCGACAGCGTCGGCACCAAGCTCAAGATCGCGATCGCAACCGGGCGCCACGACAGCGTCGGCATCGATTGCGTCGCGATGTGCGTCAATGACATCATCTGCCACGCCGCCGAGCCGCTCTTCTTCCTCGATTACATCGGCACCGGCAAGCTCGACGCCGGCGTCGCAGCCGACGTGGTCAAGGGTGTGGCGCGCGGATGCGCCCGGGCCGGAGTGAGCCTGGTCGGCGGAGAGACCGCCCAGTTGCCGGGACTCTACCGTCCCGGCGAGTACGACCTGGTCGGGTTCGCCGTGGGCGTTGCCGAGCGCAGCCGTATTCCCAGTCCGGCAAGGGTGCGTGCGGGAGACGCGCTCATCGGGCTTGCCTCGAGCGGGCTCCATTCCAACGGCTACTCGCTGGCACGCCGCGTTCTGCTCGCGCATGCAAAGCTCAAGCTCGACACGCACGTTGCGGAGCTTCGGACGACACTGGCCGACGAGCTGTTGCGGCCGACCCGGATTTACGCCAAGACCGCGCTCGATCTGTTCCGGCGCTTTGACTTGAAGGGGCTCGCCAATATCACTGGCGGCGGCATTATCGAAAATCTGCCGCGCGTGATGCCGAACGGGCTGCGGGCCGTGATCAGGCGCGCAAGCTGGCGCGTACCGCCGATCTTCGACCTGATCGCACGGCTCGGAAAGATAAGCCGGGCCGAGATGGACCGCACGTTCAATAACGGGCTTGGGATGGTCGCTATAGTGCCGGCCCGCGAGGCGGACGAGGTGATCGCGCATTTGCGGCGCCTCCGCCAGCCGTCATATCTGGTCGGCGAAGTCGTCCGCGCAGAGCGCGGCGTGAGCTTCGTTTGAGCCGCATCGGGAAAAATCAACGCCGGGATATGACAGATAAATTGCCGGTCAAGCTCGGCGTGCTAATTTCGGGAACCGGCACCAACTTGCAGGCGATTATGGACGCGATGGAGCGCGGCGACCTCAAGGCGGACCTGCGCATCGTGATTTCCAATCGCGCCGACGCGCAGGGCCTGGAGCGCGCCCGCCGCCACAAGATTCCGAGCGCGGTAATCGACCATCGCCGGCACAAGAGCCGCGAGGATTTCGACCGCGCGCTGGTCGCCGCGCTGCGGGAGCGCGACGTCGAGCTGGTCGCCTGCGCGGGGTTCATGCGTGTGCTGTCCGACGTGATGCTCGCGGCGTTTCCCAACCGCATCATGAATATCCATCCCGCGCTGCTGCCCTCGTTCCCCGGGCTCCACGTGCAGAGGGCGGCCGTCGAGCACGGCGTGCGCTTCTCGGGATGTACGGTGCATTTTGCCGCGGCCACGGTCGATGATGGCCCGATCATCGTTCAGGCCGTGGTGCCGGTTTATCCCGGCGACGACGAGGAACGGCTCGCGGCGCGCATCCTCGCCCAGGAGCATCGTATCTATCCCTACGCGATCCGGCTCTACCAGGAAGGCCGAATCGAGGTCGTCGGGCGCAAGGTTCTGATCAAAGACTTTCCGGCGGATCCTGACGCGCCGGCGCTGATCAATCCGCGGCCTACCTGAACCCGGCGCCCGGTTGCGCAGAGAGACCGGAAAAGTTCAATCAACCGATCACTTGGCCAGCAAGCAGCAGCCGGGCCGCGGCTCGGGCAATATAGAGTTCCTCGTCGAGCGGTATCACATACAGCTCGACCTTCGCGTCCTCCGCGCTGAAGCGAGACTCGCGCCCGTTGGCCGCGCGATTGCGCTCGGGATCGAATCCTATGCCCAAGTGCTCAAGGCCTTCGCACACTCGCGCGCGTATCCGATCCGCGTGCTCGCCGATTCCGCCGCCAAAGATGACGGCCTCGGTCCTGCCCGGGACAGCCAGGTATTGGCCGACGTACTTGCGGACGCGGTAACAGAACATCTCGATTGCGAGCGCCGCATCCGAGTTGCCCTGGTCGGCCGATGCCTGCACCTCGCGGAGGTCACCCGACACGCCCGAAACTCCAAGCAGCCCGGACTTGTGATTCAGCAGCGACTCGACCTCCGCGGGGCTGATTTTCTCCCGATCGCACAGAAAACTCACGATTGCGGGATCCAGGTCGCCGCTGCGCGTCGCCATCATCAGACCTTCCAGCGGAGTAAATCCCATCGAGGTATCAACCGATTTGCCGCGCCTGATAGCCGTGGCCGAGCATCCGGCGCCCAAATGAAGCGTGATGAGATTGATCGCCGCCGGGTCGGAGCCCGTTAGCTCCGCATAGCGCTCCATCATCCAGGCGTGACCAATTCCATGAAACCCGAAGCGACGGATACCGTGGCGCAAAACGAGTTCGCGCGGCAGCGCGTAGTTGCTCGCATAGTCGGGAAGGTCCCGATGAAACGCGGTGTCGGCAAGTACGACTGCCGGCACGCCGGAGCTCCACGCCATGGCGGCTCGGATAGCCGCGAGCGCGGGCGGGTTGTGAAGCGGCGCGAAGGAGGCGGCCTCCTCGAGCTCCTTCATTGCGTTGTCGTCAAGTATGGCAGGCCCGAACAGGTGCGGCCCCCCGTGCACGATTCGATGAGCGGTGGCGTCGACCTGCAAACCGCCGGGGGCGGTTAATCTCTCGAGCCAGGCTATTGCTTGCGATGCGGCTTGTCCGTGGTCCCGACAGTCGGCCGCAACTCTGGTTTCGGCCTGGTCGCCGTCGACCAATATCGCCTCGCCATGGTCCTCGCCGATTCGTTCGAAGTTGCCGCGTCCGATCACGCTCCCACGCCGGCCCTTGGCGATGTCGAGTTCGAGCAGCTCGAACTTGAGCGTGGAACTTCCGCAGTTGAATACCAGTATCTTCATGCAGACGAACTATTCCAGCCCGTTCTACCTTTTACTCTCTCCTCTCTCCTTCCTCGCCCGCGAGCAGAGAGTCTTAGCCCGAGAGCTCCGAGAGCCGGGTCAGGTTGCCCGCCTCGTGGCAGCGCTACTTCTCCCGGACGTGCGACGTCCGGTAACCGTACAGCAAACGCGCGGTGGTTCCGCCGATGTTGCGCACCGTATGCCGCGCGTGCGCCGGGATGAACAACTCCACACCCGGCTTGGCGCGATGAATACGGCCCTCGATCCCGACCTCGAGCTCGCCCTCGACCACCATCAGAAGCTCGTCGACGTCGTGCAGGTAGTCCCTCCAAACCCGATCCGGCGGGTCGACCCACAAATCGCAACTGAAACCGCGCGCACGCCAGTCCTGCTCAACTTTACGCGCGTCCATGTTGCCGCCACCTATCTGGAAGGCCGCTCCTAGCCGCGCGATTGTAGCATCCCGGGGCCGGCGCCGCGCGACCGGTAGCGTGGGCGGATTGCCGGGAAAGAGCGCGGAATGATCTTAGTCGGCGCTATCGCGAGTCGAATCGAGTGGCCTGCCCGGAACAGGCAAGAGGTCAGGCGCACGAACCAACGCCTCCGAGCGCGCACCGACAGTCAGCCTCCGATGATGCGGTCCGCCGCCCAAGTGCCGGTTTCGATCGCCGATTCCAGCGTCGGCACCCCCATGTAGTCGCCCGCCAACCACACCCGGCAGTCGCGCGGCCGTGTGCGGCGATACTCGGCGAGCGCACGCGCGCGCCCGACCGGCGATTTCGGCATCCCCTCGCGCCAGCGGACCACCCGCGCGAACCGTTTCGCGGCAAACGCGGCGGGAAACAGCCGCTCCACGTCCGCCGCGACCGCGCTCACCACCTGCTCGTCCGGCCAATCCATCATCCGCTCCGCGTTCTCCGGCGTGACGAAAAGGTTGAGCATTTCGCCGCCCTTGGGCACTCGCTTGGGGTCCTTGGCCGATTCGATCGTGACGGAGACGATCTGCCGGCGCTCGCTGCGCGGGATCATCATCGCCCACACGTTGCTGAGCCCCGGATTGTCCGACCAATCGCGCGCCGTCGCCAGGCCGACCTTGATCACCGAGCCATAGGGCGTCGCCATCAGCTCGCGTTCGAGCCTGTCTGCACCGCGATAAATTCCGGCCGCTGCCGAGGAGGTGGTTGCAATCACCACCGCGTCGGCGCGAACCGTCTCTCCGGACAATCGCACCGTCACGCCGTCGGGCGTGGCCTCGACCGCCTGGACCGCCGCTTCGAGTTTAACCTCGACCCGTGCCGCCATCGCCCGCGGCAGCGAGTCGTTGCCGCGCGCCAGCGTCAGCTCCTTGCTCCGGCCGTTGGCGGTCGTCGCCAGCACTGCCAGCGCGCACGCGCGCGAAGTCTCCTCGATCCGCTGCATCATACCGCCCGCCAGTACCGGCTCGAGCAGGTAATCCAAACCCCGGCCCAGATGCGCGGCGCCCCATCGCGCGGCATCCTCGTCGTCGTACTCCGCCCACGCCGAGTAATTGTCGATCGCGGGCCATCGCAGGCTCGTTGTATGCCAGGTGAATCGGGCAAGGTCCCGCACCCTCAGCAGTCCGCTCGTCAACGCGTACACGGCAGATAGCAGCCCGGACGGCATCCGATACGGCCGCCCGTCCTTGAACACCGTAATCCACGGACTGGTCGGCCTCAGCTCGGCTTGGAGCCCCATCTCCTTGATGAGCCCCAATGCGTTGCGATACGTGGTCGTGAAAAATTGCGTCCCACGCTCGTATAGGTAGCCGTCGTGGGTCTCTGAACTCGTCCGGCCACCGACGCGATCGCTCGACTCGAACACTGTGACTTCAGCGCCCGCCCGATGCAGGCGCAGCGCGGCGCTGAGTCCCGCCATACCCGCTCCGACCACCACGACGCGCCTGTTGGCCACTTTACCCGCCCACTCACTCCGTGCCTGGTTCCGCTCGCGTCACTTTAGCCCATCGCCTCTCGTCCGGCACGAGGTTCAGGCCCGTGCCTCCCGGCAGTTCGTTGGCGGACACGCTAAAGATGTCCTGCGACAGGCCGGCCAAGTCTGGGTAATGTATCAGTTTGAATTTTCCGCCTTCTGGGCCTTCTGAGCGGCCTCCCGCTCGTCCACGACCCCGACCATATCTTCAAGCGACCAGAGTCGGTCAGTGACCCCGGCTTCCATCGCGGGCGTGACCCTAAGCGTCCCGTGAATCCGCACGAAATTGTAGTGCATGAAGTAGATGGAGAGGGCGTGGACGTGGTTCGCCAGCTTCTTTGAAAAAGCGTTGGTCAGCCGGGTAAAACGGCGCATCCCCATCCGCATCGAAAGGTTCTGGCGTTCGACATACGACGTGCTGATATGGGCCGGGTCGGGATCGCCGTGAAGGACCGTCCGCTCGGTTCCGAGGCACACAGGCGGGCTGTATCGCTTCTCTGCCTCTGGCGCGGTTCCGTATTGCTTCACCAGCATGGCGTAGTCGATCATCGTCCCGAACGCGCCGTCTACAGCGTCTAGATAGGCTTTGTGACCGTCGGTCGTTAGCTGCACGCGGTTCGTCAGCCTGCTCGCCAGATCGCGCATGAACACCCAAGCGGCGTCCGCATCACGCGTCCCGACGTACCAGCACGGGACGAGCTTCGTATCGGCGCAGAGAGCGGTCCACGTCCAAACGTCGCCATAGCCAAACTCGCCGCGATGGTCTTGCGGTACGTTCTTCTGCTTCGCGTAGACGAAGCTCCAAATTTCATCCGCCTGAATCCGCTTGCACGGCAGGTTGACCATGACCCGGTCTTGATATTCAAGACAGGCGTTGCCAGCATCCGCCAGCAGCTTAACGATCGTGTTGATGCTCGCGCCGGTCATTCGGGAGATAGCCCGCATCAAGACGCCTTCTGCCATCATGCCTAAGATTTGTGCCCGCTTCGCGCTGGGCAACCTGTTCATGCGGCCAGAATACACTCTTTTGCTTAGGCTGTCAAGCATATCTCGCATTTTAATTTAAGACATGCGGTCCTCCCTATGTTGGCCGACGATGACCGCTAGGTCTGCTCAACCGACGCCACATACGCCCGTATGGCAGTCGCGTGCTGGTGGCGGACGCGAATCGCCAGCCGGTTGACTTATATGTCAATCTTGGATGAGATAGAGACACATTGTAAGGCGGGACGCCTTTTTCTGGTGGAACCGCTACGCAAGGAATTCCGTGCTGAGCGGGAACGCACCATCTATGCTTTGCCGAACATTTACGAATTCCTGCACAGCGACCGATGGTTGGCTCCTCAAACCGAAGCTGATTTCAGCGACTTTATTCGGGGCAAGGACATCTACGTAGCGCTGGAACTGGATCATCAAGACTGTTTCATGGCTCGCTTGGAGAAGGCGGCAGAAGAAGTTTGGGAAATAAGAATATGGGAACCGGGCGTTCCGCAATTGAGATTCTTCGGTCGATTTGCCCATCAAGATGTGTTTGTGGTGCTCCTCGGACCGATGAAGCGTTGGAAATTGCTTTGGCGGGATTACAAATGGATCAAGCGGGAATGCATATCTGAATGGCAACGCCTATTTGGTTTGCGACCGCCGGTTATGAAGGGAGACAACATTCATGCTTACATCTCCAAAAACGTCAATCTTGTCTGAACTTACAAACAGTAAACCTATCCCCACTCGCACGCTAGCTTTTTACCGTCGTAGGTTTCAAAACATCTTTTACAGGCTGCTTCGCAAAGCTTTTGTCCAGCAGGGGCTAACTCAAAAGGAACTTGCAGAGCGAACCGGCCATCGGGCAGAGTCGATAAATCGCTGGCTTAGTAGTCCGAGCAATCTAACACTTGACACAATATGCGACCTACTGCTCGGAATGCTTGTTGACTTGGAAGAGCCTTCCTTCACGCCAATTGCTAAACTGGTTGCCAATGCCGAAATGGGAGTCGAGACGGCTAGTTCAAAGCCCCACAAAGACGCTGCATCTGAGCGTATTGCGCGACCCCCCGTGATTGACGACAGATTACGGTTCGGCGACAGCGTCCGGCAAGGTGGTGCGTCAGAGCAACAGGAGCAAGCCGCATGAAGATTACAGCAACCATTCGGGCGCAAGCGGTTTATTCTCTTGCAGCAAGCGTTTTCGCGACAGTCCCAATATTTGACCTCGCTGACCGACTTAAAGCGCGCTACAGCTTTAGACACACGCCAACTGGTCAGGAATTGGTCAATCCTCCTCCGAATCAGCCGCTCAATTTCCTTTGGGGACAGTGCAACCTACCGGATCGAGAAGCCGTTGCTATCGAAAGTCTTCAAGTCCAAAATTATGCTCAATTGGCAACGGGAGTCAGTGTGATTACACGAACATCAACGGACGACTCCGATGCGGTGCTCAAAGACTTAAGGGAATGGGTTGCTGGAAGCTTTTCGGTGAATGTCAAGCCCGTGTTTCCAACCTACTATCTAAGTCAACTGGAGTTCATATTAGACCGGCCCATAGCAGAGCAACTTAAAATGTTAATGCCTCTTTCTGAATTGGTCACACGGTTAGTAAGAGGGTACGGTTTCACGGCATGCCCAGCCTGGGAACCTAGCGCAGTCTATTTGTTCTTCGATAACAGCAGACTCACGACTCCGCCGACGTTCGCACAAGCTTTCATCGTAGACCGGCGCGCTGGCGCGTCTTATGACGAAAACAGGTATTATTCGCAAGCGCCGTTAAAGACCAGCGATCACAAAAGGGCGCTCGAAGAATTAGAGAGGGCTTTGAAGCAAGGATAAATCGGTAAAGCGGGCGGCTTCATTTCGACCAACGCTTTTGCGCGGCTTTCCGGGCGATTTCCCGTCGGCGCTCCGTCGTTAGCTTGGCCGCTCTGGCCTTGCCGCCCCTCGCACCCCCGAGCTTCCCCAGCGCCACAGCGGCAGGGTTGCGCCTGTCCTCTACGCGGTCCTCGACTTGGCCGGTCGCAATGTCGCCGATGAGCTTAGCGAGGACCACGGGGTCGCGCGGGCGTTTAAGACGCTTCGTGGCCATGCACCCATCATCGCACAGGCGGGACGGGGACGCACGGCTCGGTCAAGTGGGCGGAATTTCAAACTGATACACTACCCAAGTCTGCCCGCGCTGGACTAAGCCGGGCACTGCGGGAACAATACCGCCAGGACCCATGGCCAAGGTAGAAGTTTACACCACCAGCTATTGTCCCTATTGCGTGGGTGCCAAGGCGCTTCTGAAGTCCAAGGGAGTCGCGTTCGACGAGATCGACGTCACCGAGGACGCCGCGCTTCGGGAGAAAATGATCGAGCTTTCAGGCGGCCGGCGCACCGTGCCCGAGGTCTTCGTCAACGGCAGGATTATCGGCGGATACGACGAGCTGCGCGCGCTGGACAGTTCCGGGGAACTCGACCGCATCCTGTCAGAGCCCGGATAGCGGCCGCTCCGATGCCTAAAGACGCAACGAGGCTCGCGGCCATTCGGCCGCGAACCTCGCGTTCGATCCGAAGCGTACGAGATCCTTCGCTTCCCCTTCGGCAGCCTCAGGGCTTCGGCTCACCAGGATGACAAGCTCGCCACGCTCGCTTCTCACTTGGGCGAGGCTACCATCCCTTCGTTCATCTTGTGCATCGCCTCACGGTCGGCCGACTGTTCGTATTTGATCGCCTGCGCCGTCACCGTCACGGTGCTGCCATCGGCCGATACGTCGCTGTGGGCCTTGATTACCGCGTCAACGTCGTTGGTGTACTTCTCCAGGGCGAGGTCCTTGAGCTTGTTGTTCATCTTATGCGAATCGATCGCGTCGGGCGTGAACGGCTCGCTGTACGTGACGGGGCCCAGCACCTGGAAAGGCTTGCCGGCAGGGGCATCGCCGTCGGTCACCCAGATGTGCGCGATGTCCATCTGCTTCTCGAAGACCTGCTGCTTTTGCTCCTGCGCCTGGCGCTGCGCCTGGACCGCGGCACAGGCGGAGAGAGCCACGGCAAGGATAACCGCGACGAATTTCAAGATATAAGATGCGCGCATAACACCCCTCGTTGCTGCCGAGATTTCGCCTTGATTATAGCGCCTTGGGGCAACTTGTCTAACGCCCGGTTAGGGCCCCGATGCTCTGTCGGGCCTCGCCGCCCGCCGCTAAGATGCGTGCGTGACGAAATTCGGCGTTTGCTTCCTGATGGTGTTTGGAGAACTGGCTCTGGGCGGGACCCTGGCGCTCGCCATCCCGCCCTTCTTCAAGATCGAGCGGGGGTTTTACAAGTCGAGCGCGGCGGTCTATCTGGCCGCCGGCCTGATAAGTGCGGTCGGGCTCGGGCTGCTCGCCTCGCGAGGCTACCGCCCCCAAGCGCCCAGACCCACCACGCTGTGGGCCCTGAGCGCGATTTGGGCGGCCTTCTGCCTGATCCTGAGCTTCTACCTGTTCACGCTCTGGACCGACAACGGTCTTGTGCGCGCCCGCGCTTACACTTTTTCGCTCGGGGTAGGACTGCTGGCCGTCATTGCCAACGCCTTGGTGCTGGAGCCCGCCTCGTTCGGGTTGCTGGCCGCCTCGCTGTACGCGATCACGGCGATTTTTTCGTCGCTGGTGCTGGGCTTGGCCAGCGCAGCGATGCTCTTCGGGCACTGGTATCTGATCGACCGGACCCTACCGGTCGATTACATCCGGACGTTCGTGCGCCTGCTTGGCATTGCGCTCGTCGCCGACCTCGCCATTTTGATCCTGGTGCCGGCTCTGCTCGCCCTCTTTGGCGGCTCGGAGGCCTCGATCGCGGCGCGTAGCTTGGCGGGGCCGGAGCTGGGGCTGATGGCCAGCCGGATGCTGTTTGGGCCGGCGGCGTCGATCGCGCTGGTCTGGATGTGCCGGCAGACGCTCAAGATCCCGAACACGATGGCGGCGACCGGACTCTTGTACCTCACGCTGATGTCGGTGCTGGTCGGCGAGATGCTCGGGCGGTTCATCCTGTTCCGGACAGCGATCCCCTTGTAGCATCTCGATGAAGGCACGGGAGATAATCAAGCTGCTCGAAGATGACGGGTGGATGTTCGTTCGGAGCAAAGGCAGCCATCGTGTCTATCGACACGCGACCAAGGCCGGGAGAGTGGTCGTGGCTTTCCATGCGGGGGAAATTGCAACCGGAACCGCACCAGCGATCCTGAAGCAAGCGGGCCTGACGGAGAAAGGCGAGAAATGAAGTACGCGGTAATCATCGAGCGGGCCAAAGACGGCTCTTATAGCGCGCACGTGCCCGATCTCCCGGTCTGTACAGCATCTGCCTGTACCGTGGAGGAAGTTCTGGCACTCATTCGCGAGGGAGTAGAGATCTACATCGACGAGCTGAAGAGCGAGGGCAACCCTGTCCCCGAACCCGTCACCTCCGCATCGGAAGTCGAGGTAAACGTATGAAATGTCGGAAAAAATCCGCACTTGAACTGCGGCGCCTGGGCGGTCTCCAAGGCAAGCAGCAAAAAGGGCGGCTGCGCGGAAAAATGACATCGCTTGCTTCGCTCTCGTAATCTGCCGGGACCATGGCCGACGACCCTGCATTCGACGCCGAGCGCTGCCCCGACAACTTTTACGGGGGAATCATCGTGCGCCTGGACCGCGCGCGCGGGCGGGGTGTCGTGCGCTCGCTCAGCGGGCGCGACATCTTCTTTGAATTCCCGTTCGTCACCGTGATAGGCGCGGGCCTGGGCGGCAGGATGGCGGGAATCGAGCTGTTGAATGAAGGCGACCGGGTGGGATTCGACGTCGGATGGACCTCGCGCGGGCTGCGTGTCACCACGATCAAGCCGTACGAGCGGCCGCCCGAAGCGTCGGGCGGCCAGCCCCCGAAAGGCCCCGAATAGCCCTACCAGGGTGCTGCGCGCTTGGTCTGAGGTCCGCCACGCGCAATAGACCGATACCTTGTTCATAAGTCGTCCGAATGAAGGGGGTTGGAATCGAAGCGGAGAGCCGGAAGCCTTTGACACAATAGGTTGTGGTCCGCGGCAGGTCAGACGGCAGGTCAGACTACAATCGGCCGCTTCGTTCCGTCAAATCTTATTACTTTCTCTCCTCGGCTCTCTCGGCACTGACGAAGAAGCCAGCCTGATACCCGAAAGGTGACCGAGCCATCGTGCCTGGAGTCATCGTTCATAGCTACATGGTGACACGCAGATGGCCGCGTCAATGCGTTGAAGGTTTCAGTAGGAATGTAAAGCTGGGGATGACTTGGCGTCAGAGTGCCGTCGAAGGCGGCGGGGCCTAGTCCCGGAAACCTCAATTCGAGGGCCAGATCTGCAACAGGTCTTGGAGTTTAATCCGACCCCGTCCCCGCTTCAAATATACTTTGTTTCCAAAAACTTTGTCTGGAGTGGCGGCGGGCGTCTCGCCCGCTTCTGGCTCGGTCATGCAAGGAGAGAGACGGGCGAGACGCCCGTCGCCACTTCAATCCAAGAAGGCTCGGAGCGGGGCTCGGCCGCGAACCCGACCGAGGCCGCGATGACGTCGCATAGGATCGGCACCGTGCGGACCACCAACCCTCTAACTCGCGAGCGGCCACGCAATTTTGCACACTAATACACTTGAGGGACCCATCAAGTCTTCATTGTTTGCGGCTGGCCCGGTCCGCCAGATGTTCCGCTATCGCGTCGAGTACCCCTGCGAGGATCGTCTGTCACATCGCTGTTCCAAAAGCGCTGGACCCCAAAGCCCTGCCAGCCCTCAAGGTGGGACCGAGGCGCTGGCACCGGTAGCGACCGGCTGATGGTATATCAGCAAGCGAGCGTTGCGGCCGTCCGTAACGTAGAGGTTGCCCGATGAATCAAGCGCGGCGCCTTGCGGAGCGCAGAGGCTGTCAGGACCGATGCCGGCGACGTCGCCTGCCATCGTTCCGCCGTCGCACCGGTTGGAGTTAAAATTGCCGTCCTGACCGAAGACCATGTCCGCGAGGGTATCGCCCGAGCCGGGCGTGCTCGTTTTGGAAAGCGGCGTATTGTACTCAAGCACGCGGTGATTGCCGAAGGGGATTCCAGCGTTGGAGTCCACTATGTATAGGTTGCCCGCTGGGTCGACAGCCACCGCCTTGGGATAGGAGAGCGTGCCACGGCCAACGCCGTTGCCATTCTGTCCGAACACCAAGTCCGCAGTGGTATCACCCGACGAAAGCGGCGTATTGTACTCGAGCACGCGGCTATTGCCGGTATCAGCGATATAGACGTTGTCGGCTGAATCAACCGCCACCCCCCAGGGATTACAGAGGCCGTCGGCACCACGGGCGGTGTTGTTGCAGCCCCTCTCGATAAAGCTCCCATTCTGTCCGAACACCATGTCCGCCGTCGTGTCTCCTGAGCCCGGCGTGGAGGTCTTTTGGAGCGGTGTGTTGTATTCGAGCACGCGGCTGTTTGAACTGTCGGCAACGTAAAGGTTGCCCGCCGAGTCGACTGCGGCACCGGAGGGAGCGCAGAGCGTTGCCGCATTTGTTCCAGTAGCGGAGGCGTTCCCATTGCAGAAGCGGGTGGTAAAGTTGCCTCGCTGCCCGAACACCCGGTTCGCGCCGGTACCCACGCAAGGAAAGGATTTGCAGGCATCGAAGGGCGCGCCGTATTCGAGCACGCGGTTGTTGGCGCGGTCCGCTACGTAAAGGTCTCCCGATCCGAGATCGACCGCGATGCCGCGAGGCGTGCAAAGCGTGCCGGCGCTTACGGTAGCACCGCGGTTGCAAAGCCCGCTCTCGAAGTCACTCTGGCCGATAACGAGGTCGGCCGGCTGCCCGTTGCCGAGCGATGCTGCGCTCTTCCATCCTAGCACCCGGTTGCTCAACACTTCGGCGGCGTAGAGATGACCCGCCGAATCGACCGCGACCCCATCCAGCGAGATAGGCCAAGCCGCCGGGCTAGACCCGAACGCGATGGACGCTGACCCGGGCGGCCCCAACAACGAGCGGTTGACACCGCCCGGATGCCTGAGGTCAAGCTGGCCCAACACGCGGTCGGCGACGGTGTCGCCAGAGCCGCGTGTGGCGGTCTTGCAAAGCGGAGTGTTGTACTCGAGCACGCGGTTGTTCTGGTTGTCGGCGATGTAAACATTGCCGGCCGAGTCAGCCGCCACTCCTGTGGGCGAGCAGAGACTGTCGGGTCCGACGCCGCTGATATCGCCTATCATGCTGCCGCCGTTGCAGGCGCTCCGGACAAAACTGCCATCCTGACCGAAGACCCGGTCGGGCGTCGTATCTCCCGAGCCGGGTGTCGTAGTCTTGGTAAGCGGAGTGTTGTATTCGAGGACGCGGTTGTTCCCTTGATCCGCCACATAGAGGTTGCCGCTCGAATCGAGCGCGCCCGCCCGGGGATTTCTGACTTGCGCGAAGACCCGATCTGCGGTCGCGTCGCCCGAACCCGGGGTGCTGGTCGCTTTGAGCGGTGTGTTGTACTCGAGCACGCGATTGTTGTGCGAGTCGGCAACGTAGAGGTTACCGATCGAATCGACCGCAACCCCGAACGGCTCGCACAGCGAATTCCGGTTGACTGGGCGACAGGTATCCGTGCGAAAACTGCCATCCTGGCCAAAGACCATGTCGGCGATGTCATCGCCAGAGCCGGGAGTGGCGGTTTTAGTAAGGGGCGTATTGTACTCGAGCACCCGGTCGGCGCCCGTATCGGCTACGTAAACATTGCCTGCCGAATCAACTGCCGCCGCCGTGGGCAAGAAGAGCGTTGTCGCGTCGACTTGCCCGCCCTCGACGCACCCACCGGCCGTGAAGCTCCCGTTGTGGCCCAATACGTAGTTCGCACCAAGACCGACGCACGGGAAGGATTTGCAGGAGTTGAACGGCGCGTTGTACTCGAGCACCCGGCAGTTGCTCGTATCGGCCACCCAGAGGTCGCCCGAGTTCGCATCTACACCGACGCCGGCAGACCCGCAAAGAGTGCCCGCCCCAGGGGGTGAATCAATGCTGCCGCCGTTACACAGACCGGTCTTGAAATCCCGCTGGCCGATAACCAAATCGGCCGGCTGGCCGTTCTTGAAGGAGGCCGCGCTCTCCCATCCCAGCACGCGGCTGTTAAGGGCGTCGGCGACATATAGGTGACCGTCCTTGTCAACCGTGAGTGAAGATGAACTGGTGGTCGAGCGGCTGATTCCACCCCGATGCACCATGTCGACCTGGCCCAGGACTCGGTCGGCGTTTGTGTCACCGGCCGCTGCTCGAACAACGCCCACCGCGCTGAGAATGATCGTCGCTGTCGCCAAGGCGATCGAGAACCATGAACTCCCATGCAGGCGCGATGTCCTCGCTATCATGGAAGAGCCCTCCCTTGCGCGCCTCTCAAGAACGATGCGCTCCCTGAGAGGCTACTCCAAAGGCGTGTCATTCGTATAGCTTGGCGCCGTTCACATAACCTGGGGCTTCGAACTACGAGGAAGAGTCGCGGGGCCGCGAACCCGAGCGCGGCCGCGGTGACGCTGCGCAGTATCGGCAGCGTGCGGGACCACTAACCCTCTGACTCGCGAGCGGCTACCCAATTTTCCGATCCGCGCCGAGCTTGCGCCCGATCACTGCGGCAGTGCGATGCGTGAAGTAGAGGACGCCTTCGCGTCGGAAGGGACGCGTGCCGCTCAAGTCGCGCGCCAGGTCATCCTCGATCATCTTGCGCGCCTGCTCGGCGCGGTCGGGCGGGGTCTGTGCGTTGGACAGCCATACCCCGACCGGGTTGACGATCCGGTCGGAGTAAAAGCGCACGATCTCCAAGCCGGCGCGCGCGAGCATTCTTACCAACTCGCTCAGCGGCAGTGCACGGGTGTGCGAGGAATCGCGCAGCCGCTCGAAGCGGTTGTGATAGTCGGCGCGCGCCGGATGCTCGCTGGCGATCAGATCCTCGATCGCAACCGAACCGCCGGCGCGGGCTACCCGCGCCATCTCGGCGATTACGGCAGCGGGATTCTCGAAGTGGTGGACGGCGAAGCGGCATACGACGACGTCGAATTCGCCGCCGGAGAACGGCAGATGCTCGGCGTCGCCAACCTCGAAGCGTACGTTGGCGAGGCCGCGCTCGCGCCGCGTGCGCTCCGCGATGCCGACCGGAGCGGCGGTAAGGTCGAATCCCACCACTTCCCGGCATCGTGCCGCGAACGCCATTGCGACGTACCCGGGACCGCTCGCGACCTCGAGCACGCGCGCATCGGGAGAGGGATTCACCGCTTCCACCAACCGGGCGATTCGTTCCGGATCGCGAATCGGCGCCGCGGCGGCATAGCCCTCGGCCTGGCGGGTGAATTCTTCCCGGACGGTCGCCTTATGATCGGCAGGAGCGTTGCTCATGGCTGGACTCGGGCCGATTATAGGTCAGTTCCCCCGCACTTGCACCGTCGAAAGCGTTAGCGTTAATGGTAGCTGAAGACTGGGTTCCAGCGCCCGGCGCGGGACTCCATCAAAGCCACGGAGGAATGCAAGTTGGACTTCGGCTTTTCTGAAGAACAAGAGATGCTTCGGGATGCGGCCAAGCGCTTTCTGGCCGACAACTGCCCGCCCACCTTGGTGCGCAAGATGATGGTGCACGAAACCGCGCATGACGAGGGCTTCTGGAAAAAGGTGGTCGGCTTGGGATGGCCCGCGCTGCTGATTCCCGAACAATACGGCGGACAGGGCGGCAGCTTTCTGGACATGACGGTCGTGATCGAGGAGGCCGGCAAGGTGCTGCTGCCGGGCCCATTCTTCACCGCGGCCCTAATCGGCGTGCCGCTCACGCTCGAAGGCGGCGACGAAGAGCTCAAGAAGAACATCCTGGCGAAGATGGCCAAGGGGAGTTTATCGGTACCCTTGCACTCGCCGAGGCTTCGGGCCGCTTCGACGCGGGCGGTATCGAGCTCAAGGCCACCAGGAAGGGCACCGACTACCTGATCACGGGCGAGAAAATGTTCGTTCCCGACGCGCACGTCGCCAACGGGATGGCGGTCGCGGTGCGCACCGAGTCAGGCAACAACCCGGAGCAAGGAATCACTATTCTGCTGGTGCCGACCAACGCCAAGGGCGTGACGGTAACGCAACTCAAGACCGTCGACATGACGCGCCGGCTCTGCCACGTCAAGTTCGAAAACGTGACCGTGGCATCGACCAACGTGCTCGGCAAGGAAAATCAGGGATGGCCGGTGCTGCGGCGCGTGCTGGATATCGCCACCGCGGGGCTGGCCGTCGAGATGGTGGGCACGGCGCAGAAGGCGCTCGACATGTCGGTCGAATACGCCAAGACCCGCGTGCAGTTCGGCAAGCCAATCGGGTCCTTCCAGGCCGTCAAGCACAAGTGCGTCGATATGATGGTTGCGGTCGAGAACGCACGGTCGCTGGCCTACTACGCCTGCTGGACTGTCGATGAACGCACGCCCGAGGCGGCGACCGCGGTGCCGATGGCAAAGGCGTATGCCTCCGACATGGCGAAGAACGTGACCAGCGAGGCGATCCAGGTGCACGGCGGAATCGGCTTCACTTGGGAGCACGACATGCACCTCTACCATCGCCGCGCGCTGGCCGGCGAGGCGAATTTCGGCAACGCCCCGGTCCATCGCGAGACCGTCGCCAGCTCGCTGCTCGGCTGAGAGATCCGGTCGCGCATGGTCGAGGGCCGTTCACGAACGGCGCGCTGCGCGGAAACGCTGCGCTCGTTTTCTTTTTCCGTAGGGGGCCGTTCGTGAACGGCCCTGCGCGCGGTGTACCTGCGTGCCCGTGATATCGGGGCCGAAGTCGGGATTCCGCGTCGCTGTTGGCCGTGCCCGGTGCTAGCCTCTGGGTATGGCTCCGCCGGTGGTTCCGACTCGCAGGCGCGAGGACGGGAAGCCTGCGTTTGTTCTGGCGAGCCTAGCCCTGCTCGGGGCATCTCTCATCTTTTCTTGCGGCTCGGCATTCGCACAGGGCGCATCGGAGCCCGGATCGCACGCCCCCGCGACCATCGATCAGATCCGCATTTTGAGGGACAACGTCTTCAGCGGCCAGGAAAAACACGAGGGCATCCTGGGCGATGCTCCGTGGCTCACCGAGACTGCGATCGGCGCCAGGCTCAAGAGTTGGACAGGGCCAGACGGAGTCAATCTCGCCGAATGGGCGAATCGGTTGCACTTCAAGACCCAGCGCGAAGTGATCGAGCGCGAGCTGCTGTTCAAGGAGGGAGAGCCGCTTAATCCCTGGCTGCTCGAAGAGACCGAACGCAACCTGCGCGAGCTCGGCTTTCTGCGCAATGCCTACGTTTCCGACGAGATCACCGGTCCGGGGCACGCGCGCGTGACGGTCCTGACCCAGGACGCTTGGACTCTGGACCCGCTGCTTGCCTTTTCGGTAATCGGCGGAGGTCACTTTAGCGGCCAAGCCGGACTGGCCGAGGACAACCTGTTCGGCTTCGGAAAATCGATCCAGTTCTACCGCAGCAGTGAACGTTTTCGCGACGTTGACTTCGTCGGCTACGAAGACCCACGCCTGTGGGGCACGCATTGGCATCTGATGGCGGAGGGCAGCGAGGACAGCGACGGTCGGGTGCGAAGCGCGCTTTTGGAATATCCCTTCTGGGCGTTGGGAGTCCCCTACTCTACCAGCGACTCGTTCGGGCACATCATCGATCAGGAACGCCTGTTCTCGCAGAACGGCAACCTGTTCCGCCATTGGCAAACCGCGGCGGCCTTCGAGGCCAGCAGCGCGCTCGAGTCTTCCGACAACTTGGTACGCCGGATAGGGCTTCGCTACCAACTCTGGGACGACAGCTTCGGAGCGGCGCCGGTGCCGTCGGCGGACCAGGCGGTCGGCCTGGAGGGACGCCGCACCTCGGCGGTTATGCTGACCTTCACGGAATGGCACCCGGATTTCGTCAAGGCCTATTACCTCGACCAGCTTGGCCGTCCCGAGGACCGCGACGTTGGCTCGGCGATCAAGGTGAGGATCGGATACTCGCCCACCGTGATGGGTGCGAGCAGCAGCGAGCTCGTCTTCGGCAGTTCGGCGAGCTTCGGCGGGCGGATCCGCGATCTCACCTACGGATGGCTCTGGCTCCAGGCTTCGGGGCGCGAGGGCGCCGGCGCGGTACGCGACGGATTCGTAACGATCGAGGGAATCGGCTACCAGCGGCTCGGGCTCCTCTTCGATAGGAATCAGACCCTGGTGCTCGATGCGAGGGCTGACCTGTCGAGCGGACTCTTTCGCGACCATGAGTTCGTGGTAGGAACGGATGACGGGCAGCTGCGCGGTTATCCGATCGACTACCGGGCCGGCACCCAGCGGATGCTATTTCATGTCGAGGACCGCCTCGCGCTGGTCGAGGACCTGCTGCACCTGGTATCGGTCGGATGCGTCGCGTTCGTGGATGCCGGTCAGGTCTGGGGACGCGGCACGGGGCTCTCGTGGGACAACATGCTGGCCTCGGTTGGCGTGGGCCTGCGGCTTGCGGGCACGCGCTCGAGCCTGCAGATTCCGATCCGGCTCGACTTCGCCTTCCCGCTGATTCATCACTCGGGCGTGAGTTGGGGCGACTTCGAGACCGGCGCGCCGCAGCTCTTCGGCACCTTCGGCCAGCCGTATGCCGCCGAGCAGAACTCGATTACGGATCCCGAGAACTTCGCGCCGGATTCCACCGCCTCGCCCTACCCTAACGCCTCGCCGTTTACGTATCCGGGCAGCAGCTTCACGCAGTACTAGGGTCTCGCGACCCATCATGCGTCGCGCCGGACGGTTAAATCTTGCTGTAGCCGCTGCCGGGGAGGTCGACGCCCAGGCCGCGTGCCTTCTCGATTAGCCCGTACTCCTTGAGAATCTGCTGGCTGTAGGTCACTCGTCCGCTGATCTTGTTCACCGGCTCGGTCGCCAACAGCAGCGCCGACCGCGCCATATAGTCCATCGGCTCTGCGCTCGGGTCGTCCATCCCGCTCACGAGATGGTGATGCACAGTGCCGGGGGTCGCGACCACTAATGACGGGGAGACGCAGGTCACCGAAATGCCGTACTCGAACACCTCGTCGGCGAGCCCCTGCGTGAAGCGCTCCAGCGCCGCCTTCTCCGCACCATAGCAGCATCCCCCGCGACGCAGATTGGTGGCCGGATAGGGGCCGCGACCGGGACCGATCGCACCGCCGGAAGAGATAGTGACGATCGCGCCCGAGCGGCGGGGGATCATGTCCTGGAGCACGAGGTGGCTCAGCATGAACGGGCCGTGGACGTTGACCGCAAACGACCGCATCCAGCGCTTCGGCGGATAATCCTTGACCAGTATGAAATAGGTTAGCGCGGCGTTGTTGACGAGCACGTCGCACGGACCGTAGATGCGTCGCGTCTCGGCGACCAGCCGCTCGCAATCCGCCTCGGAGGAGACGTTGCAGATGACGGCGGTCGCCTCGCCGCCGGCGCCCCTGATCGTGGCGACGGTAGTCTCGAGCGAGCCCTCAAGCGGATGCTGCCCCTCGCTCAGGGTGCGCGCGGCGCAGACGACCTTGGCGCCCTCCCGGGCGAAAAGCTCAGCGATCGCGCTGCCGATTCCCCGGCTCGCCCCGGTGACGATTGCAACCTTACCGTCGAGTTTGCCCATGTCGATCCCTCCTATCTCGCAGGCAAACCTACCCGATTCGCAAGCGGCAGACGAGGACGCGCGATGCAGTCCACGCTCGAGTCCGCTATCCTGATGCCGTTCGGACCCCGATTCGCGAGGGCTAGCTGCCGATGAAACTTTACATCGTGCGTCACGCGATCGCTCAGGAGCGCTCGGCGAGCGGCAAAGACGAGGACCGTGCCCTGACTTCGGAAGGAAGGGCCAAGATGGCCGGCGCCACTCAGGGCCTGGGCAAGATAAAGGTCGCACTCGACCTCATCCTGACCAGCCCGCTTCGCCGAGCCCGTGAGACCGCCGAAATCCTCGCCGAGGGGCTGACAGTAACCAAGATCGCGGTGCTGGCCGAGCTCGCACCCGGCCACGATCCGCGATCCGTGATCGCCAAATTGCCGGGCTATTCCGATGCCGAGGCCGTGGCGCTGGTCGGCCACCAGCCCGCGCTTGGACATCTGGTGTCCTTAATCCTGACCGGGGCGGCCGACAGCTTGGAAGTGGACTTCAAGAAGGGCGGAGTCGCTTGCATCGAGACGGAACTCTCCGCAAAAGCCGGCTCTTCGATCCTCGAATGGTTTGTCACACCGAAGATGCTGCGGGCGCTGTGACCTGACCGGGCATCCCACTTGCTGCTATCCGCTCGCAAGATTGCTCTTAATTGTGAAGGAGATGAGCGATGAAGGCTGCAGTCTACTACCAGAACGGAGCGCCCGACGTGCTCAAATACGAGGACGTTCCCGATCCTGTGTGTCATCCGAAGGGCGTGGTGATCCGCGTTGAAGCGGTCAGCATCGAGGGTGGCGACACGCTGAATCGTTGGCGTGGCGCGCTGCTGACGAAACCACACATCGTCGGCTACCAGGCCGCCGGCGAGATCGTCGAGGTTGGATCGCAAGTCACGCAGCTGCGGATCGGACAGAAGGTAACGACGGTCTTCAACTTCGGCTCGCACGCCGAATTGCGCGCACTACCGGCACGAAATGCGTGGCCGGTGCCGAATGGATTCGACATCAAGCTGGCCGCGGCTATCCCCGTGCCATTCGGGACGGCCCACGATTGCCTGTTCGAGTTCGGGCGGCTCAAGGCCGGCGAAACCGTTCTCGTCCAGGCAGGCGCGAGCGGGGTCGGCGTTGCGGCGATTCAGTTGGCCAAGCGCGCCGGGGCGATGGTCCTGGCCACCGCCTCCAGCGACGAGCGTCTGGAGCGGCTGAAGCCACTTGGCCTTGATCACGGAATCAACTACCGAACCGGTGACGTCGTAAAATCGGTGATGAAGATTACCGACAAGAAAGGAGTCGATCTGGTGGTCGACCCGGTCGGCGGAGCGACTCTGCAAACCAGCATTTTGTCGCTCGCCTACCGAGGCCGGATCTCGATGGTCGGCGCGGCCGGACGCGAGGCGATGACCGTGGACGTCTCCCCGCTGATGGCTGGCAATCGATCTTTGACCGGAGTTTTCCTGGGAGGCGAAATCGCGACTGACCGCGCTCACAACATGATCCAGCGGCTGATCGATGAGGCGGCCCGGGGCGAATTCAAGGTTGTAATCGATCGGACCTTTCCGCTATCGCAAGCCGCGGCTGCCCACGCGTACATCGAAAGCCGGCAGGCCGTCGGCAGGGTTCTGCTGATTCCGTAGGTTTACGGCCGACCCGCTAGCGCCCACCCGCGCCCCTTGGCCTCGGAACGGGGGGCCCGGGCGGGAAGACGAGGGGCATCGCCTTTCCCGCCCGGGGGGGACTGGGGAGGTAGGTGTGGCTAGGTCGGTCACGATAACAGGGCGCTGTTACTGCCGGTTGACGCGGTGGTTAAGTTTCGCTTGCAAGTTCCGAAACGCCGGGGCGGGGGCGGCCCAGGCGGGAAGACGAGGGGCATCGCCTTTCCCGCCCGGGGGGGACTGCGGAGGTAGCTGTGGACTGCTAGTAATTGAACTCCACGTGCAGGAAGAAAGTGTGCATGTCACGCAGCACGGCGTTCTGGATTCCCTTCGGGTTCGCCGCAGCCACCGACGGGTCGAACACCTTGAGTTGCGCTGGGGTGACCGTGAACTGGCTGTGGTAGTAAAGCAGGTTCTGGTTGTCTAGCGCAAAGCGCAGGTACTTGTTGTATTTGTACTCGATTCCTACCACGAAGCGCTCGAAGTCGAACGGGTTAACATCCGCCCGGGTATTGGCGTATAGCTGCTCGTACAGTCCGAACAAGGTGAAAGGAGTGTTCGGAATCTGCACGTGGCCGAAGAAATCGTAGCCCAACTGCTGGCTCTGGCCATCGTTCTGAAACAGTTTCGCCAGGGTCGCTGTCGTTGCGTACGGTGTCGGAGTCGTAGCGGTGCCGAAATAGTCGGCCGGCCCGCTGCCTGAGAACAGGTTGTTCCCCGTGAAGGCGTTGTGGCCCAGGTCGAACTCGCCGCCCAGGCCCCAGGTCTCGGCCGTATAGTGCAGCAGGGTCGCCAGCCTGTATAGATGCTCGCTCTTGCTGGTGCCCTGGGTCACGTCGGGCGTGTTGTTGGAGTAGCCGTAGTTGTAGAAGCCGGTGATTCCCAGCCCCTGGAAGCGCGACTTCGCGCCCATCGGATACAGGCTGAGCCGCCCCATGACTTCTTTGGTGTCGGTTTCTTCATAGCTGTGAAAGTTGGCGTTGTTGTAAACACCGATGTCGTAATCGGCGTACTGCAGCTCGTTGAACTTGATCGGACCCTTCGCCGCAAGCCCGAGCTCTGTCGAACTGAGACTGAGATAGTTCCACGGGGTCAGGCTGGTGTATCGGAAGCCGTAGAGGTTTTCCTCCCAGTCAACCAGCGGATTGGGTTGCTGGCCGAACGTGAGCTTGTCCTCCTTCAGTGGGTCGCTCCATTTGAACGGCGTGTTCCAGTCCAGGTACAAGTATTTCACGCGGATGCCCATCTCTTGGCTCAGGTTGCTCCCAACCGCGCTGTTCTTGCCCACGGCGGTGTTCGTCGTCGCGCCAAAGGCCCGGTAGAGGTTCGGCGTAAACCGCATGGTAAAATCCTGGGTCGGTGTGAAGAGGAAATTTATGTAACTACGGGTCACGTCGAACGAGTTGTAGATGCTATTGTTCGGACCCGGCTGGTTGATCTGGGTCATAAACTGTGGGCCGAAAGTGCTATGCGTGTAGAGCCCGTAGTCGGCATAGGCCAGCGTCCCGATGCTGATTTTCTTGAACCAGCGCTCGCCGAACTCCCGCCACGCCGGCTGCATCTCCTGGATCTGCGAGGCCATCGCGGCATTGGCGGTCTGAAGCTTGGTCATCTGCGCGGCGATGTCCGCCTGGGTCTTTTCCTCGACCTGCTGCTCGATTTGGGCGGCCTTCTTTTCGACCGTAGGTTCGACCGCCGGTTCGAGCGCGGGTGCCAGCTCGGCGCTGGTGATCAGTCGGCAGCGCTTGCATCGCACCGTGAACACCTGATGAGTCGCGGTGTCCTCCCACAATTGGATCATTGGTCTGGGATCGCCGGTCGAAGCGGCGGGTCCTTCCGCGTGCAGCCAGCCGGCAGTCGACACCGTCAGTCCGGCCGACGCGATTAGCAGGAGAGCCAGCCGGCTCGCCCACGCGGTGAATTTCCCCTGTGTCTTTTCGCTTGTCACGAAATCCTTCCTCCTCCCTGAGATGTCCATTTCTTATCGCCCTATGCAGGGCGCGCCTTTCGTCGCCCGAGCAACCTCCACGGGCGTTGGTCTCACTGTCCGGGCAACCGGACCTTTTCCAGTTGCGCAGCTTCGGCACTCACCACGGGCGCGGGCAGCGGCGCGTACGAAAGCGCCGGGGCGTAGCTCTGCCCCCGGTCGAGCATCCACTTGATGAACTCCTTGATCGCCTTGCCTTTGGCCGCGTCGGCCTGCTGCTGGTAAACGAGCAGATAGGTGAACGACGAGATCGGGTACGCGTTGGCGCCCGGCGCATCGGTGATCGAGACGCGGAAATCCGACGGCATGTTGGCCGCCGCGCCGGCCGCCGCCGCGGTCACCGTCTTGAGGCTCGCCTTGACCCACGCGCCGTCTCGGTTTTGCAGCTCCGCGACCGGCAGCTTGTTCTGCACGGCGTAGATCAACTCGACGTATCCGATCGCGCCCGGCGTCTGCTCCACCAGCGCGGTTACGCCCTCATTGCCCTTCCCGCCCAAGCCGACCGGCCACTTGAGCGCGGTGCTCTTGCCGACCTCCTTGCTCCACGCCGGGCTGACCTTGGACAGGTAATCGGCGAAGATGTAGGTCGTGCCGCTGCCGTCGGAACGGTGGCATACGACGATCGGAGTGTCGGGAAGATTGACCGACGGGTTGAGCTTGGCGATCGAAGCGTCGTTCCACTTGGTCACCTTGCCCATGAAGATGTCGGCGATGAGCGGACCGGTGAGTTTGAGCGAACCGCGCAGTCCCTCCAGGTTGTAGGTGATCACGTCCGCGCCGAGGACGGTCGGGAAATGCAGCACCTTGCCGGGTGCGTTCTTGAGCTGCTCATCGTTCATCGGCGCGTCGCTCGCGCCGAAATCGACGGTGCCGTTGAGGAGCTGCTTGATTCCTCCGCCCGAACCGATCGACTGGTAGTTGAAGCGAACGGTGGGATCGGCCTTGGTGTAAACGTCGAACCACTGTGAATAGATTGGGTACGGGAAGGTCGCCCCCGCGCCGTTGATCAGGAGCTGGCATCTCGCCTGGCCGGCGCCAACCACAATCGCGGCCAGCAGTGCAAGTGCAAACGCAAGCCTTTTCACGTGCATCTTTTCCTCTCTTCCCCGCAAGTCTTCTGCGTCTTCTCCGCAAGTCTTCTGCGTCAGACACTAGCCTGCGAACGCCGACACGCTACAGAGAAATGGTTACGAAATGATTACGAACTGCTTGCTCGCCGGTGAATTCTCGACCCGATCGCGGCCCAGGAATCGACCGGCGGCGCCGGATGCGGCCACCTTGCAGGCTTCCCGGTCGAAACAGCGGTTTGTTGATGCTGTCGAAAATCCGACCGAACCATTTGCCGACCCATTTGGACGATGGCCGCGTTCCTTGCTATAAACAGCCCGGCGTTATCTTCGAGCCGATTCATCCAATACTCCGGGGGCCGGTGCGCAGGGGCTAGGCGATGAGCGACAAGGTCTACAACGTGCTGTTTCTGTGTGCCGAAAACTCCGCTCGCAGCATCATGGCGGAAGCGATTCTGCAACGCTGGGGAAAAAACCGCTTTCGCGCGTTCAGCGCCGGCATCAGCCCGCTCGGCCAGGTCCATCCGCTCGCCGAGGAACTGCTGAAGCTCGACGACTTATGGACAGAAGATCTTCGTAGCAAGGGCGTCGACGAGTTCCGCGCCCCTGCTGCACCGCAAATGGATTTTGTGATCGCGCTTTGCGACCGGCGGGCCGAAGTCTGCCCGGTTTGGCCAGGCGGTTTCATCTCGGCTACATGGGGAATCAGCGATCCAGCCGGTGTGACCGGGACAATCGTCGAGCGCAAGCACGCCTTTCGGCGGGCTTTCCGGGAGCTGGAAAACCGCATCAGGCTGTTCGTCCTGCTCCGGCACGAGAAGTTCGAGCCGACAGCGCAAACGGCTCAGCAGGGGATGGCCGTATAGCCTCTACTGCCTGCGGCCGATTTCGTCGAGGTGCTGCTTGATGCTCATGCGGTCGAGCTCCTTGAGGGGGAGGCTCTGGAAGAGCCTGATGCGGTTCTCGATTTCGCGCAGCGCGCGCCAGAACGCTCTGGCGCGCTCCTCGGGCGCGCCCTCGATCGCCGCCGGATCGGGAATCCCCCAATGCGCGGTGATGGGATGCCCGGGCCACACGGGGCACTCCTCGCCTGCCACCTGATCGCAGACCGCAAAGACAAAATCCATTTGCGGAGCATCCGGTCCTGCGAACTCGTCCCAGCTCTTGCTGCGCAGTCCCTCGGTCGGGAGGCCGAGCAGCCTGATGGTGGCGAGCGCCAGCGGGTGCACTTCGCCCCTGGGGTGGCTGCCTGCGCTGAAAGCCTGAAACCGGCCCTTTCCCCAATAGCGCATCAGCACTCCGGCCATGATGCTGCGGGCACAGTTGCTGGTGCATAGAAAGAGCACATTGTAAGTCTTGTTGCCGGTCATATCGGGCAGCCCTCCGCGCCGCTCGTAAGGCTCGGCTCGTCTTCCACTTCTTACAATCGCCGGCTTGCCTCCTAGCTTAGCGCCTTGAGATCCAAGCGGTAGCCGACCTTGCGCACGTTGAGGATGAGTTCGGGCCGGGAGGCATCTCGTTCGATATGTCGGCGCAGGCGGTGGATGTGAACGTCGACCGTCCGGGGCCCGACCGAGGTGCGGCGCCCCCACACCGATTTGAGAAGCGCTTTGCGGCTGTATGCGCGCGCCGGATGCAGCACCAGAAACTGAAGCAGTTCGAACTCGCGGGGCGCCAGGCGGCGCGGTTGGCCGTCAACCAGCACTTCGCGCGTGCCAAAATCGATCGTCAACCTGCCGCGCTGGTAAGAATCCGCCGCGACCGGCCCGGACCTTACCGCATCTGCTCCTTGCGACGGATGCGCCGGTAGAACTGAAGCCCCGACATCGCGGGTAGCCTCAGGCCGCATCTCTGCCCCTGTCCATGCGGCGGTTACTATTATCTGCAAATGTTACGGAAAGATTAACGGAAGGCTAAATCTCTCGATTTTCCTGATTCTTCATCGAAGAGTAAAATAATACTCGAATCTTTGGGAAAGGAGTGTACTGCGATGCGTAACGTCGCGATTGTTGCAGGCTCGCTGATCGGAGCGGCTGCGCTCGCCTTGGCCCTGTCGGCCTGGCCGGTCGCCGCGGAGCAGACGGCAGGGACTTCCAGTGGGACGCAAGCCGCCACTATCGACCAGCTTCGGCAGGCCGAACAGTCTGACCGGATGAACGCAACGAGCTGGACTGCCGACAACCCCACGCTCGACCATTACTACGACCAGAAGGCGGACCAGGTCGACACGCTCATAAAGCAGCTCGAAGCCGGCCAGACGGTATCACCTAAGGAGGTTGACCGGGCGCTCGACACCAGCGGCGCACAACAGTACTAAGGGGTCGCTGAATCGCCGCTGCTGATCCACTGACAGTGGCGCAATAGTTGCGGCAGGCGCTTGCCGGACATCTGCCTTGGCGAGCCGGTCTTCGCCTGCACGTCGCCTACAAGACTCGATCGCCTGTCGCGCCAGCCGCAACTCCTTGAGGGCGGCCTGCCGATCCCCGCTCGAAAGGTAGGAGCGTGCGCTTCGAACGTGCGCGGTATAATCCGCGCAGCGGGCTGGCGGCTGCGACCCGTCTGCGGCCGCACGAACTCGTGACCCAGAAAAAACCACTGCAATCACGGCGACCACAAGCGCGACCCGTGCTGAGGTTATCCAAAGTCCAGCGGCGTGCACCGATTTCAGCCTCAAGCCGATGGTAGCGCGCGACTATTACGGGCTTATTACGTGTCCATTGCGGCGACTTGAACTTTCCCGGCGCGAACGGGAGCGCGGTCGCACTCGCAGGCGCGAAGCTTATACAGGAGCGCGCTGAAGCCGCTCCATAGCTCCGCCATAAGATACGGTTCCCAACGCAAGCGCGCCGGCAGGAGCATCGACCAGGGGAACGTTCAACGACTCGGCAATGAACTTTCGCGCCAAGCCTGCCAACTGGCGGCGCGTCCTGCCGATCGGCGAGAGCGGCTCGCCCATCACGAGCTCCGCGACGATCTCGCGCTCGCGCAGTACACGCCGTATCGACTCGGCCAGCGTCATATCATCCACGAAGACCGGCGCATGGTTCGGCGCGCCGTCCGGGCTGAGATAGCGAATCGACACCGGCTGCACGACTGCAGACGCGTCGATCGCCGCCTGCAGCATAGCCGGATAGAAGGTCCAGACAGCCAGACCACCGGTCGTGGTTCCCTCCGGGAAAACGGTCACGCACTCTCCCGAGCGCAGTGCCGCCGACACCCTGTCCTTGATGCGTGCGGCATCGCGGAAGTGGCCGCGGATGTGAAAGAGACTGCTGAATCTGCGTGCGGCGCTGCCGATCAGCGGCCAGCTTCGGACCTCCGACTTCGCCACGAAGCGGGCGCCGCTGACGCTCGCCAGCACGCAGATGTCCAGCCACGAAACATGGTTGGCGACGATCAGGGCGGGCCGTTCCACGCAAGAGCGTCGCCCCTTCAGACACACGCGCACGTTGAAGATCTCGAGCGTATCCTTGGCCCACCGTGCCAGTGCCCGCTGCCGCTGCTCCTCTTGCCATAGCCCCTTGCCGCCGAGTCCCTTCACCCAGGTTGCCAGCAAATGAGCGCTAACCCGGCTGAGCCGCCGGGCGCGCGTTTCGAACGAGGTACGCAGCTCGCTCCTGGGCCAGCCATAGGCCGGGAATTGCGCCGCGACGCCCATATCACGCCCGGCGCGACAAACGGAGCATGTAGCGCGGATCCATCCGTGACAGGGGGAGCATCATCAGCACGTCCGCCGTACCGAACTCCGGATCCCATGCCGGATCGCCGCAAGCGTATGCGCCCAGGCGGAGATACGCCTTGACCAGCGGCGGCAGCTTGGCATCGCTCTCGATACCCGCGTCGCCTTCAATCCTGAACGGCCGCTTCGGATGAACGCGGAACTCGGGAGGGCCGGCAGACTCGCGTTGCAAGCGTGCGCAAAGGGCGGCCGCCCCACGCCGGTCCCCGCCGGCGGGGATGCTCGCGCATCCGATGATATAGTCATGACCGGTGCGCACTACATATTTCAAGATGCCACACCATAGCAAAGATATGACTACGCCATTGCGATACGCGGGATGTACGCATGCTCGCCCGATCTCGACAGTTCGGGCCCGCAGCTTGTTTATTCCGGCCAAATCAAACTCAGTCTCCGAATAGAACCCGCCCGCCTCGCGTGCCCGCTCCGGCGTCATCATTCGGTAACAGCCGACCGCGAGCCCGGTTATAGCTTCCCGCACCAGCAGGTGGTCGCAGTAGCGATCGAACCGGTCGTACTCAATGGCGGCGTCCATGCGAGGCAAGCGCGCCCGCATTTCTTTTGCGAAGACCCTGTAACGCAAGCGCAGAGAATCGAGAAGATCCCGGTCGCTTCGTGCCAGTTGAATTACAAACCCCGACCGCTGAGTCGGTGCGCGATCCGGTGCAGTCACGTCATTGCTGACTAGCTCAGTCATTGTCGTCCCCTCCTCCAGCACAGTGTTCAACCGCAGCGCAGGAACGTTTAGCCAAGCCGCTGACGTAATCGCTAATGATTTATTGTCGACACAATCTCCCGCTTGCGTCCAGTGAGATGTGTGAAGCGGGAATGAAATGATAGTTAAGCAATAAAGCCGGCGAGTCCCATGTGGGGATGAGAACGAGCGGCGGGCGCCGCCCTGCATCGGGGCGCCCGCGGAATCGAGCTGCTAGCCGGGCTGGAGGCGGCGCGACGTGGTTGCGGAGGGCTCAGCCTGAGCGGTTGCCGGCTTGGCGGCGGGCGCGCGCGGCGCCCGCTTGGTTGCCCCAAGCCCGGCGACCGCCTTGCGGGCGAGCTGGCCGGCCTCGAACTTGCGCCATGCCTTGAGGCTTAGCCTCTGAAGCTTGCCGGCGCGCCGTTCGATCGCGTGGGTCAGCGCTCCGGCCGCGAGCAGCGTGGCGGGAGCGGCCGGCACGGTATCCGCGTATTGGCGCAGCCACGTGATCGCGGCGGTCGCGTCGTGATGTTGCCCGAGCAGGTCCTGCAGTTCTTCGAGCCGGGCGAGCGTCTTCTTCGATGATTTCCCGCCCAGCGTGCGAACCGTCTCCAGCGCGTAGCGAAACCGTTTGACGCGCACCCGCAGGCGATGCAGCAGCTCGGGTGGCGAATTCGCATTGAGCTTGCGCCCGGTTCGCTGGACGCTGCTCACCAGCGGGCGCAGAAAGTCGCGCGCGACGCTTCCGAGCGCAACCTCGGACTGGGGCCCGCGCGGGGAAATGGACGAAAGCCGGATCAGCAGGCGGCGGTAGCGGGCGGACTCCAGGATCTGTTCGAGCCTGCCCTGGCCTGCGAGCCTGCGATCCTGCATTGCCTGCTCGATCGGGGCCAACCCGTTGGCCAGGTCTGGAGGGAGCTTGCGGGCCCGCGTCGCCATCAACTCCGCCAGAACGTCCAAGTCGCGCACGGCGCCAATTGACTGCGCGAGCCAGCTCAAGTCGCGATGCGCAGCGGCCGCCGATTTGGCCGGGATCAATCGGCCGAACAATCTCAGCGCAGCGCGCAGCCGGCGCGTCGCCACGCGCATCTGGTGGATCGGCTCGACCTCGCCCGCCGAAGCCAGCGTGTGCTCCCGCGTCAAGGTTTGCAGATGGAAGCCGATCACCGCTTTGGCGGCGCGACCTACAGGATCGTACGGGGAAAGCACCACCGGGCGCGCGCGAAACCTGCCAGCGGCCGGTGTCATCTATTTGCTTTCGGAGGCGGCCGGCGCCGAGCTCGGCGCGTGAGCCTTTGCGCGGCGGCTGCGGAGATAGTCGGCGATATGGGTGCGGATCTCGCTCTGGATTTCGTCCACCGTGCGCCGCGCGTCCACCCGGATGAACCTGAACTCGTCGGCGAGCTTGTTGTACTCCTCGATCACCCGGCCCTGGTAGTGCTGAAACGAATCAAAGATGTCGGTGCCCAGCGCCAGATGCATCCCGGACTCCCAGTAATCCATCCCTTTGCCCTGGAGCACCCGCTGCACCAGCGTCTCGACGTCGATTTCCAGGTAGATCACCAGGTCGGGCATCAGCGCCATCCCGAACAGCCGCCGCGTCCACTCGGGATCCGCGCCCATCACGTTGTTGCGCGCGAACGCGGTGTACATGTAGCGGTCGGCGATCACGATGAATCCGGCGCGCAGCGAGGGCAGAATCTCGTGCTCGAGCCGGTCGGCGAAATCGGCCGCGTACAGCAGGCTGAAGGTTGTCACCGTCAACTCGTGTCCGGCCTTGGCCTCGTTGATGGTCTCGTAGAGCAGCGGCGAGCGGGTCCATCCGGTGTTGCTCACCGCCCATCCTTCGAGCTCGAGCCACGGGCGCAGCAACTGGATTTGGGTCGAGCGGCCGACGCCGTCGGTACCCTCGATCACGATCAGATGGCCGGGCAGCGGCTTCTGCTCGACGTAGGGCAGGCCGTATCCGTACCAGGTTTTGCCTTGGGACTTAGCGCGCGATGCCATTGTTCCTCGCCAGACGCTGGCGGTCGTAGTCGCGCAGCACTTCCTGCACCATCCGGCGGACGAGCTTCTGCTGCTCGGGGATCGCACCGGTGGCGTCCACCACGCGCAAGCCGAATTCCTCGGCCAACTGGTCGTAGATCGCGAGCACTTGGCTCTGGAAGATGCGGAAGCTTCCGACCGGATCCGTGCCGTGCACCACGTCCATCCCGGCCTCGTAGTACTTGAGCTTGGCGCGGCCGGCGAGCAGCCGTTCGAGCGAGATTTCGATCGGCACCCGGAAGTACAGCGCCAAGTCGGGACGCGGCGCAAAGCTGTATACCGCTCGTACCCATTCGGGATGCACCCCGCGCGCGACGTCGCGCGCAAACGCGGTGTAAACGTAGCGATCGGCAAGCACGATCATCCCGGCCTTGAGCGGGGGCAGAATCTTGTAAGTGAGGCGATCGGCGAAGTCCACCGCGTGCAGCAGGCTGAAGGTGGTCGGCGTGAGCAGGTTCTTGCGCTTGCCGCGACGCATCGAGCGGCGCACCAGCTCGGAGGAATTCCATTCGGTGAAATGCAGCGGGTAGCCGCGCGCGCGCAGCCATCGCTCCAGCAGCATCAACTGCGTGGACTTGCCCGAACCGTCGATGCCCTCGACCGTGATCAGGCGCCCCGGATAGGGATGCGGGACGGTGAGCAGGCTTTTGCGATTGCGGCCTAAGCCGTCCCTGCCGAGCAGCGCGCCGTCACTCGCTCCACCCGGCAGTTCTGGTGTCGGACGCTCACCGGGCGATTGAGGAGCTTCGCGAGCAGGTCCGTTCTTCTCTCGCAGGTCCATAATTCAAGGTCATCGGCGCCGGGACTGGAATCTACGGTGATCAGAACGCGCGCCGGTCCGCATGCGACGCGAATATCTTTAACCACATTCAAGTGGCTGCGGTCCAGCGCGTCGGCCACCCGCAGGATCGACACCATCGCGCGTACGATACGGCGCTTTTCATTCGGCAGCGCCCCAAGCTGCGGCGAATCAAGCTTGCCGGCCTGCTTGCGATGGCTGCGCGCGATCAGCGCGATCATGTCGATTTCGACGGGTTCGAAGCCCAGCAGGTCCCCGTTCTTGATCAGGTAATAGGAATGGCGGTTGTGGCGGTCGTGATCGATCGCGTGGCCGATGCCGTGAAGCAGCGCCGCGTATTCGACCAGCTCGCGCGATTCGGGCCGAAGATCGAGCTGGCCCGCGATCGCGTCGAAGAGCTTTAGCGAGAGCCGCGCGACCTGGCGCCCGTGATCGTTGGCTCCCGCAAAGCGGGCCGCCAGCGCCTCGACCGAACGGCGCCGGATGGCGTTGGAGTCTATCCAGCCCGGAGCGCGGCCGTTGTGATTCCAACCGCCGGCGCCATCGGCGATCGCGCGCCCACGCTCCTGCGCTCCCGCGGCCAGGCCGGCAAGCTCCAGCAGCAGCCCTTCGCGCAGCGCCCACGAGCACGCGACCAGCGCGGGGGCTTTTGATTTCGCCAGCACGTAATCGACCAGAATCGCCGCCGCCGGCATCAGGTCGCTGCGCTTGGCGTCCGCGCCCGGCAACTCGCCGCGTTCGGCAGCATCGCACTCCACCATCCGGCGGCGCAGCCGACCAATCTCCAGCGCCGAGGCGGCGGCGCCGTGCAGCCGGCCCAGCTCCTCGCCGCGCGCCGCCCGCGCCATCGCCACCAGAGTGTTGACCGTGCCGGAAGTCCCGACCACGCGGATCGCTCCGCTATAGCGGGCGTTATCCAGGAGATGGCCGAGCGCGCGCTCCAAGTGATGCCTGAGCCGGGCGACATCCGACTTGCTTGGCGGGTCGCGGGAGATGAAGCGCTCGGTCAGCCTGGAAACTCCGAGCGGCATGCTGCGCGTCCACAGCGCAACGCCGTCGCGCACCAGCACCAGCTCCACGCTGCCGCCGCCGACGTTGAGCAGCAGATGGGGACCGCCGTCGAGCCCCATTGCGTATCGCGCCGCGACCAAGATCAGGCGCGCCTCCTCCGCCCCGGAAACCACCTCCACCTTGAGCCCGGTCTCGCGCCGGATGCGCGCCAAAAAAGCGGCCCGGTTGCTCGCCTCGCGAACCGCGCTGGTCGCAACGGCGCGAATCCTGGCGACCTTGTGTAGCTCGGCCAGGCGGCGGAAATTCTTGAGCGTGTGCAGCGCGAGGTCCATCGCAGAATCCGCCAGCCGCCCGGTGGTGAAGCTGCGCCGCCCCAGCCGCACCATCTCCTTGACCCGATCGACCACCTCGAGCCGGCCTTCAGCACCGACATCGGCGATAACCATGTGCAGCGAGTTGGAGCCGACATCAATGGCCGCCAGACGCATAATTAAAGCGTAGCCGCTTAAGCGTCCCAAGTCAGCATCGCAGTCCGTCGGCGGCTTGTGGAAAACGCCAAGTCCGCATCAGATTGTCCACAAGTGCCGTTCCAACTTGTTGGTACTAACGCCTGTGGCCGGCGAGGAGCAGCAGAAGGTGAAGGACTTGTTGCATAGTTTTGGGCCGAAAAAGTTGCAACGGTACAAGGAGCAAGCGATGGCAAAAGAGGTCCGGACCCTGGCGGTCGATATCGGCGGCAGCGGCATCAAGGCGGAGGTACTCGACGAGCGGGGCAAGCCCGTCTCCGAGCGGACACGCATTCCCACACCCCGCAACGCGACACCGAGGAAGGCGATCGCGGCAATAATGAAACTCGCGGAGAAGCAGGCGCCGTTCGATCGGGTCTCGGTCGGCTTTCCGGGCGTGGTCAAGCGTGGCGTCGCTTACACCGCGCCCAACCTGGGCAAGGGATGGAACAACTTCGCGCTCGAGCAGGCCTTGCGGCGCAAGCTCAGGCGCCCGGTGATCGTCGCGAACGATGCCGACGTGCAAGGCCTCGGATGCGTCACGGGCAGAGGCGTCGAGTTGGTGATCACGCTCGGGACCGGATTCGGGTCGGTCATTTTCATTGACGGCCGCCGAATCCATCTCGAACTCGGCCATCATCCCTTCCGCAAAGGCAAGACCTACGAGGACGAGCTCGGCCATCTCGCCCTCAAGAATAAGGGCAAGACGAAGTGGAACAAGCACCTGGCTGAAGCGATAGACGAGCTCGCGCGCACCTTCGATTACGATCGGCTATACATCGGCGGCGGCAATACCAAGTTCATCAAGATAAAACTGCCGCCCAACGCAAAGATCGTCGCCAACCAAGAGGGATTGCTGGGCGGCATCAAGCTATGGAGCAACGCGGCACGCGCATCCGCAAGCGAGATTCGGGGCAGGTGACGATGGGGCCAGGGGGTTGTCTGGCGCAGGCGATATTGATAATGATTATCAGTAAAGCCATCGAAAGGGACTGCCCTCACCATGTCGTTGAATCAACTTGCTTCCGGCCAGCCGGCAATCATCGAAGCCATCGATACCTCCGAGCGTCTGCGTGTTCAGATGATGGCCTTGGGGCTGCGGGTCGGCCGGCGCCTGCTCGTACTGCGCAGAGCCCCGATGAGAGGGCCGCTGCATCTCCGGATCGGCGCTACCGAGATTATGATTCGGCGTCGCGACGCCGTTGGCGTGAGGGTTGTCGTGGCCGACGCGTGAAGCGACGATTGGCAATCGTCGGGATGCCGAACACCGGCAAGTCGACCTTCTTCAACCGGCTGACTGGCGGCAATGCCCGCGTCGCCAACTGGCCTGGCGTTACCGTCGGTCTTCTCTCCGCAAAAATCGACCTGGACGGAGAGTCCGTCGAGGTCATCGACCTGCCGGGCATCGACAGCATCCGCACCGTGGGGGAAGACAGCCCCGCGGTGCGCGGCTTGCTCGAGCGCGAGTCCCTGAACCTGCTGGTGGTGGTGCTGCATGCGGCCCAGCTTGACCGCCAGCTGCTTCTGGCCCTGGAGCTCAAGGACCTGAAGCTGCCGCTGATCGTTCTGCTCAACATGGCGGACGAGGCGAAGCGCCTGGGAATCAGAGTCAACACGTCCCGGCTCTCGCAGGCGTTAGGCGCCCCGGTTCGCATGCTCAGCGCGAAGTACGGCGATGGCTACGACGAGGCGGTGGGTGCGATAGCCATGCTTATGCGCAACTCAGGCTCGGCCCGCCGCGCGGACACAGGCTGGTTCGACGGTTGTGCAAGCTGCGGGGGGATGTGCCCCGTGCATCCCGCGGCGACTTCGCCCGGCGCTGCTACTGCGCCCGACGCGCAATTGGATGGCATCGTGGCCAGCGCGGTCTCAATGCCTCCCACTTTGCCCGAGGGCTGGACGGCAAGCCTCGACCGCGTCTTGCTCGATTCGCGGCTCGGCATCCCGATTTTCCTGGTCGCGATGTTCATGCTCTTCGAGCTGGTTTACGGCGTGGGGATGCCAATTCAGGGCTGGCTCGCCTGGCTGCTTGGTGCGATGAGACGCGGGCTGGTGGCGCCCTGGATCGCCAGCTTGCCGGCACCCGCAAGGAGCTTCCTCCTGGACGGCGTTTTCGACGGTGTCGGCACGGTGTTGAGCTTTCTTCCGATCATCGTCGTGTTTTTCATCGTGATGGCGGTGGTGGAGGACAGCGGCTACCTTGCCCGCGCGGCGTTCTTGATGGACGCCACGATGGCGAGACTCGGGCTGGACGGGCGCGGTTTTGTGATCCAGCTCATGGGCTTTGGTTGCAATGTGCCCGCGGTGTTGAGCGCCCGGGTGATCCGGTCGCGCGCGATGCGGATGCTTACGATGCTGATCACGCCTTTGGCGCTATGCTCGGCGCGCCTGCAGGTCTTCGTCTTCCTGACGGCGGCGATTTTTTCGCGCCGGGCCGCGCCGCTGGTCCTGCTCAGTCTGTACGTGATCAGCTTTGCAGCCGCGGCCCTGACGGCGTTGATCTGGCGGGGTCGCTATAGTGCCTCGGAGCCGATGCTGCTGGAGCTGCCGCCGTACCGATTGCCGACGCTACGTTACGTCCTGATCCAGAGTTGGCAGGCCTCCCGCCACTTCCTCCAGCGGGCGAGCGGATTTATCGTCGCCGGCGTGGTCGCGGTCTGGTTCCTGGCCCACCTTCCCGCTCACGTCGCGCCGGCAGGGCCCGCCACGATGGCCGGGCATCTGGCGAATTGGCTCGCTCCGGCTTTCAGGCCCCTGGGTATCAACCAGCTTCTGAGCGTAACGCTTCTATTCGGGTTTGTGGCGAAGGAAATCGTTATCGGAGCGCTCGCGGTGATCTACCAGGCGGGCGAGACCAATCTGGCGGGTGTGCTTGCGAAAAACCTTGACTGGGCGCAGGCTTACAGCTTCATGCTGTTCACGCTTATCTACACGCCCTGCTTGTCCACGGTTGCCGCCTTGCGTCAGGAGTCGGGAAGCTGGCGTTTCACGATCTTCGCAGTGGGATGGTCGGTCTCGCTGGCGTGGATCGTGAGCTTCGTGTTTTACCAGACAACGCTGCTGTTCCATTGAGAGGGCGTCTCGGCTTGATCTTTGCGTAAACTCCCTCCATTTGCGTAAACTCCGTCCAAATGAATGCCGACTGTATCCTATCGAGCCGTTGGCTTGATGGTCTGGTCTTTCACCCCTGCTTGGATCTGGTATAGGGACGGGGTGGAGCGATGGGACGGCTAGTGCCGTTCCAACTTTTTGGCCCTAACCTCGGCCAGCGAGGAGCGGTGCATGGCGGAGAAGTTGTCGCATGGTCTCAGGCCCAGAAGAGTTGGAACGGCACTAGCCGCGTTGATCGTCCTGGCCGGCGCCCTCCCGACCTTCACGGTCGCGCAAATCGCGCATTGCGCGACCGCCCCTGTCTCGAATGAGGTTTGCCTGGCGTGTCACGGTAACCGCTCGTTCTCGACCAAGACGGCTGACGGCGAGACCCTCTCGCTTTATGTGGACCGGAGCGCTTTCGCTGGATCGGTCCATGGCGGAAAGCTGGCCTGCACCGACTGCCACTCCGACATTACCGCGGTACCGCATCCAGGAAGGCAGTTCGAGAGCCGGCGTGCGGTGTCATTGGCGTACTATGAGTTCTGCAAGCAGTGTCATTTTGCGCAGTACAGCAGGCTCCTCGACGGGGTCCACTATCTCGAGCTCACGAGGGGGAACAAGAGGGCGCCCACCTGTGTGGACTGTCACGGCTCGCATGCGATCGCGCGTCCGGCCCAGCCGCGTGCAACCACTTCGCGCACTTGCGCAAAGTGCCATCAGGCGATCGCCGCGGCTTACATCCGAAGCGTACATGGCCGGGCGCTGGTGGAGCACGGCAACAGCGACGTCCCGGTCTGCACTAACTGCCATCGTGCGCACGACAATTCGAACCCGCTGACGGTGGAGTGGCACTTGCAGATCCCGCAGCTCTGCGCGAGCTGCCATACGAATGCCGCGATGATGGCCAGGTATCGGATCTCCACCGCGGTGCTTACGACCTATCTCAGAGACTTCCACGGGATGACGGCCTCGTTCCGCTGGTCGGCAAGGGTGCTCCCCGGCAAGTTGATGGCGACCTGCACCGACTGTCACGGCGTGCACGATATCACGCGGGTGGACGACCCGGCGGGTGCGCAGGCGATAAAGGTCCATCTGCTCACGGTATGCCGGCGATGCCATCAGGGCGCCGGGGCCAATTTCCCGTCCGCCTGGATTGCACATTACGAGCCGAGTCCGAAGCATGCTCTGCTGGTATACGCAGTCAAGGTTTTCTACATGATATTCATTCCGTTTGTCATCGGCGGACTGCTGCTCCAGATACTGCTCCATCTATGGCGCGTGGTGGTGAGCCGGTGAACGAATATGTAATCCGGTTCTCGCTGCGGCAGCGCGCAGAGCACTTGTGCGTGATGGTGTTGTTCACCGTGCTGGCGCTGACCGGACTTGCGCAAAAATTCCGTATGGCGGGCTGGGCGCTATGGACGATCGCGGCGATGGGAGGGATCGATCGGACGCGAGCGCTGCACCGGGGCGCCGGCGTCCTGTTTGCCGCGCTCGCGGTCTTCCACCTCGCGGGGGCGCTGGTGCTGGTGGGCTCCGGGCGTGCAAGGCCCTCGATGGTGCCGACGCGCAAGGACTTCCGCGACGCGGTTGCGACGATGCGCTATTACATGCGGCTTTCCGACGCCCAGGAACGCTTCGATCGTTTCGACTACCGGCAGAAGTTTGAGTACTGGGGACTGGTGCTCGGCTCGATGCTGATGATCGTGACCGGATTCATGCTCTATTTTCCGGTGCTGGTGACGCGCGTTCTGCCGGGCGAGTTCATCCCGGCGGCGAAGATCGCGCACAGCGGCGAGGGGTTGCTGGCTTTCCTGGTCGTCCTCATCTGGCACATTTTCAATGCCCATCTGGCGCCCGAAGTGTTCCCGTTCGATCCAAGTGTCTTCACCGGAAGGCTGAGCCGCGAGCGGATGGAGAAGGAGCACCCGCTCGAGTACGAGCGGATGTGCGCAGGTGGGCAAGAACAGGAGCGGGAAGTGCGCCGGGACGCTTTACCGCCGGGAGGCGAAGCGCCCGGACCTGACGGCAGGGCGCTTCGGCCCATGAAACGCGTGACGGTCCGGCAAAGGGTGCGGCACAGCCTTCGCGCACGGATCGTGTTGATGACCATGGCCGGAACGCTGGCCCCGATCGCTATCGTCGCCTGGCTGAGCCGGTCCGGCGTAAGTTCGCTGGAAAGCCAGGTGCTGGCGGAACGCAGGCGCCTGGCAACGAGCCTGGCTGTCCACTTTGACTCCCTGATGGAATCCGAGCTGAGCGGGCTTGAGAGGATCTCGCCCGCGCCCGTCCTGGGCGTCGGCGACGCGGGGCCGGTGCCGCGCGCGTCGCTGGGGGAAGCCTGTCTGCGCTCGCGCATTCTCTCCCACGTTTTTCTCCTCGACCGGGAGGGCAACGCCGTGGCGGCCGAACCCGCGGCGCGCCCAGGCTTTGTAGGCCCGCCCAGAGACCTCGCCTCGCTCAGGCAGACACTGGTGGAGAAGGCCACCCCGGAGATTTCAGCCCTGTGGGTCGGTCCCGACGGCACACATCGCCTCTTCCTGCTGGTACCGCTCACGAATCTGCAAGGCCAGGCGGCCGGCGTGGTGGGTGGAGAGATTCAGCCGGAAAGCCCGAGATTTCGTTCGATACTGAATTTCGTTCCGCTGGAGCCGGGCGAAACCATCGATCTCGTCGATCAGCACGGCATCGTGATCGCCAGCACGGCGGGGTCGCGCCTTTACACTCCCGGCGACCATCGTCATTTCCTCGAAGGGTTGGAGCTTACGGCGTTTGCGCCGCTGTCACGGCGGGTGCCGTGGGGAATCAGTATTCGCCAGCCCCAAGCGGGAGTTTTCGCGGCGGCGCGAGCCATGCGCCTGGAGATCCTCGTGTGGGTGCCCGCGCTGGTTGTGCTGTCGTTGCTGTTGGCGCTGGGAGCCGCCGCCAGCATCGTGGCCCCGCTCTCGCTGCTGACCCGCGCGGCCGGACGAATTGCCGGGGGCGAACTCGCTACGGCGATTCCGGAGCTCGGGGTGGATGAGGTCGGACAGCTTGGCGCGGCATTGGAGCAGATGCGCGTCGCACTCCGGCAGTCGCTGGAAGAGGTGGTGCGGGCGCGCGACCAGCTCGAGTTGCGGGTTGAGGAGCGTACGCGCGAGATCGAGCGGCTTTACCAGGAACTCAAGCAGCGCGATCAACTCCGGGCCCGGCTCATCGAGAAGCTTATCGGCGCGCAGGAGGACGAGCGCCGGCGAATCGCGCGCGAGCTGCATGACGACACCAGCCAGATCATCGGCGCGCTCGCTTTGGGCCTGGACACCGCCATCGCCACGCTGCCCGCAGGAGCTTCGTCCGATCGTCTTCAGGAAGCGCGCGCGCTTGCGGTGAGGACGCTTGACGGAATCCACCGGATGACCTTCGATCTCAGGCCGTCGGTGCTCGACGACCTCGGGCTTTTCCCCGCGATCGAATGGTACGCGCAGCGCGATCTGGAGCGCCGCGGGATCGCGGTTCGGTGCGAGTGCGACGACAGCGGCGGGCGGCTGCCGGCGGAGATCGAAACCGCGCTGTTTCGCGCAGTCCAGGAAGCGATTACCAATATAGTCAAGCATGCGCACGCGGAGACGGTGCTAATCCAGTACGTACTCGGAGAGAAGGCGGTGACGATCGAGATCGAGGATGACGGTGAAGGCTTCGATCCCGCCGGCATTTCTGCCATCGCAAGCGACGGACGAGGGCTTGGGCTCGCCGGCATCAGGGAACGGGTCGAGTTGCTGGGCGGCACTGCGGTCATCGATTCCGCGCCCGGCCGGGGCACCAGGGTGGTGCTCACGGTTCCGCTCCAGAGTGACGATCATGGCTAAGATTCGCGTCATTATCGCTGACGATCACGCGCTCCTGCGCGACGGAATCAAGGCGCTGCTCAAGCTGGCCGACGATATCGAGGTCGTAAGCGAAGCGTGCGACGGCCGCGAAGCTATCGAGCAATGCCGCCGGCTCAAGCCCGACGTGATCCTGATGGACATCGCGATGCCTGGTCTGGGCGGCCTGGAGGCGGCGCTGGAAATCAGGCGCCAGGTGCCCAAGACCAAGGTCCTGGTACTTACCCAGTACGACGACCGGGAGTATATCCGCCGCTTCCTCCAGGCCGGCGTAGCCGGATACCTGCTCAAGCGAATGCTCGGCTCGGAGCTTGCCTCGGCCATTCGCTCAGCGGTCCAGGGCGGCCTCGTGCTCGACCCGCACGTGGCGGTGGAAGCGGTGCAGCGCGCGCCGCGGGAGCCGGCGGCGGGCAGTGAGGATCCGTACGAAGCGCTAACCGATCGCGAAAAACAGGTTCTACGGCTGGTCGCGCTTGGCCACAGCAACAAGGAGGTCGCCGACTTTTTGGGGAGCAGCGTCAAGACCGCGATGTCGCATCGCGAGCACCTGATGGAGAAGCTCAACCTTCACAGCCGCACCGACCTCATCAAGTTCGCGATCAAAAGGGGCGTCATCCGGGTCGAAGACTGAAGGCCGCGCCCATACCGCCCCCCCCCTGCCGCACCGGCCCGGCCTTCACCGAAAGTACCGCGCCGAAATTATAGGCAGCGGAGGCGGACATGCCGGTGGTTGGGTACGCCAGCCCATAGGGCGCGCATGGCCACAGCGATCTTCGTCCCGAGCGCAGCGAACAGCATCGCAAAGCCGATAAACGGAAGGAAGATCACGAACGCCGCGCCGAGCATCACCGCAACGGGGATGAACAGGACCACTGGCAGCTTGAGGTACTTACACTCCTTGCCGCCCGGCAGCACGTCGTCACCGTGTCCGTCTATCGTGACCAACTCCCATTCAGCGGTTTTCCAGTACAACCCGCCTTTCGCTTTGGTTCCTCCTCTGTAGGTCAGCATTGCCGTTCACCTCCTCTCGTCTCTCACAACCCTATGATAAGCACCGCGCACGAAGCGCGAAACTTGCACACCGCATGATGAGGCGGGGAAAGGGTCCGCAATGCGCAGGTAAAATCGCCGGAGAGGGATAGGGAATTTCGCCGGAGGGGATCGACTCCGGCGGTGGCGCCCTGCCGCAAATCACCAGGGTCATCGACACAACCAGCGGCCCGGTACGGGGCCTGATCAACGACGGCGTGCATAGCTTCAAGGGCATCCGCTACGGAGCCCCTCCTGTCGGTCCGCTGCGCTGGATGCCGCCGCAGAAGGCGGCGCCGTCGAAAGCCATCCCGGTGCTCCGAGTACGGAGCGCCCGGGATGTAGATGGCATCGGGCGGCAGGTCAACGCCGCGCCAGGAAGGCCACCCACGTGAGCGACAGCAACACGAAACCGGCGCCAATCGCGCCCACGGCTATTAGCCGCGCGAAGTTGGTGAGCCAGCGGGGGGGCCGGTCGGCCTCGATTGCGCCCAGCCCATCGCGCTTTAGCAAACGGTCATACTCCGCAGGATGGTCATTCCTGAGTTCATCACCACTCAGCCTTCCGGTGAAAATGACCGGGTCCATTGGGAAACTTTCGGGACGTAGATGCGAGTTGAAAAAGTGGATCATGAAAATGAACCACACCGCCAACAGAGCTTCGTCGCCGTGAATGAGCAAGATCACGTTCAGCAGCGAGCCCGGCAACAATCCGGCGAAGAATGGCGCAAACCACATCACGTAGCCGGAGACGCCGATAATCAGCATGCCCCAGAAGACGGCCCAGTAGTCGAACTTCTCCCAGTATGCGAATCGATCAAACTTAGGCTTCGGTCCGAGCCAAAAGAACCATCGAAAATGCTCATTGAGCTGGAGGAAATCCCTGAGCTGCGGAACCATCGATGCGGGGCCCCAAAACCAGCCCGCTTCCCCTTTTGCCACTACGCGGTACAGGACGTACACGACGTGGATCAGGAAGCCCGTCGTCAGTAGTACGGCACAGGTCTTGTGAAAGAATAGCAGCGTGCGGAAGCCTCCAATCGCGTGCGCTGCAGTAGCGGCCCACGCCGTATCGCTGAAGCGCAAGGGAAGGCCGGTTCCCGCAAGGCCGAGGAAAGTCGTGATCAGGAGACCGTGAAGATATCGTTGCCCAAGCGAGAATCGGAAGTAGTAAGGGCCGTCAACGTCGGTCGGTGTCATCGAGCCCCTCCACGATTGGCGCGCCCGGATCCACCCCGCCCTGGACGGGAGTCGTCGGGCTTACGGTCGAACAATGAGCGGAAGAGCCAAAGCACCGTATGGATGCCGAAGAACATGAACACGCCCACCATGAGAAGGTTCATAAAGAGGGCGGCGTAGTAGAGCGCCGGATTCAGCTTCCGGTTGCTCGGGTCGGCGTGCGGCTGGTAGCTAACGAAGCTCTTGGTAGCTCCCGCGTGACACTTTCCACATGTGGCCTGCAGATTGGCCGGCGCGATCGAGGATCTCGCGTCGGAGGCAGGAAAAATCGCGTGTGATCCGTGGCAACTCCAGCAACGCGCGGTCTCGCTGAATCCCAGCGCGGTTACCTGCCCGTGAAAGGTATCGCGGTAAGTGCGTAGGCGCTCCTTGTGGCAGGCGCCGCAGGTACCGACCGTTCCCACCTGCCATGCCACGGTCCGAACCTCGGCGATGCGATGAGCAGTATGACAATCGGAACAAACCGGCGCTCCTGGGTTCCCCGCGGCCAGGGCCTTGCCATGAACACCTTCAAAGTACGCTGCCTTCACTCCCGTGTGGCAGGAGCCGCAGGTCGCGGGAATATTGCCGCGCGCAGTTCTGCTGCGTGGATCTTTGCGGCTCAGGATCTCATGGCTGCCATGGCAACTGGAGCATTGGGCCGCTACCAGAAGACCGTCCTTGGTTAGGGCGAACCCATGGATGGAATCCATGTACAGCCGGTAGACATCGGCAAAGCCGTAGCGCTTTGCCAGTTCGGGGCTCCCGTGGCAGGAGCCGCAGGTGCGCGGAAGGCTGAGTGGATAGACCGGCGATCGCGGGTCGCGCACCGGAAAAATTTCGTGCGGATTGCCATGACAGTCGAGGCAGCCGGGAATCGTCCGGCTGGTCCTCACACTGGCGTGGACGCTGCGGCGATAAGCCGAATCCTGCGTCGGATGGCAGCCGCCACAAGATACCTCCCGCGGCGGCTGCTGGTGCGGGATGGCGGTAACATCCGAATGACAACTCTGGCAGCCGAGAGCGGCATGCACGGAAGAGTTGAACAGGCTCGCGTCCACGTGAAGGTTCTTCCCTGCTCTTGGTGGGAAGGCGTTGTGACACGCCACGCATACGGCCGTATCCAGCTTGGCCTGGGCTGTAGCGGCCATGAACAGGATGAGCGCGGCAAGAAATAGTCTTTGCGGCAGCCCAGGCTTCAGGCCGGCGAGCAGCTTTGTGCGTCCCATCGGATGGTCCGCCATGGCCCGCGTCAGAGGACTCCCCCGCTGTGACAGGTGCTACAGAGCATTCCGCCCAGAGCTTTCAAATCGATCGGATGAGCAAACCCGTCTCTTGCCGCCGAAATATTCAGTTGCCCGCTCTGGCTGGTCTCGAGGAAAGTGTGACACGTCTCACAGGCCTGGCTGATCACCCTGCCGTCCGAGCTCACATGCTTGCCGTCGTGACAGCGGAAGCACCCCGGGTAGTACAGGTGCCCTATATTGTCCGGGTGGGTGTGCCAATCGACCTTCATATATGGAAAAAAACACCGGCTATAGATGCCCTGGACTTCGGCGATGGCCGCCTCGATCTGCCCCTTCTTTTTCGCATAGACCTCCGGGTAGTCCGTACGATAGAAGGAATCCAAAGTCGTCGCGATCCCTTCCGTAGCCGCGTCGTCCGAAGAGTACGTTTTCGTCAGGACCTGTACTGCCTGCTTCTTGATGAAGGGAAGCGAGCGATCCAACCTGCCGGACGCAAGCGAGGAATCGACCGCGGCATCGGGCGCAAGGAACTTGTGGGCCGGACGGTCGTGGCAGCTTACGCAATCCATCAACCTTTTCGGTCCCTGCGCAATCTCGACCGGCGTCAGACCACCATTTTTGACTGAATACTCGGTCACGCGCCCCTCGTTATCTCTAACCCGCACCCAGGGAATCACACGGCTCTGCTTGTCCTTCGCGATGTACCAGACCTTGTAGGCGATATTCATGTGCCAATGAATTCCGGTGGTACTGCCGAAGTGCGGACTTCCTCCACCGGTCTTAATCAGCAGTGGTATCTCTTTCAATGTATTGTCTTTATCATCCAGGAAGTGGGTAAAAACCTTGAGCTGGGCGCCGTAGAATTTGTCCGGCCAGTGACACTGCTCACAGGCCTGCTGGACCGGCCTGAGGTCGCTGATCGGAGTCGTAATCGGCCGCGGATAGACCTCACGGAACGTGGCGTAAACCTGGTAGGTTCCGGAAAGCTTGGAACGGACGTACCAGGTTGCACCTGGACCCACGTGGCAGCCCACGCATGGCACGCGCGAATGCGCTGAACCCTGGTAGGCGGTGAACTCCGGCTTCATCGGCGTGTGGCAGACCGCGCCGCAGAAGGTGACCGTGTCGGTGAACTGGTATGCCCGGTAGCTGAGCACCGCGCTCAGCACCACGAGCAGCAAAGAAAACCCCGCCACATATGCAAGTGCACGCCGCTGCGCCGGTTGGTTCAGATCGATCTTCGGATAGGGAGGGACCTCTCCCGGGGTGAGCTTTCGCCCCCGCCGCCGGCGCAGCAACAGCCCGATCGGGATCAGGATCAGGCCGACAAGCAGGATCGCCGGGAAAACCAAAAAGGCGAAGATGCCGAGATAGGGCTTCTCCTCGCCGAAGACGGCAAGCAGAAGCAGAAAAACGATATTAGCCAGGCTGAGAGCGACTAGGACTGCGCCTACCAGGCTTATTGGATTACGCAGAAAGCCGGCAGATAACCGACTAGTCACTTCGACTTTTTCTGTCGGCGATGGTTCGTCAATCACAAGCGTGCCCAGCCCATAGCGCGAAAGCTGTCCGACCGGCGGGCAAACCTGTGACACACCCGCACATCGCTCGGTCCGCTTCTCCTCGGTCGGCGCCGAAACATCGTTGCGCTGAGGACAGGACCGTTCTAGCCTGCCTGCGTGCCTTCTGCCGCCAATTCCCAGGGCGGCAGGATCTTGATCAAAACCGCCAGCACGATAAACGGCAAGATCAGCAGCCCGAGCGCTGTCAGCAGCCCCTCCCTTCCCACCAGCTCCATGTTATACGTCGTCAAGCCCAGGAAGCTCTTCGAGAACATCTGGCCTCCGATGACGACATTCCACCGGGTACTGAAGATCCCTATCTGAATCAAGATCGCCGACACGAAGTACAGAAGCTTCCTCAGTTCCTCATCCACACGGAACATCTGTATCATCACCAGGATCGCCAGCGGCAACAGCATCCCGAGAAGAACCTGTACCACCACCAGACTGATGAACAGCTTGTTGATGATCAGTGCGGACAGGATCTTGATTGATTCCTCGCTTTCGTAAAGACGGTGGATGAAATCGAGCAGCTCGAGAGAAAAGTCGACGATAACGGCATAGAACAGAAACGACGCTATCTTGTCGAGGCACTTCATGTCGAACTTCTCGCCCCGAAGCGGGATAACGATCATGTACAGCAGCAGCACCATCGCGATTCCCGACACCATGGCCGAGAACAAGAACACGATCGGCATCAATACGCTGCTCCACCATGGATTGGCCTTGATCGATCCGAAAATAAATCCCACATAGCCGTGGAGGAGAAAGGCGGATGGGATCCCGATCACCGTGATGAATTTTGCAGCCTTGTGATCGAATTCGATGGCCGCCGGACTGGTATCGGCCGAGAACAGCGCGAGCGCCTTGTAAATCCACCTGAGCGGAAACCGCTCTCGCGCCGCCCACAGGATCAGATCCTTCCGATACGCGAACCAGATCTCCAGCAACAGAACCACCATCAGGTACCAGGCATAAACGAAGCCGAACATCGCCATGGCCGAGGTTGGGTTCGGCGTCAGCAACACTTCGTAAGCGCGCTCCGGATGCGTGAGATGCAAGAGCAGCGGCATCGGCGCGATCAGAAGAAAGGCCAACGCCGTGAGTAACGCCAACCGATACGTCGGCCGCACCTCCTTCACGTTGAACACCTCCACGAGGGAGGCCAGGATGAACGCTCCCGCCACGACCCCGGTGAGATACGGGTACACGACGATGAGGATCGACCATTGCAGCTTGATCTCGTTCGGATAGATGTGGCCAGTGACCTGGCTGAGGAGGTCCAACGTCTCCTTAGCGGTCATCTCACCACTCCGTCCAGATTGGCGTAGAGCACTTTCGGCTCGGTGTTCAGATACGGCTTAAGCACGTGGATCTTCTCCATGCGCTTGAACCGGGTGAGAGGGCTCGCGGTGCTGTTCAGATCGCCGAACACGCGCGCTTGGGTGGGGCAGACCTCCACGCACGCCGGCAGCAGTCCTTTGGAAATTCGATGGTAACAAAGCGTGCATTTGTCGGCCGTTCTGGTGTCCGGACGGAGATAGCGCGCACCATAAGGACACGCCTGAATGCAGTATCCACATCCAATGCAGCGTGCCGCGTCGATGATAACCACACCTTCTTTGGTGGAAAACGTCGCGCCCACCGGGCACACCTGCACACAGGGGGGATGCTCACACTGGTTGCACAGTTTCGGCACGAAGAAGCTTCGCAGGGTGTCCCACTCGTTGATCGACTCCTCAAGCTGGGCCGGCCCCACGCCGATGTTCTGGACGATCAGCGTATCGTCGGTCTTGACCACATAGCGCTCCACCCAGGTGCGGAAGAAGAACGGCTCGCGCGGAACATTATTCTCCGTTTTGCAGGCTTCCATGCATCGCCCGCATCCGATGCACTTGTCGATATCGAGCCCCATGCCATAACGTTTTTTCTCCGCCTCCCCGCCGTTCTCGATGGCGGCTAGGACCCAACGACTCGGGAGTAGTCCAACGAACAGCCCCACCCGTAGAGCGCTGGCGCCCACGGTTCTCAAGAACGCCCTTCTATTCATCAGCCTGCCTCATCGGTATACCGCGGGCATGTGCGGATAATGGCACTGCCAGCACAGATACTTTTCGTGGTGACTAGCCAGGTCGATCTTCGGCGGTCCGGTCACTTTCGAGTCCTTGCTATGGCACTGGCCGCAAAATTCCCGGCTGCTGGGCTTCGTGACACGTGTACTCAAAGGATCGATCCTGTGCTCCTCGGGAGCCGTGTGGCAGGTCGTGCATTCCAGCAGCGCGTGCGGGGAGACAGCCTTGCTTCGCTCGATACTTCGGTGGCAGGCCGTGCAACTCTGAGGCGTTTGTGGAGGCTTCGGGTCGTGCGGGTTGTGGCAAGTGACACAGGGCTTCATCGGATTGTGAGCCACGGGGTTGACCTGCGGGAAGCCCAGGGGCCGGGACGGATCGTACGCGTGACAGACGGGGCAAAAGTTTCGACCTTGTGGCACCTCCGGCTTCACGGCAACGGGATTCCGGGTATGCTCTTTGCCCGGACCATGACAGGTTTCGCAGGACAGGCTTCGATGATAACCCGCTTTCTTCGTGGCGAACTGTGATGGATGGCAGGCGCCGCATATCGTGGCTCCGGCATACTTGATCGCTCGAGACTGTTCTCTCTCCACTGCGGCCGCTCGCTGGAGCTTCCTCTCTTTGAGCGCCGGCGGCAGAATCAGCAAGATCGACGAGACCACTGCGATCAACAAAAGGAAGACGATTGCCAGCCTTACAATTTGGTCGGGAATCTTTGGCAACCAGGGCTCCCACTCTAGTAAAAGGCGCTGCCATCGGCGAAAGATCTCCGCGAGTCGCGAACGCTTACTATCCATCTAGGCGAAGTGATTCCTTCCACCGATCCTTCGTTGTGCAACAGGCTCGTAAGATCCTAAACCGCCTTCCTCTTGAGCAAGGCGAGGCGCCGATCAAGGCGCCCCCCCGCCACAGGCCAATTAAGCTGCGCCCGCAGCGGGGACCTCATACGCACCGCCCCCGGGAGAGCCTCGCCAGGTCCGCCGGGGGCGGCCATCGCGTTACTTCGTGAACCAGACCCTATGGAAATCCGTCACGGAGGGGATGCCCGAGTAACGGCGCGCCGGGCGCTTAGCCTCCGAAAATTCACCATTGGCACTCAATTTTTCGACAAAGCTGCCATAAAGCTAAAATCGTGCCACTCTCGCTTCCCCAAAAGAAGGTAAGGTTATTTGAGTTTTCAGTATATCAAGGGCTCTAGGGTGTTTCCTTTTCACCCACCTCTTGAGAGATGGATCGTTGGGGAACAGTGATCGGCTTCCAAGTACTGAGGACAAGGCCGTTCTTCTACTTGGCGAGCTGCTTCACGTAAGCCACGACGCTCTTGAGCTGAGCGTCGCTCAGGTCGCTCGCCGGCGGCATCGTCGCCGGCAATCCGACTGCTGGACCTCCCTCCTTGGTCACCTTGGCGATCCAGTCGTCGCTCTTGCCCGTGAGGCTCTTGGAGAATGCTTCAATTTTCGGCGTGAATGCCGCGGCAGCGGCGCCATCGCCCTTGCCGCTCGCGCCATGGCAGGAGGCGCACCTATCGTCGTACGCCTGTTTGCCCGCATCGTCTGCCCAGGCATGTGAAGAGACCATGCCGAGCAGAGCCACGTACGCGGCGCTCAGTGTGACCGCGTTGAAGAAAATCCTCTTTAACATCGATGTGCTCCTTTCCCTCTCGCTTTCCATTAGTTCTCCTCGCTCTCCATTAGCAGCGTTGCCCGGCGGCATTACGCTAACCACTTCATCAGCAACGAGCGCACCTGATCCTTCGCGTGCTGATGCTGATCTCATTCGGACTGGCGCCCCGGCTGCTGTTTAGCTCGCCGGCGGAAACAGCCATAGCGATTTCCTGCTTGCGGTGCAAGCCGAAACCCGCTCCCATCGCCGCCAAGCCTCCTGTTCGAAGTCCTTGTTGGTTGCGGCGATGATCCGGACATCCACCGCGGTCGGTTCCTCCGAGCCCAGGCCTCACGACGAAAGCGCCGCGGTTCCAGCTCCGCTGGAGTCGCTGAACTTGCCCGTACCGCTCTCGATTGGAGATTTCGATGGTTGCGGGGGAAGGATTTGAACCTTCGACCTCCGGGTTATGAGCCCGGCGAGCTACCAGACTGCTCCACCCCGCGCGGGCAGTGTATCCGCCGGTTGAACAGCCGGTCAATACGAATCGACGCAAAGCGGCGCGCGTACGGCGCGCGCACGGCGCTAGTCGGGAAGAATCCGGATGTTGCAGTCGCGATGGACCTTGCCGAACTCGATCAGTTCCTTCTCGATCGCGCTCGGATTTGCCTTGGCCTCGCCCACCATGTGCTGCTTGGCGGTCTTGGGATCGATCCCGTCGGCCTCGACGCTTAAGTCGTGATCGTCGCAGATGATGAATGCCATTTCCCGGGGCACCTCGAAAGCTCAACGTAACCGATGACGCCCCGCGTGTCATCATGCACCCGTCGGGGGCCGCGGACGCTTAGGCTCGACCGCGCATTTGTGGTAATCGTCTGCCAATCGAATCGGACGGGGGCGTGATCATGAGTCTCAAGGGCAAAGCCGCCGCGATCGGAATCGGCGAGCTTAAACCGATGAAGGAGCCGGGGGACGCCACCGCGCTGGGCCTGATGGCGGCGGTGGCGGCCGAGGCAATTGCCGATGCGGGTCTGGAAAAGAAGGACATCGACGGCTTCCTGACCGGCGTTCCGTTCGCGGACCCAGGGATGATTTATCCGGGGGTGGCCGCCGAGGTGCTCGGGATCAGTCCGCGGATGCTCAACCAGGTCGATATCGGCGGCGCGAGTCCGGCCGCAATGATCTGGCGCGCCGCGGCCGCGATCGACGCCGGGATGTGCGAGGCGGTGCTGTGCCTGGTTGCCGACCTCAACAGGATCGGCGACCAGCGTCCGCCCACCGTCTCGGTCCAGCGTGAGTTCGAGGCGCCCTACGGCAATATCGGCGCCAACTGCGGCTACGCTTTGATCGCGCAACGCCACATGTACGAGTACGGAACCAAGCCCGAGCAGATGGCGAAGGTCGCGGTGGACCAGCGCGCCAACGCGCTCAAGAATCCGCTGGCCATCTTCAACGATCGCCCGCTCACGATCGACGAGGTGCTCAAGTCCCGGATGATCGTTGACCCGCTCCATCTGTTCGAGATCGTGAGCCCGGTAAGCGGCGGCGCGGCGGTGATCGTCACGTCGCCGCAAATCGCCAAACGCGCCAAGCATCCCCCGGTATGGCTGCTCGGCGCCGGCGAATACTCGAACCATTCGACCATCACCTACGCGCCCTCGCTCACCGATTCGGCGGTCAAGCCCGCCGCCGAGGCGGCGTTCAAGATGGCCGGGCTGACACCGGGCGACATGGACCTGATCTGCCCCTACGATTGCTACACGATCACCGTGATCGTCACGCTCGAGGACGCCGGCTTCTGCAAGAAGGGCCAGGGCGGCCCGTTCGTCGCGGAGCACGATCTGACCTTCGGCGGAGACCTGCCCTGCAATACGCACGGCGGTCAGCTCTCGTTTGGACAGGCGGGAATGGCCGGCGGGATGAGCCACGTCACGGAAGCAATCCGCCAGTTGATGGGCCGCGGCGGCGAGCGCCAGGTCAAGAACGCCGCGCTGGCCTACGTCAACGGCAACGGCGGAATCATGAGCGAGCAGGCAAGCCTGATCCTGGAGCGCCGGTCATGAGCGAATATTCGAAGCCGCTGCCCAAGCCCTCGCCGATCAGCCGTCCGTTCTGGGACGCCGCCCGGCGCCACGAATTGATGCTGCAGCGATGCGGTGCGTGCCGCGCCTTTATCTATTATCCCCGTCCGCGATGCCCGCACTGCTTCTCCGACCGGCTGTCGTGGGAGCGCGCCAGCGGCCGCGGCACCATCTACAGCTACACGGTCGTCTATCGCGCCTCCAGCAGCACCTTCGCCGACGCGCCCTACGTGCTGGCGATCGTCGAGCTGGACGAGGGCGTGCGGATGACCACCAATATCGTCGCGCCGCCCGAACTGGTCCGCATCGGCAAGCCGGTTGTCGTTCACTTCGACAACGTCACGCCGGAGCACGCCCTGGTCAAGTTCAAGCTCGCGTAGAAAAGTTTCCGCAGCGAGTTGGTGCTTGCCGGCGACAGGATAGCGGGCAGAGACGCCCGCCGTCCGGTCGAGCCGGCTAGGTTTCGCCCGCATCCTTGGTGTAAGTTTTGAGCGCGATGGGTCAACAGGCGGAATTGCCGCTTGGGAAGCGTCAACTCAAGGCGCTGACCGTCACGCAACTGGTGCGCGCGGTAAGGGAGACGCTCGAGCTGACCCTGGACGAGTTCTGGGTGATGGGAGAAGTCTCAAACGCGCGCAGCGCCGCATCCAATCATTTCTACTTCACGCTCAAGGACGAGCGGTCCTCGGTCAACGCGGTGATGTTCCGTTCGGCCTACAACCGGCTGCGCTGGCAAGTCGCCGACGGGATGGAAGTGATCGTCCGCGGGCGCATCAACTTGTACGAGACGCGCGGCGCGCTGCAACTCTACGTCGAGGAGATGGAGCCGCGGGGGCTGGGCGCGTTGGCGCTTGCCTTCGAGCAGCTCAAGCAGCGCCTCGAGGCCGAAGGGCTGTTCGCCGCGGCCCACAAGCGCGCGCTGCCGTTTCTGCCGCGTACGATTGGAATCGTGACGGCGCTTGCCGGCGCGGCCCTGCGCGACATCATGACCGTGCTTCTGAGCCGCTACCCGAACCTGCATCTGATCGTGCGTCCAGCCCGGGTCCAGGGTTTGGGCGCCGCGGCGGAGATCGTCGAGGCGATCGCCGATCTCAACCGCGACGGCCGCGCGGAGCTGATAATTCTTGGCCGCGGCGGCGGCTCGCTGGAAGATCTGTGGGCGTTCAACGAGGAGGCACTGGCGCGCGCGATCCACGACTCCGCGATCCCGATCGTTTCCGCCGTCGGTCACGAAATCGACTACACGATCGCCGACTTCGCCGCTGACCTGCGCGCGCCCACGCCCAGCGCCGCCGCCGCGCTGGTTGTGCCGAACAAGTATGAACTGCGCCGGCGCCTGGAAGAAACCGAAGCGGCGCTGGCGGGCAAGATGTCGGCGATTCTGGGCGCGAATCGCAAGCACGTGGCGCAACTCGTCGCCCGGCTCAAGGACCCGCTCGCGATGGTCCGCGAGCTGCGCCAGCGCCTGGACGAAGCCGGCGCGGCGCTGGTGGCGGGAGCCTCTGCCGCCAACGCGGCCTCCCGCCGGCGGGTGCGCCAGCTTGCCGCCAGACTTCGAGGCCCGGCGCTGCTGATGCACCAATCGCGGCTCTCGACCAATCGGCTGGCGCTCCATCTGGCGAATAGGATGGGGGCGCGGGCCGGCCGGCTCCGGGCGCAGGTCGAGCGCGTGTCCACCCGCCTGAGCATCTCCGGCCGCCGCGCGTTCGAGCTTCGGCGCGCGCGGCTGGTCGAGCTTGCCGCGCGCCTCGACGCGATCTCCCCGCTCAAGGTGCTGGAGCGCGGCTACGCCGTGGTCACCAAGGCGCGCGACGGCAGCTCGGTAGCCGACGCCGGCGCGGTTGAGATCGGCGACGAACTTTCGATCCGGCTCAAGCGGGGCCGGCTGCGCGCGCGCACGATCGCGCGCGAAACGTGAACGTGAAACGTGAAAAAGGAAAACATGACGAAGAGCGCCGCCAAGTTCGAAGACGAGCTCAAGGATCTCGAGGCGATCGTCAGCCGAATCGACTCGGGCGAGCTCTCGCTCGAAGACTCGATCGCCGCGTTCGAGCGCGGCGTGGCGCTGGTGGGTTCGCTCAACCGGAAACTCGATGAAGTCGAAAAAAAAGTCGAGGTGCTGATGCGCAACGCGCAGGGCGAACTCAAGACCGCCCCGCTTGAGCCCCCCGCCGGCCGGCCCGGCGACGAGGACGAAGACCTCCTGTCTTGAAGCTCAGCGAGCATTAGCGAGCAAGTGCCTGTCCCCTCCCCTTTTTCAAGGGGAGGGTGAGGGTGGAGTTGTCTGAAGAAATACCAGTCACTGGCGCGCGAGCTGAGACGCAACCCAACCGACGCCGAACGTAAGCTCTGGCAACGCATCCGCAAACGTCAGCTCGCGGAAGCCTTGTTCAAGCGCCAGTACTGCATCGGCAGTTACATCGCAGACTTCTGCTGTCCTCGGCTGCGGATAATCGTTGAACTCGACGGCAGTCAGCATATGGAGCGGACGGCTGAGGATGAGAAACGGACTGCGTATTTGGCCAGGCGCGGTCACCGCGTGCTGCGTTTCTGGAACACAGATGCGCTGGAGAACACCGACGGAGTGTGTGAAGCGATCTTCAGCGCGCTGGAAGCAGGCGCACGCGGAAAATAGAAGGTAAGGAGATCGATTCCAAGAACTCCACCCTAACCCTCCCCTTGAACAAAGGCAGGGTATCAGAAAGAAATCAGTCCGGGGGGCGCACGGCAACGGCGAGATCGAGCTGGAGCAAGCTGGCCCCATTTCGCTTGCCCTCCCGGCACGCCTTGCTTTACAAGAAGGCGGTCGCTCGTTTAACTGAACAGGTGCGAACCAGGCTCGACGTTGAGATCGCGCGGCGCGGGCTGGCAAACAGTCGCGAGAGCGCACGGCGCCTGATCATGGCCGGGATGGTTCGCGTCAACTCCCGCCCAGCCGCCAAGCCCGACCTCCAGGTCACATCGGATGCGGAAATCGCGGTCATCAAAGGCCCCGAGTACGCCAGCCGCGGCGCCTACAAGCTGCTCGCCGCGCTCGACCATTTCGGCCTCCGCGTCGAAGGACGCATCGCGCTTGACGTGGGAGCCTCGACCGGCGGCTTCACCGACGTACTTCTAAAACGCGGCGCCGCGCGCGTCATCGCGCTCGATGTCGGCTACGGACAGCTCGACATGCGCGTGAGGAACGATCCGCGGGTCACGGTGATGGACCGCACCAACATCCGGCTGGTGGAGCCGGGCGACCTGCCCTATCGCCCCGACCTGATCGTGATCGACACGAGCTTCATCTCGCTCAAGCTGGTGCTTCCCGCCGTGATGCGGCTGGCGGCGCCGGATGCGGAAATTGTCGCGCTGGTGAAACCGCAATTCGAAGTCGGCAAGGGCAAAGTCGGCAAGGGCGGCGTGATCCGTGATGAACAATTGCGCCGGCAGGCTTTGGAGGACATCCTGAGCTTCGCCGGCGAATTAGGGCTCGCGGTGCTCGGAGCGATTGATTCGCCGCTTAAGGGCCCGGCCGGGAATCGCGAATTTCTCGCAGCGATGAAGATGCGCGCGCAGCCGCAGGACCCGCGATGAGCCGCGCCTACTTTGTCGGACTCGACATGGGCGGGACGAATATCCGCTGCGGTGCGGTGGCGCCCTCGGGGAGAGTTTTGCTCATGCGGCGAGCGCCGGCGCTGGCGAGCGCTGGGGCGCCCGAGATCGTCGCGAATATCTGCGCCAACCTGCGAGCCGTCGAGCGTAGGGCCCGCCGCCGCGGATGGGGTCCGGCGCGCGGGATCGGCGTGGCCGTGCCTGGTCCACTCGATCTGCGCAGCGGCACGGTGACGGCGGCGCCGCACGTGGCCGCGTGGCGCTCGTTCCCGTTGCGGGCGCGCCTGGAAAGCGAATTGCACCGGCGGATCACCCTCGAGAACGACGCCAACGCGTGGGCGCTGGGTGAATTCTGGCGCGGCGCGGCGCGCGGACGGCGCGAGGTCGTGCTGCTCACGCTCGGTACCGGCGTCGGCGGCGGCCTGGTAGTCAACGGCAAGATCATTCATGGAATCGCCGGGATGGCGGGCGAATTGGGACACGTGACGGTCGAGCCCGACGGCTTGCGATGCGACTGTGGGGCGCGCGGATGCCTGGAGGCCTACGCCTCGGCCTCAGGGCTTCGCGCCATGATCGCCGAGCGCCTGGCGCGGGGTGAGCCGATGCCCTCGCGGTTCCTCGACGCCGGGGGCGCTTTCAGCGTGAGACGGCTCGCGCAAGCCGCACGAAGCGGGAATCGACTCGCGCGGTCGGTGCTCGCGATCGCGGGCCGCTATCTGGGAATCGCGGTTGCCTCGTTCCTGAATATTTTCAACCCCGAGCTGGTCGTGATCGGCGGCGGCGTGGCGGGTGCGATGCGCTTCATGCGCGCGCCGATGATGCGCGAGGTCAGGGGCCGCGCCTTTACGGCCGCGGTTGGGGGCGCGCGGATCGTTCGCGCCGCCCTGGGCGGACGCGCCGGGGTGGTCGGAGCCGCCTACGCGGCGATGAACGATGCCAGGTCGCGTGCCGCCGGGCGCGTCCACTAAGCAGGGTGCGGAAAACCGATTTTGGGGGATAAGCTTGTCCTGAGCGGACTAGAAGCCATCTCATAAATGGTTGAGGCAGGGGGCTGAGGTCGGGCCGGCGCTGAAAGCGCCGAAGCATATCAGCCGGGGGCAACGCCCCCGGTTTAGCGGCGCCAGCCCACATGGCGCGCCCTGAAAGGGCGCGGGAAGTGAAAAGTGAAACCTCCGCCCTTTCGTCCATCCCGCCCGCGCCCAAATAAGTGGAAGCCCATTAACTCCATCCCCCGCCTTCCCCTTGAAACCCTCTCCCCACCTCTCCCGCGCGGACGCGGGCGAGGTGAGAAGGAGAAGGAGTGCAATTACCAGGGGGAAGGTGCCTGCATTCAGCGCCAGCTTCTGTCCCTTCCCCGTCTCTGCTTCCTTCTCCCGCTTCCGGGCGGGAGAAGGCCAAGGATGAGGGTGGCTGCCCAAGGGGAAGGTGAGGATGGAGTTTCCCTGGCTTCATCCTGCCCTTACAGGGCGGGCCTTTTTCTCGATCGCCTTACCCGGGGCGTTGCCCCGGGCTCTTGTCCTTGCGCGCCGTTGGCGCGCGGCAGCCGCGTTCGCCTCAGATCGAAAACTCCGCTCCTCACCTTCCTGATGCCTTGGACCGTGTGTGTGAGATAACTTTTAATCTCACGTTTCCATCGGCGCTGCATTGGGCTAGGCTGGTATGTAAGACAGGTGCCGGCTGCTTGACGCATATGCAAGTGCTCAAACGCAATTCAGCGACTCTCGCGGCCGCCCTCGCCCTCACGGCAGGCACATTCCTGATCGTGGCTGCGTCTCACGTCTCTTTTGCGCAGGAGCAAGATGTAGAGTCGCCTCCTGCCCAGGCTGCTCCGGCGCCGCCGCCGCCCGCGAGCGGCGTGCCTACCGCACCGGGTTTGACGATCGAGAACGAGGGCGAGGCCACCGCGCCCAACCCCGCGCCGGCGGCGCCGACGCGCACCGCCAACGGCAATCTCGCGTACACGGTGCGTCCGGGTGACTCGCTCGGCGGAATTGCGGCGGTCTACGGCTTCGACCCGCAGGAACTCGCGCGCGTCAACCGGCTCAGCGTTGATTCGGTCCTCCGCGTCGGGCAGATCCTGCGAATTCCAAATCCGTTCGCCGCACAGGTGCGCCAGCTCCAGGCCCAGGTGCAGCAGCTCAGCACCGAGGGCGAGAGCGCGCGCTTCAAGGCCCAGTCCGGCCAAGCAAGGATCCAGGCGCTAACCGATCACGTCGAGCGGCTCGAGGCCGCCAATCGTGACCTGGAACACGGCGTGCACACCCTGCCGTGGTGGCGTGGGATGGCGCTGACCTCGGGCGTCGCGGTGCTGCTGATGCTGGGTGTGACGGCGCTGACGGTGCTCGAATGGTATGTGCTGCGGCGGCGGTTCAAGGCGATGGTCGAAATGAACGAGGCGATCCGCCGCCTCGATCAAAAGTACAAGGTTGCCCTGGCCAAGGCAGAGTTGCGCCTGCAGCAGCTCTACGGGCGGCGCCGCGCCGCCCCCGACGAGAGCGAGAAGCTCAAGATGCCCGAGCAGGTGGAGATCGATCACCTCAACCAGCAGCTCAAGGAGCTGCTCGAGGAGCATCTGGAACGGCTCGGGCTTTTGGCGCGCGGCCCGCGACGCCGCCAGCGGCTGCGCGACATGCTGGGCGGCGTGGAACCCGCGCAAGCGCGGGCCGGCCGCCGCTGAGCTTTTCTTCCCGTTTCTCCCTCGCCCGCCGAGTGGCGGGAGAGGGCAAGCGGCGCCGCTCTTGCTCTTCTGGCCCTCTCGCGATTTCTTTTGCGGGAGATGGGCGGGAGAAGGAAGGTTGACGGATTCATCTCGACGCGAAGAAGGAGGTCTTTCCATGCAAAAACTGGTGATCGCGGGCCTGAGCATCGTGCTGGTGGCGGCGATGGCTGCAGTGAGCCTCGCAGCCGAAGAAGGCGTCGAGAAGTCGGTGACCGGCGACCTGATCGACACCTACTGCTATACGGTGATGGGCGCGCATGGCGCGAGCCATCAGAAGTGCGCCATCGAATGCGCCAAGAAAGGCATCCCGGTTGGCCTGCAGGAGAAGGGCACCAACAAAATCTACATCCTGCTTCCCAAAAAGAACGGCGAGTCGCTTCCCAATGACGTGATCGACAAGATGGAGACCGAAGTCACCGTGAACGGCAAGGAGTACACCAGCGGCGGCGCGACTTTCCTGACGGTCGAATCGGTCAAGTAGTCCTTGGTCGGGAAATTTCTGCCCGGGCTGCAGCATCTCCAGAACCCGCATCCGCTGATCGTCCACTTCCCGATCGCGCTCCTGTACGGAGCCGCCCTGCTCTACTTTCTGGCCTGGGTCGGGCGGCGCGATTCGTGGGCCTGGACCGGGCTCTGGATGCTCGGGCTGGGGACGCTCGGCGCCGCGCTTGCGGTAGGCACCGGCCTGTGGGCCGCGCCGGGTGTGATGCTGGCCCGGTCGGTCAAGTCCACGCTTTTGCGCCGCCACCAGTGGATCATGATCGCGACGCTCTCGCTCAGCGCCGCGCTGAGCGCATGGGCGATCGTAGCGCGGCCGATTCCGGCTCGGGGCCGAATCGCTTTCATAATCCTGCTGCTCGTGATGGTAGCCGTCATGACCTGGGGAGCGGATTACGGCGGCCGGATGGTCTATGACTACAACGCGGGCGGTTCCGCCTGCATCCAGGATCAGCCGATAGAGTTCACCAAGTAGGCGAGACCCGCGCACGCGCAGGAGCCCGAGGGTAATGGTCTAATTGCGTGTTGATCGTGGGTGGAAAGCCGGTTGCTGACGTTGCTGTCCAGCCGTATGATTTCGGCGACATGGCAGAGGGTCGGTTCTACGAAATTTTTTTGGGTGACAGCTTCCGATGGATGGAGGCTCGCGAACCGCATTCGATCCACGCCATTGTGACTGACCCGCCTTACGGCCTCAAGGAATACACCGCAAAGGAGCAAAGGAAGCTTCGTGAGGGTCGTGGCGGGGTGTGGCGCATTCCGCCTTCGTTTGATGGGTGCCAAAGGAGCCCATTGCCCCGCTTCACTGTTCTGAGCGAGGAAGAGAAAGAATGGTTGGCCCATTTTTTCGCCGATTTTGCCAAGGAAGCGATGCGGATACTTGTTCCTGGGGCGCACGTGTTCATCGCCACGAATCCTCTTCTATCCCATCTCGTGTATGTGCCGATGCTGAAAGCTGGCTTTGAAAAGCGCGCCGAAATAATCCGGCTGGTGCAAACGCTTCGAGGTGGGGATCGTCCCAAGAACGCGCACCAAGAGTTTGCCGAAGTTACCGTTATGCCGCGTTCGTGCTGGGAACCTTGGGGGCTATTCCGCAAGCCCTGCGAAGGTCGGGTTCAAGATAATCTGCGAAGATGGAAGACTGGCGGCCTCAGGCGATTATCGTCAAATGAACCCTTTACGGACGTAATTAAATCCGCACCGACGCGACCAGAAGAACGCCACCTCGCGCCTCATCCCTCGCTGAAACCGCAACATTTCATGCGCCAGATTGTGCGGGCTTGCCTGCCGCTCGGAGTTGGCACACTGCTGGACCCCTTTATGGGTGCTGGTTCCACTATCGCGGCCGCCCAAGCGCTTCGTTACAAGAGCGTTGGCGTTGAAATTGACGAACGGTACTTTCGCATTGCGGAACAGGCAATTCCGAAACTTGCGGCCCTCAGGAATGGGACCGTTAAGTGTGATCAGATCCAGCTCGCACTTTAGGCGCTTTGTAAATCCAGTTCGACATCAGCTTTTCAAAGCCGCTTCGGGTTACACTGGCTGTGATCGTGCGCCGGCTCGTCGCCGACCTTCCTGCGAACGACCAGTCGTCTTTTAATAATTTTGCTCCGGCGACTAGCTCAAAACGGAACGAGCGCGCTTTCCGCTCAGCGTCCCTTGGCCTGTTGCTGTCAAAAACGAAGACCAATAGCCAAGTGTCCTCTGGGTTGTGGCCCTGCCAGCCTCGAAAGTATCGCGATGCTTTAACTTCGATTCCTTCGCTGGCGTGTTGCACCGCATCTCCCGAAAACTGGCCTTTCGGCAATAAATCCGGGTGACCGTTATGATACGCGTTCTTCGCCAAACTTGGGCAAAATTTCGGTAAGCTCCAAACAAGGAACTCGCCGACGATGCTGCTGAAGTTTGCAGGCATCAAAAGGCCTTCGAGCCAAGGCAATTGGCGCTTGACGAGCTCATCGTTGAGGAATCCCAAGAATTTAGCGAACTCGCCCATCGCGGCGTGAATATGCTTGACCGTACAGCCGTAAGGCAGTGTCGCAAGAGGGTTGAAGCCGCTTGGGTCTGGGGGTTCTGGTTGTCCTGCCTGCAAAACGCGGCGATTCTAACGCCTCTAAGCCGGGAAAGCGAAAGGCCGAACCCTTTCGAGTCCGGCCTTCCTTCGGAATCCGCCTTTGAGTCCGGAGCCGTGACTTCCCTTTTTGACTCTCCGACTCCAACTCGCGCTATAGATCAAACGGCCTCGCTCTGCAAGGTTTTCCGTCCAACGAGAAGGGGCCGGAGACCCTCGGCCCCCGGCCCCCTCGCACGTGGGACGTCGCAGCTTACTTCTTCGCGCCCCGGTCGTCGTAGGCGGCCTTGAACGCGGCCTTGCACCTGAAGTCCTTGCGCTTGATGAACGGCGGCGCGAATTCGGATCGTGGATGCATCCGGTTATGCGGCCTGCACCACATCGAGCCCCGGAATCCGCGGCCATCGCCAAGGGTGAAATTGTTCACTTTCAGATGCTGGAAAACGGCTTAGCTGTCTCCCGGGCGGTACGCGGCTGAAGCGAGCAACGACGTCCGCGCCAGTATCGACGGAGGAAACGGATTTGCAACTCGCGGACAAGCTAAAATCGGGGCCAAGATCGCTCGGGCGCTAGCCGCTGAGAGAGCGGACACTCCCGTCAAGCCGCTAGCGCGGCGTGAGCAGCACCACGGGGATGTCGCGTTTCGTTCCGGCCTGGTACGTGTCGTACTCGGGCCATTGCGCTGTCATGATCGGCCACACGCGCTTCTTTTCTTCGGCCGTCGCAGGCCGCGCCCGGACCGGAATCACTTTGTCCCACACCTGGATCTTCACATCGGGGTGGGCGAGCAGGTTTTTGTACCACCCAGGATGGTCGGGCGCGCCACCCTTCGAAGCGACAACCAGATAGTTGTTGCCGTCGCGCCCGTAGATCAGCGGGAGCTTTTTCGTCTCGCCGGATTTCCGCCCGATCGTGTGCAGCACCAGACAACTGGTGTTGTTCCAATCGTGGCCAATCTTACCGCCAGTCGCCTCGTACCGGCGGACGTGCTCGTCTCCGAACAAGCTGTAGTCACGCATGGGCATAGACTGCCACGTTGGCAGCCCTCTGGGCCACCCCTGTCGTTACCGGGTAGTGGGTCATTGTGACGCAGGGTCTACGCGAGCTTTGTGCTGTTGTCATTCCCGCGCGCGTGTCCGGCGCGCGCGAGGAATCCCGGATTCCGAGACGCACGTGCAGAGGCGGGCAGTCGCCACCGGCGCGGGGACGCCCGCCCCGCTTCAGATTTTGGGGCATTTTTTCTGTAGTGGAGAGTTTTTCTGTAGCAGGGCACGCGACGAAGACCGCGGCACGTCACACAAGAAACAAGGTCTGCAACCGAATGTTGAGATTGAAGGCGGAGTTGGCTCCGCCCCTTCAGGGCGGATGAAATTTAACGGGCATGAAACCCAGGGCGTTGCCCCATAGGCGTTAACCTAAGATCTAAGCGCCGGGGAGATGGCGAAGGTGAATTGCGCAGGCGCAAACGGTCGGCGAGTACCGAGGCCGGCGCGCCGGCATATCCTACCCTCGCCCGCATCTTTAGCGGGAGAGGGAGCACACCCGCCCCTTCCCCGTCTCACATCAACGCTTAGGTTAACGCTTATGGGGCAACGCCCTGGGCTTAAATGCTTCGCGCCGTTGGCGCGAGGCCCGGATGCGCCTTTGACTGACGACTGTGCAGAGGCGGGCGGGGACGCCCGCCGCCACTTCAGATTTTTGGGCATCTTTCTGTAGTGGGGGCGGGCGTCCCCGCCCGCCCTTTGCGCCTATACAAGGGCAGGCTCTCGCCACGCGCGAGAATGACAGAAAAAACTTCGGGCACACAACCAAACCCAAACTGACCCACTAGCGCTTGGCTCCGCCAATTGACTCCCTCGCCTCGCCGTTCAATAATGACTGACTGGTCAGTATCGCCGACCGGTCAGTACCGTGAAGCTCGAAACCCGTAGCTACGCTGCCTCGTCGCGCCCGGCGCCTGCAACGCCCTCGCCGGCCAATGGCCGCGCCGACAACAAGCGCGAGAGGATCCTCGCGGCTGCGCTCAGGCTCTTTGCGCAGCAGCCCTACCAGGAAGTCACCATGGACGCGGTCGCCAAACAGGCCTCCGTGGCCAAGGGCACGCTCTACCTGTACTTCGCCTCCAAAGAAGACCTCTACCTGGGCGTGATCAGCGACGGGCTCGAGAAGGCCAGCCAGAGCTTCCCGATGGATCCCGAGGCCGACGTCGCCGAGCGTCTGCGAGCGGCGATCTCGGTGGTGATCCGGTTCTACGACGAGCGCCGTGACTTCCTGCGCCTGCTGGCCACCGAAGAGCCGCGGCTGGCGGCGGCGCGCAACCGGGTGATCGAGGGCTGGCGGCAGCGCGGGCTGAACTTCTTCAGCTCGACGATCGAACAAGGGATGGAAGGCGGGATTTTCCGCAAGACCGACTCACGGATGGCGGCCTACGCGATCCTCGGCGCGATTCGCTCGGTATTGCTGTATTGCAGCTCGCGCCGCCCGATCGCCGAGCTCAGCGACGACCTCGGCCGTATCATGATCGACGGGCTGCGCAACGGCGCGCGCGCGCGCCGAGCAGGCCAGACACATCCGCCGGCGGCGACCGCCGCCACTTCATCCAGAGCTTCAAAATGAAGAGGGTAATCCGCAGGATAGTCACGCTGGTTGTCGTTGCCGGAGCGATCGGCACCGCCTATTACTTCGGCCGCGACCATATCTTTCCCCAAGTCGACCGCGCTGCGATCCGCGTGGTCGGAATGATCGAGGCGCCCGAGGTCAATATCACCAGCCGTATCGCCGGCCGGATTGACGAGTTGGAGCTGGTCGAAGGCGACTCGGTCAAAAGGGGCCAGGTGGTGTGCACGATCGAAGACCGGGACCTGCGCAATATGCTGAGCAAGGCCAGGGCCGACCTCGAGCACGCGCGCGCCGACCTGGACGACGCGCTTCGCACCGCCAGGCGCGATGCCCAGCTCTTCGCCCAGGGCGTTATCTCGACCAAGGACAACGACGACGCCCAGACCCGCGTCGCGGAGGACCGCGCCGCGCTCGCAAGCGCCGAGGCCAACGTGGACTATTACGCCGATCAACTCGCCGACACCCGCATCCGCTCGCCGATCGACGGCGTGGTGGTCAACAAGGCGCTCGAGCCCGGCGAATGGGTCACACCCGGCACGCCGATCCTGACCGTTGACGACCTGTCGACCATCTGGGCGCGAGTGGACGTGCAAGAGACCGACCTGCACTCGATCTACCTCGGCAAGGCGGCGCAGATCGTCCTTCCCACCGATCCGCCCACGGTCTTCAGCGGTGAAGTGATGGCGATCGGGCAGGAAGGCGAATTTGCCACCGAGCACGACGTGCGACGCGGCCGCCAGGACATCCGGACCTTCTACGTCAAGGTGCGCGTGCACCAACCCGAGGGGCTCGGTCAAACCCGGGATGACGGCCGAGGTCTCATTTGTCAGGCGCGATGGAAAAAGACTCCGCGATTTTCGTCCAGGGACTGACTAAGCGCTTCGGCACCTTCACCGCGGTGGACCACGTCAGCTTCGAGGTCCGCCGCGGCGAGGTCTTCGGCCTGCTCGGTCCCAACGGCGCGGGCAAAACCACGGTGGTCAGGATGCTCACCACGCTGCTGACGCCCAGCGACGGACGGGCCCTGGTGGCCGGCCACGATATCGCGCGTCATCCGCGCCGGGTGCGCGAGGCGATCGGCGTGATCCCGCAGGCGATGACCTCCGACCTGGACCTGACCGGCTGGGAGAGTATCGATATCTACGGAGAGTTCTACGGCGTGCCGCGGCGCGAGCGCCGCGCTCGCGCCGAGCGGCTGCTCAAGCTGGTGGGGCTGACGGAGCGCGCCAACGACCTGGTCGCGACCTACTCGGGCGGGATGCGCCGGCGGCTAGAGATCGCGCGCGGACTGATCCATTCCCCGCAGGTGCTGTTCCTCGACGAGCCGACGATCGGACTGGACCCGCAAAGCCGCCGCGCCGTGCACGACCTGCTCCAGCAGTTACGCACCGAGAGCGAGCTGACGATCTCGCTGACCACTCATTACATGGACGAGGCCGAGTCGCTGTGCGACCGGATCGCGATCGTGGACGCCGGCAAAATAATCGCGCTCGACACCCCCGCCGGGCTCAAGTCCGCGATCCACGGCGGGGACCGGATCGAGCTCGAAATCGAGGGCGACCCGGCGCAGGCGGCAGCCGTGCTGAGCGCGCAACCCTACGCGCATAACGTCACGGCCGAGGGCGGCAGCCGCCTGAGCTTCTTGACCGAGGACGGCGCCCGCGCGATCCCGCGAGTGCTCGAGCAGATCGAGGCCGCGGGCGCCAAGGTGGCGTCGATCAGCCTGCATCGGCTCTCGCTTGAGGACGTCTTCATCCACTTCACCGGCCGCACGCTGCGCGACGAGGCCGCCAAGAAGGTCAGCTTCTTCGTCGGCGCGGGGATGCCGCAGAGGTAGGCGCGATGAAGCTATGGGCAGTGATGCGGCGCGATTTGCGCAAGCAGGTGCGCAACCCGATGACCATCATGGCGTCGGTCCTGATGCCGATCCTCTACCTGGTAATCATGGGCAACGCCTTCCACGGCCAGTTGCGCAACTTGCCGCTGGCGGTGGTGAGCCAGGACCGCGGCTATTACGGGCGGCGCGTCGTCGAGCAGCTCCAGGCGCTGGAAGCCGGCCCCAAAACGATCACGATCGCCTACATGAGTAATCCAAAGCTCGCGTTGGACGGCGTGCGCGAGGGCCGCTTCAAGGGCGCGCTGGTCGTGCCGCCTGACTTTAGCCACAAGATCATCGAGGGCCGGATCGGCGAGATCGGACTGTTCACCGACAACGTCGACCAGATCTCCTCCGATACGCTGGAAGACGCGCTCACCGAGGCGACCGGCGCGATCCGCCAGGACTTCGTGACCGCGCGCGAGCCCAAGCTCAACCTCATCGTGCTACGCCCCACCGAACTCTTCACCACGGTGGACTACGACACCTCGCTGATTCCGGGCGTGGTCGTGATGGCGCTGTTCATGGGCTCGCTGGCAGCCGGGGTGTTCAACTGGGTGATGGACAAGTTCCTGGGCATCACGGAGTGCTACCTGGTGACGCCGCTTTCGCGCTGGGAGATCGCGGGAGGAATGCTGGGCAGCGTCGCGGTAGTCACCAGCGTGGCAGCGCTGATCGTGCTCTTCACGGGCCTGCTCATCACCGGCGGCACGATCACGGGCGGGCTGCCGGCGCTGGCGATGCTGCTCATGTTGATCCTGATCGGCGGCACCGGACTGTTGGCGATGACCTTCGCGATACTGGGCCGCGCCAGCCATCCCCGGCTGGTCGGAACCTTCTCGGGGTTTCTCAACGTGATCCTGTTTTTCCCCAGCGGCGCTATCTACCCGGTCGAGAGTTTCCCGCCCTGGCTGCGCGAGGTCGCCCGCTACAACCCCGAGACGCATCTGGTGAGTGCGCTCAAGTCGATCCTGTTCAAGGGCGCCGACTTGAACGCGATCGCCTACGACCTGCTGTTCCTCATCGGTTTCACGGCGCTGATGCTGGTGGCAGCCAGCCTCTCCTTCAAGCGCACGCTGTAGCGCCGGATCCCGAGGATCCCGCGGGATCCCGCCTACGGCCGCCCGCCCGGCAATCGCGACTGCATCGAGTACGGATACTGAGAGGCGAGCGCGCTGGCCTTGTCGAGCGCCTCCAGTTCCGGAGCTTCCAGCTTGAATCCGACCACGCCAAGGTTTTCCTCGGCCTGTTCCAGCGTGCGCGCGCCGATTATTACCGAACTGAGCCCCGGCTGCTGGTTGACCCAGGCCAGCGCCACCTGCGAGGGCTTGCGCCCGCGCTCTCGCGCCACCGCCTCGACCGCTTCCAGCACCTGGTAGTTGCGCTGCTCGCCGAGCCGGTGCCACATGTCCATCCGCGACAGCCGCGCATCCGAGGGCGGCTTTTGCCCCGCCCGATACTTGCCGGTAAGAAAACCGCCGCCTAGCGGACTCCACGGGATAACGCCGATGCCCTCGCTGCGGCATAACGGCAGGATTTCACGCTCGATCTCCCGGCAAATCAGGCTGTATTGGGGCTGCAGACAATCGAAGCGCGCGTAGCCGCCCTTATCGCTGACCCAAAGACTCTTCATGAGCTGCCAGGCCGCGAAGTTCGAGGCGCCAAGGTAGCGAACCGTGCCCCGATGGACCAGGTCGTCGAGTGCGCGCAGCGTCTCCTCCACCGGAGTCTCGAAGTCCCAAGCATGGACCTGGTAAAGGTCGATGTAGTCGGTCTGGAGGCGCCGCAGGCTGCTTTCGACCTCGTCCATGATGTGCTTGCGCGACAGGCCCCATTCGTTGGGTCCGACCGGCTTCCCCATGAAGGCGTTGGCATTGAAGCGCACCTTGGTCGCCAGCACGAGCTGATTTCGCCGCTCTTTGATCGCACGGCCGGTTATCTCCTCGGACGCGCCCGCCGCGTAGACATTGGCGGTGTCCAGGAAGTTGCCGCCGGCCTCGATGAAGCGGTCCACGATGCGTTGCGCCTCCCGTTCGTCGGTTTCGCGCCCAAAGGTCATGCAGCCCAGGCAGAGTTCCGAAACCTTGAGCCCGCTTGCGCCTATTCGCCGGTATTCCATAGTTGATCCGTCCTCCGGGGGCGAGTTTAGCGGGCCGCCGCGCCCAAGCAAGCCGATTTCGGAATCCGGTTCTTGAATATTCCCGACCCGGCCCCGTCAAACTTATCAGAGGTCGGCACGAGTCGCCTTCACGGCTGGATGCTCCTCCCATTCAGTCGCAAGCAGGGCTGACCGCCAGACAGCCCGCAACTTCCAGAGGCGGGCATCGGGGAGCCTCCCCCCTCCTCATGCCCGCCCTTTTTTTCTCCCTGCTTGACACCGATCGCCCCGAACCGTCATACACTCCCATGCGGTTGAGGCGAATCTGGTTTCTTTTGCTTCCGGCGTTGACGGCCCTGTTCGCCGAGACGCTGCTGAGCTGCGGAGGCAGCAGTAGTGGAACGCCTATCAGCCTGCAATCGCCGCCGGGGCCGTCGATCTTATCGATTAGGTGCTGCGCGGGGCCGCCCGCGAGCAGCACGCCAACTCCGATCCCGACGACTACGGCCACTGTGGCGCCTACGCTCACCCCATGTCCGGCTGCGACCACCACGACGGTCCCGCAGGGAAGCGCGATCGCCTTTCATGCCCAGGCCCTGACCAACAACGGCCTTATCAGGGACATTACCAACGCCGCGTCGACGCTTTGGACGTCCGACAATCCAAGCGTCCTTTCGCCGATATCGGGACAGGGCGGGGCTTATTCGGGCGTGAGCAGCGGATGCGCCTGTATCGTGGCCAGCTCGGGCAGCCTCTCGAGTCTTCCGGTCGGGGTTGGCGTTGTCCCGCTCGCTCCGTCACCGACACCCACGCCGTGCCTCTGTCCGACGCCGGTAGCGACCCCAAGCTCGACGCCGGTGGCGGGGGCCGGGGTCTTGCAATGGACCTTCGACGCCGGCGCGCCAATTCGGGGACGAGTCGCGGCGGCTGCAGACGGCAGCGCCTACTTCATCGCAGGCGGACTCCTGCACGCCCTTGACCGCGCAGGCCACGAGCGCTTCCGCCATCCGGCCGCCGGTTTCGGGCCGGTGCTTGCCCCCGACGGAACGATCTACATCCAGGGCACTGATGGTCAGCTTCACGCCCTCAGCGCCGGCGGCAGGGAGCAATGGCAGGTCAAAGATGGCGATGGTCCCGGGCCGCTTGCGATCGCAGCCGACGGCACCGTGTATGCGGCCGCGGACTCGGCCTTGCTCGCAATTCGCCCCGGCGGCGAGCTCGACTGGCGCGTGGCAATCGGCAATGTCACGGCCGCAGCTCCCGCCTCCGACGGCGGCGTGGTTGCTGTCGTCGCCGGCGGTCGTATCTCGGCGTTTTCGGCGCACGGCACCGAGCGATGGAGCTTCAGCCCGGCGGGCGGATTCGCCGGCGGGATCGCGATTGGAAATGACGCGGTTTATGCCGGCTCGGCGGATGGAGTGCTTTATGCGCTTGATTCAAACGGCCGGGAGCTCTGGCATGTTGCAACCTCCTCGCGAGCGAGCTCCGGTCCGGCCGCGAGCCCAGACGGCGACATCTACTTCGTATCGGACCGCCTCTACTCGGTGTCGCCGGGCGGCACGGTGCGATGGCAACTTGACATCGAGCGCGCGGGCGCGGCGGCATCGCTTATTCTCGACGGCGACATCGTGGTCGCCGACGCCGGCGGCCTCGCGTTCCTGGTCGGCCACGACGGAAGCTACCGATGGGGCGCGCGGCTCAATGGCCCAGTCAGCGCAAGTCCCGCTCAGGCTGCCGGACAGATCTATATCGGCACCGAACGAGGTCGGCTCTACGCTATAAGGTAAGCCTGCGTGCGATGAGCGATCGTCGGCGCCGGGCTACCGGCCTTTGTAGTTCGGCTTGCGTTTTTCCATGAACGCACGCGGACCCTCCTTGGCGTCTTCGGACCGCATCACCTCGCGCGCGATCTCGTTCTCGATCCGAAACGCCTCTTTGTAGGGCAGCCCCGAACACCTCTCTACCGCTTCCTTGATCTTGCGCACCGCCAGCGGTCCGTTCTGGGCGATCGTGGCTGCCAACTCCTCCGCCTTCTCCATCACCTTGTCGGGCGGCATCACGTAGTTCACCAGCCCGATTCGGTACGCCTCGTTGGCGTCGATTCGATTCCCGGTCAGCAGGATCTCCATCGCCTTGCAGTACGGGATCTGGCGCTGCAGGCGGGCCAGTGAGCCGGCGGCAGGGATTATCGCCCACTTCACTTCCTGCAATCCAAAGCTCGCGCTCTCCGAGGCGACGCGCAGGTCGGTCGCCTGGATAAGTTCCATCCCGCCGGCGATGCAAAAGCCGTTGACCGCGGCGATCACCGCCTTGCTCAGGCTGAAGCCGCGCAGGATCGCGATGTCGCCGAGCCGTCGATTCGCGAGCAGCTTGCGATCCCATTCGTCCTCGGGCGCGCGCGCCCGCGTGAGGAGCGGGATCAACCTGCCCAAATCGGCGCCCGCCGAAAACGCCACCTTGCCGGCGCCGATGACAATCGCGGCGCGGACGTCGTCGTCGCGTTCCATCTCCTGCCAGGTCTCCGCCATCGTCACCAGCATTTCAGGGTTGAAGGCGTTGTGGACTTGAGGCCGGTTGAAGGTGAGGTAGCCGATATGGTTGCGTTTTTCATACAGCAGTGCCGGCATCGTGCAGTTTCCTCCGCAGTAAGCAATCTGATGCAGTCAGAGCGCTGCGCCAACTTACCATCACTCGCCTCCAGCGGCCACTTTGCCGTATTATCTCGTCCATCCAGTCTCGCGCGAGCGCCGACTCTCGTGACAAGACCCGATCCCTTCCCGCCTCCCGAGAAACTTCGCTCGCGCGACGTCTTTCGCCTGCTCGGGCGCTCGTGGCCGTTCATCCGCCCGTACCGCCGTCACCTGCTCTACCTGCTCCTGACCGCGCTGCCGGCCCTGCCGGTGGCCCTGCTTGCGCTCTCGATGTTTCCGGTTTTCTACGACGTGGTTGGCAACAGCGATCCGCTCTCGCCGTGGCAGGCCTGGCTGCTGGGATTACCGCTGCATTCGACCCGCGAGATGGTGCTGTGGCGCGCCTGCCTGGTCGTCGCAGGCGGGGCGGCGATCGCTCTGCCGTTCGGGCTGCTGGTGTTCGGCTACGCGGTCTGGATTCTGCAGGGGATGAGTAATCTCTTCCGGGTCGATCTGTACGCGCGGCTTCAGGAGTTGAGCCTGCGCTTTCACTGCGAGGAAAAGATTGGCGACGCGATTTTCCGAATGTTCCAGGATTCGGCGGCGATCTGGCAGGTGATCAACGCGTTCGTAGTTCGACCGATTCAATTGCTTCCGTTCGTGATCGGCGACCTGGTCTGGCTCGCCTTCGCGAACTACCGGCTCGCCGCGATCGCACTCGCTATCGTTCCCGCCGACCTCTGCCTGGCCTGCGCGTTCAGTCGGCCCCTGCGCCGCGCGTTCCTGCGCTCGCGGGAAGCCGCCGCGCTGGCCACCACCACCGTGGAGGAGACCCTCGCCTCGATCACGGCGGTCAAGGCCTTCGCCACCGAGTCGGGCGAAAGCGCCCGCTATGCGCGCGACAACTGGCAGTCGTTTCTCGAGGCGCGCAGGGCGCGGATGACGATGGTCGTCTATCGCGTGCTCAGCAACACGATCCGCGGGCTCGCTTACGTGGCCGCGATCTATTTCGCGGCGAACCTGGCCCTGGGCGGAGGACGCGCAGGACTGGCGCGCGCGGCGATCTCGCTGGGCCTGTTTCAGGGCGCGATGGTGGCGTTTGCCAGGATGAGCAGCCGCGCACGTCTTCTGACCGACCTCTGGGGCAGCCTGCAGGACGTCGGCATTGCGCTCGCGCGGGTGTTCGAGATGCTGGACAAGTCTCCCGAGCGCGAGCTTGCCGGCGGACAAGAGCCGGCGCCGTTGGTGCGCGAATCGATCGCCTTCGATCGGTTGCGCTTTAGCTACGACGGGCGCACGCCCGTGCTTGCGGGCGTAAGCCTGGACGCGAGACTCGGGGAGATCACCGCAATCGCGGGCGAAAGCGGCTCGGGCAAGAGCACGCTGATCGCGCTGGCGCTCAGGTTCTTCGACCCGACCGCGGGCCGCGTCCTGCTCGACGGCCGCGACATCCGCGATTTCGAGCTCGCCTCCTACCGCGGCCGGCTCTCGGTCGCGCTGCAGGAAAATCCGCTGTTCAGCGCCACGCTGCGCGACAACGTCGCTTACGGACGCCCGGATGCGACCACCGCGGAGATCGTCACCGCGCTCGAGCTGGCGCAGCTCGGCGACTTCGTCCGCTCGTTGCCGGCCGGGCTCGACACGATGCTCGGCGAAAAGGGAGCCAAGCTTTCCGAGGGGCAGGCGCAGCGGATCGGAATCGCGCGGGCGATCCTGCGCGACGCGCCGATCCTGCTGCTTGATGAGCCCACCTCTGCGCTCGACCTGCCTACCGAGACGTGCATCATGACGGCGCTGCGCGGGTGGGTCGCCGAGCATCCGCAGCGCAGGATGGTCCTGCTCGCCACTCATCGCACGACCGCGGCCGCGATGGCCGACCGAACCTACCGAATCGAGGCCGGATGCATTGTCGCTCGTGAAGAGCCGGTGATGATGGCCGCGGGCGGGAGCGGAGGCTGAGATGGCGGCCGCCGCCGACAGTCAGGCCGTGCGCCGCCCCGATTCGCGTGCCGGCACGCTTTACGCGGCCGAGACCGCTTCGCTCTCTCCCCGTGAGGCCTGTCGGCTGATCGCGAAGACCTGGCCGCTGATCGCCGCCCATCGCCGGCTGCTCGCGCTCAAGTGCATCCTGGCCTTCACGTCGCTGACCTTCTTCCTGCTCACGCCCTGGTCGATGAAGATCATCATCGACAACGTGATCGACGGCCATGCGCTGACCGGCCTGCCCCGTGCGCTCCTGCAGCCGCTGGCCGGCGATGACCGCTTCGCGATGCTCACCATCGTGACCGCGTTCCTGCTGGTCGCGGTGCTCCTGGTCGGGATGGTCGGTGACCAGGCGCAGGACCTGAGCGCATCGGTGGACAGCGGCGGTATGGACCAGGCGGGCTTCACCGCGAACGACGCGAACGACGGCTGGAGCCTGTGGAACGGAATGTTCGGGCTGCTCGAGGTATGGATCACGCTCGACCTGACCCAGCGTCTCAACCAGACCGCGCGAACCGCGGTGTACGAGCGCTTTCTAGGCTCGCCGCTCAAGCTCTACAGCGATCAGAAAATCGGCGACGCGGTATTCCGCGTGATGCACGACACCGCCGCGATCGCGGCGATCCTCTACCGTGGCCTCCTGGCGCCGCTGTTGTCGATCGTCATGTTTGGGCTGGCAATGGTGATCATCACCGCCCAGTTCCACGACCAGCCGCTGATCCCGATCCTGGCGGCACTGGCGTTGCCTGCGGTGGCGATCGGAACCACGCTGTTCAGCCGCCCGCTTCGCGATCAGGGCCAGCGGATGCGCGAGCGGGGCAGTGAGGTGCTGTCAGCCTTCGAGGAGCGCATCGCGCAGGTCCATCTAATCAAGGCCTTCGGCCAGGAAGAACGCGAGCGCGCCGCGGTGGACGCCGCGAGCCGGGGCTCGTTCCGGGCCGCGCTCAAGATGCTGGCCATCATACTCACCGCCATCGCGGTGGTGAGCCCGCTCGTCGGAGCGCTGATCCTGTTCGGGACGTACGAGCTGATGATGCAGGTGATCGCCGGCAAGCTCACGCTCGGCGACGTGACGCTGCTCGGCGCGTACGCGTACATGCTCGGGCGCCCGATGTCTACCATCGGCGGCACCTGGGCGGAAATCCAGGGACCGATCGCGGGACTGCGCCGGATGCACAGCGTGCTCGACCGTCTCGGCGAGAGCGAGCCGGACGGGACCGCCCGCGAAATCGCGGAGCCGATCCGCGAGCTGCAACTGCACGGCCTGAGCGTCGCGTACGACCCTGCCGCGCCGGTGCTCGCGAACGTCACGATGACGCTGCGGGCGGGCGAACTCGCGGCGCTGGCGGGCAGCAGCGGCTGCGGCAAGACCACGCTCATCCATTCGATCCCGCGCTTCATCGAGCCTGTCGCGGGCGTCGTTTTGCTCGACGGCGTGGACGCGCGGGAATTCCCGACCGCTGCGATCCGCGCGCGCGTCGCTTTCGTGTTCCAGCACGAGGCGCTGTTCAGCGCAACGATCGCGGAAAATATCCGCTACGGCAGCTCAAGCGCGACCGTCGCCGGCGTCGAGCGCGCCGCCGCGATGGCCGGCGCCGATGAATTCATCCGGCGGCTGCCGGACGGTTATGCGACGATGCTCGGGCGGCGCGGCACGCGATTGTCGGCCGGCCAGAAGCAGCGGATTGCGATCGCGCGCGCGCTGCTGAGGAATTCGTACGTGCTAATCCTGGACGAGCCGACCGCGCCGCTCGATCCCGACTCCGAGAAGAACCTGATGCGGACCTTGAGAGAGCTGGCCGCCGACCGTATCGTTCTGATCGTCGCGCATCGCCCCGAGACGCTCGAGCGCTGCGACTTCGTGCACTTTCTCCACGCCGGCACGCTCGCCGCCTCCGGGAGCCATCGCGAGCTGTTGGACTCATGCGCGCCGTATCGCATCTACCTGGCCGCCGGTCCCGGCGGCGTCGGCCCCTGAGCAGGCTTTCAACCGCCGCGGTTTCGGCGGAATAATGGCGCCAGGCGCATCCGTCGGAGGTCCGATCATGGCGGGACCGACTTTCAAGCTGTTCATCGACGGCGCATTCGTAGACACGCCGGATCATTACGAACTTCACAATCCTTACACCGGCGCGACGCTCGGCACTGTGGCGCGCGCATCCCGGACAGAGCTGGACGCGGCAATCGAAGCTGCGACTAAAGCCTTCTGCCAGACGCGGCGCTTATCGCGCGCCCGGCGGGCGGAAATCCTGCTCGCGATAAGCCGGGGCGTGGCCGAACGGCGCGCAGAACTCGCGCAGACCATCACCGTCTCCACCGGCAAGCCGATCGACTACTCCCGCGCTGAGGTCAGCCGCACCATCGACGTGTTCGCGCTCGCGGCCGAAGAAGCAAAGCGCTTCGGCGGCAACTTCGAGCCGCTCGACTTCGACCCGCGCTTCCCCGCAGCGCTCGGAATCGTCGAGCGCTTTCCGCTCGGCCCCATCGCGGCGATCGCACCTTTCAACTTTCCGCTCAGCCTGGTGACTCACAAGGTCGCCCCCGCGATCGCCGCCGGCAACACCATAGTCGTCAAGCCGCCGCCGCAGTGCCCAGGCCCCGCCCTGGTACTGGCCCAGCTCGCGACCGAAAGCGGATTGCCGCGCGGCGCCTTCAACGCGATCTCGGCCCATCCGCCGGTCGCCGAGACGCTGGCTACCGACGATCGACTGAAGATGCTGAGCTTCACGGGAAGCGCGGCCGTGGGATGGGCGCTCAAGGCCAAGGCCGGACGCAAGCGAGTGACGCTGGAGCTGGGCGGCAACGGCGGCCTGATCATCGACGAGGACGCCAACCTCGAGCTTGCCGCCGGCCGCGCCGCACGCGGCGCCTTCGTCCACGCCGGGCAGGTGTGCCTCTCGGTGCAGCGAATTTTCGCCCATCGCCGGGTGTACGAGGAATTCCGCACGCGCTTCGTCGAGCGCACGCTGGCGCTGGCGGTGGGCGACCCGATGGACGACAGGACCATTGTTGGCCCGATGATCGATCGGGCCGCGGCCGAGCGGGTGATGGAATGGATCGCCGAGGCCCGCTCGGCCGGCGCGGAAATCCTCACCGGCAATCGACGCGACGGCACGGTGGTGGCGCCGACCGTCATCGAAATCCCCGACCGCCGCCTCCATCGCCTGCGCGTCTGGTGCCAGGAGGTGTTCGGCCCGGTCGCGACCATCGAACCAACCGACTCCTTCGCCGAAGGAATCGCGGCGGTCAACGATTCGCCCTATGGATTGCAGGCGGGAGTGTTCACGGCCAACCTCGAGCACGCACTCGCGGCGTTTCGCGAGATCGAAGCCGGCGCGGTAATCGTCGGCGACACCGGAGTGTTCCGAGTCGATACCTATCCGTTCGGCGGCGTCAAAGGCTCGGGGATCGGGCGCGAGGGCGTGCGATGGGCGATGGAGGAAATGACCGAGCCGCGGATGTTGGTGCTCAACGTGCCGCCGCGCGCATGAACTTGCGGTGAAGCGAGCATGAACCTTCGGTGAATCAGGGGCGCCCGCAAGCTTGATGGCATGGTAGTCAGGTTCCCTGACTTGCCGAAGTCCGGTAGATAATGATGTGCCCCGGCCGCGGCGATTTGCGTGCGCGGCCTCAATTCATCCGGACGGATTGTCATTTGTCAGCCGACAACAATTCCAGGCGCCCCAAAGCGCCGAAGATGGTGGTGGACTTCGATCTGTTGCGGACGGTCGCAGGCACCAACTTCCGCGACCTCGGCGGCCATCGCACCCGCCACCGGCGCAGCGTGCGGCGTGAGATGGTCTATCGCTCCGCACATCTGGCCGAGGTGCCCGAGCAGAGCCCGCTCAGATCGGTCAGCCTGCGAACCCTGGTCACGCTCCAGAGCCGCGTCGAGGTCGCGGAGCTGGGGCCGCCCAACCATGCGATCCTGAAGTCGGTGCGATGGGAGCACATCCCGCTCGGCGACCGATGGTTCGAGGATCCGACTTTCGCCAAGCTCACCGATGTGCCGGGACGCGAGCACCTTGCGCTGGTGATCCACTTCCGCGAGGTGTGGCGCGCATTCTTCCGGCTCCTGGCCGAGCGCAACATCTACCCCCTGCTGTTCCACTGCTCGGCCGGGCGCGATCGCACCGGGGTGGGCGCCGCGATGCTGCTCGAGATGCTCGGCGTGGAGCGCGAGCGTATCGTCGCGGACTTCCTCGAGAGCAACCTGGTCTTCACCCACGCGCTCCTTAGCCCCGCCCAACTCGACCCGCTGTTCGAGGCGATCGACGAGCGCGGCGGCATCGACCGCTTCATGAGCGAGGTCATCGGGCTCGAGCCCTCCGAGCTCGCGGCGATCCGCGGCGATCTGCTCGCGGACTGAGGCCGAAAACCTCACTCCCGCGTTCGTGGGTTGAGAAACAAACCTCAGCCCTCTTTGGCTTTCAGTGAGATTGTCGATTTTGTCGGGATGGCGGGCACGGAGCCCCGCCCCACTTCAGAGCTCGAGCCTTTTCTGGTAGTGGGGCGGGCGTCCCTGCCCGCCTCTGCCCCCCCCTTGACGTTAGCCTCCGCATAGTAGTAAATTGCTACAGATAGCCTTACAGGAGAGCCCACAGAGGCCATGGAACCAGCGAGCCTCTATAGCGTTTGCGAGCCCGAGCTCGACATGAACCGCCAACCACAGCATCACCCGGCCGAAAGGTGGCGCCGCTTGAGGGACGCCATCGCCAGGATCACGCCCGGCGATGCCATGCTTGGCAGGCCCAAACGCTCGGTCGATCGGGAGCGCCAGGAATTTCCGTCCTCCCTGGATTAAAGCCCCCAAAAGGCTGCGGGTAGGAGCGACCCTCCCTGCGCTCCTGCCCGTAGCCACATCCCTGGCAGGCTAGAGATAGCCGTCGCGCAGCAGCGACTTGGCGATTATCATGCGCAGGACTTCGCTGGTGCCTTCGCCAATCTCGGTGAGCTTGGCGTCGCGCATGTAACGCTCGACCGGGAAGTCGCTGATATAGCCGTAACCGCCGTGGATTTGCACCGCCTTGATCGTTGACCACATCGCGGTCTCCGAGGCGTAGAGCTTGGCCATCGCGGCTTCACGCGCGAACGGGCGGCCCTGGTCCTTGAGGGCCGCGGCCCGGCAGGTCAGCACCCACGAAGCATCGATTCGCGTCGCCATGTCGGCCAGCATCCACTGGATAGCCTGGAAATCCGCGATTCGCTTGCCGAACTGGACTCGCTGTTTGGCGTATGCGGTCGCCTCTTCCAGCGCGCCGCGCGCGATCCCGGCGGCGAAGCCGGCGATTCCTACTCGCCCGCCCTCGAGCACCTTGAGTGCCTGGCGATAGCCCTGGCCCAATTCACCGATCAGGTTGCCCGCCGGCACGTTGCAGTCATCGAAGATCACCTCGGCGGTATCGGAGGCACGAAGCCCGAGTTTCTCGATTCGCCGGCCGGTAGAGAGGCCGGGCGTGCCGCGCTCTACGATGAAGGCCGAGATTCCATCGCGGCTGCCGGCCGCGCCGGTCAGCGCCATCACCACGTACACATCGCCTACGGTGCCGTTGGTGATGAACATCTTGGTGCCGCTGATCGAATAGCGGTCGCCGACTCTGACCGCACGGGTCTTGAGCGCGGCGGCATCGGAGCCCGCGCCGGGCTCGGTCAGGCACCATGCGCCGAGCTTGTTGGCGCGGATCATCGCCGGCAGCAGCCGGTCGCGATGCTCGTCGGAGGCGAACGCGGCGATATGCCCCGAGCCCAGCGCCATGTGCGCGGCGCAGGTCAGTCCAATCGAAGCGTCGTAGCGGGACAGTCCCTCGACCACAATCACTTGCGAGAGCGTATCGGCGCCGCCGCCGCCCCATCGTTCGGGAAACGCGACGCCGAGAAAGCCCAATTCGCCGAGCTTCTCGATTACGTGGCGGGGAAAGGTCTCCTCCTTGTCCCATTTGGCCGAGAACGGGCGGATTTCGCGCTCGGCGAACGCCGCGAGGGTCTCGCGGATGCGGCGATGTTCTTCGGTCAGCTCGAAATTCATGGTCACTCGTGCGGCTGGACGTTATCGCGGACCCACTTGACGATATCTTCGGTGGATGCGCCGGGCGTGAAGATCTGCCTGACGCCCACCGCCTTGAGCTTGGCGGCGTCGTCGTCGGGGATTATGCCGCCGCCGAACACCGCAACGTCGGCTGCGCCCTTCTCCTTGAGCAAGCGCATGACCTCGGGGAACAGGGTCATATGGGCGCCGGAGAGGATGCTCAGGCCGACCGCGTCAACGTCTTCCTGCACTGCGGCTTCGGCGATCATCTCGGGGGTTTGATGGAGCCCGGTGTAGATGACCTCGAAGCCGCCGTCGCGCAAGGCGCGGGCGATTATTTTTGCGCCGCGGTCATGGCCGTCGAGGCCGGGTTTAGCCACCAGGATTCGCAGTCTTTTTTCGGTCATCGTCTAAATCCAGCCGGGGTCTTCGTACACGCCGAACTCGGTGCGGAACACGTCGCAGATTTCGCCCACGGTCGCCTCGCGCCGCACCGCCTCGCAAATCGGTTCCATCACGTTTTCCGGCGCGCGGCAGGCCTCGGCCACCCGCCGCAGCGCCTCCTTGACTGCGGCGCTATTGCGCTCGCGCTTGATCTTGCGCATGCGCTGCACTTGCCGCTCCTCGATCGCGGGGTCGATCCTGAGCATCGGGATCGGAATCTCCTCGGGAGTACGGTACTTGTTGACGCCGACCACGGTCTTGACGCCCTGCTCGAGCTGGCGCTGGTAGCGGAAGGCCGCTTCCGCGATTTCGCGCTGCGGGAAGCCGGCTTCAATCGCTTCGATCATTCCGCCCATCTCGTCGATTCGCCGGATATACCGGCCGGCCTCGCGCTCGATCCGATCGGTGAGCGCCTCGATCGCGTAGCTTCCGCCGAGCGGATCGATAGCGTTGGTGACGCCGGTCTCCTCGGCGATGATCTGCTGGGTGCGAAGCGCGACCGTGACCGCTTCTTCGGTGGGCAGGGCCAGCGTCTCGTCCATCGAGTTGGTATGCAGCGACTGGACGCCGCCCATCACGCCGGCCAGCGCCTGGATCGCGACCCGGACCACGTTGATAGTCGGCTGCTGCGCGGTGAGCGAGGCGCCTGCGGTCTGGGCATGGGCCCGCAGCATCATCGAACGCGGATTTCGCGCGCCGAACCGCTCCTTCATGATCCGCGCCCACATCCGGCGCGCGGCGCGCAGCTTGGCGACCTCCTCGAGAAAGTCGTTATGGAGGTTCCAGAAGAACGAGAGCCGCGGCGCAAATTCGTCCACGCCCAGGCCGCGCTTGAGCGCGTCTTCGACGTAGCAAATCCCGTCCGCGATCGTGAAGGCGAGCTCCTGGACCGCAGTCGAGCCGGCCTCGCGGATGTGATAGCCGGAGATCGACACCGGATGCCATCGCGGGGCCTTGCGCGCGCAGAACTCGACCATGTCGGTGACGATCCGCAGCGACGGACGCGGCGGGCAGATCCATTCCTTCTGCGCGATGAACTCCTTGAGCATGTCGTTCTGGATGGTGCCGCCGACATTCTCCCATGGCACGCCATTGCGCTCCGCCACCACCAGGTACATCGCGAGCAGCACCGAGGCCGAGCAGTTCACGGTCATCGAGGTCGTGATGCGTCCGATCGGGATCCGGTCGAATAGCCGCGCCATGTCGTGAATCGAGGCGACCGAGACGCCCTCGCGGCCGACCTCGCCGAGCGCGCGTTCGTGGTCGGCGTCGTAGCCCATCAGGGTGGGCATGTCGAAGGCCGTGGAAAGCCCGTCCTGGCCTTGGGCGAGCAGGAAATGGAAGCGCGCGTTGGTGTCTTCGGGGAGCCCGAAGCCGGCGAACTGGCGCATCGTCCAGAGCCGCCCGCGATACATCGAGCCGTACACACCGCGCGTATAGGGATACTCGCCGGGATTGCCCAGCGCGCCGTCGTAGTCGCAAGAGACGTCCTCAGGCGTGTAAAGCGGTTCGAGCTCCAGATCCGAGACGGTGGAGAACCGCGCAGGCCGCTCGGCGGCCTGCCGGTAGGTGGTTTCGAGCCAGTCGCGCTTTCTGCTCACGAGGTTCCTGTAGCCTCTTTTAGCCTAGATGGGCGGCCGGGTCGATGAGAGGGTGAGGAAAATCTGCGCCATCGGGCTCTATAACGAACCCCGCGCAGCTTACCTGCCATCGGTGCTCTTCTGATGGGGAGACGGACGCTGAACCCGCGCCGGCATCGCGCGGCATGGGCGCTTCAGCGCTCGCCGAGGACGTGGCTTGCAATCACCAGTCGCTGGATCTCGGAGGTGCCTTCGTAGATTTCGGTGATCTTGGCGTCGCGGAAGTAGCGCTCGACCTTGAACTCCTTGGTGTAGCCGTAGCCGCCGTGCACCTGGATCGCCTCGGTGGCGGTCTTCATCGCCGCCTCCGCGGCGAAGAGCTTGGCGACCGCCGACTCGCGCGCGCACGGCCGGCCTTCGTCCTTGAGCGCCGCCGCGCGCAGGGTCAGGAGGCGGGCCGCGTCGATCTCGACCGCCATGTCGGCGAGCTTCCATTGGATCGCCTGGTAGCTCGCGATTGGCGCGCCGAAGGCGTTACGCTCACGGGCGTACTTGAGCGAGGCTTCGAGCGCGGCGCGTCCGATTCCGACCGCCTGCGCGGCGATCCCGATCCGCCCGCCGTCGAGCGTCTTCATCGCGATCTTGAATCCGTCGCCCTCTTCGCCGATCAGGTTGCTGCGCGGCACCCGCAGATCCGAGATCCCGATTTGCGCGCTGTGCGCGGCGTGAATGCCCATCTTGTCCTCGATCCGCACCACGCTCCATCCGGAGGAGTGGGTATCGACGATAAAGGCGCTGATCCCGCGATGTTGCTTGTCGGGCGCAGTCGAGGCGAACACGATCGCGACCGAAGACTGGGGGCCGTTGGTGATGAAGGTCTTGCTGCCGTTGAGCACGTAGTCGTCGCCGTCGCGGATCGCGCGGGTCTTCTGCCCGGCGGCGTCCGAGCCGGCCTGCGGCTCGGTCAGCGCAAAGCATCCCAGCCACTCGCCGGAGGCCATCTTGGGCAGGAACCGGCTCTTCTGGTCCTCGCTGCCGAGTCCCAGGATCGGCCACGAAGCGAGCGAGCAATGGGCCGAGACGATCACCGCGGTGGAGGCGCATTCGACGGCCAGCTCCTCCACCGCCAGCGCATAGCTGACCTGATCGAGCCCCGCGCCGCCGTATCGCTCCGGGAGGAATATGCCAAGCATCCCGAGCCTGCCCAACTCGGCGATCACCTCGGCGGGGAAGCGATGGGTGCGGTCGGCCTCGACGCCGGCGCGTTCGAGTTTTTCGCGGGCAAATCGTCGCGCCGTGTCGCGCACGCGGCGCTGGTCGTCGTTCAGCTCGAGGTCCATCTCGCGATAGCTTTAGCCTAGCCCGGCGGTCGGGTCGATAGGAATTGCGTCAGCGTCCCTGCCATTTGGGTTCGCGTTTCTCCAGAAACGCCTTGGTGCCCTCGACGCGATCGGCGCCGGCGAAGGCGACGCCGAAGGCCTCCTGCTCGAAGCGCAGACCGGCGTCCTCCTCCATCGTAAAGGCGGCGCGCAGCGCGGCCTTGGCCTGACGCAGGGCGAGCGCCGACTTGGCGGCCAGCTTGGCGGCGAGCTTGCGCGCGGCCTCGATCAGCTCGGCGGACGGGACGACCGCGTTGACCAGCCGCAATTCAAGCGCGGTCTTCGCGTCGATCATCTCGCCGGTCATGATCAACTCGCACGCCCGCGCGTGTCCGATCCGATGGGGCAGGCGCTGAGTGCCGCCAAAGCCGGGAATCAGCCCAAGGTTGATCTCGGGCTGTCCGAAGCGCGCCTTTTCGCCGGCGATTATCAGATCGCAGGCCAGCGCCAGCTCGAGTCCACCGCCGAGCGCGAACCCGTTCACCGCCGCGATCACGGGAATGGACAGGTCCTCGAAGGTCTGCATCACGCGATGGCCCAGGCGCGAGAACTCGAGTCCCTCAACCGCCGACATCTCGGCCATCGCGGCGATGTCCGCGCCCGCAACGAAGGCGCGGTCGCCAACGCCGGTGACGATCAGTACGCGCACGGCCGGGTCGTGGCGCACGTCGCGCAGCACTTGCGCGATTTCCTCGAGCACTCGGCGGTTGAGCGCGTTGAGCGCGGCCGGCCGGTTGACGGTCAGGGTAGCAATCGCAGCTTTTTCGAAGCTGAGATTCTTGAGTTCCATGTGGTCAGATCCTCATCGCGCCGCCAGGAGCCTGCACGGGCGCGCTTCGAGTAATCTCCGATCGGCAGTTACCAGCACCAGGTCGAATACGCGAGCGGTCGCGACTATGAGACGATCGATTGGATCGCCATGTTTCAGGAGTGTGCCATAAGCCTCCAGTGCGACCTCGCGGCTGAAGCCAGCCTCGCGGATCGGTATCGTATGCATAGCTTTTTCGACCCACAAGGCCAACGGCTCGCGGAGCCTCCATCGGCCTCGTTCCGACAGTAACGCCAGCTCCCAAACGCTGAGCGGCGACACCCACAGTTCATTGCGGGGCTTTTCGAGCTCGCTCGCCGCTCTTCGAGCAAGCCTTGCCGGCTCGCCTTGCATCCAGACCCAGACGTGGGTGTCGAGAAGGAGCCTCACTACCTGAGCGCTTCCCACTCCGAAGGCTCGAGGGCGGGCGATACGATGTCGCCGAGAATTTCAAATGTCCCGCGCATCGCGCCCAGTTTGCGTCTGGCAGTCTTTGCCGCACGAGCCGGCACAACCTCGGCCACGGGCTTACCGAACTTGGTGACCAGCACCGGGCGTCCGGTGCGCTTCACCTGCTCCAGCACGGAAAGACAGGTAGCCTTGAATTTGGAGATGGCGATCTGTTGCATATCGCAGATGTACCATGGTCGGCTGACCATGGTCAAAAAGATCTATTCTCGTCAAAAAAGGATCTATTCTCGAAGGCCGGTTCGCTCAGTACTCGGGCTTGAAGTCGAAGTGGTGGTAGGCCTCGATGAAACGGATGGTGCGGGTCTTCGAGCGCATCACGACGCTGTTGGTGAGCGCGCCGCCGGAGAAAAAGCGCACTCCGCGCAGGTAGTCGCCGGTGGTGACGCCGGTGGCCGCGAACATCACGTTGTCGCCGGCCAGGTCCTCGAGCGGGTAGCGGCGCTTGAGGTCGAGGATTCCCATCGCCAGGCAGGCCTCGGCCTCCTGCTCATTGCGCGGCACGAACCGGGCTTGCATCTCACCTCCCGCCGAGCGGATGGCGGCGGCGGCTAGCATGCCCTGATGGGCGCCACCGACGCCGATCAGGATGTCGATTTCGCTCTCGGAACGCGTGGTCGCGATGGCAGCCGACAGGTCGCCGGCGGAAAGCAGTTTGATTCCCGCGCCGGCCCTGCGGACCTCCGCGATCAGCTTCTCATGGCGTGGGCGATCCAGGATCGCCACCCGCAGGTCCTCGACGTAAACATTCTTGGCCTCGGCGAGTGCCTTCAAATTCTCCGACGGCGAACGATCGATATCGATCACGCCGCGGCCCACCGGTCCGCAGGCGATCTTGTCCATGTAAGTGTCGGGGCAACGGAGCAGCTTGCCGCGTTCGCCGACCGCGACGCAGGAGAGCGCGTTGGGTCCGCCCGTGGCGCAGATTAGCGGGCCTTCGAGCGGGTCCACGCCGACATCGACCTCCGGACCGGCGCCGGTGCCGACGATCTCGCCGACGTAGAGCATATCGGTGGCGTCTTTCTCGCCCTCGCCTATAACCAGCTTGCCGTCGATCGGAATCGAGTTGAGCACCTTGCGAATTGCCTCGCAGGCACTGCGGTCAGCCAGGCGCTCGTCGCCCTTGCCTATGAACCGCGCCGCAGCCAGCGCCGCAGCTTCGGTGGCGCGAACCGTCTCGAGGGCCAAATTCCGATCCACTGCGTCAATACCTCAGTTGATGGCAGGCACGCGGCCGAACAGCGACTCGATAAGCCGATAACCGTCGCGCACCAGCACTCCGGTGCGGGCGCCGTCGGCCTCGGTGTAACGCCTGGGGTTTGCGGCCTGGCCCGCCGACTCGCTGGCGAGAATAGCAAACGGTACCGGTTCGTTCGAGTGCGTCTTGATTTTGCAAGGCGTGGAATGATCGGGCATCAACAGAATCGCATAGCTGCCCATCGCGGCCAGCCCTTCGAGCATCGGACCCACGATCAACTCGTCCACCCGTTCGATCGCCTCGACCTTCAGATCGGCGCGGCCCATGTGGCCCGCTTCGTCCGGCGCTTCGACATGCAGCAGCAGGAAGTCGCGGCGTTTGAGCGACTCGAGTCCGTAGCGTGCCTTGGCGGCGTAGTCGGTATCCAGAAAGCCGGTCGCGCCGGGCACTGTGATCCGTTCAAGACCCGCCAGGCGCCCCAGGCCGTTGACCAGATCGACCGCCGAAATTACCGAGCCCGTGACCCCGAACCGCTGTTCCACGGTAGGCACGGCTGGACGCATGCCCTGCCCCCACAACCATACTGAAGTCGCCTCGGGCTTGCCGGCCTGGCGCCGCGCGCGGTTGACCGGATGGTCGCGCAGGATCTCGGCCGCGCGCGCCATCAGGTCGCGGATGCGGTCGGCGCCTTCGCCGGCCGGCAGGTACGGCTCGACCGCCTTGCCGGTGATGTCGTGGGGCGGCGTGAGCCTGGTGCCGGCGGCGCCGGCGCGCCAGATCATCAGATGGCGGTAGCTGACACCGTTGAAGAACTCGATTCCATCGCCGGCGAGCTTGGCCGAGATGTCACTGACAAGTCTGGCGGCCTCTTCGCTGCCGATGTGCCCGGCGGTGAAATCGAGCATCGTCACCGCGCCGCCCTCACCGGGGCCGAGCGCGACCAGATTCATCCTGAAGGCGACGTTGCGCGGGCCCATCTCGATTCCCTGGCTGGCGGCCTCGATCGGTGCGCGCCCGGTGTGGTAGCGGGCCGGATCGTAGCCGAGCATGGTCATGGTGCCGACGTCGCTGCCGGGCGGCATCCCGGGCGGTATGGTGGCGACCAGGCCCAGCTCGCCGCGCGCGGCGATCCGATCCATGTTCGGCTTGCGGGCGGCCTCGAGCGGCGTTTTGCCGCCGAGCTCTTCGCATGGCCAATCGGCCATCCCGTCGCCATGGATGATTACATACTTCACGGTCACTCCAACCCCAGGATCTTGAGAATTTTGTCGAGATCGGGTTCGACCACCACGGTGTTGCTGAGGTTCTTAAGCGCGGTGTCGGGATCCTTGAGGCCATGGCCGGTGAGCGTGCAGACCACGACCGATCCTGGCTTGACTCCGCCGCCGGCGCCGTACTTGAGCGCGCCGGCCACCGAAGCCGCCGAGGCAGGCTCCGCGAAAATTCCCTGGGTCGCGATCAGGCGGTAGGCGGCGAGAATTTCCGGGTCGGTCACGGAATCGATCACGCCGCCGGATTCATCGCGCGCGGCAGTCGCTTTCCCCCAGCTCGCAGGATTGCCGATCTTGATCGCGGTGGCGACCGTTTTGGGGTCGTCGATCGGATGGCCCAGCACGATCGGAGCGGCTCCGGCCGCCTGGTAACCCATCATCCTAGGCAGCCGGCCGCTGAGCCCGTTGGCGAGGTACTCCTTGTAACCGGCCCAGTAGGCGGTGATATTGCCGGCGTTGCCGACTGGGAGGAAATGATGGGTCGGCGCGTCGCCAAGCTGGTCGCAGATCTCGAACGCCGCGGTCTTCTGCCCCGCGATCCGGTCGGGGTTGATGCTGTTGACGAGGCGGATTCTGACCGGATCGCGCTCGGCCACATCGCGCACCATCTTGAGACAGATGTCGAAGTTGCCGATGATCTCGAGGACCCGCGCCCCGTGCATCACGCTCTGCGAGAGCTTGCCGAGCGCCACCGCGCCCTTGGGAATCAGCACGAAGGCCTTGACCCCGGCGCGTCCGGCGTAGGCGGCCGCCGAGGCGGCGGTGTTGCCGGTCGAGGCGCAGATCACGGCGCGAGCGCCCTCGCCCACCGCCTTGCTGATCGCCACGGTCATGCCGCGGTCCTTGAACGAGCCGGTGGGATTGGCCCCGTCATACTTCAAGTAAACCTTGATGTTTTGACCGAGCCGGGCGGCGAGCTCGGGGCTTTCGATAAGCGGGGTGTTGCCCTCGTTGAGGGTCACCAGCGGGGTCTGGTCGGTGACCGGCAGGAAGCGGCGGTAATGCTCGATAAGCCCGGGCCATCGCGTCAGGCGATGGGCCTGTGGGGTGTTGGCTTTGTTGCTGCCCTTGGGACTCACAGCCGCTCCTCGATACGGATGAAAGCGGGCGCCGTGCCGGTCATCCCGCGGCGATGGATCTCCGCCAGGGCGCGCTTTAGGTTGCGTTCGCGGGCTTCGTGAGTACGCATTATCACGGGCACCGTCCGCTCTGCTCCGCGCCCCTTCTGAATCACCGAGGCGATCGAGATTGCGTTGCGTCCCAACACTGACGCGATCGCGCCGAGCACGCCGGGCTTATCCGGCGCCATGAAGCGCAGATAGTATTCGCATACCACGTCGTCCATCGACTTGACACGGGCCGGCTTGAGCCATCGGATCGGATAGCCCAGGGCGTGCGCGCGGACAATTGCGCCCTCGCGCGCCGCCAGCCGCTCGCGGGCAATCTGCAGGACGTCGGCCATGACCGCGGTCGCAGTCGGCATCGCGCCCGCGCCCAGCCCGAAATACATGGTCGAGCCGAGCGCTTCGCCGAGGATGTAGATCGCGTTGAAGGCGCCGCCGACGCTGGCCAGCGGATGCCCGAGCGGAACCATCGTGGGATGGACCCGCGCCTCGACCCGCCCGTCGTCATCCTTGGCAATCGCGAGCAGCTTCATCGCGAAGCCGAGCTCGCGCGCGTAGGCGATATCGGCCTGCGTGACACGGGTGATTCCCTCGGTGTAGACCTGCGCAGGTTTGAGGGTACAGCCGAAGGCCAGCGCCACCAAGAGGCAGAGCTTGTGTGCGGCGTCGTGGCCCTCAACGTCGAGGGCGGGATTCGCCTCGGCCAATCCGGCGCGCTGCGCGTCGGCCAGCGCGTCCCGGAACTCGACGCCATGCTCGCTCATCGTGCTCAGGACGAAGTTGCAGGTGCCGTTGACGATGCCGTACACGGCGCGCTGGCGATCGCCGGCCAGCGCCTCGCGCAGGGTGCGGATTATCGGCACGCCGCCGCCGACGCTGGCCTCGAATCCGACCGAGCGGCCGGCCCGATCGGCGGCGCGGAAGATCGCCTCGCCATGCTCGGCAAGCAGCGCCTTGTTGGCGGTGACCACATCCTTGCCGGCTTCAAGCGCCCTCAAGATCAGGCTACGCGCCGGCTCGTAGCCGCCGAGCAGCTCGATCACGATATCGATCTCGGGACGCGCGACCAGTGCGGCCGCGTCGCGCGTGACAAGCGACGCGCCAAGTCCCAGGGCCCGGGTTCGCTTGAGCTCCAGCTCAGCGACGCCGGCGAGTTCAACCGGCGCGCCGAGCTTGCGGGCGAGCATCTGGCGATTGCGGCGCCAAAGCTTCACGACTCCGCCGCCGATGGTCCCGCATCCGAGCAGGCCGATCCTGATTGGTTCCACTTCCCCCTCCTGCCGCGCAGCCACGCTCGTGGTTCAGGAGGCCACGCCCGCCATCCGGCGGGCCTGCGTGGTCGCCCCGCGCGCCAGCGCCTGGCGGATTCCGCGGATCGCCTGGCGGGTGCGATGCTCGTTCTCGATGAGCGCGAAGCGGACGAAGCCGTCGCCGTCGGCGCCGAAGCCAACGCCCGGAGAAACGGCGACCTTGGCCTCGGCGAGCAGGAACTTGGCGAATTCGAGCGAGCCCATCGCGCGGTACGGCTCCGGAATCGGCGCCCACACGAACATCGTGGCACGCGGCTTAATTACCGGCCATCCGGCGCGGTTGAGCCCGCTTACCAGGGTGTCGCGGCGGCGGCGATAAGTATCGACGATTCCAGCCACGCATTCCTGCGGGCCGTTGAGCGCCGCGATTGCCGCCACCTGCACCGGTGCGAACATCCCGTAGTCATAGTAGGACTTGAGCCGAGTCAGCGCCGCGATCATGTCGCGATTGCCGACCGCGAACCCCACTCGCCATCCGGGCATGTTGTAGCTCTTGGAGAGGCTGAAGAACTCGACGCCGACTTCCTTGGCGCCCGCCACCTGCATCATTGAGGGCGCCCTATAGCCGTCGAAGCACAGGTCGGCGTAGGCGAGGTCGTGGGCGACGATCAGGTCGTTGTCGCGCGCGAAGTCGACCACCCGCTGCATGAAGCCCAGGTCGACGGTGGCGGTGGTCGGGTTGTGCGGGAAATTCATGATCGACAGCTTGGGGCGCGGCCAGCAGCGGCTGACCGCCGCCGTCATCTCGTCGAAGAACTGGTCGCCGCTCTGGCTGAGCGGCACGCCCTGCACCTGCGCGCCCGCGATTATGCATCCATACTGATGGATCGGATAAGTCGGGGTAGGCGCGAGCACCACGTCGCCGTTGTCCAGGATCGCAAGCATCAGGTGGGCGATGCCTTCCTTGGACCCGATCGTGACGATCGCCTCGCTGTCGGGGTCGAGCTCGACGTCGAAGCGACGCTTGTACCAGTCGGCAATCGCAAGTCTGAGCTTGTAGACCCCGCGCGAGACCGAATAGCGATGGTTGGGAGCCTTGGTGGCGGCTTCGACCAGCTTGGCCACGATATGCGGGGGAGTGGGTCCGTCAGGATTTCCCATGCCGAAGTCGATGATATCCTCGCCGGCGCGGCGCGCCTCGAGGCATAGCTCGCCAATCACGCTGAACACGTACGGCGGCAGGCGTTTGATTCGCGGGAAATCCTTCATTTCAGGGTCCTTCCTCCCTGACTCTCCCGAGGCAGTCGATTTTCTCAGGATCGCGGGCACGGAGGCCCGCCCCACTACAAAAGGAAAGCACCATCTGTGAAGTGGGGCGGGCGGCCCTGCCCGCCTCTGCGTGTGCTGACAACGGAAATCGACAGCCTCCTTCTCGTCAGGGAGTCTCTATTTTCTAACCGACCGCACGCGACGCCGCTAGTGCGCTCCAAAGCCAGCTACCTGCCGGCCTGCGACCCGGCGGCCTGGTCGGCTGCTCGCGCGGCTATCGCCGGAACAACGGCGCGGGGCCGCAGCGCCCAGTAACAGGGTGCGGAGCCGAGCAAGATAAGACCCGCGACCTGCCATCCGACTCCGATTCCGAACGCGTCGGCGACCCATCCGCCGAGCAGCAGTCCCAACGAACCGCCCATGGTTGCAAACGTGCTGTTGAACGAGAGCAGCGTCGCGCGCTGACCGGAGGCAACCTCCTCGTTGAGCCAGCTCTGCGCCAACGGCTGTATCGCGCCCGTGCCGAGGTTCATCAGGAACAGGATCGCCAGCACTAGGTTGGGACGCGCCCCGGCGGTCCCGGCCGCGAACAATAGCACGCCGGTCGCGACCATTAGCGTGCTCAGGATCGCGGCACGCGAGCCCTCCTCGCTCTTGGCGCGCGCCACCGCTTCCGCGCCGATCATCCGCCCGATCGCAAACAGGGACCATAGCCAGCCGATGATCCAGACCCCGACACCGTAGCTGTCGTTGAAGAAGAGCGGCCATTCCAGCCAATACGAAGACCATGCCGCGACCTGGAGCGCGCCGGCCGCGCTCAGCAGCAGTATCGTGCGGCGGCTGAACCCCTGGCGCAGACCGTCGGCCACACGTCCGGAGATCTGTCCGGCGAGCTGCTTGAGCAAAACCGGGCCGGCGGGCGGCTTCTCGCCGGTCATCAGCAGCCCGCCGAGCGCCCCGCTCAAGACGTAGCCCGCCGCGCCCAGCAGCCACGGCCATGCGAGATTGACGTTGCCGACGTAGGCGCCGATCACCGACGAGGCCATGAACCCGATCGTCGAGAGCTGCGAGATCCGCGAGAACAGGCGATCCTTGACCTCCACGAAGCCAGCGTTGTCCAGGGCATCCACACCCCAGGCGTCGATCGCGCCGTTGCAGAAGGTGGTGCCGACCCCGTCGATGCTCTCGGCGATCAGGAAGACGACGTAACGATGCGCGAAGAAATAGAGCGTGAAAGCGGCAGCCCGAATCGCGCATCCGAGCAGGAAGGATTTGCGCCGGCCCAGGGCGTCGGCGAAAGCGCCGGTCGGAACGTCGGTCAGGAATGTGACCGCGAAGTAGGTCGCCAGGACGCTGTTGATCTGGAACTGGGTGAGCCCGCGCGAGCGCAGGAACAGCGGATAGACGCCGAACAGGAAGCCGCCCGCAAACGCATACCCCCACCACACACCGTAGTAGCGGCGGGTGATGCCGCGGATGGTGACGTGCGACATGTATTGCGGTTCCGTCATCGCAAGAGCCCGCAGAAGAAAAGGTTCGGGATGCTCCTTCTGCCCTTCCGTGAGCCACCTAACCGCGACAACGGAGCGCGGCAGGTACTTAGTTAAAATAAAGCCCCGGGCCTTTCGGCTCGGGGCTTTATTCTTATGCCGAGTCTCGGGTCCGCGTCAGCAAACGGCCTTCGCCGTGGCGGCGGCCGTGAGCTTGTTGCACCGAGTCGGCATCATAGCAGGGAAACTATCCGGGCGCGCGACGCCGGTCAAGTTACGGATGCGGTTGCCGCCCTCCCGTGAGCCACCTAACCGCGACAACGGAGCGCGGCAAGTACTTGGTGAAAAACAAGTTCCGGATGATGCTCCGCCCTACCGTGAGCCACCTAACCGCGACAGCGGAGCGCGGCAGGTACTTGGTGAAAAACGCTTTACGCCCGATCCGCTCCTGACTAGGCTCAGGGCTTTCAGGGGGACGATCGGCGCGATCGATTGAAGATCGCGGCAATGAGTGAGGAGCAGTTTCGCGATGTCGGACAAGCAGGGCCGTCTGGTTCAACTGGCCGCCGAGCTGGCGGCGGATTTCGCAACCCGTGCCGCCGAGCACGACCGTGCCAACACCTTCGCGGTCGAGAACGTGGACACGATGAAGGCCGCGGGCTACACCGCGCTGGTCGTGCCGGAGCGCCACGGCGGACTCGGCGCCGACCTCATCGATTTCATGCTGTGCCAGGAACAGCTCGCCCAAGGCGACGCCGCAACCGCGCTCGCGATCAACATGCACCTGTTCGGCATCGGCAGCATGCTGGAGCTCGGCGGCGATTCACCCGACCAGGCGCTGTTCCTGGAGATGGTCGGGCGGGGCCGCCGGATCGTGGGCGGCGGAATCAGCGAGCCCGAGACCGGCGGCGATTGGGGCGCGTTCGCCACCAGGGCGCGGCGTGACGGCGAGTTCTACGTGCTCAACGGGCGCAAGATCTTCACCAGCCTCTCGCCGGTAATCGATATCTTCATGGTAATGGCGACGATCGAGGATCACGACCCGCCCGCGGGCGCCACCTTCGTCATCCCACGCGCCACCCCCGGGCTCGAGATCGTCGAGACCTGGGACGCGATGGGGATGCGGGCGACGGCGAGTCATGACCTGATAATCAAGGACGTGCGCGTGCCGGGGATCTCGATGAATGACGTGAGGCCGGTCGGGCCGGTGGGCGAGCAGGCGATTTCGCTGTTTGCCTGGTTCAGCCTGTCGGTCGCCGCGGCCTATACCGGAATCGCGATCGCGGCGCTCAAGTTCACCAAGGATTTCTGCGCCAAGCTCAAGCCGCTCTCCCTGCCGCGACCGATCAAGTACCTGCCCGCAATCCAGTTCGCGGTCGCACAGGCCGAGGCCCTGATCGCGCAGTCACGCGCGCTCTACCTCGGCACCGCGCAAGACTACATTCGCGAGCGCCGCTCGTTTAAGGGCGAGGCCGGACTGGCGCGGGTGGTGATGCCCAAGTACGTCGCGACCAACAACGCGCTCGCGGCCGTCGATTGCTGCATGGAGGCCGTCGGCGCCCACGGGATGCTGCGGCGCTACCCGATCGAGCGCTACTATCGCGACGTGCGCGCCGGCGTAAACCATCCGCTCTCCAACGCCCGCGCCCGCGAGCTGATCGGCAAAGTTGCGCTGGGGATCTCCCTGGCGGAGAGGCCGCGGTGGTGAGGGCGGTGAGCGCGCCGCGGCTTTCCAATAAGTTGCCGATTCCCGCGATCGCCGAGATCGAGAAGGTTGCGATGCGCGCTGCGGGCGTCGCCGGCCGCATCCATCTGAGCCGCCTGCGGCGCATCAGCGTCAAGCTCAAGTCCAGCCCGATCGACCTGGTCACCGAAGCCGACCGCGAGGCCGAGGCGGCGATAATCGAGGTTATCCGGCGCGCCTATCCCGCTCACGCCGTGCTCGCCGAGGAAAGCGGCGCGAGCGCGGAAAGCAGCGAGCATCGATGGATCGTCGATCCGCTCGACGGCACCACCAACTTCGCCCACGGCTACCCGCAGTTCTGCGTCTCGATCGCCTACGAGCATCGCGGACGCCTCGAGCTGGGCGTGGTCTACGACGCGTTGAAACGGGAATGCTTCGTCGCGCGGCGCGGCGGCGGCGCGCGGCTCAACGGCAAGCCGATTCACGTGAGCCGGGTGCGGCGGCTTGAGGATTCGATGCTATGCACCGGCTTTCCCTACGACCGCCGCGAGCGCCCCCGCTTCTACTTGGCGTTCTGGGAGGCCTTCATGATGCGCACGCAAGCGATTCGGCGCACCGGCTCGGCAGCACTCGATCTCACCTGCGTCGCGTGCGGACGCATCGATGGGTTCTTTGAGTTCGGTCTCAAGGCGTGGGACGTCGCCGCCGGAGCGCTGATCGTCAAGGAGGCGGGCGGACGCGTCACCAACATGGACGGTACGCCGCTCGACCTGGACGCGGGCAAAATCGTGGTGAGCAACGGCCGGCTGCATCGCGAGATGGTCGCGGTGGTCGGCAGGGCATGGCCGGAGGCCGAACGCCGCCAGGGTGAACTCGATCGCACCGGCACCTGACCGACGCCCGGGACCGCTGGGACGCGAACTTGTTCGCCTCGCGCCGGTAATATATTGATTGCTCTTGCTTCCGATTCCGCCCCGGTAGTGAAAAGGACATCACGGAGGTCTCCGGAACCTCAAGTCCGGGTTCGACTCCCGGCCGGGGCATCCGCACGAGCGCTTAAGGGCGGCGTGTCGGATACAGAGCGATTTCGAGGGTCGTGTCTCGTAAGTACGAGTAACAGCATTCTTGGCTTCACCGGCTGGCACGGGACAAGGGCTCGCAACTTTTTGCCCTGCGTTCACGACCAGCGTTACTGGGATTTGAGAGACATGACCTAGCCCCTACCCTCTTCCTGATCGTCGTCCGTCGTGCGCAAGCCGCAACGCGATTTAAGCGCTCGCCTTTACCCTGTGAAGTTCTTCCCGCAACACGGATCGCACTTCCTTGCCGACTTTCTGGGCGAGGCTCGGACGCTGCATGTGCTCTTGAAGCGCATCGTTGATCAAGGTCTGATAGTTGCCGCGGTGCGCTCTACGGACCAGGTCGCGAAAGTGATCGACGATGTCGCCGTCCAGGCGTATGGTGATCCGAATCTTTTCAGGCGGCAAAGGAACCACCGCTCCTCGCTTGCCCTTGCTGAGATCGTATTCCCGCTTCATATTCGTTTGTCCTCAGTATTGCACCCGCTCGCGCGAAGTCGCCTTCCGCGCTGAGATAATGCGAATGCTGCTGCCGTGTACCGCGTACGAAATCGCCAAAATCCGTCCTTGTGCGTCCATGCCGAAGGTCAAATACCGCTCTTCCCTGGGGTGCTCATCGGGCAGAGTAATAGCGCGGTCATCATCGAACACGGTCACGGCGTCGACGAACTCAACCCCGTGCTTGCGGAGATTGGGTTCCGCTTTTTTCGGGTCCCATTCGTATTCCACCTCTCGCCTCTATTCTTCGTGTACAGTGTACACCGGAACTCCTGCAACGGACAACCCACGGGCACTCGGTCGTGCGAGCGAATCTCCGGAAAGAGCTCTCTCGCTACCGCATGAAGTCGAGGCTGCATCGGTCAAAAGATTTGTGGCAGATTTGTGGCAAAACTGGCGGCAAACGATCGGTCTGTTTGCTTCTACCTAAACCGGGAGACGTGTGCAGAGGTCTCTAGGGGACCGCGGCCGGAGGGCGCGAACGCTGCGCGAACACCGAATCAGACGGCGCAGCGCTCCGCCGCGCGATCCAAATCAGTAGCGCCAGCGCCGGCAGCGTCGCCACGGTGGCGATCAGGAAGAACGGCACCCAGCCGACCCGGTCGGCGAGTATGCCGCCCCACGATGCCACCAGTGTGCGCCCCACGGCCGCCAGCGAGGAAAGCAGCGCGTACTGGGTCGCCGTGAAGGCCGGCGAGCACAGATCGGAGAGATATGCCACCAGCGCCGCTCCCGCCATCGCACCGGTCAGGTTCTCGGCGGCCACGCAGAGCGCGAGATAATCGAGGCGATGACCTCCCATCGCCTGCAGCACATAGAACAGATTCCCTGCCGATTGCAGCGCGCCGCATATCAGGAGCGCACGCACGACACCCAGCCGCGCCGTGACTGCGCCGCCAACCAGCGCCCCGACCACGGTCGCGAAGAACCCGACCAGCTTGGAGATCGCCGCGATCTCGTCGAGCGAGAAACCGAGCGAGACATACAGGGGCATCGCCATCACGCCCGCCATCGCTTCGCCCAGCTTGTAGCCGAAGACAAACAGCAGAATCGCGGGCCACTGCGGCCGACGCATGAAGTCGGAAAACGGCGCGACCACCGCCGTCGCGAACCAGTGGCCGATCGCATCCCGGCCTCGCGTGTCGGCTACGGCCTGCACCGGCACCCTCGGCTCGGGACCGAGCAGGAACACGATCATCCCGACGGCCAACAGCGCCGCCATCGTGGCGTAAGCCGCGAACCAGCCGGCGCGAGCGGCGATGATCAGCGCGCCGGCGCCCGACACAAGCATCGCAATCCGGTAGCCGGTCTGGATCATGCCCGCGCCCGGCCCCTGTTGCTCGCACGTGAGGATCTCGACCCGCCACGCGTCGATGACGATATCCTGGCTCGCCGACAGGAACGCGACGATCAGCGCCATAACCGCCATCAGGCCCAGGTTGCGCCGGGGATCGCACGCGCCCAGGGCGAGGGTCGCGGCGATAAGCGCGGCCTGGATCGCGATCCCCCATCCGCGGCGGCGCCCGAGCGGCAGCGGCGGCGGAAGTCGATCGATCAGCGGCGACCACACGAACTTGAAGGCGTAGGGCGTGCCGACCAGGGCGAACGCCCCGATTGCGGCGCGGCTGACGCCTGCGGTTGCGAGCCAGGCCGAGAGCGTCGAGAAGGTGAGCAGCAGCGGCAAGCCGCTGGCGAAGCCGAGCGGCAGGATCAGCATCACGCGCCGATCCGCATACACCGCCAGCGATTGCCGCAAGGAGCTAACCCCCTTGGCCTCCTTGTTACGCGTTTCGATCACCGCGATCCGCGCAGCCAAGCCCGCGTGCCGCTATGCAAGGTGCTTCTGCCATATTCAGGGTCGTTTGCGCCGCCCGGCCTGTCGGCTAATGCTCTTAGGGCTTGTTTCGCCAGTCTTTTGCCCATGCGCCGCGTGCTATAAGTTAATGCACTTGCGGATATTGAACCATCAAATGGGCGATGTCGATCTACCTCGATCATAATGCCGGCGCTCCGTTGCGGCCCGAAGTGCACGAGGCGATCGCACGCTTCGCGGAGAGCGGACACGGTAATCCGGCCTCGGTTCATCGCGCGGGTCAGCGCGCGCGCCGCGCACTCGAGGAAGCCCGGACGCGTGTCGCGGAGCTGGTAGGCGCTGCGCGTCGCAGCGTGATCTTTACCAGCGGGGGCACGGAGTCGAACAATCTGGCGGTTTTCGGCTCGGTCAGGGCACGCGAACCGCGCCGCCGGATCATCACCTCGGCTATCGAGCACTCCTCGATCCTCGCGCCGATCGCGGAACTGGAGCGGCGCGGCTTCGAGGTGGTGCGGATCGCGCCCGACGCCGAGGGGCGAATCGCTCCCGCCGCGGTCCTCGACGCGCTCGACAGCTCCACCGCGCTGGTCACGCTCGGTCTGGCCAACGCGGAAGTGGGTACGATCCAGGAACTGGCGCCGCTCGCCGAGCCGGTCGCAAGCGTCGGCGCGATTTTTCATGTCGATGCGGCGCAGGCGGTTGGCCGGATTCCGGTCAAGGCCGAGGCGCTCGGATGCGACCTGATGACGATGAGCGGGCACAAGCTGGGCGCACCCGCGGGAATCGGCGTGCTTTACGCGCGGGCGGGCGTGGAGCTTGGCGCGGTGACGATGGGGGGCCCGCAGGAGAGCGGCATGCGCGCGGGAACCCCGAACCTGCTCGGAGCGATTGGCTTCGGGGCGGCTGCGCAAGCCGTTGCGGCGGGGTGGGAGCAGGAAGCGGCGCGAGTCAACGCGCTTGCCGGGCTGCTCGTTGCCCGGCTTCGCCAGGCCGTGCCGGAGCTGCGCCTCAACGGCCCGCACTCCGGACGCCTGGCCAATACACTCAACCTTGCGTTCCCGGGGGTGCTCGGCGAAAGCATGCTGATCGCGCTCGACCTCGAAGGTGTCGAGGTCTCGATGGGGTCGGCGTGCGCCGCCGGCTCGGTCGAGCCGTCGCACGTCCTGATCGCGATGGGGCTCGGCGTCGCGCAGGCGCGCAGCTCGATCCGAGTCAGTCTTGGATGGAGCAACACCGCCGCGCAGATCGAGCGCTCGGCGGAAATCATCGCGCGCGTATGGAGGAGGGTCAGCGAGGCGGAGCCGGTGGTGGCGGAGGCGCTGACATGAGCGCGCGCGTTTTGGTCGCGATGTCGGGCGGGGTCGATAGCTCCGTAGCGGCTGCGATCCTGCGCGAGCGCGGCTACGACGTGGTCGGCGTGGCGATGCGCCTGGCGCCCGATGGCACCCCCTCCGGCCCGCGCCGGCGCGCGACCTGCTGCTCGCACGACGACTTCGAGGATGCGCGGCGGGTGGCGGAGCGGATGGACTTTCCGTTCTACGTGGTTGACCTGCGGGCGGACTTCGCCGCGCGCGTGATCGACCGCTTCGTCACGGAATACCTGGAAGGGCGCACCCCGAATCCGTGCGTGATGTGCAATCGCGAAATCAAGTTCGATCGCCTCTGGCAGCGGGCGCGGGCGATCGATGCGGTGTTCGTCGCCACCGGCCATTATGCGCGTATCGAGCGCAGCAGCGACGGCACGCTTCATCTCCTGCGCGCCGCCGATACCTCCAAGGATCAGTCGTACTTCCTGTTTTCGCTCGGGCATGCGGAGCTTGCCCGCACGCTGTTTCCGCTCGGGAGCATGACCAAGGCCGAGGTGCGGGCGCGGGCCCGGGCGCTCGGTCTGCTCAATGCGGACAAGCCGGAAAGCCAGGAGATTTGCTTCGTCCCAGACAGCGACTACGCGCGCCTGGTCGAGCGGATGACCGCGCCGGAGCGGCTGCAGCCGGGACGGATTGTGGACGGCGACGGCCGCGTCCTAGGACGCCATCCGGGGCTCCATCGTTTTACCATCGGGCAGCGCCGCGGACTGGGCCTGGCGGCGGGCGAGCCGCTTTACGTGCGCGCGATCGACGCCCGCAACGGCGAAGTTACGGTCGGACGGCGCGACGATCTGATCGCGCGGGGGCTGGCGGCAAAAGGCGTCAGCCTGATCGATGGGCGCGTTGCGGCGCAGGGTCCCGCCGCAATCGAGGTCAAGATCCGCTACCGCCATCCCGGGCTCCCCGCGACGCTTACGATTACGGCGCCGGGCCGCGCTGAAGTTCGCTTCAGCGGCGCGGGCGGCGGTCCGGCGGTGACCCCGGGACAGGCCTGCGTCTTCTACCGGGGCGACGAGGTGATCGGCGGCGGTTTTATCGAGCGCGCGATCGATGGGTGATCCGATGCGGTTTGCGCTCGCGACGCTGGGCTGCAAGGTCAACCAGTACGATTCGGCGATACTCGAGGATCGGCTGCGGGCCGGCGGGATGGAGCGCCGCGAGTTCGACCAGGTCGCCGATGTCTATGTTGTCAATACCTGCACGGTCACGGACCGCGCCGATGCGGAGAGTCTCAAGCTCGCGCGCCGCGCCCGCCGGCTCAACCCGGCGGCGCGAGTGGTGATGACCGGATGCCTGGCGCAGGCCAATCCCGCCGCGCTGGCCGGAGCGCGCGAGGTGGACCAGGTGGTCGGGTTGGGCCGGCTCGACGAATTGGTCCGCGCGGTGGCATCCGGCGAAGGCGCGCCGGTGATGGTTTCGAACCTGCGCAAGCAGCGCGCCGCGATCGAGCTGGGTGCGGTGGCGCCCAGCGGGCAGACCCGCGCCTTTCTGAAGCTGCAGGAGGGATGCGACCAGTTCTGCAGTTTCTGCATCGTGCCGCTTTCGCGCGGCACCTCGCGCAGCGTCGGGCCGCGCCGCATCCTTGCCGCGCTCGACGATTTGCACCAGCGCGGGTTCAAGGAAGTCATTCTCTCGGGAGTCCATCTGGGCGCTTACGGCCAGGACCTGTCGCCGCCGATCGGGCTCGCGCATCTGCTCGAGATGATCGCCGAGCGATGCCCGATCGGACGGGTGCGGCTCAGCTCGCTCGATCCGGAGGAGCTGAGCGACCGGATAATTTCGATCGTCGCGGAGAGCGAGAAGTTCTGCCCGCACTTTCATCTGCCGCTGCAGGCCGGCGACGACGCGATTTTGGCCTCGATGCGGCGGCGCTACGACACCGCCTACTATCGGGAGCGGGTGGAACGAATTATCGAGGCGATGCCGCAGGCGGCGATTGGCACCGACCTGATCGTCGGGTTTCCGGGAGAGAGCGCCGCATACTTCGAGCGTTACTTTAGGTTCGTGGAAAGCCTGCCGCTGGCCTACTTTCATGTGTTTCCCTTCTCGGTCCGCAGTGGAACCAGCGCCGCCAAGCTCAAGGCCAGGGTGGCGCCCGCGGAGATCACGCGGCGCGCGCAGGCGATGCGCTCCCTGGGGGAGGCCCGGCGGGTGTGGTTCGCGAGCCGCCTTGTCGGCGCGCGGCTTAGCGTGCTGCTCGAGGAGCGCGGCGCGGACGGAAGGCTCAAGGGATACAGCCGCAACTATGTCAGGGTCGCGGTCCACGGCCCCGACCAACTGAAAAACCATGAAGCTGTGGTGGAGGCATCATCTGTCGATGGTGTGGGACTGGCTGGGGAGATTGTTTCGGCGCGGCCCGCGTGCGCTCCAGCAGGCGCATCCGGGCAGGCGCTTTGAGTTTGGGACCGCTCAACTCGAACGTGTCCTCGACTATTCGTTCGCGGAGCAGGAGCACCTCGCGACGGCGTTGACTCATCCCAGCGCGATCGGCACCGGTGGCGGCAACGACTACGAGCGCCTGGAGTTCCTGGGCGACGCGGTGCTGGATCTCGCGATCGCCGATCTGCTCATGCGCAAGTTTCCCGAGGCGCGCGAGGGCGCGCTCTCCAAGCACCGCGCCTCGATCGTCAACGGACGTACGCTGGCGGCCAAGGCCCGCTCGATCGGGCTCGGCAAGATGATCCGGCTCGGCAAGGGTGAGGAAAAGAGCGGCGGGCGCGAGAAGCTCTCGATTCTGGCGGCGGTCTTCGAGGCGGTGATCGGCGCGATCTACGTCGACGGCGGGCTCGATCCCTCGCAGCGCGTCGTGGAGAAGCTGTTCGCCGACGACGTCGGAGGACCGGCGGCAGAACGCGACTACAAAACCGAGCTCCAGGAGGTTTCACATCGCCGCTTCCACGCTCAGCCGATCTACGAGCTGGTCAGCGAGAGCGGCCCGGACCACGCCAAGCGCTTTACCACTCGCATCCGTATCGGCGGGCGCGAGCTGGGTGTCGGAGAGGGCGGCAGCAAGAAGCAGAGCGAGCAGGCTGCCGCGCGTGCGGCGCTGGCCAGAATCGACCGGGGGCGACTTGAACGGTCCTAGCGCCGTCGCGGTCCTTTTGCCCGAAGGCCCAAGCCTCGCGATACGCGGCAGACATGGCGTCCCCATCTGAACGAGGTTGCGGAAATCCGGGCACCCATCGCGCCGGTTTCGTCGCGCTTGGCGGACGCTCGAATGTCGGCAAATCGACCCTGCTCAACCGTATCGTCGGCCACAAGGTGGCGATCGTAACGCCGCGCCCGCAGACCACCCGGCGGCGGATTCTGGGCATCCGCAGCGATCCCGACGCGCAGATGATCCTGATCGACACGCCCGGGGTCCACGCGGCGGCCAAACCGCTCAATCGGCGGATGGTCGAGACCGCGCGGCGATGCATGGCGGAGGGCGAAGTGATCCTGGCGGTAGTCGAGGCCGGGCCGGAGCTAGGCGCGGAGGATCGCGCCGTAATCGCGGAGCTGCGCGAGCTCAAGCGACCGATGATCATCGCGATAAACAAAATCGACCTCATCGCGCGTGCCAGGCTGCTGGCGATGGCCGAGCAGTGCAGCCGCGAAGCGCCGGAGACCGAGATCGTGCCGGTGAGCGCGCTGAGCGGCGAGAACCTCGAGGAGCTGATCGCCGTGATCAAGCGGATGCTGCCCGAGGGTGGGCTGTTGATGCCCGCCGACGAATACACCGATCAGACCGAGCGTGAGATTGCCGGCGAGCTGATTCGCGAACAAGTGTTCCTGGCGATGCGACAGGAAGTGCCGTTTTCCACTGCCGTCAGGGTCGAGAACTGGTCGGAGGAGCCGGGCGCAAGCTTACCCGGATCGCCGCGGTGATAGTGGTCGAGCGCGACTCGCACAAGGGGATGATCATCGGCGCGGGCGGGCGCCAATTGAAGCAGATCGGAAGCGCCGCGCGGCTCGAGCTGGAGGCGATGCTCGGCGCGCGGGTCTTCCTTGAGTTGCACGTCAAGCTGGAGAGAAACTGGACGCGCGACCCGCGCAAGCTTGCCGAGATGGGTCTCTGATCCGGTGCTCCAACAGCCAAAGTCGCCGCCCCGCCGCCACGACGAGATCGCCGCCGCGATCGCGGACGGTCTTCCCGTCGTCGCTTTGGTCGGGCGCGTCAACGCGGGCAAGTCCACGCTCTTCAACCGGATCGCCGGCGGCCATCGCGCGATCACCAGTGCGATTCCGGGCACCACCCGCGACGTCAACTTCGCGCGCGCCTCGTACCGCGGGCGCGACTTCGTCGTCGCCGACAGCGGAGGGCTCGAGCTCGGCGGCCCGAGCGGGCTGACCGCGCTCGTGGTCGAGGAAGCTCTGCGCGCGATTGGCGCCGCCGACCTGGTCGTGTTCATCCTGGATGCGCGGGCGGGATTGAGCGCCGCCGACGAGGAGGCGGTCGCGCTGGTGCGCAAAACCGGCCGCCCGATGCTGGTGGCGGTCAACAAGGTCGATCGTCCGGGGCAGGAGAGCGCCGGCGCGGAATTCTACGCGCTCGGCGCCGATCGGCCGTGTTTTATTTCGGCGGCGCATGGACTCGGCGTGGACGAGTTGCTCGATGCGATCGTCGAGCGATTGCCGGCAGCTCAAGCCCCGCCGGCGGCTCATCCCGATTTGCGGGTGGCGTTGATCGGACGGCCCAACGTCGGCAAGTCCTCGCTGCTCAACCGTATGGCCGGTTTCGCCCGAGCGATCGTTCACGAAGAGCCGGGCACCACGCGCGACACGCTCGACGTGCGGCTCAAGGCCGGCGAGCGGGAGCTGATTTTGATCGACACGGCCGGGATTCGACGGCCGACCCGGGTCAAAGGCGAGCTCGAGCATCACGCCGTCGCCCGTGCGATCGAGACCATCCGGCGCGCCGACGTGCTGCTGCTGGTGATCGACGCACTGGAGGGGGTGACGGACCAGGATGCGCGGCTGGCGCGGCTGGTCGAGAGCAACGATCGCGCGCTGGTAGTGGTGGTGAACAAATGGGACGCCGCGGCGAAGCTCAAGCGCCGGGTGCCGGCGTTCGTCCGCGATCTGAATCAGCGCTATCCGTTTCTCGACTTCGCGCGGGTGGTATTCACGTCGGCGCTGACGGGCGATGGCGTCGATCGGATCCTGCCGGCGGCGCTCGAGGCCGGCGACGCGTTCCGCTCGACTCTCCAGACTTCGCCACTGAACCGGATCCTGGCCCAGGCGACCGCCGCGATGGATCCGCCGATCGTCGATCGTCATCGCCTCAACCTGATGTACGTAACGCAGGTCGGAAGCTCGCCGCCGCGTTTCCGATTTTTCTGCAACCTCGAGCGCGACATCCCGGCCCATTACATTCGATTCCTGGAGGGTCGGTTCCGCACGGCGTTCGAGCTGCGGGGCACGCCGATCCGCTTCGAGTTCCGCAAGGCCCCCGGCTCGCGCCCGGGGTCCAGGCCCGCCACGCCGGGCCGAGTCACCGCGAGAGCCCCTGCGCGTTAGCGCATGTGGAAAGCGCGGGCGCAAGCACTTCGCCCGGCGCGCCCCCTCCGCTATATTACCCAAAAGGCGCAATTTTCTGTGATCCTCATTCTCGATTTCGGAAGTCAGTACACCCAGCTCATAGCCCGGCGGGTGCGCGAGGCGCGGGTCTACTGCGAGATCCATCCGTTCGACATCCCGCTCGACAAGATCCGCGCGCTCAACCCGCGCGGAATCATCCTTTCGGGAGGCCCGGCCAGTCTCTACGAGGCCGGTGCGCCGGATATCGCGCCCGAAGTGCTCCAGGTCGAATGCCCGGTGCTGGGAATTTGCTACGGGATGTATGTGATCGCGCAACACCTTGGTGCCCACAGCGCCGGCGCTCGCGCGCGCGAGTACGGACCCGCCGCGCTGGTGATCGACGAGCACGACCGGCTGTTCGAGGGGCTCGAGGGCCGCGAGCATCAGGTCTGGATGAGCCACGGCGACCGGATCGAGTCGATTCCCGCCGCGCTCACGCCGATCGCACATACCAGGAACTCTCCGTACGCGGCGGTGCGCACCCGCGACGGGCGCCTGCGCGGGATCCAGTTCCATCCCGAGGTCGTCCACACGCCGTCCGGGGCGCAGATCCTGCGCAACTTCGTGATCCGGATCTGCGGCGAGCCGGGCGAGTGGACGATGGCGAGCTTCGCCGAGACCAAGAGCGCCGAGATTCGCGCCCGCGTCGGCGCACACGATCGCGTCCTGATGGGGCTCTCGGGCGGCGTCGATTCGGCGGTAGCCGCGGCCCTGATCCATCGCGCGGTTGGAGACCGCCTCAAGTGCGTGTTCGTCGATACCGGGCTGCTCCGTGCCGGCGAGCGGCGCCGGATGGAGGAGATCTTCGCGCACCAATTCGGACTCGACTTGAAGGTGGTCGATGCCTCCGGCCTTTTCCTGGAGCGTCTGGCGGGCGTGCTCGACCCCGAGCAGAAGCGGCGCATAATCGGCCGCACTTTCATCGAGGTCTTCGAGGACGAAGCCAAGGCGATCGGCGGCGTGCGGTTCCTTGGGCAGGGAACGCTTTACCCCGACGTGATCGAATCGGTCTCGTTCAAGGGTCCCTCGGCGACCATCAAGACCCATCACAATGTCGGCGGCCTCCCTGAGCGGATGCGCCTTGAACTGATCGAGCCGCTGCGCGAGCTGTTCAAGGACGAGGCCCGCGAGGTCGGCCGCCAGCTCGGATTGCCCGCCGAGATTGTCGATCGCGAGCCGTTTCCCGGACCGGGGCTGGCGGTGCGGATCGTCGGCGAAGTGACGCGCCAACGGCTCGAACTGCTGAGAGCGGCCGACGAAATCGTGATGCACGAAGTCGAGTCGGCCGGAATCTCGCGGAGACTATGGCAGGCATTCGCAGTGCTGCTGCCGCTCAAGACCGTGGGAGTGATGGGCGACGGGCGCAGCTACGAGAGCGTCATCGCGATACGCGCCGTCGAATCATCCGACGGGATGACCGCGGATTGGGCGCGGATCGACCCGACAGTCCTGGCCCTCTTGTCCAGCCGCATCACCAACGAGGTCAAGGGCGTCAACCGCGTGGTTTACGACATCACCTCCAAGCCTCCCGCGACCATCGAGTGGGAGTGACAGCTTGACGGTCCGCACCCGCTTTGCACCGAGCCCGACCGGCTCGCTCCATATAGGCAACGTCCGCTCGGGGCTGTTCGCCTATCTCTTCGCGCGGCATAACCAGGGCACCTTCATCCTGCGCATCGACGACACCGACCGCGAACGATCGACGCGCGAGTCGCTCGAGGAAATTCTCGAGGACTTGCGATGGCTGGGGCTCGAATGGGACGAGGGGCCGCCCGATCCCGCGTACTTCCAGTCGAACCGGTTCGATCGCTATCGCGACGCGGCGCTCAAGCTGCTGCGCGGCGATAAGGCATATCCCTGTTACTGCACGACCGAGGTACTCGAGGCCAAACGCAAGCAGGCCGAGAAGGAACGCCGCAAGCCGGGCTACGACGGGAGCTGCCGCGACAAGCCGTTCCCCACAGACTTGCCGCTGCCGGATCGCGCCGCGGGGCGCAACTACACGATTCGCTTCCGTTCGGCCACGCAAGGCCAAACCCTGGTCGAGGATTTGGTCAAGGGCAGGACGGTGTTCGAGGCCGCCGAGCTCGAGGACCTGGTGATCCTGCGCTCCAACGGCACGCCGACCTACAACTTCGCGACCGTGGTGGACGACGCCGAGTTCAGCATCACTCATGTCGTGCGCGGCGACGACCTGCTCCCGAGCACACCGCTGCAGATCCAGATGTTCCGCGCACTCGGCATCGAGCCTCCCGCCTATGCGCATCTGCCGCAGGTGATGGGGCCCGATGGCGCCAAGCTGTCCAAGCGTCACGGCGCGACTTCGGTATCCACGTATCGCGAGGGCGGCTATTTCCCCGAGGCGCTGGTCAACTACCTGGCGCGGCTGGGATGGTCTCACGGCGACCAGGAAATCTTCTCCAAGGCCGAGCTGATCGAGTATTTCGACTTCTCCGGATGCGGCAAGTCGCCGGGAGTCTTCAATCCCGAGAAGCTGCTGTGGCTCAATTTCCACTATCTCAAGGCGAAGACGCCCGCCGAGCTGGCCGCCGCCGTCCGCCCGCTCATCGACCAGCGCGGCTATCGCATTCCCGACCAGCCGGGATGGCTGGAAAGGATGGTCGAAACGCTGCGCGAGCGCGCCAAGACCCTGGTCGAGCTCGTTGACTTCGCGCACTTCTATCTGAGCGAGCAGATCGAGGTCGACCCGAAAGCGGCTGCCAAGTTCCTCAAGCCCGAGGTCGCCGAACCGCTCGAGGCGCTCGCCTCGGATCTGGAATCGGCCGGCGCAACCTTCGACGAGACGATCGTGCAGGGCGTCTTCGAGCGCGTGCTCGCTCGATACGACCTCAAGCTTGGGCAGCTCGCACAGCCGGTGCGGGTCGCGCTTACGGGCGGCACCGTCAGCCCCGGGATCTACCAGGTGATCGCGGTGATCGGCCCGGCGCGCACGGTGGCGCGGCTGCGCGAAGCGGTCAGACGAATCGAGCAGGGCGCGTGACAAGACGTATCCCGAGACTTGCAGCGCGTGCGCTCGCTTGTTGCGCGGCGATCGCGGCCGTCTCGGGATGCTTCTCGATGATGATGCCGGGCGTGCCGGGCAAGACGTTTAGCAAGGCGGTGTTCAGTATCAGCGGCAGTAGCATGTTCGTCCGCAGCGACGACAAGCAGCCGTGGCGCGCGGTGCATATCACCTTGAATACCGATAGCGGATTCTTTCGCCAGACCACCGGCGACATGGAGCCGGGGCAGGTCCGCGAGCTTCCGCTCAGCCGCTTCGTGGACGGTTCGGGACGCGCCTTCGGCCCCGGAATTCAGCTCAAGAGCGTATGGGTCCAGGCGCGAGATCCGAACGACAATCCGGTGAATGAGCTGGCCTTCCCCGCCGAAACATTCGGCTTCCAATCGCCGGTCCCTCTCGGCGGGTGATGATTCCTCAACTTAGTGCAACAATAACTCCACCCTCACCCTCCCCTTGAAAAAGGGGAGGGAACAGACACAGACTCCACCCTCACCCTCCCCTTGAGCAGTCACCCTCATCCTCTGCCTTCTCCCGCAAAAAAGCGGGAGAAGGAAGCAGAGACGGGGAGGCGATCAGCAAGGACACCCTCGTTTGGCATCTCTGGGCTCGCCCTACGTCGAGGCCCTTCGCCGCTTAGCTCATCGCCCCAAGCATCGGAATCTCGATACGGAACTTGCGGTGACCTTCGCCACCAGCCACCCATCGCCTCGATCACCGCAAGTGGACGCGGGTAGCAACGCGCGCGCCACCGCGCAGCTTCCTTTTTCTGGTCCCCTCCCCTTCCTCAAGGGGAGGGTTAGGGTGGAGTTGTATAAGTTGATCTCCTTACCTTCTACTCTGCTCCCGAGCGGCTTCCAGCACGACGCCGGCCCGGTCGCGTTTGCGCTCGGTTGTTCTTTCTTCTGTAGCGCCGGCCTCCGTGCCGGTTCCTTTTCTGCCATCTCTCTGCGAAGATGTTTTCCCCCGTGAAGACCGACGACCCGGCCATGTACCGGCGGAGGCTGCCGCATTGGCGGCAAGGGAACACCGTCTACATCGTCACGTGGCGCTTGCGCACTATCGGCTGACTTTGGAATTTCTGAAAAGAACCGGCACGGAGGCCGGCGCTACGCAGAAAAGAACCAACCGCGTTAAGCAAGGTCACGCGCCGAAGCAAGGCCGCTCGTCAAACCCCCAAGTCCCCTGATCTATCGATCTATTCGCCGCTGAACGGGGGGCTCGCTTCGAGTTCGGCAGGGATTCAAAATGGAAATCCCGGCCGACATCGGAGGCAACCACAGGGAGTGGGACTCCCGATGAAGGACCAAACAGCAAGCACCCCCGCAGTTTTCTATCGGGGGGTCGCCAAGCCGGCCTTCCTCGCCGCGCTGGTCGTCTCATTTGCGGCGATGGCGATCGTCGCTTTGCCGCGTGTGCGGGCCCAGCGAAACATGTCAGCGGATTCCGTCGCGCGTCCGCTCATCACGCAAAGTATTGACCAAAGGCGGCTGGTTACGCTTTGGGGCAACACCCGCCCGGAAGCGAACGCGCACAACGATCGGGGCCCGGTCGCCGACGACTTCCGGCTGGAGCACATGATGCTCCAGTTGCGCCGTCCTCCCGAGCGACAACGGGCGCTGGATCGATTCACCGATCAACTCCGTGATCCTGCCTCGCCGAATTTCCACCGCTGGCTCACCGCGCAACAACTCGGACAACAGTATGGTCCGGCGCAGGCAGACATCGCCGAGATCGCTGCCTGGCTGCAGTCGCACGGCTTTACCGTCAACCGGACCTATCCCAGCGGCGTTACCATTGACTTTTCGGGAACGGCCGGCCAGGTGCGCGAGGCCTTCCACACCGAGATTCACTACCTCGACGTGAACGGCGTGCAGCACATCGCCAATATGAACGACCCGCGGATTCCGGCGGCGCTCGCGCCGGCGGTGATCGGCGTCGTTTCGCTGAACAACTTCATGCCCAAACCGATGCACCATTCGCGGCCCAACTACACCGTGGGCAGCGGGCACCATTTGGTGGTGCCGGCGGACCTGGCCACCATCTACAACCTCAATCCGCTTTATGCCGCGGGTTATTCGGGCCAGGGTCAGACAATCGCGATCATCCAGGACAGCGACGAATATAATTACGATAATTACCCCAGCAAAACCGATGACTGGAACACTTTCCGCAGCACGTTCGGGCTTGCAAGCGCCTATCCGAGTGGTTCCCTCACGCAGACTCATCCGGGCGGCTGCACCGACCCCGGCGTGAACGGCAATGACATAGAAGCCGCCGTAGACGTGGAATGGTCCAGTGCAGCGGCGCCCAACGCGGCCATCGTCCTGGCCTCATGCGCGGACACGGCCACCACTTTCGGCGGCTTCATCGCCATGCAGAATCTGCTCTCCTCGGGTAGCCCGCCGGCAATCATGAGCATCAGCTTCGGCGAGTCGGAGTCCAACATCGGCGCAGCCGGCAACGCGTACATCAACGGCCTGTATCAGCAGGCGGCGGCGGAGAGCGTCTCGGTTTTCGTTGCGGCGGGCGATTGGGGTGCGGCCGGTTCCGACTACGGCGAAAGCTATGCGACACACGGAATCAATGTCAGTGGATTTGCCTCGACACCATATAACGTGGCGGTGGGCGGCACCGATTTCGGTGACACATATGCGGGGACGACCAGCACTTACTGGCGCTCCACTAACACGGCCACCTACGGATCTGCGCTCTCCTACGTTCCTGAAATTCCGTGGAACGACTCCTGCGCCAGCGCTCTGATTGCCAACTACCTCGGCTACACCACTACCTATGGCTCGAGTAGCCTCTGCAACAGCTTCGACGGCCGGTCCAATGCACTCATCAATGTTATTACGGGCAGCGGCGGCCCGAGCGGCTGCGCGACCGGAGTAGCGGCTAACCCGGGTGTCGTCAGCGGGACCTGTGCGGGGTATCCCAAGCCGGCATGGCAATCCGTCTTCGGTAATCCGAGCGACGGCGTACGCGACCTTCCCGATGTCTCGCTCTTTGCCGCAAATGGCACCTGGGGCCATTATTACTTGGTTTGCTATTCCGACGGCGGGTATTCCTGCGCAGGCGCTCCAGACACGTGGTTTGGCGCCGGCGGGACGTTGTTCGGCGCACCCATAATGGCCGGCATTCAGGCGCTCGTGAACCAGGCGGCGGGCGGCCCGCAGGGCAATCCAAATCCGACCTACTACTCGCTGGCCGGCAAGGAGTATGGCGCGTCGGGCTCCGCCTCCTGCAACTCGACGCTTGGCAACGGCGTAGCCGGCTCGTGCATTTTCTACGATGTGACCCTCGGCGACATGGACGTGCCCTGCACCGGCAGCAATAACTGCTTCACGCCATCGGGCACCTATGGCGTGCTTTCCACGTCCAACACGACGTACCAGCCCGCATATGGGGCCGGCACGGGCTGGAACTTCGCCACCGGAATCGGCACGGTCAACGCCTACAACTTGGCGATGGCCTTCCCCACCGCGATGCCAACGCCGACCGCAACCGCGACGGCTACGCCGACTGCGACCGCCACGGCGACTGCAACATCAACTCCGACCGCGAGGCTTAGCCCGACCGCAACGCCTACGGCCACCGCCACTCAGACCGCCACTCCGACGCCGACTGCGACCGCCACTGCAACGCTGACCGCCACTAAGACAGCAACGGCGACCGCAACATCAACTCCGACCGCGACCCCGACCGCCACGTCAACCGCAACCCCGACTGGGACGCCGACCGCCACCCTGACCGCGACGCCGACGGCTACGCCGACTCAGACCGCGACGGCGACCGCTACTGCGATCGCCACTGCGACCGCAACCGCGACTCCCACCGCGACGCTGACGGCCACTGCAACCCCGACGGCAACGCGTAGCGCCACGGCCACGGAGACGGCCACCCCCACGCCTACGCCATCTGCGACCGCCACAGCGACGCCGACGGCCACGGCTACCGCAACTGCGACTGCCACGGCTACCGCGACCGCAACTCCGACGCCGACCGCCACAGCGACGCTGACGCCGACCAGGACCGCTACGGCGACTGCGACCGCGACCCCGACGCCCACGGCAACTGCAACTGCCACGGCGACGCTGACTCCCACGCCGACCGCAACCTTGACACCCACTGCGACCGCCACCGCAACGCTGACCGCCACTAAGACAGCAACCGCGACCGCAACATCAACTCCGACCGCGACCTTGACGGCCACGTCAACCGCAACCCCGACTGGGACGCCGACCGCCACCCTGACCGCGACGCCGACGGCTACGCCGACTCAGACCGCGACGGCGACGGCTACTGCGACCGCCACTGCGACCGCAACCGCGACTCCCACCGCGACGCTGACGGCCACTGCAACCCCGACGGCAACGCGTAGCGCCACGGCCACAGAGACGGCCACCCCGACGGCTACGCCAACTGCGACCACCACAGCAACGCCGACGGCCACGGCTACCGCAACTGCGACTGCGGCGCGCACCGCCACTCAGACCGCCACGCCAACTCAGACCGCAACGTTGACGCGCACCCCGACGGCGACCCTAACCGCGACCGCCACGAAGACGCGCACGGCGACGCCGACCGCCACGCGCACGCATACTCAAACGCCGACACGGACGCCGACCAAGACGGCGACACGGACACCGACCAAGACGCCGACACGGACACATACTCCCACTGCAACACCCAGTCCTACGCCGGTCGTTTCGGTCCTTCCCAGGTCTATCGCCTACGGAACACACGCCGTCGGCACCACCACGACCAAGACGGTCACAGTAATGAACAACCATAGTGTCATCATCAGCCTGAGCCAGTCGATTGTTGGTACCAACCCGGGGCAGTTCAAGAAGACGGCCGGCACCTGCACCACGTCGCTGGCGGCACATTCAAAGTGCACGTATCTCGTCTCCTTGAAACCGACCAAGGCCGGGTCGTTCAGCGCAAGCTTCAATGTAACTGACAGCCCCGATCCGACGAGCCCTCATCATGTGCACCTGACCGGAGCGGGAATCGCGCCATCTCCGACGCCGACTCCGACCAAGACGCCGACGCCAACGCGGACGGCCACGCGTACTGCGACCCCGACTGCCACGGCGGGGCCGTGATCTCGCCGCCGGCGGTTGGGGCGCCGAGATGAGTTGCACGATCTCGGTGAAATTTGCTCCGACTGCAACCGGGGCGCGCAGCGCGACGCCCTCGGTGAGCGACAGCCCCGACCCGAAGAGCCCGGAGACGGTCAGCCTCACTGGCAGCGGGACATAGCTCGAAGCGCCGCTCGCCCGCGGCCTCGCGGGCGAGCGGCCGATCGCGGGGGCAATTTGGGATTAATCCGCCGGCGCGAGCGCCCGGTCGGCGGGACCGCCAATGCCAACTCGTACCAGTTCATCGGCCGTGAGAATGATGGGACGGGACTGTACTTCTACCGTGCGCGACACTACAGCCCGACGGTACAGAGGTTCATCGCTCCTTGGCGGCGTCGTCAGCGCTCCTTGGCGGGGGTGCGATTGTTGGCCGGCGCGGGCGGATGATGCTCGCCGACCTTGTCTTCGAGGCAATCCTGGCGCTCTTCGACCTCGGTCATCCTGGTGCCCAATCGATTCATCTTGTCCGCCAATTCGCTCAGCGCGTGCGCGACCGGGTCGGGCAGCCGCGCGTGCTCGAGCGTCACCACGTCTCGCTGCGTGCTCTCGCGTTCGATCACCTTGCCCGGGATGCCGACGATGGTCGAATAGGGAGGCGCCGATGAAATCACCACCGCGCCCGCGCCGATACGGCTGCCGCGCCCGATCGTGACGGGACCGAGGACCGTCGCGCCGGCACTGATCATCACGCCGTCCTCGATCGTGGGGTGGCGCTTCTCCTTCTTGAGGCTGGTGCCCGCGAGCGACGCGCCCTGGTAGATCAGCACGTCGTCGCCGATCTCGGTAGTCTCGCCGATCACCACGCCCATCCCGTGATCGATGAACAGGCGGCGGCCGAGTTTCGCACCGGGATGGATCTCGATCCCCTCCAGCCAGCGCGTCATTTCGCTCAGCAGGCGGCCGAGCAGTCTCAGGTTGTGCTCCCACAGCCAGTGGGCCCCGCGATGCATCCAGATTGCATGCAGCCCCGGGTAGGCGAGGACGACTTCCAGGGTGGTGCGCGCGGCGGGGTCGTGGTCGAAGACCGCCTGAATATCTTCGCGCATGCGGCTCAGAACACTCATGCGCCGTTCCTCCTGCGAACTACGCCGCGGCCGACAACTCGTGGCTAGCCACGGGGCACGGCGGCGCCGGGCCGCTCCGCTCTTTCTCCCGCCCGCGGCCGCGCGCCATTGGCTTTCAGGACGGGCTTGAAATGCGGCTTGACGTTATCCTTGTGTAGCTTGTACTCGACCGAGTCAACGAGCGCCTGCCAGCTCGCCTCGACCACGTTGCAGGAGAGGCCCACTGTGCCCCATCGCCGCTTGCCGTCGGTCGATTCGATCAGCACTCGCACACGCGCGGCGGTGCCGGCGCCGTTGTCGAGCACGCGGACCTTGTAGTCCGCGAGCTGCATCGACGCGAGACTCGGATAGTACGGCAGCAGCGCGTTGCGCAGCGCCTGGTCGAGCGCGTTGACCGGGCCATTGCCGATCGCCGACCTGCGTGTGCGCTGCCCGTCGGGCCCGTCGAGCACCACCACTGCCTCGCTGAACGGCGCCTGGTCTTCGTGCCACTTGTCGTCGAAGACACGAAAGCTGACGAACCCGAAATGCTCCCTGGCCAGGCCCAGCGTGCGCAGCATCAGGAGCTCGAACGACGCGTCGGCGCCGTCGAAGACGTAGCCCGAGGCCTCCAGGCGCTTGAGCCTCTTCGAGCAGCTCGGTCACCTTCGCGCTGTCGCTCGCGAGGTCGATACCGAATTCCCTGGCCTTGTAGAGCAGGTTGGCGCGGCCCGCCAGCTCCGAGAGCAGCACGCGCCGGTCGTTGCCGACCAGCGTCGGATCGATATGCTCGTAGGTCCGGGTGTTGCGCATCACCCCCGAGGCGTGCAGGCCGCCCTTGTGCGCAAATGCGCTGCGGCCGACGTAGGACTGGCGGGCCAGCGGCGTGATATTGGCCAGCTCATAGACCAACGTCGAGATCTCGCGCAGCCTCTTGAGCTTAGCCGGCGGCACGCACTGGTAGCCGAGCTTGAGCTGAAGGTTGGCGATCACCGAGACCAAGTTGGCGTTGCCGCATCGCTCACCCAGACCGTTGATCGTACCCTGCACCTGAACGGCGCCTGCGCGTACCGCGGCGAGCGAGTTGGCCACCGCGACCTCGGAATCGTTGTGGCAATGGATGCCGATATGGCAGCCGACAGCACCGATCGCGTCGCACACGCCGGCCTCGATTTCGTAGGGCAGCCGCCCGCCGTTGGTGTCGCACAGGCAGATCAGGTCGGCGCCCGCATCGTCCACCGCCTTGAGACAGGCAAGCGCGAAGTCGCGGTTGAAGGCGATGCCGTCGAAGAAATGCTCGGCGTCGAAGATCACCTCGTCGAGATGCTTTTTCAGATACGCGACGGTGTCGTGGAGGATCTCCAGGTTTTCTGCCTGCGAGACTCTCAGCGCCTCCTTGACGTGCAGGTCCCAGGTCTTGCCGACCACGGTCGCAACCGGCGTGTCGGCTTGCAGGATCAGTTGTAGGTTGCGGTCGGCGGCGGCCTTGACGTTGGCCCGGCGAGTCGAGCCGAACGCCGCGATCTTCGCGTGGCGCAGACGGAGCTTCTTGACCTCGCGGAAGAAGGCCGCGTCGCGCTCGTTCGAGCCCGGCCATCCGCCCTCGATATAGTCGACCCCCAGCTCGTCCAGCCGCTGCGAGATCTGGAGCTTGTCCTCGACGTTGAGCGAGACGTCCTCCGACTGGCATCCGTCGCGCAGGGTGGTGTCGTAGATCTGGATTTTTTTTGTTAGCGCCATTGCCTCAGCAGGCCGTTGCGAAATTCCGCATGGCCTGCTCCCCCTCTCTTATCTCCCCCCTGGTCAGGGGGAGAAGATTGAGGAAGGCAGCCATCTTTTTCGCAGGGCGTTGAGCCCGTGCACGTTGTCATTTGCCGATCACTCCTCTCTCAACGCCCTGCTAGACGGATTCGGCGGGCGCGGTCCCCGACCCTCCCAAAAATGCGTCGTGCAGTACTCGCACGGCAAGCTCGCCGTAGCGGGAGTTGACCACCACCGAGATCTTGATCTCGGAGGTTGCGATCATTTCGATATTGACGCGCTCAGCGGCCAGCACCTCGAACATCTTGGCCGCCACGCCCGCATGGCTGCGCATCCCGGCGCCCACGATCGAGACCTTCGCCACCGGGTCCTCTTGACGCACGCCCTGCGCGCCGATCTCGTCGGCGACCCGCTTGACCAGCTCGAGCGTCCGGCGCAGATCGTCGCGCCCGAGCGTGAAGGTCACGTCGGTGCGGCCGTCGGCGCTGGCATTCTGGATAATCATGTCCACCACGATCCCGGCCTGCGCGATCGGCCCAAAGATGCGGGCCGCCAAGCCCGGTCGATCCTCGACCCCGGACAGGGTTATCTTGCTCTGGTTGCGGTCGAGCGTGACACCCGAAACCATAACCTCTTCCATTGTAGAGTCTTCTTGTCCCACCCAGGTACCCTCCGCGTCGCTGAAACTTGATCTTACTACCAACGGCACAGTGTAGCGGCGCGCCAGCTCGACCGAGCGCCCTTGCAGGACCTTGGCGCCCAGGCCGGCCAGCTCCAGCATCTCGTCGTACGAGATCCGATCGAGCTTGCGCGCCTTGGGGCAAAGATTTGGATCCGCGGTGAACACCCCCTCGACGTCGGTGTAAATCTCGCACCGCTCGGCCTTGAGCGCCGCTGCGAGCGCCACCGCCGTCAGGTCGGAGGCGCCGCGACCCAGGGTAGTGATTGCGCCGCTGTCATCTACGCCCTGATAGCCTGCGACCACGGCGACCGTGCCGTCGTCGATCGCCTTGAGTATCCGCTCCGGCTCGACGAACTTGATCCGCGCGCGGCCGTGATTGGAGTCGGTCTTAAGCCGCATCTGATGGGCCAGGAAAGACACCGCCGGGCATCCCAGCGCGCGCAGCCGCATCGCGACTAGTGCGGCTGAGACCTGCTCACCGGTCGATACCAGCACGTCGGTTTCGCGCGGATCCGGCACGTCGGCGATCTGTGCGGCAATCCCGAACAGGCGGTTGGTCTCACCCGCCATCGCCGAGACGACCACGACCAGCCGCTCGCCCGCCGCTCGCGTACGCATCACGCGGTCGGCTACCGCCTTGATCCGATCGACCGAGCCGACCGAGGTTCCGCCGTATTTCTGAACGATTAAGCCCACGCCAGTATGTTTCACCCCCAAAATATTCGATGAACGATAATTATGTGCGGAAGCGGCGGACCAACCAAGACCCCATTTTCGTCCGCCGGCCTAACCCGGCCCGAAGCTGGCCTTGAGCCTGCCGATTATCGCCGCGTAGCGGGTGTCTGCGGCCTCGAACTCGATGCGCCGGATGTTGGCGCCGGCGTAGCTGATCCGAATCGCGAGGCAGCTCAGCTCCCCCGCCTCGCGGATGCGCTCGAACCATTCGACCGCCGCGACCGCATCGGAGAACAGATACTCGCGCAGGCCAAGATCGTCGAGCGCCACCTGTTCAAGCCGATAGAGATCGATGTGATAAAGCGGCAGGGTCCCGCGATGCTCCTGGATCATCGTGAAGCTCGGGCTCAGGATCTCCTCGTCGCGCAAGTTGAGCCCGTGCGCGATTCCCTTGACGAACACGGTCTTGCCCGCCCCCAGCTCGCCGCTCAGGCCGAGCAACTCGCCGCCCTGCAGAACCGAGGCGAGCCGGCGTCCCCAGGTCTTGGTCTGATGCACCGAGCTGGTTTCGACGACGAACGTCACCCGCGCGCTTTGCGCAGTTTGTCTCATGTCGCCAGCGCCGCAATCGCGCGCGGCAACTCATCGATCACGTCGCCGGTGATATAACCAAACGGGCCCAGCCGGCTTACGACCCGATCGGCGGCGTAGCCATGAAGAAACACGCCGAGTTTGAGCGCGTCGAGCGGATTCATCCGCTGCCCGAGCAGCGCGCCGAGCATACCCGAGAGCGCGTCGCCCATCCCCGGCGTCCCCATCCCAGGGTTGCCGCTCGAATTCACGCAAACCGCGCCGCCGCGCGCCGCGATAACCGAGCGATTGCCCTTTAGCACAACGTACGCCCCGGTCTCGGCGCATAGCCGGCGCGCCGCCGAGATCCGGTCGGCGTTGACCCGCGCGGTCGTGATGCCGAGCAGGCGCGCCATCTCGCCCGGATGGGGCGTGAGCACGACCGGACCCTTCGCGCGCAGCAGCGTACCGCATCCGATCTCCGCCAGCGCGTTGAGTCCGTCGGCATCGATCAGGATCGGACGGTTGGGCTCGCTGGCCTCGCTTATCAGCCAGGCCATGAGATCCTTGCTGTCCTCGCTGAGCCCGATTCCCGGCCCGACGATCAGCGCGTCCTTGCCGGCGATCAGCGAAGCGAGGCGGCTAGCCGTGCCGGGAGCGTCGAAATGACCGTCGGCGTCGGGCATCGGCTCGGTCATCAACTCGGCCTGTCCCGTGGCCACAACCGAAGCGATCGATTCGGGGATGGCGGCGGTGACCAGCCCGGCACCCATCCTGAGCGCGCCACGCGCGGCGAGTATCGCGGCGCCCGACTTGCCAAGCCCGCCTGCGATCACCAATGGATGGCCGTACATGCCCTTGTGCGAATCGGCGGGTCGGGGGCGCAGCAGCGCACGCACGTCGTCGCGCTCCAGAAAGCAGCCGCCGGGAGCGATGTTGCCGATCGCGTCGGGAGCGAATCCGATATCGGCCACCTCGAGCGCGCCGCACATCGCGGCGCCCGGATACGAGACGTGGCCGAACTTGGCGAAGCCGAAAGTAACGGTCAGCGACGCCTTGACTGCCGAGCCCATGATCGCGCCGGTGTCCGAGTTCACTCCCGAGGCGATATCGACCGCGACGATCGGTGCGCCGGTGCCGTTGATCATCTCGATCGCCCGGCGCGCTATGCCGCTCACCTCGGCATTGAGCCCGGTCCCGAAGATTCCGTCGATTACGATACCGGCGCCGTCCCGAAACGACGCCCCCGCCAGCTCGGGCTCGCTGGTGACCTCTGCGATCTCGCCGCCCAAGCCGGCAAACTCCTCGCAAGCTCTGGCCGCATCGCCCTTGAGCTCGATGCGGTGGGCGAGCAGAATCGCGCGCACCGGCACCGCCTCCTGGAGCAACTTGCGCGCCGCCACCATCGCGTCGCCGCCGTTGTTACCCTTGCCGGCAACCACGATCGCACCCGCGCGCAGATTAGCCGCCAGACGCGCCCCGGCTAAGTCTGCAACCGCCTCCCCGGCGCGGCTCATCAGCGAGTACGACGGCACACCGTATTTATCCTGGCTGAGACGGTCGAGCTCGCGGCTCTCCGATGCGGTAAGAAGCTTCACGCGTCTTCAGCGGCCAGGCATGGCCAGTTGGGCATCGCTCCGATGCCGGATTAATTGAGAGACGGCTCGCACCCCGGCAATCTTAGCAGTTTTTTCCCCAACGTAGGGGGCGCATGCGGCCGCCTACATCCGGCGGCTTGTGAAACTTTTGGAATGACCGGACCGGTATAGCGTGGGGCAGGCCTCCGTGCCCGCCATCGATGCGCGGGCATTCGCGCCCGCGCCACCAATGAACCACCAGGAGCGATTCTACCGCCGACGGCTCTCCCGCAGACCGGCGGCCTGCTGCTAACTTTCCACTTTCTCGGGAAACAGCCCCGGCATCCAGCGCGAGGCCAAGGCGGCCGGGAAAGCCAGCCGAAGCGGCGCGCGCGCGCCTTCTGATACGAGAACGTTTTTCGCGACGAGGGCGGCGACGATGCGCCGAGCATGGCGGTCAGTTGTGCCCAACGCGGTGCCTACTTCACCCCGCGCCAGCTCGCCTCGATACAGCAATGCTTCGAGCACGCTTCCGGCCTTTGCCGGCAAAGCGTTCAGCCGGACTTCCTCCTCGGCCCACATGAGGATGCGGGTCCTCAATCGCTCGGGCTCTACCAATCCCTCCATGAAACTGACTTGATCGAGACAAATCTCGAGGAAGAAGCGCGCGAAGCGCGCGAGCGCTTCCTCGCTCAGATGTCCCCGGCCGTCAAGGTCATTGCGGCGCGGAAGGTCGCACTCAGCCAGGTTCCGCTTGTAGCCCGCGACACTGCGTGCCAGTCCGCGCGCCACCGACCAGATAGCGCCGGTGTCCAGCGCTTCCAGCAGCATTGCATGCGACATCAAACGCGCGACCCGCCCGTTGCCGTCGAGAAAAGGGTGAATCCAAGCCAGGCGATGATGTGCGGCTGCCGTCGCGAGAATGGCGTCGGTTCTTCCGAGATTTCCGTAGACCTGTTCGAACCGTTCCAAGAAGCGCGGCAAAGCCCCTTGGCTGATCGGGACATGCTGGCCTACCTGCACATCGCGCTTACGGAGCTCCCCCGGCACCATCTTGGTCCGCTCGCCCGTCTCGGGATTTTCGACCCACAGCAATTCGTCGGGCAGCAGCTCGCCAAAACGGCGATGCACTTCGCAGATGCCAACCTGCGTGGTCGCCCGTCCTCGCAGTCCCCCGCCATCAATCCATCTCTGAACCGCGATATGCGCTTTGGCTTCGAGCTGCAGATTTCTTTTGCCGAGATCCGCGCTGTAATCGTTCTTCAGCGCCCGTTCGATATCGATCGGATGGGTATCGTGGCCTTCGATCAGGTTGCTGTAATAGCAGTTCATCGAGCGGACCAAATCCGCCAGCGCCGTCACGAACCCCTCGGGTAGGCTCCGGCGAAAACCGGCCGACCGCGCCGCAAGCTCGACGGCCAAATCGGTAAGCTCACCGCGGAAGCGGGAACCCTCGGATATCAACATCGGCTCCATCAGGCTGACGGGTTCTTTGCGGTCGGAAAGAAGTCCTTTCCCGTCCGCTCCGATGTCCGCTTTTGTGTCCGCACCCCTCTTGGCCATTTTGCTAATGATAGCCGAGTCTTTTCTCGATGTTAACCCCCAATCCGTCATGGCAAATGTCCGCTTCCATGACCGCCAGTGCCGCGTTCTCCGGCAAGGGCGCCCGCGAGGGAAGCGGGCAGCACACCCGCGCGCAGATTGGCCGCCAGACGCGCCCCCGCCAGATCCGCAACCGCCTCCCCCGCGCGGCTCATCAGCGAGTACGACGGCACACCGTATTTATCCTGGCTAAGACGGTCGAGCTCGCGGCTCTCCGATGCGGTAAGAAGCTTCACGCGTCTTCAGCGACCAGGCATGGCTAGTTGGGCATCGCTCCGATGCCGGATTAATTCAGAGACGGCTCGCACCCCGGCAATCTTAGCAGTTTCCCCACCTGATCCTGTATGCGATGGAGCGGGCCGACTGGGTGATCGCCAAGGCCACCAAGCTGCTCGGAATGAGTTATCGGACGCTGCAGATTACCGGCCCGAAAAGTTCGGCCTCAGGAAGCCCGAACCCAAGCCGCCCCCCGCCGGGGTGAATCCCTGAGTGCCCCGGCACTACCCAAGCTTCAACTGTCCGCCCGTGGACGGCCTGAAGGCTGGAGTGCTTGGGACAATCAGGCCGCCGCATAGTCGGCTGACCTTACCTGGCCTGCTCCCTATACTATTGCAGGGGGAGGGGCGGATGCACACTGTGGAATTCAAGAAACGTACCCTCATGCAGATCGCGGACATGATCTGCGGCAATTTCAAGGCTGAGGAGAGCTTCTTCCGTTACCGGAGCAGCCGCTACCTGACGGAGTTTTTTCAGGACTGCGGCACCGATTATGCGCATGATGGCTCCACGCGAAACTACTGGGTTGCTGAGACCCTTCGAAAAATCCTCGCGGACCCGCAACCCAACGCAAGCACACCGCCAGAAACGTTCTCCCGCGTGATACGCGTACTCATGGATCAGGGCGAAGCGGAAAATGAGGGAGCGGAGAGACACGGAGCGCTGGCGCTCCTGAACGGTGCACTCGCCCGAGAGGGCTTCGAGGTATTCTATGCGCCTGACAAGCAATGCTACCTGCGCCACCTCGCGACCAACACCGTCGCGACGCCTTCACCCAACCCACACCGTCCATTCTCACCGTCAGAGCTCAAAAGGCGCGAGCAGCTGATTGCCTATCTCGACGACGCATCAGAGGACGCGTTGATCAAGGAGGTGCTGTTGCCACTCTTTCGTCAGCTTGGTTTCCATCGCGTGACCGCTGCTGGGCACAAAGACAAGGCGCTGGAATACGGCAAAGACGTGTGGATGAAGTTCACACTGCCGACCCAGCACGTTCTCTACTTTGGCATTCAGGCGAAGAAGGGGAAGGTGGATGCATCGGGCGTCAGCAAGGCCGCAAACGTGAACGTCGCCGAGATCCATAATCAGGTGACGATGATGCTCGGGCACGAGATTTTCGATCCCGAGATTGGCAAGCGTGTTCTCGTGGATCACGCGTTCATTGTCGCTGGTGGGGAGATCACCAAAGCGGCGCGGAACTGGCTCGGTAACAAGTTGGACGCCTCGAAGCGGAGCCAGATCATGTTCATGGACCGGGATGACATCCTGAACCTGTTTGTGGTCACCAATCTGCCGCTACCGAGTGGAGCCTTGCCGGAAACGGAGCCGTCTGACGACGATCTCCCATTCTAGGCAGCCCCTATAGACATCCAATCCACGTTCTTTCCCAACGACCTCAACTTCGCAGGGTGTTGAATGGTCCGAGACCCGAACTGCCCTTCGATATGAGTTTCTCAACTCCCCGCTAAGGAACTTCCGACGAATGGCTTTGACTCCTTACGAGGGCAGGCACCGGCCGCCGCGCAACTACGCGCAGCTCAATCTTTTCGCCGGCAGACGCGCAGATTCCGCCAAGGCGGCAGAAGACCCTGCCCCCCCCCTACAATAGGGGCGCATGCGGCTGGCAGTGCGGCGGACTGAGGCAGAGGCCTGGAAGCATCGGATCGATGGGCGCGATTGTTGGGTTCGGCGGCCGATCCGCTTATATTCTCGCGATGGTGCCCGAGTTGAAGCCCCATCTCGTGCAGCGCGCATGTAGTTGGCTGCGGAAAAAGGCTTTCCGGAGCCAACTCCCCCTCTGTAGTCTCCCCCGAAACGGGGGAGAACTATAGGAAAGCAGCACGTTTTATCGCAGGATGTGGAAAGCCGAAGGGATTTCATAGCAGTTTTTCCACATCCTGCTAGGGGGCGAGAAGGAGGAAAAGCCCATGCTGACTTACCCGGATGCGATGCTTTCGGAGGGGGAGCGTCGCCTGCGCGACGAGGTCATCGCTCTTGCCAAATCGGTTCCAAGACAGCTCATCCTCGACATGGACGCCGAAAAGGTGCGTTACCCCAAGGAGTTCCTTGAGGAGGCCGGCCGAAGAAACCTGCTCGGTCTGCGGTTCCCCAAGGAGTTTGGTGGCCGGGGACTTCCCTGGACCAGCGAGGCGATCGCGTGCGAAGAGATCACCACGCTGGGAATGCCGTTCGGATGCCTGTACGGACTGGTGAGCGTCGTGGGGGAGCCGATCAATATATTCGGCACGCCGGCGCAGAAGAAAAGGTTTCTTACGGGGTTGATACAAGGGCGGCTCGGTCCGGCCGAAGCGCTAACCGAACCTCGGGGAGGTTCGGATTTCTTCGGCACGACCACGCGCGCGGTCCGCCACGGCGATTACTTTTTCCTGAACGGGCAAAAGCGCTTCGTCGTCGGATCGGAGGGCGCCGACCTGATTTTCGTTTACGCGCGCACCGACCCGCACGCGCCACCGCGCAAATCCATCTCAGCTTTTCTGGTCGAAAGGGGCGAAGGCGTAACCGTCGAGCACATCTACGGACTGCTCGGTTCGCGCGGAAACGGCACCGGACGGCTGGTCTTCCGCGACGCGAAGGTGGCGGTGGAGAACGTGCTTGGCGGGGAAGCCGGACTGGGCCGCGGCGGCGATGTATTCGACCGGATGATGATTCCCGAGCGCCTGACCTCGGCCTGCGGCGCGGTGGGCCTGGGCCGCGCGGCGCTGGAGGTGGCCGCCCGCTACGCCGCACGCCGAAAAGCCTTCGGCCAACCGATTCGGAAGTTCCAGGCAGTTAGCTTCATGGTCGCCGACGGGATCACGATGCTCGATGCGGCCCGCTCGCTTTCCAGGGAAAGTTGTCGAGCAGTGGACGCGGGGGTGGAACCCGGACGGGTGCGGAGGATGGTGTCGGAGGCGAAGAAATTCTGCACCGAGGCGGCATGGGAAGTGGTTAACCTGTCGATGCAGGTGATGGGCGGAATCGGCTACACCAACGTCTTTCCGGTCGAACGGCTGCTCAGAGATACCCGGCTCGCGCTGATTTGGACCGGCACCAACCAGATCATGAACCTCCTCATTCAGCACGAATTCTACCAGGAGTTTCTCGCCGCCGCCCGGCCGGCCGGCCGGGACACAGAGGACGACGCCATCAACGCGTTCGCGCCCGAGGAAAAGGTCTTCGAATGAAGGACGGTTCCCGTTCATGTCAGGAATCCTTGACGCGGATGACGTTTGCCCGGTTCGGCTGCTCCTCGCGGGGCGCCTGCCTGTAGTCGCTGAAGGCGCCGTCCCGGGTGCAATGTCCTGAAGGCTGTTGAAATTTGAGTGGCGGCATTCCTCACCCGATCGGAAGATCGGGTTGCTGAAAGAGGAGGAGGCCGCCATGAGCAAGAGTGCCAAGAGCAGGGACGGACGGTGACGTGAAACTTTCGGTCATAATCGCCACCCATGCTCGTCCGGCGGCGCTCGCGCGTTTGGTGAACAGCCTTGCGCAGCAACTCGAGCCGGACAAGCGAGAGCTGCTGATCGCCGACAACGGCACGCCTGAACCTGCCGCCCTTCCCGCGACCGCGCCGGCACATATCCATCTTCACGACCCGCGGCCGGGCAAATGCCGGATGCAAAACGATGCGATCCGGGCGGCACGCGGCGAGATCATCGTGTGTCTCGATGACGACCTGGTTGCGGCGCCGCACTACCTGGACGAGGTCGAGCGTTTCTTCGAGGAGCATCGTGAGTTCGCAGCGATGAAGGGGAAAATCCTTGCCGCCGATGACCCGCGGCAAAAGCTCGGCCCGGAGGCCGTCTACCTCGATCTGCCGATCGCCGACCACGGCGAGCGCATCATCGAGGTGCGGGGCGTGCTCGGCGCCAACATGGCGTTTCGGCGCTCGGCGCTGGACAAGGTCGGATTGTTCGACGAACGGCTTGGGCCCGGCGCGGCGGGCCACGAAGAGGAAACCGAGATGTCGGCGCGGCTGCGCCGGGCGGGCCTCAGGATCGGATACGCGCCGGGCGCGATCGTCTATCACGAAGTCGACCCGGCCCGCGCCGACCGCGACCGCTTCATCCGTATCGCGCGGGAACGCGGACGATGCCGGACGATTCATGAAAATCACACCCGGGCGGAAGCGATCGCGAAAGTGACGGTAGCGCGATGCCGGCTGGCGGTCGCGAAGACGATCGGCGCCGGCCTCCATCGAATCGCACGCGAGGAGAAGCGCCTCGCGATCGCGCGCGGGATGCTCGACGGACTGCGCGAGCAATGAGGGTGCGAACTTCGGACTCCGGACGCTGGGAAAAAACAGTCTCACAGACAGTTGGGATGAAATTTTGCCGGGGCGGTGCCGAAAAGGGGTCGGCGCTGAAAGCGCCGATGCAGTTCAGCCCAGGGCAACGCCCCATAAGCGCTAACTTAAGAGTTGATGAGAGACGGGGACGAGGCTCGTATCCTCCCTCTCCCGCTAAAGATGCGGGCGAGGGTAGGGTATGCGGGCGCGCCGGCCTCAGTACTCGCCGACCGTTTGCGCCTGCGCAATTTACCTTCGCCATCTCCCCAGCGCTTAGACCTTAAGTTAGCGCCTATGGGGCAACGCCCTGGGTTTGGGGAGCCGTCTCAGATCGTGCGCCCTGAGAGGGCGCAGGGATCTTCCATGCCGCGGTCGCTGCCAAGAACCCCCTTCATGTCGTCTTCAGCACCAAGCACCGCGAGCCGCTCCTGGCCGAGCCGGTATGGGCACCGCCGGTCCGTACGGGGTGTAGTGACCCGTAAAGGCTTGTATTTGGGCGGCATAATGTGCTTGCGATTGCACGGCATTATATGCTTGTATATACACGACACAATAAGCTTGTAACAACGCAGGTCGGCGTCAAATCTCCTCATGCCAAAACCGAACGAAAAACTGGCGGAATCGCTCGCCGCGCTTCGGGAGCTCCACAAGGGCGGGCGGCGCGTTTTCCGGTCGCGCGAGCTAAGCCGCACGCACCGGGAGCGGCTGCTTCGCAACGGCTTCCTGCGGGAAGTGATGAAGGGCTGGCTGATGTCCTCCAGCCCGAGCGTGCGCGATAGCGACAGCACACCGTGGTATGCGTCCTTCTGGGAATTCTGCGCAAGCTACTGCCAGGACCGGTTTGACGATGCGTGGCACCTGTCGCCCGAGCAGTCGGTTCTTCTGCATGCGCAGAATACCGTGATTCCGACCCAGGTGGTGGTCTACAGCCGGAAGGGCACGAACCACACCATGAACCTGCTCTTCGGTACATCCCTCTATGACCTCAAACAGCCGGAACTGCCGCCGGCGGCGGACGTGTCGGTCAAGGACGGGCTGAGGCTGTTCGCTCCTGCGGCAGCGCTGGTGAAGGTTCCGGGGGCTTTCTTCACCCGAAATCCCATCGAGACTCAGGTCGTGCTGGCGGGTATTCGCGAAGCATCGGATGTGCTGCGGATTCTGCTCGACGGCGGCCACTCGGCAAAAGCGGGGCAGATCGCGGGAGCATTCCGCCGCATCGGCCAGCCGCAGATAGCCGACGAGATCATCAGGGCGATGAAGTCCGCGGGATACGACGTGCGCGAAACCGATCCGTTCGCACGGGAGCAAACATTCGGCGTTTTGCCCACGGTCACAGCGCCCATTGTCGGGCGCATGCAGGCGATGTGGGAATCCATGCGGGGAGTGGTTGTCGACACATTCCCGAAAGCGCCGGGCCTTCCGCGAAACAGGAAGGAGTATCTGCGCTTCGTGGACGATATGTACAAGAGCGACGCCTACCACTCGTTGTCAATCGAGGGGTACAGCGTCACGCCGGCACTGATCGAAAGAGTGCAGCGGGGAGACTGGGACTCTCATCATCACGAAGACGACCGCGAGAGCCGCGACGCACTGGCGGCGCGCGGCTACTGGCAGGCTTTCCAGAAAGTGAAGGAAACGGTGGGCGAAGTCATTGCCGGCGGCAATGCCGGCGCCCTGGCGCGCACGGCTCACAAGGAATGGTACCGCGAATTGTTCCAGCCCTGTGTGGCGGGCGGCTTGATTACGGCCGGGGCGCTCGCGGCCTACCGCAACAACGCGGTCTATCTGCGCACGTCGCGGTATGTGCCGCCGCGCTGGGAAGCGGTTCGCGATGCTATGCCGGCGCTATTCGATCTGCTGGAGCACGAACCCGTGCCCGGCGTCCGCGCCGTGCTGGGGCACTGGCTGTTCGGCTATGTCCATCCCTACCCGGACGGCAACGGGCGGATGGCGCGTTTTTTGATGAACGTGATGCTGGCCTCGGGCGGCTATCCGTGGACGGTCATTCGGGTTGAGGATTGTAAGGGCTATCTGGCGGCGCTGGATCGCGCCAGCATCGACATGAAAATCGAGCCGTTCGCGGGATTCATCGCCGAACGGGTGCGGCGCTCGATGAAGCAGGCGGCGGCGAAAGCGCGCGCGTAAAGTCGAGGGCGAGCGCTTGTACGACGCGGGGGGAAATGGCTTCTAGCGCACGATTTGCGCGGACTTCAGCTCGGAAATCTCGCCCTTTGTGAAACCGAAATCCGCCAGGATCTGATCGGTCTGCTCGCCGAGCTCCGGCGCGTGACGCCACAGCTCCGGCGCGGTGCGCGAGAATCGCGCGGGCGAACGCACCGCGCGCACCCGCCCGGCCTTGGGATGCTCATACTCCAGGAAGGTCTCGTTGGCGACGAATTGCGGGTCATTCCAGATGGTGTCGTAGTCGTTGACCAGACCGCACGGAACGTCGGCCTTTTCCATGATCTCGAGCCAATAGGCCGACGGCTTCGAGGGGAACAGCTCGATCATTTTCCACATCGCCTTGCGCGTCTTCTCGTTGCGCGGCTCGTCGCCCTCGAACCATTCCGGATGTCCGATGCCCTTGAGCAGGGCCTCCCAATGCTTGTCCGACACCGGAGAAATCACGACGTAGCCGTCGGCGGTCTTGACCGGATCGGCGCTTGCCTTGACCGGGCGCGCGCCGGGCTTGTGCGGCAAGTAGGTGTTGTTCCCCAGCGTGTCTCCCATCAGGTAGTACGCGACCGCGTCGATCATCGCGATCTCGATATGTTGTCCGCGCCCTTCCTCGCGCGCCGCGTGCAACGCCGCCAGGATCGAGATGGCGCCCGTCATCGCGGTAACCTTGTCGGCGAGAATATTTTTCACCACCCGGGGCTGACCGCCCGTGCGCTGCGCTTCCATCACGCCCGCGATTCCCTGGATTATCCCATCGTAGGCGGGTTTATTCTTGTACGGGCCGCTGAAGCCGTAACCCGCCATCGAGCAGTAAACGATCTTCGGATTGCGCGCCGCGCAGGCTTGGTAGCCCACGCCGAGGCGATCGACGACGCCGGGGCGCACATTCTGCACCACGATGTCGGCCCGCTCCGCCATGCGCAAAAAAACCTCGCTCGCGCCGGGCTTCTTCAGGTCGAGGACCATGTCGCGCTTGTTGCGATTCCAGTTGAGCATGCCGACCGTCACGCCCCCGGGCGCCCGGTCGGAATCCCGCCGCATCATATCGCCTTCGGGCGGCTCGATCTTGACGACGTCGGCGCCGAGGTCGCCGAGCATCATGGTGCAAAACGGGCCGGCGACAACCATGCTGAGGTCGAGAACGCGTACTCCACGAAGTGGTCCCATGGAAAATGCTTATAGTTCATGCGCCGTCGGCGGGACAACCCTCCTCCGCCCGTCACCCCTTCAGAGACCCAGAATGTCAAGCAGCCCGCGCGCGTAGCGCTCCCAGGTGAATTCCTCGGCGCGGGGGCGGGCGGCCCCGGCAACCTCGAAGCGCGACTCGATCAGCGCGTCGAGCTTGGCGGCGATCTCCTCCGAATCGCAGGGGTTGTCGACCACGAAAGGGCGCATCGCCGCCGGCAGGATCTCCGCGACGCCGCATCGCGCGCTGGTCAACGCCGGGACGCCGCTTGCCATCGCCTCCATCACGACATTGCCGAACGGCTCGAACAGCGACGGCAATGCGACCACGTCGCAAGCGTGGAAGAAGTCTTCGGCGCGCGCCTGCCGGCCGAGGAACGACACGCGCCCCCCGATGCCGAGCCTGCGCGCCAGCCGCTCGTAGCTTGCCGATGCCCGATCGCTGCCCACGACGGCCAGCGCTGTTGAGGATTTGAGCTTCGGCCACGCCGCGAGCAGGAATCGAAGACCCTTGCGGGCAAAGCCGTTGCCGACGAATGCCACCATGGGCGTCGCGGCATCAAGCCCCAGGCCACGGCGAATGCGCTGGCGAATGTTCTCGTCGCGTTGCGGCGCGAATCGTTCCAGGTCCACGCCGTTATAGAGCGTAACCGCCTTCGCGCCGGCGATGTTGAACCGGCGGACGAGGTCGTCGCGAACCAGGTCGGATACCGCGATCACCTTGCGCAGCGAGGGACTTGAGAACCCGCACCGCTCGATCGCCATCTGCGCGCGATGGTAGGGCGCGATCCACATCGCGTCCGCCGCGAGGCTCCCGCGCCATTGCCGCGCCGCCCTGACGTAGCTTACGTGCGCGCCGCCGCCCGAGCGCAGAATGTCCGCGCCCACGGCTCTGGCAAAGCTCAGCGTCAATTCCGCGCCCTCGCGCCGGGCGAGCGCCGGTCCGGCCCAGGCAAAGTAGAGCAGCCCCAGCGTGCGCGGCAACCCGATCGCGGGCACCTGGCGCACAGCCTTGGCCCGCGACGGCGAGCGCACTTCGGCCGCATAGATCCGGACCTGGTGCCCTGCCCTTCCGAGCGCGTCCGCCGTAACGATCAGGTCGCGCTCGGTGCCTCCGCCGGCCGAGTCGAAGCGCCGCGTCAACAGCGCAATTTTTTTCACTGCCTACCTCCCGCGCTCCGTTGTCGCGGTTTTGTGGCGCACGATTCGTTCTGCTCGAAGGCGAACCGTTCCAAACAAGGTCCGGATGGGCGGACCCGCTGTACCCGCTGCCCCGATATGTTAGCCTTTTTCGGCAGGGCAGAGGTGAGGTGATGGTCGAGATTCAATGCACGAGCTGTCAGACCCGCTACCGTATCGACGAGGCGGTTCTGCCCGACGAAACGCCCACCTTCAAGTGCTCGCGATGCGGCCACGTGTTTACCGCCGAGCCGCGCAGCGCCGAGGACGCGGCTGCGCCGCCGCCCAAGCCGCGCGCGCGGGTGCGCAGGCTGCCCACCCGTATCGCGGCGCGGGCCGCCCCTCTTAACGAGCCCGAAGCGCCGCCAGACGACAACGCCGAGGCCAAAGCGGCGCCGCCGCCGGTTGTGCCTGAGACCGATCCGAAAGAGGCGCCCCTCAACCGTCTCATCCGCTCGCCGCACGATCAGCACGATCAGGATGACGCCCCCGACAAGGCCGGCCTGGATGAGAATCTGCACTTCGACTTCACCGACGAGGACGCCCATCATGACGACAACCCCGAACTCTCGCACGAGGACGACGATCGCGAGGGTTGGGAGGTGGGCGAGAACGTTCTCAAATTCGCCTCCGAGCCAGGCCCGCCTGACGCCGACTCCGCCTCTGCCGAGCCGGCCGGGATAGCTGCGGCGATGCTGCGCGGCAAACGGCACGACCTGGACATCGTGGCGATGGACCGCGGGCGTGCGGTCCATTCCGCGGGCTTCTTCATGGCGCTGTTCTTGTCGATGGCGCTCGGTTTCGGCGCTCTGAGCCTGGCGATCTGCGGGCAGCCCGCGGCCAGCGCGTCGGTCCTGGCCCGCATACCGGGGCTCGGCGAGCGCTTTGCCGGCCCGGCTTCCGGGGCGGTGCTGGTCGCGCTGCGCGACGTCAAGACCGACTACCAGAAGATCAACGGCGAGCACACCGCGCTGGTGATCACGGGCAATGCCGAGAACGTCGGGAGCCAGCCGCTTCACACCGTGGCGATCGCGGTGAGCCTGCTCGACAACGCACAGCACGATCTTGGCAGGCAGGTGGTGTACTGCGGCAACAACCTCTCCAACAAGATGATCGGCGAGATGACTCCGCGCGAGCTCGAGTTCTTCCAGAGATTGGGTCCCCCCAAGAGCTTCACGCTCGCGCCTTCGGCGCTGTCGGCGTTCGTGGTCGTCTTCGTCGATCCGCCCTCCCAAGTCGGCCGGCTGGCGGTGTCGATCGCGCAGACCGAGCCCGCCGCCTCGCCGTCGCCGGGAGCGTAGGGGCAGGGACGGGCCATCTCTGCCTGCCCTCGCTAATGGCGGTGGGCGGACGCGTCAGTCCGCTGGCGCGATTTTCCGGAGAGCGCTCACTCTTTTTCCTTGGCGACCAACTCTTCGTATTCCTCGCTGTCCATCAGGTCGGCGAGTTCCGCCTGGTCCGCGATTTTGACCTTGATCAGCCATCCGTCGCCGAAGGGATCCTCGTTGACCGCCTCGGGACTCTCGGGCAGGTCCTCGTTGACCTCGACCACCGTGCCGCTGATCGGCGCGAAGATGTCCGAGACCGCCTTGACCGATTCGACTACGCCGAACGGGTCATCCTTGCTGATCTTGTCGCCGACCGCGGGCAGTTCGATATAGACGATCTCGCCGAGCTGGTCCTGCGCATAATCGGTTATTCCAACGGTCGCCACCGATCCTTCGATCGCGACCCATTCGTGTTCTTTCGAGTACTTCAGCCCCGAGGGGAACTCCATGACCACCTCCGCAAGTGGCGTGACTACCGCGCGCGAGGGCGCAACGCAAGCCGTCGCTCAAGGGCGCGCAACCGATCGCCCCAATCGTTCCACCATGCTCATCAAGCGTGCCTGAGACCCCGTGTCAAGCGCTAGAGTAAGGAAAAGGGGGAGCAGGCTTAAGGAAACTTTCTTCCGCAGCCTGCTACAATCCTCAAACCATGATCATCGGAGTTACGACCGAGGTAAAGCCCGACGAAAGGCGCGTCGCGATGACGCCGGCGGGCGCCGCCGCATTTCGGAGCCACGGGCACGAGGTCCTGATCGAGCGCGGCGCCGGCGCCGGCAGCGGCTTCGCCGACCGGGACTATCGCGCGGCGGGCGCGCACGTGCTCGACTCGGCCGCGGCGGTGTGGAAACGCGCCGACTTGATCCTCAAGGTCAAGGAACCGCAAGCAGCCGAGTATCGGTTCCTGCGGCCCGGGCTTTGCCTGTTCACCTACCTGCACCTGGCAGCCTCGCCCAGGTCGCTGACGCTCGAGCTGATGCGCCGGCGGGTCAGCACGATCGGATACGAAACCGTGCAGCTCGAGGATTCAACCCTGCCGCTGCTCGCGCCGATGAGCGAGGTGGCAGGCCGCCTGGCGATCCAGGCCGGCGCCTGGTGCCTGGAGTCGCGCAACGGCGGGCGCGGCGTGCTGCTCAGCGGCGCATCGGGGGTGAGGCCCGGCAGAGTGGTGATCCTAGGCGCGGGAATCGCGGGCGCCAACGCATGCCGCGTGGCGGCCGGAGTCGGGGCCGAAGTCACGCTGATGGACGTCAATCCGTCGCGGTTGCGCTACCTCAACGACCTGATGGGCGGTCATGTCACGACCGTGATGTCCAACCGGGCGACCGTCGAAGAAGAGCTGCTGCGGGCGGACCTGGTGGTCGGCTCGGTGCTGGTGCCGGGCGCGCGAACGCCGCGGCTGATCAGCACGCGGATGGTAAGGAAGATGAAGCGCGGGGCGGCGATCGTCGATCTTTCGATCGACCAGGGCGGCGTCGCGCAGACCTCGCACCCAACCACGCACGCGCATCCCACCTTCGTAGCCGAAGGCGTGGTGCATTACTGCGTGAGCAACATGCCGGGCGCGGTGCCCCATACCTCGACCTACGCGCTGACCAACGCGACGCTTTCGTATGCGCTGGAGATTGCGGACCACGGCCTGCTCGGCGCGAGTTCGCGCAATCGCGCGATCGCGGCTGGACTCAATACTTACGACGGCAAGGTCGTCCATCCCGTGGTGGCCGAAGCGCTGGGACTGGAGGCGTCCCCGCCGCCGTGGGAGTAAGATCTATCCGCCGGCCCCTTCCCCGCTAACGCCGCCTGTGTCCCCCCCCGAAGTCCCGCGCATCAACCGGGAGCGGAGCGCGGCGCCGGACGGTCTTGTCGTTTGGACCCCTCGAGTCTCCGATTGAACAGGGAACTGCTGAAATCTTCATCCTAGGAAACGCCTTGCGCCGGCGGCTAAGCTTGTTTTCGATGACACTTTTTTCACTAACCGAGTGCGGGACTCGAATCCGCGGCAGACTCGGCCGATCGTGACCGTTCATCCCGCATGCTCAATTGGCAAAAGGGGGGAAAATGACAACAGCCAGTTCAGACAAGATAGGGTTGGGAGATGCCAGCCGTCTGGCCGGGCTCGCGCGAGGAATCACCCGGCAGCGCCGGCTCACTATCCTGCGCCTGCTCGGTAGGGGCGAATGCGCCAGCGATGTTCTGCTGGCGATGGTCCTTGAGGCGCCCCAGGACCTCGTCCGTACCGATCTTGCGTGGCTTGCGGAAAACGGCCTCGTCAGGATCCAGCAGATCGGAGGGCTGCACTTCGCCTCGCTTACGCAGCGCGGGCTCGAAACCGCGGCCGGCCTGGTCAAGACCCCCGGCGTGGACAGCCCTCGCTCCGGTGCTCAAAAAAAGCGCGCGAGAAATCGCAAGCGAACAGGCCGCCCGGTTGCCGGGACGCGCGCGTCGGCTCGCTGAGATGCGGAAGTACCCGTCCACTCGAAGGGTGGCGGTTCCTTTAGTTCCTCCGATGGGCGACCCGCGCTCGTCACGGGCCGCCTGCTTCTCCGCCGTAGCGGTGTTCGTGCTCCTTTAGCTGCTCGTAGCTGCCGGTCTCGAAGCGCTTGACGTTCTGCTCGAGCGCGAGTTGCGAATGCAGATCGGCGACCGCCAGCTTCACGCCTTCGAGCGCGATCTCGTGCGCGCGCACCCAGCGGCCCTGGGTGCGCAGGAAGCCGGCCAGGTTCAGCACGTTCTCGGTCAGCGCCTTCTGGGTTTTGGAGAACTTGGCGGTCCAGACCTTCTGCTTGGTCGTCAGATCGATCAGATGAAGCGTGAAAGTCACGGCGGCCGGGCTCTGGGCCGCATAATCGAGCCCCACCCGCTCCTTGTAGCGCTCGACGACGCCGTAGAGCACCGCGTCGGCTGAAACCTCGTGGCCGAGCGCGAGCGCATCCTGTTCCTGGTTGCCGGCCGTGGCCGGCGGCAGCTTCTGCATCGCCTGCGCCACCTCGGTGTCCGGGATAACCTCCCATCCGCCCGCGATCGCCACCTGGCTGTACAACTCGGCACTCACCGCCTCGCCGGCGCCCTCGGCGATCACGCTCTTGTCCTGCTGATCGGACAGCTCGAGGAGCGGCATCACCGCGATCCGCCGCACCTGTACGGTCTTGATCGAGCGGACCGATTCGCTCTGAAGATTGGACGGGCCGCCGACGATAGGCAGCTTGCTAATTGTCGAGGAGCAGGCGGCCAGGAGCAAGGCTACAGCCGCTAAGAGACTGGCCAGGCTTAGGTTGCGGTGGCCAAAGCGCGATTGCGATCGTTCCGGGAGCAGAACCCTGGGGAAACGCGCGCTCATGGTATGACCTTAATCGAGAGTTCGCTCAGTTGGCGAGCACTGACCTCGGAGGGCGCCCCGCTCATCGGGTCTACCGCCTTCTGGGTCTTCGGAAACGCCATCACTTCGCGTATCGATTCCGCCCCGCACAGCACCATCACCAGCCGCTCGACGCCGAAAGCGACGCCGCCGTGCGGCGGCGCGCCGTAGCTGAGCGCCTCCAGCAGGAATCCGAAGCGATCGATGGCCTCCTCGCGCGTGAAGCCGAGCATCTCGAGCACCTTGAGCTGAAGCTCTCGCGAGTGGATCCGGATCGACCCGCCGCCCATCTCCTGCCCGTTGAGCACCAGGTCGTAGGCCAGCGAGCGGGTCTTGAGCGGCTCCTTCTCCAGGTCGAGCAGATCGTCGGGGTGCGGCGCGGTGAACGGATGATGCACCGAGACCAGCCGCTTCTCTTCGGCGCTGTATTCGAACATCGGGAACTCGCGGACCCAGACGAAGCGCAGCTCGCCCGGCGGCGCGAGGCCGAACTTGGAGGCAAGTGTGAGGCGCAAATCGCCGAGCGCGGGACGGACCTTGTCTCGCCCACCCGCCATCATGATCAGCGTGTCGCCGGTTTGCAGGGCCGCCGCGCGGCCCGCACGCTCCCGTTCGGCATCGCCGATGAACTTGGCGATCGGGCCCTGCCACGCGCCGTCGGCGAGCTTGGCCCAGACCAGTCCGAATCCCCCGCCCGCCCGCATCTGCTCGTCAAGCTTGTCCAGCTCGCGCCGGCTCAACTGATGCTCGCCGGGCAACCGCAAGCCGTAGATCGAACCGCCCGGCCCGATTGCGTCGGCGAAAACCTTGAAGCCCGTGCCGGCGAACGCCGCGGTGAGATTCTTGAGCTCGAGGTCGAAGCGCATGTCGGGCTTGTCCACGCCGAAGCGCTCCATCGCCTCCTCGTAAGCGAGTTGCAGAAACGGCGGGTTCAGCTTTACGCCCAGCACGCGGTCGTAGACCGCCGCGAACATCCCCTCGATCAGCTCGATCACGTCCTCGGGGCGCGGGCAGGTCATCTCGAGGTCGATCTGGCTGAACTCGGGCTGTCGATTGGCGCGCAGGTCCTCGTCGCGAAAGCATCGCGCGATCTGGTAGTAGCGATCGAATCCGCCCACCATCAGGATCTGCTTGAGCAACTGCGGCGATTGCGGCAGCGCGTAGAACCGGCCGGGATTCAGGCGGCTCGGCACAATGTAGTCGCGGGCGCCTTCCGGCGTGGCCTTGAACAGAATCGGGGTCTCGACTTCGACGAAGCCGCGCTCGTCGAGGTAGTCGCGCACGGCGCGGAGCGCCTGATGGCGCCGGCGCAGGTTGCGCTGCATCGCAGAGCGCCGCAGATCGAGCCAGCGATACTTGAGCCGGATCTCCTCGGCTGCGGTCGCGCCGTCGTCGATCGGGAAAGGCGGCGGCTGGGAGGCGTTGAGGATCTCGGCCTCAGAAACCGCGATCTCGATCTCGCCGGTGGGAAGCTGGGCGTTGACCGTCCCCTCGGAGCGGCGGACGACCTTGCCCCTGACCGCGATAAAAAACTCGGCGCGGCTGGCGCGGGCGACTTCGTGCGCGCCGGCGTTGCGCTCGGGATTGAAGACCAACTGCACGACGCCCTCGCGATCGCGCAGATCGATGAAGATCAGGCCGCCGTGATCGCGGCGCGAGGCGACCCATCCCCACAGCGCGACCTCGCGGCCGGCATCGCCGGCGCGCAGCGCGCCGCAAAGATCGGTGCGCTGCCACGGCGGCAGCGGCGCGTATCGTTCGGGTGTGGACATCGTGGCCCTCCGGTGGAGAATAGCTGCGCGCCCGATGCGGCGAAAGGCGGGCGAGACGCCCGCCGCCACTTCAAGCAGAAGAATGTCTCAATCTGAAGTGGGAGCGGGCGTCTCGCCCGCTGCTCGTCGCGGGCCAGGCCGCCGACTCAGCCCGCCGACGGTCCCGCGCGCACCGCGTTGGCGACCTCGGCGCGCGAGACCTCGCGCTGCGTGCCGGCCTTCAGGTCCCGGAGCTGAACCACGCCGCACTTGAGCTCGTCCTCGCCGATGATCGCCGCGTAGCGCGCGCCGAGCTTGTCGGCGCGGCGCAGCAGTGCCTTGAGCCCGCGCTCCGGCGAGAGCATCGCGACCCGCAACCCGGCGCGCCGCAGCTCGGTGGCAAGCACGACCGCTTCGGACATGGCCGCGCCGCCGAGCGCGACGACTGCGGCGTCCAGAGGCGGTTCGGGCCCGCTTCGCGCCGCGCTCACCGCCAGTGCGATCCGCTCGAGGCCCATCGCGAAGCCGATTCCGGGGACCGGGGCGCCGCCGAGCGACTCGACCAGGCCGTCGTAGCGGCCGCCCGCGATAACCGCGCTCTGTGCGCCCACTGCGGTCGAGACCACCTCGAAGGTGGTACGGGTGTAGTAATCCAGACCGCGCACCAGGCGAGAGTTGACCTCGTGCGGGACGCCGGCACGGGCGATCAGGAGGTGGACCGTATCGAAGTGCTTGCGGCAGTCATCGCAGAGATAGTCCTGGGTCTTGGGCGCGGACTTCGCGACCTCGACATCGACCTTGCAATCGAGGAGCCGCAGCGGGTTGCGCTCGAGCCGCTGATGGCAATCCTCGCAGAGCTCGGCGAAGTGCGCGCGCCCGTACGCGAGCAGCGCGGCGCGAAATGCCGGGCGGCATCGCTCGCATCCCAGCGAATTGAGCTCGGTAACCAAGGTCAATTCAAGCTCGCGCCGCAGGTCGTCGATCATGATCAGCAGCTCGGCGTCGCAGGCCGGGTCGGCGCGTCCGAAGACCTCGACGCCGAACTGGTGATGCTGCCGGTAGCGGCCCTTTTGCGGGCGCTCCCGGCGGAACATCGGGCCGGCGTAAAAGAAGCGCTGCTCGGGGTCGCTGCGGTCGAGTCCGGCCTCGATATAGGCACGCACCACGCCGGGCGTTCCCTCAGGGCGAATCGCGACCGTGGTTTGCGCCTGGTCGCGATCGGCGAAGCTGTACATCTGTTTCTCGACCAGGTCGGAGGTCTCGCCGCTGGAGCGCTGGTAGAGCTGCACGCGTTCGAGCAGAGGGAGGCGAATCTCCTTGAAGTCGTAGCGCTCGGCGATTGCTCGCGCGTGCGCCTCGATTACGCTCAGTATCCGGGCCTGCTCGCCGAGCAGGTCCTGGAAGCCTCTTAGTCGAGTGAGTTTTTCCAAGATCGCTTCAGGGGCTGACTGCGCCCGCGCGCATCGCGTCGCGCAGTCTCTTGTAGCCGATCAACTCGAGGCCCTCGTCGGCCAGGATGCGGCGCGCGCGCTCGGAGGTAAAGAACCTGAAGTCGGCCTCACGCTGATCGGCGTCGCGGGCGCATCCGCGCAGCTCCTCGCGACGGAGCGCGGGATGACAGTAAATCTCGGAGATGCCGGGTGCCAACTCACGTATCAGCTCGGTCCAGTAGGCCTCGGTGTTGTCCGGACTCTGCGGGCCGCCGGCGTAGAAATAATCGGGATAAAGGATGCCGAGGCGGTCGATCTCGTCGAGAATTTGGTCGAAGCCCATCCGCCGCATCACCGTCCGCCGCGTCAGCCGAATCGGCAGGCAATAGTCGCGCGCCAGGCGCAAATAGATCTGGTGATAGTCGGCGCGCAGATGCAGCGGCCCCATGTGACTGTCGAGATGGGTTACGTCGATCCCCGCGGCCAGCGCCTTTTCGATCTGCGCCCGCAGCTCGGCCTCGGCCTCCTCGAGGCGATCGTTGCTGAACACCTGCGGCACATCCGGCCACAGGTATCCGCGCCCATCGACGATCGAAGGCACCGCCTTTTTGCCGAGAACCGGCCCCCATTTGTAGCGGTCCCATTCACTGGTGAGGGTCAGATGCACCCCGAGATCGGCGCCGACGCGATTGCGCGCGAAGTCGGCCGCCTCCTCGAACCAGGGGCAGGTGACAAGAATCGTGGAAGAAGTAAACAGCCCGCTGGTCAGTCCCTCGATAGTGGCCTCGTTCTCGTCATGGCACATCCCGAAGTCGTCCGCATTGACGATCAGAACGCGCGCGTCATCGGGATAGCCAAGCTTTTGCGCGGTGGTGAGTTCGTCTTTCAATGCCCGGACCTAACCCCCCTGCCCCCCCTTCCCTAAAGACGGGAAGGGGGAAAGAGAGAAGAATCATGACGCGGCTTAAGGTGCAAAGAAAAGGGCCGCCCGTTTGGGCGGCCCCTCAATCGTCGCCTGATTGAGCACCCAAGCCGGCGGGGTTCAGACGGTCAAAACATGTATCGTGCAGGCCGAGCCTAGCCCGATAACGTGGGCCTGCCCCGCTTTCGCATTGGGAACTTGGCGCTCCTTGGCGCGGTCATCGCGGGTGAGATGCCACACGACCTCGCAGATGTTGGCGACGCCCGTAGCGCCCAGCGGATGCCCCTTGGAGAGCAGACCGCCGGAAACGTTGACCGGGGACTTGCCGCCCAGGTCGGGATGCATACCGCCGCCTTCATCGATGAATTTGGCGGCTTCGCCCTCGCCGCAAAGCCCGAGGTTCTCGTAATGGATCAGCTCCGCAGTCGCGAAGCAGTCATGCAACTCGGTGAGCTGGATGTCCTTGGGGCCGAGTCCCGCGGTCTCGTAGGCCAATTTGGACGCGCGCCGAGTCAGAGTGCTTACGTCCTGGAGGGCCAGGTCGCGTTCGGTCCAGGGATCGGAAGTGAGGATCGAGGCTGCCACGCGGGCACGCTTGCGGCCGGCGGCAAGCTGTTTGAGCTTGTCTTCCGACACCAGGATAGCGGCTGCGGCGCCGTCGCCGCTCGGACAACACATGTAGAGGGTGTTGGGATAGGATATCATCCTCGAGTTCATCACGTCGGCGAGCGCGACCTCGTTGCGATACTGCGAGAACGGGTTCCTGGTCGCGTGCTTGTGGGACTTGACCGAGATCTTGCCGAAGTGTTCGGGCGTGGTGCCGTATTTGCGCATATGCTCGATCCCGGCCTGGCCGAAGACCGACGGCATCGTGCCCGAGCCGAGCCTGCCCTCGGTCATGTAAGCCGGGTCGCTGCCGCCTCCGCCGCCGCCAAGCAGCCCCGCCTTGCCCATCTGCTCGACGCCCACCGCCATCGCGATGTCGTACATTCCCGAGGTGACCGCCATGAATGCCTCCCGGAAGGCGGTTGAGCCGGTGGCGCACGCGTTGGAGACGTTGATCACCGGGATGCCGGTCTGGCCGATCTGCTGCAGGATCCGCTGCCCGACCATCGCGTTGGCCTGCATAAGGTTGCCGCAGGCAAAGAACCCGACATCTTTGATACCGATTCCGGCGTCCTTGAGAGCGATCAGCGCCGCTTCGCCGCCGAGCTCAGGAACGGTCTTTTCCGGGTAGCGCCCGAATTTGATCATCCCGGTACCGAGAACGTAGACGTTTCTCATCTGAAATCCTCCTGATGGTCTCAGCGCACGCGGCGAAGACCCTCCCGAAATTTTGCGCGTTCCGCCGCGATCCGACTATGCGGTCGGGCGAAACGAAAATGCCACTACGTCGTGACCTTCGCGGTCTTTGGAAACCACCCCGGTCACCATCTCCACCGGCATATCGAAGTACTTGTGGGGATTCTGCTGAAGGTCCTCGGGCGACACGTCAGTCAGATTGGCCCGCACGCTGACGCCTTCCGGCAGGTCAACGATCGCCGTTACGTACGGCGTCTTGATCCCGGGGAACGACTGATGGACCACGGAGAAGACGTAAACCTTTCCCTTGGTCGACAGTGGGACCTGCTGAAGTTCGGTCGCGCCGCACTTGGAGCAAGCGATCCTCCTCGCATCCAGGAACAACGCTCCGCAGGAGCATTTCTTCGCGACCAAGTGAGGTTTGGGCTCCAAATGGAGGAACGGGACAATAGGGCGCGGGCCTGAATCTGTTGCTTGGGCCTGTTCAGCCATGGCTACTCCCTCTCCGCTCTGGTTCGGAAAATTCTTGGGCCTGCATACGTGACGATAGCGGCGCCCAGGGCGTCCGCTTCATCGGGCCGGAGTTTCCCACAGCAGGGTGAACCGGTCAACCCCAATGAGTTGGGCTAATCTTAACGCGCCGCCCGTTTAAGATTTGGACGCTCCTCAGCGAGTCCTGAGCTCTACGCCGCCGGCGCGCGCATCGACGATCACGGCGCCATCCAGATCGGTACGCAGCACGCGCGCGCCGGCCTCGCGATAACGCTCGGCAACCTCCGGCGCCGGGAAGCCGAAGCGGTTCATGTAGCCGCAGGATATAACCACCGTCTCGGGACGCACCGCCTCGATAAAGGGCTCGATCGAGGAAGTCCGGCTGCCGTGATGCGGCACCTTGAGCACCGTGGCACGCAGGTCGGCGCCGCGCGAAAGCAGCAAGTGCTCGCCCGCGGCCTCGATATCGCCGGTGAAGAGCATTGAGGCAGGTCCGAAGCCGAGCTTCAGCACGACCGAGCCGTTGTTGCGATTGTTCACTTCACCCGGCGCCGGCCCGAGGCATCGGATGTCCACTCCGCCGATCCTGAGCGGAGCCATCGACGAGTTTACCAGCCGAAGCCGCGTGCGCGTCCTCGCCAGCGTGGCCAGAAGCTCCAGGTACTTTGAGTCCGGGCTCGACGCGGTGCTGGTCCAGAATTCGGACGGGCTGAAATTGCTCGCGACATACTGAAAGCCGCCGAAGTGGTCGAGCTCGGGATGGCTGAGTACGAGATAATCGACGTGCATGATCTTGCGCGACCACAGGTAGGGCGCGACGATTTGCTCGCCGGGATCGAAGTCGCCGACGAAGTCCCCTCCCCCATCGATCAGCATCACGCGCGAGCCGGGAAACTCGACCACCGCGGCATCGCCCTCGCCCACCGACAGGAAGGTCACACGCAGGTCGCGATTCAACAGGCGTGCCCGCGTCCACCATCCGGCGTCAGCGAGCGTCAGAATTGCAAGCCCGCCGAGCACCGCCAGGCGCCATCGCGGCGCCGGCGTGCCGGGGGCCTCGAATCGGCGGTCTTGGGCAACGCTCTTCGGTGCGGCGATCGGGCGCGACAGCCAGAGCGCCAGCAGCCCATAGGCCAGCGCCATCTCGAACAGGGTCGGCGTAAAGGCGTGCATCCACGCCATCGGCCATTCGAGGAACCATCCGGCCAGACCGGTGCCTAGCTCCAGCAGCCGGCCGGCGACTCCGATCACGATCGCAGCCGGCGGCGCCCAGACCAGGCTGAGCGCACATGCCACAAGCCCCGCCGTCATTCCGGCAGCGCCCATGATCGGCACCACGATCGCGTTTGCAACCGGCCCGACGATCGAGAACTGGTTGAAGTAGTAAGCCGTGAGCGGCGCCGTGCCGAGCAGCGCCCAGCACGATACCGCGAAGTAGCCGAGCGCGACCTCGGCGATTCGCCAGGCCCACGACTCCGGCTCGCCCGGCATCCGGTGCGCCCCGCGCATCCGCCCCCACCATCCCGTGAAGCGGCGCATCCCGATCACGATCGCGATCACCGAGGCAAAGGAGAGCTGGAAGCCGAGGTCCGCGGTCGAGCCGGGGATCGCCAGGCAGATCACGATCGCGGCCAGCGCCAGGCTCGCCATCACCTCGCGCGAGCGATCGATCACGACCGCCAGCACGTAGGCGAGCACCATCACCACTGCCCGCAAGGTCGATACGTGATGGCCCGCGATCGAGGCGTAGGCGATCGCAGCGAGCGCCGCCGCAATCGCGGCAAGCTTGTTGGCGTAGCCGCGGATCATCAGCATCGGGAAGAAGCCCGCGATCAACCTGATCGCGGCGAAGGCGGCTGCCGCCACCAGTCCGAGATGGAGCCCCGAGATCACCAGCAGATGCGCCATCCCGGTGAGCGCGAAACGCGCGCGGAGACGATCGTCGATTCCGCCCCGGTCCCCCAGTATCAGCGCGCGCATCTCCTCGCGCTCGGGGTATGCGAGGTTGGCGTCGATGAATGCGCCGATCCGCGTCCGCAACCGTTCGATCGTCGAGCCCGGGAACCGCGGATGATAATCGAGGATTTCAAGCGACGAACTCTCGGCGCGCCGCCCGCGCCCGACGACCATCGTGGCCGCGATCCCGTTGCGGGCCTGGAAGGCCTGGTAGTCGAACTCGCCGGGGTTGCCATAGTTGCGCGGAAATCGAATCCGCGCAGCGACCCGCACCTGGTCGCCGAGTTTGAACAAACCGGGCTCGAGGTCGGTTACGCGCACCACGCCGGCGGCCGCGCGCATCGCGCCGCCCTCCCCCGCCGCGCGCCTCGCGAGCACGTACAGATGGGTCCGGTCGCGGTAGGGCTCCGGCTCGCGAACCAGGCGGCCTTCGATAGTCACCCGGCTGCCGTCGGCGAATTGGCGAAGGCTCGCCGGATCCGGCCGCGGCTCAAGGATGCGATGGGCGGGGACGATGGCCGCAGCGGCGATTGCCGCGACGCAGATCGCAACTCCCAGGTTGGGCCGTGAGAGGAGAAACGCGAGTGCGCCCGCGCCGGCGAGCGTGAGCGCGATCCAGAGTGGCGCGTCAACGTGGAAATTCCCGAGCCCGTCGCCGATCACGATGGCGAACGCGACCAGATAGATCGGCGCAACCTGGGTGGGCCATGAGCGGAGCGCCGGCAGCAGCGCCCAAACTCCGCGACTGATCGGCTCGGCCGGCACGCGCTGGGGTTGCGCCGCCGGGGCTTGGAACGCGATCGCGATTTCCGATTCCCCCTTTGCTGGGCCCGATGCTTCGCTTAACCCTATAATCCGACTGGAGCGTGTGCAAAAGCTGTTTTGGCTCTCGCAGAGCAACCGCCTATGGCACGCATCCAGGGACTCCCACACCCCGTCAGCTCAACCGGCTGCGGCTCGGTGAAGGCCCGGCGCAGCTCCTCGAAGAGGCGGGAACCTCGACCAGCGCGGGAGCGGCCGCCGCCCATCGCCGGACAGTCCGCTCCTCCGGTGAGGAGCGGGACCGCAGGAAGGAATTCGGGAAATTTGCCGGGCGGGTTGCTGGAGGGTCCGGCCGCGTATCGCGGCGCGGGGTTTTTCGCATGCCCGCCCGGCTCGCGCTGGCGACACAACAGACAGTAGTGTTTTGCTACACATGATGCAAGGCCCCTTTTGCGCTCTTCCCTCGCTCGCTCTTCTGCGGGAGAGCGCGAAGAAAAAACGCCGCCGGGAACTGCCGCGCCGAGTTCCAGCGGTTCGGCAGGCGAGCGAGCGAGTGAAATCCCCTCTCGGCTGATGTCAGACAGTCGAGGGCGCGCCGGGCGGCTCGGCGGCGGCCTGGTCGCGATCGAGCAGCGCGCCCAGCGCATCGAGGTCGCGCCGCAGCCTGGCCGCCAACTCGCGGTTCATCCCCTTCACCCCGGCCAGCTCTTCGACGCTCGCTTCGCGGATTCTTCTCAGGCTGCCGAAGTGGCGCAGCAGGGCGCGCCGACGGACCGGGCCGATGCCCTCGATGTCGTCGAGCACCGAGCGCAGCCGCGCGCGGCGGCGCAGCTCGCGGTTGTAGGTGATGGCGAAGCGATGCGCCTCGTCGCGGATCCGCACCAGCAGGAACAGCACGGTCGAGTGCCGGGGCAGTACGATCGGATCCTTGCGGCCGGGAAGGAAGACCCGCTCCTCGGACTTGATGACCTTGTCTTGGCGGACGTCATTGAGGATGTGCTGCTTGGCAAGTCCGATCGCATCGATCTGTTCCCCGAGTCCATGCTCCTTGAGCACTTCCAGCGCCACGTTGAGCTGGCCCTTGCCCCCGTCGATCACCCACAGGTCGGGATATTCGTTTTCGCGCCGGGCGCGGTCGAGGCGCCGGTGCAGGACCTCGTAGAGACTGGCGAAGTCGTCCTGGCCCTCGACTGTGCGGATCCGGTAGCGGCGGTAGAGCTGTTTTAGCGGCTCGCCCTCGTCGAAGGTCACCTGCGATCCCACCAGCATCGAGCCCTGCAGGTTGGAGATGTCGTAGCATTCGATGCGCTTGGGGGCATTGCGCAGGTGGAGTTTGGCGCGCAGCTCTTCGAGCATCTTGTCGCGGGTGTTTTCGTTGTCGCGCCGCGCCGCGAAGCTCTGGCGCGCGTTCTGCATCGCCATCTCAAGCAACCTCAGCTTCTCGCCCCGGCGCGGCACCAGCAGCTCGACCTTCTTGCCGCGCCGCTCCGAGAGCAGCTCGGCGCGTACGCCGGCGTCTTCGAGCTCGACCGGAACGATGATTTCATCGGGGATGAAGCGCGCGCCGGCATAGAACTGGCTCAGGAGGTCGGCGAGCACCTCCTGGTCGGGGAACTCGCGGTCCTGGAAGCTGAAGCTGCGCGTGCCGGTGAGCTTGCCGCCGCGCACCATCAACAGGATGGCCTCGATAAAGCCGCCCTCGCGATACAGTCCGAACAGATCCTGATCGATGCCCCAATGATGGAGTACGGTCTGGCGCTCGACGGTCTTCTCGATCGCGCGCACCCGGTCGCGGATCCGCGCGGCCTCTTCGAACTCGAGCTGCTCGGCGCGTGACTTCATCAGCCCGCGCATCTCCCTGAGCAGCTCCAGATTACGCCCCTCAAGCAGCATCTGCGCAGCGCGCAAATGGCGCTCGTACTCGGCGCGATCGACCGGCAGGCAGCAGGGCCCCAGGCATCGCTTGATCTGGTATTCGATGCAGGGGCGGGAGCGGTTCTTGAACACCGCGTCCGAGCAGGTGCGTAGCGGAAAGATCTTGCGGATGACGTCGATCGTCTCGCGCAGCCCGTCGGCCGAGCCGAAGGGGCCAAAGTACTTGCCGCCGTCCTTGACGATCTTGCGGGTGACGGTGATTCGCGGCCACGGATGGTTGGTGATCTTGGCGCTCAAGTACGACTTGTCGTCCTTGAGCCGGATGTTGTAGCGCGGATGGTATTGCTTGATCAGGTTGTTCTCGAGGATGAGCGCTTCCTTTTCGCTGGCGGTGACGATGGTCTCGAAGTCGCGCACCCGCCGCATCAAAAAGCGGACCTGGAAGCGGCCGTCGCCGCCGCGAAAGTAGGCGCGCACGCGCGCGCGCAGCGATTTGGCCTTGCCCGCGTAAAGGACTTTGCCGGCCTTGTCCTTCAGCAGGTAGACGCCGGCTTCGGTCGGCACCGCCCCCAGCCTGCGCTCGATCGCGTCGTCGGTCGGCACCGCCGCGGTCGGCGCTGCTCCGGCGCCGTCGCCGCCGGAGGTTGCCTCGGGGTAGGCGACCAGCGAGTCGTATTCGCGCCTCTCCGGCATCGCAGCGCAATTATATCATCGCGGGGCAGTGTCGTGTGGTGCGCGGGCGGTCGTAGCCAACTGCGCGGGCGGGGGTTAGGGTTGCGAGACACAGTGCTGATGTTGGAAAAGATTCATAATCCCCCCGCCCTGGGCGGAGGAAGCAAGGAGAACAGGCCCCGATGGGTAAACTGGATGGCAAAGTCGCAATGATTACGGGCGCAGCCAGCGGTATCGGGCGCGCCACCGCCGTGCGCTTCGCGGGGGAAGGAGCGTCGGTGGTGCTGGCCGATCTGAACGTCGAGGGCGGCGCCTCGGCGGTGCGCGAGTGCAAGGAGAACGGCGGCAACGCGGTCTTTCAGCGCGCCGACGTTTCAGTCGAAGGCGATATCAAGGCGGCGATTGATCGGGCGGTCAAGGAGTTCGGCCGCCTCGACATCACCTTCAACAACGCGGGGCTTGGCGGCGCGGTCGGCACGATCGAGGAGACTACGGCCGAGAACTGGGACCGCACGATGGCGGTTCTGCTGCGCGCGGTAGTCCTGGGCATGAAGTACTCGGTGCCGGAGATGCGCAAGGTCGGCGGCGGCTCCATTATCTCGACCGCTTCGGTGGCGGGGCTGCGCGGCGGTGCGGGGCCTCATGCCTACAGCGCGGCGAAAGCCGCCGTGATCAACCTCACCCGGTCGGTGGCACTCGAAGTCGGCAAGGACCGTATCCGCGTCAACTGCATCTGCCCCGGCGGAATCAATACCCCGCTCCTCTCCAAGCATATCCCGGGCGGCGAGCAGGTGACCGGCCAGTTTCTCTCGATCATACAGCCGATACCGCGCGCCGGACGCCCCGAGGATATCGCGGCGATGGCGTTGTTTCTGGCCAGCGACGATGCGGAATGGGTGACCGGCACCGCGATGGTCGTGGACGGCGGACTCACGGCCGGAGGCACCTTGTTCGATCGCCAAGGCAGCCCGCAGCTTCCGCTGACGATTCCGGGCAACTTTGCCGGACCCTCCTTCGAGGACTAGAGGGGTACGGTCGTGCCGCTCGATCCGCAAATGAAGCTCGTGCTCGAAATGGCGGCGGAGCTCGGCGTCAAGGAGTACCACGCCCCGACTGTCGAGGAGGCGCGCGCGCGGTTGAATTTGCTGCCGAGGCCGAAGCAGCAATTGGGCGCCGAGCGAATCGAAGATCGCACGATTCCCGGGCCCGGCGGCCAAATCCCGGTGCGCATCTACACACCTGGGGGATCGCCGCCCTTTCCCGTCCTGATGTTCTTCCACGGCGGAGGCTGGATGCTGGGAGGGGCTCGACAGCGAGGATGCGATCTGCCGCGGATTCGCGATCGGCGCCGGATGCGTCACGGTATCAGTGGACTATCGCCTGGCCCCGGAGCACAGGTTTCCGGCCGCGACGGAGGATTGTTACGCCGCGACTTGCTGGGTTGCCGAAAACGCCGCCGAGATTGGCGGCGACCCGGCGCGAGTCGCGGTCGGCGGCAACAGCGCCGGAGGAGGCTTGGCCACCGTAGTCGCGATGATGGCGCGGGATCGCAGGGGGCGCCCCGCCCTGGTCCATCAACTGCTGCTCTGCCCGGCGCTGGACGCGGCGATGGATCGGCCGTCGTATCGAACCAACCCCGAAGGATATCTGCTGACCCGGGCCGATATGGCCTGGTTCTGGAAGCACTACCTGGCAGGCGAGCAGGACAAATTGAATCCCTACGCCTGCCCGCTTCGCGCCAAGGACTTGGGAGGGCTGCCGCCGGCGATGGTGATCACGGCCGAATTCGACCCGCTGCGCGACGAGGGCGAAGCTTACGCGGCGCGCCTTCGGGTTGCGGGCCTGCCGGTTGCCTGCACGCGCTACGAAGGTGTGATCCATTCCTTCGTGAGCATGTTCGAGGTCCTCGACCTGGGCAAGCAGGCGCTGGCCGAGGCCTGCGCCGGACTGCGCCGCGCCTTCGGAATTGAACCGCCGGCCAGCCCGGAAAGGCGCGCGTAGCTGCCGTGATGCCCTCTGACAGATCAGGACTTCCGCCCTTCCTTGATCAAGTCGCGCAGTTTGAGCCTGCCAAGCCGCTTGCCCTTGCGAAACGCGTGAAGCGCCCTGACGGCCTCGCGAATCCGATCGGGCTCATTCGCAGCCGCCGGCGCGAGCACCGCCAACGGAGCGCCGTGACGAGTAATTGTAAAGCGTTCGCCCCGAGCGACCCGCCGCATCAACTCCGACCATCGCGTCCGCGCCTTGTAGAGTCCGATTTCCTGCAACTCAGTCCGACAGCCACTCACTCTGGAGGGCGGTCGGGGACCAGCTTGAGGCGGCCGGCCACATTTCTTCGCTCGGTTCCTTTCTTGCTCGGTGCCGTGGTAGCTCTCGCTTGGCCGGTGAGGGCGGACGATTTCACGGTTGAACATAAGGTAACGGTCTGGCGCGAACGCGAAATTGTGATCTCCCGCCCCGGATTCCGGTTTATATATAGAAGCTCGACGCGCTGGAGTCCGAACTCAGTGGCAAAAATATGGGTGGACCATGGGATAAAGGGCGAACCAGCGAGCGGGATTTGTTGTTCTAGCTCGCTTCCTGAAGTCATCAGCGCTCTGAAACAAATGAAGTCGGGTCTCGAATCGTCACGACTGGCTAAGGCAAGCCCGACGCCAGTGAGCGGTGGCAAGAGTGTGTCCTCCAAGAGCAGCGGTGGACCTGTCACTGAGCATCGGGAGGAATGGGACGAGGCTACGGTCAGGCGGCACAATGTTCAAGTCGTTTATTCCACGCAGCTTGGGCGGGGATTTATTAGCGTTAGCGATAAGTGTTGGAGAACAAGCCTTCCGCCTTACCCAGTGATGAAAGTCGAGGAGCTGCCGACTTTCATCGATGGCTTGAGCGAGTTGCAAGGGAAGGTCGCAAGCCTGGCGGCCCCGACAGCGGCAATTGGGCCACCGGCGCCTACTCCGATGCCAACACCAGTTCACCGCAGAGGTGTCTGTCACGTAGATGCCATTAGGGTATGCGCGAGAATGGAAGATTACACTCCGGTACCCATGTCTAAACAACTGGCCATTCGCCGCGGCCATTTCGGAATCGTAAGCTCTTTTGTGCGCATCGCTGGCGTTGACCTCGGACTCGACTGCTGGGCCGACCCCGATTCCCGCCAAGTGTTCTATGGCGAGATTGTCACAGGGGACGAGAAGCAGCTGAGCGACTTGCTCGCGGGCGGCGATCCGGCGATCAAGACCGCCATACACAACGGTGAACTTCACTGCGCCGATAGCAAGGATTGAAACTGTGCCGTCGGGTTCGGCAGGTACCGATGTGTTGCGCCGGGTCGCGCGGCGCGCGCAGTTAGTGGCGTCTCGTAGAAGTGAGAGGCGGTCCATAAGAGGTAGGACCCGAAGGGTCGTCAGAATGACACGACGATGCATCGCCGTGTTATTGTTGTTTCTAACCGGTTCGTGTCTACCCCCGCCCCCGCAACCAATCGTTTCGCCGATTCCAACCAGCAAGAAGCTGCAATCTTCCCATCTTCTATCCCCCGAGAGGGCCGACTTCGAGTGCGCGAGGTCTGTCTCGGGGCTAGCAGAATCCGCTTGGAAACAAGTTCCAATTCATTCGGAGTACATGAGGAACGCCCGAGCCTGCGCGATCGCAAGCTCCGCAGTCGTAGCCGGGGTCAACAAGCGGTTGGCGGAGGCTCTGGCGCTGAACATGCACGAGCAGTTGGATGTTTTCGAAAACGGCGAGGACATCGCGAGGGACGAACTAAAAGAATTTGCATCGCTGGTAGGAACCGACGCGCCGTCGGTGCGGATCTGGCAGAAGCGGATAGAGGACATCATGTTAGAGTCGCGGACCAGCCATTTGCTTACGAGAAATTTGATTCTCAGATGCATTCCTCCCGTGAATTTTCCCCGAGACCAGATCATCTCAGGGGCCGCCGAGACGCAGCTTGAGTCAATAGAAGATGGGACGATCAAGGACCGCGCGGACTGCGTTCGTTGCGCTGCTGGCGTTTCGCAAAAACAAGCCGACGCTGCTTTTCGCTGTTACTTCTCGCTTAGGGAGAGTACCGACCCCATGCGCGAATATCGATACAGTGCCTGCTTGCAGAAGGCAGCGAGGCAGCCAGGTCTCGCCATGCCCGTCCGCGCCGTCCACGAGCGCACTCTGGCCGCCGAGCGTGACCTCCCTTGCAAGGGCATCACGGACTTCCGATTCCTCCAAGGTTGTTTGGCGAGGTGCATGAAGCAGGACCCAGATTACTGTGAGTCGGCGGCTCATCAAACGTGCGATCGATTCATGCAGCAAGCAACCGAGAGCGGCAGCGCCGACCTTGTGTTCGCTTCCGAAGATTGCAAGGTGAAGTCGCTCGATTCCTGCAAGCGACAGGTCTTCGATCAGTGCCGATCTGCTTGCCAGTGAGGACGGACGGAAATGCTTTTGGGGGTGCCCGCCACGTTGTTGGAATTTAGTAGCGGCTCGACAGTCATCTCGGCCCATTTCCCGTTTTCAACCTGGTTGCGCGATTGCGCTGAGGCACACGCTCGACCAGCGGGGTTATCGCGAGATCCACTTCCGTATTGATGGAGAAACGATCCAACTCTGAAGCATGGTGCCGCTCTGGGCCGGGACTGGCTGCTGGTGCACCGAATCGCCACACGATTGCGACGGCAGTCAGAGCGACATCTGGAGGACGAAGCTCCCCACTCAAAGCGCGTCCGCGGCGATGCCGTTCATCTTGGTTCTGTGTCCAGGTCGTATCCACAAGTTCGCTTGATAGCCGTCATTCCTTCTTAGCGAGCAGGTAGTTGATGAGGGCAGCAGATAGGAACACAACCAGTTCGGCTTCACAACGGGAGGGTTCACCTCCTTCGACGAGGTGCCTGCCCGTCTCCGAGCTGTAGCCCCATAGCTTTAGGAGGGCCTCATCTAGCGGCTTCGGAATGCCCAGCTTCTCTCTGTATTTTTTGATCGTCGCACCGAGCGTTAGTTTGTCCTCGGTCAAATCCCGTGCGAGGCACTCGATGCTCGCGATCGCGTGTTGAATCGCACCGGTGTTGTCCGGGTGGGGACGCGCAGACAGAGCACCACGTGCCAGAGCAAGCTCGGATGCGGCTGTTCCTCGTCCCGTTTCCGCTAGTTTCGTTTTAGCCTCGCTTGTGGCTTGCTCATAGCCTTTTTCGCCGCGCGTCTCTATCCGGCCGCCGGAGATCTTCCAGCCGATCCCTTCTGACCGGAAAACTTCGTTCAGCTCGTCGGGGAAGTCTCGTTTGTCCGAGCCGCGGAGATTTGCGAAGAAGGCCTCGGCGATGTCGTAAACTTTTGGCCAATGACGGTTGTGAATCAGGTACTGGACTTCCTCCCAGACATTAGGATCGTCTGACCAATTCCCCGGGTCCGGCCGGTCGTAAGTTACTTCACAAATGATCCGACGCAGCTCCTTCGGAGGCATGTGCTTCCGCGCTATTTGAACAAGGGCCTGCCTAAATCTCTTCGGTGCATCCTCACGAACTTTGATTGGAGGGGCCTGGGGCTCGAACCCATGCCTTCGGGAAAACGCTCTCTTTCTTCCATTGTCTGCCCTCTTGCCCTTCGTCCATCATCTTGCGCAGTTTGAGCCTGCCAAGCCGCTTTCCCTTGCGAAACTCGTGCAGCGCCCTGACGGCTTCCCGAATTCGATCAGGCTCATTCGCAGCCGCCGGCGCGAGCACCGGCAGCACAATGCCGCGCCGCGTTTTCCGCCCGTCAGTCACTCAGGGCGGTCGGGGACCAGCTTGAGGCGGCCTTGGCGCTGTGGGTTCTTGCCGGCATGGGCTCCTGCGGCCGCGCCGGTCGCGGCGCCTGCGCCTTTGCGTCCGCGGGTGCGCAAACCCTTCTCGCTCACGTCGCGAACCTTGTGACCCTCCAGACGCCCCCGGCTCCCGGCGCTTGCATGGCTGCCCGGCGAGCCCGGCGGGGTGCGCGGGAGCGCCGTCCTATCGTGGTCGAGTCCCAGCACCTTGCGCTCCATCCGCTTGATACGGTCGCGCAGCGCGGCGGCCCGTTCGTAGTCGAGCTTTTCCGCCGCCTCCATCATCTCGCGCCTGAGCGCGCCGATCCGGTCCGACATCTCGTGCGGCGGGATGAACTCCTCCGCCGCTTGCTCGTCGATCTCGGGCACCACCGCCCACTCGGGCGAGTACATCTCGACCAGGGAAGCGTCGATCGCCTTGACGATGGTGGTGGGAGTGATGCCGTGCTGCTCATTGTAGGCAAGCTGTTTGGCGCGGCGGCGATTGGTTTCGTCGATCGCCCTGCGCATCGAGTCGGTGACCGCGTCGGCGTACATGATCACCTTGCCGTGCAGGTTGCGCGACGCACGGCCGATGGTCTGGATCAGCGAGCGCGCCGAGCGCAAGAACCCTTCCTTGTCGGCGTCGAGTATCGCGACCAGCGAGACTTCAGGGAGATCGAGTCCCTCGCGCAGCAGATTGATGCCCACCAGCACATCGAACTCGCCCTTGCGAAGGCTGCGGATGATCTCGACCCGCTCGATAGTCTCGATGTCCGAGTGCAGGTAGCGGACCCGAACGTCGAGGTCGTGGTAATAGTCGGTCAGGTCCTCGGCCATCTTCTTGGTCAGGCAGGTGACCAGCACGCGCTCCTTTGCCTCGACCCGTTTGCGGATTTCCTCGAGCAGGTCGTCGACCTGGGTACCGGCCTTGCGCACCTCGATCTCGGGGTCCACGAGCCCGGTGGGGCGGATCAACTGCTCGACCACCAGGCCGCCCGACTTTCTGAGCTCATAGTCGCCGGGCGTGGCCGACACGTAGAGCGCCCGGTTTGCGAGTTTCTCCCATTCCTCGAAATTGAGCGGACGATTGTCGAGCGCTGAGGGCAGCCGGAACCCGTATTCGACCAGGGTCTCCTTGCGCGAGCGGTCCCCGCGGTACATCCCGCCGAGCTGCGGGATGGTGACGTGGCTCTCATCGATGAACATCAGGAACTGCTCGGGAAAGTAGTCGAGCAGGGTCGGCGGCGGCTGTCCCGGCAGGCGGCCGGTCAGATGGCGCGAATAGTTCTCGATTCCCGGGCAGAAACCCATCTCGGCCAGAAGCTCGAGGTCGTAGAGGGTACGCTGCTCCACGCGTTGCGCTTCGAGCAGGCGGTCGTGGGCGCGGAAGAACTCGAGCCGCTCGCGGAGCTCTTCGCGGATATTGCGCACCGCCGTCTCCATCCGGTCGGAGGTGGTCACGTAGTGCGAGGCCGGGTAGATCGCCACGCTTTGCAGCTTGCGGATGACCTTGCCGCGCAGCGGGTCGATCTCGTACAGCGCTTCAACCTGGTCGCCGAAGAACTCGATTCGGACCGCGCGGCTTTCTTCGTAAGCAGGGAAGACCTCGACCGTGTCGCCACGCACCCGGAAGGTCCCGCGATGGAAATCGTAGTCGTTGCGCTGGTACTGGATATCGACCAGCTTGCGCAGTACCCGATCGCGCTCGATAGTCTGCCCCTCCTCAAGGAACACCAGCATCTCGAAATAGACCTCGGGCTCTCCCAATCCATAGATGCAGGAGACCGAAGCGACGATCAGGACGTCGTTGCGCTCGAGCAGCGCCTTGGTTGCGGAGTGACGCAGCTTGTCAATTTCGTCGTTGATGCTCGCGTCTTTCTCGATATAGGTGTCGGTGGACGGGACGTAGGCTTCGGGTTGGTAGTAGTCGTAGTAGGAGACGAAGTAGCGGACCGCGTTTTCGGGAAACAGGCTCTTGAACTCATTGTAGAGCTGCGCGGCCAGCGTCTTGTTGGGCGCGATTACCAGCGTCGGCCGGTTCACCGCCGCGACCACGTTGGCCATCGTGAAGGTCTTGCCAGAGCCGGTAACTCCGAGCAGGACCTGATGGCGCACGCTCTCCAGCAGGTTGCGGCTCAGCGCCTCAATCGCGGCAGGCTGGTCGCCCTGAGGGCGGTAATTGGAAACCAGTCGGAAGGTCCCTTCCTTGCCACGCGCGAGCGACAACATAAGCGAGCAGTGATTCTAGCAGGGTCGCGGCGATAGTCCGAACGCGGCCCTGGATGGGAGGGAGGCAGAAGTGTCTGCGAATCGATTGGGAAAATGACATTTTCGGGCGTTGCGTGCCCGCCAGACGCGAAACCGGTCCCTCCCGGCGCTGCTGGGAACACCGTGGACCAAAAGCCAGGGTAAAACCTTGCCGAGCGAGGCCATTTGGTCTACAAGACGAGCTGGAATCGGAGAGTCAAAACGGAAATCCCGGCTCGCTGGTGTGCGAGGCGTTTTATGTTGCTCTTGATTATTCTGCTGATCCTGCTGTTCGGTGGCGGCGGTGGCTATTACGGGTATCGCGGTGGCTACTACGGCCCGCGCGGAATGAGCTTGCTGACCATCGTGCTGATCGCCCTGCTGATCTGGCTGGTGATGGGTGGCGGGTTCATACGATGAGCGATTGTCGATCGAGGAGAAGCATCATGCGCCGACCATCGTGGATGTGGATTAGGTTGAGTGTCCTGGCTGTGGTGCTGGGCGCTGCGCTGGCCGCGCCAGCCGGGGCTGCGACCCCGGATGCCTGGATCACCACCAAGATTAAGCTGGCCCTGTTGACCACGGAGGGCGTGAGCGGGACGGCCATTAAGGTGGACACTGTCGGCGGCCGCGTCACCCTGTACGGCAAGGCGTCCTCCGCTGAGGAGAAGGCGAAGGCTGAGAGCATCGCCCGGCAGGTCGCAGGCGTGCAAGACGTGCGCAACCTTCTGGTGGTTGCCCCCGAGCACGAGAAGGCGATGCGGCTGTCTGATGACGACCTCAAGCTGCGGGTCGAGCAGGCGTTGCAGGCTGATCCTTCACTCAAGAGCAGCGATATCGCTGTGGAGTCCGTGAACCATGGCGTGGTGCTGCTAGGCGGCATGGCTAAGACTTTGAGCGCCCACCTGCGCGCCGCCGAGGTTGCGGCCGCTGTCCCGGGTGTCCGCGGGATCACCAGTGAGATCCAGAGCCCCGAAAGCTTGGCCGATGCGGAGATCTGGCGCGAGCCCACGCCGCATCAGCCCAGGAAGGGGTACGGAGTCTGGGACACTGCCAGCGACATATGGATCACCTCGGACGTGAGGATGCGCTTGCTGGCCGATACCCGGCTTCCGGGGCTTGAAATCGACCTGGACTCCTGGGACGGCGTGGTAACGCTCTTTGGGATCGTGTCCTCGCAGGACGCCAAGGCCGCTGCTGAGGCCGATGCCCTCAAGGTGAACGGAGTAAAGCGCGTGGTGAACGAACTGCAGGTGGTGGCGCGCGCGAAGCAGCAAGCCGTGAACGCGAGCGACGACGACCTACAGCGCGGGGTCAGGAGGGCTCTCGACGAGCATGAGTTCAGAGGCGTCGGATTGGAGGTGAGGAACGGCGTTGCGCGGCTAACGGGGACCGTCCCAACCGGGGCGAGGAACCTGGAGGCCGCAGTGGTAGCGCGCTCGATTCCGGGCGTGCGCGCGGTCGAGGACGATCTGCGCCTCCGGGCAGCCGAGCACTGACCCGACGCGCCAGCTTGCGTGCCCGCCAGACGCAAAACCGCCCCCCTCCGGCGCTGTGGGAAGCGCCTTGCGCTCAGAACCGGGCTTGAATTTTCCGTTTGCAGATCGCTTGGTGTTGGTGCTAGCGCTAACGATGATTCAAAATGGAAATTCCAGATCACTTGATGGGGCGCAACATGGCGAACCGCTTATGAAGAAGTTCAGATACCTGATCGCAGTGCTGGTCCTGATCACCGCCCTGCCGCTGTGGCAGGGATGCTCCAGTCAGCAGACCACCACGCAGACCACCCAGACCTCCCCCGATGCCAACAATCCGGGGGCCTCCACCACGACCACTACCACCACCAACGATAACGAGCCGGAGAGCGTGCTGGGGTCGATCCTAAACGCGGTCGGGACGGTGATCTTGTTTCCGTTCGAGCTGGTCGGCGATGCGCTCGGCCTGATCTTCTGACGCGCTCGGCCTGATATTCCCGGCCTGCGTGCAGCAGCCGACCGTTCTGCCGCATCACCGGCGTGGAAACACCGTGGACCAAAACCGGCTAAAAGCTTGCAGAGCGAGGCCATGTTGGTCTATACGACGAGTTGGAGTCGGAGAGTCAAAAAAGGGAAATCCCGGGTTAGAAGCCAGAACCGGTAGCCAGCCAGCGTTGTCGCTCAAGGTTACATAAGCAAGGTTACAGGAGGGGGAGTGATGCGGCTAACACGCCTAGTTTTGATGGGGTTGGTGTCCGCCACCGTGGTGGCGGTCGTGGGTGCGGCTGTCATAGCTCAGCCAGTGGCCTCAGCGGCCTTCTGCGATAAGTTCCAGACCAGTTAGTTCGATGTCGCGACTTCGGTCATACCATCGGATTCCGGGTATGGAGGATTGGGCCACTCAGGTGGATCGGGCGACGCGCTGGTCAGACTCATCAACCCCATGGGGAATTCGGGCGTACCCTTGTGCGAAATGCTCTACGTCTTCGACGACAACGAGGAGCTTCAGGAGTGCTGCGGATGCCCGGTGACTCCGGACCAGGTGTTGACGCTCTCGGTTATCAACAACCTGACCTCCAACCTTGGCGTTTCTGGCGCTGATCGGGCAGCCGGGGTCATCGATGTCATATCGTCGCCGCTCAATTTCGCCTTCTTGGAGGGTACGGTGGCGCCGCGTGGTATCGGCGTCGTGTCCTGGTTCGGGATCCCGACGGGATGCGATCCGAGCGGCGGCTCCTCGAACGGCTCTTGGGGAACCAACTCGGGAGAGGGCACAAGCACAGCGGTAGATCCCACGGTCGGCGTCTGCGCCTCGATGTCTCACACCGAGGCGATGGTTCCCATTCAGGCGCCTTTTACCAAGCTCATCACGACCACCTCGGTCGATCTCTTCCAAAACGCGGTGCTCGACTCGACCCATTTTTCCGACCTCACGAGTAGCTGCTTCGACTTGCTGGCAAAAAGCTCGGGCGCGGGGGCCTGTAACTGCGCAGGCGAAGGCGTAGGAGTCCACGGCGGCAGAGTGCGGCCTACGCCGACCGCCACTCCGACGGCCACGGCAGCAACGCCCACTGCGACGGCCACGGCGGCAACGCCCACTGCGACGGCCACGGCGGCAACGCCCACTGCGACCGCCACGGCGGCAACGCCCACTGCGACCGCCACGGCGACGCCACTAGCGCCACTGCTTTGTCCGAGTCCAGAACCCACCCCAGGCAATTACGCGGTTCTGGCTGGCCAGTCGGTTACCACCATCCCTACTACCACGATCAATGGGAATCTTGGGATAAGTCCCGGTGCTGCGCCGCCTGGTGACGTGACTGGAGGGCCGACGGTGACCGGGTTTACAGACGACGGCAATGCCGCCGCATTGAACGGCCAAGCTATCAAGGGCGCGGCGGAAAGCGCCGCCTATGCACAACTTGCGACCGCGACCACAATATCCGATGAGTTAGGCGGCCAGACCCTCATCCCGGGTGTTTATATATCCGCCGCTACCACATTTGAAATAACGTCAGGGGCCCTCACGCTCGACGCCAACGGCCAGGGCTCGAGTGCTGTCTGGATCTTCCTGGCGGAGTCCACAGCCACTTCACTCACCACGGGAAGCGGTACAAACATTGTCTTGGAAAACGGCGCCGCTGCTTGCAACGTCTTTTGGCAGCTTGCCGGTACAGCAACTCTTGGAGTGAGCAGTACCTTCCAGGGAAGCATAATGGCTTCAACATCAATCACGGTGGGTAACAGCGCAACAGTGAACGGTAGACTGCTGGCGGACACCGGCTCGGTTTCACTAGGTAGTTCGGCGATTGGCGGGGTTATCGTTAACGGTTGTTCCTGCGCTGGTGAGCCTACTCCTTGAGCCTACTCCTGGTTAGCCAACGCCAAGTGGGTAGCGGAGTAACGATGAAAGGCAGATTGTTGGCGAAGTACAGCAGACGTTACACTAATCGACGATACAATCAACGGCTGCGCTTGTCCGTGAACGCACGTCCGAACATGCGCGCGTTCCTAACGCGCGGATGTATTTGGTAAACTTGACCGCCGGCCGAGCAATGGCTTTGACCAAGAGGAGCACGGCGTAATGAGCGGAACGAGCGACAAGATCAAAGGCCGCGTGAAAGAAGCAGTTGGCGCTTTGACGGATGACCAATGTTTAAAGGACGAAGGGAGGCTGGACCAAACCAGCGGCAAGATTAAGAAGGCCGTGGAGCGCGTGATCGACAAGGCAAAGAAGACTGTAAAGCGCCCCGCGAAAAACTAGCGTCTCTCCCCGGCTACCACAGTAACCAGAGCAGGTTCCATGCCGAAAACAGTGCCAACCAGCTTTCACGATCAGACAATCTTGGGCGTGTGCGATCCTGCATCTTCGCAAGAATGTGGAACCCCGTATGTGGCGCACTCAATAGAGAACAATATAAACAGGAGCTTGAACAATGAAGTACACAACTAGGCCCGCGGTGGCCGTTTGCGTTGGCATTGCGATGGTGTGTCTAGTCGGCTGTGCGCCTACCACGCATGTCACGGAAACCACGACGACCAAAGAATACGATACCACGAATCCCCCTGTGATGGCGCCGGCCGCGAATTCAAGCACGACCACGACGACCCAGTATGACAACGGCACCGTGCAGCGGACGTATACGCAGCCCGCTCCCTACGCGCCTCCGGATCAGAGCACAACCACGGTAACGACTGATGAAAATAACGGAACCGTAAAGAAGCAGACCACAACGACATACACGACGCCGGCTCCTTGAGCGTGGGCTGCGAATAGATGGGAAGCCTTGTGATTAATTCGCTCCGCGGGGACGGCCAGATCCTAGACGCCAAAAGGGACCGATGCTGGCCTTCTTGCGCGGGCCTGCTAGCGTCGAAGCATTTTCGGTTGGGCAGTTCGGTTGGGCAGTGATGATAAGCCGGCGGCGAGAACGTGCTTCAGAACCCGGCCGCGCGCGAAAGCGATCGCTGAATTCTGAACGCGGGCAGGGCAAGGACCCCTCAGAGACGCGCCTTCGCCACCTGAAAAGAGAAGAACATGCAAGACTGCGCCCCAACCCGCACGGTAGGCCACTCGCGCCAAGGAGCGACGCCGATGAAATCCATCATATGGCTGGGTGCACTGCTCGCGTTGTTAGGGATTTTGGGACTCGCGATTCCGGTATTTACGACCTCACAAACCAAGGACGTGGTAAAGCTGGGCGATGTTAAAATCCAGAGCACCCAGGAATCTACGCACGTGGTTCCCCAGGCTTTGAGCGCTGGCACACTCGTCTTGGGCATCGTTCTTATGGGCGCAGGGCTCTACCAGAGGCGCTGACAGTTGGCGCGCTTGTTCTAACCCGACCTTTGTGGAGGCTTACCGATGACCCTAGTAGGCATCGTCGTGGTTCTGGTCGTAGTCGGCCTGGTCCTCTGGCTCATCAATACCTATATTCCCATGGCGGGCGCGATCAAAAGTCTGCTCAATGTCGTCGTATTTGTAGTCGTATTGATATGGCTATTGCAAACGTTTGGTCTAATTGGTCCCATCAACGGAGTCCACATTCCTAATCTTAGGTGAAAGCCCCGACGGCCACAGGAACACAGCATCCCAAACGCGAGTCTGGAAGAAGAAGCTGAGAACGGGTCAACAGGGAGGTGCCTTTGCCCGACCTGCTGCGGCAGTCGATTTACAGCCGATTGGCCGGGTATCGGGTACGGGGATGTCAACGATGCCGAGCGCCTTTCCCAGGATCCGACCTTCCGGCTCATCGGCTCACTTAGGATTTGGGAGCGCGGCGCGGCCTTGACCTCGCGCTTGCAGTCGTTCGAGACGGAGCTGCTGACAGAGGAAGCAAACCTAGCCGATCTGGCCGCGCTCAATGGGAAGTTGGTCAGCAAGGCGGAGGCCATCGCTTCACCTCGACGGGTGGTGCTGGACATGGACAGCACCGAGATCCCGGTTTACGGGGAGCAGAAGCAGAGCGCCTACAAACCGCTGGTCGGGTACAAGAGCTTTCTCTATCAGGCGGCCAGTCGGAATAGGGCGCCGCGGGTGGTGGCGAAGGCAGAGTTCCACGCTGGGGCGGCGGGAGAAGTGTCTCCGGAAGCGCTCGGAAAAAGGGTCCTTTCCGGGCGTTGCGTGTCCGCCAGATGCAGAACCGCCCCCTTCCGGCGCCGCCCAAACACTGTGGACCAAAACTGGGCTAAGACCTTGCCGAGCGAGGCTGTTTGGTCTACAAAGCGAGTTGGAATCGGAGAGTCAAAACGGAAATCCCGGCTCAATAATGCAAGCTGATCGTCATGTCCAGGCTCTGTCCGTTGTACGAGAAGCTGGCGGCAGAGAACGAAGGCGTGGCGAGCAAAGGCGGCGGCGGGAAAATGCGCAAACATCAGCACCGCAAACAAGGCCACACAGTAAACTCGAATACGGATCCCCATCCCCGGACCGTGGAGCCGCCGCTACCTCACCTGAAATTGCACACGTGGCGGGACACCCCTCCGACCTGACTCAGGCCACCCTTTTTACCATAGGCAGTCCAGCTTGTAGTAGCAATTATGGAGGAACGCGACGATGGGCGAAGCAAGACGTTCGGCATATGTGGTGCTGACTTTTGTGGCGGCAGCTCTGGGGGGCGCGCTTTCGAGTCACTTCTGGCCAGCCGGCAGTTCCGCGATAGCAGCAGAAAGGCACGCCAGGCACCCCAAGGTGGTTACCGCGGAGAAGTTTGTTCTCGTTGACTCGGCGGGAAACGATCGGGCGTTGATGCAGGTATTGGACAATGGCATGGCGGGCCTGGCGGTGCTCGACACGACCGGGCGAGATCGCGCCGAAGTCCGTGTCGCTTCAGATGGCAGCGCTGGGGTGGGCTTTTACGATAAGGACGGCAACAAGGTGGCTGTGGTCGGCGAGGGCGTAGATGGGGACGCCGGCCTCCGTATCTTCGCCGCGAACGGCACGCTGCTCGCCGGGTTGGTCGTATCAGCCAAGGGGGAGACAGCCCTGACGCTGTTTGATCCCAAAACCGGCTTGGCACGAGCCGGACTGGGCGTGGCACACGATGGTCAGCCCGGACTCGTGCTGTCGGACGCTGCGGGCAAGGATCGGGCCGAATTGCATGTTCGCGCCAACGGCAAGCCGGGCTTGGCACTCGCTGATGAGAACGGCAAGTCGATCGCGGGACTGCCCTGACAGGAGCTTTGGGGGACGGAGCTTGGGTAGGAGCGAAAGCGCCGAACAAGCCGATTAAGAGGTAAAAGCCATGCAGAGATCAGGTTTCATTTCGATTAGCGTCCTGCTCGTGGCACTTTGTGGGCTCGTGCTCTCGGGATGCTCGGGTAGTCAACCGCTCTCGACTCGCGAGAAGGGAACGCTCATAGGTGCCGGTGCAGGCGCAGTGGCCGGCGTGATCATTGGAGCAGCCGTGGGCGCGCCCGGCGCCGGCGCCGCCATTGGCGCCGCAGCCGGTGGAGTGGGCGGCGCGCTGATTGGAAACTCGATGCAGAACACTGAAGCGCAGCAGTCCCACACCCAGGCGCAGCTTGCGCGACAGCAGCGCGAAATCGAGCAGCAGCGCCAGCAACTCGAGCAGCAAAATCAGCAATCTGAGTCGGCGTTTTGAGCCCTTGAGCCCGAGCGCCCGCCGTCGAAGCTCAAGCGCCGAGCCTCGAGCGAAGAGCGGCGAAAGCCGCTGCGATGACGAACTCGACGACTCGCGGTCGCCTGCGGACGCGCTGGCGGAGGATTGGTTGGCAATTTCATATAAATTGCCCTCCTTACCCTAGTATTCCGCCCGTGCGCGAGCGGCTGCCGGAGCGCTGAAGATCATTTCACTGCAACCCTGCGACCGGCAAGTTCGTCGCAATCGCCAGCATGAAGAACCAGCGCGACGGCCATATCGCCACCCTGCTCCGGGACCACAGGGTTCCGGTGCCCGATGGCAGCGACGGGCCGAGCGCCGAGCTTTTCAACCCCAACACCGGCAAGTTCACCCTGACGCCCGGGATGAAGGCGGCGCGTGGCAGCCACACGGCAATGCTGCTGCAAAACGGCAAGGTTCTGGTGGCAGGTGGCAACGATCTAAAGTCAACTCTTCGGCACGCGTTCGCTCCCCCAAATCCTCAATTCGTTCACGCTCCAGCGTGGCTATGGAGAGCAAGAGCGAGGTCAACCGTGAAGGTCGCACAAGCGCTCGCAGGGTTTCTATTCGTCGTGGCGAGTCTCGCCTCGGGCGCGCAGGCTCAGGAGGCATCGGCTAGCGCCTCCCCGGCCGGCGCGCAATCTGTGGCGGCGTCTCCGGCCGCTACGCCGTCGCCCTCGGCGGCGGCCGCCGGCCCCGCCAAATATGTCGGCAGCGCAGTCTGCAAGGGCTGCCACGCCACGCAGGCAAAAGACTTCTCGCAGACAATGATGGGCAAGACCCTTCTGCTCCATGCCAGGGACGAGGAGGAGCGCCTCGGCTGCGAGGGCTGCCACGGACCCGGAAGTCTCTACGTCAAAGACATGGCGGCGGCGATGGGCAAAGGCCGCAAGCCGGACGAGGTCGGTACGGGGCCGGCCGCAGGCGGACTCATCACGTTTCGCAACGGTGCTGAGTCGGCCGAGACCCAGAACCAAGTCTGTCTGAACTGCCACGAGAAAGGCGACCAGGCCTTCTGGCGGGCAAGCATCCATTCCTCCCGCGGCCTTCGATGCGTCGACTGTCACACCATCATGCGCGCGGTGACTGCGACCGAGCAGCAAAACCCTCAGATCAGGAAGTCCCCGCTGAGTACGGAATTCGCGAACCCGTTTGTGGTGACGCGACCCGAGACCCAGGTCTGCCTGCGCTGCCATCTTCAAAAGAAGACGGAGATAAACCTGCCCTCGCACATGCCGTTGCGCGAGGGCTTGATGGTATGCACGGATTGCCACAATCCGCACGGCGGCCCGTATCCACACCAATTGAGGGCGGCGACAGTCAACGAAGTCTGCTACCGCTGCCACGCCGAAAAGCGCGGGCCCTTCCTCTGGATGCACGCGCCGGTGGCTATGAACTGCCTGAACTGCCATCTCCCGCACGGCAGCATCAACCAGCACATGCTGGTGATCAACATGCCTCCGCTCTGCCAGCGCTGTCACATCGGGACGCATCATCCGAGTGAGCCCCACAGGGCCGGGCAAATTTTCGTGATCAACCAGCAGTGCGCCAATTGCCATTCGCAGATACACGGTTCCAACTCGCCGGGCGGGAGGTATTTCACGCGCTGAAGCGGGAACGTGGATAACTCAGCGGAATCGCTGGGCCGCACCGCAGTCGAGGGCCGGCCCGGGAGGAAGCGTTATGAAGCTCAAGTGGTTGTCGGCCGGATACGGTTCGATGGTGCTCGTACTGCTGATGCTCACCCCCGTACTGGCCCAGGTCGATCTCGGTCCGGTCACGGCAGAGGGCACGGTTGAGGCGGGCGGCATTACCCAGCCGGTCCCCTATAATGACGTCGCGAAGTATCAGGAATATCGCGACCTGGCGCAGCAGTTGATCGTGCCGCAGCTCCGGCTGCTACTCGGCGACAAGGATGAAAACTATTACGCGCGATTCGACGCCACCAACGTCGCGCAGAAGAACCAGATGTATACGCTGCGCTTCGGCGAGTACGGTCTGCTCGACGTGCAGGCGCAGTGGCTCGAGATACCGCATTTCTTTAGCGACCACGTCGCGAGCACGCCGTACGACGAAAACGGCGGCGATTTCACTCTATCCTCGAAGCCCGCTTCCAGCGCCGCACTCCCATCCTGGCTACAATCGAACGACAAACCGTTCGACATGAGCCTGCTCGAAGGGGTCGCCAACGTCCTCATACGCTACACACCGGCACCAGAGTGGACATTGAGCGCCAACATGAATTTCCAGAACCCAACCGGACAGCAGCCGTTCGGCGGCAGCTTTATGTTCGGCGGCAATCCGGGTACTTACAAAGTGAATGAACTCTGGGTGCCAACGCAGTACTACACCTATAATTTCGGCACGGGCGTGGAGTACGCGAAAAACGGATGGCTGCTCGGTTTCCAGTACCAGGGATCCTTCTTCGTCGACGACTACGACACCCTGACTTGGGACAACCCGGCCACTCTCGGAGTGGGCAGCGCATGCACGGATTCGACCACTTTCAGTTCCTCCTCGTGGACGGGCCCCTGCCAGGGACGGGCAGCCATGTACCCGAACAACCAAGCTCACAACTTCATCGTGACCGGAGCGGGTCAGCTTCCGTTCAACACGCACGTGATGGGCAGCCTCGAGTACGGATTCTGGCTCCAGGACTCGCCTTTCATCCCGCTTACGATCAACAGCAAGCTGCAACAGTCATTAAGTTCGGTCGGAGCACGCAGCAGCCTCGGCGGCGACGTGCGCCCGTTCTTCGCCAACCTCACGATCGACAGCAATCCGATCGAACGGCTGAATCTAAAGGCGACCTATTCCTATTTCGATTACGACAACCAGACGCCGGCGATCACCTTCACAGGCGTTAAGTCGCTGAATGACGTGGCGGACGCGCAGACGCCTTTCACCGCTCATCCCTTTTCATTCTCGGAGCAGGACATCAACTTCGAGCCAAGCTACCGCGTGACCGAGACTCTCGCTGCGCACTTCATGGCCCGCATTTCGACCTATCACAACGACGGGCTGATGGTGCTGCAGCAGGATCAAACCAGCTACGGCCCCGCGCTCGATTGGACGCCATACTCGTGGTTGACCTTCCGGGCGGATTACCAGCACGCGCACCGCTCCTCGCCGGGATACAACGGCAACCGCGCTGACCTGGTCCAGGTGCTTGGCGGGACCCCGGGAGAGATCGAGGAGCTTCAGGACCTCCGGCGGTTCGACGAGGCCACGCTCGATGTGAACCAGACTTCGCTCTATGCCTCCGCGCAGCCGATCGAAAACCTCACCCTGTTCGCCGCCTTCAATTACGACGACTATAACTACCCCGCCAGCGACTTCGGGCTGCAGCACACTTCGGACTATTCACCATCGGTGGGGGCCAGTTGGGATCCACTGCCGGGCGTGCACCTTTTTAGCGACTACTCATGGCAGGCGTACGATTGGAACCTACGGTCGCTTTACGAGAATACCCTCCCCGCGCCGCCGCCTACAACGCCGGGAACAACGTACGTTTGGAAGGCCCAGGGCCGCAACCAGGGCAACAATATCGATCTCGGCACGGACATCGCGATGCCGCAGAATCGCATCCTGCCGCGGCCGTCGCACCTGAAACTCCAGTACACCTACACGGTTGGCGGCAACCGCACCCACCAAGCGGGGGCTACCGCGGCCGGCGCGTCGTCGGAGGCGATCGACTATCCCAATACCGGCAGCCAGTTCCACGAGCTGATGGTTCAGTACGAGTACGATTTGCGCGACAACGTCGCGGTCAACATCGGCTACTACTTCAGCCATTTCGGCGAAAACAATTTCATGGTGGACAACATGGGAAACTCTATGCCGACTGCAAGCCCGGACTCGACATTTCTCGGCAATACCGACCTTGCTTCCTACAATGCCAATGTCGGATTCATAACCCTGAAATACAAGTTCTGAGGTTCGGCCCACACCGTACGCAGGTCAATGAATCGGAGCACGACCGAGCCGACGGCCGGTGCGAGGCAGGCAGGGGACATCTCCTGTCGCGCGCCGGTCGATAAACTAAACACCGGCTAATTCCCTATCTGCCGAAGCCACGCCAGCGCATCGGCGAAATCGTCTACCTACCTCGCACGCGGTCGCCGCGTCGACTGTCACACCATCATGCGCGCGGGGCCCCTCCCCGCTGGAAGCACCGTGGACCAAAACCGGGCTAAAGCCTTGACGAGGGAGGCCGTTTGGTTTTATACGGGGAGTTGGAATCCGAGGGTGAAAACGAAAATCCCGGCTCAATAATGCAAGCTGATCGTCATGTCCAGGCTCTGTCCGTTGTACGAGAAGCTGGCGGCAGGGAACGAAGGCGTGCCGAACCAAGCCGAGGCGTCTTTTGAAAAAGCGTAGCCTTCCGTTGGGATGCCGAACAGGTCGGTATCGAGCTTGCCGTTGGAGTTCTCGTCATGAATGACGGCAAGCGCATAGGTTCCCGGCTTTCTGCTGCTATCGCGGAACTGCCGGCTGGCCAGGCGGGGATGTGGCAATCGATAGACGAATGGTCTTGCCCGAGCCGGTGACCCCGAGCAGAACCTGATGGCGCACGCTCTCCAGCAGGTTGCGGTTCAGCGCCTCGATCGCGGCAGGCTGGTCGCTGGACACGACTTGGTGCGTCATGACGCGCCAGATTAGTCCCACGTTGTTAACAGGTGCGGTCGGGGATGTTGCAATCGACTGACGAATGTATATCCTGTTGCTGATTGGCTTTTGGCCCCGATCCGGATGTTGTTGTGGGGGAAAGTCGGCGCAGCCGTAAAGCTGGAACCTACTGAGGAGGAACTTAGATGAGGCGAAGGACTGGATCGTTTCTTTCTGCCGCCGCACTAGCCGCGCTTGCCTTGTGCTTGGCAGGACTGCCCGGCTGCGGGGGTATGCACCAGCAGAGGGAATGGGGCGCGTGCGCCGGAGTGGGTGCACTTCTGGGCGCGGGCGCCGGAGCAGCGTCCGGGATCGTGATCGCCGACAATGTGCATGGCCACGGGAGCGCCAGTAACGACGCCAAGATTGGTGGGGGTCTGGGTGGCGCAGCGATCGGCGCCGGGCTCGGCGCGCTGGCCGGTCATTATCTGTGCGATCCGCTAGCGCCGCCGCCGCCACCACCGCCGCAGGTCGCCCAGGCTCCGCCGCCGCCGCCACCGCCGCCACCGCCTCCTCCGCAGGAGAAGCTGGTGCTTCGCGGCGTGCACTTCGACTTCAACAAGTCGGACATCCGGGCCGAGGATGAGCCCGTGCTGGACGAGGCGGCCGAGACCCTCAAGTCCAAGCCCAACGTGACGATCTACGTGGACGGCTACTGCGACGCGATCGGCAGCGACGAATACAACCAGGCGTTGTCGGAGCGCCGCTCAGCTGCGGTCGCCAAGTACCTGGGGGGCAAGGGCATTCCGGAAAGTCGCCTGATTCCGCGCGGCTTTGGCAAAACCCATTTCGTGGCGCCCAACGCCAATCCGGACGGCTCGGATAATCCGGACGGGCGAGCTCAGAACCGTCGCGTCGAGCTGGAACCGACCAGCTAAGAACGGGAGTTCCACCGGGGGGCCTGCGGGCCCCCCCGACTTCGCGGCTATCCACGAAAAAGGAGCCGCGCTAGACTCGTCGCGTACATAAATGTCGCCAGGAGCGGGAGCGGCAATGAGCGGGTTTCACCGAGGCAGGATTGGTGCAGCTCTCCTGATAGTTGTTATTGCCGGCAGTTTGGCGGTACCTTCGCGGGGCTTCTGTCAGGAAACTACAGAGCCCCAGGACGACGCCGCTTCAGGCGTCGCCCAACCGCAGCCCGGCCTCCACGGCCGAGTCCGCGCGATGCTAACCAAGCTAGCGCCGATGCGTGCGCGGGCGGACCGCATGTTCCAGCAGGCGTCAAAAGCCTTTCCGAGCTTCTGCCAGGACTGGGAGGCAAAGCTCAGGGAGCGCGAGCGCAACAACCTTTCGCACATCGAGTGGAAGGAAAACAGCGGCGTCGAGAACGGCAGCTACGTCGGCTATAGCAAGATTACGGGCTGCGCTTGCAAGCAATCCGCGAAGGGGATTCCGATCGGCCGGCTGATGTACCAGGAGTTTCAGTATGAGCTTCAGGGCAAGACGTTAGCGGAGGCGACGCACGCGCCGCCCAAGCCGGCGGTCACGACCAATACGACCGAGATCTTCCGCTTCGACACGCGGCTGAATAAGTGGATTTATTGACCGTCTGAAGCCGCGTCAGGCGCTCTTTGCGCGAACACGTCCGGCGGGGAAGGAACCGGCGCCCTTCGCGAGCTCAGGGGATGCTGCGGCCGTCGCTGCGAGTCGGATTTGCCAGGCACTCTGACGATCTCGCAGAAACGGCGCCGACTAGTTCCTAGTTCATCTCACGGCTGCTGTAGCCGAGGATGCGGCGCGCGACAATCAGCATGTTGATCTGCTGGGTGCCCTCGAAGATGTCGTTGATCTTCGCATCGCGCATCCACTTCTCGAGCAGCATCGCGCGCGAGTAGCCGAGCGGACCCAGGATCTCGACCGCCTTCTGCGTGATCAGGGTGACCGCCAATCCGGCCTTGGCCTTGGCCATCGAGGCTTCGAGGTTGTTGCGCTTGCCCACATCGAGCATCCAGGCGGCACGCCAGGTGAGCAGGCGCGCGGCTTGCAGTTGGACCTCCATATCCATGAAGTCGCGCTCGACGGCGGCGAGCTTCTGACGCGGGACGCCATAGCGGATCGGGACCTTGTGCTCGCGCAAAAAGTCGCGCACACAGTCGAGCGCCGCCCGCCCCACGCCGAGCGCCATCGCGGCCACGATCGGACGGGTCGCGTCGAAGGTCGCCATCACGTCCTTGAAGCCGCCCTCGCGCTGGACCTCGGCGCTGCCCAGCAGATTGTCGAGCGGAACGCGGCAGTTGTCGAACACGATGGTGGCGGTGTCCGAGGCGCGGATGCCGAGCTTGTTCTCGACGCGGGTCACGGTCATCCCGGGAGTATCGTGCTCGACGACGAACGGCTTGATTCCGGCGCGGCCGGCGCTCTTGTCGATCGTGGCCCACACCACCAGGAAACCTTCCGACTTCTCGGCCGCCATCTGGCCGGCGGTGCAGAAGATCTTGGTGCCGTTGATCACCCAGTAGTCGCCGTCGCGGGCGGCGGTGGTGGCGACCGCCGCCGAGTCGGAGCCGCATCCCGGCTCGGTGATCGCCATCGCGCCCCACTTGGGCTTGCCTTCGCTGAAGCGCTTGAGGAAGCGGGCTTTCTGCTCGGGCGTGCCGGCGGCCGTCACCGCCGCGCCGCCCAGCCCTGAGTTGGGAATCGAAAGGAACAGGCCGGCGTCGCCCCAGCACAGTTCTTCGGTGCTGAGCACGCTAATGAGATTGCGCATCGACGGCGCGCCGTTGCCGGCGGCGCCTTGCTGCGTGCGGCCCGCACCGACCTGCAAGTCGGCAACGCCGCGCGACGCCGACCACATCATCTCGAAAAACTTCCATGGTTTTTCGTGCTCGCGCTCGTCGTATTCGCGCGAGAGCGGACGTAGCATCTGCTCCGCGACGCCGTGGTACATCTGGAGCCGGGTCAGCAATTGCGGTTCGAGCTCGAAGTCAATCATTGCTCAGTCTCCGTGTCTTCCCCGCGGGGTTAGACCGTGGTCAATCCCTCAAAGGTGGAGAAGCCGCGCGCGTTGCGCAGCCACATCTCCACCGGATGCTCGCGGATATAGCCGTGGCCGCCGAGCACCTGTACCGCGTTATCGGTCACCTTGAGCGCCGCAGCCGCAGTGTAATTAGCGGCCAGATAGCTCTCGCGAACAGCATCCTCGCCCTTGTCCAGAAGCCAGGCTGCCTCCCAGCATAACAGCCGGCCGGCGTGGATTTCGATCGCCATGTCGGCGAGCATGAAGGCGATTGCCTGCTTGGTCGCGATCGGCACGCCGAAGGCCTTGCGCTCTTTGGCGTAATCGCGCGCATAGTCGAACGCGGCGCGTGAGACGCCGACCGCCATCGCCGCCACCGCGACCCGCCACTGGCTGGCCAGCCGCAGAGCGTTGCATCCGCGCTCGCCGCCCAGCCGCGCCTCGGGACGCAGCTTCAAGTCCTTGAGCACGATGCCATAGGTTGCCAGCCCCTTGATTCCCATGTTCTTTTCGCGCTCGAGGATGGTAAGCCCGGGTGCGCCGCGCTCGACGATAAATGCGTTTACGCCCGCTACACCGGCGGCCGGGCCGGGAGCGGCCGCATAGACCAGGATTGCCTCAGCCTCATTGGCGAGCGGCGTCAGGCACTTGGTGCCATTGATGACGAAAGCGGAGTTCTCGGGCCGCGCGACGGTCTGGAGCGCCCCCAGGTCGAAATCGAATCGAGGCTCGACGACGGCAGCGGTCGTCGCGACGAATTCGCGCCCTGCCATCCTGGGCAAAAAGCGTTTGCGCTGCTCGTCGGTGCCCATCTCGAGGATCGGGAACGCCAACAGGCGCGGTGCGAGCGCATGAACCGCAATCGAGAGGTCGCCGTAGGCCATTTCCTCGGCGATCACCGCGCCGGTAACCGCTGAGCGCTGGCCACCGTCGCCGCCCAGCGCCTCCGGGATGGAGGTTCGCACCAATCCCAGCTCCCAGGACTTGGCGATCAGTTGAGGAGGAATAAGGCCCTGCTCGTCAGCGGGACGAGCAGCCGGACGGATCTCCTCGCGGGCGAACGCTCCGACCGTCTCGCGGATCATCTCTTGTTCTTCGGTCAGTTCGAAGCTGATCATAGGTATCTGTTTCCCGTCATCGCGCTGGCGAACTCGAGTTCAGTGGCGGCAAAATCCTCGACCCCCTGACCACCGTTCAGGTTCCGCACCTGACAGTACAAGCTTTTGACCGGCCCGAACATACGGGTCAAGGGGTCCACATCATGTACGCTATGCTTGATCAGAGTAGCGCCGGCGGTGTGAGGGTCGGGGCGTTGCGCCAGGCGCTGGCGTGGACGCCGACTTTGACCGGCGGGCTGACCGGGAATCATGTTGGATATGACACTCATAGGCATCTCGGAACCCCCATCCTCGCCTTCCCCCGCAATCATTTGCGGGGGAAGGTTAGGAAGGGGGTTCCGACCTGCCGCGTGCGGGTGTCAAGCTCAACATACTCCCCGGCTGACCGCAGAGGCCATCAAGTCTCCTTCTCTTCCTCTTCGCGGCGCATCCGTTCGCGCTCGCGCTGCCGGCGGTAGCGGGTCACGCTCTGCTCGATTCGGACCGGCGGCGCGATCGGCTTGCGGACCTTGCGAATGATGCTGCCCGGCGAGCCGCGTTTTCGCTTGCTTCCTTTACGCGGCGCCATCATTGCCGCCCCTCTTTGGCATAGCCGACGCAGCTCAACTGTAGTCCCGTAATCCCTCCGCCGGCAAAGCGGCGCGAAAAGTACAAGTGCCCTTCGCATCGAGTGCATCCACCAGCGTTCACGATCGAGCCGGGATTCAGACCCGCTCGCTCGAGCTCGTCGCGAAGTATGCCCCTTAAGTGGACAAACGCCTTCCCCGGACGCCCCGCCCTCGTATGACTGCCGGCTCCCGGGAAACATTGCTCGAATTGCCGCGCCAGTTGCTCGTCAACCTCGAAGCAGCAGCGACCGATCGACGGGCCGAGCGCGGCCTGGATATTGCCCCGCGCGGCGCCCGCCGCAGTCATCGCGCGCACTCCGGCGGCAGCGATGCCGGCCAGGATGCCGCGCCATCCGGCGTGCAGCGCAGCCACCACTCTGTGCTTTGCGTCCGCCATCAGGATCGGCACGCAATCGGCGGAAAGAATCGTGAGCATCACGCCCGCGGCGGCGGTGACCAGACCGTCGCCCTCGCGGCGCTCGCCGCTCGGATTCGCGCCGACTATGTGCACGGTTGCGCCGTGGACCTGGTTGAGCCGGGCGATTGCGACCCCGGCTGGCATTGCCGCCCGCACGATTCGCCAGTTGCGATCGACGGCGGCGCTATCGTCGCCAACCCAGTAGGAGAGGTTTAGCGTCGCGAACGGACCTTGGCTGACGCCGCCCTGGCGGCCCAAGAAGCCGTGCCAGAGCCCGGGTTGCGCCCACGGCGCGCACAGTCGGTTCGGAACCGAGGTTCCGGGGGTCTGCAAAGGCTGGTCCATCGAGGCTTGCGAGATTATGGCGCCATTGTTGGAGCGGGAACGATGCCCTATAATTTACAGGTCTGAGGCGCCGCGTCGTTTCGCTTACTGCCACAAGGGGTTTCTATCAACGTGGCGGCCTAGTCACCTTTCCAGTCATCAAAGCGGAGACAGCGTTTAAACGTCAGTGTAACCGGCGCGCGGCGCTCATCAAGTAGGACGCGCGGGTGCGCGAGATTGTGACCGGCGGGAAGCCGCACGGCGACCCCCGGTCAACGGATCGGTGGCCGCCCTCATTACGGGGCTTGTGGATTCGGCGCGCGGTTGTTCGGGGCATCGGCCTTGATATGAGGGATGGGGCTTAAGCGCCTAATCGGATCAGCGGGCGCGTTGGTTTATCCCCCTTTGCTGGCGCGTCCCTTGAGGCCGGGAGTTGAAAGATCTTCGGCCCTCATCTTTCTTTCGGGCGCAGGCGTGGGGCAGGATCGGGGGGCAGAAGGAGGTGGTAAAGGAAAATGTTGAACCGATTTTCGGAGATCGCGAACGCCCTTGTAATAGCGCTCCGGCTCTTCCGAGAACTTTGGCTTTTGCGTATTTGGCTTTTGCGTAAAGGTCTCGGGCTTCCGCTGTTTCTGCGGTCAGTCTCGTGGGCCAAGCACGAAATCAAGAGAATCAAAGACCCATCGCATCCATTGCACAGGCCGTACTGGGGCACTTCAGGGGGTTTCGGTGATGTTTCGAAGCGGGAGCATGAGAAGGCGCTCGCACAGGTATGTAGGCTCTACAGAAAGGCCTATCCAGAGCCGCAGGCAAAGCGCCTCCGCAGTCTTCTCGCTTGATAAAGTTCATCGACGGCCCGTAGCTGGATGCAATGAATCTCCGCCACGCTGCCACGCTCGCGTTTGCGGCTTTCAGCGTCCTAGCTCTGAGCGGGTGTGCGAGTGATGCGAACATTTACCACAGTCTGGTTGGCCAGCGCGTGGTTGGCAACGACTCCTACGTGACCGTCTCAAATGTCTGGAACGAAATGGACGCCCTGCCCTTGGCGGATAAACACTGCGCACAATACGGCAAGTCGGCCCGGTTCACGCACATGGAAGGCTACCGGGCAATCTATGATTGTGTTAATCCGTCAAACTGAAACCGAAAGGCTCGGCCTTTCACTTTTGTGATTGTCGCGCTACAAACGCCAACGTGAAGCTCCGCCACGCGGCCGCGCTCGCGCTTGTGGGCTGGTACTTGATGGTGCCGCCGGGCGAGAAAAGTGGACTGCCTCCCGATGCGCCGCTTTCTCAGTGGCGTCACATTGCCAGCTTCGATTCCGCTGGTCAATGCGAACATTCACTTAACGAACTTCGCCGAGATTTCTCTGCCGAGACCAAGGCCGCGATCAAAGCTTGGCACGCTTGCGATCGCTGTAAGGATCAGCGTTTGGACCGAGTTGTCCACACACTCGCGGCGGAACAAACAGCAAAAGCCGGACAATGCATCGCGAGCGACGACCCGCGCCTCATGGGGAAATAACGGCCCGTCGCGGCGTTTGAGAACGGCCCTCAAGCCACTCGCGGTGTTGTGATCTATGAAATGTGAGTGTTGCGAGAAGGATTCGCCGACCTTGAGAGATCGGGCGTACTACGTCCGAAGATCCCACGAGGACAGTCGCAAGACGGTGCATCATGCTTCTGTCTGTATTCCATGCTACGCACAGATGGATCGCCCCGATACGCCCGAACGGCATTGGCTGCGGGACAAAGAGCATCCGCGTGACTAGGCGATAAACGAAAAGTTTAGCTTTCCGGGGCTCCCGCCGTGGTTTGTCCGCCGCTCAGAAACGCTTCGACCTTGCCCGCGCTCTCAGGCCCGCGCGTGAAGCGCCCGTAGGTTCCGATCACCTGCGCGATAGTCGAATGGCCGCAAGTCGCCGCGACTTCCTGCGCCGTCATTCCTGACGCCAGAGCGAGCGACGTTCCGGAGGTCTGCAAAGGCTGGTCCATCGAGGCTTGCGAGATTATGGCGCCATTGTTGGAGCGGGAACGATGCCCTATAATTTACAGTTTTGGAGCCTCTGTTTTGGGAGCTTCTATGAACGGCTACCAATATATGATTGAACGCAACCGCCTGATGTACAAGCTCGAAGACGAGCTCAACAAGCTCGTCGGTTTGCCTGAGGAGCAGGGTCAGGCCGAAAAACGCCGGCTCGAGGCGGAGTTCGACCGCCAGCTTGCGGCGCTCTACGCCAAAGTCAGCTCCGAATTCCCCGGCGAGCGCAGGAAAAAGGCGCGGCCTATCGGAGACCCTCGCTGAGAGCGGGAATCGCCTTTGGAGCGCTCAATCAGCATCCGCGGCGCCCGCACCCACAACCTCAAGAACATCGCGCTCGATCTGCCGCGAGGAAAACTTGTCGTCGTTACCGGAGTCTCGGGCTCCGGCAAATCGAGCCTGGTTTTCGACACGCTTTATGCGGAGGGCCAGCGCCGTTACGTGCAGAGCCTGTCCACCTACGCGCGGCTGTTCCTGGAGCGGATGGAGCGGCCGGACGTGGACACGATTTCCGACATCCCGCCCGCGCTGGCCCTGCGCCAGAAGAACAGCATCAAGAACGCGCGCTCGACGGTCGGAACGGTTACCGAGATAAATGATTACCTGCGGCTGCTGTTCGCGACCGTGGGGGGCACGTGTTGCCCACGATGCGGCGGCGAGGTGACGCGCGACAGCGTCGAGGCGGCCGCCGCCCGCGTGATCGGCGAGCCGGGTCTTTACCTGTTCATCGGGCCGTTCGACAGCGGCTCGCGCTCGCTGGCCGAGGCGGCCGCCTATCTCGCCCACAACGGCTACCATCGCATCTACCGCGACGGCTCGATCGTCGAGACCGCCGAGTTCGCGGCGCATCAGCCGGCCGCCAACGGCCACACGCTACAGGTGGTCATCGATCGGGTCGGGGTGGCGCCGGCCGAGGGCGACGGCGCCGCAGTAGCGGAGCGCGTGCGCGAGGCGCTGGAAAAGGCACTCTACATTGGCGGCGGGCGCGCATCGGCGATCCGGGTCGAGCGCGGCAAGGGCGCAATCAGGCCGCTCGAGAGCTTCGCCTTCGATCGGCGTTTCAACTGCTCGCGATGCGCGGTGGCGTTTCCGGAGCCGACCCCCGCACTGTTCTCGGCGAACAGTCCCATCGGCGCCTGCCCGGAATGCGAAGGCTTCGGGCGCATCGTCGAACTGGATCTCGACAAGGTAATTCCCAACCCCGACCTCTCGCTCCGGCTGGGCCTGATCGCGCCGTGGCGCACGCCGGCGTATCGCGAGATGAATCAATGGATGCTCAAGTGCGCGCGCCGCAGGCACATTCGCACCAGCACAGCGTATCGCGACTTCACCGACGAGGAACGCGCCTGGCTGCTGGACGGCGAGCCCGCGTCATCGCGGGAAGAGAACGACGAGGAGCGATGGCCGGGCGTGCGCGGGTTTTTTCGATGGCTCGAGAAACGCCGCTATAAGACTCACGTCAGGATCCTGCTCGCCAGGTACCGGCGCTTCGTACCCTGCCCCGCCTGCGCCGGCTCGAAGCTCAAGCCCGAAGCTCTCAACGTCAGGGTCGAAGGCAAGACCATCGCGGCGGTCGGGCAGCTCTCGATACGCGAACTGGCCGGCTGGCTGGACGAGATCGTGGACAAGCCCGCAATCGCGGCACGCGCGTCGCCGGTGCTGCGGGAACTTCGAAACCGGGTGGGCTATCTCAATGAAGTCGGGCTCAGCTACCTGACTCTCGAGCGGCAGGCGCGGACGCTGTCGGGCGGCGAGGCGCAGCGAATCCATCTGGCCGGCGCGCTGGGAAGCCTGCTCACCGGCACCCTGTACGCGCTCGACGAGCCGACGGTGGGACTCCACGCCAGCGACACCAATCGCCTGCTCGCGGTGCTGCGCCATCTGCGCGACCTCGGCAACTCCGTGGTCGTGGCCGAGCACGACCCCACGATGATCGCCGGCGCAGACTTCGTGGTCGAGCTGGGGCCGGGCGGCGGCCGCGAAGGCGGCGCCGTGATGTTCGCGGGAGCGCCCGAGGCCGGAGTAAAACTCAACGGGAACACGCCGGGACGGGTCCTTTTGATGAGGGCGCTGGCGCGTCGGCGGCGGTTCAGCCGGCACGAACCGGGAATCAGGATCGTGGGGGCGCGCGAGCACAATCTGAAGAACCTCGATGTCTGGATACCGCTCGGACGGCTGGTGTGCGTCACGGGCGTCTCGGGTTCGGGAAAATCGACCCTGGTCGAGGACGTGCTCTACAACAACTGGCTCAAGCACAGCGGCAAGGCCGTGAGCGAGGTCGGCGCATGCGCGCGGATTGAAGGCTTCGACCAGATTGGAGACCTCGTCCACATGGCACAGGAGCTGGCGACGCGCTCGATGCGCTCGAATGCGGCCACTTACCTCAAGGTGTACGACGAGATTCGCACCCGCTTCGCGCGCAGCCCCGAGGCGCGCCGGCTTGGAATCGCGCCGCGGCATTTCTCGTTCAACGTCGCGGGCGGGCGATGCGAGCGATGCCGGGGAACGGGCACCGTAACCATCGAGATGCACTTCATGGCCGATCTCGAGGTGCGATGCGATGCGTGCGACGGCCGCCGCTTCCAGAGCCACATCCTGGCGATCCGGTTCAACGGAATGAACATCAACCAGGTCCTCGACCTGACCGTGGACGAGGCACGAACGTTTTTTGCGGCGCACCCGGCGGTAACCCGGCGTCTCGATGCGCTATCCGCCGTCGGCCTCGGTTACATCCAGCTCGGGCAGGCTACCTCGACGCTGTCCGGCGGCGAGGCGCAGCGCCTGAAGCTCGCGCGCTTTTTGCTGGCCGACCTCGAACCCAGGCCGCTTTCGTCCAACGGCAAGAGTTTGGGACGGATGTTCGTCCTCGACGAACCGACCACCGGACTCAGCTCGAGCGATATCCGCCGTCTGTTGAACGTGCTCCGAAAACTGGTAAGCGAGGGCAACAGCCTGCTGGTCATCGAGCACAACCTGGAATTGATTGCGCACTCCGACTACGTGATCGACCTGGGTCCGGGGGGCGGCGACCAAGGCGGCCGTCTGGTAGTGGCTGGTGCGCCGCTTGCGGTCGCCGAGTGCGAGAAATCGCAGACCGGGCGCGAGCTGCGCCGGCTGTTCGGTCTCAAGACCGTTTCCCGCCGCCGCACGGCGCCATCGGGGCTCCGGCGCGCCGCGGGATGAGAGCGCAAAGACCGTCCATGGCACCGCCACAGCCGCCCGCAGCCGCCGCCACACCCTCGTAAGAATTGACTCGGGATGGCACTCGGAGGTGCCGAGCGCCAACCCGCGCGACGGCTTCGCGACCTTGGCGCTCACCGCCAAAAAAACTCACCTGGTCTATTGCGCAACTTCTATGACCATTTGTTACAATTTCGTATGGACTGACGGAGCGTGCGGTTGCGAGCGGATCGAGGTTCGTATGAAGGTTGATAAACCGTCTTCGGGAAATTTCGGTAATTTCTTTCTGGCGCTGACGCGCAAGAGCTTTGCACAACTCGGTGTGGGCGATCAGCAGATCGTCGAGTACGTGGCGTCGGTCCTGACGGACTTCGCCCGTGCCGATCGATGGCTGGCGCTGCGCGATGCCGAGGGACGGCGGCTCTCGAGCGTGGTCGAGATGCTGCTGGCGCAGCTTGGGCCCGACACGCACGCGCGGGTGATCGGCGAGCGCGCGGTGCGCAAGTACGTCGGCGACTACACGCTGTTCATGTCGGGACTGTTCCGCAAGTATGTCGAGCGCGGCGGCTACCTGGATTACTACCTCGATGAGGGCAAGCGCTCCTACCTGGCGGTCTCGATGCTGGACGTTTCGCTGTACCGGCCCGGCTTTCTGATCTTCGAGGAGCTCGGCAAGGGCTTCGAGCATTACTCGGGCGCGCTCGACTACATGCGCAAATGCTTCTTCGCGCCAGCGGCCGACGAGGACCCGTTCTCGGATTTCATGCAACAGGCCCAAGGCTGGGTGCGTACCCGGCTGGCGGATAACTGACCAGCAAGCCTCGCGAGCTTGTCATTCTGAGCGAAGTCTGCGAAGCGAAGGATCTCACTGCCTTCTCGCCTAATCTCCGAGCCTGTCGATTTTCGACAGAGGGCTTAACGATGGCCGGAGTTGGATGTGTATCCATGGGTGTGGCTGGCTTCTTGATCAAGCCTGCAGCAACCCGTCAGCCAGAAGCGGGGAAAGGCGCTCCAAAAGACCGGGCGTCTCGCCCGCTCTGGTGAGGGAAAAAACGCGGATGACCGGGGACGGGAACGGCGAGCGGCTGGATGTCCATCTGGTGCGCCTGGGATACGCCGCTTCGCGTCGCGCCGCCCACGCGCTCATCGCCCGCGGGGCGGTGCGGGTCAACGGTCTGCCGGCGCGCAAGGCAGCGCTGATCCGCTCGCGCGACACGGTCGAGGTCGCGCCATCGTCCGCACCCGCCGGCATCCAGCCCAACCCCAAGCTTGGGCTCGAAGTGCTGTTCGAAGACGCCGCCGTAATCGTCGTCAACAAGCCTGCCCCGATGCCGTGCCATCCTATCCGGCCCGATGAACGCGACACGGTGATGAACGCGGTGGCGGCGCGGCTCCCGGAAACCGCCGCGGTCGGAGACAAGCCGCTCGAAGGCGGACTGGTCCACCGACTCGACAACGGCACCTCGGGTGCGTTGATGATCGCGCGCCAGGCCAGCGCCTTCGCGCGGCTGCGCGAGGCGATCCGTGGCGGCGGCGTGACGCGCCGCTACGAGGCCCTGGTCACAGGGGAGCTGAAGCAGCCGCTGCAACTCGATTCACCGATCGCTCATCATCCGAAGAACCGGCGCAAGATGATCGTCGTTGAGGGGCGCCGGCAAGCCGAGGCGCGCGGCGCGCGCGCGGCCCTGACGATGGTCGAGCCGATCGGACGCGCGGACGGCTTCACGCTGGTCTCGGTGCGGCCGAAGACCGGCAGCCGGCATCAGATTCGCGTCCATCTGGCCGCCGCCGGATATCCATTGGCGGGCGATACGCTCTACGGCGGACCGCGCATCGCGGCGCTGGCGCCCGGCCGCGTCTGGCTCCATCTGCGCGAGCTCGAATTCGAATCGCCGGCCTCGGGGCGAGTCAAAGTCGAGGCACCGCCTCCCGCCGATCTGTCTTCGATTCCGATCCGCCCTTAGAGCGCAGGCCGAGCGCGTCGCGCGCACGGCGATGACCGCATGGGCCTCTCGGTTCATCGGCGCCTGCTTGCGAGCCCTGATCGCACGGTTTAAACCAGACACGTTGCCGATGGAGGTAGATCACCGATGACGTTCAAGCTACGCATGATGGTTTTCACAGCCGCAATCGCCGCACTGGCATCGGTCCTCGCGACGGGATGGCCGGAACCGGTGCGCGCGCAGGGGTACACCGCCGGCGGCGCCGCGCCGGCGCCATCGCCGGGCTCGATGCCGGCGGTCGAGGCGGCGCGCAAGGCAGGCATCAAGGCTCCGGTCTTCAACTCGCCGATTCCGCTGGCGGCGCAGCCGGTCAGCCCGCAGACTCCGCCTGACATCACGGTGCCGCCCCCCGAGCAGCGGCGACTGGAGCACTCGAAGATGTCGTACGACGTCTTTCTTCACCAGTGGTCGCCGACCGAGGAGATCCCGCCCGAGACCGTGATCTCCGAGCGATACATCCGGACCCGCGATCAGAACGCGAGCAGCATGTCGCTGAAGGAAGCGGTCTATCTGGCGCTGCGGAACAATCCCACTGTCCAGGCGGCGCAATTGACCCCGCTCGAATCGCTGCAGAGCGTCCGAGAGGCCGAGGCGACTTTCGACCCCGACTTGACCTCCAAGCTCGACCAGCTCAAGAGCACGTCGCCGTCGACCTCGGTACTGACGACCGGCGGCACGCCTGCATTCTCCCAAAAGGAGTACGACTGGAACTTTGCCGTCAACAAGCTGCTGTCGACCACCAACGGTACGTTTGGGATAACCTTCAACAACTCGCGGCTGCTCTCGAACTCGATCTTCGCCTCGATTAACCCGTCCTACAACCCGTCGCTGGCGCTGTCGCTGTCGCAGCCGCTGCTGCGCAACTTCGGGCTCGACTTCGCGACCATCAATGTGCGGATCGCCGAGGAGAACCAGAAAGCATCGCAGTTCTCGTACGAGCAGCAACTCTCCGACTTCACCCTGCAAGTGGCTTCCGATTACTGGAACGTGGTGCGGGCCGAAGAGAACCTCGAAGTTGCTCGCGAGGCCTACAAGCTGGCGACGGACCTGGTGCGCCAGAATGAGATCAGCCTGCGGGTGGGCGTGTTGGCGCCGCTGGATGTGCAGGAAGCTCAGTCCGAGCAGGCCACCGACGCGGCCAATGTGTACGGCGCCGAAAACACGCTGGCGGTGGCGCGCGCCACGCTTCGCCAGGACGTGATGCTAAATCCGTCGCACCGGTTCATGCCCCAGCAGATCGAGCCCTCCGACAAGCCGCGCGGCCCGGAGAACGTTGCTGCCGACGAAGAGCAATCGCTGGAGTTGGCGATGCAATACCGGCCGGAGCTGGCCTCGATGCGTGAGTTGATCCGGAGCCTGCTCCTGCAGGTGAAATATGCGGAGAACCAGACCATGCCCCAGCTCAACCTGGGCGCGCAGTTCGGCCTCACCTCGACATCCGGACTCGCCAAGTGTTTTTCGGCCACGGCCTTCCTCGCACCCGGCGCAAAAGGCAACTGCGATGTACCGGGTGAAACAAAACCCAAGAGCGGCCTCGAGTCTCCATTCGGAGGGATCTACGGCGACGCGCTCAACAATATGTGGTCGTTCGGGTTCTACAACTACGCCGCGGTCCTCAGCTTCGAGCGGCCGCTGATGAACGATGCCGCCAAGGCGGCGCTGTCGCAGGCACGAATCGCGTACGAGCAGCAGCGCCTGAGCTACCGGGAGCTGGTCTCGCAAATCGTGCTCGACGTGGAGAACCAGATAAGCACGGTGAGCAGCGGCGTCAAGCAGGTGGTCGCGACTGGGGTCGCCTCTGACTATGCGCGCGAGTCGCTGCGCGCCGAACAGGAGCGCTACCGGGTCGGGATGGCCAACACCCACGAACTGCTGCAATTCCAGGAGGAGTTGGTCGCCGCGCTGGGCAACCACGTGAACGCGCAGGTCAACCTCGAGCTGGCGAAGCTTACGTTGAAGCACGCGGAGGGAACCCTGCTCCGCTCGTTCAACGTGAGCTTTGTCCCGGAGGATCCGCATCAGCGCCCCTGGTACGGATCGTTCTAGGTGCATTGCGGCCGCAGTTGGCGAGGGCAGGTGTATCGATTAACCTAGCTGGGTTGTGCATCGGGATGTCCAGGCCGCCGGCCCGATAGGCGGGCGATGAAGATAACTCCGATCGATCCGCGCCGCGCACGCACCCACCGGCTCGCCACGCTCTCGCGAATCGTCGGGCGCCGACAGCTCGCGCGGCCGCTTAGGAGCGGCACCGCGGGGTTCATCGACTCGCTCCCCGACGTACTCGCAGCCAGGGATCTGCGCGATCTGGCCCGCGCGATCGCCCGGGCCCATCGCGGCGGCCGCGTCTTCCTGCTGATGATGGGGGCGCATCCGCTCAAGACCGGCCTCGCTCCGATCATCTGCGACTTGATCGGCGACGGGATCGTCAGCGCGATCGCGACCAACGGTGCCGCGATTATCCATGACTTCGAACTCGCATTCGCCGGGCGCACGTCGGAGGACGTCGCCGCCGGACTGGCCGAGGGAAGCTTCGGGATGGTCGAGGAGACAGGCGCCTTTCTAAACGAGGCCGCCAAGATCGCCGCCGCGGAGGGCAAAGGGCTGGGCGAAGTGGTCGGACGCGAGATCGATCGGCGCAAGTTCAAGTTCCGCGCCTCCAGCATCTTCGCGGCCGCCTATCGTGCCGGAGCCCCAGCCACGGTCCACGTCACGATCGGCGCCGATATTATTCATATGCATCCCAGCGCCGACGGCGGCGCGATCGGACAGGCCTCGATGGCGGACTTCCATCGCCTGGCCGGCGTAGTCTCAGAACTGTCGCGCGGCGTGGTGGTCAACCTCGGCTCGGCGGTGGTGATGCCGGAAGTGTTCATGAAGGCGCTCAATCTGGCCCGCAATCTCGGACGCAAGGTGAGCGGATTCAGCGCCGCCGACATGGACCTCATCCGCCAATACCGCCCGCGGGTGAACGTGGTCGAGCGCCCGACCGCCGGCGGCGGACGCGCGATCATGCTCACCGGCCATCACGAGCTGATGTTCCCGCTGCTGGCCGCGGCCGTGCGCGAGGAACTCGCGCGGCGATAAGGGGCGAAGCCTCACGATGCCGACGCAAGCGGTTTCCGGGCGCGCGCCGATCGCGATTCTTACCGACTTCGGCTACCGCGACCATTACGTGGGCGTGATAAAGGGTGTGATCGCGTCGATCGCGCCCGGCGCCCCGATCGTCGATATCACGCACGGAATCCCGCCCCAGTCGATCGCCGCGGGCGCACTCACGCTCAAGCAAAGTTGGCGTTACTTTCCGCGCGGCACGATTTTTATGGCCGTGGTCGATCCCGGCGTCGGCACCAAGCGGCTCCCGATCGCCGTTGAGACGCGCTCGGGCGTGCGCCTGGTCGGGCCGGACAACGGACTGCTCGCGCCTGCTGCCGAGCAGGCGGGGCTCAGGCGGGCGGTCGAGCTGCGTTCACCGCGCTACCGGCTCGAAGAGGTCAGCGCGACTTTCCACGGGCGCGACATCTTCGCGCCGGCGGCGGCGTGGCTGTGGCGAGGCGTGCGGCTGGACGCGCTCGGCCCGCCGATCGAGGGAATCGAGCGGCTGGAGCTCGCAGAGCCCGCGCGGCACGGACGCGAGCTGCGTGGCGCGATCGTGTACGTTGACCACTTCGGCAACCTGGTGAGCAACATCGATCGCAGGACCCTTGCCGCCTTCGCCGCTTCCTTTCCAGGCAAAAGGCTATCGGTTAGGCTAAAGCGTAGCGCGCCGATCGAGCTGATGAATGCTTACGGCGACGCTGCAAAGGGAACTCCGCTGGCGATCTTCGGGAGCTTTGAATTGCTGGAAATTGCGGTGCGCGACACAAGCGCGGCGGACCGTTTCAGCGCGCGCCAGGGTAGCGCGATCAAAGTGTGCGCGGGCCGCTGAGGAAATGAAAGATTCGCGATGGACGAACTGAGCGCCAACAAGGGGTCCCCGGTCCTGACCGAGATTCCGCGCCACGCGCAATCCTCGGCCGCGCCGACGCGCGGGCTCGCGCTGCCTCGCACGCGGTTCCCGGCCGTCAATATCGCGCTCTTCCTGGTGACGATGCTCACGACCACGATGGCGGGCGCGTACGCCGCGGGCGCAACCTTGTCGATGGACCAGCCGTTGGCGAGCCTGCTCAACCTGGCAAGCGGGCTCTCGTTCTCGATCCCGCTGATGCTGATCCTGTTCTCGCACGAGATGGGTCACTACCTGGTGGCGATGCGGCACGGAGTGGACGCAAGTCCTCCCTACTTCATCCCGGCGCCCTATCCTTCCATCTTCTTCATCGGCACCTTCGGCGCGTTCATCCGGATAAGGTCGCGGCCGCCCTCGCGCCGCGTGATTTTCGATATCGGCGCCGCCGGTCCGTGGGCCGGCGTGATCGTGGCGGTCGCGGCCGTAATCATCGGGCTTGGCAGGTCGACGATCGGGCCGCTCGGTCCCAGCGCCGGAGGTTTCGAGCTGGGCAACTCGATCATCTTCTACTGGCTGAGCCGCTGGATTCTCAGGGTTGACCCTAACAGCGTCGCGATCGTCCTGCATCCGATCGCGCTCGCGGGATGGCTGGGGCTATTCGTCACGGCGCTCAACCTGCTGCCGGTCGGACAGCTCGACGGTGGACACACGATCTACGCTCTGTTCGGCGGGCGCACCCATCGGCTAATCTCGCGCGTGTTCGTGCTGGGCGGAGCGATCACGGTGGGCGGATCGATCGTGCTGGGGCTGGGTTTCTGGGGCGGGTGGCTGCTGTGGGCCGCGCTGCTGATTATGCTCGGTCTGGGGCATCCCGCGACCACCGATTCGATCACGCCGCTGGACGCGCGCCGGCGTATCCAGGCCTGGATGACGATCGCGCTGTTCGTCGTGACGTTCAGCCCGGTGCCGCTCAAGTACACCCCCCCCGCGCAGCCCGAGAATGAAGAAAAGGCCGTCGAGGTTATTTTCCACGAATCCAGCATGGGTTGTTGCTCGCGCGAGTGGCTTTCCACGAAGGTTGGTGGCGATGTCCCGGCCGCGACAACCAAGCGGCGGTCCATGCCGGATCGGTGAAAATTGAAAAAACGGCCGACCTGGGACCAGTACTTCATGACCATCACCCGCGAGGTCGCGGAGCGGTCAACCTGCAATCGGGCGAAGGTCGGCGCGGTAATCGTGCGCGACCGCAACATCCTGGCCACCGGCTACAACGGCTCGCCCGCCGGCCTGCCCCATTGCCTGGAAGCGGGATGCCTGATCTATGAATCGCGCACGCCGGACGGCGAAATCGAGCAGAACTGCTACCGGACGATCCACGCGGAGATCAACGCGATCACGCAAGCGGCCAAGAACGGGGCCGCGATTCGCGACGCGGACGTCTACGTAACCCATACGCCCTGCATCCACTGCCTCAAGGTGCTGATCAACACCGGGATCCGCACCGTGTTTTACGAAAAGGAGTACAAGCTGCACACCGTCGCGGAACTGCTCAAGCACGCGCGAATCAAGCTGGTGAATGTGGTGCCGGAGGAGCGCGACGGCGCCGGATGATTTCTTCTTCTCCCCCTTGGCGTTCAGGGCATGCTCTTGCGAGTGAGCGTGCTGCTGCCGGCAGATCGCGATCAGCGATGATGCGCCGCCGGCCGATCTTCGCCTGGGTAGGACTCGCGGCCCTCTTGATCGCGATCGCAGGATGCAATTCGAAACCGCTGCCCGAGCTCGACAGCTACGCCGGCCAGCTCTACGTGAAACGATGCGGCGGGTGCCATCCGCCCTACAATCCGCACGCGCTTACGCCGGCGATGTGGGCGGTGCGGGTCGATGCGATGGAGCCGAAGATTACACAGGCGGGCATGGCGCCGCTCAGCGCCGAGGAGCGTCGGGTGATCCTCGACTACCTGACTCGCAACGCGGGGGAGCAGTAGAATCGGCGCCGTGGCATGGGCTTTAGCCTGTGATCGATCGATGGCGCAGCTCAAGCTCAGGCGCGCTCGCCCTCGCGACGCCAACGCGCTCGCGGACCTTCACATGAAAACGCGGCGCGAATCGCTGCCCTTCCTCCCGCAGATCCACAATGGCGCGCAGACGCGCAGTTGGATGCGCGACTTCGTGCTGCCCAGCTACAACGTGTTGGTGGTCGAAGTCAGGGACGCGATCGCGGGATACATCGCGCTGGACGGCGAGATCGTTGACCAGCTCTACGTCCTGCCCGAATACCAACATCGCGGAATCGGCACGTGCCTGCTCGAAAAGGCCCGCCAACTGAGCCCCCATCGCCTGACCCTGTGGTGCTTTCAGAAGAACGCCGTCGCCCGCGCGTTCTATGAAAAGCACGGCTTCGTCGCGGTCCAGTTCACCGACGGCACCCGCAACGAGGAGCACGAGCCCGACCTGCTCTACCGCTGGGAGGCCCCGCGCTGAGCGCGAAAGGCTAGGAGTCGAAATGGCCGAGACACACGAATTCCAGACGATCAAAGTTGAGGTCGACGGACCGCTCGGACGCCTGACGCTGAACCGCCCAGGGCGGCTCAACGCCATCGATGCAACGATGCTCCATGAGCTGGTGGAGGCGGCACGATGGTTCGACAGCCATCGCGAGCTGCGCGTCGTGATCCTCAGCGGCGCGGGACGGGCCTTCACCGCCGGCGCCGATCTGACGGGCTCGTCGGTAGCGTCGGGCGCGCCGCGCTCGAAACAGAGCTGGCTCGATCGGCGCGAGGTCGGCCAGTACGGCCTGCGCGCGACCGACGCGCTCGAGCAGATGCGTGCGATCACGATCGCACAGGTGCACGGCTACGCCGTCGGCGGCGGGGTGGTGCTGACGGCGGCCTGCGATCTGCGCGTCGCCGCCGAGGACGCCTCGTTCTTCATTCCTGAGATCGAAATGGGCATCCCGTTGACCTGGGGCGCAATCCCCCGGCTGGTGCGGGAGATCGGCGCGCCATTGACCAAAGAGCTGGTGATCACGTGCCGGCGCTTCAGTCCGCAGGAAGCGAAAGCGATCGGCTTTATCAATCGGGTCGTCCCGGCCGCCCAGCTCGCCGCCGAAGTCGAACAACTCGCCCGCGATATCATCGCCAAGCCGTCGGTTCCGGTGACCATCACCAAGGAGCACGTGAACGCAGTCGCGCGCGTGATGGGCGCGGGGCTTACCGCATTCGCCGATGGTGACGCTCTGCTCGGCGCGCTCGCTGACCAGGAGTCGCTGGCCGCCGCCCTCGCCTATCGCGAGAAGGCCTTCGGCAAGCGCCAGACCTGATCCTGTGTCCTCGCTTGACTTGCACTCTGTAATGTATTAGGTGACACCTGACAGATGGGAACTACCGTCCAGGGCGGCACCCATTCCCAGCCCTCCCGGCGGCGGCTTACGATGGGTGAGATTGTCCGGCGCGCCGGCGTCACGCCTGCCACTGTTCATCACTACGTCTCGCTTGGCCTGCTGCCGGCCCCCGAGCGGCCGCATCGCCGGATGGCTTACTACGACCCGGCCTGCATCGAGCGCATCGCGCAGATCAAATCGCTCCAGACCCGCCGCTTCCTGCCGCTCGGCGTGATCAAGCAGCTCATCGACAGCGGCGGCGAGAACGCGCTGCGCGAGGCCGACGCGAAGCTCGTCTCGGGTATGGACGTCGCCGACGTCAAGCGGCCGCGCGCCAACGTCATCCGCCGCCATCCGATCGGCGACGCGGCGCTCAAGGGGCTGATCGAACAGAGACTGATCAGCGCCGGTAAAGAGCCGTTCTCCGCCGACGAGACCGCGATCATCGCGGCGGTGCATGCGATGAGGCAGGCCGGCCCTGATGAGCGCCTGGGGTTCTCGACCGAGCAGTTGGGGGTCTATCGACAGATGGTTGACCGTCTGATCGACAGCGAGTTCGCCGGCTTCAACGAGCGCGTGCTCGGCCGGGTCTCGCCCGACGAGGAGGTGCGCTTGGCCTCAGCCGCGATCGAGGCCTCCTCCAAGCTTCTCACCGCGCTTCACCGCCGGATGGTCCGCGCGCGTCTCGACGGTCTTTCTCGGGGGAATGCCGCCATCGAGTCCAGTGGCAAGCCTCTTCCGGAAAATGGGAGGGCGAGGCATAAAAGAGAGCTACGACCTCGTAGTCGTCGGCGCGGGCATTAGTGGGGCGACCTCGAGCTTGGCAAGTTCGGACTCGAGGTGCTGCTGCCCGAGGTGGTCGCCGGGACGGTGTGGCCCGATCGCAACCTGATTTTCTACACCCACGACCACGCCAAGACCGTCGAAGCGATCGCAAAGTACTCCGAGAAGGACGCCAGGACCTTTATCCAGATCGGCTCCCGGATCGCGCCGTATCGAACCGAAATCGCCGAACGCGAAGCGCTGGCGGCGGCTTCCGGCAACTGGTGGTCCAGAGTACCTAGGCGACTACGCCGGACAACTGGCGCCCCAATCCGTTGGCAATCTATGGCCACGAACTCGGCGGCGACGTGAGCGGCGCCCCGTGGTGGCAAACGAATTCAACGTCGCGATCCTGGGCGCGGGGCCGAACGGACTGACCTGCGCCGCGTACCTGGCGCGCGCAGGCGCGCGGGTGGCTGTGGTCGAGCGCAGCATCGAGACCGGCGGCGGGCCTGGTCACGCAGGAGATCTCCGGCTTCAAGGTGAACTACCACGCCACTTACATGATGCTCGGCGAGCTGATGCCGCCGTACGCCGACCTCGAGCTCGAGCCGGGCGGCGTGCGGTTCACCTAATCCGGAGGCGCAGGTCTCGTTCCTCTTGGACGGCCATCAGTCGTTCACACTTTTCACGGACGCGAAGCGCTCGATCGAGAGCGTGGCGGCGCTAAGTTGCGCCGACGCCCCCGCTACGCGGCGCTGCGCGATGAGGTTGACCGGCTCTGCGACGCGATTCTGATCCCGGCGACCTTTGTCCCGCCGGTCGAGCCGGTCGAGCAGATGATCCTGTTTCGGCAATCGGGCGCGTTGGGCGATCGGATGGCGGAAATCTTCGGGATGTCGCCGCTCGAGTATGTGACGAGCTTCGGCTTCAGCGACGGGCGTGTCGCCGCCGGGCTGCTCTACCTGAGCGCGATGTTCGGCCTGGAGCCCGAAGAGACGGAAATGGGCTTCATGGCGCCCATCTACCTGTCGCGCCTGCAGCACAGCGCCCTAGTGCGGGGCGGATCGCATCAGCTCTGCTCCGTGCTCTCGTGTTCGCCGTTTGCGCGCTGAGATTGCCCGGCCGGTGGTTCGGCGGCCCTGCCGAGCGGCGGGACTCGACTTGCTGACTGATCCGGTGCCAATGGCGCCAGCTATGACGCCCAATGTTCCCTAACGCGCCAAGAATATTCCGGCAGGAGAACAGCTAATAGATATTGAAAACCCGCATGAGCTGTGCTAATCCACAGCACCAGTGCTGAACACTAAAGCCCGTCAGGGAGTGCCAAATATGAGAAACTTCAGACTCGCGACCGCCCGCATGGCGGTTGTCGCTGCAGGTGTGTTGCTTATCCTCGGGGCCTGCTCCGCCTTGGCGGTCGCGCAGGTCAAGCCGGGCGACATGATCACCCCCGAGAGTGCGGCCAAGGTCAAAGATCTGGTTTCACCCGGGGTTTACTACAAGGTCGTGCACGGCATGACGATGAAGATCATACCGACGCAGCGCGTGGATTGGCCGCCGCCATATCAGGAGGCAACCGAGAAGTACGCCGCACAGGTCAGGCTCAGCAGCGACCATCGCAGCGTGGTTGGCTACGTCGCGGGCCAGCCGTTTCCGATGATCGACGCGAACGATCCTTACGTCGCGACCAAGATCATCTGGAACAACGTCTTCCGACCGATCACCACGGACGACTACGACCTGCGCTTTTACGATTGCGACTCATCTTACGAGAAGCGCGGCCCGCAGACTCAGCAAATCGAGTACTTCCAGATCGGGCACTATATGGGCTACGACCTGGTCGGGCGCGTCGAAGTCGAGCCGCTGCCGATCGATCCGGACTTCAAGGTGACCAACCGCTTATGGCTGTTTGGCCTCTACCCGTTACTCTCACCGCAGGAGATTCGCGGCACCGGTTTCATCCGCTGGCGCTACCTGGATCCCAACCGGGGTGACGACGTTTGGGACTGGACCGCGGGCACACGCCGCGTGCGGCGCCTGAACGAGTCGCAAATGAATTCAGCGACCACCACCAACGGCACCGCCGCAACCACCTGGGATCCCGACCACTATGGCGGTTTCAATCCCAAGACCGAAGAATACGACTACAAGTACCTGGGCGAGCGCAACATGCTCGCATCCGCCCATGCCGAGCACTCGCCTGAAGTACAGTGCCCGACCGACGGTGGGACCAGCGCGTGCCCGGAGGCCTGGGAGGTGCGACACCTCTACATCGTTCAGGCGACTTCGCGGCTCAACAAGATCAACGCCATCGATTCCAGAACCATCGTCTACCTCGACAGCGAGATGTGGTTCAACCCTTACATCGATACGTACGACCGCAGGGGCCAGCTCTTCCGCAACCATATCTACTGGGTTGCTACTCGCGATCGCCCCGTCCCGGATGCCAAAGTTGCCATCTACCCGTTCAAGCGCTCGTTCGTAGTGGGCGCGGTATCGACTGACGTGCAGTCGGGTCTCGCCTCCATGTGCTACCTGCCGGGTCGGGAGACGCCGGAGCGCGAGTGCTGGTACATCAACATGGGTGCGGTCGGGAGGCAGGACTTTACCACCCAGGCGATGGTCAAAGCCGCGCCTTAGCCGCGCCAAGTCCAAACTGCTCGAAGCGGGCCACACCGCCGAATTGCCTGGCGGTGTGGCCCGTCTGTTTCATGCCGCACCCAAGCGGCTTGTGTTCCCAGGCCGCGGTGTGCCCGCGCCTATTGATTCCTGCACAAGTTAGTGACACAGAATTCTGCTCCGGCGCGGCTGCTTCTGTCATTCCCGCACGCGTGTCTGGCGCGCGCGAGGAATCCCGCCTGCCGCGGCGGGCCAAAAGACCGGGATATTTCGCACCCTTACAAGGGTAGGCTCCGCCACGCACGAGAATGACATACCAAGGAATCGAGCAAGAGCAGAATTGCTACTTAATGATATGCACGGCTCAATAGAGCACCGGCTTCTCCTCGAGCTCGACCTTGGTCAACTCCAGGAAGCGGCTCAGGATATTGAATAATATAGTGACATATGCTACTATCTAGCTCATGGGATTTCCAGGTGGGATGCGGCGGGATTTCACGGAGCTCGAGCGGCGACGGATGCAGGCGGCACGGCTGCTGGAGAAGGGGTATTCGCAGGCCGAGGTGGCGCGGCGCGTGGGCGTGCACCGCCAGTCGGTGAACCGCTGGGCCAAGAGCTTGGCCGCCTCCGGCCGCCGGGGTCTGCGCCGGGCGGGGCGCGCGGGCCGACGGCCCAAGCTCGGCAAAGCGGATCTAGTCCGGATCGAGCAGTGCCTCAAGCAGGGTCCCGAGCAGTTCGGATACCAAACCGGGCTGTGGACACTGGCGTGGGTGAGGAGACTTATCGAAGCCCAGTGCGGGGTGCGGTACCACCCCTCGCAGGTGTGGCGGATTCTGCGCAAACTGAACTGGAGCTGCCAGCGTCCTACCGGACGAGCGCTGGAGCGCGACGAGCAGGCGATCCGGCGCTGGAAGCGATACCGCTGGCCCCAGATTTAAAAAACCCTCTGCGAGAGGCGCACCATCATCTGCATCGACGAAAGCGGGCTGAGCGAGCGGCCCCATCGGGTGCGCACTTGGGCGCCGCGCGGGCAGACCCCGGTGCTGCAGTATCACTTCAACTGGAAGGCGCTCTCGGCCGCCGCCGGCATTACCTGATGGGACTTCTACTTCCGGCTCTACCCGGACACCATCCGCGCCCCCCAGGTGGCGGGCTTCCTCGCTCACCTGCTGCGCCATCTGCCGGGCAAGCTGCTGGTGCTGTGGGACCGCTTGTCGCAGCATAAGGCGCGCCTGACCCAGGATTTCATTGCCGCGCAACGCGGTCGGCTCGTCACCGAGTACCTGCCCGCCTACGCCCCGCAACTCAACCCGGTGGAATACATCCGGGGTTACTGGAAAAAGCACGAACTGCCTAACCTTTGCGCCACCGATCTGGCCCAACTTGGTCGCCTCGGCCGCCAAGCGCTGCGTCGCATGCGCCACCGCCCTGCGCCGGTGCGATCCTTCTGGAAGCAGGCGGAGTTGTCACTTTAATCTGCAAGTATCAATAATAGATATTGAAAACCCGCATGAGCTGTGCTAATCCACAGCACCAGTGCTGAACGCTAAAGCCCGTCAGGGAGTGCCAAATATGAGAAACTTCAGACTCGCGACCGCCCGCATGGCGGTTGTCGCTGCAGGTGTGTTGCTTGTCCTCGGGGCCTGCTCCGCCTTGGCGATCGCGCAGGTCAAGCCGGGCGACACGATTACCCCCGAGAGTGCGGCCAAGGTCAAAGATCTGGTTTCACCCGGGGTTTACTACAAGGTCGTGCACGGCATGACGATGAAGATCCTGCCGACGCAGCGCGTGGATTGGCCGCCGCCATATCAGGAGGCAACCGAGAAGTACGCCGCACAGGTCAGGCTCAGCAGCGACCATCGCAGCGTGGTTGGCTACGTCGCGGGCCAGCCGTTTCCGATGATCGACGCGAACGATCCTTACGTCGCGACCAAGATCATCTGGAACAACGTCTTCCGACCGATCACCACGGACGACTACGACCTGCGCTTTTACGATTGCGACTCATCTTACGAGAAGCGCGGCCCGCAGACTCAGCAAATCGAGTACTTCCAGATCGGGCACTATATGGGCTACGACCTGGTCGGGCGCGTCGAAGTCGAGCCGCTGCCGATCGATCCGGACTTCAAGGTGACCAACCGCTTATGGCTGTTTGGCCTCTACCCGTTACTCTCACCGCAGGAGATTCGCGGCACCGGTTTCATCCGCTGGCGCTACCTGGATCCCAACCGGGGTGACGACGTTTGGGACTGGACCGCGGGCACACGCCGCGTGCGGCGCCTGAACGAGTCGCAAATGAATTCAGCGACCACCACCAACGGCACCGCCGCAACCACCTGGGATCCCGACCACTATGGCGGTTTCAATCCCAAGACCGAAGAATACGACTACAAGTACCTGGGCGAGCGCAACATGCTCGCATCCGCCCATGCCGAGCACTCGCCTGAAGTACAGTGCCCGACCGACGGTGGGACCAGCGCGTGCCCGGAGGCCTGGGAGGTGCGACACCTCTACATCGTTCAGGCGACTTCGCGGCTCAACAAGATCAACGCCATCGATTCCAGAACCATCGTTTACCTCGACAGCGAGATGTGGTTCAACCCTTACATCGATACGTACGACCGCAGGGGCCAGCTCTTCCGCAACCATATCTACTGGGTTGCTACTCGCGATCGCCCCGTCCCGGATGCCAAAGTTGCCATCTACCCGTTCAAGCGCTCGTTCGTAGTGGGCGCGGTATCGACTGACGTGCAGTCGGGTCTCGCCTCCATGTGCTACCTGCCGGGTCGGGAGACGCCGGAGCGCGAGTGCTGGTACATCAACATGGGTGCGGTCGGGAGGCAGGACTTTACCACCCAGGCGATGGTCAAAGCCGCGCCTTAGCCGCGCCAAGTCCAAACTGCTCGAAGCGGGCCACGCCGCCGAATCGTCTGGCGGTGTGGCCCGTTTGTTTCATGCCGCACCAAAGGCGGCTCGTGTTCCCAGGCCGCGGTGTGCCCGCGGCTAGAGCACCGGCTTCTCCTCGAGCTCGACCCTGGTCGACTCCAGGAAGCGGCTCAGCATGTTGAAGTAGGCGCAGCAGAGGATAAGTTCCGTCGCCTGCCGCACGCCATAGCGATCGAGTATCTGTTTGAGCGCCTCGTCGCTCAGCCGCACGTCGCGGCTGATCTCGTCGGCCACCCGGCAGAGCAAATTGCCCTCCTCATCCAGGGTCGTGACCGGCCCGTCGACCGCAACTTTCGCGATCTCCGCGTCGCTCACGCCGAGCCGCCCGGCGAGCGCGACATGCTGTGTCCATTCGTACTTCGATCGGGTCACGCGCGCGACCCGCAGCACGGCGATCTCGCGCTTGCGGCGGTCGAAGTCGCCCCGAAACAGGAGCGAGGCCGCGAATTCGACCAGCGGCTTGAGACTCGCCGGAACGTTCGCCATCATCCTGAACACGTTGAGCGGCGGAAGCGGCTTGAGCGTCTCGCGGACTTCCGGCGACAGTTGCGAATCGTCCGGCAACGGGACTCTAACAGGCATCGCGCGCATCCTCCCTGCCAGGGCAACGGACCAATCCAACGGTTGCAACCACGGTCATCGACTCCCTTACATGCCCGGCGCCACGAAAAGCAATCCTCCGCTCCGCGACCCGATCGTACCCCGGTAGCGGGATCTCACAATCGCGTTGCCGGGCCGATGTGCAGGGTTACGGCGTAAACGTTTTCGACAGTTGAAGTATTGCCGGACCGAGTATGATCAGCAGCATGGCGGGAAGGATCAGAAGGACCAACGGAAATAGTATCTTGATCGCGGTTTTCTGCGCAGCCTCCTCGGCTGCCAGACGCCGGCGTGAATTGAGCAAGTCGGCGCTGGCGCGCAGCGCCGGACCCAACCGCGCGCCTATTTTCTCGCTCTGAATCAGCAGTGCGGCTATCGACTTCAATTCATCCACGCCGGTTCGATCGCCCAGGTTCCTTAGGCTCTCCTCGAGGGTCACTCCGGCCGCCATTTGCGATGCCGTATCCGACAATTCACGTCCAAGCAGCCGCCCCTGTTTCGCGGTTTCGCGGCCCACAAGTCTTATTACGTCCGTTATTCCGATTCCCGCCTCCAGGCTCACCACCAGAAGGGCCAGTACATCGGGCAACTCCGCCGTGATACGCCGCTGCCGCGTTCCTGCGAAATGCAGCACCAGAAACGTCGGGATCAGAAACCCAAGGATGGCCCCGGCGCCGGAATAGATCAGTACCGGGGCGCCGCCGGCTCGGACACCCGCGAGAAAGCCCACTCCCGCGCCGGCCAGCACCATGCCGCCTCGGACAAGTGTGAACACCGCAACGGGCATGACGCCGCGGAAGCCGCCCTCGGCGAGCTTCTTCTGAATCTCGCGAATCTCGCTGCCACCGAGGCTGCTTGGTTGGGGACGGCGTAGCCGCCGAATCTGCCACTCGACGAGCGTCCCCAGTTTTGCAGTTATCCGCCCCTGGGGTCCGGTCGCCGGTGAGGTAGGGCCGGCCTTCCCAGTCCAGACTGGAAGTCGCGGCCGTCCCCCCTTCCCGCGGCCGAACAGAACCGGGTAAAGCGCCAACGCCGCCGCCGCCACCAGTATTACGGTCGCGGCGGGCAGTATCGCGACTGGCATACCGCCTCTCTTACTCGAGCTTGAGCAACCACCGAATCATGGCGGCGGCTACCACGTCGAGTACAATCGCGGTTTCCAGAAGTCTGAATCCCACCGGATCGGGAAGTAATGGACGTGTGTAATCCGGCTTGAGGACCGACAAAATGAGCAGTACCACGAAGGGCAGGATCGCAACCGTCCAGCCGCTCATTCGAGCCTGGCCAGTCAGGGCCCTGATCTGTTGCCGGAGCCGTTGGCGCGCGCGCATCCGCTCTGTCACACGGTCGATGATCTCAGCCACGCCGCTGCCGACCTCTGCCTGGATACGTACCGCTACGATCAGGAAGGCCAGGCTTTCCTCGGGCAGCCGCCGAAACATGCTCTCGAGTGCCTCCGGCAGGCTGGCTCCGACCTTGATCTGTTCCACCGCCAGTCGGAGCTCGGTCGCGATGGGTTCGGGAGCGTTCTCGCTTGCGAGCTGAAGAGCGCGCAGCAGCGTATGTCCCGCACCGAGCGACGAGCGCAGAAAATCGAGAATGTAGGGCAGCTGCTGAGCAAACGTGGCCAATCGCTTGCGCCGCTGCCGCGCGACGTATGCGATCGGCACCAAACCGAACCCCGCTCCGTACAGTATCGCGAATGCCGGCCCTACCTGGGCCACAGCCACAGCCAGCGTCCCCACCACGATGAGAGCCACTCCACAGACGAAGTATGCCGCCGAAATGTGTATGCCGCCCTGAAGCAACCAGCGGTCGATGCGGCCCGCTCCCCGCCCGCTCTCGCTACTCCGTCGCGGCGGCGCCTTGTCGGCTTTCGGCTGCAGAGCAGGCGCAACCGGCGCGAGCGCCACACCCCGCAATCGTCTTTTCAGGATCGCCGCTCGGGAAACCTCGTCGCCTTTGCGGGCTCCATACAGAAGCAGAGCCGCCGAAACAATCAGCACCGCGGTCAGTATGGGCAGCAGCTCGGTCACGCGACGTTTGCACTGCCCAGGGTGAATCCTGCCGCCGCCATCCGCTGCGCGAAAACCGAACGAATGCCGGTCGAGCGAAACTCGCCCAGAACCTTGCCTCCGGCGCCGATCCCGGTGCGGACATACTCGTAAAGGTCTTGCATCAATACCGCATCGCCCTCCATGCCGGTGATCTCCGAAACCTTGACAATCTTCCGGGTGCCGTCGGAGAAGCGGCTAACATGTATGATCAGGTTCAGCGCCGCCGCGATATACTGGCGCATCGCTCGCTCCGGCAATTCGATGCCCGACAGGAGCATCATCATCTCGAGCCGCCCGAGCGAATCACGCGGGTTGTTGGAGTGAATGGTCGCCATCGATCCATCGTGCCCGGTTGACATGGCCTGCAGCATGTCCAGCACTTCCGCCCCGCGCACCTCGCCGACGATGATTCGATCCGGACGCATCCGCAAGGTGTTGCGGAACAGCTCCCGCTGCGTCACTTCTCCCCTGCCCTCCACGTTCGGGGGCCGCGTCTCCAGGCGCAGCACGTGTGGTTGCTGCAGGCGAAGTTCCGCGGCGTCTTCGATGGTGATGATCCGCTCGTTGTCCGGAATGAAGGCCGAGAGACAGTTGAGCAGAGTGGTCTTGCCCGTACCGGTGCCTCCGCTGATGAGTATGTTGAGCCGGGTGCCGATCGCGGCGCGCGCGAACTCCGCCACTTCATGTGTCAGCGTGCCCCGCTGAATCAGAAATTGGACGTTGCTGGCACGATGGACAAAGCGCCGGATACACAGCGACGGACCGTCGATCGACAAGGGCGGGATGATCGCATTGACGCGAGAACCGTCCGGCAGGCGCGCATCCACCATCGGAGAAGACTCGTCGATACGGCGTCCGACGCGGGCAACGATCCGGTTGATCACGCTCATCAGATGCTCGTCGTCGTGAAAGCGGATGTTGGTCTTGTAGAGCTTCCCCCTTCGTTCGGTGTAAGTCTCTGCATACCCGTTCACCAGGATGTCCGAGACATCGTTGTCCTGCAAAAGCGGCTCCAGCGGGACCAGCCCCACCATCTCGTTGGTGGTCATCTCGACCAGCCGGGCCTGATCGTCCTCGGTTAAGAGAAGGCGCTCCTCCTGGATGATTTCGTGGATGGCCTCGTTAATTTTCGCCAGCAGCAGATTGGGATCGTCCTCGAGCTTCTTTGGGTGCCATCTTTCGAAAATCCGATCCTGAACGCGCAGTTTGAGACCTTCGAGTGGCTCCCCCGGCCCCGCAGCCAGCGGTCGCGCAGACTGGAGCAGCGACGGCTCCCGCTTGCCCGGCGTACTCACCACCGGCGTTTTCAGCCTGTCGAGGATTCCCATTCTCGCACTACCCTTGCGACCAGACCGCCGCCGCTATCCTGCTGAGCAGCCCCGGTCTGGAAGCCCCGCCCTCCTTGACGCCCAAAACGCGGCCCGCCAACAGCGAGAGTTGACTTCGCAGCTCCTGATCCATGCCGGCCCACAAAACCTCGCCGCCGGCTTCGACTCCGGCGAACCCGCGGTAGTCGCGCGGAAGCACCGCGACAATCTGATCGCCGAGCGCCGCCGCGATCTCCTTGATCGTCAGCGGATGTTTTGGATCGTATCGATTAAGCGCAAACTGCACCTGGGTATCTCTGAGCTCGAGCCGCCGGTAGAGATCCAGAAACCGCTGCGCGCTTCTGACTCCGGTCACGGACTGGGTCAGGATGTAAAAGATGTACTGACATCGCTCCCAGACCGTGATCGTGCCCTCGGACACACAACTACCGCAGTCCACCAGCACCACATCGAACATGTGTCGCAGTACGTCCACGGTGTCGCCAAGAGTGGATGCGGATACCAACTCGCCTTCCTCGATCCGCATGGGAGGTGGAAGGAGATAGAGACCGCTCGCCGTTTTCGACAGTGCCCCTTCCAGGCGAATCGAGTCGATCGCGCTGGTCGGGTCGGCCAATTCCGCGATCGTGTGTTCGGGCTCCACATTCAGCAGCACCGCAAGCGGCGCGGCCTGCAGATCGAGATCCACCAGCACGGTCTTCTTTTCGAACCTCCCGCGCAGACAGAGTCCGAGCCCGAGCGCCAGGCTGGTTACGCCCACGCCACCGCTAAGACTCACTATCGAACACACGGCCCCCGCCGCGTCCGTCTCGTCCGTTTTCCGCAGTTCGCTCGCTTTCGCCAGGCATCGCAGCATCGCGTCGGAGTCCAGCGGCAACGGCAAAACGTCGTCCGCGCCGGCGCGGATAGCGGCGCGCGATACGTCGAAAGCATGATCGGGCACCAGTGCGATCGTGAACGGCCGCCCATTCTGGCCCGAATGCGCAGCCAGCCGCTGCGGCCACTCCTCGCGAGCGTCGCCAAGGATAACGATTCGCGCCGCCGGCTCCCTGCCTAACTTCCAGTTCGGCGATACCGGCTCGTTGCTCTCTTCGACCACCCCAACTCGGGGCTCTCGAAGATTCGCCAGAACTCGTTTTACATCCGCGCGTTGGCCCTCGGTTCCTCCGCTCAACGAAACGTCAAGCAGCGGCTGCCTCTTGTCGTCGTTAACCATTCCCTCGAACCGTCCTGCGCTTAGCCGGCTGCCGAAAACATTTCCGCAGCCTGCTCCCCCTCTTCCTTCGGCTCCGCTCGGGGCATGCTTATCTCCCCCCGGGTCAGGCGGAGAAGATTGAGCAAAGGAGCCGCTTTCCATGCACGGTGCTTCTGCCATCGGCGAAGTGTCTCGGCTCGAAAATCGTTTTTTGCACCCTGCTAAGGGAAGCGGGGCCGACTGACGTCCGGCTCATCGAGCTGACGGGTGCGAAGCTCTTCGCCGGTCATGGGGCCGCGCTGCGTAGGCAGTGCGGCATGCTCCGAACGCGAGAGCGGGCGAATAATGTCGGCCTGCACTGTGATAACCAGTTCGGTCTTCACCCGGTTGAACGAAGTGTGCCGGAACAGTGCCCCAAGGTAAGGCACGTCCCCCAGGTACGGGACCTTGTCCACACCCGACTGGTTGGTTTCCAGCGTCAGGCCCGCGATAATGAGGGTTTGCCCACGCATCATATGTACTCGCGTCTCCGCCTGGCGGGTCACAAAGGCCGGCACCGTGAAACCAAATAATTGGACACCCTGTGAATAGTCCGGCTCCGATACTTCGGGCTTGACGAGGAGCTCGATTTCGTCATCGTCGATGACCGTCGGCACAAAGTACACCGAGGTCCCGTAGTTCTTGAAGACGATAGAGGTTGTCAGCGCCTGTGCTACTACAATTGGTATCTCGCCGCCCGAGAGAAATCTTGCCTGATCGCCGGAGGCCGCGATCAGATGCGGCTCCGAAAGCACCTTCCCCAGGTCGTGCTCTTCCAGGAACTGGAAGAAGCTGTTCGTCAGAACCTGGCCGTTCTGAGTCGCCATTCCGTAGGTCAAGTGCTGCGAAAGCAGCAGGGGAATCAGTTGGCCGCCCGACTGCACCACGCCGTTTGGCGGCAGGGCGGTCGTGGTTCCGCTGCCTCCCGAAGCCGCAAGGTTGGTGCCGGCCGTGTACGGTGTCGCGACCATCCCGGGCAGGCCGAAAATAGATACTCCGGCATTGGAAAGTGCGGCCGATATATCAATCCCCTGCTGCTCGATCTTGGTGCGATTGATCTCCGCCACCACCGTATTGAGCTGGACCTGTTGAGGCCCCCCCTTTTCGACCCGGACCAAATGCTCGCCGTAATGGCCCGCCTGCCATACCACGAGGCTGGTCAGTCCGGGCTCCCGGCCAAGAACGATCAGTTGGTTTGGCCCGGTCGCTTCGACATCCGCGATTCTGCTGTCGGCGATCGAGACGCGGGTGACGGGCTCGGTGAAATCGAATACACGCAACGTGCCCGCCACCACGCGCAGCGTCTTGTCCGGCAAGCGATGGTCGTTCGGGGTGTCGGTGGTCGGCACCGACTTTTCGGCGGGGACGGCAATCGGATTCTGCTGATAGTTGGTGGATGGTTGGACCTCCACCTCGCCCTCCGCGTGAGCATTTTGCGCTTCACCGGCTCCGGCTGCCGCAGGCCGGGTAGCGCCGCTGTTGCTCGGTTGGCTCGCAGAGTTCGGCTCTGCCGGCGCACTCGACGAAGCCGCGTCGCCACCCGCATCCTCTGCTTCGGACGCCGAGCGGTCCGAACCCTCGGCGCCTGGAGCGTCGTTGTTGGTTATGTCAATTGGCGCTGTCGGCGCCGCCTCGCCAGGCATCGCGCCCGGCTCAGTCGGTTTCCCGGGCCGGGCCACGGCGGCAACCGTAATGTCATAAACGGTGCTGAACCCGCGAGTGAATCTCAGACGCAGCGATCCGCTGCCCGCCTCGGTGGCAAGGATGAAGCACCGGCCGGGTTGCGGGCATTGCAGCATAAACACCTGACGGCCTTGATCGAAGTGAATCTCCGGGGCCGCGGACGGATCAACGTCTCTCACCGGGAACGTCTCGCCGGCATCGAGCCGCAAGGCTATGCGTTGCTCGGCGGACTGCGCTTCTCCGCCGCCCAGAACTACCGCTCCTAGCAAGGCGGCGGCGGCCGTCGTCAGCAGCATCTGCCGGAGCGAACGGGTCCCGGCTTCTTGCCGTTTATTCCTGTGCATAGCTGTCCTGCGGCACGATGCTCTCATCGCTCAGCGCGGCTCGTCCTCGGGCCGATCGCCCGAGCTCACCCCGTTTCCGTCGACGAAGCTGAGCAACTGATGCCTTTTACCGTCGCGAATAATCTCCAGGGTGCGCACCGCTCGAGAACGAACCGCGACGGTGTGCTGAGTTCCTATCCGGGAAAGGCTTTCGATCGGCCGTTCGCCGATAAGCTCCGTGCCCGCCGTACCCCCGGTCGCAATGATCCGGTTGTCCTCAAAATTTCGCATCACCAGTCTCAACACACCCATCCGGCTCGCCACAGCCAGCACCTCGGCCTGCTGCGGTGTGACCAGCAGCGTGACGACTTTTGCCGGCTGAGGTTGCCCCTCCTGGCTCTCCAGTTCCTGGGCCACCGCGGCCACCTGTATATCCTGAAGAACGATCCTCGACCGTTCGCTCAATGCGTCACTGCCGGTCTGCGCGCACACCACGACGTCCACGCGCGTGTTCGGCAATATGAACCCCGCCATGTCCGCAACCTCGTCAACCGCGACCGACATCGCGCGCATCCCCGCCGGTATCATCAGCGGCAACAAGCCGCTTTGCTTTTCTTCGTCGAGCAGCGCATCCTCCACCAGCGGCTGGTTCTCCACCAGCGCCACCTCTGTGATCCGGCCCAGCGCCTTTCGCGTGTCGCTAAGCGCGCCCGGCGGCAGATGTTCGCGTGGCCACGGGACCATGCGAAGAGCCGTCTCATCGATCTTCACCCCCGGAGCGATCCTCTTCGCGGCGACGACGATGCTGACCTGACCGTGGCTGAGCCTCTGAATCTGCGCCTCCTGGTATCGAACAACCGCACGGACCAGCAGGCCCGCCCCCACCGCCAACATCGCGGTGATCCCGAAGTATGTAACCCTCCTCGCCATGGCTCACGCCGCGCGCGCTTTACTCATTGGCTGGTCATGGTTTCCGTTACTGAGATCGTTGTGGGACAGTTCAGGTTGCCGAGAAAAGGGTTTTGCAGGACCGAATTTCCTGCTCAGATCGTAACTCACCTTGACGCTCACCGGGCTTCCGACGGCTCGTGGCGCACCTGCCGGAACCACGGTAATTGGCTGCAGGTGCGAATCATCGATCAGCGCAGATGCGACCGCGTGAACGTATGAGCTGACTCCGCCCTGATTGGCGCCGCCATTGAGCGCGGCGCACCGTCCACACGAGGCCGCGGCGTCCCGCACTGCGAGGGCTGCCGCCCCGATCACGGTCAATTGCACGAAGCCGAGCAAAAGCAGGAGCATGAATGGCAGGACCGGCGCAGTCTCCACCATAGCCTGCCCGCTGCGCCGCAGCTTCGCCGGCCGATCCTTTGACCCATTCAGCATCCTCAACACCACCCGCCGCGCGCGCGCCGCTCCTGGGACCCAGCAGACTCCTGCAATGCGGGTCGGGCCCGCTCAATTCCCGGCACACCGTCCAAGCGGCGGCGCTTTCGCTTCAGAGTTGCGCAATCACGTTCGTCAAGACGGTGGATATCTTGGTGCCCAGCGTGATGTACACCAGGCCCGCGACGACCGCGACCGCGCCCAGGATCAGTGCGTATTCAGCCATGGTTTGCCCCAGGCTGTGCCCTCTGAGCAGATTCCTAATCAATGCACGCATGTGTGTAGTCCTCCGTCGTTCTCACGTCTGGGTAGAAACGCAAGGGGCATGCCGTCCCGACACTCATGAGCGCGTAAATGCGGTAGGCGCGTGGGTAGGAGTTTGTGGTCGAAAATGCCCACCGCCATGTCGACGTTTGTGTCCAAACGGCTCTCAACGCCTTTCCCGATTCGCCCCAGTGTACTAATGTGCGCTGTCCCGTGCCCTGGTCACGCCACTCTGGCGCTACGCTAATCCGTTCAACAGGCCGCCGAGCGCACCAGTCGCGCTTCAAAACTCGGTTGTCCCGCAGTGCAGCACCTCGTGTCTCATTTCCAACACCGGGCAAGTGCCAAGGAAACGCCTCGCGCGTAACCACTATTTCAGCCCCCAAAGAGAGAACGGATGCGTTTGCTTAAGCCCGCAGTAGTAGCATCAGTAGGGTGCGGAAAAAGCTGTCCAGGCCGGGCTTGGCTCACAGATGCTATCAGCACCCTGCCTGAAAACTGGCTTGTCTCAGCCGTGGCACGGAAGTTGTGTGCTTAGCTGGATCCGATGAGCATCCGATTTGGCTCGCGGTAGAAGAGGACGTTAGTGTGTCGGTTAGAACACTGATAGTTGACGATTCGCCGTTGTCGCGAAAGATGATCCGACACCATCTCGAGCGCTTTGGCTGCGTCGTCGTGGCTGAGGCTGAAAGTCCCGCCCAGGCGCTCAAGCTGTTCCGCGAGCACAAGCCGAATCTCGTCAGCCTGGACGTCATGATGCCCCAGGTCGGCGGCGTTGACAGCGCCACCGCGTTTCGCGCCATGCGCAAAGAATCGCCGGATACGGCAATCGTGGTTGTGAGCGTCCTGCCCTTCGTGAAGACGCGCGATGCCTTCCTCAAGGAGGGCGCTCTGGCGTACGTCGTGAAGCCCTTCAATGCGATGTCCGTGGAGCAGATCCGCCTCAAATTGGTCCGTGCGTTTCCCGAACTGGCGGACCAGATAGCGTATGGCTGATTCCATTGCAACTTTCTTCGGCAAAGCCGGCGGCGTCAATGCCAGGGGGTGGCTTGCCCGGACTCCGCGACAATATTCGGAGTAACAAGTTCGAACGGAACTATTGACTTTTCTGGAGCTGATGAGACGGAAGGCGGGATCCTGAGAAAGGCGGCTTGTCGCCTATGCTGGACGCAACGGCTTGTGGAGCAGGACAATGAGGGCACGTCAGCGAGAGGCTGGCCAGGCTGTCGTACTTGTTGTTGTGATGCTGGCGGCGATCCTGGGTTTTGCCGCCCTGGCGGTGGACATTGGCTTCTTTGAAAACACCCGCCGCCAGATGCAGGCAGCCGCAGATAGCGCAGCGCTCGCGGGTACGCACGAGATACTCGCAGGGTATGACGCCAGCATCACTTCCGCCGCACAGAATGACGCCTCGCTCAACGGTTTCACCCAGGGGAGCAACAATGTAACCGTTACCGTCAACAATCCCCCGAAGAGCGGCTCGTACACAACCGATTCGCAGGCGGTCGAGGTAATCATATCCAAGCCGCAGCCGACCTTCTTCCTGCTCGGCCTCGGCATGCAGACCGTAAACCTTTCCGCGCGCGCTGTGGCGATAGCACCGGCCAACTCGGGCTGTATCTACGCTCTGGATCCCACCAAGTCCGGCGCCTTCGATGTGACCGGAAACGTTACTGTTCAGAGCGCTTGCGGCCTTCTTGTGAATTCAAGCAGCTCCAGCGGGCTGAAAGCCACTGGGAACATCACGGTGAATACTCCGACAAGCGGCGTGGTCGGCAACTACTCCCTGACAGGCAACGTCACATTTAACCCCCCGCCGATAGCCGGAATTCCGCCGGTGTCGGATCCGCTCGCGTACGTGCAGGCGCCCGCGGTAGGCGGTTGCAACTACACGAATTACTCGCTGTCCGGAAATAATACCAAGACGCTGAGTCCGGGAGTGTATTGCGGCGGGATTAGCCTGGTCGGGAATAACACAATAACGCTCAACCCCGGCACGTACATCCTCGACGGGGGTGGCTTCAGCGTGACCGGGAACTTGACCCTTTCGGGCACCGGGGTAACCATTTACAATACCGCGGGATTCAGTGCCTACGGACCTATCGCTCTCAGCGGGAACGACCAGGTGAACCTCAGCGCTCCCACCTCGGGGGCCATGGAGGGAATACTGTTCTTCCAGGACCGCAGCATCAGCAGCAGCAGCTCGGGCAGCACGATAGTCGGCAACTCCAGCTCGACCTTTGACGGAGCGATCTACTTTCCCACGACGGCTGTCACGTACGTCGGCAACAGCAGTGTCTCAGGCTACACCCTCCTGGTTGGGGATTCGATCTCGGTCACCGGCAATTCGACGATCGGCAACAACTATTCTTCTCTCGCTAACGGAGACCCGATCAGAACTGCGGTGCTCGCAGAATAGCGTATCAACGGGGGAGACGCCGAGTTCAAACGCTGAAAAGCGATGCTGCAATGAAGAGCTGGGCACGCCACAACCTCGATGAACTCCGCGGCCACCGGTTCGCACGCGGCCAAATGACGACCGAGCTTGCGATGCTGGCTCCATTGCTTGCACTCATCCTGGTGGCGGCCACGGACTTCGCACGCGTCTTCTACATGAGCATCGAGCTGAACAACGCCGCCCGCGCCGGCGTTCAGTATGGAGCGCAGAACCCGGTGACTGCGGCGAATCTCGCCGGCATGAAGCAGGCGGCCATCAACGATGCCGCCGACATAACCGGCATGACGACGACCGCCTCCCTCTATTGCGAGTGCCCGGGTGGGTCGGCCTTTTCGTGCAGCACCGCCAACTCATGCTCCGACAAGCGCGTGTACGTGGAAGTTGACACTTCCGGGACCTACCAAACCTTGTTCAACTATCCATGGATTCCTTCCAAGATAAATCTGGCGGGCAAGGCTGTGATGCGTGAACAGTAAGGCGTGACGAGCGGAACTTTGAAAGCCGTTCTCATGACTGCACGTTTTCCGATGTCACGCGAACGCCGCGGACAAGCCATGGTCGAGTTTGCATTGTGCGCGGTCGGGCTCCTGCTCCTGACCGTGGGCCTGTTCTACGCCGCCCAGTTGCTCTACGCCTATAACTTTGTCTCTTACGCCGCACGCGAAGGCACCCGCTGGGCCTCGGTTCGCGGCAACCAGAGCCTGCAACCGGCCACGGCCGGCGCTGTCGCGAATTTCGTCGCCGCCGAGGCGCTCGGCCTCAACTCAAACCAGCTCACGGTCACCACGACCTGGACTCCCAACGAGAACCCGGGCAGCCAGGTCACGGTAAAGGTGCAGTACAAGTTCACCCTCGGAATCCCGCTCGTTACGACGACCAGCGTCACCGTAGCAAGCAGCTCGCAAATGGTCATCTCGCAATGAACCCTCGCGTGGCATGGGACCGATGCCGGCCCGGCGGAGCCGGCGAATCCCGGCCAGGCAGGCGCGCCAACAGGAAGGATTCCGCGCCGCCGTCGAAGCTTAACGCCGAGCCCGCCACTTCGGGGACATACCAGACTTTGCTCAACTATCCATGGATTCCTTCCAAGATAAATCTGACGGGCAAGGCTGTGATGCGTGAACAGTAAGGTGTGGAGGGTGGAACTTTGAAAGGCGTCCTCATGACTGCACGTTTTCCGATGTCACGCGAACGCCGCGGACCAGCCATGCTCGAGTTTGCAATCTGGGCGGTCGCGCTCCTGCTCCTGACCGTGGGCCTGTTCTACGCTGCCCAGATGCTCTACGCCTACGCTGTCGCGAATTTCGGCGCCGCCGAGGCGCTCGGCCTCGACTCAGGACAGCTCACGGTCACCCCGACGTGGCCTACCAACGAGAACCAGGGCAGCCAGGAAGGATTCCGCGTCGCCGTCGAAGCTTAACGCCGAGCCAGCAACCTTCGTTTGAGCGTTAAGCTCACCAGGGCTGGTGAGGGGCGCCGGCAGAGAAGGACGCCCAGTACCGGGAGAGGTGGGGAGGATTTCGTTGGTGCGCCCGGAGGGATTTGAACCCCCAACCCTCGGATCCGAAGTCCGATGCTCTGTCCAGTTGAGCTACGGGCGCGCTGGGGCCAAGCTATTAGGAAATAAAGGGTTTCTCAAGCTTTGCGGACGCGGGTCAGCTATATTTGCGCTCCGGCCACCAGGGGAAGAAGGGCGGCATGTCCTTCGACACCTGGTTGGGGAATTTCGCGGGCCGCTTCTCGAAAAACGACATCACACCCTCACGCGCATCGAGCGAAGGGCCGCGGGCAAAGATCGCACGGCTGTCGATCTTGTGCGCCTCCATCGGATGGTCGGCGCCCAGCATCCGCCACAGCATCTGACGGGTCAGCGCCACCGAGACCGGCGCGGTGTTGTCGGCGACTTCGCGGGCCAGAGCGCGCGCGGCGGGAAGGAGTTCGTCGCGCTTGTAGAGCTTCTTGACCAGGCCGGCCTGCAGCGCCTCTTGAGCCGGGAACACCCGGCCCGTGAAGCTCCATTCCAGCGCCTGCGAGATCCCCACCACCCGCGGCAGAAACCAACTCGAGCACGCCTCCGGCACGATCCCGCGACGGGCGAAGACGAAACCGAAGCGCGCGTCTTCCGAAGCGAGTCGGACATCCATCGCGAGTTGCATCGTTACGCCCACACCCACCGCGGGTCCGTTGACCGCGGCGATTACCGGCTTGAGGCACTCGAAGATGCGCAGCGTCAGGCGTCCGCCGTCGTCGCGCACCGCCTCATGGCTCCAGTCGATCTCGCCTTTGGGCCCGATCGCGTCCTGGCGGTCCGGGCGCTGCGGGCGCGTGGCGAAATTCCTGGCGCCGGCGGACAGATCCGCGCCGGCGCAGAAGGCGCGCCCAGCCCCTGTCACGATTATGGCGCGGACGTTGTCGTCCGCGTCGGCCTTATCGAAGGCGTCGATCATCTCCGCCATCATCTCGACCGTGAACGCATTGAGCTTCTCGGGCCGATTCAGTGTGATGGTCAGGATATTGTCCCGGACGTCGTACAGAATCGTCTCGTAAGCCATCGCGTTCTCCTCCCGGAATGGACCCAAGCTCGGGCGGGCGCCGCGGCTCATCGGCGATGGGCCGCGGCGCGATTGGTGTGGCGGACGAAAGTTTTTTTATCAGCGCACGAACAAGGCGAGCCCTTCGTAGATCACCGCCGGTTTGTCCTGGCCCACGACGGCGATCTCGGTCTCGCGGGTGAGCATCGAACCCAGCGGCCTCGCCTCGACGGCGACCAGCCGCGAGCGCGCGTGGACCTTCGCCCCGGCCGGCACCGGCGAGATGAAGCGGAGCTTGTTGGCGCCGTAATTGACCACGTTGCCGAAGCCGGTGATCTTCCACTCATCCGCGGTCCTGAAGGCCGGCAACAGGCTCAGGGTCAGGAAACCGTGAGCCACCGGGCCGCCGAAGGGACTCTCCCGTTTGCAGCGCTCGACATCGACGTGAATCCACTGGTGATCGCCGGTGACGTCGGCGAAGCGGTTGATCTTTTCCTGGGTCACCTCGACCGGCTCGCTCCAGGGCCCGAACTCCTTGCTGATCTTGGCGCGCAGCGCCTCCAGATCGTCGAAACGGATAACGGTTTCCATGCTCATTTCCTCCGCGACTCGTCAGAGTGTACCGAGAACTTCGCCGGGGATCTTATCCCACACGCGACGCTCCTCTTCCAGCGGCGCGTTCTCGATTTTGCTCGTCTCGCCGAAGACCATCGTTGCGCGACGCTCCTGCGTATAGCCGGGCCATGCGCCGAGGCTCGCGCAGCCCGGATCGCCGGAGCGCGCGAACGCCAGCCACGCGTCCTGCATCTCGCCGGCCAGCTTGTCCACGACCGGACCGCTACCGGCGAAGCGCGACATCCCCTCGACGTGATTGGTTCCAAAGATGAAGCCCAGCTCCAGCGCGTGGCACGCGCCGAGCGCGCCGCCCATCGCCGGCGAGCGCCATGCGAACAGGTAGTTGAAGACGCGCCGCTCGCGCCGTCCCTGAATCTCGGCCAGGCGCAGGCCCGGGATGCGGAACACGCGGTCGGTTTCGATCGCCGAGAACAGCTCCGGCGCATCGATCGATGCCTCGCGTCGCGCGCGGGCCGCTTCGTAAGTCTCGATCACCGAGTCCGCGAGGTCCGCGCTCAGGCGCTTCCTTAGGCGCGCGGTCAGCCCGACCCGATCGAGCCGGCGCGCCGACCCGTCAAAGGCGGCGAACAGTTTCCATTCCTCGAGCGTGGAGCCGACCATCACCGCGACTCCGGAGGCCGAACCGTTCGCCACCATCTCGATCGCCGGGCGTGGCAGCAGCGCGCCGTCAATCACCGGCTGATAGGCCATGCCCAGCTCGGGATCGGGAGTCATGCCGTCGTTCAACAGCGTGCCCTTGAGCAACTCGGCCGGCGACAGGGCGCGGATCGCGGCAGCGTCGGCGGGCGACACTCCGAGCTTCGATAGCACTCGCTCGGCCGTCCGGTTCGCGCCTTCGACCGACTTTCCGGTGCTGCACGATCCGCTCTGCGCAATCGCCTTGTGAAAGAGGCCGCTCGCCGGCTCGATCGCCAGCAGCGCGCCCACGCTCATCCCGCCGGCCGATTCGCCGAAGATGGTGACGTTGCCGGGGTCTCCGCCGAATTCGGCGATGTTGTCGCGCACCCATTGCAGCGCCGCGATCTGGTCGAGCATGCCTTCGTTGCCGGTCGAGGGGATTCGGCCGCCGGTCGCCTCGTTCAGACGCAGGAAGCCGAAGGGGCCCAGCCGATAGTTGATCGTCACCACCACCACGTCGCCGCGTCGAGCGAGCACCGTGCCGTCGTAGATCGCCTGCGAGGCCGCGCCGATCGTGAAGCCCCCGCCGTGAATCCACACCATCACCGGGCGTTGGCCGCGGCCGATGCCCGGCGTCCAGACGTTGAGGTAGAGACAGTCCTCCGAATGTTCTCCTTCGGTCTTCATCGCCGCGAGCAGACTCGGGTTCTGCGGCGCCGCCGGCCCGAAGCGCCGGGCGTCGCGCACCCCGCTCCAGGGCGCCGGCTGTTCGGGCGGAAGCCAACGCCGCGGGCCGATTGGCGGTGCTGCGAAAGGCACTCCCTTGAAAACGCACAGCCCGTTTTGTTCTTCGCCTGCCAGTTTCCCATAGCGGGTCGTTACAGTGCCCATGGCAACGGGAATTCTTGCAGAATTAACCCGCGAGTCACAAGCTGTGCCTGCCGAAAACCTCGTCCGGGGTCTCCGAAAGCAAGCTGCTGTCAGGCAGGCGGTGTTGGTAGCGATGGTGCAGGCCGCCCACCGGTGGGAGACAGATGACTCTGCCGATCGCAGGCGGCTGTACAGGGCGGCTCTGTGGACTCTTGCCTGTCGCTATCTCTCCTCAGGCTTGCGGATCAAGGTCAAGATCGCCAGGAACTCGCGGGGCGAGAGAACATAGCCGAGCAGGCTAATTTGTTTGAGAGCCCGGAACTCGTGAGGCGTCACCTGATAGCAAGTGAGCAGGGAGCGCTCACTAAGCAATTCTCGCCACGCTTGAGCCGGGCGCTTGGGCGGCGCGGACGTCGTGCCCAGACCCACCAGCGCTTTTGCCTCCGGAAACGCCGAGATGAAGAGTTGCTGCCCATCCAGACCGAGCGTATCGACGAGGCGTCCAAGTAGCGCCAACGAAGGCTTACGCTGTCCGGACTCGAGGTAGGCCACGTGGCTTCCTTTCACCCCGAGCTTTTTGGCGAGTACGCGCTGTGTTAACCCAAGAGCGCGACGCCGCTCCCTCAACACTTGCCCTAATTTTGCCTTCAATTTCATACGCCGTACTCGTCAAGCAGCGCGCACCGCAACTTCGCGCAATGAAACAGGCCGGCGAGCAACTGAACCTTCTTCTCAGGCTGGAAGTTCGCACCGAAATTGAGGCCGTAATGTGTAGCGATGTCGTTGAGCACCTTTGCGAATTCTGCGTCAGCAAGCCCCTGACTACCCAGGCGTTCCCTGCACCCGCCTTTCCCGGAGTTGTCAAAAGTCTTTCGGGCCGTGGCCTGGGGGTAGACTGCGATACTTACCAGCATGTCCGCCGCGAGTTCCATCGGATCGTCGAGATGGTCCGCAAAGCAGGGACCAGGCGACAGATGGGCTGGTTCCTTGCGCGAGGCAAAAATCTGCGCGGTCAGGTGATGACCCATTTCATGATCGAGAGCTGCGGCCACTACGGCCGGATGATGTGCCGTGTTTACAAAGATCAATGGGTGATCGATTACACCCTTCGTTTTATGAATGTAGAAGCCCAGCAGCTCGAGTCCCTCAGGCCAAGACCAGTTTTCACCCCTGCATTCAATGCCGAGCTTCGACCATTCGCTGGCGAATTCCTTGAGCGAAGCCAGCCTGCCTGCCCTGCGGTTCAGGTGCGGCCACACCTTCCTTTGCGCCACTGCAAGTATTTCCTGCGCTTCACAGCGACTAAGGTTTTTGCGCAGAGCGAGCCCATAGTCGCGTTGCGCGAGAGATCTAACTGCCTCTCCGCCCGTTTCCGATACAGTCACTTGCCGGCGCGCATCCTTGCCGCTGAGACCCAAGATCTCGGCTACGAGACCTTCGGTCATTGAACAACCCTTATTCGTGGCCATAAACTCCTCTGTGGCCCCCAACCCGGTCCGACTAAAAGTTTATCGCTGTGAGCAGAAATCAAGCAAGGGTGTCGCCTGACATCCTTCAGCAAATGCGAGCGAATTCTAACCTCAAGTCAAAGGGGCTTGACTTCACGTCAATAAGCCCGCTATCGGGAATCCATTGCTCTCGATTTAGGACTAAGGACGGAGGGGTGCCTTGCCTTTGGGCCATCAATAATATCTTTATGTTTCCTCCAACAGATGCCATCAGTGTATCGGTTCGCTCCAGCTTGCGCTGACGCGGAGCGCCCCGTCTCCGGTGTTGGAGGTGACGGCCTTTACCCGAGGAAGAATCCGGCGAACGATTATCGGCGGCAAGTGGGGGAGGGACTTGAATGGAACTGCGTCTATTAACCACGGAGAATGAAAGAAGGATCTTTGGGGAGCGTCTGGCGCAAGCCCGGGCCATGTCCGGTCAGAGGTTCAAGGAAAGACAGCGCTCGCAGCTTGCCAAGATTCACGTCGCGTTCGGAGAGCTTTACGGCCTGTTTGAAAGTGAAGAAGAGCCGGCGGAACGGATGATCGCCGGAATTGTGATGCACGACCTCGAGATGTTCCCGCAAACCTGTCCCAGGCCCGATCTCTCGCATCTGCCACCCCGATCGGTGCTGGAGATCGGTGATCGTTGGTCGCTCTCCAAGGGCGGCGGGACGCTTGTGTTTTGTGGGGTGGTGCTCCCATTGAGGCTACGGGAAGAAGTCAGGGCCCTACTTGTCTATCTGGCCGTTGAACCGTTCGACAGCACCGCTTTCTATACCAGCAGGGGCTTCGTCAAGGCGGGCGAGCCGTTTGAGTATCCCTATCTGGAAACGCTCGACGGAGGACCAATCTGGTCCCAAGCGATGATTCTCGAGGGCGAAGCGCTGCAGAAACTGGGTAAGGTGATGCTGAGGCTAATAGCCGCCGGGCCGTTGGACAATAGCGGGAGATTCCGACTCAAGAACTTTCTCGGGTTACGACCCTCGCTGGATCGGCCTGCGTTTTCCCCAAGCGAAGAGGTGCCGCCGAGCACAAGCGTTGCCCGCAACGGTGCTGGCGGCACCGACGGCGAGCCCGCGCGCGGAATGGCTGGGCGTTTGCGACCGGCCGTCGCCAAATTGTAAGGTTCCCTGGTTTGAGAGAGGCCGGCATCTGCACGAGCGCTGCGTGTCGCCGGCCGGCAAAGGGGGGTCTTTGAGCGCGAGCTTTCCAATGGCCGTGATTCCGATAACCTACAATCTTCGCAGCCTCATGGTCAGGCGTACCACCTCGCTCCTGACCGCTCTTGGGGTGGCGCTCGTCGTAATGATTGTGGTGATTCTGCTGAGCTTTGTGGGCGGCTTGAGGAGCAGCCTGGAACTGGCGGGGGAAGCGGGCAACTGGATCGTCCTCGGCCGGGGCACCCGTTCCGAGAGCGAAAGCTACATACCGCGCGAGGAGTTCTACGTCTTGAGGGACCGGCCCGAAATCGCCACTAGCGCGTCGGGTGCTGCACTGATCTCTCCCGAGGTAGTGCTCCCGTTCAACGCCGCAGTCAAGCGCCCGGCCAGCCAGTACCGGCCCGCATATCTGCGCGGGGTGACCCCCATCGCCTACCAGGTGCATCGCGGGCTCAGGCTGATCAAGGGACGGTGGCCAAGCCCTGGCCGCGAGGAGATGGTGATAGGGCTCAAGCAGGCCGCGCGCTTCCCCGAGCTTGGAGTGGGCTCCACCTTCAAGTACGGCCGCCGGCATTGGACCATCGTGGGGATCTTTGCGGATCGAGGCAGCGTCCTCGAATCCGAGTTCTGGGCAGATCTCAACGTCCTACAGCAGGATGCCAGGTTCGAGAACGGATTCTCCTCATTTCACCTCGTGCTGAAGCCCGCAATCGCAATGGAGGATAGCTTCAGACACGCCCTCACCAATGACGCGCGTCTCACGGTTGACGCCACCAGCGAGCGGCAATTTTACGCGGACCAGGCGAAAGTGGCCGACCAGCTCCGTACCCTCGTGCTGATAGTCGCAATAATAGTAGGCACCGGCGCGGCGTTCGGTGGCATGAACACCATGTATGCTTCCGTCGCTCATCGCACTCGCGAAGTCGGAGTGCTCCGCTCGCTGGGGTTCGGCAGAGGGGCGGTGCTTGGGAGTTTTCTGATCGAAAGCGTCATTCTCGGAGCCGCAGGCGGCGCGATGGGCGATATCCTCGCCATGCTCCTGAGCGCCGCAACCGGACTCGACCACCACCTGATGAGCGTCGGGGCCCTGGTCTTCTCCTCCGCCTTCACCTTTAGTGCTCTGGCAGGCGGCATTCTCACGGCGCTTCTGATTGGGATTGTCGGTGGTCTGCTTCCCGCCTTGCGCGCAGCCCGTCTCCAGCTCATCGAGTCACTTCACGAGGCGTGAGGATATGGAGGCGCTGAAGCTCATCCTCCGCAATGTCCGCCGACAACCCAGGCGCGCGGTTCTCACCCTTCTGACCTTCGCGGTCGCAACCTTCATATTCACGGTACTGGCCGCAATACCTTCATCGATAGACATGATTCTCAAAAGGACCGCGGAGAATTTGCGCGTATACTCCTACAACGCCAACGGGCGGTTCCTTGGCCTGCCGGCGCGCTACTGCAGGACGATCGAGAAAATACCCGGCGTGGTTGCCTGCGCGCCGATGGGCTACCTCCGCGCCACCTATCGGAACGAACGGGAAATTATCAAGAGCTTCGCGCTCGACCCCGACAACCTTGCCGTCATGTATCCCGACTACGATCTCCCGCCCCAAGCGCTGGAGGAATTCTCACGCAACAGAATTGCGGCCGTTGCCGGAAAGCTGCTCATACGGACACACGGGTGGAAGACTGGAGATTCGATAATCCTTCGAGGCGACTCCAACCGGCTCAAGATACGCTTCAGATTGGTCGGCGCCATTCCCTCTGGCAATTACCCCAACTTCTTCGTCTTTCGTCGGGATTACCTGGTCGAGGCGGAAGAGGCGATCGGTATCCCTGAGGAAAAGCACCCGCCCGGGCTGCTCGCGACGCGCATCGACTCCGCCGCGGACGTTCCGCTTGTCATCCACAAAATCGACGAAACCTTTCATAATTCGGATTTCGAGACAGCTACGATGACGGAAAGCGAGGCGATCGCGGGCCTGATGTCTACGGTTGGCGACATCCGCGGTATCGTTTACACCGTTTTCGTCGTGATACTTTTGACCGTGTTTCTCATCGCGGCAAACTCGATGTCGATGATGGTGCGAGATCGGCTAAGCGATGTCGCTGTACTGCGCGCCCTCGGATTCGGTCCCGGCTACGTTATCTTGCTGTTGTTGGGTGAGTGCGCACTCATAGGTAGTGTCGGTGGGATCTCGGGTACCGTACTCGCCCTGTGGCAGTTTGGCGGTGGAATGACGCTGGGCGGAGTAATGGGAGACGCGGGTTATCTGACTATCACGCATGGGGCGGCGGCCGCTGCGCTGGCCGCGGCAGTGCTGGTAAGCGTGCTCAGCGGCATTGTGCCGGTTCTTGGCGCACTGCGTATGACACCGGCCGATGCTTTCCACAGAGCAATATGAACCTGGTTGGAAGCCTTCAGGACCGCGTACGCGGAGCGCCCCCGGCCCATCGACATACACGCGCAACTTCCGAATCGTCGCGAGTTGTTATAGTGAATCGGTGCGGCTTCGCGCGGAGAAAGGCGTCCTTGAACGGCTCGTTCTTTTGGCAAGAAGGGGGCGGGTCAGTCGCCCTCCTGCCAACCCGCCCAGGGAACCGCGAAAGGGGGGAAACGCGATTCCGCCTATCGCATAGCGCGAAGTTGCCGAAATGGCAAGCCCAACCCCTTCGGTGACGAGCCTGCCTCCGTGAAATGAAGCCGCCGCGCCGATTTTGTTGGGGCGGGTTGCCACCGTGCGCATCGCCAGCGCGCCCGTGAAGCAGTATCCGACCACTCCCATCGGCCCGGCGCTGACGGACTTGTCGGCGGCGAGGAAATCCACGTAGCACGCGGCGTCGCGCTCCATCGCATCCGGGCTCAAAGGGCCGGACAGCTCGGCAAACCGCTTCATCGTTCGCTCGTCGCCCATCGCGGGCGGGAAGTCGAACAGCGGCGGCTGCCCGGTGCGATAGAAGACGTTGGGCAGCAGCACGGTGTAACCCTTGTCGGCCAGCCGCCGCGCCATCTCTCGATGCGCCGGGCGGATGCCGCGGATGTCGGTGAAGTGGATGACGCCCGGAAGGCGCCGTCCGCCTTCATCGCGAAAGATGAAACCGTCTGCGCTCCCATCCGCGGTGCGTATCTCTACTGCGTCCTCGATCATTGTCGCCTCCTGTCGCATCGTTAGAGGGCGATCTCAGACTATGCCGGAAATCCCGCGCTATCCCGTCGAGTCCCGGTTTTGCAGGCGGAAGAGACGGGCCACTTCTCAGCCCAGCCGGCTCAGCACCCGCTTTACCGCGTCGCGCCATCCGGCGACCAGCGCCTGGCGCATCTGCGGACGCATCCGCGGCCTGAAGACCTTGTCGGTTCTGCGCAAGGCCGCCAACTCGTCCGGCGAGCGCCAAACGCCCACGGCGAGCCCGGCGAGCATCGCCGCGCCCAGCGCCGTCGTCTCTCTCATCTTCGGACGCCGCACCGGGCGGTCCAGGATGTCGGCCTGGAACTGCATCAGGTAGTCGTTGGCCGCAGCGCCGCCGTCAACGCGAAGCTCGCTTATCCGGCGGCCGGTATCGGACTCCATCGCGAGCAGGACCTCCATCACCTGGTATGCGATTCCGTCCAGCGCGGCGCGCACGACGTCGGCGCCGCTGGTACCGCGCGTGATACCGAGGATCGCACCGCGCGCGCCGGCATCCCAGTATGGCGCCCCGAGCCCGACAAAGGCCGGCACCAGGTAGGGCTGGCTGCGGTCCTTGCTCTTACGGGCGATAGCCGCGGTCTGCGAGGCCTTATCGATCAGTCCAAGCCCGTCGCGCAGCCACTGGATCGCCGCCCCGGCGATGAAGACCGAGCCCTCCAGCGCGTAAGCGGGCTCGCCCTCGGGGCCGAGCGCAGCGGTCGTCAGCAGGCGGTTGTGCGACTCGATCCGGTTCCCGCCGGTATGCATCAGCAGGAACGCGCCGGTGCCGTAAGTGGATTTGGCGTCGCCGGCCGCGACGGCGCCCTGCCCGTAGAGCGCCGACTGCTGATCGCCAATCACGGCGCCAATCGGTATCGCGCGCTCGGCGATCGTTCCCGCCGCCGCCTCCGCCAGCGGCCCGCGCGACGTCATCGCCTTGGGCAGCATCTCGGCTGGCACACCCAGCATCTCGAGCATTGCCTCATCCCACGCCATCCGCTCCAGGTTGAACAGCATCGTGCGCGAGGCGTTGGTGAAGTCGGTCACGAACGCGGTCCCGCGCGAGAGCTTGTAGATGAGCCAGGTATCGATGGTGCCGAAGCAAAGCTCGCCGCGCGCGGCGCGCAGGCGCGATTCGAAGCGCTGATCGAGCAGCCACTTAAGCTTGGTGCCCGAGAAGTAGGGATCGATCAGCAGGCCGGTGCGGCGGATGACTTCCCCTTCGTACTCGCGCAACTCCTCGCACAACTCGGCGCTGCGCCGGCATTGCCATACGATCGCGCGATGGATCGGGCGGCCGCTCTTGCGCTCCCATACCACAAAGGTCTCGCGCTGATTGGTGATTCCTATCGCGCCGATATCGGCAACCCGGATGCGGGAGGCCTGGAGCGCTTGCTTGCTCAGGCGCACCGCCGATTTGTAAATCTCCTCGGGATCGTGCTCGACCCATCCGGGGCGGGGATAGTACTGGCGGATTTCGCCGTAGGCACGTGCGCGGATTCGCCCCCCCGCATCGATCACCATCACGGTGGTGCCGGTTGTTCCCTGGTCTATGGCCAGCACGGCTTGAGGCATCGGCAGCGCACCTCCGGGCGCGCCCAAGTTAGGCGACCGGGCGCAATCTAACAAGAGCGACATCGCTCACCTTCGAGCCCTCTCCGGCACAAGCCCAGGAGCGCGCGAAAAAGCTCACGCAGGCCAGCGGCGCCGAGATAAGTGACGGGCGAGAGCGTCTCGAAAGCGTCGGCCGCAACCTTGCCTCATGCTATGCGTGCGGCCATGATAGGCGCGCGCAGGGCGGCACGGCTTTTCGCAGGGATGCGGGGCCGATACGCCCTTGCCGGGGCACCGCGCGAAGCGGGCATAATGGCAGGAGACGGCGGGATCACGATGGCCGAGACCGTCGAAACCGGCAACGACCTAATTCGCTACTTTGCAAGCGGCGCCAAGCCTCGCGCGGATTGGCGGGTCGGCACCGAGTACGAGAAAATCGCGGTCTCGGCCCACGATTGCCGCGCCCTGCCCTTTTCCGGCCACGGCGGCATCGAGCATATCCTGAGGGTGCTTTCGGAGCGCTTCGGCTACCAGCCCGAACACGAGCGCGGCCGAATCATCGCGCTTCGCGGTGAGCGCGCGGCGATCACGATCGAGCCTGGCGGTCAGATCGAGCTCTCCGGCGAGCAGTGCGAGACCATCCACTGCGCCGCCCGGGAGTTCAAGCAGCACATCGAGCAATTGATCGAGGTCGGCCGCGAGCTCGGCGTAGTCGTGCTCGGGCTGGGGATGCAGCCGGTGAGCACGATCGATCAGATCGAGCTGCTCCCTAAGGCCCGCTACCGGATCATGTATCCGTACATGATGCGCAAGGGGCGGCTGGGGCCGCGGATGATGAAGCAGACCGCCGGGGTGCAGGCCAATCTGGATTACGGCGACGAGGCCGACGCGATGCGCAAGCTGCGGGTCGGGATGGGCCTGGTGCCGCTGTTCTACGCGACCTTCGCCAACTCGCCGCTTAGCGACGGCGACCTCAACGGCTACTCGAGCTTCCGCGGCCACATCTGGAGCGACACCGACCCCGACCGGTGCGGCGTGCTGGAGTTCGCCTTCGAGCCCGACTCCGGATTCGAGGACTATGCCGAGTACGCGCTCGACGTGCCGATGTACTTCCTGATTCGCAACCACGATTACATCGACCTGACCCGCCCGCCGGGGATCACCTTCCGCCAGTTCATGGAACGCGGCTTCGGCAAGGAGCGCGCGACGCTCGAGGACTGGGCCAACCATCTCACCACCATCTTCACCGAGGTGCGGCTCAAGAAGTATGTCGAGTTGCGCACGGCCGACAGCCAGCCGCCGGCACTGATGCTGGCGCTACCGGCACTGGCCAAGGGCGTGCTATACGACGACGACTGCACGCAGGCCGCCTGGGACCTGGTCAAGCGATGGAGCTTCAAGGAACGCCTGGCGCTCACTGAGCAGGCGTGCCGGGCGGGGCTGGAGGCGCGGGTGGGCCGCATCGCACTGCGCGAGTTCGCGCTCGAGCTGCTGCGGATCGGGACGGAGGGACTCAGGCGGCAGCGGGCGTTGAACGAACGCGGCGAGGATGAGAGCATCTATGTGGCCCCGCTGCTCGAACTGGTTGAGCGCGGGCACAGCCCGGCCAGCCTGACGGTTGAACAGTGGAAGGGTCGCTGGAATTATGATTTGAAGCGCCTGGTCGAGGAATGCTCGTACCAGGCCGAGGCGCGGCTTTAGCGATGGGATTCAGTCTTTCCGAACGATACGTCACGGTGCTCAACCTGTTGTTGATCGCAGCGCTGGCATACCTAGCCGCGCAGACCGTCAACCAGGTGTTCGCCTGGCGGCTCTCCGGCGATGTGACGGTGCAGCCGCTGCCGCCGCCCCGGCCACCGCCGCCCGAGCGCTCCCTGCCCCGCACCCACTACGATCTGATCGTGAGCCGCGACATCTTCAACGCTCCGGCCGTCGCGCCCAGCGTGCCGGTGGTCGAGGACCTGCATCTCAAGCTGCTCGGCACTTCGATGGTCAAGCATTCCAAGCCCTACGCGATCCTTGAGGACGAGCGCACCGGGAAACAGTCGCTCTACAAGCTCGGCGAGGAAATTCCCGACGCCGGCAAGCTGGCCGAGGTCGAGAAGGAACGCGTCATCGTCGAGTATCAGGGACGCCGCATCGCGGTGGAGATGCCGTCCGCGCCGACGCCGGAGCCGATCAGGCGAACGTTTCGCGGCCTCCTGCCGGGCGTGGGCGGACCGCACAGCGCGGTGCGCCGGATGGCCGGAAACCGCTTCCTCGTGGACCGTTCCACCGTCGAGCAGAGTCTCTCCAACATGGGCGATCTGCTGACCCAGATGCGGGCCACGCCCAATGTCGACAACGGACGCACCGACGGGTTCAAGATCTCCGAGGTCGCGCCCGGCTCGCTGTTCCAGCAGATGGGCCTCACGGACGGCGACGTGATTCAGTCCATCAATGGACGCACGCTGGACGACCCCGCCCGCGCGATCGACATGCTGCGCACGCTAAGCGACCAGCAGTCGGTGACCATCTCGCTGCTGCGCGGCGGGACGCCGGTCCAGTTTCAATACGAGCTGCGCTGAGATGGAGCTGCGGGGGGCGCACAGAAGCGAGCGCGACGAGGTGCTCGATCTGCTGGCGCGATGGTATAACAATCGCGAATTCTTCGCACGCTACAACCTGAACGATCCCGCCTTTCGCGACGAGTTGTGCCTGGTCGCCTGCGACGGCGGCCGCCTGGTATCCACCGCTCAGATCTTCGATCGCAAGGTGAATCTCGGCAGCCAGGCGGTGCCGATGGGCGGGATCGGCTCGGTCTACACGCTTGAGCCCTACCGCAAGCGGGGCACCGCGTCCGAACTGATGCGGCTGGCGGTCAAGACCCTGGAGCACGAGGGCTTCGAGATGTCGCTGCTGTTCGCCGAGCGGCTCAACTTCTATGCCGGCTTCGGCTGGCGCAGCATCACCCGCGTCTTCACCGTGATCCACGGCGCACCCCGCATCCCGGCCGCCACCGCGCTTAGAATCGAGCGCTTCGACACGGCGCGCGACCTGCGCCAGGTCGCGGCCATTTATGAAGCTTACAGCGGGCGCTTCGACGCAACCGCGGTGCGCGACCTCGCCTGCTGGCGCGGCAACCTGCGCTACGCCGGGAACCCGGACGAATACTTCGTCGTCGCCCGCGCCGCCGACGGCGCGATCGGTGCCTACGCCCGCGCGATCGAGTACTACGGACTCGCGATGGTGATGGAATACGGGTACCGGCCCGAGGACATCGAGGCGATGCTGGCGCTGTTCCGCCATCTGGCCGCGGCGCGCCTGCCGCGCGCCTACGCGCTCGACGCCAACCGCCGCGGCGACGAGATGGCGACGCAAGTGGCGGCGCCGGCCGAATCGGTCTCGCTGGTGACGCACTCGATGCACGATCGGGTGTTGGAGGAGCGGCTCGTGGCTGCCGGATGCTCGCTGGCGCATCACGAGGACAACTACTACATGTGGCGGGTGATTTTGCCGCAGCGTCTTTCGCGCCGTTTCGACAAGCCGCCGGAACTCGCCGCCGCGCGCGCTCTCGCGATGGTACAGGATCGCGGTTCGCTCTACTGGACGGCCGATCGCTTCTAGCAGGGTGCCGAGAAACAATTTTCGAGACGAGGTACTTCGTGTGTGGTCCGCGTTGACCGGCCGGCGCTTGCGCGCCGTCAGCATCCTTACAACTCTACTCGCGATCGCGATACTCGCGGCGCCCGCCACGGTCTCGGCCCGGCGCCATCGCGCGCCCGCGGCGCCATCCAACTCCGAAGAAGGAGCCGAGACGGCCGCCGGCTCCCGACTCACCGCTCCCTACACCGCCGCCTGCGTGATGGAGCCGACCACCGGCACGATCATCTTCGAAGAGGACGCGCACAAGCCGTGGCCCACCGCCTCGCTCACCAAGATGATGCTGATGCTGATCGTGGCGGAGAAACTCCACGACGGGAGCCTCAAGCTCTCCGACCAGATCACGACCTCGCGCAAGGCGGCCAAGATGGGCGGCTCGCAGGTTTATCTCGCAGAAGGCGAGACCTTTGCCCTCGAAGACATGATGCAGGCGATCGTGGTTCATTCGGCCAATGACGCTTCGGTGGCGGTGGCCGAATATATCGCGGGGTCGACCGAGGCGTTCGTGCAGATGATGAACAATCGCGCCGCCGGGCTCGGCATGAAAGATACGCATTACTACTCGGTGCATGGCCTGCCGCCCGCCCCGGGCCAGCAGGCCGATGTCTCCAGCGCCTACGACAGTGCGGTGCTGGCGCGCGAGCTGGTGAAGTATCCGGATATCCTGCGATGGTCCGCGATCGATACCGCCCGGTTCCGCAAGGGGACGTTCGAGCTGCGCAACACCAATCACCTGGTGCGCACCTTTCGCGGCTGCGACGGCCTCAAGACCGGCTTTTACTACAAGGCCGGATTCAACGTGACGGCAACCGCCAAACGCAACGACTTGCGACTTATCGCGGTCGTGCTCGGCTCGCCGCGCAAGGCCCAGAACTTCGGCCAGGCGGCCACGATGCTCTCGCAAGGATTCCTGAATTACCAGATGTACCGCGTCGCCAGGAAGGGAGATCGAGTCGCGCAGAGAGTCGCGGTCACAGGCGGGGCTGCAACCGAGACAAAGCCGGCGTGGGACCGGGATGTCGCGGTGTTCCTAAAGCGCGGCGATGAGCACCGCGGGCTAAAGATAAACTTCAATCTGCCCGGTTCGATAGCGGCGCCGGTCACCGCCGGCCAGCAAATCGGGAGCGCCGAAGTCCTCGTGGACGGCAAGCCGGCAGCCACGGCCCCGCTGGTCGCACCGGATAACATCCCCAGAGCCTCGCTCCTCAGGCGCCTGTTCGGCATCTAGCGTGGTCTGCCGCAAGTACCTTCACGAACAGAGCGAGCAACGGCGTAGCCTCGCGAACCAGCTCTTGTGCGACTTATGAACGGGACACCCACTGGAATGGCGGGGCGCAAAAGGCCGGCTGCGCAAGTGTCGGACTGCGTTTACTCGGGTAGGCGGCGGCGCGCACAATAAGCGATGTTATGAGACGTCTCGCCCTGGCGCTGGGAGCGGTTGTGATCCTGCTCTTGGGCATCAATCTGGCCCTCCATTTCGGCCAGAAGCATCACGACCGGCTCGACTTCGACGTCCAGCGCGAATTTCCACCCGACAAGCCTTTCATGCCCGGCGAGATCTACGCCTCGACGCTCGCCGCCATCATGGATCACGAGCTGCACACGGGCTTCGGCTGGCGTCCCAACGACTTCTTTCTGTGGGGGCCGCGCGTGATGGCGGACAACAACGCCAACCGCCAGCTCGGAATTATCATGGCGGTGCGAGAGACCGCCCGCGTCTTCAAGGACCATCTGACCAAGATTTCGTCCAACGAGTATGACGACAACCTGGTGATCGCGGATACCGACTTCCGCAATGATGCGACCAAGTGGATGCTGCCGTCGGCGGAGAGGAAGTACGACGACGGCGTGCGCCATCTGCGCGCCTACGTTGCCGGGCTGCACACCACGCCGCCGACTTCGCGCGAGCTCAACCAGCGCAATACCGAGCTGATCCGTCTGATCCAGGCGTATGGCGACCTGCTCGGCGATGCGCACGCGATGCTGTACCGGACGAAAAAGGACGACGGCAGCCCCGTCCATGCCTGGGACGTGGACGATTACTTCTACCACGCGCAGGGATACGCGCACGTGATGTACCACATGATGCAGGCGCTCAGGCGCGAATACTTCACGCCGCTCAAGACCAAGCCGGTACTCGCGACCCTGTTCGACGAGGCGATCGATCCGCTCGGCAAGGCGGCGGTGATGAAGCCGCTGATCGTGCTCGACGGCTCGCCCGACGGCGTCTTCGCCAACCATCGCAAGAACCTCGACGCGTACATTTCCGAAGCGCGGCAGAAGTTGTACTCGATTCGCGAGGAGCTCGAGCGCTAGTGTGGGCCGGGTAAGGCGCAAGGCTTAAGGGTCGCGGCTGCTCTCTTCCTCCCATCTCTCCCGCTCTGTTGCGGGAGAGGTCGCGTGGCGCGACAGGGCCGGCGAGCCGCCGGCCCCCACTTCAAAGGAAATAATTCTGAAGTGGGAGCGGGCGGCCCGCCCGCTGCTTTTGCGCGGGTGAGGGCGCTGCTACCAACTGTAATCTTACGAGCGGAGGCGATCATGAATCTCGAATACGAGTTCAGCTACGTGGCGACTCTCAAGGAGCCGCTGCAAATCGGAGCCGGCCCCTTCGGCATGCGATCCTTTTTCGAGGTCACCGGCGGCTCGTTCGAGGGAAAGCGGATCAACGGCAAGATCCTGACCGGCGGCGGCGACTGGCTCCTGACCGGGCCCGACGGATACGGCCGGCTCGATGTGCGCGCGCAGCTCCTGACCAACGACGGCGCGGCGATCTACGTGTATTACACCGGTCTGCTCGAGATGAACGAGAAGGTCGCCAATGCGGTCGCGGGCGGTGGCGGGACCGATTACGGCGATCAGTATTTTCGGACCACGCCGCGCTTTGAGACCGGCGACCCGCGTTACGCGTGGCTCAACCAAACCCTGTTCGTCGCCGAGGGCCGCATCGGCCCCGGCCGCGTCGAGTACAAGGTCTATCGGGTCACGTAGGCCCGAGCGCCGCGCGGACTACGGTGGACCCGGTATAATCGGGCAGAGCAGCAGCGCGGTACTTCGCAGCAGCAGACGCATCAGGGCAGGCGCCCAGTCATCGGGCACTCCGATCGCTTCGGCGGCCAGGGCTGACATCCACGAAGTGTCCGCCGGCGACAGCGCAAAGCTGAGCGGGCGGAGCAGGCCGGGTGGCGGAAGCGGCGAGAGCTCGTGCGCCTGATCGGGTTTTATGCCTGCCTTCTCCCGCGCTAACTGAATCGCGCGGCCGAGCCCGCCCAACTCATCGACCAGGCCGTTTTGCCTGGCGGACACGCCGCTCCAGACACGGCCGCGGGCGATCTCTTCGGTCTGCTCGTCGCTCAGCTTGCGGCCTTCGGCCACCTTGCTCTTGAAGGTCTCGTACACCTCGCCAAGCGTCTTGTTGAGCTGCGCCAGCTCGGGTTCAGTCAGCGGACGCGCGGGCGACATCGCGTCACTTATCGCGTCGCTGCCGGCATACTCGATCCGAATCCCCAGCTCCGCCATCAGGTCGCGCAGGTTGAACCGCGCGAAAACCACTCCGATCGAGCCGGTAAGCGTGGTCGGCTCGGCGACGATCGCGTCGGCGCCGGCCGCGACGTAGTAGCCGCCCGACCCCGCCACGTCGCCCATCGAGACCACCACCGGCTTGCCGTTGCGCTGAGTCTCGCGCACCGCACGCCACACCAGCTCGGAGCCCACCGCGGAGCCTCCCGGCGAGTTGACCCGCATCACGATCGCCGCGACTCGCTTGTCGCGCGACGCCCTGATCAGGTCGGCCGCAATTGTGGCGCCATGGAGGAACTCGCCGCCCGGCGGTTGCTCGCCCGCGACCACCGGACCGGTGGCGTGGATCAGCGCGATCCGCGGGCGTGCGCCGTGCCCGGCGGCGTACGCGATGTGCCGCATGTAGCGCGCAAGACCGACGAACTTCCTTTCCTTGCCGCCCGGATCGAGCTCGGCGCGGATATCCTCGATATAGCCGACCCGATCGAACAGTCCCGCCTCGCGCGCGGCGGAGGCGCTCAGGAAGCCAGCGCCGAGCAGATTGCGCGCGCGGTCGCGATCGAGCTTGCGCGCTCGGCCGACCTTGTCGGCGATCGCCGATCGCCAGTCGCCGACGAGCGCCGCCAGGCTCTCGCGCAACGGCGCCGACATCTCCTCGCGGCTGAACATCTCGGCCGCGCCCTTGTATTCCTTCCATTGCAGGGTCTGCGCGTCCACCCCCGCCTTGCGCATCGCGCCCTTGAGGAAAAGTCCCCCGGCGGCGACTCCGAGCATCGCCACCATCGTGTCGGGGTTGGCAACGACCTCGGTCGCGCCGCATGCGACAAGGTACTCGCGCACGCGGGTCGTGTCGCCCGCCAGCAGCGCAACCACGCGTTTGCCGCTGTCGCGGACCGCCTTGATGAGATCGTGGAGCTCGGATGCGGTCGCCAGGCCGGGCTCGAAGCCCGCGATCTCGACGATCACCGCGCGGATTTTGTCGTCGCCGGCGGCGGCCTCGAGCGCCTGGCGGAGATGAAACAAGGTGGGAAAGCCGCGGCCAATCACCTGGTCCAGGATTGAGCGCGGCGCGTACTCGCGAATGCGACCCGCCAGTCGAATCTGCAGGGTGGCGTCGCGCGGAATCCGCGCCGGCCTTACCACCAGCATCACGAACGCCGCGACCATCGCGATCGCAAGCACGAACATCGCGACGCCCGTCGCGCGGGCACCGCGGCCGAGCGCGATCGCTCCGAGAAGCGCCAGGATCGCAACTACGACCCCCAGCCGGCCCTGACGGGTCATCAGCAAGTCACGGATGCGTGCAAGGTTCATGGAGCGCTCCTGGCCACTTTATTCGCGATGCGCATATAAACTAGCCTCTTCCCGTGCTCGATTCTGCGCGCATCACGGCCGCCCTGATAATACTGGTAACGCTGGCGTCGTGCGCAACCACAAGACCCAAGCCACCGCCCACCGGCACACCAACCGCGACACTCATCATCACTCCGGGTATTCCGGTGCTTGCGCAAGCGGCGATGCCGCCCGGATTCGAGCCGATCCCGTTCAGGCCGCCGCTGTGGCTGGAGGGCGGCAACGAAATTGCGGTCTCGGGCGTCCAGGCCGGTCGCTCTGGCGTCAGGAATGACGGCGCAGGAAGTGGCGGCGACTTGCGGTCATTCTACAATCGCGCAGGTGATCGGAACTTACGGGCGCTTCACGCGCGGGCCTGAGAGCGCGAGCAAGCTCGAAGCGTATCTAAGCGGCGGACAAACCACGGCGGGTTGAGGAGAGCCTCCGCCGCATCGTATGCAGCGCTATGCTAGCGCTGCTTCGTAAGCCGCAACGTGTCCGGCGAGGCCCGCAAGCAAACGCTTCATCGAGAGGTCTTCAGCAGGCTCCAGGCAGTTTCCCTTGACGCCTCTTTTTGCGGTCGTCAACAGCAGGGCAGCGCCGTCGTAGTCCCGCTCCAGAATTAGCTTGCGGAGCAGCAACTCATAGCGCTTCGCGTACGAGGCTCCCTTGAACTCAGGGAATACCGGGAAATGCGGCTCTGACACGCCGAGCGGTGCCGTGGATTCGGGGCATTTTTCGAGGAGCATTACCCATCCGAGCCACGGTTTGGGCTTCTCTTTTCCGAACGCACCCTCACGGTAGGCGACCCACAGGTCCTTCGCGCTTCCCAGTGCCTCTTCGGAACGGTTGTTGAAGTTGTTTCCGAAAGAAGGCCCCCGTTGCGATTTGAATTCGAGCGCGGCGATCAGATTTCCACCATGCACGATCAGCATGTCCCACTTCTTTGTGGGTCGATAGAAACCGGGCAGCTCAAGGTCCGACCGTTTGTAAATGCTTGGATCAGGAAGGCCGTTTTGAACGAGCACCCACTGAACAAGCCTGCAGAATCCGTCCATCTGCTTGCCGCCGGTAACCGCCGCGCGATTCCCCCGGTCAGCCTCGCCGGCTTTCTGCTTCTCCGACTGCTTTAGGAGCGTGGTCCAATAGTGGGCCACCGCATCGCGGAGCCTGTCGTCAAACGGTGGAAGATTAATCGCCATTCACGAGACCCACCGTGCCAACTTCAACGGAAGCCCTGGCGAAAAGGTCGCGCGTTTTCTCCTCCACGCGCCGACGCGCCATCGCGAAGTAGTGAGGATCGACCTCGACTCCCACGCTGTTTCGTCCCCACCTCGCCGCCGCGACGCTCGTGGTTCCCGTGCCCATGAACGGATCGAGCACTGTGTCACCTACGAAGGAGAACATCCGCACCAGACGCTCCGCCAACTCCAAGGGGTAAGGCGCTGGATGCTCTTTTGTCGATGCTCCCCCAAGACCGCTCCAAATTTGTTGAAACCATTCTTGATGTCGCTCTGACGGGATCAAGCTTAGAACCCGGACCGAGATAGACGGCGCGCGGTACCCTCCCGCTTTCCGCTCCATGAGAATGAACTCGATGTCGTTTTTGATAACCGCATTGGGTTCGTAAGGCTTGCCGAGAAACCTAGACCCGTTTTCGACCTCATAAGCGGCGTTGGCGATCTTGTGCCAAATAATCGGAGCTAGATTGTCAAAGCCGAGTCGGCGACACCGCTCCTGAATTGATGCGTGGAGCGGCACGACCGTATGGCGACCCTCGTTCTGGCGGCGCGAGAGGCATACGTCGCCCACGACGCAGATCAGCCACCCACCCGGTACCAACGCCCGAAAACACGTTCGCCACACCTTGTCCAGCTCGTCCAAAAAACCTTCGTAGTCCGCGACGGCGCCGAGCTGGTGCGGGTGTTCTCGATACTTCTTGAGGGTCCAGTAAGGTGGTGACGTGAGAACCAGATGTACCGTCTCTGGTTCCAGGAAATCGATCTTGCGCGCGTCGCCTAGAAGCAACCGATGCTGGCTGGGGACAAGCCTAACCGCATCCTCGATTTGTGCCGTCGCTCTCGGGTTTCTCGCTAAGGCAGGAAGTGCAGTTTGAGGGTCGTCGAATGCCCGCATTTCGCCAGGCAGGAACACCGCAAATGTGTCGCGCTCGGACCCTGCCGGCACCCCAGCTCTAGCACGCGCCCCAGCTCTCTTCAGCTTACCCACCGCCCTATAATCGGCCAGCCGCGACCTCGTTTTCAAGAAGTCCTTGCGGCCCGCGTGTGTCCGCGTGTGGTAGGGCCGCATTAAGGCGAACCGCGCAGCGAGGAAGGCTCTTTCGACGGGCATTGACTGTCCCTGAATATTCCTGTAAATTCATGGCCATTAATGGAGGTTCACGCGCAAATGCAGAAACTCACAATCGTATTGCCGGACGCCGCGTACAGTGTCGCCGAGAAGGAGGCAAGACAAGCAAACATTGATGTTTCAACACTGTGCGCAATGAAACTTTCGGAACGTCCTGATTGCCAGGCAAAATGGGACCAGTTCCCAAGGCAAAACAGCGACACCTGTTCTTAAAGCTTCCATCGAGCCACATGCGGCCAATCGTTCGATGAGCAAGGAAAATCTGACTCTTGAGGACTTGCGAGCTGTATTCGGTAGCTACCCTGAGAAGTCGCGCCGGTACGCAGAAAGGGTCTTTGAGGAGGTTTGCAAGTTTCCGGGAGTCACGGCGAAGCTGCGGCCAGGCGGCAGAGGGGTCATCTTCGACCCAAATTTTGTGAGTATCGAATACTTGAGGAGGAGGAACGGGGGAGTAGCTTTGAGCCTGGGCGCGCCGACGCGGAGGTATCGTAATCCGCCAGAGTCTTTGAAGCGCGGGAGAACCGAGTCTTATAGCTGGATCATGCTCGATAGTGAAGAAGCCTTGGAGAGAGTGTCAACGCTCCTAAAGCAGACTTGGGATTTCCGATACGAGAACCATAAGCGCTAGGCGGCTTGAGGGGGGGCATTACGCTGATTGGTGCGCGCCTAGCGTCGCCGCGCGGCTCCTCGCCGGTCACAATCTCGCGCACAACCGCGCGTCCCACTTGATGAGCGCCGCGCACGCCGGTTACGCGGGCGTTTAAACGCTGTCTCCGGTTACGGCGAATCCCGGCGTTGTAACAGTACCGGCAGCGTTCCGGCACACGACCCAAACGCAAAAAACGTCATTTTCATTGGCTTTCCTGTTCAATTCAAGCCGACGGGTCATCAGCAGGTCACGGATGCGTGCAAGGTTCATGGGGCGCTCCTGGCCACTTTATTCGCGATGCGCATATAAACTAGCCTCTTCCCGTGCTCGATTCTGCGCGCATCACGGCCGCCTTGATAATATTGGTGACGCTGGCGTCGTGCGCAACCACAGGACCCAAGCCACCGCCCACCGGCACACCAACCGCGACTCTCGTCATCACTCCGGGTATTCCGGTGCTTGCGCAAGCGGCGATGCCGCCCGGATTCGAGCCGATCCCGTTCAGGCCGCCGCTGTGGCTGGAGGGCAACGAAATCGCGGTCTCGGGCGTCCAGGCCGGTCGGACAATCGTTGCCGGGCTCAGCGGCGGTTTCCAGCATCGCCGGATACTCGCGGCGGACGGAGGACCTCCGGTGCCGGGCGGCGCATTGATGGATTTCGCGGCGAGCCCGGATGGTCTCGCCGTGGTATCCCTGGTCAGCGGGCCGGCCGCAAAACATCTGGACGTCGTCCTGCGTACCCTGAGCGCTGCCGACGAGGGCAAACGCATCGCGTCGTTCGACCAGCCGTTTCAATCCGTGAGTCTGGCCTGGCCGGAGTCTCAAACGATCGCGCTTGGAATCGAGGCGCTACAGCCATCCGCGCCCGAAGCACCTGGTCCAGCAGGCACTCCGGCCAAGTCGGATTTGTACTTTATCGCGGCCGGCAACGGATCCACCGAGCAAGTATCGCTCAACTGCCGTCTAAGGCGGCTCAGTTGGAGTCCTGACGGCGCCTACGCCGTAGGAGAGGGCGGCGGCGACGCGCCGGTGGTGATCGTGGATCGCCGGCAGCAGGCATGCCATCCCGTCAACGTGCGGGCGCCGATCCGCGTTCTGGATTGGGCTCCCAAGCGCAACGCATTTCTGTATGCGGGCGCGATTCCCGGCAGTACCATCACCGGCGTCTTCGAGTATGACATCGCCTCGGGCGAGAGCAGTCCGGTCGCGGTGTCGTCGTCGGGCGCGGTTTACAACCGCGACGGCGCCATCGTGGCGCTGGGAAACGCTCAACTGAGCCGGCAGCGCGTCCTGGAGCACTCCGGCATCCCGGCGACGGCGGAGTTGGCTCTGATGCGTCCGGCGCAGGGGCAGACCCGGGTGATACCGCTTGGCATAAGCACGCTCGCATCGATGCTCGCGAGCAGCACGATGGTGCGCTCACCGGGTTTCGACTCAATCGCGATCGATCTGTTCGCCGCCGGGGCGATGGGCCCGGTGCAAAACATCATCGCCTACTCGCTCGCGAGCGCAACGGCGATCCTGGTGGCAGCCGGGCACGCGCGCGGATTGGTGCTGATGAGCTGGTCGGCGGACGGCAAGACTCTGGCGATCTTCGACGGCGATTCGCACCGCAGCACCTTGACGCTGGTGACACCGTTCTCGGGAGCGCGGTGACCCAGTAAGTAAGATCCTCGCCTACCGGGCAGGCAGCTCGGACCGGTTCGCCCTGCCCTGCCGGTAATCCGCGGCGACTCTGAGCGCGGCCGCGGCGCGCTCGAAGCTGTCGAACACCACCAGTCCGCGTTCACGCGCCAGTTGCTTGCCGCGCGCCACGATCGTTTCGACGTGCGCCGCGTGGAGCACGATTGCGAAGGTCTTTGCCGAGCGTCGGCCGAACTCCGCAAGCTTGTCGAGCAGCGCGACCATCTCCTCCTCGTGCGCAACCCATCGCGCGGCGCGCAGGCCGGTTGCGACCTCCAGCACGATCGCGTCGATTACCCGGTCGCGTTCCAGGATATCGAGGATGAGGTCGAGATTGCCCTGATGATGTCCCATCCCGATCGTGCCGCCCGCATCGAGCGGGTTTCGATAGCTGCCGCCGATAATATTGAAGAACCCCTTCAGCTCTTCGTAGGAGGCGGGCGAGAGCGCCGGCACCTCGAGTCCGGCCGAGGCAAAGGTGTCGGTGATGACCACCGATTGCCCGCCGGTCATCGCGACCAGCCCGACCCTGTGCCCGTCAGCCCGCCGCCCGCGCGATAAGAGCTCGACCGCGTCCAGCATCCCGTCCAGGCTCGCGACCTCAACCGCACCGGCTTGAGAGACCATCGCGCTCCAGGTCTTGGCGGGCGTCGCCAGCGAACCGGTATGCGAGAAGGTCGCGCGTGCGCCGGCCTCCGTGACGCCGCCCTTCCATACCACGACCGGATGGCGGGCCGCGGCGCGCCGGAGGCTTTCGAAGAAGCGGCGGCCGTCGCGCGCGCCCTCGATATACATCCCGATCACGCGCGTGGCCGGATCGTCGGCCATCAGGTCGATATAATCGGCGGCGGCCAGCACGGCCGCGTTGCCGATCGACGCGGCCTTGTTGACTCGGATCCCGCGCGGCGGCGCCTGCAGGCAGAAGTTGATGGTGTGCGTGCCGCTCTGCGAGATGAAGCAGACGTCGCCCGCCTCGCCGATCTTCTCGTCGGGGAAGTTGCAGAGCCCCAGGGCCGGATTGTAGAGCCCCATGCAATTGGGGCCGATCAGCGCGAGGTCCGAAGCCGCCGCGATCCGCACCAGCTCGGCCTCGAGCCCGGCGCCGATCTCCTCGCCGGTCTCGGTGAATCCCGAAGTGAAGAGGCTGATCGAACCGACATGGTTCGCCACGCAATCGCTCACGATGCGGGGTGCGACGTTGCGCGGCACGGCGCTGACCGCGTAGTCGATATGCTCGCCGATCTCGGCCAGGCTCTTGTAGTTCGTCACGCCCATCGCCTCGATTCCCGCAATCTCGTTGGGATCGATCTGAACCGAGTAAAGCTTGCCGGTAAATCGCCCCATCGCGCGCAGCCACAGGTATCCGTTGGCGCGCTTGTCGCCGATCACGGCCACGGTGCGCGCATCGAAGGCGCGCGTGAGATTAGCGATTCGCGCCGCGTGATTGGCGTCTGTAGCGCCGGCCTCCGTGCCGGTTCTTTTTCCGCCGACCGCGGGCGCGACGGCGGCGGCCAGCAGCACGCGCGCATCCAGCACCTTGAGTCCGTCGGCGTACGCAACCACCGGGTTGAGGTCCATCTCGGCGAGATCGTCGCGGGCCGAAGCCAGCTCCGAGAGCCGCGTCAGCAGCCGCGCGACCGCATCGATATCGACCGGCGGCGCGCCGCGATAACCCTTCAGGATCGCGACGCCGCGCAGCTCAGCGAGCATCGTGCGCGCCTCGCTCGCGGTTATCGGCGCCAGGCGGATGGCGGTGTCCCTCAACGCCTCGGCCATCACTCCGCCCAGCCCGACCATCACGAGCGGCCCAAACCGCTCGTCGCGGGTCACGCCGACGAGCAGCTCGACTCCCGGCGGCGCCATCGCTTCGACCGCGACGCCCGCAAACCGCGCATCCGGCATCTTCGCGGCAAGGTTGTCGCGCACCTGGATGAAGGCGCGGCGTGCTTCGCCCTCGGTGCGGACGCCCAGGACCACGCCACCGACCTCGGTCTTATGCGTCACGTCCGGCGACAGCACCTTGAGCGCAACCGGAAAGCCGCATGCGGAGGCCAGCGTGGCCGCCTCCTCGGCGCTGCCGGCCGCGCGCGGCATCACCGTCGCGATTCCGGCGGCCTCCAGGATCTGCTTGGACTCGATCTCGGAGAGCGATGTTCGCCGGTCCGCGCGCGCTCTTTCGACTATTTCGGCAAAGGCCGTCTCGTCCACGCAATCGCCTATAGCAGACCGCATCCGATCAGCAAATCTCCTCCACCGGCCATCGAGGACGACCTATTGATTCCTGCACAAGGTAGTGACACAGAATTCTGCTCCGGCGTGGCTGCTTCTGTCATTCCCGCGCGCGTGTCTGGCGCGCGCGAGGAATCCCGGGCTCTCAGTGGCGCGGGCGTCCCTGCCCGCGATTTCTGTGGAGGGCGGGCAGGGACGCCCGCCCCACTAAGTAGTATCCGGGATTCTTCGCGCGGCAGTCACGCGCGAGAATGACATACCAAGGATTCGAGCAAGAGCAGAATTGCCACTATGATATGCAGGCCTCAATAGTTTCATCGCCAACCTGGCGCGCCGGTTAGCGGGCGGCGTCGAGAGCTTGCGCGAGCGTGAACCTGCCTTCGTAGAGGGCACGGCCGACGATTACACCGACCACGCCGTCCTCGAAGCATCGGCGCAGCGCGCGGATATCGTCGAGCGACGCGACGCCTCCCGACGCCATCGTCGGAATCCCCAGTTCGCGGGCAAGTGTCTTGAGCCGGGATGCATCGACGCCCGACTCGGTACCGTCTCTGGCGATATCGGTAACGATAACCGCGGCGACGCCCGCCGCCGCGAAGCGGCGTCCGGCCTCCGCGATCGTAAGCTCGGCGGTTTCGCGCCATCCCTTGATGGCCGGCTTGCCGTCGCGGATATCGATCGAGCCGAACACACGGCCGCCGAACTCGCGGCAGGCCTCGGCCGGCAACTCGGGATTCAGGAACGCGGCCGAGCCAATCGAGATCCAATTTGCGCCGGCCGCCATCACCTCGCGAACCGCGCCGATCGTCCGCAGGCCGCCGCTCACGTCGAGGTCGCATCGCACCGCGGCGCGAATCGCGCGAATCGCATCAAGGTTGCGCGGCTCGCCGGCGACCGCGCCGTCGAGGTCAACCACGTGGATCAGTCGGGCGCCGCCGGCCTCGAAGCCGCGCGCGATTTCGGCCGGATCGGTCCCGTAGCGCGTGACGCGCGTCATATCGCCACGCAGCAGGCGGACGACCTCGCCACCCTTCAAGTCGATCGCGGGAGTTACGGTGAAGCTTTCGAACAAGCGCCGTCAGCAGGGTGTTTAGCGTACGGTCGGAGCCGCCCCGAGGAGCGCCACACCCTGCTAGGAGAGCGTGCCCTTGGTTGACAGCGGGCCGCGCAGGCGCCCCTCGAGCGAAGTTGCCTGGTCCATCGCGCGCGCCAGCGCCTTGAAGGCCGCCTCGATCGCGTGATGCGGGTTGCGTCCGCGGTGGAGGCTCAGATGCAGGTTCATCCCGGCTTCGTCGGCGAGCGCCTTCATGAAATCGTGCACCAGCTCGGTCTGGAAGGTGCCGACCCGCTCCTGCTTTATCCTGACGTTGTAGGCGAGGTATGCGCGCCCGCTGATGTCCACCACCGCGCTGCAGAGCGCCTCGTCCAGCGGCACGGTCGCCTCACCGAAGCGCCGGATTCCCGAGCGGTCGCCGAGCGCATCGCGAAACGCGCGGCCGAGCACGATACCGACGTCCTCGACCGTGTGATGGTCGTCCACGCGGAGGTCGCCCTCGGCCTCGACCTTGAGATCGAAAAATCCGTGGCGCGAGAAGCTCTCGATCATGTGGTCGAGGAACGGCACGCCGGTCCTGACCTCGCAGCGGCCGGTGCCGTCGATGCGGAGCTCGACCGCGACCGAGGTCTCGCGGGTCTTGCGCTCGACGCTGGCGACACGCGGCGGTGCGGAGCCGGCGCCGGCGCCCGACGACGCCCCGTTACCGCTGCTCCGCCCGTTCGGCTTTTTCGCTTTACTCGCCATCTCCATTCCTGCCACGCGCACGCCGTGCGGCTATCGCCATGGTTCTGAGCTCGATCGCCCGTGCGTGCCCTTCAAAGCCTTCCATCCTGGCCAGGCGCGCAACCACCGGTCCCAGCCTCCTGAGCGCGCCGGGCGAAGCTTGGATTATACTGGTTCGCTTGAGGAAATCGTATGCACCCAGCGGCGAGGCGAAACGGGCCGCCCCGCCGGTAGGCAGGACGTGATTCGGGCCCGCGAGGTAGTCGCCGAGCGGCGCCGGGGTAAGTCCACCCAGAAACACCGCGCCGGCGGCGCGCACCCGCTTAAGCCATCGCGCAGGCTCGCGGATGTCGAGTTCGAGATGCTCGGGCGCAATCAGGTTGGCCAACTCGAAGGCCTCGGCCAGGCCGCGCACGACGACTATCGCGCCGCGGCGGGCGAGCGCCCGCTTGACCGCCGCCGCGCGCGGCAGGTCCTTAAGCGCCCGGGCAAGCTCGACGGCGACGCGTCCAGCGAGTTGTGCTGACGGTGTGAGCAGGATTGCCGACTCATCGCCCGAGCCGTGCTCGGCCTGCGCGATCAGGTCGGCGGCGACCCATCGCGGATCGGCGCTACGGTCGGCGATCACCAGCACCTCGCTCGGGCCCGCGATCGTGTCGATATCGACGACCCCGTAAACCATCCGCTTGGCGGCCTGCACCCAGGCGTTGCCCGGCCCGACGATCTTATCGACCGGGCGGATGGTCCCGGTACCGTAGGCGAGCGCCGCGATCGCCTGCGCGCCGCCGACCCGGTAGACCTCGTCCACGCCGGCGATCGCGGCGGCGGCCAGCACCGCGCTTTGCGCGGAGCCGCGCGCGGGCGGCGACACCATCGCGATTTCGCGCGCACCGGCGACTCGCGCGGGAACCGCGTTCATAAGTACCGACGAGGGATAGGCGGCCTGCCCGCCCGGAACGTAGATTCCGACGCGGTTGAGCGGCGTGACCATCTGTCCCAGGCGCATGCCGAGCGCGTCGCGATAGCTGAACGATCTCTCCAGGGTGCGGCGATGGAAATCCGCGATGCGGCGCGCCGCGAGTTCGAGCGCGCGGCGCTGGCGGGGCTCGAGCGACTCGAGCGCGGCGCGCAACTCGGCGGGCTTCACCCGCAGGCGGCCGGGGCTCAGCCTGACGCCGTCGAAGCGCGCGGTGAGATCGAACAGCGCGCGATCGCCGCGCCGCCTGACCTGGCGAATAATCCTCGATACCGCGGCCTCGATGCCGGCGCCATCGCCGCCGCGGCGCTCGCGCAGCCGGGCGAGAAAGCTCTCGAATTCGGGCGTACCGGACCGCAGGAGCCGCGGCTTCATTCCGATCTTTCCCCTCGCCCGCTCCTCCGGGAATGAAAGTGGCCGCCTTCCCTTGGGGCCTTCTCCCGCTCTGTTGCGGGAGAAGGACGGGATGAGGGTGACTGCGGGAGAGGGCAAGCGGCGCGGCTCTTGCTCTCTGCCTGGCAAGGGCCGTGACGCGCGGGTGAGGGTTCTGCTACCACCTTCCCTTTCGCAGCCTTCTCATCACTCTCCGGCCCGCTCGATTCGCGCGCCGAGTGCGTTGAGCTTGCGGTCGAGCGCCTCGTAGCCGCGGTCGAGATGATACACGCGGCTCACCTCGGTGATGTTCTCGGCGACCAGTCCGGCCAGCACGAGGCTCACGCTCGCCCTCAGGTCGGTCGCCATCACCGGCGCGCCGCTCAGGCGGGCCGGCCCGCGCACGATCGCGGTGGGGCCTTTCATCACGATATCGGCGCCCATCCTGAGCAACTCCAGCGCGTGCATGAAGCGGTTTTCGAAGATGGTTTCGGCAATCACCGAGGTGCCCTCGGCTTGCGTCAGCAGCGCCATCATCTGCGCCTGCAGATCGGTGGGGAAACCCGGATACGGAAGGGTGCGGAACTCGACCGGCCTGAGCGCGCCGTTGCGCGTGACCCGCAGACCGCCCTCAACCGCGCTGACCACCACGCCTGCTTCGCTCAGCTTTGCGATCACGGCCTCGAGATGCTCGACAGGGGCACCGCGCACGATCACCTCGCCGCCCGTAATCGCCGCCGCCACCATCAGCGAGCCCGCCTCGATCCGATCGGGAATCACCCGATGCTCGGCGCCGTGCAGGCGCTCGACCCCCTCGATCTCGATCACGTGGGAGCCGGCCCCCGCGATCTGCGCACCCATCGCGATCAGCATCCGGGCCAGGTCCTGCACTTCGGGCTCGCGCGCGGCGTTCTCGATCACGGTGCGGCCGCGCGCGCGCGTCGCGGTCATCATGATGTTCTCGGTGGCGCCGACTGACGGCGTATCGAGCCATACGCGCGCGCCGGTGAGATTGTCGGCGCGCGCCTCGACGTAGCCGGCGCGAAGCTGGATCCGAGCGCCCAGCGAACGGATACCGCCGATATGCAGGTTCACCGGGCGCGCACCGATCGCACATCCACCCGGCGTCGAGACGCGGGCGCGCCGCGTGCGCGCCAGCAGCGGCCCCAGCACCAGGAACGACGCGCGCATCGTCTTGACCAGCTCGTACGGCGCCTCGTGACAGGCGATCGCGGCGGCGTGCAGCTCGACCGAATGCTCGTCGAGCCAGCGACTGGCGACGCCCAGGCCTTCGAGCAGCTTAAGCGCGGTGCGCACGTCGCGCAGGCATGGCACGTTATGCACGACCACCGGCTCATCGGTGAGGATCGCGGCCATCAGGATGGGCAGCGAAGCGTTCTTGCTTCCGCTCACCGCGACTTCGCCCTTAAGCGGCGTGCCGCCATGAATGATCATCCTGTCCATAGTGATGACTGCTCCGGCGCTTTCTTGCCCCCCACCCTTGCCAACGGCGCTACCGGCGCGCGCGGACCACGCGCTCGATTCCCGTCAGATCGCCGATCGCGGCGGCCTCGACCAATCCCGCCGCGCGGCATATCTCGATCACGCGCGCCGCCTGTCCCGCTCCGACCTCGACCATCAACTCGCCCTGCGGCTTCAGAAACGCCGGCACGCGCGGAACGATGCGCCGGTAGAAATCGAGCCCGTCGGCACCGCCCGCCAGCGCGGCCCGCGGTTCGAACTCTGCAACCTCGGGCGCCAGCGCCGCGATCTCGCGGTCCGCAACGTAGGGCGGATTGGATACCACGAGGTCGAAACGGCCTTCTAGGTTGTCATCGCGGAGCGCCTCGAAGCAATCGCCGAGGCGGAACTCGACGCGGTCGGCGCATCGATGGCGACGGGCGTTGCAGCGTGCAACTTCAAGTACCGCTTGAGATATGTCCGTGGCCACCACCCGCGCGCCCGGCGCGTTCGCGGAAATCGCGACCGCGATAGCCCCCGAGCCGGTGCCCAGATCGGCCACCAGACTTGCGGCGCGGTCCGCGATCGCCGCCAGCGACGCGGCTACCAGGGTCTCGGTCTCCGGGCGCGGGATCAGCACCGCCGGCGTGACCTGGAAATCGAGCGAGAAGAACTCTTTGTGGCCGACGATGTAGGCCAGCGGCTCGCGCGCGCATCGCCGGGCGATGAAGTCCGCCCAGCGGGTGACGATCGCCGCGTCGGGTACAAGCGATCCCGACACGACCGCCGCGCGGCTGACGCCGGCCGCCTCGGCCATCAGAACTTCCGCGTCGAGGCGCGCAGTGCTGATTTCCGCCGCAACCAGGGCCTGCACGGCCGCGTCGATAAGCGCGGCAAGGTCCGCGGATTGTTCCAAGTGCGGCTTCACGCCGGCTCCGAATTGTAGTGGTAGCAGAACCCTCACCCGCGCGTCACGATGGCTGCGAACGAACGGCGCAACTATCGCGCCGCCTCCTCCCGCAAAACCACGGGCGAGCGGAACGCGGAGCGCGGCGCTCCCTTGGCATCGAACGAGGGCGCGCTGCTGCCGGAGTTATGCACCGACCGCGCTCAGGGCCTCGGCTTGCTCCTTGGTGGCGAGCGCGTCGATGATCGGCTCGAGATCGCCGTCGAGGATATGGGGCAGCTGGTAGAGCGTCAGGTTGATGCGATGGTCGGTGACGCGGGACTGGGGAAAATTGTAGGTGCGGATGCGCTCGGAGCGATCGCCCGTGCCCACCATCGAGCGGCGGGTCTGCGCGATTCGGGCATCCTGCTCGGCGCGCGCCTGTTCGAGCAGCCGCGCGCGCAGAATCTTGAGCGCCCTGGCCTTGTTCTTGTGCTGCGACTTCTCGTCGCGGCATACGATCACCATCCCGGTCGGCAGGTGCGTGATTCGGACCGCCGAGTCGGTGGTGTTGACGCTTTGGCCGCCCGGACCCGAGGCGCGCATCACGTCGATGCGTAGGTCCTTCTCCTCGTTGATATTGACCTCGACCTCGTCGGCCTCGGGCAGCACCGCGACGGTGACCGCCGAGGTGTGGATGCGCCCGGAAGCTTCGGTGGCCGGGACCCGCTGCACTCGATGCACGCCGCCCTCGTACTTGAGACGGCTGTAAGCGCCGCGCCCGCTGATCGAGGCGATCACTTCCTTGATGCCGCCGAGGCCGGTGCTGCTGAGGCTCAGCGCCTCGACCTTCCATCCGTGATGCTCGGCGTAGCGCGAGTACATCCTGAACAGTTCGCCGGCAAACAGCGAGGCCTCTTCGCCGCCGGTTCCGGCGCGGATCTCGAAGATGACGTTCCTTTCGTCGTTGGGATCGCGCGGCGCGAGGAGCCGGCGCAGCCGCTCCTCGAGCGAGGCCTGCTGCTTCTGGAGCGCTGAAAGCCCGGCCTTGGCGAGCTCGCGCATCTCGGGGTCGCTGTCTTCCAGCAGCGACTTGTGTTCGGCGATTTCGTCGAGCACGCGGCGATACTCGCGGATACCTCCGACCACTTCCTCGAGCTGCGAGCGCTCCCTTGCGACCTGCGCGTACTCGCGGCTGTTGGCGGCCAGGGTCGGATCGTTGAGCTTACGCTCGAGCTCGACGAAGCGCTCCTCGATTCCTTTGAGCTTTTCGAGCATCGCTTTAGCTTCGGACCAAAAAGGCCCTTTCGGGACCTCGGGGCAGGCCCGAGGCGAACGTTACACTACCACCTTCACGCGCGCTTCGAAAAAACCGGCGGGCGCGTTGCAGGACCGCTGCCCCGACCGCCCGGAGCCGTAAAGCATTGCCGGGCGGTGCGGGAGCTTGAATGCTACTTCATGCCGTATTTGCGCTTGAAGCGCTCGACCCGGCCAGCCGTATCCACCAGCCGTTGCTGGCCGGTATAAAAGGGATGACACTGCGAGCAGACCTCGACACGGAGTTCCGGCAGCGTCGAGCGGGTCTCGAACGTGTTGCCGCACGCGCAGGTTACCACGCAGCGGCGATACTGAGGATGAATTCCGCTCTTCATGATGAATCCGACCGCTTCCATTGAAGTGATACAAAAAGAATACCATCGCCCGCAAGATGGCACAATTCGCTACCGGCCGGGGCTGACCAGGCAAATCGCGGCAACTCTGGCGATTCTTTACCTTGCGGCGGCCTCGTCCCTGCCCGGCGCAGCCCGGCGCGAGGCGGCCCCGAAGGCCGTCGCGACCCCGCAGGCATCGCGGGCGAACAGCGAACGCGCCAAAACCGGCTTCGCTCCACCCGACGCCGATCTGTTCACGCCGGTCGTCGAGCTGGCGCCGGCCGGGCCGAATCGAACCGCGAGAGCAGTCGCGTTGCTCGACAAGCAATTGGTCTTCCAGCGCAAGATCTCGTTCCATCCCAAGCTTGACCCTGCGCTCCAGCAGGTGGTCGACAAACTGCCGCCGCGCCAGTCCACCCTGATCAGGGCTGCGGCGCTCTACTCGCGCCACGACATCGCATGGACCGAGCCGTCGCCGGGGGTCCATCAGATTTCGGTCGCGGGCACGCCCGGCGGCGCGAATTATTTCTACTCGCTCGCCGCGAGCTTTCACAGCCCCGAGCGGGTCGGCGACTTTTCCGGGATGTTCGCGCTCAAGCCCGCCGAGGGCGCCGCGGACGGTAAGCTTTCGAGCGTGATCGCGCAACTCGGCGGCGAACTGAGCGTGGACACCTACGGGCTCGGCGCGTTGATCGACGCCGCGGCGGCGATCGAGCGCGAGGTTTACGGCACGCTCAAGCCGCCTTGGGACTCGAAGCCCGGGGTTTTCAACGATCACGACCGCGCGATGATCGCACGTTTCAGGCGCGACCTGCCGGCGCTGGCGGCAAAACTCGACGATTACCTGGAGATCGACAACGTGCTGGACGAGTTCAGCGATTCGAAGAGCCCCTACGTGCTGTACAACTTCGACGGCCGCGTGCGTGAGGACTCGCTCAGGCCGTTCCCTCATCTCCATGCTTTCTACCATCGGCTGGCGTCGCAGGTCTTTGCCGAAAATATCGTTGACGACAGCCACGGCCATCGATGGCTGTACGCGGCCTTCGACCACGGCCGCATCAGGGCCATCTTCATGCTGCGGGGCGGCAAGCTGACGCCGTTCGATTCGCACCTTGCGCCGGCGGGCGAGCCCGTGGAATTTGAGAAGATCGCGCGAGGCAGCTATCACTCAATTGCTGCGGTGCGTGTGACCAGGCTGGAGATGGATTTCGGACTCGACAAACTGAGTTTCACCACCGACTACAATCGCGACGGCGAGCGAGTATCGTTCCGGACCCGGATGGACGCGGTGCCCAATGTGATCGCGCCGCCGGTCGTGCATCAGGTGATTTTGATGCTCGCGGGGGAGTTCATGCGCGTGCTGGCAAGCGGCAATAGCGGCGACGGGCTCCAGGCGACGCTTTCGTCGCGGCGAGCGCAGGAGGCAACCGTGCGGTTCTTCGGATCGGTCAGCGCAGAGTGCCGCTACTCGCCCGCGCTGGGAGTCCTGGCGCGCGTCGGCGACGCGATGGCCGAGGCGCACAACGAGCAGGTACGGGCCGAGGAGCGCCAACTGGGCGAGGAGTTGTTCGACGCCTTCGCGGCAGACTATGCCAGGGCGAAGCCCGCGATCCTCGCGCTCGACCATAGGGCGGACGCGTCGCAATGAAGGTCACTCGCAGGCGGACCGGCACCGGCCGAGCTTGCCCTGAATCCGTGCAGGGCGTCGGTGCTTTCCTGTCGAGTAGCGCCGGCCTGTGTGCCGGTTCTTTTTTCCTCTGCCTCGCGCTGCTGTCGGCGTGCGGGACGGGAGCGAAAAACGAGACGCCGGTGGCGGTGCCGGCAAGCGAGCCCACTCCGCGCGTGATTACCGACCTCTCCCAGATCGCGCCCGCCGGCGAGACGCCGGCGCCGCTTGCGGCCGCCGGTCCTCCCGCGTCCACGACGGTCGCGCCCTCGCTGTCGGCGTCCGAAAATTACGAGGACCTGCGCCGCCTGTTCGTGCAGAATCCGGGGACGACGAAGCTCGTCGGTACCGCCGCGGAGCCCGGGGAAATCAGGCTGCTCAACGTCAAGGCGGCGCAGTTCCCGCAATTCGCGGAGACCCTGCTGCGCCGGCTATTTACCGCGACCCAAGAACTCGAGCACGGCCACATCTCCCAGCACAAGCTCGGCAATCTCAAGCCGGTGGTGATTACGGCGGTTATGAGCAAGGAAGGCAGACCGCAGGAACTGGTGCTGGAAGAGCATTCGGGGTCGGGCGCGGTGGACAAGTTGATGATCGACGCGTGCAAGCAGGGGCTATGGGGCAGCAATCCGCCGCCGGAAATTGTGGGCGCGGATGGAACCTATCGGCTCAAGATCGAGGCACAGCTCAAGAGCTTCAACAACCCCGACGGGGTTCACTGGAACTTCGAGACCAATCTCGGCCTCGCCCTGTTGTGACGCGCGCGCAAACGGCCCCCTTTTTCCCTGCCGTGCCCGGGCTTTGGCTCGGGGTTAGGTCCGCTGCCGGGCTCTGCTAGGATCGCGTCAGTGCAGGGGCTCGAAAGCTACGTACCGCGGCCGGGGCTCTCGATTCCGGTGGTCACGGCGCTGGACCGCGACGGGCGGCTGTGCGAGGACGACCAGCGTGCGCTGGTCCGCTTCGCGATTCAGGGCGGTGCCGGCGCGGATATCATCTTCGCCGCCGGCACGACCGGCGAATGGGACCGACTGGACAATGCCCGCGGCCAACTGGTCTCGCGAATCGCAGTGGAGGAATGCCGGCGTGCGTCGCGCGCAGGGCGCAAGGTCGAAGCCTGGGTGGGTATCACGGCGCACGCGCGCCGCGAGACGCTCGACAACCTCGCCCACGCGATCGAGATCGCAGCCGACGCAGCCGTGGTCGCGCCGCTCTCGATAGCCGACGTGGATGACCCGGTCGCATTCCTGAGCCGCGAGATCGGCGCGGTTTTCGACAAGCGCGGGCGCGCGATACCGGTCTTTCTTTACGACAACGCCGAAATCGCCGCGCCGGGCAAGGCGCCGCACATGCGCACCCGCGACGTGAAGCAGATGAGCCGGCTCAAGTACGTGCGCGGTGTCAAGGTGACCGCGGGCAAGGCCGTACTCGGTAACTACACGCGGGCCGCGTCCAACTTCAAACTGAGCGGCGAGTTCGCGATCTACGCGGGCAATCCCTACCTCATCTTCGAGTTGTTCCGTCCGCCCGAGGGAGTCGTGGGAGCGATTCGACGTTACTGGAACCGCTACTGGACCCAGCGCGTGTTGCCCTACGGCGTGGTGGCGGGGCCGGCCAACGCGATGCCGCGCGAATGGCAGCGCGGATGGCAAGTGTGCCGTACGGGGGACTCGCGCCTGATGGCGCGTTACGCGCGCGTGCTCGACGCCTTCAGGGCGGCCTGCGTCTTCGAGCGCGGCGGGCGGAGCTTTCGGCCCACGATCGCATGCCTCAAGGCGGCACTGGTCGAAATGGGCGTGTGCGGCAGCGACGCGGTGGCGCCGGGAACGCCGGTGATGGACGCGGAGGAGCGCCGCGAATTCAGCCGCCGCTTCGCCGAGTTGCGCCGGATTGCGGCGGACACGCTGGAGCCGGCCTGGCTCAGCCAATACGATTGCGGTCTTGGACAAGGCCGCGCGCAACAACATGGCTGACGCGACGCTCGACGTAGTCGGATGCGGCAGCATGGTCGTAGACCTCTTCTACCGCACGCCGAGAATCATCCACGCCGACGAGAAGATCCTGCTCGATCCCCATCGTCCGGGCGGTGAAATCGAGCTTGCCGCAGTCGGCGGCCTGACGCTGAACCATCTCGGATGGGCGCGCGTGCTGGGGCTGGAAACCGGCATTTTCGGCAAGATGGGCAACGATCGGCACGGCGCGTTCCTGCGCGCGGGGATGGATCGGCTGGGGATCGACCGGCATCTGACGCTCGACGGAAGTTCGAGCTCGTTTGCCACGGTATTCGTGGACTCATCGGGCCGCCGCGCGATCTACATGGCGCGCGGCGCCACCGCCGAGCTGGAGCCAAAGGAGATTCGCCGCCGCCACGGTGCCTTCATCCGGCGCGCGCAGATCGTTACGACCGAGATCTCGCAACTACCGCTTGCGACCGTGGTCGCGATCCTCCTCTATGCTCGCGCGCATTCGATTCCGACCGTGCTCGACGTAGACATTCCGCCCTCGGACGCGTGCGCAATGCTCGGCACGCGAGCCGAGCTGGAGCGCGCGCTCAAACTCGCGACGATCCTCAAGCCCGCCAAGGCCGCGGCGCGCGAGATGGCACGCGGCGACAGTGCTTCCGGCGCGGGCCGCAATGCGCTCCGGATGGCCGAGACGATTCGCGCGCGCTACGGGAACCGCGCGGTGGTGATTACCGACGGAGCGCGCGGATGCGCGATCGCGGCCGCCGGAGACTCTTCACCCTTGCACCGCGCACAAGCGGCCTCACGCGGAGAACGCGCCGGCACGGCATCGCGCGGCGTCAGGGTCCGCGTGCCGGCATTTCGGGTAAGGGCGCTGGACACCACCGGTGCAGGTGACGCCTTCCTGGGCGCGATGCTGGCGGGGCTTCGATGGAATCTGCCGTGGGCCGCGATCGGCCGGCTGGCCAATGCCGCGGGTGCGGTATGCGCGGGCCGGCTCGGCGCCTTCCCGCCCGGCTTCGAGGTGCGCGAGCAGATCGAGCGGCTCTACGGCGAACCGCTGCCGTCGGTCGCTCTGCACCGCGGCCGTGAGCGTGCCGGTGGGCGCCCGCAGAGTCCCGATTACCCCGCCGAGATCGATCGCTTCTTCAGTCTTTGCCTCGAGGAGATGGCCACGCTCAGGAATACGCTCGACTCGAAAGCGATCGGGCGCGCCGTCGAGATCATCAGGGCGGCCGGCTCCCGCGGCGGGCGCGTGCACTTTACCGGCGTCGGCAAGCCCGAGCATGTGGCGCGCTACGCGGCGAGCCTGCTCAGCTCGATCGGCACTCCCGCCACGTTTCTTCATGCCACCGAGACGCTGCACGGCAGTCTCGGCCAGGTCCATCCCGACGACCTCGTGATCGCGATCTCGAACAGCGGCGGCACTGAGGAGATCTGCGCGACCGCCACGGCGATCAAGGAGCATGGCGCCGGGCTGATTGCGGTCACCGGCGATCCGCACTCTGAGCTGGCCCGGCTCGCCGACCTGGCGATCCCGTGCCCGATCGGGCAGGAGGGCGGCGTGCTGGGGCTCGCGCCGCGCATCAGCGTGCTGGCGGAGATCTACGTAATCGCGGGGCTCTCGGTCGGGCTCGAAGCCGCGCGGGGGTTGACCCTCGAGGAGTTCGGGCGATGGCATCGCGCGGGCGCTCTGGGAGAGGCCGCGCGCCGGCTGGCCAAGAATCGCGCCGGCCGCCGCCCCTAAGCGTACCGGTCGAGAGGATCTTCACGCCCTGCAACGGCCCAAAGGGCGTGTTTTTCCGGCCAGTTACACCCGGCTATTATGTTCTTGTGAGCGGCCCAAGCTGAGGGACCAACGCTCGTAATGAGCCGTGCCCGGCCGGCGGCAAGCTCAACCCAGTAAAATCTAAAATGTAAAATGTGAAAAGTGAAAAGAATGGAGAGCAGCATCAGCCGGCGCGAACTGTTTTTCAGGGCCGCCGCGGGCCTGGCCGGCGGTGCGATCGGCTGGGCGCCGGTCGAGATGGCCAGCTACGGGCATAGCCTGACCGAAGCGCCGACCCTTCAAGGCACCATCGCCAATTACGTCTCGATGGCGATTTTCTGCGGACTGGTCGGCGGTCTGGTCAACGCCGCCGAGATCCAAACGCTGGCGGTCACGCCGCAGACCAAGCGCCGCTTTACGCGCGGCTTCGTGATCTGCGCAGTGCTCGCGCTGCCCGCGATCTACTACGCAAACGCGGCTTTCAGCTACTTCCTTGCGGGCGGCGGATGGAGCGTCAATCGGTCCGGCTCGCTCGCCGCCCTGATGCTCGCGCGGACGATCGGATGGGCCCTACTCGGCGTGATGCTCGGCGCGGGAGTGGGATTGTCGAGCTTCTCGGCTCGCAACGTGGTCAAGGGTGCCGCGGGCGGAGTGGCCGGCGGCTTTTTGGCCGGTCTCATGTTCGACCCGATCGGCCTTGGTCTAAGCTCCAGCGGATTCGCGTCGCGGCTGGTCGGTTTCAGCATCACCGGGCTTTCGATCGGACTGTTTATCGGACTTGTCCAGGAGTTGACCAAAGCGGCCTGGCTCACGGTTGAAGCCGGACGCTTGCGCGGACGTCAATTCCGAGTGGAGCATGCGGTCACGACGTTAGGGCGCGCCGAGGAAAATGCCGTGGGGCTGTTCGGAGACCCCGAGGTAATGCCGCGTCACGCCGAGATTATCCGGACCGGCGAGAGCTACACGCTCAAGAGTCTGAGCCCGCAGCAGGGCGTCTTCGTCAACGGCGCGCGAATCGAGAGCGCCGCGCTCCGCCACGGCGACCGGATCAGGATCGGCAAGTACGAGCTGGGCTTCCATCTGCGCCGCGTCACCGGCGCTGCCGGCGCGCCGATTGTGGCCCGTCCCTATCCCAGCCCGGCGCCATCGGCGGCCACCGCCGCCGGCGCGACGGGCCCGTGCCTGGTCGACGGCGAGGGCCGCATCTTCCCGCTCGGTCGCGGCGCGACCACCAGGATTGGACGCTCGCTCGACAACGACATTGTAATAAACCACGGCTCGGTCTCGCGCCATCACGCAAACATCCTGGGCCGCGACGGCGGCTTTGAAATCGTCGACGCGAGTAGCCGCAACGGCACCTTCGTGAGCGACCGGCGCGTGACCGAAGCCCCGCTCGCCGATGGCGACGCTGTGCGCCTGGGCGACACGCAGTTCATTTTCCGTGCCTGAAACCGGACCCGAAAGGCCGCGTTATTGCTCCCGCTGCGGACAGGCGGTCGTAGTGGCTGACGCGGCCTTCTGCAAGGAGTGCGGCGCACCGCTGGCGGCGCATCTTCTGCGCGACTCGGGAGGGCGGCTGATGGTGGCCGCCGCGCTCAGCATCATCCCGGGGCTGGGTCACCTTTACCGGGGTTACCCATGGAGAGCGCTGGCGTGGTTTATTGGGGTGGTCCTAGCGTATAGCTCGTACCCGCTCGGACTTCTGCTGCACCTGATCTGCGCGGCAAGCGCGGCGCTGGCCGGAGTGGCCGAGGCGCGCCCGGCGCGCGCGGTCGGCAGATCGGGGCCGCGGGTTGCCGGGTCGGGCTCCTAGCGTCGATGCTGAACCCGAACACCACCGTCGGAGGCCGCTACAAGGTCATCAAGCCGCTCGGCGGCGGCGGGATGAAGCTCGTTTACCTGGCCGAAGACCTGCGGCTGGCGGCGCGCCGATGCGCGCTGGCCGAGATGGTGGACAACTTCACCAGTCCCGACATGCAGCGCCAGGCGGTCAGCGCATTCCAGCGCGAGGCCGACATGCTCGCGCAGCTCAACAACGAACACATCCCGCACATCTTCGATCGCTTCAGCGAGCAGAACCATCACTACCTGGTGATGGAGTACATCGAGGGCGTCACCCTCGACGAGATGTTGAAGGCCGCGGGCGGCAAGCTCGATTCGTCGCGGGCGGTCGATATCGCGCTGCAGATTCTCGACACGCTCATCTACCTGCACGGCCTGAACCCGCCGGTGGTTTATCGCGACCTGAAGCCGTCGAACGTGATGGTGCTGCCGGGCGGGCAGGTCAAGTTGATCGACTTCGGCATCGCACGCCACTTTCAGCCGCTCACCAACGCCACCATGATCGGCACGCAGGGCTACGCGCCTCCCGAGCAGTATCGCGGCAAGATCGAGACGCGCTCCGACCTCTACGCGCTCGGCGCGACGATGCATCACGCGCTGTCGGGGCGCGATCCCACTTCAGAGCCGCCGTTCAGCTTCCCGCCGCTGCGCAAGATAGCCCCGGACACCAACCCGGCGCTGGCCGAGCTGGTCAGCGAGGCGCTGGCTTATGACGTGGACCGCAGGATCCGGGACGCGCTCGAGTTCAGGCGCCGCCTGCTGGACATCCGTTCGGGCACCGGCGCTTTTGCGAATTCGACTCTCAACGCGCCGGCCTCGCGCAGCAAATCTCAATCCAGTCTGCCGTTTCCCGGCCCGGCGCCCGCGGCCGCCTCTTCGCCCTCGGCGCCCACGGTGCTGACCGATGCGACCGAGACCCCGTGCCCCTCATGCCGGCGGCATATTCCGGTCGATTCGCTCTTCTGCTCGTTCTGCGGAGGCGACCTGCGCCGCGTGTTGGGTCCGGCCGAGGTGGTGAGCAACCACGACGCCGATACCTGGACCCTGTCGGAGCAGGACGCTCCGCTGCACCAACCTGGCGGCAAATCCTACGGAGCCCATCAGAGAACCGCGCACAGGCGCGGCGCGCTCTTTTACGCCTTTACCCTGGCAGCCATATTCGTGGCCTTGTATCTTATCGTCCTGGCCCTCATCCCCTACTTCCATCCCGACAGTAGCGACCTGGGACCGCGTTACGGAGCGCCGGATGCGGGCTCGCTCGCGCCGAGCTACCCGGAACCTCCCGAAGCGGCGCCGGAGGGCAAAGAGCCGGTGCATCGATCGCCGCGCGCGATCGCCCTTCGGCGCTCACTCGACGCCCAGGGCTACCGTGGCGTGCACTTCCGCTTCGACCGCGACACGGTCGAGTTATGGGGCTCGGTGCCGACTTGGGCGGATCGAATGATGGTTCAGGCGACGGTGTATTCGGTGACCGGCTTCATGTCGCTCGAGGATCGCCTGAAAGTGCAGAACGAAGAGCTGGGGTTCGGCGACGAACCCTAGCAGCAGTCTCACAGACAGTTGGGATGGAATTTTGCTGGGGCGGTGCCGAAAAGCGGTCGGCGCTGAAAGCGCCGATGCAGTTCAGCCCAGGGCAACGCCCTGGGTTTCGGGAGCCGTTTCAGATCGTGCGCCCTGAAAGGGCGCGGGGATCTTCCATGCCGCAATCGCTTCCATCGGACAGGTGTTGCGGGGCTTGCCTGAATCGGGAAGAGCGAACCCTTTGGCCACTTGTCCTGGCGCTGGCGTGAGGACTGGAGCGAAAATCAGCGGTACTTCTTGACGGCCTTCTCGATATCTGGCGCGGCCTTGGCCAGATCCTCGGCGTTCATCGCGGGTATGATCTCGACCTCGGCATCGAAGGCCAAGAACCAAGGCTCGGCGACTGCAGGGATGTGCGAGGAATCCGGCAAGTCGAAGAAAATCAGGGCGGTCCGTTTGCCCTTCTCGGCAATAAAGTAGGCCGCTTCCGGCTTGAGGTCGGCGACGATCGACTGGATGGTCCTGCCCAGCTTGCCGTCCCTGGCGGCAGCGTTCCCAGCTTCGACTCGCATTGTCGCTTTCAACAGACACCGCATGGAATCACTCCTCTGGCTAACATCGCCTTTACGTTAAGCGCTTGTCTGCGCGAGGGAGAACCTGGTGAGCCGTCCGGGACTTGAACCCGGGACCCTCTGATTAAAAGTCAGATGCTCTACCGGCCTGAGCTAACGGCTCACTGAGCCAAAGCTTACGTGATTCGCTCCGATAGGCAAGGCGTAGCCGCGTGCTCTTGCCGGCATTTGCTGCGCCGCCACCGGCTATTCCGATACTTCCGCGACAGCGCCGCGTTGCACCGCGCGCAACCGTTTCACCGACGCAGCGTTGCAGGCCGCGCAACTCCGCGCCCGCGATGTGCGCCGGATGCACAAACGCTGTAGCGTTCACGCAACCGGCCGCGCCGGTCCGCTCCCGTTGCGGTCGCCGCCGGCGCGCGCCCGGGCACGCCGGCCGGCGCCCAACTCGTTGACTTTACGTGCAGTTTCCAGGCCTGGGCCTACAATAAGTAGGCTCGGCTATGGCTGCTCGCGATGCTCATCGACGTGCCTACTTGACACTGCCGCGCCTTTCGAGCATAAAAGTCAGTACAACTTGTAGCTCAGCTTTGGCGACTTAAAGTAGACCAACAGAGGAGGCCGGGGGAGCAGATGGACTCAGAACAAGCGCTTTGCAATCGGCGGACCAATCGGGCGGAAGCGGAAGAGGCGGCGGCCGGCGAATGGCTCGACCTGGCCGTCCTCGAAGCAGGCACCGAACGGCTCGGCGCGATGCTCGGCCGGTCCGAGCACATGGCCGAGCTTTTCAAGACCATCGCGCGCATCGGCCCGCACAAGTCCACCGTCCTGATCGAGGGTGAATCCGGCACCGGCAAGGAGCTGGTGGCTCACGCGCTCCATATGCTGGGTCCGGCGCCCAAGGGGCCGTTCGTCATCTTCAACTGCTCCAACCTGGTCGACACGCTGGCCGAGTCCCAGCTTTTCGGCCACGTGCGCGGAGCTTTCACCGACGCACGCGAGACCTCGCTGGGTTACTTCCGGTCGGCCAATGGGGGCAGCCTCTTTCTGGACGAAATCGGTGAACTGCCGCTGCGCCTGCAGTCCAAATTGCTGCGCGTAGTCGAGTCGCTTGAAATACAGCCGGTCGGCTCGGCCCAGAGCTACCGGGTCGATGTCCGCCTGATCGCGGCCACCAATCGCGACCTGCGCGCGATGGTCAAGGCGGGACGCTTCCGCGACGATCTCTATTACCGGCTCAACACCAGCCTGATCACCATCGCTCCGCTGCGCCAACGCCGCCGCGACCTCCAGGCGCTGGCTGCGCACTTTATCGCGCGCTACAACCGCACGCTCGGCAAGAACGTCGCCTACTTGTCGCGTCGCGCGCTCAATGCGCTTTTGCGCCACGAATGGCCCGGCAACGTCCGCGAGCTGTCGCACACGATCGAGGGCGCGATGCTGCTGACCGACGGCGACCGTATCGATATCGGCAACCTGCCGGCTCACATGATGGGCACGCCTGCGATGGAGACCGCGGAGTTGATCGAGGCCGAGACCTGCCTGGAAGGGGGCGAATCCGCCGACGACGACGCTCCGTGGCTGGCTGCCGCCCGTGCCGAGGCCGCGCCCCTTTCGCTCGACTACGCGATCAAGCAGGCGGCGCGAGTGACGCTGGTGCGCGCGCTGGACAAGTCCGAGGGCAATTGCATCCGGGCCGCGCGCCTGCTCGGTGTCTCGCGCTATACGGTATACAGGATGATCAGCCGCTTCGGGCTGGCCGAGACCCGCAGCAGCAGCAGCCGCCAGGCACGATGAACCCTTTGATGCGGCGGGGGCCGGGAGCACGTCCGGCCGGCCCGCCGCACCGTCGCCCGCTCTTCAATCCGCAACCGGCCGTTCTCGCCCATCGCACCGCTGGCGCGGCACCGCACCCATTCCTGCCCCGATTTGCGCCATTCTGGCATGCCGATGCGACTTGTTGTTGATCGGCGACCAACTTTGGTATGGTGCGGGCCGGAATTCGGCCGTGCGGCCATCATCGCCCGCGTGCGCGATCTGACGCGGCAGGCGCCGGATGCTACATGGTGTCGGGTCATGACGGGCGCGGCGCGGATCCCGCGCGGGCCTCAAGAGTTGGTTGAACTTGCAAGACCGGCCGATTTGCGGGAAAACTGAGTCGGCATCGTTTTCGCCGACCGGTGCCGGTCACGGATGTTTTGGCGAATTTCAATGGAGAATACAGCGATGGAGCAGAACGGCCAGCAAGTCAGCAATTTCCTGATCGTTAATCGCGTCGAGGTGCTCGAACGCGCAGGTTGCAGTACCTGCGGACGTGATTTCACCTCGAACCCGATGGGCGAGAAGACCCTGGTGTTGACCTTCGAAGGCAACGGCGCGCGCACCTTCTTCTTTTGCGGGACCTGCGGCGACAACATCGTGGGGCGGATCGAGTCGGAGGACGCTCGCAAGCGCTATCTATGGGACTGGGCAGTCCCGCTGCGCGACCAGACCCGTCAGGAAGCCGCCTAGCTCCGCTGCTCGCGATGGCGGCCGAACGTGGTGGCCACACCAAGGCGCTTCGATCGGCGCACGGACGCGCACGGTCGGCTCTCGGGCGCCGTCTCGAGGCTGTTCGAGAGGCGCCGCGCCGCGCCCCTGCTGCTCGGCAAGGGGTTCGAAGTCGGCGCGCCGCGATGCGAGTGCTGCGGCCGCAGATTCGCTCCACCGCGTGAACACGGCGAGCGCTTCACGCTCACCGTTCCGATCGCCGAACCACGGACCACTTCGCCCAACGCTACCGGCAGCTGGCTGTTTCTCGGCAACCGCGTGATGATCGCGGCGGTCGGCCCCCACACCGCCGCGCTGCTCGAGCACTCGGCCGCCTTCGTGGGCGACAAGGTGCTGATCGTGATGGCGCACAATCGATCTTGTAGCCGCCGGCCGCTGATGTTCTGCGTGGCCTGCGGCGACAACCTGCGCGCTCGGGTGAAGCCGGAGAACGAGCCGTTCTACACTTGGGACTGGCTCGCCGACCTCCGCCCGCGCTGGCGCGTCACGCGCTGGCTGCAGAGCCTGCTGCGCCGCCTGTAGCCCTTTTTCCATACGAGCGGCCTTCCGCGGGCGCTTGGAGACTGTCGATTTTCTCGCGATGGCGGGCACGGAGGCCCGCCCCACTCCTAACCCTAAAGCGAAAACAAACTTGGTGAGGCGGGCCGCCGTGCCCGCCCATCCCCCGCGCGGGCAGGGCCGGCCGCGCCACTGACGGCGCAGCTCGGGAGACCGCGCCGTCTCTAGTCCGCGTGCTTGCGCAGGAAGGTTGGGATATCCAGGTTGTCGTCGCCGTCGAGGAGCTGGTTGGGCTCGAGTTTTACTGCGACCGCGGAGTTGTGGCCCGCCTCCTCGCTGCGACGCTTGAACGTCGGGATATCGAACGCGCTCTCGTCAACCACCATTCCCATCTTGCGCACCGGACGGTTGGGATTTGCGATCGGCCTGACGGTGTGCCCTGCGGGAGCCGGTGCCTGCGCGGGATCGACCGGACGGGTCACCGCGGCCTGGACCAGAGCCGTGATCGGCGCGCCTGAGGGCGAATACCGCGCCGGCACGCCCGGGCGCTGCTCGAGGTCGCCGAAACCGGTCGCGATCACGGTGACGTGGATCTCGTCGCCGATCTGCTCGTCGATCACGGCGCCGAAAATGATGTTGGCTTCGGCGTCCGCCTCCTCCTGGATCAGGCTCAGCGCCTCGTTGACCTCGTAGAGCGACATTTCCGGTCCGCCCGTGATGTTCACCAGCAGGCCGCGCGCGCCCTTGATCGAGACGTCCTCGAGCAGCGGGCTCGAGATCGCGCGCTGGGCCGCCTCGACCGCGCGGTTTTCGCCCGACGCGCTCGCCGCGCCCATCATCGCCATCCCGCGCTCCGACATGATCGTGCGCACGTCGGCGAAGTCCAGGTTGATCAGGCCGTGCACCGTGACTAGTTCCGAGATCCCGCGCACCGCCTGGAGCAGCACGTCGTCGGCCTTGCGGAATGCGTCGCGCATCGAGGTCGTGCGGCTCGCGATAGAAAGCAGGCGCTGATTGGGGATCGTGATCAACGTATCCACCGCCTCTTTCAGGTCGCGAAGCCCCTGCTCCGCCTGGCGCATCCGCCGATTACCTTCGAACATGAACGGCTTGGTCACCACGCCTACCGTTAACGCGCCGGTTTCGCGCGCCTGGCGCGCGATCACCGGCGCCGCGCCGGTCCCCGTGCCGCCGCCCATCCCGGCAGTGACGAAGACCATCTCGGCGTCGCCAAGCAGCTCCCGCAGGCGGTCTTCGTCCTCGAGCGCGGCCTTACGCCCGATTTCGGGATTGCCGCCGGTACCGCGGCCGCGGGTCAGGGCCTGACCGATCTGCACGCGGATCGGAGCGGGATTCGCCTTCAACGCCTGGCTGTCGGTGTTGACGGCGATGAACTCGACGGCCTTGAGTCCCGCTTCGATCATGTGAGTGACCGCGTTGCCGCCGCAGCCGCCCGCGCCGATGACCTTGATACGCGCACCAGGGTCGGGATTGTCCACCAGCGTGATCATTCCTCTTCCTCCTACAGACCCGCGCGAGGCTTTGCGCCGCGCACGCCTCCGCCTATTTCCGCTCGACCGGCTCAAAAGAAGTCTCTCACCCAATCGCTGACGCGCGAGCGCAACTTGCTGACGCGTCCGTGCCGCGCCACGCCGTTGCAAAGCCCGCCCGCGCTTCGCCCGCACAACAAGAGCCCCGCCGCGGTCGTGAACATCGGCTTCATCAGTTCTTCGGGCATGCCCTTGAGGTTCACGGGCAATCCGCGCCGCACCGGCAGATTGAAAATCCGCTCGGCCAGTTCCTGCGTGCCCTCCAGCAGCGAGCTGCCTCCCACCAGCACGACGCCCGAGGCCAGGCTGTCGGCCACCCCCGAGCGCATCAGCTCGCGCTGCACCATCGCGAAAATTTCTTCCATCCGCGGCTCGATAATCTCGCCCAGCAGCCGGCGCGCGATCACCCTCGGCTCGCGCCCTCCGACTCCGGGCACCTGCACCATCTCGTCGATGCCGACCACCTGGTTGGTCGCGACGCCGTAGCTAATCTTGAGCCGCTCGGCGTCGGCCAGCGGCGTGCGCAGACCCGCGGCCACGTCGCCGGTAAGATGGTTGCCGCCGATCGGCAGCACCGCGGTGTGCATCACCGCCCCGCCGTGCAGCACGATGATGTCGGTGGTACCGCCGCCGATGTCGATCAGCGCCACGCCCAGCTCGCGCTCGTCCGGGAACAGCGCCGCCTCGGCCGAGGCCAGCGGCTGCAGCACCATCTCGCACGGGGTCACGCCCGCGCGCTCGCAGCACTTGGTCAGATTCTGACCGTAGCTCTGCGCCGCGGTCACGATATGGATCCGCGCCTCGAGCCGCACCCCGGCCATCCCGGCCGGGTCGCGCACTCCTTCGTGATCGTCAACCGCGAACTGTTGCGGGAGGACGTGCAGCACCTGGCGATCGGGCGGGATCGCGACCGCGCGCGCCGCGTCGATCACGCGCTCCACGTCGCGTGCGCCGACCTCGCCGCCGCGCACCGCCACGATCCCGTGGCTGTTGAGACCGCGGATATGCGCGCCGGCGATTCCCACCACCACCATCCCAACACGGGTGCCCGATGCCTTTTGGGCCTCCTCGACGGCCGCTTTAATCGCCTCGACGGTGGCCTCGATATTTACCACCACGCCCTTGCGCAACCCGCTGCACGGCGCCACACCGTAGCCGAGCAGCGCCAGCGCGCCGTCCTCGCCAGCCTCCGCGACCATCGCGCAGACCTTGCTGGTGCCGACGTCCAGGGCGGCGATGATGTTCCTCATCGCGGTCGAGCCTCATCGGCACTCGCCACGCGAGCCGGACTGGCCAGGTGGGCCGCGACCGGATGCGCCGCGACTCTGCCCGCCCGCTTGGCCGGGTGCACGCGTCCTTTGGCAGACGCAGTGACCGTCCGGATGCGCATCACCGCCTGTGCGGGCGTGGTCATGTCGAGCGCGGCGATCGCGCTTTCGTGACCGTGCCATCGACGCAGCACCAGTGCTGCCCGCTCGATCTCGGCTGGAGCTTTGTCGAGATCCAGCGCGATCTCGGTGTGCGAGCCGTCCAGGAACAGCGATACCTCGCCGTCGCTGCCGCATCGCATCTCGGAGATCATCTCCGAAAGCTGGCCCTCGGCGCGCACCAGCACCGAGGCGTACTCGACCAGATCCTGAGCACGGGCGGTTTCGATTGCACCGCCGCTGATAGTCGGCAGGTTGTCTTCGGCGCCGGGCGGGACCGGGCCGCGCAGCTCGCCGCCGGCGAACAGCGCGTAGAAGCCGTCGCGCCGCTCGATCATCGCCACCGCCCCGGGGAAGGTTGCGTTTCCAGCGCGACGGGTCTGCCGCAACGGCCAATCGCGCAGCATCGACGCCGCACCCAGAAGCTTTTGGCGGTAGCTTGTCAGGGTGTTGAGCGTGCGGAGTGTAAACGAGGTGCGCGGAGCGCCGAGTCCGCTCAAGAATCCGAGCGCGAAAAACGCGCACAGCGCAACGCCGGCCAGCCGCCAGCTCCATCCCGTGACCGGGTTGCGCGCCTTTCTCCTCACCGCCACCGCCACCACCTCAACCCAAACTCTTCCTACCAGTCGCCGACCAGACGTACTTCAGGCTCGAGCCAGATTCCGCTGCCTTGCTTGACCTTGTTGCGCGCCAGTTCCATCAAGGCTCGCACTTCGGCGGCGCGCGCACCGCCGAGATTGACGATAAAGTTGGCGTGCCGTTCGGAGAACGCCGCGCCGCCCAGCCGCTCGCCCTTGAGTCCGGCCGCTTCCAGCAGCCGTCCTGCAAAGTTGCCTGGCGGATTTTTGAAGATCGAGCCCGCGTTGGGCGCTCCCAAGGGCTGACGCGCCGCCCGCTTGGCGCTGAACTCCTTGACTTTTGCCCGCAGTGTGTCCCGGTCGGCGGGCACGAGCTCGAAATCGACGTGGGTGATCACGAATCGCGGCGGCAATTGCGTGCGCCGATAGGCAAATCCGACTTCGTCCGGGCTCAGCGCGCGCGCGATACCCTCGCCGGTCACGCCGTGAACCAGCGTGACCACCCGCGCGACCTCACGGCCGAACGCGCCGGCGTTCATCACCAGGCCGCCGCCGACCGTGCCGGGAATCCCCTCGCCGAACTCCAAACCGCCAAGCCCGCGCTCGACAGCCGCTTCCACCAGCGCGCCGAACTGGGCGGCCGCGCCGGCGATAATCTTGCGCCCCTCGATCTCGATCTTCCGGAAGCCGTCGCCGAGCCGCACCACCAGGCCGCGCACGCCGCGGTCGCTGACCAGCAGATTGGTGCCGGCGCCCAGGCAAAACATTGCAACGCCGTGACGATGCGCCGCCGCCATCGCAGCCGCCAACTCGTACTCGGTTTCGACCGTGAGCAGCAAGTCGGCCGGGCCGCCGATGCGGAACGAGGTGAACTCGGCCAGCGGGCAGTCGACCGCAAGCCGGCTTCCGAATCGCTCCGAAAGTTCGCGCTCAAGACTGCGCATGAAGCCTGGCCTCGTCGCCGAGCACCGAGAGAATCTCTTCGCCAACGCGATAAACGTCGCCTGCCCCCAGGGTCACGATCAGGTCGCCCGGCCGCGAACCCGCGGCGACCTCGGCCGCCGGGTTCTCGGCGCCGAGATAATGCACTTCGACATGGCCACGGGCGCGCAGCGCCTCGTAGAGCCGTCGTGACGACACTTCCGGGATCGGCTCCTCGCCCGCCGCGTAGACGTCCATCAGGTAGAGCACGTCAACATCGTCGAAGGCGGCTATGAATTCGTCGAACAGGTCGCGCAGGCGGGTGTAACGATGGGGCTGAAACACCGCAACCAGCCGGCGTCCGAAGCCGGCGCGCGCGGCGGCCAGCGTCGCCCGAACTTCGACGGGATGATGCGCGTAGTCGTCGAGCACGATTCGCCCGGCGGCTTCGCCCTTTATCTCGAAGCGGCGATGGATGCCGCCGAAATTTGCGAGCGCGTCGCGAGCAGCCTCGAAGCTCACGCCGATCGCCATCGCCACCGCGATCGCCGCCAGCGAATTGAGCGCGACGTGCACGCCGGGCGTCGGAACGGTGACCGTTCCCAGCTTCCGGCCCTCCTGGATCACGTCGAAGCGGGTCGCAAGCCCGTCGATCGCAATATTCTCGGCGCGCAGATCGGCGTCGGGCGCGAGGCCGTAAGTGAGCATCGGTTTTCGGACCGACGCCATCAGTCCGCGCACGTTCACGCTGTCGATGCCGAGAACCGCAAGGCCGTAGAACGGAATGCGATTGACAAAGTCGCGATAGGCTTCGCGCACCCGATCCATCGTGCCGTAATGATCGAGATGCTCGGGGTCGATATTGGTCACCACCGCAATCGTCGGGAGCAACAGCAGGAAGGAGGCGTCGCTCTCGTCAGCCTCCGCCACCATAAAGTCGCCGCGTCCGAGCCGCACGTTGGTGCCGTGCGAACGCAGGTTGCCGCCGATCGCGACCGTCGGGTCCAACTCTGCAGCTTCCATGATCAACGCGATCAGCGAGGTGGCCGTGGTCTTGCCGTGAGTGCCGGCTACCGCCACGCCCAGCCGCGCCATCCTCAGCAGCTCGCCCAGCATCTCGGCGCGCGCGATTACCGGGATCTTGAGCTCGCGCGCGCGTGCCACCTCGGGGTTGGAAAATTTTACCGCTGAGGAGATCACCACCGCGTCGAGCTCGCCGCGCAGATGTTCGGGATGATGTCCGTGGCTGATTTCGATCCCGAGCGCGCCGAGTCGCTCGGTAGTCTGAGTGCGCCGCAGGTCGCATCCGCTCACGGCGAAGCCGAGCCTGCGGCAGAGCTCGGCAATACCGCTCATTCCGGCGCCGCCGACGCCGATGAAATGCAGGCGGCGCTGCCGGGTCAGGAAGCCGGTGGGGACCAGCTCGCTCATGCCTGCACCTTCTCCGCGATCTGGAAGCATATTGTCGCAATTCGCGCCGCGGCGTCAGGCCGCGCCGCGCGATGCGCCCTGCGGCCCATCTCTGCAAGCCGGGCCCGGTCGGCGGTAAGCCGCTCGATCGTCGCCCTGAGATTATCCGCCAAATGCTCGTCGTCGCGGACGATCACCGCACCGCCGAGCTGCTCGATCACCCCCGCGTTCAGCTCCTGCTGGCGGTCGCGATGAAATGGATACGGGACAAAGATCGCCGGCTTGGCCGCCGCGGCTATTTCTGAAACGGTGTTGCCGCCCGCCCGCGCAACTATTAGATCGGCTTGATCGAGCGCGTAGGCCATGTTGTCGATAAACGGGACGACCTGCGCGTCCAGTGCGGCCCTCTGGTAGGCTCCACTCGCCAACTCCACATCCGCCTCCCCCGTCTGATGCACAATCTGCAACTTTATAACATCTTTATTGAAGGTTGTGAAAGCTCCAAGAATCCCAAGGTTTAGGCGATGCGCGCCACTGGATCCTCCGAGCACCAAAATTCTCGCCAAGTTGTCAACAGGTTGTTGATAACTCGAACTGGGGATAAAGCGCAGCGGATTTCCCGTCACTTCTACTTTAGCCGGGCTAAAAGACGAGGCAGCGGCCTCGAAGGCCACGCAAATCTTGTCCGCGAACCGCCACAGCATCCGGTTGGTCAGCCCCGCAGTGGCGTTCTGCTCCATCAGAACGAGCGGGACGCGCCTTAAGATCGCCGCCACTCCCATCGGCGCCGAGGCGTAGCCGCCCGCACTCACCACCAGGTCCGCGCCAAACGAACGCAGCAGGCCGAGCGATTGCGCGACCGCGCTGAAGAACTCCGCGAGGCCCCTGATCCGCTCGACGAAGCCATGCCCGCGAAGCCCGTGGACCTCGAACAACTCGTACTTATATTCGCGCATAGGAAGCCATCTCGCCTCGAGTCCCGCGCTGGTGCCGACGAAGAGAACCTCGGTTCCCGGCCGTTGGCGCCTGAGCTCCTCGCCCAGCGCGACCGCCGGGAAAAGATGTCCACCCGTGCCGCCGCCTGCGATTATCACCTTCATCTCACGGCAGGGCGTTGTGCGAGCGCGAGCAGCGCGCCGAGCGTCGCCATCGACATGACTATCGCGGTTCCACCGTAACTCAGGAATGGCAGCGGCAGCCCCTTGGTGGGGATCATCCCGATCACGACCGCCATGTTGATCAGGGCCTGGAGCGAGAGCAGCGAGGTCAGCCCGACTGCGAGCAGGCTGGCGAACGGCTCGGGCTCATCGTGCCCGATCCGCATCCCGCGAATGAGAATCGCGCCGTACAGCGCCATCACGATGAACGCGCCGATCACGCCGAACTCCTCGCCCACCACCGCGAATACGAAATCGGTGTGTGCCTCGGGCAGATAGAACATCTTCTGGCGGCCCGCGCCCAGGCCGACGCCCCACTTGCCGCCCGCGCCGATAGCGATGAACGACTGGATAAGCTGGAAGCCCGCACCGCGGGCGACCTGCCAGGGGTCGAGAAAGGTGGTCAGCCGGCGCACCCGGTAAGCCTTGCCCGCGGCTTGAAACGCGAGCAGCGCGAGCGCGCCGGCGCCCGCGGCGCCGAGATGGCCGGGTTTCGCGCCGGCCGCGAACAGCATCGCGAACAGCACCATCGCGAGCATCACGGTGGTGCCGAAGTCGGGTTGCTTGAGGATCAGAAGCGCGAGTGGCCCGACGATCAGAAATGCGGGCAACGGCCCCGCCAGGAAGCTGGTCACGCGCTCGTGGCGCTTGCCCAGGACTTGGGCGAGGAAGAAGACCGTGGCGAACTTCACCAGTTCGGACGGTTCAATCACCACCGGACCAAGCTTCAGCCATCGCCTGGCTCCGCCGCGCACGACGCCGAGGCCCGGCATCCAGACCGCCAGCAACATCGCCGCTGAAATAATCATCAGCGGCAGCGCCAAGCGCCGCAGGCCGCGCACCGAAAACTGCGAGAGCAGGAGCAGCATGAGCAGCCCGATGGCGGCGTGGAGGAGCTGCAACTTGAAGTAATGGAAGGCGTCGCCGGTCTTCTCGACGCCGAGGAAATAGGTGGTGTTGAGCACCATCAGCAGACCGAGCATCACCAGCGCGGCGGCCGGCGCCCACAGCCACGGGTCGAGCCGTCGCGACGAGGAGACCGCCTCAAAGCGCGCGAACCAGCTTTTGAAATACTTCTCCACGTTCCGCATAGTCTCTGAATTGGTCGAAACTGGCGCAGGCCGGCGAGAGCAGCACCGAATCGCCCGGCGCGGCCGCCGCCGCGGCGCGCTTCACGGCCTTGGCCAGAGCGGGTAGAAGCTCGATCGTGGTCGCACCGTCGAGCGCGTCGCGCATCTTCTCACGTGCCTGGCCCACCAGGATCGCCAGCTTGACCTTGTCAGCCAGGGGCTTGCGCAGCGGTGAGTAGTCGCCGCCCTTGTCGAGCCCGCCGGCGATCAGGATCACCGGTCCCGGCAGCGCGGCGATGGCCTCGACCACCGCGCCGACGTTGGTACCTTTGGAGTCGTCGATATAGGTCACGCCGTTCAGATCGCGCACCGCCTCGATACGATGCGGCAATCCCCGAAACGCCGCCAACGCGCGCTCGATATGGGCGGGCGCGACGCCCAACGCCAATGCCGCGGCGGTCGCAGCCATCGCGTTCATCAGGTTGTGCTTTCCGACCGGCTTGAAGTCGCGGATGCTCACGCGGCCGCGTCGCGCGCCCTCGTCGAAGAACAACGCATCGCGATCGCGCCAGATCGCGGGGACACGCTCCGCCCCGCCAAGTCCGAAGCTGAAGACGCGCGACTTGACCTGGTCCTTAAGCCGCCAGACCTGTGGGTCGTCGCGATTCAGGATCGCCCAATCGCCCGCGCCCTGTCGCTCGAATATCCGGGCCTTGGCGCGTCCGTAGGCTTCAAGGTCGCGGTAGCGATCGAAGTGATCGTCGGTAAGGTTCAGATGGATGGCGGCCCGCGGCTTGAAGCCATCGACCCATTCGAGCTGGTAACTGGAGACCTCGGCGACCGCGACGTCGAGGTCCTGCCCCGCCGCCTCGATCAGCGGCCTGCCCAGATTGCCGCCGACAAAAGTCCTGAGCCCGGCCGCGTTGAAGATGTCTCCGAGCATCACGGTGACGGTGCTCTTGCCGTTGGTGCCGGTGACCGCGACGATCGGCGCGTCGAGAACGCGCGCGGCCAGCTCGATCTCGCTGATGACCGGGATTGCGCTCGCGCAGGCGGCGCGCAGCAGCGCGCAGTCGGTCGGTACGCCCGGACTGGTAACCACTAGCTCCACACCGGCAAGCCACGCCGGGTCTTCGCCGCCCAAGTGCAGCTCGCCCGCCGGCAGACCTTCGTGCGGCAGGTCGGCGCGGCGATCGGTCAGCACGATCGACGCGCCGCGCTGCTTGAGGAAGCGCGCGACGGCGGTCCCTGTCACGCCAAGCCCGAGCACCATCACGGCCTTGCCTTTGAGTTCCATCAGCGCAGCTTCAGCGTGCTCAACGCGACCAGCGCGCAAACAATCGAGATGATCCAGAAGCGTACCACCACAACCGTCTCGGGCCACCCGCCAAGCTCGAAGTGATGATGCAGCGGCGCCATCCGGAAGATCCGCCGGTGGGTCAGCTTGTAGTAGTAGCGCTGGATGATCACGGATACCGCTTCAACCACGAACACGCCGCCGGCCAGCACCAGCGCAAGCTCCTGCTTGGCCAGCACCGCCACCATCCCCAACGCGCCGCCCAGCGAAAGCGCCCCGACGTCGCCCATGATCATCGAAGCCGGATAGGCATTGTACCAGAGGAAGCCAAGCGAGGAGGCGATCAGCGCGGCGCAGAAGATGCTCAACTCGCCGGCGCCGATAACGTGCGGAATCTGGAGATAGCTCGCGAACTTCAGGTTGCCGGCTACGTAGGTGAAGATCCAGTAGGTGAACGCGACCGTCATCACCGGGCCGATCGCGAGGCCATCGAGCCCGTCGGTCAAATTGACGGCGTTGGAGCATCCGACGATCACGACCATCGCGACCAGAACATAGCCCCAGCGATGCAGGTCTGGATTGATGTTCTTGAAGAATGGGACAGTCAGACGGGTATCGAAGCCGATGAATACGAACAGCACCACCGAGACCACGAACGCCAGGCTGAACTGCAATATCAGTTTTTGCGGCCCGCTCAGCCCACGGCCGCGGCCGCGCCGCACCTTCATGAGATCGTCGGCCAGCCCGATCGCGCCAAAGCAAACCATTACGAACAACGCGATCCAGACGTAGGTGTCGCGCAGGTCGGCCAGGAAGATCGTCGCGAGCAGCGAGGAGGCCAGAATCAGCAGACCGCCCATGGTCGGCGTGCCGGCTTTCTTCTGATGGGTTTGTGGGACATCCTCGCGGATGGTCTGGCCGAGATTCGCCGCCCGAAAGCGCCTGATCAACGCCGGCCCCATCGCCAGCGAGAGCGCGAGCGCGGTAAGCCCGGCCAGCACCGAGCGGAAAGTCTCGTAGCGCAGGACGTTGAACACTGGATGACTTGCATGGAGCGGAAACAGGGCTAGATACAGCATCAGCGCGACCCGGCTCGTTTAGGTTTCCGCCTTATGGTCGTTGACGCAAGAGCGGTCGCTCGATCGGGCCGCTCACCTCCTCATCAACTCCTCGGCGATCTCATCAACTCCTCGGCGATCTCACGCACCACTACCCGGTCGTCGAATGCGAGCCGGCGGCTTCCCACGATCTGGTAGTCCTCGTGCCCCTTGCCGGCGACCACGACGATGTCGCCCGGCGCGACCAGCGCAAGCGCGAGCGCAATCGCGGCACGCCGATCGGGCTCGACCACATAGCCGGGGCCGGCGGCCGGCGGGGCAATCCGGCTCAATCCGCGCGCGGCTAAGCCCCTCTCGACTTCGGCGATGATCGCGAGCGGGTCCTCGGTGCGGGGATTATCGGAAGTCAGAATCGGCAGGTCAGCGAGCCGCGCCGCAATCTCACCCATCAGCGGCCGCTTGCCGCGGTCGCGGTCACCGCCGCATCCGAAGACGCATATCAGGCGCCCGCGCTTGAGTGGATGCAGCGTCTTGAGCACCGCCTCCAGTGCGTCGGGCTTGTGCGCGTAATCGACCAGGACGGTCACACCAGGAGTCGCCACCACGCGCTCGAGTCTGCCGGGGGCCCCTGGGCATCGCCGCACACCCTCCACCGCCGCTTCCGGTTCGATGCCCAGGGCCGCCGAAACACTCACCGCGCCGAGGATGTTGAGCAGGTTGATCTCCCCGAGCAGCGGTGAACTGATTTCGATTTCGCGTCCCAGCGCGCTCAGCCTGGCGCGAATCCCGTCGGGTCCGGTTTCGAAGCCGACGGGGTATACGTCCAGCCCGCGTTCCATCCCGAAGCTGAGCTTCGCGCCGCGCACCGCGGCGAGCACGCGGCGCCCGTAAGGATCGTCGCCGCGCACGACCGCGATCGGCTCGCCGCGCCGGCTTCTGGGCAGGAGCTGGGTAAAGAGCCGCAGCTTGGCCGCGAAATAGTTCTCGATCGTACCGTGATAGTCGAGATGGTCGCGGCCGAGATTGGTGAACAGGCAGGCGCGAAAGTTCAGCTCCTCGACGCGGCCCTCCTCGATTCCGATCGAGGAGACTTCCGCCGCCACGCGCCTGACTCCGGCCCGTTCCATCTCGGCGAGCGCGGACTCGAAATCCAGCGACTCGGGCGTGGTGAGACCGCTGTAGATTTTGCGCGGGCCCACGAAGATTCCGACTGTGCCGATAATTGCGGCCGGAGCGCCCGCCGCCTCGAAGATCGAGGCGAGCAGGTAAGTCGAGGTGGTCTTGCCGCTGGTACCGGTCACGCCGACGAGGTCGAGGCGCTCGCTTGGCGCCCGGTAGAAGCGCGAAGCGGCCACGCCCATCAAGTGCCGCGGCCGCTCGCATTCCACCAGGGTCGTCGCGGGGCGCGCTTCCATCTGCCGGCCCTTTCCTACCACCGCACCGCGCGCCCCGCGGCTCAATGCATCCGCAACGTTCGCCCGGCTGTACTCCTCCTCCCGCGCCAGGGAAAAGAACAGGTCGCCCGCCCTGGTCTGGCGCGAGTCGTAGCTCAGCCCGGTGATCTCGACTTCCCTATCCCCCTCAATCCTCACCGCCTCATCCGCCATCAGTTCACCAAGTCTCACCGCCTGCTCCTGGCGCGCGGCCCCGGGGCTGTCGGGCTGCCATCGCCCGTGGGCGACCTGAGCGATATCTGCGGCGGCTCCGGCGCCAGCGTGAGCTTCACATCGCAATGGTTCAGCGCAGTCCGGGGGGCGGGCTCCTGCCGGATCACATAGCCGGAGCCCTCGACCTCGATGTTGATACTGTGGCGGCGGCCAAGCGCCAAGGCGCGCCGCAGGCTCAGCCCGAGGAAATCGGGGGTCGCCGCCGAGCCGCCGGCCGGCGAGAGCGGCACATCCGGGAGTCTCTGGGCCAGCTCTGCGGCCTGGTGCTCGAGGTTTTCGCCGGGGATCAGGCTCGCCGTTTCGTAGAAGGAGTCTTTCGCCGCAACGTTGAGATGGCGCAGCGCGCCCGATGCGATCGCGCTGAAGACCGGCGCCGCGACCAGCCCGCCGAAGTGTCCGTGATTCACGTCCTCAAGTACGACCAGGATCACCAGGCGCGGGTCGTCGGCCGGGACGAAGCCGACGAACGACGCAACCAGGCGGCTCTGATAATAGCCGCCGGTGTCGGGATTGATCATCTGCGCGGTGCCGGTCTTGCCCGCCACCGTGAAATCGTCGACGCGCGCGCGCCGTCCGGTGCCTTCCGTCCCGTTAACGACTCCGCGCAGGATCATATTCACGATGTGCGCCGCGGCGGGCGACACGGCGCGCCCCAGGACCTGCGGGGTGTGGGTCAGGATCGGGCGGCCGTCTGGGTCGTAGGCCGCCTTGACCACGAACGGCCGTACCAGCCATCCGCCGTTGGCGATCGCGGCATAAGCGACCGCGAGCTGGATGGGCGTGAGTGCCACGCCCTGTCCGAAGCCATGATTGGCGAGATCGATCTCGTGCCAGGTCGTGGGCGCGCGCAGTAGCCCGCCGGCCTCGCCCGGCAGGTCAATGCCGGTTTTGCGGCCGACTCCGAAAGCCCTCAGGCCCTGGTAATAGCGGTCGGCGCCGAGTGCGAGCGCGATCTTAGCGGCGCCGATGTTGGATGAAACCTCCACGATCTCGCCAAGCGAAAGCCATCCGTGGTGGCCGTGGTCGTGGATCCATCGCCCGCCGACTTCGAACTCGCCGTTCTCGCAGTAGAGCTTGCGCTCGGTGTCGATAACGCGATCCTCGAGCGCGATCGCGCCGAGAATCCCCTTCATGGTCGAGCCGGGCTCGAAGGCGTCCTCGACCGCGGGATTGTGCAGGCAATTGTTAAGCGCGCAGCGTTCGGCACTGACGTTGGCCATCGCCAGCACCTCGCCGCTGAACGGATCGAGCACGATCGCGGTGCCGCGCCGCGCGCCGCTTTGCTTGACCTCGTCCGTAAGCTGGCTGACCGCGAGCGACTGGATCTCGGCGTCGATGGTCAGCTCGAGGCGCGCGCCGGGCTCGGGGTTCTTGAGCGCGAGCGGGCTGTCCAGGATCGCATGGCCCATCGCGTCCCGGTAGAAATGCAGCGCGATCGGCTCGCCGCGAATCAGATGATCGTAGTGGAGTTCGACCCCGGAGAGCCCTTGGCCGTCCATCCCCGCCAACCCAACCACCCCTTCGGCCAAGTTGCTCTCCGGGTAAAAGCGTTCGTATTCGCTGAGCGCACCGACGCCGTCGAGTCCCATCGCCTCGACCGTGTCGGCGCGTTCGGGCGCAAGATGCCGCGCCAGCCACACGAAGGGCGCGTGGTGATGCAGCCGCAATTCGAGCTGATCGGCGCCGATCCCAAGCGCGTCGGCCAGAGGGGCGCGCTGCGCCGGCGTAGTGTTCTCCAGAACCTTGCGCGGCCGCGCGTAAACCGAGCGGGTCTCGGCCGACATCGCCAGCGGCTCGCCGTTGTGATCGACGATCGGGCCGCGCGGCGCAGCCAGCATCAGCTCGCCAGTGTGCTCGCTGCGCGCGAGCGAATTGAGCCGCGGGCCGTCGAGCGCCACCAGCACGACCAGTCTCAGCGCGGCCAGAACAAACAGCCCCGCCAGCACCAGCATCAGCGTGCCGATTCGGCCGCGGCGGCGTTTGAAAGTCGCGTTCATCGCACCGTCACCACCTGTCCGCGGCGCGGCGGCTCAAGCCCGTAGCGCGCGGCCAGCGCGCGCAGGCGTTGATGCGATTGGAGCTGAGCGGCTTCGAGCTTGAGATGGCGGTTCTTTTCCTGCTCGGCGAGAAGCTCGCTGCGCAGCGTGGAGAGCCGGTAGCCCTCTTCGGTGACTTCGAGCCGCATCATCAGGGTGGCGAAGCCGGTCGCCACGATCGCGAGCGTCAGCAGCGCGGGGACCAGGCGCGAAGAATGTTTGACCGGGCTTGGGCGGCGATTCATCGCGTCCCCCGCTCGATGCATCTGAGGCGTGCGCTGCGCGCGCGCGGGTTGCCCGCGACTTCGGCGGCCGACGGGCGCATCGCCTTGCGCGTCACCGCGACAAAGTCGCCGCTTAACGCCAGTTCGCGAAAGCGCCGCTTGACCGCGCGATCTTCCAGCGAATGATAGGCGATCACGGCCATTCGCCCGCCGGCGGCCAGGCGCATCGGCGCGCGCGCGAGCAGCGCGGCAAGACTTTCGAGCTCGCGGTTCACCACGATTCGTAACGCCTGGAAAGTGCGGGTTGCCGGATGGAGGCCGCCGTGCCGGCGCGAACCGAGCGTGTACTCGACTATCGCGCGCAGCTCGACGGTGGTTTCGATCGGGCGGCGCCGGCGCGCGTTGACGATCGCGCGCGCGATCCTGCGCGCGGCGCGATCCTCGCCGTATTCGCGGATGATCCGCGCCAACTCCGCCTCGTTCTCCTCGTTCACGATCTGAAAGGCGCAGAGCGCCTGGGCGCGGTCCATCCGCATGTCGAGGGGGCCTTCGGTGCGGAAGCTGAAGCCGCGCGCGGGATCGTCCAGGGCAAAGCTGCTCAGGCCGAGATCGGCCATGATCGCATCGACCGATTCGATTCCATTCTGATCGAGAACCGCGTCGAGCTCGGCAAAGTCGGCGTGACCGAGCGTCACTCGCGCGCCGAATTTTCCGAGCCGCTCGCGCGCGACCACCAGCGCGTCAGCGTCGCGATCGAGGCCGACCAGCCGCGCCGCACCGGACGCCAGCAGCAACTCGGCGTGCCCGCCGGTGCCGACCGTCGCATCCACGATGGTCCGCGGATTGCGCGCAGCCAGGAGCGCACAAACCTCCTCGGCCATCACCGGCTGGTGCATCCGGCGCGCGATCGGTTCGCTCACTTGTACCGCTGCCCCCATCGCCCTATAGCGCAAGCCTCTGCAGGAATCGCGGATTAGTCACGGTCTGCTCGGCCGCGCGCTCGAACTTCGCGTGCGTCGCCTTGTCCCACAACACGAAATGGTCGAGCACGCCCTGGAAAGTCACCTCGCGCTGAATTCCCCCATACTCGCGAAGATGCGGCGGAATTAAAATTCGACCTTGCTTGTCGACCTCAACTTCGTGAGTGTTGCCGAGCAGATGGGTCTGGTACGCCTGCACGTCGGGATTGAGACTGTTCTTCTCGCGAATTCTGCCGAGCACGCGCTGCCATTCGCCCGGCGGATAGAGCGCGAGGCATTTCTGTTTCAGGAGTCTGTGCTGGGAGATAAAGAGAACCTGATCGCCGTCGCGCTCCAGCAGCTCGCGAAAGCGCACCGGGATACTGACGCGGCCCTTATCGTCGATGGAGTGATAGTATTGGCCGTTGAACCCGCCCTGCACTGCCGACTCTCCCCTAGGTTCCCACAACATCCCACCTGTCCCCACTTTAGTCAAGTAAATTCCCACTTCCTACCCACTCTCTCCCAGCACCTTACTCAACCGAAAGCGAATCAAATACGAAAGTGGCCATTTGGATACACTCACGCAAAGCCCACTTGCTTGACACGGCTCCCATCGATTGGTGAAACTCGCTCGATTACTGTTCAACGCGCCAACAGAAGGCGGATCGCAAGCCGTCGATAGCGTCCGGGTAAAAAGGAGTGATGATGAGGGGCAGTTCTTGGCTGCGCAGCATCGTGGTGATGTCTGGGGCCGTGATGGCGACCGTAATCCTTTTGGCGGGGCCGGCGGAGTCGAGGAAGAAACGTACTCCAACTCCGACCCCGACCCCGACTGCGACACCCACAGCGACACCTGAGGTCAAGCTGTGGAATTTCGACCAGGACAAGCAGCATCAGATTGCGCAGGGATGGACGGCAATCGAGGGCGACTGGGAGGTTCTGGCCGACCCGAGCGCGCCGAGCCCGCCCAACGTTTTCGGGCTGGGCCCAGGAAGACTCATCAAGTCGGTGATCAATGGGCTGGACTATTCGGTCTTCACAGTCGTGAGCGACCCGACCGAGTACGCTGACTTCACGCTCGAGGCCTCGTTCAAGGCCAAGAAGGGATACTTCGATTGTTCGGGGGGGCTGATTTTCCGCTACACGGATCCCAAGAACTTCTACCTGCTTGAGGCCGGGTGCCCGAGCGACTATTTCGTGCTGCACCGCATGCTCGGCGGCAAATCCGAGACCCTCAGGCAGACGGTGATCCCAATCGACCAGGGTGTGTGGTACAGGCTCAAGGTGTCCGCGGAAGGTGATCGCATAATCTGCTACTCGAACGGCAAGATGGCGTTCGACGTTACCGACAGCAGGATCAAGCGCGGACGGATCGGGCTGTGGGCGCGCGACGACTCGGAGCCGATGTTCGATGACATCAAGCTGACCCTGCCGCTCTCAACCGGCGGCGCCGCCGAAGGCGCACGGCCGGCGGCGGAAGCCGCCCCGCCGGGCGGTGGTGGAGCGCCGCCGCCGCTCCCCGAGGGCGGAGGAGGAGCGCCGCCGCCGCTTCCGCGCTGAGCGATTCTTGATGCCATCGCAGGCGTAGCAGCAGCCTTCTTTCGCCGACTTGCTCGCCTCATTCGATGCGGTGGGGCTGGCCAACGTTTCCAGCGGAGCGGACGAGGTAGGAGCCTTGCGCGGCCGCGCGGCGCGCCCTACTGTGGAGTGCAATGCAGGATGAAGTTCAGGAACCGACGGCACAATTCGAGCCCGAGAGGCTCAGCAAACCGGATCTTCTTCTGGAAGTCCTAAGCGGCATCGGCATTGCGAGCGGGCTCGCGCTGTTGTGGGTAATGGAGACCGTTCGCAACGCCTACTTCCGCGCACTGGACCGGCTCAACGTCAAGCCGCACCGCCACCGGCGCGCCAGCGCCTTCCCGCCCGGCAAGCCGCGCAACAAGAGGCGCGAGAGCCGGGTCTGAAGATTGGGCATCGCTGCTTTCCTCACCTCACGTTCGCCCGCGCGCGGATGGGCCGCAGACCCATGTCAGCTCGCAAGAGAGCGGGCGAGGCGGGGGAGCCGGAGTTACTCGAGCTTTGGATTGCCCGCGCGACGGGGCCGCGGGCCAGGCTTCGGCCGCTTGCCGGTAATACTGCGGAGCACGGGACGCGCGTCGGCCTCGGCGCCGGCCACGGTCGCTTCTTTGGCGCCGAGCGTTAGATTCTCGTCGATGAGCTGCGCCAGGTAGCGCGCCAGTTCGTCGTCCAGCACCCGCACCAGCGCCTCGGTCTGCGCCGCCTGAGTGATTCTAAGGAAACCCTCGAGCCGGCGACTGTGATCGTGCTCGCGAATCAGCCGTGCGATCGCGCTTTTGGAGAGCGCCGCCAGCCGGCTGCTCAGCGCCTTCCTGATTTCCTCGAACAGTTCCTCGAGCTCACGACCGGGCGAGGGAGTGCCGAGCACAAACCCGCACTGCGGGCATCGCGGCGTAACCTCGGGCGCGAGCGGGCCGTCGAAGTCACACGGCACCATGCGCTTGTCGATCGCCGCCATCGAGGCTTCGAGTTCGGCGCCGTGGGCGGGTCCCAGCGCCTTGATCGAATTGAGGCGCGCAAGCGCTTCGAGATGGCGCCGCCCGTCCTGCTTGATCGCGGCAAGCCGGCGCATCTCGTCGCGCCATCGTCGATGCGCCGCGCGATATTCCTCGACGTAGGCCCATCGGAACTGCTGGAAGCGCGCCTGCAGAGCGTCGAGGTTGTGGGGGGCGCCGAGCAGCACCGCCGGGCTCAACTGTCCGGCGAGCAACTGGCACTGGCTCACGAGGCCTTCGAGCTTGCCGTCCTCTGCGGCCTCGTGGTGATAACGCAGGCCGGTCGCATCCAGGTAGTCGCGCATCGCGACGATTCGTGGGGCCGCCGCGGCCGCCGATGCCATCGACTCGTACGCGGCGATGGTCTTGAGCGCCTGTTCGCGGCGCTCGGGGGCGGCGGCGGCTTCAATCAGGCCAGATGGCCCGGAGGTGGCCAGCGCTGCGAAATCCGCAATCGCGCTCCGGCGCTCAGGCGGAAGCTTGACCTGCGGGTCGTTCATCACCGGGGCGATGATTTCGCCGGTGTGATGCGCCGCCTCGAACGCGTCCGCCATCGCATCCGCCAGTCGCTTGAGTTTGGCCTGGAGCTCGGGCATCTCCTCCGCCGCCGTGATAGTCGGATCGAAGCGTTGGATCAGTCCTAGGGCCGCGTTGAAGGCCGCCACTTCAGGTGCGCCGGCCGCCCTCGGATCAAAGCGAGCCGCGCTGCCCTCGAACCGGATCACTCCGTGGCTGCGCTCGGAGAGCACTTGCAGCAGCGAGTCCATCGCGCGTTCCGGACGGACGGCCGCCAGCGCGCCGTTATGAGTCGCCGGGAGGCGCACGAGCAGGTCGGCCACCTTGAGAGTCGAGGAGCCGTCGCCGAAGTGCGCCAGCACCAGGGTATCGAGGATCTGCCGGCCCAGCTTGCGGGCCCTCTTCGCTGAGTCCGGCGAGCGCCGCGCGCGCCATCCTGAGCGCGGCGCGCCCCGGTTCGCCCAGGCGCGCTTCGACGATCGCGCAGACCCGCGCGCTTTCGAGCAGTTGGGCGGGGACCAGCGCCTGCCGATACGACGCAACGCGCCCGTCGGGTCCCGACGCCAGCACGTCGCGGACCAGGCGCGCCAACTCCGCGATCGTTCCCGGAGGATTGGCGAGCGTGCGCAGCACCGAGAGGCTCAGCGGATGGAGCGGGAAAATCTCCCTGGCCTCGAATGGGTCCGGGTCGATGTTGCGATAGTAGTCTTCAAGCGCCGCCTCGGCGCCGGGCTTGAGAATCCGCGCCCTGCCCACAGCCGCCCGCGCGACCTCATCAGGGTCCGCCGGTCCAACGTCGAACGGATGCGCCGTGGAAGGCGCACGGCCCCTGCCCGCGGCGATTACCAGCAACCGCGGTTGCTTCAATCCGGTGCAAACTTTGCCCAGCGTAACGAAGTAACCAAGGGCTGAATCGGAGTCGGCGGCGCCGAAGTCGAGGGCTAGCGTGATCGCGCGCACGCCCTGGCGGCGGGCCTGATCGAGCGCGACCATCAGCGCCTCCGCGCCGCGCATCAGACGCCAGGGCAATGCGATCCAGTGGTTGCCGGCCAACTCGCGCGCCAGCGTCTCGATAACCTGCGTCTCGAGATCCTCGGCTCGTGCCGGCGCCGCGACCGCGAGCGCGATCGTCAGTCTCTGGCCGGCGTCGGCGGAAATCGCGCCGGCGTTGCGATCCAGCGCGAGCACGTAGTTCAGGAAATGGGTCTTGCCCGCACCCTCGGCGCCGCCGATCCAGAAGATCGCGCTCGTGCTCTGGCCAAGATGGCGATTGAGCGCCTGCCAGGCGCGCTCGGCGCCCCCGGTCATCACGTAGGACGCGACGGTCGACTCCTCGGGCCGGCCTTCGAGCGCCATCCGCTCGACGACTTCCGGCCCGAGCTTGACCAGCTCTCGAATCGATGGAGGTTGGCGAATAATCAATTTCCCCCCTTCTTGATGGCAAGGCAAAGATTACCAATTCTCAGGCGTCCAGCGCCAGCAGGGCCGCCTCGATAGCCGGCAAAGCCAAGGCGTGGCGATGACGAACGTAGACAATGCGCGCGAGAGTAAGCCCTCTGCCAAGCTTTCGCGCGCTTGCTCGCCGCTATATCGATTCCCAACTCGATTGGTTTGGCGACGGCCGCTCGCGTCGCTTCGAGGGCGGCGCGCCTCAGCGCCGCGGCGTCAACCGGCGGTTAGCGCCAACAAGTTGGAACGGCACTATTGTTACTCCGTGCACTCGTTCCAGGCCTGCGAGGGCGAGTTGTCATAGGCGAATCGATAACAGGGAATCCCGGCGCAGAGGTTGGAAAGCTCGGTGGGCAGCGTGTTGGTATTGCCGCCGAGCCAGAGGTTCAGCTCGCCCGCCATCTGTGGCCCCAGGCCGTTGAGCTCCGGCACCACCTTGATGTAGAGCGCGTCTTCCTCGCGATGCGCCGTTGACCACGCGCCGGGCCGGGCAAGCGACGGAAAAGCCTGCTGGCGGCGATGGGAGACCGGACCCTCGATCACGTGCCAATCATCCGCGATTTCGATCGAGAGATGGCGCGCAAACTCGGGCACCAGCTTGTCGCGCAGCTCGGTGTCGCCTTGGGGAACAATCTCCAGCGCGCATTTGCGCACCGCGTGCCAATAGCGATCGATCGTCGCGGCGGCGGCCTTGCGCCCGGCCTCGGTCCTATACTGGCCGTTGGTCTTGACGTGGATTCCGTCGGGCGTCACCAGGTCGTAGCTGGGATCGTTGGGTGCCAGGTACATCGCGCGGGTGGGCTGGCGAGCGCTCGCGCTGGCCGCGGCCGGCGGTGGAGGCTTAGTGCTCGCCGCGCGATTCAAGCCGCATCCTGACGCCGCGACCGCCAGACATGAGGCGACCGCCGCGCACGCGGCATACGATACAGCTCGCATAAGATCGACAACGCTTGCTTTTCTGTAGCGCACTCGATCGTCCGGCGCTCGCCGCACGGGGAAGGTATCGCTCATTCGCTTAAGGATAAGGCACGCGCGCTCGCTATCAAGGGCCGATGCAACCACTGACAGTGCGTGGTCACACGACCCCCGAGCCGCTTGAGATCTAGGCGCGTAGAACTTTCATCGCAGCAGGTTGCGCGCGATTACCATGCGATGGACCTCGGAGGGGCCCTCGCCGATGCGGCGCACGCGCGCCTCGCGATACCATCGCTCGAGCGGTAGCTCCTTGCTCACGCCGTAGCCGCCATGGATCTGCACCGCGCGGTCCACTACGCGCCCCAGCACCTCGCTGGAGTAGAGCTTGGCGATCGACGCCTCCATCCGCGCGTCCTCTTGGCGGTCGGCCTTCCAGGCGCCTTCCCACGTAAGCCATCGCGCCGCGCGCAACTCGACCTCCGAATCGGCAAGCATCCACTGAACCGCCTGGCGGCGCGCGAGCAGCTCACCAAAGGTGCTGCGGCGCTTGGCGTGCTCGATCGCCATCCTGAGCGCGGCCACGCCGACCCCGATATTGCACGCCGAGTAGGGAAAGCGCAGCCGGGTGAGCAGGTCGAGGCACAGCCCAAGGCCCTGCCCCTCGGGACCGAGCCGCCGGCCGATCGGGACCTCGCAGTCCTCGAAGGCGACCTCGCACGGCACCGCCGAGGTGCGAATCGTGCGAAACGGCCGCGGCGTAAAGCCGGGCGTGCCCTTCTCGATTATGAAGCAGGTGATACCGGCGCGGCCGGCCTGCGGATCGGTGCGGGCGAAGACCACGCCCCATTCGGCCTCGTGCGCGTGCGAGATGAAAATCTTGGTGCCGTTCAGCACGTAGGTGTCGCCCTTGCGGACCGCGCGGCATCGAATCGCGCCGGCCGGGTCGGAGCCGCCCGAGGGCTCGGTAATCGCGAAGAAGGTGTGCCACGCATTGTTGAGCGTCCCGACCGCGTACTTCTGAATCTGCTCCTCGCTGCCGCCCCAGATGACCGGCGGCGGCGTGCGGCCGAAGACTCCGGCACCGGGGTTGTAGAGGCCCATCCGATGCTGCGCCATCTCCTCGGTCAGCGCGCACATCTCAAACGTGCCCAGCCCGCCGCCGCCGTACTGCTTGGGAGAGCCGATGCACCACATCCCGGCGGCCTGGGTCTTTTTCACGATGCGCCAGTAGTCGTCGTCGGGAATTTCAGGAGCATCGGGATCTATCCGAGCCTCGATCGGGATGATCTCGTCGCGGATGATCTTGCCGACCTGCTCGCGCAGGGCCTTCAGTTCCTCGGGAAGCTCGTATCCGATCCCGTTCTCCATTTTTTCACCGATCCGGCATGCGGGCTCTTCCGCATGCCGACCTCATGGGTTTTCCGCCAAGTTCTTCCTCAGCGCGTCGAGCCACAGCTCGCGAATCCATTCGAAGTCGTAGGCGCCCCAGGTGCCCTTGATCTCCAGATCGATTCCGCGAATTCGCTCCGCCGCGCGCTCGATTCGGGAAACAGCATCCTCTCCCTTGCTCTGGCGCTCGGCCCCACCGAGCGCGCGGGCGTCGAGGTAATCCGCTAGCGCTGCCAGAACTTCGGCCCCGTAGTCCCACAGCTCGCGCTCGGCGCGCACCAGTGGCGCCCCGGTCTCGCGCACGATCCGGTCAGCCGCCTCGACCGCCTCCGCAATCAGGAGCTTCGCTTCGCGCAGCTCGGTCGCCTTGCGCCTGGCCTTCTCGGGCGCCATCACCGGACGCATCACGTCGGCGTAACTCAGCACCTTGGCCGAGGCGCGCTCGATCGCCCGATAGGCGCCGGCCATCTCGGCCGCGCACGCCGGATGGCGCTCGGCAGCGGTGTCGGCGAGCATCCGGTCCGGTTCGAAGTCGGGCAGCCGCGAGCCGCACGCGAATGCATTGAGGTTGACCGGATAGGCAAGCGCGCTGTACGCGCCGAAGGTGAGCGACGAGACGCTGGTGATGCCCATCGCACGATAGGCGCGCAGGTCGCGCACGATGATCGACGGGGTCGCGAATCCCAGGCCGCCGAACAGGATCGCGTCCTGATAGTACTCGAAGACGTGGCCGCGCCCGTCGAACAGCTCGAGATAGCGCTTGAGCGACTCGAGGTAACGCGGGTTGACCTCGCAGGCGGGGTCGTCAATCGCGTGGCTGTAGCATCGCTCGCGCGGCGCCCATTCAAACCACACGTTGGACAAGGGCTTGAGCGCGGGGTCAGGCTCGATCGTGTCGTGATAGGCGAGATAGGCGACGGTCGGCACCGCCGCGCTCGGGCCGCCGCCACTGAGCGCGTCGGCGATCGCGTTGACGACCTTCAGGTATTGGAGCTGCGGGGTGAGCCCGGCGCATTCGCCGCATCGGCACCACGCGCCCTCCCTTACGTCGGCGCCCCAGATATGCAGCAGCTCGTTCTCCGGGTAATCGCGCACGTACGAAAGCGCGTTGTCGCGCACCAGCTTGAGCGCCGCCTCATTCGATACGCACAGATTGCCGCGATTGTTGCGCGCGCCGTCAGCGCCGGCCGGGAAATACTCGGGATTTTTCTCGAAGCGCTCGCGCGGCAGCAGGAGCTGCAGGACGTGGCCGCCGTATTCGCAGCCGATGCCGCGCTCGCGCCAACTCGCAACCAGCTCGTCGATTCGAAGCCGCGTGTCGTGTGCGTGGCGGATGTAGAAGAAGGCGTTGAGTCCGCGCGCCGCCATCCACGGAACGAACTCGCGATCGTGGGCGAGATGCAGCGCGAGGCGATCGGAGAAGCTGTAGTTCCAGGTCATGATGTCGGAGACGAAGGCGCGCCGCTTGAAGGCCGGCTCGACCTTGCGCGGCTCGACCGCCCGGATTATCGCCGGGTCGATTCGCGGCAACTCGGGCTTGAGCCCCGGCGCGTAGCGCGCACCTAGCCGTTCGAGCAGGTCGTAGACCGCGTGCAGGACGGCGCGCTCGCTGCCGCCGTCCAGCACGATCGCGTCGCCGGCGCGCGCGATCGAGAAGCTGTCGCCCTCCAGCGCGCGCGGCGGTATCCGTCCCGCGCGTCCGAACTCGAGTTGGAGGCGGCGCGGGCCAATCTCGCGGCTGCTCTCCGGCACGCGCCGCTCCCCCGCCATCTCGTGCATCGCACGGGCGAGCTCGCCGGCCGCGAAGCCCAGGAGCTTGCCTGCACGCGCCGAGTACAGAATCCGCATCGGCGTTGCGCCACCTTTCACCATCCGCGTATCTCCCTCTGGCCGATCACGTGGTTTTTTTCCGAAGACGGCGCAATGATAACATCTTGCCTCGCTTTTGGCAGGGCTTGCGAGCAAGTGCTAGGGCGGCAGCATAAGTAATCCGACTCGGGGAAATGCCGGGTTCCAAGATCGGCCCGTGGCTTCGCGGCATCATCGACACCCTGGTAGGCGCTGCTGCAACAGCCTGCGGAAAAAGTTGCCCAGCCTGGACCGCGCCCCTGAGGGAGTGCCGCGCGCTACAGTCATCCGGTGTACTTTACTCGGGCTGAGCACGACTCTTGTGCTCATAGCCTCGCCCGGGTCGGGAGAGGCCGACGCTCGGTACGAACCGGCAGGATAGGTAACAGAATATACCGGCAGGATGGGTAACAGATTAACGTAGTTCCTTTGGGACATAGTTCGGGTTCCTCCTGCACGCTCGAGGCATGGGCGCGTCAGGCCGCCCCCTAAACCGGAACTTCCATATGGACCCAGCCCCTGTGCAAAGGTGTCTTGAGCGTGATGAAGTGAATCCGGTTGCATCCATATATCCGGCATCTGTAGGCAATGGCCGGCCGGCCGCTGGAATTGAGTAGCGGCGATATCGTCAGTTAACCGGAATTGCCGTTTTGCCGCTCCGATTTCAACTCCGCTGCTCTAATCCACAAATCCGAAATTCCATCTAAGAACCGACTCTCGGTGATCTTGATTGACTCCGTCCTTGAGACGGCGTGCCGGGCCTTCCTCCAGTACCGAACCCACATGAAGCTGTCGGAGGCTCATCGAGGCCGCCGGAATGTCATGAGCACGATGAAGGCGAAGCTTAAGGAAGCCGACGCGGATGTTTGGGCCGGCATCGAATTCCACCACACGGAGATTCGCCGCGACTTCTACCATGACTCGGCGGGCAAGACGATCGAGCAAGGAATGACTCTATTTGTGAGCTGCCCGCGAAGTGGATACCGCCGGCAGGAACCACTACCGAGCTGCGGTGATATCCGTGTGGGCGAAGTCATCACCTTTGAACAGCAAAGGTTCACCCGTAACCTTGGCGAGTGCGTACGCGAAACAATCCCCAAAGTTCAACTTCGCCGGATGTCCACTGCCTTTGCCAAAATCGCGGTACGCGTCACGCGCAATGCGCGCCTGAGCTTCCGTCACCGGTTCTACGATCAGATCCGCCGCTCTTACGAGATCATCGAAGCGGCGACTTGCCACAGGATCCCGGCTCCCATCGATGACTTTCGCGGCTTCGACGAAATTGGCTGCTGAGACGCGGCGGCTGATGGCGGCCTCGATTGCCTTTGCGCAAGCAATGGCTTCCGGTTCGTCACGAAGGATCGCGATCAGCGCCGAGGTATCGATGATCATCGTGGTAATCCGCGCTCGTCGTACAGCAGATCACCATGGTCGGCAGATCGGAACGGCTCCTTGAGATGCGCTGCGCAATCCTTGCCGATGGCAATCAGACGGTCGGCGAGACTGACGCCTCGCGCACGCCGCACGCGGTCGAGACGCTGACGAACCGCCTCAGTGACCGCCGCCGTCATGCTTTCTCCGGTCAGTGTCGCGAGCTCCTGGGCTAACCGATGCGTTTCTTCGTTCTTAATGTTCAGGCCCACGCGTTAAACCCTTCTACCACCTCATGCTACCACGTCTACCACGCTTCGCCATCCGACTGCAACACTCAGCGTTGCTGCCAGGGGCTTCGGGGGTTGCGTGGCTGCCGATCAGCGGCGGACGATTGCACGGAATTGCGATGCACGAGTTCGGCATCGATCCTCAAAACATCACGAATTGGCAATGGCCATTCTGACGACAGCGCATCTGAAGGAAACGAAGTCATGAGTGAGATTCTGCCCGTCGTTTACCTCGCCAGGCACGGTGAGACTGCCTGGAGTCTCTCAGGGCAGCACACCGGACTTACCGATCTGCCGCTGACCGACCGCGGCGAGCGAGACGCCCGTCAACTCGGAGAACAGCTCCGGGGACGGCGCTTCGCCCGGGTATTCACAAGTCCGCTGCGGCGTACATTCCGGACTTGCGAGCTAGCCGGCTTCGGCGCCCAAGCCCACATCGATCCCGACCTGGTCGAATGGGATTACGGCCAGTACGAGGGGCGACGCGCGGCGGAAATCCATGTAGACCGCAAAGACTGGCAACTGTTCCGCGATGGTTGTCCCGGAGGGGAATCGCCCGGCGCAGTTGCAGTGCGAGCTGATCGCGTGGTCAGCCGCGTGCGCGCGGTCGGGGGCGACGTTCTGATTTTTTCGCACGGGCACTTTTTGCGCGTACTGACTGCGCGTTGGCTGGGGCTGGAACCCCTGGCGGGCAGATATTTCCTGCTGAGCACTGCGAGCTTGAGCGCGCTTGGCTACGAGCACGATCTGTCCCAGCCGGTAATTCAGCTTTGGAATGATCTGCCTCAACTCGTTCCTTAACAGGGACCTGACCCGAAATAGGGACCTGACCCGATCCGATGATTCATTAAAATGTGCCCGGCTCTGGAAAATTCTCGAGCAACCGCACCATCGCCGAGTATGGAGGAGAGACTTGAAACGCGAAGCCCTGCCGCGTTGACTAGTGGAGATTGCACGGTCTTTGGAGCGCCAATTCATGGAAGTCAGCCCACTTGCGGGTAAACCCGCCGACCCGTCGATTCTCATCGATGTCCCCAAGCTGTTGGCCGCCTATTACACAGGGCAACCGGATCCATCCGTGCCCGCGCAGCGGGTGGCGTTCGGAACCTCCGGTCATCGCGGTTGCTCGCTCGATAACTCTTTCAACGAGCCGCATATCCTCGCGATAACCCAGGCGATCTGTTTTTACCGCAAACAACACGGCATCGACGGACCGCTTTACATCGGTTTCGACACGCACGCGCTCTCGGAACCGGCTTTCAAAAGTGCATTGGAGGTGCTGGCGGGTAACGGCATCGACGTGATGGTAGACGCGGCCAATAGTTACACCCCTACCCCGGTAATCTCGCACGCGATTCTCTGCTACAACCGAGGCCGCAAGCGCGGTCTCGCAGACGGTATCGTCATCACGCCATCCCACAATCCGCCGCGATTCGGCGGCTTCAAATACGATCCTCCACATGGAGGACCCGCGGAGACTCACGTAACCGGATGGATCCAAGAGCGGGCCAACGCTCTGATTGCGGACGGTCTGCGCGGAGTTGCGAGGATGCCGCTTGAGCGAGCGCGCACAGCTTCGACGACGCATCGGCATGAGTACCTGAACTTGTACGTGAACGATCTCCCCACGGTCGTTGACCTGCAGGCAATCAGGGAGAGCAAGGTTCGCATCGGGGTCGATCCGTTGGGCGGCGCCAGCGTGGCCTATTGGGATGCCATCGGCGATCGCTACGGGCTCAACCTCGAGGTCGTCAATCACACCGTTGACCCGACGTTCCGGTTCATGACCGTCGACTGGGATGGCCAAATCCGAATGGACCCTTCATCGGTATATGCGATGGCGCGCATGGTCGGCCTGAAAGACCGCTTCGACGTTGCTTTCGCAAATGATCCCGATGCCGATCGCCATGGAATCGTCAGCCGCAGTCAAGGACTGCTCGATCCGAACCATTATCTCTCGGTTGCCATTTCATACCTTTTCGCGAACCGTCCGCAGTGGTCGAAGACGGTAGCTGTCGGGAAAACCGTCGTCAGCAGCAGCATGATCGATCGGGTCGCGGCGGACTTGAATCGTCGGCTGCTCGAAGTACCAGTGGGGTTCAAGTGGTTCGTCGAGGGTCTCATCGATGGCAGCGTCGGCTTCTGCGGCGAGGAGAGCTCTGGGGCGACATTTCTGCGGCGCGACGGCACGGTGTGGACGACGGATAAAGATGGACTGGTCCCCAACCTGCTCGCCGCAGAGATTACCGCTCGCACCGGCAGTGATCCGGGTGAGCATTACCGCAAGCTTACTGCGAAATTTGGTAACCCATACTACGAGCGCGTGGACGCCTCCGCGACAGCAGAACAGAAGGCGAAGCTGGCAAAACTTTCTCCTGAAGCGGTCAAAGCATCCAAGCTGGCAGGCGAGCCGATTACAGCCAAGCTGACTGACGCGCCGGGCAACCAGGCTCCGATCGGCGGCCTGAAAGTGATTGCTGCCAGCGGCTGGTTCGCCGCGCGCCCTTCCGGAACGGAGAGCATCTACAAAATCTACGCAGAAAGTTTCAAGGATCGAGCGCACCTGGAGGAGATACTTCGCGAAGCCCGGAAGATCGTGAACAACGCTCTGGAGGTAAGATGAGAGCTACTCAAACGCTCCACGGCGTGGTAGGTCTTGTGTCTCAGCGCGTTACTTCGAGTGGGCTGGACAATTAAGCGGTCAAGTGGCTCCCATCGGGTTCTTTCTCGTCCCGGGTGGCCCGACTATAATCTTCCATTCCGCGACAGCGACGAGGTCGGCCCGCGGATGCCGGCACGGGTGGCAAAACACACTGGCCTGAAACCGACGGACCTGTAACGCCGGCGGCCTCCAGCCGGACGCGCGCCACTTCAACAACGATGCCAACCCCGGACGAAATCCTGGCCGAGCTGAAAAAGGTCAAGTACCCCGGCTTCACCCGCGACATCGTCTCCTTCGGCATGGTAAAGAATATCGAGGTCGCCTACGCCGGGGTCACGATCTTTCTCAGCCCGCCGTCGCCAAATCCGGAAATTGCCGCGAAGATCGTCGAGGAGGTGCGCAGGACGGTCGCGGCGATGCCGGGAGTGCCGGAGGTCAAGATCGAGGTCGAAAAAGCCGCGCCGGCGGCCCCGCGCGCGACCGCGCCACCGCGCAAGAGCGCGGTCCCCGGCGTCAAACACCTCATCGCGGTCGCCAGCGGCAAGGGCGGCGTCGGCAAGTCGACGGTCGCGGTGAATCTGGCGCTGGCAATGGGGAGGCTGGGACGGCAGGTCGGTCTGATGGACGCCGACGTTTACGGGCCGAGCGTGGCGATGATGGTCGGGCAGGAGGAGAAGGTCAGGGTCACGCCCGAGCGCCGCATCGTACCCCTGCAACGCTACGGCATCCGCTACGTCTCGATGGCGTTCTTCATCAACGAGGAGACCGCCGTGATCTGGCGCGGCCCGATGGTCACCAAGCTCGAGACCGAGTTCCTGTTCAACGTCGAATGGGGCGAGCTGGACTACCTGGTGCTCGACCTGCCGCCCGGGACCGGTGACGCGCAGCTCACGATTACCCAGCGCGTGGCGCTGGACGGCGGCGTAATCGTGACCACGCCGCAGGAGATCGCGCTGCTCGACGTGCGGCGCGGGGTCGCGATGTTCAACGAAGTCCACGTCTCGGTGATCGGCGTGGTCGAGAACATGAGCTACTACCTGTGCCGCAAGTGCGGCCATCGCCATGAGATCTTCGCGCACGGCGGAGGTGAGCGGATGGCGCGCGAGATGGGAATTCCGCTGCTCGGCGAGTTGCCGATAGTGCGCGAGTTGCGCGAAGGCGCCGACACCGCCCGGCCGATCGTGATGACCCAGCCCGACCATCCGGTGAGCGCCGCCTTCAAATCGATCGCCGAAAAGGTGCTCGAAGCGATCGAGCATCGCGCCTGAGTGAACCCCCCCCTGTCATCGTGGGCCTGGCGAAAGGAAATCGCTGCGCGTAGATTCTTCGCCGCGCCCGCAGTGACACGGAATTGGAGAGCATGACCGTGGCGTTCGCGGTCTTTGACGTCGAGACCAGAATCGACAAGCAGCTCCTGAACCGGGTCTTTTTCGCAGGTGAGAACCTGTCCGACCAGGAAGCGTGCGATCGTTTCCGCGAGCAGTTGATGAGGCGCAACAGCGATTTCGTCCCGGTCGCGCTGCACGTTCCGATTTCGATCGCGGTCGGCAGCGTCGGCGACGACCATATCCTGCGTTCGGTCGAGAGCCTGGCGCTGGCCGACTACTCGGAGGAGCGGCTGGTGCGCGAGTTGTGGACGCGCGCGGAGCGCTTCACGGGATGCCTGGTGAGCTTCAATGGCCGGCGCTTCGACCTTCCAGTGCTGGAGCTGCAGGCTCTGCGCTACGGCATCTCCGCGCCGAACCACTTTAGCGACACCGGCGCGGCTCGCTCGCGCTACTCCGAGGCGCGCCACCTCGACCTGTTCGACTTCATCACCAACTACGGCGCCTTCTCGATCCGCGGCGGGCTGGACCTGCTGCTCAAGCTTATCGGGATGCCGGGAAAGGTCGGGATGGCAGGCGCGCAGGTCCAGGCGCTCTACGAGGCCGGACAGCTCGACGAGATCCATCGCTACTGCCGCAGCGACGTGATCCAGACCTACTTCCTGTTCATTCGCGTGCAACTGATGCGCGGGCGCATCGATGAGGCCGGCTATCGCGCCGCGTACGACGCCTCCGCGCATTTCCTCGACCAGCTCGGCGCGCGCGCGCCTGGTTCGCAGTTGTAGCCGCTCGCGGCGGCTTGGTTCGCTCGGACGGCCTTGCGATCGGGAGCAGCGCGGAGCAGCCTCATTCCTGGGGATGGCGGTCTTGTGGCTCACTGCACGATAAGAACATCCGCGCGCTTGTCGGAGCAGCCCGGCGCGCCGGCTTGCTGGTGGTGAGCAACGACTGACGATGTCCGCGGCGCGCCCGACAATTTCGCTGACGGTCGTCAGCAAGGACGAACAGGAGCTGATCGGCCAGTGCCTGCGCAGCGCCTGGTTCTGCGACGAACTGATCGTGGTCGACTCGTTTTCGACCGATCGGACCGTCGAGATCGCGCGCGCATGCGGCGCGAAGGTCTTTCAGCGCGAATGGGCCGGCTACGTCGCGCAAAAGCAATTCTCGCTCGACCAGGCCACCTCGGACTGGGTGCTGCTGCTCGACGCCGACGAGCAGGCGACTTACGACCTGGGCGTGGAAATTCGAAACGCGGTCGGCTCTGCCGCGCCGAAGGACGGCTATCAGATCCGGCGCGTGCTCTACCATCTGCGGCACTACTACACGCGTCCGATCTACCCGGATCGCCCGGTGAGGCTGTTCCGCCGCGAGCGTAGCCATATCGGCGGGCGCGACCCGCACGATCGCGTGATCGTCGACGGCACGATCGGCCGTCTCAACTCACCGATCCTTCATTTCAGCTACCGCGATGTCGCCGACCATGTCGCGACGATCAATCGATTCAGCTCGGTCGCGGCGCTCGAGCAGGAGCCCACCGCATTCACGGCGTTCAAGATGTTCGCCAATCCGGCCTGGCGTTTTTTGAATTTCTATTTTGTCCGGGGCGGCTTTCGCGACGGCGGACGCGGGCTTTACGCGGCGACGAGCGCGGCGTTCTACGTCTTTCTGAAGTACGCGAAGCTGTACGAGCGCCGCCTCAACTCGCGCCATCCCCGGTAACGCGGGGCAAGGGAGTCAGACCGGGTGCAGGCTGTGGCCTGCCACTTTCATCGCGGCGAATACCTGCTAACTTAGGCATCGTTCGATGAAACGCCTGCTGCCTTACGTGCGCCAGCACTGGCTCGGTTACAGCCTCGGCATCCTCTGTACGCTGGCCACCGCGACGCTCCAGATGATCGAGCCGCTGTTGATTCGCGACGCGATCAACGCGATTGAGCGGGGACGCCTCGATCGCCTCTGGACATACGTCCAACTGCTCGCGGCGATCGCGATTCTCGGCGCCGTGGGACAGTTCTTCTCGCGCTTCGTGGTCTTCAATACCGGCCGCGACATCGAGTACGAGCTGCGCAACAACCTGTTTGGCCATCTCACCCGCCTCGGCCCCGAGTTCTATCAGCGGGTAAGGACCGGCGACCTGATGTCGCGTCTGATCAATGACCTGACCGCGGTGCGGATGATGCTCGGGATGGGCGTGCTGGCCTTCACCAGCACCCCGCTGCTCTTCGCCTACGCGCTCGCGTTCATGACCTCGATGAATCCGCGGCTCACGCTGGCGTCGGTGATCCCGTACCTGGTGCTGTTCGTAGGGATCAGGCGCCTCTCGCGCTCGCTGATGGAACGCAACCTCAAGGTGCAGCAGGGGCTCGGCACGATCGCCGCCAAGGTGCAGGAGAGCCTGGCCGGAATCCACATGGTCAAGGCCTACACGCTCGAGGAGCACGAGGCCGCCCGCTTCCACGAGCTCAACGACGACTACAACGAGCAGGGACTCGCGGTCGCGCGGCTGCGCGGCGCGATGTTCCCGATGATCCGATCGGCGGTCGCGACCTCCACGATGATCGTGCTCATCTACGGCGGGTCGCTGGTGCTGCTCAAGCAAATCTCGATCGGCGACCTGGTCGGCTTCATGGCCTACCTGGGGCGTCTGGCGTGGCCGACCACTTCGCTGGGCTGGATGATCTCGATCTATCAGCGCGGCAAGGCCTCGATGAAACGGCTCGGGGAAATCTTCGATGCGGTCCCGCTCCCCACGGTCGAAGGCGCCGAAGCGCGGCTGCAAGTCGCCGGCGCGGTGGAATGGGACCACGTTTCGTTCAGCTACTTCGCGCGCGACGGCTCCGACGGCAAGGCCGCCGCGCCCTGCGCGCTGCGGGACATCAGCGTAAAGGTCCCGGCCGGCGGCAAGCTGGCGATCGTGGGCCGCACCGGCTCGGGCAAGTCCACGATGGTCAAGCTGCTGGTCCGGCTTATCCAGCCCAGCGAGGGCCGTGTGCTGCTCGACGGCCGCGATATCCGCGAGCTGCCGCTCAAGGCGCTTAGACGCACGATCGGGCTGGTTCCCCAGGAGCCGACCCTGTTTTCGGATACGCTCGCGCGCAATATCGCATTTGCGCGGCCGGACACGCCGCTGAACGAAATCGCCGGCGCGGCGGCGATCGCGGGGCTCGAGGGCGACATCGCGGTGCTGCCGCATGGACTCGAGACGATCGTCGGCGAGCGCGGCATGTCGCTGTCGGGCGGACAGAAGCAGCGCGTCACGATAGCGCGGCTGCTGACCTGCAATCCCGCGGTGGTGGTGCTCGACGACGCGCTCTCCAGCGTCGACACGGAGACCGAACGCGCGGTGCTCAAGAGCCTCGAAGAGAGCGTGCGCGATCGCACCACCATCGTGGTTGCGCATCGCGCCTCCACGGTCCGCGACGCCGATCAGATCATCGTGCTCGAGCACGGCGCGATCGCGGAGCACGGCACGCACGAGGAGCTCATGAGGCGGCGCGGAATCTACGCCGAGCTGTTCCGCCGCCAACTGATGGAGGAGGAGCTCGCGCGCTACTGAAGCCGATGGCAGCGGTTCCAAAGCTTGAGGCCGGGCAGCTCGAGGAGCGCGGCGCCGCCTACGACCTGAGGCTGCTCAAATGGGTGTGGAGTTTCGTGCGCCCCTATCGGCGGCTGTTCTGGCTCTCGGTAGTGCTGATGCCGCTCAACTCGGCCTTCACGCTGACCCAGCCCTACATCGTGAAGCTCACGATCGACCTCTTCCTGGCCTCGCGCCGGATCGCGCCGCCGCGATGGCTAAGCCCGGTCCTGGCGGCCTCGCACGGCCACGGACTGGTCGCGATGGGCCTGCTCTATGCCGCGCTGCTGGCGGGCGAGTTCGCGACCTTCTACGGCCAGTTCTACCTGACCATGATGGTTGCGCAGTACAGCCTGGCCGAGCTGCGCACCGCGCAGTTCAGTTATATCGAACGTCTGCCGATGTCGTTTTTCGACCGCACCCCGGTGGGCAGGCTGGTGAGCCGGATGACGACCGACGTGGACGCGATCAACGACATGTTCGCCGCCGGCTCGCTCACCATCTTCATCGACCTGCTGACGGTGGTGGGAATCATCGCGATCATGTTCAGCATGAGTCCGCGCCTGGCGTTGTGGGCGCTGTGCTCGATTCCTCCGCTGTTCCTGATAATCCGCTTCTTCAGCGTGCGCGCCCGCATCGTGTACCGTGAAATCCGCGATCGGCTTGCCGCGCTCAACGCCTACCTGTCCGAGGCGGTAAGCGGGATGGCCGTGATCCAGCTCTTCACCCGCGAGCGCCTGAGCTGCCAGGAGTTCGACCTGCTCAACCGCAAGAGCCGCGATGCGCAGATGCGGTCGAACATTTACGACGCCGGGATGTTCGCGTCGGTCGGCGCGGTAAGCTCGATCACGGTCGCGCTGATCCTGTGGGCGGGCGGCGGCAGCGTGGTGCATCGGATGGTCACGCTCGGCACGCTGGTGGCGTTCATCGACTACGCGCGGATGTTCTTCAACCCGCTGCGCGAGGCCTCGGGCAAGTACACCGCGATGCAGTCCGCGCTCGCATCCGCCGACCGCATCTACGCACTGATGAGCGAGCCGCTGACCATCGCAAGCCCGCCCGTCCCCACGCGCATCGCCAACGGCCGCGGCCGGATCGTCTTCGAGCAGGTGAGCTTCGCCTACCGTCCCGGCGAGCCGGTGCTGAAGGACCTGAGCTTCACGGTCGAGCCGGGACAAAAGGTCGCGATCGTCGGCGCCACCGGCTCGGGCAAGACCACCGTCATCAAGCTCCTCAACCGCTTCTACGACGTCAGCTCGGGACGCATCCTGGTTGACGGGGTCGACGTGCGCGAATGGGATCTGGCCGAGCTGAGGCGCACCATCGGGCTGGTACAGCAGGATGTCTTCCTGTTCGCCGGCGGCATCATCGAGAACATCCGGCTCGGACGCACCGAACTCGGCGAGCGCGAGGTGCGCGAGGCGCTGGCGCGCGCGCAGGCGCTGGGCTTCGTCGAGCGGCTGCCGGGCGGGCTTAAGGAGCCGGTCAGCGAGCGCGGCGCCAACCTCTCCACGGGCCAGCGCCAACTGCTGTCATTTGCCCGCGCGCTGGCCTACGATCCGCGTATCCTGGTGATGGACGAGGCGACTTCGAGCGTCGATAGCGAGACCGAGCGGCTAGTCCAGCTCGCGCTCGACGAGTTGCTGGCCAACCGCACCGCGCTGGTAATCGCGCATCGCCTGTCCACTATCGAGCGCGCCGATCGGATCTTGGTGCTCAGCAACGGCGCGTTGCGTGAAAGCGGGACTCATCAGGAGCTGCTCGCGCGGCGCGGCTTGTACTACAAGCTCTTCGAGCTTCAGTATGCTCCCGCGCCGCAGGCCGCCGGCGCGGCCGCCGACTGAAAGCGTGGCCCGCGCCCACATCGCCGTCGCCGCAGCCATCGCTTCGCGACTTCATGCCTGCCAAACCGCCGCACCCGCCATAGTCGCGAGCATCTGTCTGCTGCTCGCAGGATGCCAAATCGGCTACCTAGCCCGCGCCGCCTACCAGACCGGGCGGCTGCTGTGGAACCGCAAGCCGATCAGCTATGAGCTTGCGCGCGCCGACCTCGACCCGGAGGTGCGCGCCAAGCTCAAGACCGTGCTCCAGGTGCGCGATTTTGCACGCGACCAGCTTGGCCTCAACGTCGGCAACGCCTACCGGACCATCACGCCCGTGGACCAAAGCGCGATCGTGTATGTGCTGATGGCGGCGCCCAAGGACTCGCTTTCCCCTTACACGTGGTGGTTTCCCATCGTCGGCTCGGTGCCGTACCAGGGCTTCTTCGATCCTGCGGCCGCCAAGGCCGGGGCGGAGGCCTTCGAGGCCGCCGGCTACGACACCCTGGTCCGCCCGGCGGTCGCGTTCTCCTCGCTTGGCTTCTTCAACGATCCGGTTCTGGCCAACCTGCTCCAACTCGACCGGGTGGAGCTGGCCGGGGTGATTATCCACGAGTTGTTCCATCGGACGTTCTTCCTGGCCGGCGACGTGATGTTCGACGAGTCGGCCGCGACTTATGTCGGAGCGCAGGGCGCGGCCGAGTTCTTCAGCGCCACCGAAGGCAAACAGTCGCGCGACGCGGTCGAGGCGCGCGAAGTCGCGAGCAGCGAGCTTTTGTTCGCCGATTTCCTCAAGGGCGAAGAGGCGCACCTGCTTAAGCTCTACGGCTCCGATCTGGCGCGCGCGGAGATTCTCGAGCGCCGGGAGCCGATCTTCCGCCAGATCGGCGCCGACTACGCTAGGCTCAAGCCGCAGCTTTCAGGGCTGGAACGATTCGATCTGGACCAGGCACCGATCAACAACGCGGTCATCCTCAACTACCGGATCTACTTCCACGACCTCGACAATTTCAGCGCCCTCCAGCGCCGCTATGATGGCGACCTGCGCGCCACCATCGAGCAGATCATCGCGCTCGCCAAGGCCCATCCCGAAGACCCCTTCTTCGCGATCTGGCAAGCCGTGCAGCCGGGCTCCGGGTGACCGCGCGATCAAGCGCCGGACAGACCGTCGACCAGCGCCGCGGTGACTTCCGCCTCGCACCCGACGAAGAAATGATCCGTCCCGGCAAGCGCCTTGATTCTGAGTGGACAGAGCAGGCTGGCGCGTAGCACTTCCAGCTCGGACAGCGGACAATACAGGTCGTGCTCACCGGCCACGATTATCAGACGCTTCTTCGCCCTGCCCAGGTACGAGGCCCCTTCTTCCAGCACCGGCGGCGCCACCGCAGCGACCGTGAAAACCTCCGGCATTCCCACTGCGGCCTGCGCCGCGACCATCGCGCCAAAGGAATATCCAGCCAGCACGACCCCATCGCGGCTCATCCCGGGAAGGCGAGTGATGAATCTGACCGCCTCGACCGCATCCTCTGTCTCGCCGGGTCCGCCGTCGTGCGTCCCCTCGCTCCGCCCGACGCCGCGAAAGTTGAAGCGCAACGTCGCGTAACCCAGCTCCCACATCGCGTTCAGAATCGCTTCGACGACGCTGTTGTGCATCGAGCCGCCGTAGAGCGGATGAGGATGGCAGACCACCGCAGCGCGCGCTGGCCCGGGCGTTGCCGGCCTCCATACCAGCCCTTCGAGCCCCCGCCCGCGGGTGCCAAGAGTCACCTGTTCTTCGTTCATCGCGCTTGCGCAGTGTGCCGTGCTATTGGAGGGTCAGGCAAGCCAGCCGCTTTGCCGCGGCGATGGCAGACCATGGCGGTCGCGAAGATCGGATCTTCCGGGTCGGCCGCCGGCTCTCAGTGGCGCCAGACTCTTCGCAAGCGCATTCTCCCCGCGAACAAGGCGTAGGTCACCGGCGCCAGGAACAGGGCGGCAAAGGCGACAAACCCGGGCACCACTCCCTGGCCGGCCATGTCCTGCATCCGGTAAATGGGGAGAAACAGGTATTCGAGAATGTGTTCCGTAGCGGCAACTCCTTCCCGCGCGTCGGGTACGCGCGTTTAACTTCGGACTGAGGTGAATATACCATCAGTCACAAAACATTACAAGTAGTTGTAGACCCCCCGGCCTTCGCCGCCGATCGGATGGTGGGACGGCTGGCGCGATGGCTCCGGATGTTGGGCGCCGACGTGCTCTACGACCCCGCGCTGAGCGGTCCCGCGCTGCTCAGGCTGGCAAGACGCGAAGGGCGGAGGATGCTGACCCGCGACAAGCGGCTCCGAACCGCGCCCGACGTGCTCTATGTGGAGAGCAACCTGCTTCGGGACCAGTTGCGCGAGGTGCTCGCAAGCTTCCCCTTCGATGCTCGCCGCCACGCCTTCACGCGCTGCCTGGAATGCAATCGGCCGCTCACGACCGTGGCGCGCGAACTCGTCGCGCGCAGGGTGCCGCCCTTTGTCTATGCGAGCCAGGACCAATTCGCCGAGTGCAAGGTTTGCGGCCGGATCTATTGGCCCGGGACTCATGTCGCGCGGGTGATGCGAGAGCTGAGCGCGCTGGGCCTATGAGGCCCCGGCGCGCGATGCCTTTCCCATTGCGCCGATGGTGCGGCAGAAGTATAAAATTTCTGGGCTCGGTAGGGTATAAAGGCTAATGGCCGTGTATTCGAAGTTCCGGATGTTGCCCCTACCTTTGGTAGTTCTCCTTACCATGGCCACCAGCGCCGGCGCGGTGTCGCTGACGCTGGGCGGCTCGGGGTCCGGTGAGGACGCGGTCCGGGTGCTGTATGCGAGCGACAGCAGGGGAAACTCGGTGATTATCACCGAGGTCGGCCGCGATGCTCCCGACGGCGCAGCGTTCACCGAAATCGGGGTGCCCCAGATGGCTCCCGATGGGCGCGTGATTTTCGGCGCCGAGGAGACTGAGGTCGACGGGCGCCAGCACTGGAACGTCTTCTTCGGCGGCCCCGAAGCGTCGCCTGCCCGGCGCGTGACGCAGGCGCTCTACCTGAAGCCCGCCAACAGCGCCTGCTTCCCGCATTTCCGCACCGATCCCTATCCGGTCGCGGACGGCGACGGCGAAATCGCTTTCATAGCGGCGGACGGCGCCGGGCGCGACTCATTGTTCCTTTACTCGCAAGGCACGCTCTCCTGCTTGGCCTCGGTGGGCTCGGATACTATCGAGGGTCATTCGATCTCGGTCCTGAGCCACGGCACGGTCCAGATCGGCGAGATCGGCCAGGTGGTGTTCACGGGCTGGCTCAAGGCCGATAAGCCATCGGAGCCCGATCGGCAGACACTGCTCATGGCCTCGCCAAAGACCGGGATTGTCGAGCTGGCGGTCGAGGAAGAGCTTGGTCCTAACCGCACGCGCTACAAGCGGCCCTTCGGCCTGCCGGCGGTGCTGCCCTCGACCGAAGGCACGCTCATCGCCTTTACCGCCAAGACCGAGTCGGGCGCGGCGCTGTTCCTGTATCGTGACGGCGTGATGGCGCGTGTGCTTCCGACCGGCACGGATACCGCGCTGGGTCCGGTAAGCTATCTCTCGCCAGGGCGCCCGGGCCTGATGGCCGACGGGACGATGGCGGTGCTCGCCGGATGCGCGCGCATACCGGCGATTTTCCGGCTGGCGCGGGGACGGCTCGATCTCCGCATCCAGCGTGGCCAGCTCACGCCGCGCAGCACCGCGCTCGAATCGATGGGCGACCCTGTGCTGACGCAATCGGGCGCGATGTTCGTTGGGGCGACCGACTCCGAGAACCGTGAGAAGCTCTACGTCCTCGATGACGACGCCTTCTTCGAAGTCGGCACGACCTCGGTGATATATCGGATCGCGCTGCAGCCCGACGATCAGCATTCGATCTTCACCGGCACGCTGACCGTCAACCAACGCGGCGACTTCGCCTATCTAGGCGGCAAGTAAATCCGGCGCGCGGGCCCAGGCGGTTTACGGCCCCCATCCGCCCGGTCTCACCGTGAACGCGCGGCCAAGCCTGCCCCAGGCGGCTTGGCGCAACCCCTTTCGGGGCAAAAGATGGCAGCCGGCAAGTTCATCAAGCTCACCCCCGAACTGTACAATTACGCGCTCGCTCATGGCCACAACGCGGATCCAATCCTCAGCGACCTGGCACGGGAGACCGCCAAGCTCGGGATGCTCAGCATGCTCCAGATCGCACCCGAGCAGGGAACCTTCATGGGCATGCTGGCGCGCGCGATCGGCGCCCGCTCCTGCGTCGAGGTCGGCACCTTCACCGGTTACAGCTCGCTGTGCGTGGCTCGCGCGCTGCCACCCGACGGCAGGCTACTCTGCTGCGACGTGAACGCCGAGTGGACCGCGATAGCGCGCCGCTACTGGGAGCGGGCCGGAGTCGCCGACAAGATCACGCTCAAGCTCGCCCCCGCGCTCGATACCCTCAGGGCGCTGCCGCCCTCCGAGAGCTTCGACTTCGCCTTCATCGACGCCGATAAGTCCAACTACCGCAACTACTACGAGGAAGTCTTGCGACGCCTGCGCAGGGACGGGCTCACCCTGATCGACAACGTGCTGTGGGGCGGGCAGGTCGTCGATCCCGCCAACCAGGCCGCGGACACCCGCGCGATCCGCGAGCTCAACGACTTCATCGCGCAGGACCGCCGCGTTGAAGCTGTGATGGTGGCGCTGGCGGACGGACTCACGATCGCGCGCAAGAAGTAACCGCACTCGGGCCGCGATCGCGCCGCCGAGCCGCGCTCGGGTCGCGCCGAAGGCGCGCGGCGTGCATGTGCTCCCCATTTTCCCGGATCGCGGGTCCAAGCTAGACTCGACTCCCGACCATGGAAGAACGCTACGACCCCAGGCAGATCGAGCCGAGGTGGCAGGCGGAGTGGGAGCGCACCAACCTCTACCTGACCCCCGCGGATCGCGACCGTCCCAAGTTCTACCTGCTCGAGATGTTCCCCTACCCCTCGGGCGAAGGCCTCTCCGTCGGCCATCTGCACAACTACGTGCCCTGCGACGTGGTCGGACGGTTCAAGCGGATGGCCGGGCACAACGTGTTGCACGCGATGGGATGGGACGCGTTCGGCCTGCCGGCCGAGAACGACGCCCTGCTCAAAAGGCTCCATCCCAAGCAGACCGTTCCGCGCTACGCCGCAAACTTCAAGCGCCAGTTGAAGTTGGTCGGTTGCGCGTACGACTGGACGCGCGAGATCAACTCCTCGGATCCCGGCTATTACCGCTGGACGCAGTGGTTCTTCATCCTGCTTCACAAGCGCGGGCTGGCCTACCGCGCGACCGGAGCCCAGTGGTGGTGCGAGAAGTGCCGCACCATCCTGGCCAACGAGCAGGTGGTCAACGGATGCTGCTGGCGGCATAGCGACACGCCGGTCACCAAAAAAGACCTCGAGCAGTGGTACTTCAAAATCACCGCCTACGCCGACCGCCTGCTCGAGGATCTCGACGGGCTGGACTGGCCCGAGCCGATCAAGCTGATGCAGCGCAACTGGATCGGGCGTTCGGAGGGCGCCGAGCTCGCCTTTCCGATTGTCGGCCATCCGGGCAAGGAAGTGCGCTTTTTCACCACCCGCCCTGACACGGTCTTCGGCGTTTCGTTCATGGTGCTCGCCCCCGAGCATCCGCTGGTCGCCGAAATCTTGAGCGCGGCGCAGCGCCCGGCGGTCGAGGCTTACGTCGCGCAGGCGCGCCGCCAGAGCGAAATCGAGCGGCTCTCGACCGTCAAGGAAAAGAGCGGCGTCTTCTCCGGCGCATACGCCCGCAACCTGTTCAGCCAAAAGGACATCCCGATCTGGATCGCGGATTACGTCCTGATGGGCTACGGGACCGGCGCGATTATGGGAGCCCCCGGCCAGGACCAGCGCGACTTCGAGTTCGCCTCCCGGTTCGGGATCGAGATCCCGCGCGTGACCGCGCCCGCCGACGGCAGCGCGCCGCCGGCGGGTTGTGCCTTTACCGAGCCGGGCGTCACGATCAACTCGGGCTTCATCAACGGGATGCTGACCGCGGAGGCGATCGCCGCGGTATGCCGCTACGCACAGGAACACGAAATCGGCCGCGCCACGGTGAGCTACCGGATGCGCGATTGGTTGATCTCGCGACAACGTTACTGGGGCGCGCCAATCCCAATCGTCTATTGCAAGGGCCAATGCGGAATCGTGCCGGTGCCCGAAGACCAACTCCCAGTGCTGCTGCCCGACATGCAGGACTATCAGCCCTCCGGCACCGGACGCTCGCCGCTCGCCAACGTCCCCGAATTCGTCAGCACCGTCTGCCCCAGGTGCGGCGGCCCCGCCGAGCGCGAGACCGACACGCTCGACGGCTTCGCCTGCTCGTCATGGTATTACCTGCGCTTTGCCTCGCCCCGCTACGACAAGGGCCCTTTCGATCGCGCCGCCGTCGACTACTGGCTGCCGGTGGACCTCTACGTGGGCGGCGCCGAGCACGCCGTGATGCATCTCTTGTACTCGCGGATGTGGACCAAGGTGATGTACGACGCGGGGCTGGTGAGCTTCAAAGAGCCGTTCCCGGTGCTCCGCAACCAGGGAGTGATTTGGGCGCCTGACGGCCGCAGAATGTCCAAGAGCAAGGGCAACGTCGTCACACCCGACACGATGGTCGAGAAGTACGGCGCCGACGCGCTGCGGCTGTGGGAGCTGTTCATGGGTCCTTTCGACGAGGACACCAACTGGAATGAAGACGGCGTCGCCGGCATGGCGCGCTACCTCGGCCGCGTATGGACAATGATCCGTCGCTACGTCGAGTCCGGATGCCCCGATGGGGCGCCCGGCGTCGAAACGCTTCGTCGCACTCACAAGACGATTCGAATCGCCACCGACCATGTCGAGCGGCTGCGCTTCAATACCGCGCTCGCCGAGATGATGAACCAGCTCAACTACCTGGCGAAGCTCAAGCCCGAGGAACTCGGCCGTTTCGCCGTCGAGAGCTACGTGCTGATGCTCGCGCCGATGGCACCGCACGTGGCAGAGGAACTGTGGCGCGCCCTCGGCCATCAGCGCTCCGTCGCTCTCGCGTCGTGGCCCGGCTACGACCCCGAGCTCGCGAAGGACGAGATGGTGACGGTGGTCGTGCAGGTCAACGGCAAGGTGCGCGAGCGGCTCCAGCTCGCCGCCGGCGCCGCCGAGGACGAAGTCCGCGCGCTCGCGCTCCAGAGCGACGCGGTCACGCGCCATCTCGGCGGCAAGCCGCCGAAGAAGGTCATCTACGTCGCGGACAAGCTGCTGAGCATCGTGGTGTGATTCGCAGCTCGTCCCAACCTGTCTCGCAAACGAGGTTCGCATGAAAGACAAGCGCCGGTATTGGGGAATTGTCACGCCGATGCCCGCTGCGGTTGTGACCCACGTCGTGCGCGAAGCCGAGCGGATGGGACTTGAAGGGCTGTGGGCGCCGCAACTCTACGGCCCGCCATTCATCTCGCTGGCGGCGGCTGCGATGGCAAGCGGGCGGCTCAAGTTGGGCACCGGGGTCGCACTCGCCTTCACCCGAAGCCCGCTCGAGACGGCGCTGAGCGCCATCGACCTCGACACCATCAGCTCCGGCCGCGCCGTGCTCGGTATCGGTACCAGCGTGCGATGGTGGAACGAGGACTGGCACGGCGTCACCTACGGCAAGCCGCTTGCGCATCTGCGCGAGGTGGTGCGAGTCGTGCGCGAGATAATCGCCCGCGCGCATAGCGGAGAGCTCGGCAGGATCGAAGGCGAGTACCACAAACTCAACTTGCGTCTGTTCAAGACGCTCACGCCGCCGGTGCGTAACCATATCCCGATCTACATCCCGGCCGTGTTCGAGAGCGCGGTGCGGTTGGCCGGCGAGATCGCCGACGGCCTGGCGGGCCATCCGATTTGGTCGGCGCGATGGCTCGCCAACGAAGTCAGGAGCAATCTCGACGCCTCGCTCGCCAAGGCCGGGAGAGCACGGGCCGATTTCGACTTGAACGTGTGGGCCTGCGTGGCGATCGACAAGGACCGCAAGCGCGCGATCGACGATGCGCGCGCGACGGTCGCCTTTTATGCGAGCGTCGCCCAGTACGAAAAGTTCTTCGCCGCCCACGGCTTCAGCGAGCAGGCGCGCGCGGCCTGCGCCGCGATGCAGCGCAATGACACCGCGGCGACGCTCAAGGCGATTCCCGACGAGATGGTCAACACCTTTGCAATCGCCGGCACCGCCGACGAAGCTCGGGCACGAGTCGAGGAATTGTGGCGCCACGCCGACTCGCTCACGCTGTCGGCCCCAATTTACTACCTCGACATGGGCAGAGTGGCGGCCTACCAGGAAGCCATCGCGCGAACGTTCTACGGCGACTAAAGGGTTGACCCATGCCTAAAGCATCGGATCGGGGCCAGGCGAGAAGCGCCCGTCTTCTTTTCCCTGCCCGTTGTCTTGCGGGAGAGGTCTTGTAGCGCGGCGCTTGCCCTCCTGCAACGAATAGCTGGCAGGGCAGCGCCGTGCGGCCGATCCCCGCCTACTTTCCCACTCTCTCGCGTCGCCGTGGTCTCCGGCCACGGGGCCGCACCTAATGATTCCTGCACAAGTTGGTGACACAGAATTCTGCTCCGGCGCGGCTGCTTCTGTCATTCCCGCGCGCGTGTCTGGCGCGCGCGAGAATGACATACCAAGGATTCGAGCAAGAGCAGAATCGCCACTATGATATGCGGGGCTCACTAAGCCGCGACCCTTAGGTAGGCTCGGGACAGGCTCTGGAGCGCCTGAGGCAGGCATTGAAGCTCCGGCGCATGCCGTGCGATGCTGGCGCCGCCAGAGGAGGAGTGCTTCAAATGGCCGAGGAAATTCTCAAAGTCGAACGCCATCCGAACTACGTAACCCTGACCCTCAATCGCCCCGAGAAACGCAACGCGCTGAATCAGGCGCTGATCGAGGCGCTCGACCGCGCGCTCCGATCGATCGAAGACGACAAGGAGATCCGCGCCGTCGTGCTGCGCGGTGAAGGCGCCCACTTCTGCGCCGGAATCGACCTGGCCGAGCTCGGCCGCACCGAGGGCGGCCACAATCCGACCACCCTGGAGCAGGCCTTCGGCCGGCTCGAAAAGCTCGCGGTGCCGACTCTCGCCGCGATCCAGGGCGGCGCGCTCGCCGGTGGACTCGAGCTTGCGCTCCATTGCGATCTGCGCCTGGCCGCCGAAGACGCGCGGCTCGGCATGACCCTGGGACGGCTCGGCCTGATGGTGCCCTACGATTTCACCCGCAAGCTGATCGAAACGATCGGCTCACCCAACACCGCTTACATCCTTTACACCGCCGAGCCTATCGACGCCCGGCGCGCGCTCGCGATGGGGATGGTCCACGACGTGGTGCCCAACGCCGGACTCAACGAGGCCGCCAGCGCGCTGGCCGCCAAGGTTGCCGGCAACGCGCCGCTTTCGCTGCGCGCGATGAAGGCCGTGATCCGGCGATCCATGAGCGGCGCGTTCGACGCCTGGCACGACGACCTGCTGGCACTGGTGCGCGCGGTGCGCCAGAGCGAGGATGCCAAGGAGGGCGTGCGCGCGTTTCTGGAAAAGCGCAAGCCGGTCTGGCGCGCGCAGTAGTCAACCGCGCGCCAGCGCTTTGCGGATCGCCGCCGCGCTCTCCAGGAGCGTGCGCGGCAGGTTGAGCGTACCCGCCACGTTGGAATACGGGTAAAGCCGCGCGTTGACGTGCGCGTGCAGCGGCTGGCCCTCGCCCTGATGGATCTCGTAGTCCAGCGGCAAGGGCCCCAGGATTTTCAGGATCCGATGGAGCGCGCGGGCAAAAGGCCTGAGCTCGGCGGCGGAAAGCTCGCTCAGCAGTCCGTTAAAGCCCGTCATCACGACGTCGTAGCTGCGCGGAAAAGCGCCGATCGGGCTTGCGTAGCTGATCACCCCGTCGCGATTTTCAATCAGCAGCCCCAGCCGCACGACCAGCTCGATCAGCTCGCGCCACAAGTCCGGATTTCCCCGCGTGGCGCGCGCCTCGGCCTCCACCGCCGGCAGCGGAGCCGGCGCGCCGATGATTTGCTGATGGAGATGGGGCTGCGAGGCGCCCGACTCGCGGCCCTGGTTCTTGCGAATCACGACCGAATGCACGGCCGGATTTGATAGCGAGCGGCGAACGACCGTCGCGTCGGTCAGCACGATCTGGACGAACTGCTCTTCGCTGAGTGCTCCGCTGAACAACAGGTCGCTCGGCGAACGCGGATGCTCAATGAAGTGGCGTGGATCCTCGACCAGGATGTAAGACTCGTTGCGCCCGCCGGTAAGCTCGGCCGGAATGCGCGGAAACAAGTTGTTGAAAACCCGAATCCTCCATTCCCCGCCGCCTTCCAGGCCGGGCCCGCTCCAGCGCTCAACCTCCTCAGGCCGCACCCGCAACAGCTCGACCGGGGCCATCCGTTCGTTGCCCGGACAGAACGGGCATCCGGACCTGGTATGGCGGATCTGAGCCCCGTCGAGGACCGGCGCGAGCGGGTTGGGGTCCTCGCGGCCGGCCATGGTGTAAGCGAAGCTTTTGCCGCGCACGTCCACCACGTACGACACGACGCCGCTGACCGGGTTCTTTATCCATATCAGTTCGCCGTCGCGGATTTCGTGCTCGATCGGCATATCGATGCTTCGTTTTAAGCATGGCCCACGCCCTGCGACAACGCCTCGGCGTTCTCGATGCCGCGACGGTCAACTTTCTTAGGGACTGTCGTATCCGAATCGCGCGCCTTGACAGCCGCGGAACGCTCCGTTATCCCAACCAACGTGTCTCCCTTGAAACGGTATCTGTTCACCCCCGGACCAGCTCCGGTACCGCCCGAGGTGCTGCTGGAGATAGCCCGGCCCGTCATTCACCATCGCACGCCCGAGTTCAGCGCCGTGCTCGACCGCGCCCGCGAGCGCCTCAAGCCGCTGTTCGGCACCCGCGAAGAAGTGCTGCTGCTCGCATCGACCGGCACCGGCGCGATGGAAGCGGCGGTCATCAACCTGCTCGCGCCCGGCGAAGCCGCAATCTTCGTCAACGGCGGCAAGTTCGGCGAGCGATGGGGCAGGCTGCTCGCCGCCCACGGGATGATCGGCCACGAAGTGCCCGTCGAATGGGGCCGCGCCGTGCGTCCCGAGCAGGTGGAAGAGGCGCTCAAGGCGCATCCCGAGGCGCGCGCGGTGTTCGTCCAGGCCAGCGAGACCTCGACCTGCACGGTGCATCCGGTCGCCCAGATCGCCTCGATCACCCGCCGGCGCGACGTGATGCTGATCGTCGATGGCATCACCTCGGTCGGCGTGTTCGAGCAGAAGATGGACGAATGGGGCGTGGACGCGCTGGTCACGGGAAGCCAGAAGGCGCTGATGCTGCCGCCGGGGCTGGGGATGATCGCGCTATCCAAGCGCGGATGGGAACGCGCGGCCAAACTCAAGACGCCGCGCTTCTACTTCGATCTCTCGCGCGAGCTCAAGTCGCAGCTTGACCATACTACTGCCTATACCGCCTCGGTTTCGCTGGTGATCGGGCTCAACAAGGCGCTCGAGATGATCGAGGCCGAGACCCTGCCGCGCGTCTTCGCCCGCCATCAGTTGATGGCCGAGGCGGTGCGCGCCGTCGCTCCCGCGCTTGGGCTGAAGGTGCTCTCGCCCGATAATCCGGCGCCCGGCGTCACCGGACTGCTGGTGCCGGCGGGTATCGACGGCTCCAAGCTGGTACGCCACATGCGCGACGCGCTGGGCGTGTCGGTGCAGGGCGGGCAGGATCAGATGAAGGGGAAACTCGTGCGCATCGGACACATGGGCTACGTGAGCCCGTTCGACATGCTGGTGGCGGTAAGCGCGCTCGAGATCACGCTCGCCGAGCTCGGCCATCGCTTCACCAGCGGCGCCGGCGTGGCCGCGGTCCAGGAAAGAATCGCGCGCGGTGCCTGAGGCAAAGATGACCGGTAATTTTCGCGTCCTGATCAGCGATACTCTCGCCCCCCAAGGGGTCGAGGTGTTGCGCAGCTACGAACCGCGCCTGCAGGTCGATATCAAGACCGGGCTCACTCCGGCGCAACTCGCCGAAATAATCGGGCCCTACGACGCGCTCGTCGTCCGCAGCTCGACCAAGGTCACCAAAGAAGTGATCGAGCGCGCGGACTCGCTGAAAGTCGTCGGCCGTGCCGGGGTGGGGGTGGACAATGTAGATCTCGACGCCGCGACCCGCCGCGGCATCGTGGTGATGAACGCCCCGACGGGTAACAGCGTCACCACCGCCGAGCACACCATCTCGATGATGATGGCGCTGGCTCGCCGGATTCCAGCCGCCAGCGCCTCCACCAAGGCCGGCAAGTGGGAACGCGGCAAGTTCATGGGCATCGAGGTCTGCGACAAGACCCTCGGCGTGGTCGGCCTCGGCAATATCGGACGGATAGTCGCCGACCGCGCGCTCGGTCTCAAGATGAAAGTGATCGGCTTCGACCCGATGCTCACGCCGGAGGCCGGCTCGCGGATGGGCATCGAGCTGGTCAGCCTGGATCAGCTCTTCGAGCGCGCCGATTTCATCACCGTGCACACCCCGCTGACCGACGACACGCGTGGGCTGGTGGGAGCGGCCGCCTTCGCCCGCATGAAAGATGGCGTGCGGATCATCAATTGCGCACGCGGCGGGATAGTCGACGAAGCCGCGTTGGCCGATGCGATTCGCTCGGGCAAGGTCGCCGGCGCCGCACTCGACGTTTTCGTCAAAGAGCCGCCACCCAAGGATCATCCTCTGCTCCAGCTCGACAACGTAATAGCCACGCCGCATCAGGGCGCCGCCACTGGCGAAGCCCAGGTCCAGGTCGCGGTGGACATCGCGAATCAAATCGCGGACTTCCTGCTCAAAGGCGCGGTTCGGTACGCGGTCAATATGCCGGCGCTCTCGCCCCAGGAACTCGAGGTGCTCGGCCCTCATATCCGGCTTGCCGAAAAACTGGGCCGGCTCGCCGCGCAGCTCGTCAGCGAAGCCCCGATTCAGGTGGCGGTCGGACTTGGGGGCGAGGCCGCCGATTTGAACGCGAGCCCGATTACCGCGGCGGCGCTCAAGGGTCTGCTGAGCGGCTTCCTCGACCAGGAGTTCAACTACGTCAACGCGCCGTTTATCGCGCGGGAGCGCGGAATCGCAGTGAGCGAGACCCGCTCGCGCGAAAGCGCCGACTACGTCAACACCCTCTCGCTCGCAGTGCGCACCGCGTCAGGCCAGCACGAGGTCGCGGGCGCGGTGCTCGGCAATCGCGTGCTGAGGCTGATCCGGATAGACGGCTACCGCCTCGAGGCGGTGCCCGAAGGTTACTTCCTGATGCTGCACAATCGCGACGTGCCCGGCGTAGTGGGCGCGGTGGGCACGATGCTCGGCCAGTCCAACATCAATATCGCAGGCCTCGAGCTGGGCCGCGATCGCGTCGGCGGCACGGCGCTCAGCCTGGTTCAGGTGGACGAAGCGGTCCCGCCCGCGGTACTCGAAAAACTCAAGACCATTGCGGGAATAACAACGGCATCGTTGCTCAAGCTTTGATGATCGGGCGCCGGGCCCGGAGGTTGGCGCGCGGGCACTCGCGCGCCTTGTGAATACGATATGAAGACAGTTGCGGTGGTAGGGATGCAGTGGGGCGACGAGGGCAAAGGCAAGATCGTCGACCTGCTGGCCGCGCACGCCGACGTGGTGGTGCGCTTCCAGGGCGGCAACAATGCCGCGCACACGGTGGTCGTGGACGGCCAAAAGTTCATCCTGCGCCTGGTGCCGGCCGGCGCCCTTCACCCGGGTAAGGTATGCGTCATCGGCAACGGCTTGGTGGTCGATCCGATCGCACTGATCGAAGAGATCGACGAGCTGAAGCGGCGCTCGCGGCCTCTTGATAACGGCCTGCTCAAAGTCAGCTACGACGCGCACCTGGTGATGCCGTACCATCGCGCAATCGACCGCGCCCGCGAGGGGCAACTGGGCCGCAACGCGCTCGGCACTACCGGCTTCGGGATCGGCCCCGCCTACCAGGACAAAGTCGCGCGCTCCGGGCTGCGCTTCGCCGACCTCGTGGATTTGAAGGGCTTCACCGACAAGCTCACGCGCAATATCGCCGACAAGAACCACTACCTGAAGGCGATGTTCAAGGCGAAGCCGATCGATGGCAGGGCGCTGGTCGAGCAGATGCGCGCGGTACGCAAACGGCTGATGCCGTACCTGTGCGACACGGCGGCGTTTCTCGACCGCGCTATCGGCGAGAGCAAATGCGTGCTGTTCGAGGGCGCGCACGGCACGATGCTGGATATCGATCACGGCACGTACCCGTTCGTGACTTCGTCGAACTGTACCGCCAGCGCGGTATTCACGGGCGCCGGTATAGGGCCGGGAAGGCTCGAAGCCGTGCTCGGAATCAGCAAGGCCTACACGACCCGGGTGGGCGCCGGGCCGTTCCCCACCGAGATCGGGGGACGGCTGGCAGGAGCCTTGCGCAAGGAGGGCAACGAGTTCGGCAGCGCGACCGGACGTCCGCGGCGCATCGGATGGTTCGACGCGGTGCTGGCGCGTCACGCCGCGCGGGTCAACGGGATGTGGGGGTTGGCGATCACCAAGCTCGACGTGCTGACCGGAATCGATCCGATCCGGATTTCCGTGGCCTACCAAATCGGAAACCGGCGCTACGACGAGATCCCGCCCGAACGGTACGCTTTGGCCAAGGTCAAGCCGGTGTACGAAGAGATGCCCGGCTGGACGGAGGACATCAGCGAGGCGCGCAGCATGGACGATCTGCCCGCAAGGGCGCGCCGCTACCTCGAGCGCCTGAGCGCGCTAAGCGGCGTCAGGCTCGCGATGGTCGGCGTCGGCGCGCCGCGCGAAGCAACGATCGTGCTCGAGAATCCGTTCCTGGCGTAACACTTGCCAATTCTGTCGGGCGGTCAGGCGCCGAAGCTTCGGCATCAGAGCTCGACTTGTACGGTGGAGAGACTTATGGCGACGTGTTCCGGGAGCTTTTCTCCGTCGGCGAGCCTGTCTGCGATGTGCAGGCGGATTGCGTCCTTGATGTTTTTGACGGCCTCTTCGTACGTACGGCCCTGACTGTAGCAGCCCTGCAGCGCCGGGCAGGAAACGAAGTAGCCGTCGGCGTCAGCTTCGATGACGATGGGCAATGTGAGTTGTTTCATTGTAGAAAATTATAGGGCCTCGCCTGCACATGACCAACCGGATCTCGCCCTTCAGCTCGCGCAGACCGCCGCCAGACTCGAGAGCGCGACGCCGCGGCGGCCCTGGCGCCACGCGTTGAGATCGTTGCCGTTGGTGCAGTAGCCGAACGAAATCCCGGTCGCGGGATCGCCCCACCCTATCTGGCCGCCCGCGCCGCCGTGGCCAAAGGCCCGCGCCGACACGGTCTTGCCCAAGCCGCGATAGTTGGAAAAGCCGTCGTCGCCCGCGATAATCACGCCCAGTCCGCGATTGGCCTTGTACTTGAAGATCGGGTCCACCAGATCGCCCGAGCGCACCCCGGTCGCCTCGCGCAACACGTCGGGCTTCCAGATCTGCTTGCCCTCCGGCGAGCATCCTTCGTTGAGCAGAGCCTGGTAGAAAAGCGCCAGGTCGCCCGCCGTCATGATTCCGCCGGCGCCCGGCACGCCCGCCTCGCGCGCCAGCGGACTGTTGAAGCCTACCAACGCTTCGGGAGTTACTTCATTCGGCGGCAGCTTGGGCATTCCTAACTTCTTGAGTTCCTCGGCCGTGAGCTCCTCGCCGACGTTGACCACGTCGGCGACGCGATGATGATGCTCGGGCGGGAGTCCGACCCAGAGGTCGTGAAGCCCCAGCGGTAGCGCGATCCGGTTGCGGACGAATTGGCGGAAGTCCTGTCCGGTGCGCCGCTCGATAATCTCCGCGATCACCCAGAAGCCGGAGGTGGGATGGTAGGTGAACATGGTGCCGGGCTCGAACTCCAGGCGCCAGGTCGTGAAACGCGCGAGCCGTTTCTTGCGATCGAGCCAATCGGTCGGCGGAAGGGGCGCATTCGGAAATCCGCTGGTGTGGGTCAACACCTGCTCGACCGTCACCTGGTCTTTGCCGTTGGCCGCGAACTCGGGAATGATGTCGGCGACCCGCTCGCTGGGATCGAGTCTGCTCTCGCCTATCAGGATCCAAGCCGCCGACGACATAATCGCTTTGGTCGACGAATAGATTACGTAGAGGGTCTCATTGGTGGCGGGCTTTTCGACGCCGCCTTGCACGGCGCGGCCGAAGGTCGCCATCGCGGCGATCTTGCCCTTGCGCGCGATCGCGAGCTGGCACGACGGCAGCAGTCCCTCCCTGATCTCGCGCTGCGCGCGCTCGAAGAGCGCCTCGACCTTGGCCGGGTCAAGTCCTACTTCACGCAGATTTTCCGCAAAAAAATGCTGAGCCGGCATCATCGCCCTCCTGCAGCCTGCCTTGCTCACCTCTCATATCACAGGGCCCCCGCTAAGGTGAGGCTGCTTTCTCGATGACACGCGCTCGGCGGGGACAATCGCGTTATCGGATGCGACGATCTGCCGAAAGTCTCGCTCCCCCCGGAATTGGAGCGGCCGGCACCTGAAATTTACTAAAGTGGCTTCCAGGAGCTACCATGACCGGGTGCGATCGGTAGGTCTTAAGGTCCTCAAGAACAAGCTCAGCGAATACGTGCGTCTGGCCGCGAGCGGCGAAACGGTGCTGATCACCGACCGGGATCGAGTGGTCGCCGAGCTTGTCCCTCCAGCAGTCGGACGCGGAGCGACGGTCGGCGACGCCGCGCTGGCCGATGCTGTGCGGCACGGATGGCTCACGCCGCCCCTGATTGGTCACACGGGCGAGGTGCCCAGGCATCCGGTCCTGCCGCTGGCAACGCTGCTCGAGGATCTCACTGCCGATCGCGCCGATCGATGATCTACGTCGATGCCTCGGTCGCGCTGGCCCAGCTCTTCGCCGAAGATCGCTATGACGATCGGATGGTCCACGCAGCGCGCCGCCTCTCGATATCACTGTTTCGACTGTAACGTGCCGGGTACTGCCGCGGCGCGTTCGACCGTCAGTCCGACCTCCTGACCGAATGCGACTTCCAGCGTGTGTTGGTCGGGATCGGCGATCAGCGCCCAATAGCCCACCGGATATCCCGAGTCGGTAGGGCCGCCGCGCAGCCGGCCCTCGGCACGCGCCTGCGCGCAAAGTCGGTCGACTTCCTGGCGGCTGGCGCATCCGACGCCAAGATGCGCGGAGGGAAGGAGGGGATTGCCGACCGTGGCGGCCTCCAGCAGTACGATCACGAAGGGACGGGTTTTGTCGCTGAGCCACGCGACTCGCCCTTTCGGGCCTTCGCGGCGATGCACGACCTCCATTCGAGCGTACTTGGCGTAGAAGGCGATGCTGGCGTCGAGGTTAGTGACGGGAAGCGCGACGTGAGTAAGACCGACATCGGACATCGGGGGACCTCCTTGGTTTCGTTATGCCTGGCGAGACGCAACGAGCTCCGGCCCTTGGGCGGAGATCCAGCCGGCGCGACCGGGGATCGTCGCGCGAATCACCTCGCATACCGGCAGCTCGGCTACTTTCAGATTGCCCGCGAGCTCATCAAGGCGCATGAACCGGGCGCCGCGCTCTTTCAGCGCCCGCACCAGGCTTGCGAAGCTTTCCAGGTACGCCATGCCTTCGGTCTCAGCATGGACGGTGTGCACGTTGAGCGAATCCGCGCTGAACTGTTCCAGGTAGAAGCGCTGGAGAGCGGCACCGTCCGGCAAATCGGGGCGGCCCATCACCTCGTCCATCGTCGGCAGCGTGGTGGGAATTTCGGGTGTGGCGAGAATGCGGCCCTCGACCGCGCATCGAAACGGCGCCCGCCCGCGCGTATCGCTCCGGTAGCTGAGCCCCATCCTGTCGAGCAGCCCAAGCGCCGTCGCGTTGGTGCGCCATCCAGGCGCCGCGAACCCCGTGGGGCGATCGCCAAGGATCGCGGCGAAGACCCCGAAGGCTTCCTCCAGCTCGGCGCGGATACCCGCCTCGCCGAGACGATCGATCCGATCCTGCCATCGCACGTGATCGTAGCCGTGAACGCCGACCTCGAAGCCGCGCCTGCGGAGATTGCGGATGACTTCCGGAAAGGCGAGCGCGATCTGCCGCGCGGGCAGGATCGTGCCCGACAGCACCGTGCGCAGACCGTACATCGAGACCGCCCGCGTGCGGAACATCTTGGCGAGAAACCCGCGGTTGCGGATTACGCGCCAGATTGCCTTGCCCGAGTTGTCGGGCCCCATCGAGACGTAGAAGCTCGCGCCGACGCGTTGCGCCTCGAGCATCGAGGCCAGCCGTGGCACGCCGAGCTTGAGCCCCGGATGGGTATCGACGTCGATCTTGAGCGCTACATCCACGCGGCGTTGCGCGGTTCCAAGCGGCGCCGCGGCTTCAGCCGCGGACGGCCCGACGCCTCAGGAGGGCGATTCCTTGCGGAACCATTCGATCGTGCGCACCAGCCCGTCGCGCAACTCGACCTTGGGCGTAACGCCCAAAATCGTGCGCATCTTGCTGTTGTCGGGCACGCGGCGCGGGATGTCCTCGTAGCTGGGGCCGTAAACCTCTTCCTGGCGCACGAATTTGATCTTTGATTTGGTCGGACCGTAGAGCTCGATCATCATATTGGCGAACTCGATCACCGAGGTCTCGGTGTCGACCCCGATATTGAAGGCATCTCCGTTCGCCTCGGGCTTGAGTCCGGCCGCCACCGTCGCCTCGATCGCATCCGTGACGTAAGTGAAGCATCGGGTCTGCCTGCCGTCGCCGACCACCGTCAGATCGGCGCCGCGCAGAAGCTGCCCCATGAAGATCGTGAACAGCCGTCCGACGTTCGAGTCGGTCCAGCCGCGGGCCGTAAGCGTTGAAGTATCGCACCACCGTTACCGGCAACCCCAGCTTGTGGTAGGCGAAGCAGAAATGCTCACCGACCGCCTTCGAGGTCGAGTAGCACCAGCGGTCGATCGTGGTCGCGCCCAGCACGCGGTCGTCATCCTCGCGCCACGGCACCTTGGGATTGCGGCCGTAGACCTCCGAGGTCGAGCTGAAGACCACGCGCTTGTTGTATTTGTAGGCGGCCTTGAGCACGTTTTGCGTTCCGTTGACGTTGACGTTGAGCGTCTCGTAGGGGTCCGCGACGTAATGCTCGACGCCGACCACCGCCGCCAGATGATAGACCAGGTCGGCCTTCGCGATCAGACCGTCGACCAGGTCGGGGTTGAAAATCGAGTCGTGGATGTAATGAAAGTTCGGATGGCTCAGCAGATGGCGCACCTTCGCGATCGCGCCGGTGTCGAGCACGAACACTTCATCGCCGCGCCGGATGAAGGCGTCGGAAAGATGCGAACCGAGAAAGCCGGCTCCCCCGGTGATCAGCACACGCATGCAAGCACTCCCAAGAGAACATTGAAATACTGCCAGCCGTTGGGCGACAGACGCAACCGGTCCAACAGCATTCCTCTACGCTTTCCAATTATAGGAGCCTAGGTTCAATGCTCGACCAAATCCAGTACGATTGCGGCTGCGCTCGCCCCGGCTGGAACTTCACTGCAGCGCCTGTTTCAGATTGGTCAGCGCTTCGGCGGCGACGGCCTTCAAATCCGGTTCGTCGAATCTCTCATCGACCAGGATTTGACCTTCTTCATATCGCGGAATGAAGAGACAACTGCAGGGCATCTCACCCTCGCCTTTAGCGCCCAGTTGGGCCACGCACAACTCCAGCCCGGAAAGACCTGTCGCCATATTTCCTGCACGTATCTCCGTGATGGCCAAGTTATACAAGGGCAGTTGACGCCATACTTGAGGTTGTTCGGGATCGCTGTCGTAACGCCTGATCGCCTCCATGAAGAGCTCCCGTGCCCTTTGGAACTCTTCCGAAGCCAGAAATACGTAGCCTACGTTGTTGATTTCGGAGGCAGCCAGGTCGGCCAGGCTATCGCATGCGAGCTTGGCGTGAAATAATGCCTCATCTTTGTCCCGCATTTCGCCATATTTCTCGGCCATCTCCATAACGTGTTGGCGGATAATCGACGCTTTCAATGAGCGGTTGGCTGTCTGCTCGCGCCTTTGAATTAGCCGCCCGCTGGCAACGACCGGCAACTCTCGTTTTACGGCTGCGAAGTCACCTCCGATCTCCTCACACCGCTCGCGGAACTCCTCTAGCCTTGTGACGCCTAGAGCGACACGATCTGCTTCTCCAGGATCCCGGGCGTAGTAAAGGTTGCTTGCCTTACATCCCGGAAAAGAGACCGATACCTCGACCATGGGAATGCGCTCCGCAGAGCGATATCGCAGCATGATAAAATAAACCCTCACGGCGGACAAAGGGTATTCCACGAACACGTCTCTCGCCCGACCCGCGTCGGCTAGCGCCTCAAGAACCTCCTGAAGCTCTAAGAGCTCACCGCTGGCGTCGGGTAGTGAGAAAGGTACGAGCTCCAGGTGGCGCGCGAGGACGAGGCTCACCCGGAAGCTGGCGGCCGCCTCGGGCGGCGCATACACCTCCGGCGTCTCAGGCTTCACGCGGCGTTCACGCGCCAGATAGCGGACGTAAAGTTTCTCGAAATCGTCACCCTCGAAACGCAAGACGCCGTCCTCTAGCCGGAGGAGACGCTGTGCAACAAATGCATCGACATACTGTCGCAGTCGATCCTTCTTCCAAAGAGCCTCACCGTGGAGAAAGTATTCCTGAAGCCAGAGATCTTCGAACTTGGCTCCAAGTCTTGCGAGGGACCACTCCAACGCCGAGAGCTCGCGCGGTGTCAGCGTGCGAACCTGATTTAACACGGGCCGCTCCGCGAGCGACTGAGACGTTTCGAGTTCTCTTCGGATTTCGTCCAAAGCGCCGAGGTCCAGAGACATCGTTGCCGCACGCCTGCTCTGCAGACGCCGAAACAACACGTGACACACCAGTTGAACCTCATATGGGCGTCCGTTGGACAACTCGTGAATTTCTTGGATGCCTCCAATCGGCGCGATCTGGCGAATTTGCGAAAACGGCACTCGAATCTTGCGCAGGGGCTCCAACACGCAATCGATGGTCTCGTGCCTATTCTTGAATTCGCGAACAACGATCCTTTTGAACTGGCGCACCATCGGGGAAAATACGTCGTCCATCACAGGAAAGAGATCTGGCGTACCCGTGATCACGATCATAAACCGGGAAAGGTTCATGAAGATGTTGCGCAGCTTCTCCAAATGAACCCGGCTTCTAGCTAGCACATTGCCCTCGTCAAACAGCACGAGGATGGGCTGCTCTGTGACCTGAGAGATGACCTTCAGGTCATTTACATAAGCGAAGTCGGACAACGGCATCTGCAGGTTCCCCGCCGCCATAGCCTTGGCGTACGAGATGGGAAACAAGAAAGGGGTAAAGCTGTGATCCGGATCGGACGGAACTGCATAAGCGTTGACCATGTCCAAATAAATCTCGTAGGTTCTGGCCCGTGTACCCCCGAAGGCTCCGTGCTGACATGCACCCGTCAGCACGGAATCGAAGAGCTTGTGAAAGAAACGCAGTTCCGTCTGTATGTCTCCTTCGTCCAGGTTCACGCGAACGGTGCAGAAACCACGCCTTTCGGCCTCCTTCTCCGTCATGTTCAGTAGACTGGTTTTGCCTGAAGCGCGCGGGCCGAGAATAGCCAAGTTGATCGGCCTAGCAACCATCTTTCCCAAGTCGAGGTAATAGCGGATCTCGGCAAGTTCGGTTTTCCGTCCAAAGAACAGCGTTTCGTCCGACACAGGGTTGGCGAAATCGTACGGGTTCGGCAGGGTACTCAGGTCGACCATGGGACGTCATCCCTGCCCAGGCGGCAGGGCTTGGCTAAGCGCACGTTCAAGCTGCGCGAATGCTGCATCTAGAGGGCTCCGCTCCACCCATGTCTCGATGAGGTGGCCGGAGCCTCGGGTACGGGGCAATAGGCAGTACTCGTCGAGGAGTTCAAAGTACCGGCGAACAAGTCCCACATCGACCTCGATAAACGAATCATCGAACCACCACTCGTCCCGCACACCCTGCCAAATCGATCGGTCGGCGAGCCTGGCGTAGTCGTGACACACTTTGAGGCAGGCGGCAGCCTCGGTGAGAAGCTCTCTGAGTCGGTCCGGTATGTCCAGCCGGGTCGTAGCCCGTTGGGCTAGACGGTCGAACAGAGCTTCCCCCAGATAGTTTCTCACCTTCGCGAACGCGCTCTCTGCGAGCTTGAGCGCGGATTCGGAAGTCGTTCGGTTGTGCGCCACCGCGTTTCGGATCGGGTCAAGCTCTTCCAGAGTCGCAAGGAAGAGATCCTTCTTGAGGATTACAGGAGCAAACCCATCCTTCCAGTTGTCTGCGCGACTTAAGATCTTTCTCAGGTCAGGGAAGTCGAGATAGTAAACGGGGTGGTGCGGAACAAGTTGAACCCATTTGACGCGGCGCGCTTCCTGTACGGCGCCTCGATACTTGGTGAGCAAATCCGCAGGAAGGCGCTGGACATACCACCTTGGACCGGCCGCGGCTTCCAGCTGCTCGATGATTAGCTCTCGAACCACCGTCTCGACGACGAAGAGACAGCCGTACACTCCGAGATTTGCCTCTGGAACCTCCACGCCCTCCCCCCGGGTCCTACCCGCTAAATCAGAGACTCTTGTCGTAACATATCTCGCTCGTTCATCCAGGGAAAGCTCTTTCGTTAGAGGCGCCCGGTCATTCCACCCTGGCCGAGCGCTCTAGCGCCTGCTCACCCAGGACGTCGCACGCCGGGGCCTCGGCGCCGCCCTCGAACTGCGCTCGCGTGACGATCAGGCTGCCCTCTCCGGTCGCGACCTGGAGCGCGCCGTTCTCGCCGAATGCGGCCAGCGCACCCGGCCTGCCGAGCTTTCCGGATTCGCTTCCGACCCGCGCCTCCCAGATGAAGAGCTTGCGGCCGTCGACGAAGCAAAACGCGCCGGGGTACGGATGGGCCACCGCGCGGACGAGGTTGAGGATGCGCCGCGCGGGCCAATTCCAGTCGATGCGCCCGTCTTCAGGACGGCGGCGGCCGAAGTAGCCGCCCCTGAACAAATCCTGCGGACGGCGCGGCGCGCGGCCCTGGACAATCAGTGGATGGTACTCCTCGATCAGCTCGACGCCGACGATGACCAGCTTGCGATAGAGCGTCAAGGCAGTGTCGTCGTCCTCGATCGACACGGCGCGCTGCGCGACGATATCGCCGGCGTCCGCCCGCTTGACCATGTGATGCAGCGTCACGCCGGTTTCGCGCTCGCCGTTGACCAGCACCCAGTTGACCGGAGCACGGCCCCGGTAGGCCGGCAGCAGCGAGGGATGGAGGTTGAACGCGCCGAGCGGCGGGATGTCGAGCACTTGCTGTGGCAGCAGGTTGCGGTAATGAAACGAATAGAGCACCGCCGGACGCATCGCCGCGATCCGGCTCGCCCACCCGGCGTCGATCTTGTCGGGCGTCAACACGGGGAGCTCGCGGCTTTGCGCAAGCTCGGCGCACGAGCGCCACCACACCCGTTCACCGGCGTCGTCCCGATGCGTAAACAGCGCGGTGACGGGCGCGCCCATGTCGAGCAGCGCCTTCATGCACGCCCATCCCATCTCGTGGTAGGCGAACAGCACACAAGCAGCGTCCTTGACGCGCGGGTGCTTCATCGCAGTTTCGATTCCCACGTCTGCTGTGCCGCTACCGGTTACGAAGCGCCTGCTCCGCTGCGGTCTGGTGCACCGCGCGCACGATATAGGTGGGACGCCGGCGCACCTCGGTGTAGATGCGCCCGACGTATTCGCCTATCAGCCCCAACGCCAGGAACAGGAACCCCACGAAGAAGAACAGGATCGCGAACAACACCCACAGTGCGCCTTCCTCCTGCGGGCCGTAAATGATGCGATGGGCAAACAGCAAGATGCTGAAGAGTGCATCCAGGATGAAGATGCCGATCCCGGTCAGGCTCAGCACCTGGATCGGGAGCAGCGAAAAGCCGGTGATCAGGTTGAGGCTCAGCTTGGCCAGACTGTATAAATTGTACTTCGACTCGCCGCCGGCGCGCGGGCTGTGCCCGACCTTGATTTCCGCCACCCGCTTGGCAAACGAGCTGCCCAGCGCCGGAACGAAGGCAGCCTTCTCGTCGCACTCGACGATGGTGTTGACGATATGCCGGCGGTAAGCCCGCAGCATGCATCCGTAGTCGTGCATCGGCACGCCAACGATCATCGAGGTGAGGCGGTTGTGCCATCGCGACGTCCATCGCCGGAACGCGTCGTCCTGCCGCTCCTGGCGCCATCCCCCGACCACGTCGTTGCCTTCATCGATCGCGGCGAGCAGGCGCGGAATCTCCTCGGGCGGATTCTGCAAGTCCGCATCGAGCGTCACCACCGTGTCACCCCGGCTCTCGCGAAACCCGGCCATAATCGCCGAATGCTGGCCGAAGTTGCGGGCGAGCTCCACCACCCGCACACGCCGGTCCGACGCGGCCAGCTCGCGCAGGATCGTCAGCGAGCCGTCCGTCGATCCGTCATCGACGAAAACCACCTCGCACGGACGATGGCAGGCCTCCATCACGGGGCTGAGCCGTTCCCAGAGCGAATGCAGGTTCAGCGCCTCGTTGTAGACCGGGACAACGATTGACACGCTCTCGGAAAACGCGGGCGAGCTTCCGTGCAGCGGGGATATCCCGGGCGAAGAACTCAAGGGCGGATCGTGACAGGAGCAGTCAGATTGTTCAATGCACTTTCCCCTGCGCTGTGTGGCATTGTTGCAAAGCACGGTAGCAAGTGAAAGACAGACTTGAGCAGTTGACGGGCGCCTTACGCCGGGACACCTTAAGCCTCCATGACGCGGTTCAAAAGGTGGCATCGCCTGACCATTTGCGCTCTGGCCGCCGCAGCCCTGTACCTGCCCGGGCTCGGCGCCCCTGCCTTGTGGGAACCCGACGAGGGCCGTTACGCCGAGATCGCACGCGAGATGGTGCAGAGCGCGGACTATGCCACGCCGCGCAACGATTGGGTTCGCTACTTCGAAAAGCCTCCGCTGATGTACTGGGCCACTGCCGGCTCTATCGCGGCTCTTGGGACCAACGAGTTCGCGGTGCGGCTGCCGGCGGCGATCTTCAGCGCCGCCGAGGTGGCATTGACCTGCGCGATCGGCGAAGCGATGTTCGGGGCCGCGGTCGGGATGCTCGCGGCGATGGCGCTCGCGCTGAGCCCGATAGTCTTCGGCTTCGCCAGGTTCTTGACACTCGACCCGGCGCTCGCGTTCTTCGTCACCGCGGCGCTCGGATCGTTCTACGCAGCGGCGGGCAGCTCCGACTTGGGAAGCGGGCCGGGGCGGCGATGGCTTATCGGGTCGTCGGCGATGGTCGCGTTTGGCACACTGAGCAAGGGGCCGGTCGCGCTGGTGTTATGCGGCGCCGTCGCCCTCATCTTCATGGTCGCAGAGCGGCGATGGCACGATCTCAAGAGAGTCCCTTGGATGGCGTGCGCTATGGTGTACCTCGCCATCACGGCGCCGTGGTTCGTGATAGTCGCGCGGCGCAATCCGGAGTTCCTCCGCTACTTTTTCGTCCACGAGCACATCCAGCGTTACCTCGCCGGCACCGAGCACGGATGGGGGCCGTGGTTTTTCGTGGCGATCGCAGCGGCCGGTACGTGGCCGTGGTTCTACTTCGTTCCACTCGGAGTCGGCGAACTCCGGCGCGAGGCCGCAGGCGAGCCCGACCGGTATCGAAGCGCGCTACGGTTTCTGTCGATCTGGTTCCTGACGATCCTGGTGTTCTTCTCGATTCCGCGCTCGAAGCTCGGATCGTACATCCTGCCGGCCATCCCGGCGCTCGCGATTCCGGCCGGTTATGGAATCGAGCGCCTGCGCCAACTCGATTCCCGCCACGCCAACCGGATATGGGCGGGATTTGCGGTCGCAAATGCAGCCCTGGCGGTCGCCCTCACGATCGCACTGATCTCAATACGGGATCGTGTCGGCACGATCCTGGTTGTGGACGGCGTGACGATCGCCGCCTGTCTCGCCCTCGCCGGCATTGCCTGCTACATAGCCGCGCGAGGCGGGCGCGTTACGGCGGCGGTGGCCATCATCGCGATCGGCGTCGTCGCCGCGGCCGGGATGGCAATAAAGGCGCGCGGCGACGCCGCGCCGATGGGCTCCTACCGGCGTCTCGCCTCTGCGGCCAGGCCGTATCTGCACTCGGGATGCGTACTGGCGTCCTATGCCCATCAGGTTCATTCGATACCCTTTTACACCGCAACCAGAGAGGCGATGGTCGACTATCTTGGAGAGCTTGGGGCGCTGCGGGACGATCCGGACGCGCGCGGGAGTTTTTTGACCAGCGCGGAACTGGCGACGTTATGGGGATCTTCGAGTTGCGTGGTGCTGATCGCGAATCAGAAAGACCGCCGGCGCCTCTCGCGGATTCTCCGGGTTAAGCCGGCCGTAATCGCCTGCGAGGGCAAAAAGCTGGCCCTCTTCAACCGTCCGGTCGACCGCCCGGCGCAGTCCTATGATTGCCGCTGATCGCCATCTACAGGCCGAGCCGGGAATCACCGGGCAATCCGACGGGGTTTGGTTTCGGCCATCGTCCGTTATAATCCTGGGTAATCCTCAACGACTGCGACCTGGAGGAAGCGATGCAGCGCATCCCGATCCCGATCTTGGCACTTGCTCTCGCCGCCCTTTCTTCCTGCGCGATGGCGCGCCAGGACGCCGCCCAGCAGGAGCTTGCGCAAGGGCAGCTCGACCAAGCTGCCGCCGACATCCAGAGTGCGCTGAGCCATGATCCCGACAATCTCCAGATCAAGCATCTGGCGGCGCAAATCTTCACGCAGCGCGGCGTGAAGTACTACCAGAGCAACGAGATGATCGCGGCGGGCGCGGACTTTCATCGCGCGGTTGACTACGACCCATTCTACGGCTCGGCCTACGACTACCTGGGGCTGATCGCCTTCTCGCAGCACAACTGGGAGGACGCCATAAGTTACGGGCATAAGGCAGCGGGGCTGTCCGGGAAACCCGATCCCGTTTACGTGCAGCAGGCCGAGCAGCAGTTGCGCAAGGTCAAAGCCGGCGGCATCAAGCCCTACGTGATTCCCCGCACCCATCATCACGCCACGGATAGCGAGTAATGCCGTTCCAACTTTCTTCGCCAAATGTGAATGTTACAGCGCGCGGCAAAAGAGCGGCCCGAGCCATCGCGCACATTCGCAACAGCAAGTTGGAACGGCACTAGCGCGGTGCGGTCGCGGGGAGCCGGCATTGGCGGATAAGAAAGCGCGCCCGTCCGAAACCCAGGCCGCCGCGGGCAAGCCCGCGGCTGAGCCCCAGAAGCTGGGGATCGTCTTGACCGAGGCACGAAAGCGGCGCGGACTCTCCGCCGAGGATCTGATCAAGCAGACCCGGATCCCGGCGCATTACATCCGCATGATCGAGAATGACGAATACGGGCTGATCGCGGACCAGTTGTACCTGCTGCCCTTCCTGCGTCGCTATGCCGCGTTCATCGGGCTCGACGCCGAGGAGGTCGCCACCCGCTTCGTACGCGAGGTGCAGCACGCGGACAGCACTGGGGGCAGGATGGCGGAACCGATCCCGATGCCGTCCGAGACGGGCGGAACGGGCCGCAGGACATGGGTAACCGTCATCATCGCCGCAGTCGCGATCGGCAGCGCCGCCGCGATCGTCTACTTGGCGGAGACGGCGCGCCATCACGCCGCCGTCGCGCCGCCGGCCGTCGCCCCTGCGGGTTCGCCTGCCGCGGCGGCGCCGACCGCACAGGCGGCGCCCTCAGCCGCGGTGCCGGCCGCCCCGGCCTCCGGCTCCGCCCCGGCCCTTCCCTCGTCTCATCCTCTGGACGCAAACCAGCCGAACTAGCCCAACCGTCGAAGTTGGGCTAGGCGGATCCGCGCGGCTTCTCCGCAAGCCCCCCTAATGCAGGGCAGCGCTTGCTATTTCTTCGGCGATTAGCTTCTTTACCGCGCGAATGTCGTCGCCTGGATGCGCCACGGCGACTGCGGTGAACCCGCCCGCACGGTCGTCCGCCGTCACCCGCGCGACGATAACCGTGTCGTAGGTTTGCTCGTCTTCGGCCTGGGCGATACGAGGCGGTCCCGCCCCGGGCATCCCCGCGTTGCGCTGGAACGCCTGCTGTGCCATGAACTGCGTGACCGCCGGATCGTCCGGGCGCAGCGCCTCCATCCGCGCCGTCTCCTCGTAGAGATTGGGTGGTTTGTTGCCCGAATCACCGACCGTCGGCGGCGTAGCCCCGGCCGCCCGTATCAGGGCGACCACTGCCGGATCGCCCGGCGCCAGGTCGTTGAGCGACACTCCCGGCTTGAGCACGCGCTGGCTCAGCATGACGGTGAGCGTGGTTGAATTCTTGGCGACGGTCGACGGGCCGCGATTGGCCGCGTAGAAATCCTCGGTCAGCACGCGCTGCACGACCGGATCGGTCGAGACGGCCAGAATCGGAATATTCGGCCCGACCTCGAGCTTGCCGCGCGTCTTCACCTCGGCGGCATCGAGCCCCGCTGCGACGATCAGCCCGGCAAGCAACGCAGGCGCCAGCGCGACAACGGAACGCATGGCCTGATTTAACCTTGCACCTCAAGCGCGTTTCAAGCCGTCTATTCATCGGTTGCGTGGCTGTAGAAAGCGCGGTTCCCGCCATGGTTGATGGTCGCGCCGGCGGCGGCGAAAAACTTCTCGGCGCGTTCAATGCGGGCGACGGGACCAAGCTGCGGTTCGGCCTTCGTGTAGAAGTGCGGGGGCAGACCTTCGATTTGCTCGACATTGAAAACCGTGTAGCCCTTGAGAAAGGGAATTTCGCGCTCGGTCTCGTCGCCGGTGGCTTAGTCGGTTTCAGTGCGCGTAATCGTGTTGGCGTAGACCACAAGCGAGCCCTTCTCGCCCTTGCGGACGTGCGCTCCAAGTTCGACGGCTTGGCGGAACGTCATCCAGATTGGCGCGGCGAAGTTCTGCGCCAGTGCGGAAGTCCACAGGGAGAGCACGTTGATTCCGGCGTAGGGCCGGCCGTTGTGGCGCAAGGGCCGCGTGATGCGTCCGGCGGCGTGGTCCGCGTTCCACGGCCTCACCCAAGGCCTGACGCCCTTTGCGAGGGAAGCCATAATCTGTGCGGTGATGCGGCTGTAGATGTCCTGCCGTTCGTCGTTCTGTTTCATCGTCTACTGAGTCTTGCAGAACATAGCTACGGAGAGTTGGGACCTGCCCGCTCACCAGGCAACCCTCACCCGCGCGTCACGGCGCTTGCAAGAAAAGCGCAAGCGCCGCGCCGCGCGACCTCTCCCTGGTCAGGGAGAGGGGGAAAACACAAGTGGGCGCAGCTCTTTCTTCACCTCTCCTTGTCCAGGGAGAGGACGTCGCGCAGTTGCCCGAGCAACTGCGCGACGGGTGAGGGTTGCCTGCCCGCGCACCCAAGGCAATCACAAGCTCTGTAACTATATTAGGCAATCGCCAATAGAAGGGCACGGGCGCCTCGGCCGATTTCGCCCCGGCGGGGCGGCGGTCGAGGAACCGGATTTGGCGCGCGATGATTTCGGTGCGGTAGCGCTTGCCGCTGCCGTCCTTCGCCTCATATGCGCGGGTGGTCAGCCGTCCTTCGACGTAGACCCTGCGGCCTTTGCTGAGATACTGACCGCACGTTTCCGCCAGCCGTCCGAAAGCGGCTATGCGGTGCCATTCGGTGCGCTGTTGCGGGTCGCCGTTGCGGTCCGTGAAACGCTCGTTGGTCGCCAGCGACAGGTTCGCCACGTTCTGGCCTGACGGCAGAGCACGAACCTGCGGGTCCGCTCCCAGATTGCCGATTACGATTGCCTTGTTAACTGCCATTGTTCCGTCCTCCACTCCTTGTTTGCGCCCTCTTCCCGTCATCGGGCAGGGCGTTTGGTTGCCTGTTGAGTTTTTGATGCGGTCTGCCGTTTCCTTGGCGGACGGTGAGCAAACATCACGTTGCAATCGCAGTTGTGCTCGTAGCAGGAGTCACAGTCGCCATTGCGGCAGTCGATGCAGATAGACCATCGTTTGCGTTTCATGGGTTTGTCCCTGCGCCCGCTTCCCGTTCACCGGGCAGGGCGTGCCGCTGTGCTTTCATCACCGCGCAAAATTTTTCCGCACGGCCCTCTCACGAAAACTGGAGGGCCGTGCGCAGATTCCGGGATGCGCGAGCGGAGCGGGCGGCAGGCCGTGCCAGAGCGCAGCGGCCCGAAGGGATGGCGCGGCGTGCTAGCGGAGCGAACGCCACCGAATAGGGGTTAAGCCGAGGGGGTGGATTTGACGCGGGTAGGGTCTGCGGATGGTAGGGGGCGGAAGATGCGCGAAGGGTCTACCCGGATGAGTGATCATGACTTGGCAAGTCATCTACTCGGCGAGGGGCTCCGATCCGGGGCGGGCAATTGACCGGGCGGAGTGACCATTCGCCTTCGTCGTGTGGATAAGCGCTCCCGGCGCACGGAGGAGTTCACGAGCATGGAACATGCTGAACAGGTGGTGGAGAACGAGAACGGGGCACCTTGGGGCGGCGCGGTCTGCGGCGTGGATGCAATTACTGGAGGCAAAGCGGCTCGGCGGAGGGCCGTGAAGCCAAAGTCCTCGCGAAAGGCCCGCCCGGCCAAGGCCGTGAAGAAGCCTGAGAAGAAGGTCGGCCCGAAGGGCGTGCCCTCAAACCGGACTGGCGTCGGCTGCAGGCACTGCGGGACAAAGGACCCGAAGAAGTTTTCCCCATCCTTCGTTGCGAGAAACGACCGTCGTTGTGGGGAGTGTTTCCGTTCCCGTTATCGCGCGAAGCCGAAGAAGGGCCGCAAGGCTCGGAAGTAGCTGCAACGTCCTCCGCTCTGGGGCCGGGGCGTTCGGGCTTGCGGCCCCATCTTTATTTCGGGCGCGGCGGGGGGCAGGATCGACGAGGAGGGGGTGAAAGAAGATGCCGAAACGCCCCGCGCGAACAGAAAAGGCACGACCCAACCGTATCCGAGAAGAGGTACGGTCGTTGACGCGGGCCAAGATGGGTCAGTTTGTGGATCAGTTTGTCGCGCAGGAGGAACAGATAACAGAGCTTCTCAAGGCTGATCCAGACTACCCGTTGAGGGAGAGAGAAAGAGATCGCCGCGAAGCAGTCGGGCAGATCCAGGAATTGCGCAAGCTCCTCGATGTCTGTACGCGGTACGTCACCAAGCTGAAGTCTCTCATTTCGAAGATAACAGACCATACCGTTCAAGCGGCCTGTTATCTGTTGTTCTGCCAAGCCCTCCAGAACTTTGAAGCCCTTCTCTCGCTCGCGGCGGACGGGTTTCACTACCAGGTGTCCGTACTGCTGCGTACGATTCGTGAGGCTCTCGACTTGGTGGTTCTCTTCCTGTGTGAAGGTCAGGAGAGTCCCAATCTGAAGAAGTGGTTCGACGGCGAGATCATACCAAACAAAATAGCTCGAAAGGCCGTGCATGAGTTCATCAATGAAGGGCGAAACGAGATTCTTGAGGTGGAGGGAACCAAGACCACAATCTACGGCATTTTCTCAAACTTCAACCACATGTCGTATGTGGCCTTGCTGCAATCGATAGATGTGTTTGCTCGGGATTTTGATTTCCGCCGCTGCGCGGGTTTCTACAACACGCGAGCCGAAACTCTTCCGCAGGCGAAAGTTGAGCTTCAGGGGATGGTCGTAATGTTGAGACATTTCTATCGGTCGCTGGGCGACTCGGACACCTGTCGAGAGCTGAATGAAATCCTGAATGCCTCTCGTGCTATATGAGGCCCCGTATGAAGCTCCGCCGTGCCGCCGCGCTCGCGCTTGTGGGTTGGTATCTGATGACCCCGCCCGTTGTGCACGTCAACGGCAAGCTGGTTGCGCTCACCAAAGCGCCATTCTGGCAATGGGAAACCGAGACGTTCGATGACGTAGCGTCCTGTGAGGCTGCGCCGGCGGCCCCATCACCAGAAATCATCGGCTTCTTGGGAAATCCTCCGCCACAAATCGGCGTCAAGGCGATTAACGAACCCAGATTGAATCCGCCAAAGCGCTTTGTGTCGCGACGGACGATCCACGCCGCAAGGAGAACTGAAAATGGACCAATTGGAAAACCTGCGACGTAACGTGAGCGTCTTAAAGAAGGCTGGTTTTAGTGCGATTGAGAAGAGAGAAATCTGGATCTGCTTGGACCGCCGAATGGTGTTTGGCCGCAAAACGCTCCGAGAGCGCGACTTGGAATGGTTAGAAGGAAAAGTAAATGAAGCCCTGCCAGAGGGGGAATTTCGATTTCATTTCTATCCGCCCGTTGATCCCAATGTTTGCCACGAAATCTTAGAAGAACTCGGGCTATCGCATCTGGTGCCCGTCCCTGGCGCGGACTGACTGTTATGACATGGGTTGGACCGTTTAGATTTCGCGAATATCTCGATAGTGTAGACGTAATCGAATACCCGCGACCACCACGCTCTTCGGGTATTTACTTAGTTTCGGCGTCTCTTTGGCAGGATGTCATCAAATCGAGGCCCTTCTACGTCGGCAAGGGCAGCATACTGTGTGAACGGGTTGGTGATTTTATCTTCTCCATGCTGGGCTTCGACGGAGTGCTCGATCCGCAGAAGGCGCGTCATTGGGGCGGAATGAAACTACGGGTCAAGTGCCACAGGAGCACACACAGGAGCAAACTCCTCGATTATCATATCGCATGGCGCGTGGACGGATGCCCGACGTGTTGTGAGGCGGCACTTTGCGAGGTACTAGAACCGGAAGCCAATGAGAGGCGGCCACAGAGATGCACACTCTGCGACCCCTGGGCCGTTGATCGTCTGCTCGGACTCACATTCTAACGCGGGGGTGGAACCGCTGTTAGCTTCCGGGCGAATGAAAAAACGCGGAGCAGCCGCGCAGGTGGATTAGAGAGGACCAAAAATGTTCAGGGTGCGCTCTCATTTGGTCGCGCTGTTTGCGTTCGGTGGCATCGTTTTGTTGAGTGCATTGGTCGCGGGGGTAGTGCTCGTGCGCTGGTTCGGATGTCGCAGCTCAGACCGTCCAGAAGCGGCACTAATAACGCCCCAATTACTCAGAGCCGCACTCGACAAGGCGTGCGAGAATCAGGAGAGCCGCGATTTCTACGGCCCCGAACCCTACAATATCCCCCGCCAGCTTTGGGACGAGGCGATAAATCCGCCGCCCGCATTGCCCGGTCAACCACCAAGCAGCGAGAAGGAAGTTCGAAATGCTAAGGAAGTTCAAAAGGACGTACTTAGCCATCGAGGGGAACTGGATAACTTGTGTCGCGACCGCGCCCACGTCACTGACACCGATTTGATGCTGCTGTTGGAGTGGCATTGCGAACAAACCCGGCTCGACGCCTCGATTGCTGCCGTCGCGTCAGGACAGGCGCAGGACAAGATACAGAACAAGATACAGAACGAGATAGATGATCTCTTCAAAAGGTTCCCGGCCAAACACCATTTTTCTGAAGAAAGATTCAACAACCTGATGGTTACTTATGACTTAGCCTTAGCGACCCTACCGGAAGGGGGACTAAGGGCCAATGCTCAATGCACGCACATCACATTGCGCGACGCAGAGGATGGCGCGGCGAAGAAGGCACTGTGTGTCGCGCACGAGAGGAGAGATGAGTCTGCGAGTCACACCCGTGATTACCGGGACGCGGGCTGGGTGTTAGACCTTGAAGTCAATGGCACCGCCGATAGCCTGAACATTTCAACACACCGGGTGCTCGAAATCATGAAAACCGCGATTAGCGATGCGAAAGCAAAGGACGTGGACGTGACTTGGGCGCAATATTGCGCAGGCACCTCATCCCACAACGAGGACCGCAGCCGACTTGATTTGTCCGCCTTTGGGAAGGCTGGGCCGCCGTACCCACTGCGATAGGACCGAAGCCACGTCGGTTTTGTTTTCTCACGGCCTCGACGCTATGCGGGCGGGGCTATCGCTCGTTGGGAATGGGAATGCGCCGCTAAGCCATTGGCAGATTAGTCGGAGCTTCGACGGCGCGGAAGATTGTGAAGACCTGAGGGACAAGATGGTTAAGGACTTCACGCGACACGAAGGTGCTGACCGCCCCTCAACCAGCTATAAGGCGGCCTACCGCCTCGCTGAATCTCAGACCCGGTGCATCGCGAGCGACGATCCGCGCCTGAAGGAGAAGTAGGTCACGGACGGGGGTTGCGCACCTCTTCCTCGTTGCTCATCCTGCAGAATTGAGCCGCTTCCCAAGGATCGTGGAATGAGGCTACGGGCTCTTCGGGAATCCCGAGCCGCGAAGTTGAGCCATCGGGCCAAACAAACAGTTTCCATACTTCCCATATCTGACTTCTTCGTGACGGCTGCTGCACGACGTGACGAATCATGTAAACCACTGTATTTAGTGGGCCGGTTGGCGCGCAAGGGGGTAAGGGGCATGTGGGTAGGCGCCGGGCAGTCGCAAGCCGCGACATGGCGCTTGAGGTATTGTGTAAACTAGGCGATTTGCCCTGAGACAGCCGGGCAGACGGGGTTCCCGCGCCCCGGATGATCCTGCCCGCCCCCGCGAGTCCGAAGTAAACGGGGTCGAAGGTCTTTCAACCCCCGACCCCAACGACGCGCCATGAAAGGGGGGCAAACACGACGCGCCGCCTGATCGATTAGACGCTTGAGCCCCTTCCTATAATCAAGGCCGATCCCCCGAACAACCCCGCGCCGAATCCACAAGCCCCGGAAACGAGTGCGGCCCCCTTTCCGTGGACCGGGGGCCGTCTCAAATTCGCGAGGGCGTAAGCAGACACGACCTTGCGAAGGATTTAGGCTTCAACTTCTTGATGATGATCGAGAAGGCGCCTTTAACCTTCTCGGCTTGATAGAAGTCCGGCCTGCACCGTCCACCTGTCGTCCAGTCTCTAACCTTCGCCTTGTCGATGGGCGACGTGGCCAAGCCGAAAATCACCCCGGTAAGACTGTCGGGCGGGAATTCCTGCAGGCCGGAGCCTTCGTTGAGGATGCGCCATTCTCTTTCGTATGTCCAACCCTTGTACTTCGTCAGGAGAAGCCTCGCTGTTCGCTCTCGTCCTTCAAGGTTGGGATCAAATTCAGGGAACTGGCAGCAGTACCTAATCTGCCGTGGGCTGCCAAAGCCAAACCGTTCAGCGTCGAACTCTAAGCAGATGCCACGGTGCCCGTTCGCGTAGTGTGACCACAATAAGAGTTCCTTTGGCGTGGCCGAGAACGACAGGATACCTGCCCGATCAATCGACTGCTGGATATTTTCTCGTTGCGCTTTCAGGTATGCGCTTTTATTGAACGTTGCATAAATAATTGAAAGGAATACTCAGTTGTGCTACGCTGGCTTCATGAGGCCAGTGGGAAGTGCGGCGGAGTTGGAGCGGCGTCGGCGGCGTGCGGTGCGGCTGTTGCAAGCCGGCCATTCGCTGTCGACGGCGGCACGGATGGTGGGCGCGGCGGTGAGCGCGGTCTGGCAGTGGCGGGAGACCTGGCGCCGGCGCGGAGAGGCGGGGCTTCAAGCCAGGCCGACCCCGGGACGGCCGCCCAGACTGACCCCCCGGCAACGCCAGCGCCTGCCCAGGCTGCTGGCCCTGGGCGCCCGCGGTTACGGCTACCCCAACGATCTCTGGACCACGCGGCGGATCGCCGCGCTCATCGAGCGCGAGTTCAGGGTCGGCTATCACCCGGCGCAGGTGAGCCGCATCCTGGCGCAACTGGGCTGGAGCTATCAGAAGCCTGAACGGCGGGCGCTGGAGCGCAATGCGGCGGCCATCACCCATTGGAAGCGTTACCGGTGGGTCGGGATTAAAAAAAAGCCCGGCGCCTGAGCGCGCATCTGGCGTTCCTGGACGAAAGCGGCTTCCTCTTGGTTCCCAGCGTGCGCCGCACCTGGGCGCCGTGCGGCCAGACCCCGATGCTCGTCCACCGCTACGCGCGCGATAAGATTTCGGCCATCTCCGCGGTGACCGTGAGTCCCGTGCGCCATCGCCTCGGGCTTTACTGCCACTTCCACTTCGTCAATCTCACCCAGTTCGAGGTCGCCGCCTTTTTGCGCCTGCTGCTGCGCCAACTGCGCGGACCCATCATGCTGCTGTGGGACGGCGGCCCAATTCACCGCGGGCCCGCCGTCAGCCAAGTCCTGGCCCGCCATCCGCGCCTCATGGTCGAGCGCTTTCCCGCCTACGCGCCCGAGCTCAACCCCGATGAGCAGGTCTGGAACCACTTCAAGACTCAACTCGCTAACGGCTGTCCGCTCAGCATCGATCAGTTGCTCGACGACCTCAGCCAACTCGCCCGCCGGGCCCGGCGCTCCTCCCAGCTCCTGCGCAGCTTCGTCCTGGAATCCGACCTGCCGCCTCTTTTTTCACCCTGAGTTTCTATTATTTATGCAATGGTCAATAAGTGTGTCTCTTTCAATGTGCCGCCGTTCGGCTCGGTTCGCGCGCGGCATCTCCTCCTTGATCCCTTTCCTCACAAGTTGCCTTAGCGCCGCTCCCTTCGCCGCCTTGAACGAGGGAACCACGCACTCGAACGGATCATTGAGTTCGCGTGGGGATGGGAAATATATCTTCGCTTCTGTGAGGGTAGCCGCCAAGCGCTCATCATCAACGTCCCCACTGGCCATCGAGCGATAGCGATACAGGTACACACCTTTGCGCTCTTGCTGCGCCCCATCACTAATTTCTTTCATTTCGCTAACTTTTGGAGCGCCTCGGCTTGTGCCCATTGAGCCGCAAGAAAACTCCGCTCAACTTCTTCTTGACCTCGCGCGATTGTCAATTGAACATCGGCGCAGGACGCCTTATCGCCGTGGCGACAAGCGATAAACGTAGTCGCCGCCTGCCGAATCTCCCCGGCGCATGTTTGGCTAACGTAAGTCAAAGAGCCGGTTAAGAGTAATGTCATCCCTCCGAGTATAGAGCTACCCGCCGGTGAATAACCCAATGGACAGTGGTCCGCGATTGTTTGGTCGGCAACATATTCAGTGCAGGCATCATCGTCTCCGCCTTGGCAAGCTTGGCGGTCAGTCCCTGTTTGTTCCGCGAGCGCTCGTTGCGAGCGAATCGATGCCGGGAGGAAACACGCAGAAAACAGAACTGCCAAAATCAGTAGGACTGAAAGTTTCATAAATGGCCTGTCCAAGGCATTTTAGTTCAAGCCGGGTTTTCCTTTTTAACCGGAATTTCCGTTTTGACTTCTCCAAAAAGGGGCTTTAGTGCGGTAGCGGCTCCATTGTCAAGTCGCCGCACGGCTGACGGTCGCGGCCCGACTCCGGGCAGCCGCCAGTGGGGCGGTGCGAGCCCCTTCCGTCCGGCTTGCAAGCCAAGTCCGCCGCTCTTGCAGCCGATTTTCACACACTGCCGCCGTGCCGGTCCGGTGAGCGATTTTGTGCGCATCCTCGGCGCCGGGGCGGGCTGCACGACGCGCACAGGCAGCGTCGCGCAGGGTGTGCCGCTGGTTCCCGGCTCAAGAGACAGGGAGAAAGAATTGTGCGGGCGGAGGGAGTCGAACCCTCACGAGCCGTTAAGCTCTACGGATTTTCATACCGTCTACGGCTTTCGCCGCCCCGCTGTAACGCTCGGAAGCGCCGTAGGCGGGTTTGCGGTCTGGACTATCCCTTCACCGTCCCCCGGAAGGTCCGGAGATTAGGTGCTGCCCGTCTAGTCTCTACACCTTCCCGGCTGGAACGTTCCGGCCGGGCTTGGCTCGGGATTGCCATTTCAGGTTTCCCCGAATTTGGGCAGTTCTGCATCGCCGGTTTCCAAGGCGAGCACTCAAATTGGTTCAAGTCCGTTGCGTCTGCCGGTTCCGCCACGCCCGCATGGCTGGTTGCCTGTAGCTGTCTATCATAGGGCAGCGGAATGTACACGTCAGTTCGCTTTTAAGCCGTCTCCGCCACAGCGCGCGCGCCCGGATGCGAATTCATCGATACGCGCGCGCCGCCTCGATCGGCCAGAGCGCGACGACCTCGTCACCGCACACGACGTAATATTCGCTGTGCAGGTTGATCGTGGTGTCATTGTGGCTCGGGACGACCTCGATTTTCATGCCCGCTCTGAGGTCGGCGCCGCCCATCGTGAGATGAGCGTGCTCTTCGGAAAGGTGCACCACCTCGACCGGCAGGTCCTTGCCCTTGGGCGCGCCGAACTCGTTGGTAAGCGATTTCATCCCGCAGTCGGCGATCGCGAATTCGCCGCGGCGCGCGATTACGGTGGTAAGCAGCGTCAGTGCCGGAAGTCCCAGGTCGGGACGAACGACTCGATACGCCCCGTCCATGAAGACGTATGACCCGGCCTGCACCTCGGTAACGTCGGGCCATGACCCGGCGATGTCGTAAGTGCCGGTTCCGCCTGCACTGACGATTTCAGGCGCCAAGCCGGCGGCACGCAGCGCGGCGACGTGCCGGCTCAGCACCGTCAGCGCCTCGCGCGCCAGCCACTCGCGCTGTTCCCGGTCCGGTATCAGCACGGCATGGCCCTCGTAGCCCATCACGCCGCGGTAACGCAGCGGCCCGCGCAGGATTCTCCGCACCAGCCCGACCGTCTCTTCGGGAGCCGCGGTGCCGCATCGATGCATCCCGGTGTCGACTTCGATCAGGACGTTGGCGCCGCGCCCGGCGCGGGCAGCGCCTTCCTCCAATTCGCGGACGTTGAATTCGCTTTCGACCGCGACGATCACCTCGAACCCGCGCGGCATCGCGAACAGCCGGTCAATCTTCTGCGGCCCTGCGATCTGGTTGGCAAGCAGGACCGGGCCGAGTCCGGCCCGCGCCAGGACTTCCGCCTCCCCGAGTTTGGAGACGGTAATTCCGATCGCGCCGGCCTGAAGCTGTCGGTGCGCGATTTCCGGCGTTTTCGGGGTCTTGAAATGCGGGCGCAGCTTCTGCCGGCGCCCGGCAAAGAACGCCGCCATCGTCCGGATATTCTCCTCAACCCGATCGAGGTCAAGAATCAGCGCCGGCGTGTCAATTTCGTGCTTTTTCAACTGGATGCTCTCGCGGCTCCCGGCTGCGAGCACCGTCAAATCTGCTAGCAGGCTGTTGAGAAAGTCCTCACAGCCTGCTCCCCCTCTCTTATCTCTCCCGCAAGCGGGGGAGAAGATTGAGGTTTTTCACCGCGGTGCTCACTTCGTTCGAGCCGGTGGGAGGCTCGCCAGGGGGTCGAGCGAAGCGAGCGTGTCGGTGAAAGCCGGTTTTCACGCAGGTGTTGAGACTGTGAGAGGCCGCTTCATTGCAAATCATCCTTTTCTCAACACCCTGCTAGGGAAGTTTCTGCTGCAGGACTTCCCGGGCACGAGCGGCGCGCCATTTCTCGAGCCGCTCGCTCAACTCGGAGTCGCTCAGCGCGAGGACCGCCGCCGCAAACAGCCCTGCGTTCGCAGCGCCCGCCTTTCCGATCGCCATGGTCGCCACCGGCACCCCTTTGGGCATCTGCACGATCGAGAGCAGCGAATCGATTCCGCCCGCCGTCGCGGTCGGCATCGGTACGCCGATCACCGGAAGTATCGTTTTGCCCGCGAGCACGCCGGGCAGATGCGCCGCGCCGCCGGCGCCGGCGATGATCAGTCTTAAGCCGCGCTGATGGGCTGTCGCGGCGTACTCCAGGGTGGCGTCGGGCGTGCGATGCGCGGAGAGTACCTTGACCTCGTGCGCGATTAGAAGCTCGTTCATCACCTCGCAGGCTGGCGACATGTTTTCGTAGTCGCTCCTGGAGCCCATTATGACCCCGACCAGAACCTTTCCTTTCGGAGCCATTCTTTTCACGTTTTCACGCTTTTTACGAGGGATTCACGAAGGATTCACGAAGGATCAAGGATACCGCGATTCGGCCGCGGCAATCGTGGGTTCGCCCCGCATGGTGGTCTTTTAACTGCCTACCTCCCGCGCGCCGTTGGCGCGGCTTTGTGGCTCACGAGCCGTTGGAGGCGCTGGCCTCTGGGAGGGTGAAGGACGGCCGGGCCGTTGTCAAGGTGCTTAGGATCGGGCGTAATTGCTGTGGCCGGAACGCTCAGATGGCGACACCGATTCCGCAAAACCAATGCGCATTGACGCTGGGCGAAATCACCCGGGCAACCGGAGGCACGCTCTTCGGCGGCACCGATACGCTCGCCGTACGCGGCGTTGGCATCGACTCGCGCAACCTGAGGCCCGGCTCGGTGTTCGTCGCGATTCGGGGTGCGACGCATGACGGTCACGCCTACCTGGCGCAGGTCGCCAAGGGAGGGGCCGCCGCCGTAGTTGTCGAGCGCGGCCGCGGCGCCGCCGCGATTCCCTCCGTCGAGGTTGGCGACACGCTCGTCGCGCTTGGCGATATCGCCCGTTTCCATCTCGAACGCGAGCGCGCCGCGCGCGCCATCCCCCTGCTCGCGGTCGGCGGCTCAGCGGGCAAGACCACCACCAAGGAGATGGCCGCGGCGCTGGTGCGCACGCTCTTCGGCCGCACCCTTTCGACGCCCGGCAACCTGAACAATCTGGTCGGCGCGCCGATGACTGTGCTGACGCTCACGCCGGAGCATCGCGCCTGCGTGATCGAATGCGGCACCAACGTGCGCGGCGAGATGGCCAGGCTGGGCGCGATCCTGTCGCCCGACGTCGCGCTGATCGTCAACGTGGATGTCGAGCACAGCGAGGGGCTCGGCACGCTTGAGAGTATCGCTGACGAGGAGACCTCGATTCTGCGTTTCACGCGGCGCGCGGCGGTCGTGCCGTTCGAAGACGCCCTGGTGACTGTGCGGATTCCGGCGGGGCTTGGGCGGATTGGCTTCGGCCACTCCCCGCGCGCGGACGTGAGACTGATAAGCCGCCTGGGTACTCGCGACGGCTCGAAAATCACGATCGGGCTCGCGCCGGCTCTGGTGGCTCCCAACGCCCCCGCGAGCGTTGCGGCCGAGCTCAGGATGCTCGGCCCTCAAGCTGCGATCAACGCGACCGCCGCGGTCGCCGCAGCCGCGGCGTTGTGGCAAAAGCCGCTCACGCGTGAGCAGGTCGAATCGATCGAGCGGGCCCTGCACGCGATCGCTCCGGTCGAAGGGCGGCTTTCGACCCGGACCATAGCGGGCGCGATCGTTATCGATGACAGTTACAATTCGAATCCGCGCTCGGTGCGTGCGGCGTTGAGCGCCGCAGACGAGGCCGCGCGCATCCGCAAAGCTCGCCTGGTAATCGCGATGGGCGACATGCTCGAGCTGGGTGCGCTCAGCCAAACCGCCCACGCCGAGATGGTGCGCGAGGTCGCCCGGCTCAGCCCGGCAGCATTCGTCGCGGTCGGCAAGGAGATCGGCGCCGCATGCCGCGCCGACGCGGAAGCCTCCAACGCGCTCCTGGCCGCCGACAGCGACGACGCGGCGCGAATCCTGCGCGCCATCCTGCGCGCCGGCGACGTTCTGCTCGTCAAGGGCTCCCGCGGCCTCCGGATGGAGCGAATCATCGAGGCGCTCGAGCGTGGCTAGCGCCCCACCGGCACGGAGGCGGCGCTACGATTCCGGGGCGCTCAGTTGCCCGGAATAGTGGCCGCGGCCGCCAGGCAGACGCTTGGGGTCGGTCTATGCTCCGGGACCGGGGCGACCTTCGACCGCCCGCAGGACCATCCGCTGTCGCACGGCGTCGTCGCGGCACCATCGTGCGTGGGCCTCGCGCGCGCCGGCGCGCTCGCTCTCGGTCAGAAAGCCGGCGGCAACGATTGCGGGGCCCACCGTGTCGATCACCGCTCCCCAGATGTCCAGCGCAGCGTCGAATCCGGGGTCGCCGCGCTGGGCGAACTCATCCTCGACGTGCGTGACAATCCCGGCCAGACCGTTCGCGGCGAAAAGTTCGGGCAAATGGTCCGCGAGCAGGTTGTCCCATCGGTTGGCGGCGCGCCAGGTGAGGAACGCGTCATAGAATCTGCGCACCGCAGCGCCCGGCGCGGGCTCCCACTCAAGCCGCGCGTGGCTGTAGTCGAGCACCATCACCAAACCGCCGGGCTTCGCCGCCGCCTTCATCCGGCCAAGCGCGATCCCCGGCTGATCGATCCATTGAAGCGCACGGGCAGCCGTTACCACGTCAAAGCGGGGCTCGGCGGGCATCGCGAGCACGTCGCCGTGCTCGAACGACAAGCCGGGAACCTGTCCAAATCTCGCCCTGGCGATCGCCAGCAGCGCCGAATCGCGATCCAGGCCAACCACCCGGCCGCGCGATCCCACCGCGCGCGCGATCCCGACTGTGATCGCTCCGGTGCCGCAACCTGCGTCCAGCACCGACATGCCCGGGCGTAGCACGGCGGCAAGCCGGCGATGGTCATGCTCGAGGGTGCGGCGGTCGAGGGCCCTGGGCGTGGAACTATGCGTCTGTGCGCTCATCGCCTCATATTGGCCCACGGTCGAGTAGCAGGCCGTGTCAGCTCGCGGCGATGAACCGGAACGAGGCGCCCTGCGAGACGATCTTTCCGCACGAGGGCGTCGCGAAGTGCGTCCCGAGTACCAGCACGTCGCGGTCGGCGTAGCGCTCGCAGAAGGCGCGCCGGGTCTGCTTCGCCTGGGCTCCGTCGCTGTCGAACTTGTCGTCCCATTCCGGATGCGCGCATTGGATCGGATGGTGCATCAGGTCGCCGGTTATCACCGCCTCGCGCCCCTTGCTAGAGATGCGCACGCTGTGATGGCCCGGGGTGTGGCCTGGACTCGGCTCCAGCCAGACTTCGCCGGTAATCCGATGGGTTGATTCCACCAGGTCGGTCATCCCCGCGGCAACGACCGGCCGGACCGAATCATCCACCAGCACGCGCGTGTCCGGGTCTTCATGCTTCGACCAGAAGTCCCACTCGATGCCGCCGATGACGTAGCGCGCGTTGGGAAACGTCGGCACCCACTTGCCGGCCGCCAGCATCGTGTTCCATCCCACGTGATCGACGTGAAGATGCGTGCAGACCACGCGGTCGATCGATTCCCGCGAGTCGCCCGCTCGCGCTAGGTTCTTGAGGAACGGAAGCTTGAGCTGGTTCCACGCGGGATTCGAACGCAGCTTGTCGTTGCCGATGCAGGTATCGACGAGGATCCGCTTGCCCTCAGACTCGATCACCAGCGCATGGATGCTCATCTTGAGCTTGCCGGTCTCGTCGGTGAAGGTCGGGAAGAGCCAGTCGGCCTCCCGCTTGATGCTTTCCTTCGACGCCTGCGGGAACAAAAAATCGCCGCGCGTCGGCGTCTCGATTTCGACTATCCGCGTGATTTTGACATCGCCGATCTGCCAGGAATCCATGTGCTTCTCCTAAGCTCGCGATGATGCCATGTACCGCATTACACCTCCGTCGCGGGCTCGGCGAGAATCGTGAGATGCGCGGACTCGGCTGGCGGAGGGGGTGGGATTCGAACCCACGAGGGACTCACGCCCCTGCCGATTTTCAAGACCGGTGCCTTCAACCTCTCGGCCACCCCTCCGGGCTTAGTTTAGCGAACCGACTTCGGGTTTCGTCGGCTCGCATACTTCTTGAAGGTCGCTTCATAGCTTCGTCGTTCCGGACTTGTAGCCCTTCGGGCACTGATAATTCTGACCGACTTTGGTCGCTCAGTGAAGCTCACGATGAGAAGGGCATAAGAGTTCCCCCGAGCCAGTTGAAGCGGCCCGAGCATGGGCGATTTCAACCTCACGCTCGTTTTCGCTGCACGGCTTCTTCCAGCGCATGGCGGATAAAGCACTGATAGGGAACTCCTGCCCTGGCCGCCGCGGCTCGCACCGCAGCAAGCAGTTGTGGGGGCAGGCGCATGTTGACCCGCTGGGTCTTGGGCTGAAACTCAAAAGCGCATCGGTCGCATGCCGGACAAGTCGTATTCCGGGAGATCGGCCTTGTCGACAAACTCCTCGGCTTCTTTATCGCTTTTGAAGCGCGGCAACTTCTTTTTCATAGTGGTCCATTTCCTTCTTGTGCATGTAGCGGGCGCTGATCGGTCGAATCAGTCTTTTGCCAAGGTCGTGTGTTTGGTAAAGTCCAATTCCGGATTAAGCGTGGCGCGTGGATTGTCAGCGGAATTTGTGAAATCATCTCAAGAGTGCCGAGGCCAGATGACATGGAACAAGCGACAGGGTCCGACCGCTCTTCCCACATGCCGGAGCAACGCGAGCCGGTGAGTGAAAGACTGCTCGAACGGATCAGGTGGCTGGAACAGCAACAGACCCAGCTTAAAGGCGCCTATCGCCGGCTGCGGCTAATGACCGGCGCGCTGCTGCTGGTGGCGGGCGCCGGGGTGCTGATGGGTCAAACCGCGGCGCTGCACAACCAAAGCCTGGAAGCCCAGGAGTTCGTGCTGCGCGGCAGCGATGGCAAAGTACGAGGCGCGATGGGTATCGCGGATAACGGGGCGGCGGGGATCAGCCTGCACGATAGCAAAGGCGTGACGCGGATCACTATCGATTTGGCCACCGACGGATCACCCGGGATCGATCTCTACGATCCAGACGGCAAGCTGCGCGCGACGCTGGCACTGGGACCGGCGGGCACGCCCGGCTTGGGTCTTTACGATCCGAGCGGTAAGCTGCGCACCAGCCTCGATATTCCGGCCCCTGAAACGCCGGGCCTCGCCTTCTATCATCCTGACGGCAAACCGGCCTGGGGCGCGCCGTGAGCGGTGCCCATCAAGGCGCCGGTAAAGGGAAAGTCTTCGCAGTGCGGCGCTTACGGCAAACAATCTTGCTTCTGGGTCTGCTGGGCGGACTTAGCGGATGCGTGGTGCCCCGCTACGGCGGCTACGGCGCGTCTTATCCAGCCGCCGGTTATGCGCCCTACTCTTATGGCTTCCCGCTTTTTGCCCGTCCCTACGCGCCCGGCTTCGCTGAGCATCGTCCCTGGGAAGAGCACCACGCTTACGGCCATCCCACCAACTTCTTCCATGGCGGCGGTCCTGGTGGCGGCTTCCCTGGTGGCGGCGGCCCTGGTGGTGGCGGCCATGGTGGTGGCGGCCCTGGTGGCGGCGGCCATGGTGGTGGCGGCCATGGTGGCGAAGGCCCGCGCTGATCTCAGGAGCAGCCAGCCGCCAGCCGTTCGGTGCCTTCTCCGCCGAGCCCGCGACCAGCCTGCGCGAGACGTAATAGCGATAGCACGGCTCACCTTTGGCGGCTCCGGCGACGGACAGACATTCCGCGCGCTCATCGAAGAGCTTGCCCGCAAGCGGGCTCGGGGCCGCGTTGGTCGGCCGGGCTCCGCACACTTGGCCGCACCATCGCGTAGCTGCGCTGAGCACGCTCCCACGACTCGCGGTCCACAACCGGCTCATGCTGGCCGGGGTGGAGAGAAACGAGCCGAGGATGATGCCGGGCTTTTGAAAGGAGCGAACGATGATAACGCTGAGACGTTGACGCTTTTGGTTACCGTTCATTTGCAGTCTGGTGGCGGTCTGGTGTACGAGCGTGTCTTCGCTCCCGGTGGTGTGGGCTCAGGCCGAAGACCTGGAGGCACCCGCTCGGCTTCCGGCTGATCAGCTCGACCAGTTGGTCGCGCCGATTGCGTTGTATCCAGACAGTCTGGTCGCGCAGGTCCTGGCAGGCGCGACTTATCCATCCCAGGTTACTGAAGCCAATAACTGGCTAAGTTCCTCTCCGGGCCTGAGCGGGGAACGCTTGGCCGCGGCCGTCGACACCCAGCCGTGGGACCCGAGCATCAAGGCGCTGACCCAGTTTCCATCGGTGGTGGCGAAGATGGCCACGAACCTGACGTGGACCTCTGCGCTCGGCGAGGCCTACTACTATCAACCGCAGGACGTGCTGAACGCCGTCCAGGTGATGCGTCAAAGAGCGCTTGCCGCTCGGACCCTGGGCGACACCTCACAACAAAAAGTCATCGTCGAGAATGGCACGGTCATCATTCAGCCGGCCAATCCCGATGTCGTCTATCCTCCTACATACAATCCATGGGATGCATACGGCGCCCCAGTGCCGGCATATCCGGGATACTCAGGGGCAGACTTGCTCCTCGCGGGAGTGTTGGGGTTCGGCGCCGGAGTGTTGGTTGGCGTGCTGGCGGACCAGGCCTGGGGATGGCACCGTTGGGGTACCAACTGGCAGAGCGGTTCAGTGATCTACGAAAATAATGTTTACATTTCGCGTACCACCAACTTCTACGCTCCAAATCGCGGATACTGGAACCGCGCAAGATACGGTGCGCCACGCGGGCCCGGTGAGAGGCGTCCGTACGGAAGCGGCAGGCCCGGCGGCCAAATCTTCAATCGCCCCGTTGAAGCCGGTCGCGCCGGCGTCCCCGGAACCTGGAGTCGCCCTGCTGAAAACGCCCACCCTGAGGTCGGCGGAGAGCCGCGACCCAACGCACCGGCGCAGCCGGTCTCCAGACCCGAAGCACCCGCGCGCGAGGCCGCGCTCAGGCCAGCGGAGATTCCGAACACGAATCCCGCTATGCCGAATAGAAATCCTGGCAACGAAAGAGCACCTGTGCCCGCGGTCAGAAACAACCCCAGGCCGCAGGCAGCCCCCGCGGCCAACGCCTTCCGAGGCTTCGGCAAGGCGCCGGCGACCGGCTTGAAGAGAACCGCCTTTGCCGGGTATTCGGCCGGTGGTGAGGCGCGGGCCGCGACCGTCCGCGGGCACAGCAGCCTGCAGGCATCGGCAGCCCGCCGAGCGCCGGCACCCGCGGCTCACAACGCGGGCCGGGCGGCGACTTCCAGTCATAAGCATTGAGCAGGGCGGGAATTACAGGCCAGTTGCCGGGGCACCCCATCAATCCCGGTAGAAGGGCGCTACCACTCGAGGAAAAAGCAATGCTTCAAGTAATAAAGGACAATCGAAGCGCTGCCGGTCGAGCCGCGCTGGCGCTCTTACTCATCGGCCTGGCAATTGGGCTTGCCACCCTCCGGTCAGCGTTCGCACAGGAGCCGGGCCAGAAGGTATTCAGCTCGCCCGCTGAGGCGGGGGATGCTCTGGCTGCCGCCGCACAGAAACACGATAAACCGGCGATGTTGGCGATTCTGGGCCATTCCGCCCAGGACCTGATTTCCTCCGGCGACCCGGTCGAGGACAAGAGCAGCGAGGATCTCTTCGCCACCAAGTATCATGAGACACACCGGTTCGTCGCCACCGTCGGAGGACGAGTGTTCATCTACTTAGGCGCCGAGAATTGGCCGGCTCCGATTCCCCTCCAGAAAAGTGGAACTCAATGGTATTTCGACACGCCCTATGGCAGCCAAGTCGTTCTATATCGCCAAATCGGCTCCAATGAGCTGAACGTGATGGAGGTCTGCGATCAAATTGTCGCGGCCGAGCAGGAATATTACGCCGCGCTCCACGACGGCGATCCGGTGCATCAATACGCTCAGAGGTTCAGAAGCACTGCTGGAAAGCAGGACGGCCTGTACTGGAAGGTCAGTTCCGGCCAACAGCCGGAAAGTCCACTTGGTCCGATGGTAGCCGAAGCCACCAGAGAAGGCTATTCGTCCCACAACCATGCGGCAGGACAGCCCCGTCCCTTCCACGGTTACCTTTACCGGTTGCTAACTCGCCAAGGAGCCGATGCGCCTGGCGGCGCCAAGGATTACATCGTCGATGGCAAAATGACCGGTGGATTTGCGCTGGTCGCCGATCCGATGATCTATAGGACCTCCGGAGTGATGACATTTATGGTCAATCAGGACGGCCAGATCTTTCAGAAGGATTTGGGACCGCAGACCGAAAAGACAGCTACTGAGATGACAAAATATAATCCGGATGCGACCTGGGAACCGTTGGAGGAAGCCCAGGCAACCAACAGCGCCGCGTCCTCCGTGAAAACTGAAAAGTGAAATTGGCCGCCGATGCGCCCGCCAGTCCGTCTCGAATTACAACTCAGGCGGCAGCCGCGATCTGAAACAAGCCGTTGCAGTGTTGTTGCCGGCGATATGACTCAAGGTCTCGCGTCGTGCTTCGCGAGGTGTACACTTACCCGGAACGAGCGAGACTAGTGAGGGGGCACGTCAACCTGCGCGGCGCCCGAGCATTTGCGGACTATCTCAGTCTTTGGATGAAGCGGGGCGATCTTGAACAAAGCGACCCGCTCTCGACAGCCCACTGTCTCTTCGGCATGCTCTGGTCGTTTCTGTTGTCCCAGGAACTGATGCGTGGGAAAGAACTCCACCGGCGGTCGGACGCGCCGGCGGCGGCAAGGAGGCCGACGACGCGGGCCGGCGCCCACGCCGCGCAAGGCCGTAAAATGACCAACTGGTCCGTATCTTAGCGCGCTCTCTCTCCTCATATTCGGCGGAGGACGTGAGCTTATGATGTGGCTCGTTCGGCTGGCGCTGCGGCGACCGATCTCGGTCGCGGTTATGGCGTTCTTGATGCTGGTTCTGGGTGCTCTTTCGTTTGCGCTGATGAACGTCGACATCTTTCCGGCGATAAACCTGCCGGTGGTGATGGTGGTCTGGAACTATCCGGGCCTTTCGGCCGTGGACATAGAGCGGCGGATGGTGTGGATCAGCGAACGCGCGTATTCGACGACCGTCAACGATATCGAGCACATCGACTCCGAGTCGATAAACGGCCTGGGCATTCTTAAAGTCTACTTTCAGCCCGACGCCGACCTCGGCGCCGCAATAGCTCAGATCAACGCGGTTTCTGAAACCATACTGACAATCTTGCCCCGCGGCACGCAGCCGCCGCAGATAATTTCGTAGGACGCAGCTAACGTTCCCGTGGCCCAACTGGACATCTCGAGCGATACGCTGTCCCAGCAGCAGCTCTTTGACTATGGCCTGAATTTCCTGCGCATCCAGCTCTTCACGATTCCTGGATTCGCGAGTCCCGCCCCGATGGGCGGCGTGCAACGACAGGTAATGGTCAATCTGGATCCGACTGCGCTCTATGCCAACGGGCTGTCACCGGCCGACGTCGGTTCAGCGCTAGCGCAGACGAATGCGGTCATTCCGTCCGGAAATGCCTGGATCGGCAACGACGAGTACAACGTTGACATCAATATGAGTCCCGAGACCGTCGCAGCCTTCAACCAGCTCCCGCTCAGGATGGTCAACAGGGTCCCAATACATGTTGGCGATATCGCTCCGGTATCCGACACTCATCAACCGCAAACCAACATCGTACGGGTCGACGGAAGGGTGGCGACCTTCCTCATGGTGATCAAGCACGCTGCGGCGTCAACCCTGGCGGTCGTAGACGCGGTCAAGGAGCGGATTCCACAGCTCCTGGCGACGGCTCCTAAAGGTCTGAAGGTCGCGCTGACTTTCGATCAGTCGAAGTTTGTACGCGCGGCGCTGGGGGAAGTGGTGCGAGAGTCGTCCATCGCGGCGACACTGGTCGCGCTGCTGGCGCTGGTCTTCCTGGGCTCGCCTCGGAGCATGCTGATCGTGGTCATTTCGATCCCGCTCTCGATTCTGACCGCGATCGTGGGCCTGAAACTTTCCGGGCAGACGCTGAATATTATGACACTGGGAGGGCTTGCTCTTGCGGTCGGCATGCTGGTCGATGACGCGACGGTAGAAATAGAGAACATCCACCGCAACCATGCGATGCACAAGCCTCTCGTAGTGGCGATCCTCGACGGCGCCACCCAGATTGCGACGCCCACGCTGGTCGGCACCTTGTCGATCTGCATCGTCTTCTTCCCGGTCCTATTGCTCTCCGGGGTCGCGAAGTTCTTATTCACCCCGCTCGCGATGGCGGTGGTCTACGCAATGCTCACTTCGTATCTCCTGTCACGCAGCTTGGTCACCACTATGGCGCATCACCTTCTGCCGGACACTCACGACGAGCACACCGGTGAAGGTTGGTGGGACCAATTTGTACGCTGGTTTAACGCGGCGTTCGACCGCTTTGCCGAGGGCTATCGCCGTGCGCTCGAGAGCTTTGTCCAATGGCGTCCGATCACCTTGACCGCGGTCGCATTTATGGTCGTCGTATCGCTGTTTTTGGTGAAAGTAGCCGGGGAGGACTTCTTTCCAACGGTCGACGCCGGGATGATGCGCCTTCATGTACGCGCGCCGACGGGCACGCGGCTGGAGCGAACCGAACTCATAGTCGACCGGATTGAGCACTCGATCGGCGCGCTGATCCAGCCAGACGATTTCGGGGCGATCAGCGACAATATCGGCCTGCCCGTCTCCTATAACCTTGCCTTCTATCAGACCGACAGCACCGGCCCACAAGATGCCGAGATCATGATCCAGCTCAAGCCCGAACATCACGCAACCGCGCTGTACGAGGCTCGCATTCGGCAGATGCTCCGCAAGCAGTATCCGAGCGTGATCGGCTATTTCCAGGCTGCCGATATCGTCAGCCAAGTGCTGAACTTTGGCTTGCCGGCAGCCCTCGATGTGCAGGTGGCCGGCGACGACCTGCAATCTGATTACGCGATCGCTGCCCGGCTCAAGGCCAAGGCCGAGCGCATACCGGGAATCGTGGATCTTCGCATTCCTGAGCCGCTCGATTATCCCGCTCTGAAGATCAACGTGGACCGCGATCGGGCGCTGGAATTGGGCATCACCGAGGAGCAGGCGGCCTCCGCTCTGCTCACCGCTCTGAGCGGTAATACGCTGATTCAGCCCAGCTTTTGGCTCGACCCGAAAACCGGGGTCAACTACAACGTCATCTCACAAGCGCCTATTAACTATGTAAACTCGGTGCAAGCGCTCAGCCGACTTCCGATCTTGGGATCACCGGATGCGGCGCAGACGAACTCCGCTCAAGGCACCAGCACGGTCAGCTACACTCCACCGGCGCAAGTTCTCGGCAATGTCGCAACCATAACGCATGGCGTCGACCCGGCGATGATCGCCCATTACACGGTTCATCGCGTTGTGGATCTCGATGCCGGAGTTGCCGGCCGGGATCTTGCCGGTGCAACAGCGGCTATGCGCCAGGCAATTATTGAACGTTGCATAAATAATTGAAAGGAATACTCAGTTGTGCTACGCTGGCTTCATGAGGCCAGTGGGAAGTGCGGCGGAGTTGGAGCGGCGTCGGCGGCGTGCGGTGCGGCTGTTGCAAGCCGGCCATTCGCTGTCGACGGCGGCACGGATGGTGGGCGCGGCGGTGAGCGCGGTCTGGCAGTGGCGGGAGACCTGGCGCCGGCGCGGAGAGGCGGGGCTTCAAGCCAGGCCGACCCCGGGACGGCCGCCCAGACTGACCCCCCGGCAACGCCAGCGCCTGCCCAGGCTGCTGGCCCTGGGCGCCCGCGGTTACGGCTACCCCAACGATCTCTGGACCACGCGGCGGATCGCCGCGCTCATCGAGCGCGAGTTCAGGGTCGGCTATCACCCGGCGCAGGTGAGCCGCATCCTGGCGCAACTGGGCTGGAGCTATCAGAAGCCTGAACGGCGGGCGCTGGAGCGCAATGCGGCGGCCATCACCCATTGGAAGCGTTACCGGTGGGTCGGGATTAAAAAAAAGCCCGGCGCCTGAGCGCGCATCTGGCGTTCCTGGACGAAAGCGGCTTCCTCTTGGTTCCCAGCGTGCGCCGCACCTGGGCGCCGTGCGGCCAGACCCCGATGCTCGTCCACCGCTACGCGCGCGATAAGATTTCGGCCATCTCCGCGGTGACCGTGAGTCCCGTGCGCCATCGCCTCGGGCTTTACTGCCACTTCCACTTCGTCAATCTCACCCAGTTCGAGGTCGCCGCCTTTTTGCGCCTGCTGCTGCGCCAACTGCGCGGACCCATCATGCTGCTGTGGGACGGCGGCCCAATTCACCGCGGGCCCGCCGTCAGCCAAGTCCTGGCCCGCCATCCGCGCCTCATGGTCGAGCGCTTTCCCGCCTACGCGCCCGAGCTCAACCCCGATGAGCAGGTCTGGAACCACTTCAAGACTCAACTCGCTAACGGCTGTCCGCTCAGCATCGATCAGTTGCTCGACGACCTCAGCCAACTCGCCCGCCGGGCCCGGCGCTCCTCCCAGCTCCTGCGCAGCTTCGTCCTGGAATCCGACCTGCCGCCTCTTTTTTCACCCTGAGTTTCTATTATTTATGCAATGGTCAATAAAGGCCTCGGCAGACTGTCCCCCGGAACCGGGATCGCAATCCGCGGCCAGAGCCAAGCGATGGAGCAATCCTTCGGCACGCTCGAACCGGGAATCATCCTTGCGATCGTTCTTGTGTACCTTCTAATGGCGGCCAATTTTCAATCCTGGCTGGAGCCGTTCATCATCATTTTGGCCGTACCCGGCGCGCTCGCCGGAGTGTTGTGGATACTGGTCGCGACCGGCACGACAATCAATGTTGAGTCGCTGATGGGGGCGATCATGGCGATTGGCGTAGGAGTCGCAAACGGTAATCTGCTGATAACATTTGCCAACGACCTGCGCGAAGAAGGCCATAATGCGGTTGAAGCCGCAATCATGGCGGGCCGAGTAAGGTTACGGCCGATTCTCATGACCGCGCTAGCGATGGTCCTCGGCATGCTTCCCATGGCGCTCGGTTTGGGCAGCGGCTCGGAACTCAATGCGCCCCTCGGCCGTGCCGTCATAGGCGGGCTTATCGGCGCCACTGCAATGACGCTATTCGTCGTGCCCACGGTCTATTCGATCTTCACTGGTCACCTGAAGACCAAGCGCGAGCGGGACACCGAAATCGAAATCGTTACGCTGCCAAGCGCGTAGCAAGACTGCCGAGTCGATCATCGACAGGACACAAGCCTCAGGACGCAAACGTGTTGATGTTGAGATGAGTCCCCAGACTTCAAACGATCACAAACGAAAGCCTGCAGCACGCTACATCTCGGGGTGGGCGATCGCGGCGCTGGCAGTTTTGATTGCAGTGTGCGGCTTGGTCTTCGCCCGCCAGCGAAACCTCAAGGTCCAAGCTGCGCAGCTCCAAACGACGCTGGCGCCTGGACCACGGGTGCTGGTTCAATTGGCAGGCCAATCTGCACAGAGCCGAACACTGGACCTTCCGGCGACGATCCAAGGCTACATTGAGACGCCGATATACGCCAAGGTTCCGGGGTACTTGAAAGAGATTCGCGTCGACAAGGGCGCGCACGTGCGCAAAGGCGAGGCCTTGGCTGTCCTCGAATCGCCGGAAACCGACAAACAGGTTGCTGACGCGCTGGCGAACTGCCGGCTCCAGACGACCACCGACCGCCGCGATCAGGATCTGCTGAAGCACGGGGTGATTGCGCAGCAGGATGCTGATAATCAGCGTGCAGTAATGTTGCAGGCGAAAGCAACCTACGAGCAGGAGCTAGCCCTACAGGGCTACGAAATCGTTAGCGCACCATTCAGCGGGATGGTCACAGCCCGTTACGTTGATCCCGGGGCGCTCATACCTCAGGTGACTTCGCCCGCAGCCGGTGCCACACCGATCGTGGCAATGGCCACCTTGCGACCCGTACGAGTCTACACCTACGTGCCGCAGAGCGATGCGCCATTCATCAACGACGGCGATCCGGCAACCGTTACCGTTACCGAGTATCCAGGCCGGCGGTTCACCGGCAGCGTCACTCGCCACCCCAGCGCGCTCAACCCCGATAGCCGCACCATGCTGGTAGAGGTGGACCTGCCCAACCGCGACCTCAGGCTTTATCCCGGAATGTACGCGCGGCTCGGACTCAACGTAGCCCTGGCGGATCGAGCGCCAACCGTGCCTGACGACGCGTTGCTTTTCCGCAACAACAAGGTTTACGTCCCAGTCGTGCGCGATCAGAGGCTTCATCTGGCGCCCGTCACTCTCGGTTATGACAACGGCTACACCGTTGAGGTTACCAACGGCCTGTCTCCTGGCGAGATGGTGGCGATCGATGTTGGCCAGTCGGCGCAAGAGGGCCAAACCGTCCAGCCGGTGCGAGTTAACGAGTAGGTTCTATCGCGAAGTCAGAACTCCGAGGGCAATCGTTGAACGACTCTAAAATCTGTGTGGCCTCCTCTCGCAGCCCGCCGCCTGCAGGACGAATTCGTAACGTCAATTCGTAATGGCCTCGGTGGCAAGTTGCGTCTTTATCTGAACGAAGCGCGTGACGCCCGTGAGGGTGATGAGACCCACAAGCTTGCCCCCGTCGATTACGACCAGCCGCCGGCTGTCGGCCTCGTTCATTTTGTGCATCGCGCTGATCGCGCTGGCTTGGGGTTCGATCGCGATTCGTGGATCGACCGGAAGCATGATCTCGGCCACTGTTTTCCGCGCCCGCTCCTCGGGGGGACAAAGGCGAACCTGCGACAGCGAAAGCATGCCAACCGCTCGTCCACCCGCTACCACGGGAAACCCGCCATAGCCTAGCCTCAAAAAATACCGCTCGACTGCATCCGCGACTGACAATTCGGCGGCGAGCGTCACCGGCTCACGTGTCATGATGTCGCCCACCCGGATGCGCTGCAGAGTTTGCTCGAACATCGTACTCTGGTATCCGCCTACCGCCGCGGCTCGAAGGAACAGTCCGATGAAGATCAGCCAGAGACCGCCGACCAGCGCGCCGCCAAAGATTTCAAGTGCACCGAGAGCCATCAATCCCCACGCAATGTTGCGGCCCCAGTCCGCCGCATGAGCGGTGGCCCTGTGCAGGTCGCCCCATCGCTTCCAAAGCACCGCTCTCAATAGGCGTCCCCCGTCGAGTGGAAACCCGGGTAGCAGGTTGAACAGGGCCAGTGCCAGATTGATGAAGGCGAGATAGCGAAAGAGGGCTGTCCATAAGGACGATGTGGACCCGAGCGCAAGCGCTTGTGCGACCAGCCAGAAGGCAAAGGCAAGGACCAGACTGCTTAACGGTCCAACCCCCGCGATTTTGAGCTCGTCATTCGCGTTCTTCGGCTCGCCGGAGAGGTGCGCCATACCGCCAAAGATAAACAGTGTGATCCGATCAATTTTCTCACCCAGCATGTTGCCGACCGTTGCATGCGAGAGCTCGTGGATCAGGACCGAGGCGAAGAACAGCAACGTTGCGGCGAATCCGACGGCCCAGTAGTCAAACGTCTGATGACCAGGGTAGGTTTCCGGAAAATAGCCGGCTGACAAGCACCACAGTACCAGCACGAAAATCGCAAGCCACGAGTAGTCGATCTCGACCTGTACACCGGCGACCTTGAACAGCTCGATGGGTTTCCTTCCGCCGAGTGCCATCTCCATACCTCCCCGTTATCTTCTTCCCCTGATGTAGCAGCCCGGGCCTGGCTGGTGATACGTCCAGATTTCGTGTTCCTGACGGCGACTGGTGACGAGGGCATCGGGGAAGACCGGCGCCGTGAAGTAGTGTATGCCGAAGAGGTGCCTAGGGGGCGCGTCAATCGCGTCCGTCAGGCGCCGCCGGCGCATCCTTCTCTTCCGCCGCGAAGCGCCGACGCTCCCGACCCAAGCGTTGTGTTGTCGGGTTGGGCGGCTGCGTTGCCCGCGCTCAAAATTCACATTTGCCCGGAAATTCCAGCACAAGATGTGGCGGAGGGATCGGGATGTGAACTGCGGGTGCCGTTTTGTGAACAAGCTGACGAGCAACCCAGAGCGCTGATTCCAGATGACTGCCGTGCTAAAGAGCCACGCACACTGACTTTATCTCGGTATACAGTTCGAGCACGTCGTGACCCATCTCGCGGCCCCAGCCGGACTGTTTGTAGCCACCGAACGGGAGCGCCGCATCGAAGATGTTATAGCAGTTGACCCAGACCGTGCCCGCTTTGAGCTGCGCCGCCAGCTTGTGCGCCTTGCTGATATCTTTGGTCCAGATGCCGGCCGCCAGTCCATAGATCGTGTCGTTGGCCACCGCTGGAATCTCGTCCGCATCTTTGAACGGCATCGCCGTGACCACCGGACCGAAGATCTCCTCCTGAACCACCTTCATGCTCTGTTTAACGTCGACCAGCACGGTGGGCTCGACGAAGTAGCCCTTGCCGCCAACCGCTTTGCCGCCGACCACGGCCTTGGCGCCCTGCGACAGCCCGGACTTGAGATACCCGGTCACGCGCTCGAACTGCTCGCTCGAAACCAGCGGCCCCATCTGGGTCGAGGGGTCGAGCCCCGGGCCAACCTTGATCGCCTTGGCTTGCTCGGCAACCCCGCAAATCACCTTGTCGTAGACCTTCCGGTTGACGTACAGGCGCGAACCAGCGCAGCAGCACTGGCCGTGGTTGAAGAAGATCGCCGTCGCGGCGCCCGCAATGGCGGTCTCGAGATCAGCGTCGTCGAAGACCACGTTGGGAGACTTGCCGCCGAGTTCGAGCGAAACCTTTTTCAAGTTGCCGGCGGCCGCCTTCAGGATCAGCTTGCCGACCTCGGTCGAGCCGGTGAAGGCGACCTTGTCGACGTCATGGTGGGCAGCCAGTGCCGCCCCCGCGGTTTCGCCGAAGCCAGTCACGATATTGACCACACCGTCCGGAATCCCGGCTTCCTGAATCAGCTCTCCCAGCCTCAGCGCAGTAAGCGGGGTCTGCTCGGCCGGCTTGAGCACTACCGTGCAGCCCGCCGCCAGCGCCGGGCCAAGCTTCCACGCCGCCATCAGGAGCGGGAAGTTCCACGGGATTATCTGGCCGACCACGCCGATCGGCTCGCGCAGGGTATAGGCCAGGTACCGCGCGCCCGGTGCCGAGAGCGCAATCGTGTTGCCTTCGATCTTGGTCGCCCAGCCGGCCATGTAGCGCAACAGGTCGGCCGAAAGTGGCAGGTCGGCCGCGCGCGCCACCGTAATCGGCTTGCCGTTGTCCAGCGACTCAAGCTCGGCGAGCTGCTCGAGATGCTGCTCGACCAAATCGCCCAGCCGCCAGATCATCCGGCCCCGCTCCGAGGGCGAGAGCTTTCCCCATGGTCCCTCGTCGAAGGCATGGCGCGCCGCCTTCACCGCACGATCGATATCCTCCCGGTCACCTGCGGCAACGCGGGCAAGAACTTCGCCGGTGGCTGGATTGAGGGTCTCGAAGGTCTTCCCCGAAGCCGCTGGAACCCACTTTCCGCCGACCAACAGATGCCTTGGTTTCGAGACGAAATCGGCAACACTGCGCTCCAGAGCGATTCGTCTTGCTCCTGCTTTCATAATCGATGCTCCCTAATATCTATGCGTGGACTTGGTCAAGATTTCCGGTCTTCCCGACCCCTCTGCCCTTACACCCTGCAGGTGACCCACCGATAGGTTAGTGTCTGCCAGGAAAGGCAGGCAGGTTAGCACTCATCATTCTTACTCCCTTAAGCGCATCGTCGCCCGCAGACGGACGGCGTTGAGAATACCATGGAGGTCGCCCGCGACAAGATGTGCCGCACGAGCTGCTGACGCCGAAGGCGCCAGAGCGTGTTAGACTGCCCGATAGGAGTCGCGACGCGTAAGCGCGCGCTTGCGTCAGGTCTAAATCTAAAGGGAGCTGTTCGACGTATCGATGCATCGGAAAACCTGCAAAGCGAAACCTTTCAAAGCAAACAACGGTAGCGCGCGGCGATCAGTCATTGAGATTCCGGGTAGTCTTCATACAGATAAAAGGGCTTCGGAACCGCTGATTAGATCGAGAATCTCCGTCGTCACGGCCTCCTGCCGCACGCGTCGCGCAAGTTTCGTAAGCTCCCCGGATTTGTTCCCGATGTTTTGATGCGCGGCTTCCATGGTGCGGAAACGAGTTGAGTTCTCGCTGAAGAACGATTGCATTGCGGCGTTCTCCAACGCGGCGAAGAAGTACTCGCCGACGATATCGTCAAAGAGACGGCGTGGACTCAGGTTGATTAGAGGTGGCATTGCCAAGGGGCGCTTTTTGACAACCGGCATCTCGAGCGGTAGAAGTCGATGGCGCTCAACCCGCGAGAACTGACTTCCAGCATGCTGTGCGTAGACGACTTCAAGTCCTGCAATTCGGCCATCGCTGAACATACGATAGACCTCCGTCGCAACGCGGCGGGCCGCGCCCGTGACGCCCGCGCAATAAGTTGCCATTGGCAGCACCAGGTCCGGCTTTAATCCGCGCTCACGGCAAATTTGGCCGCCGCGCGATCCAACCACGATCAGCACAAGCCTGCGCTCGCTATCCGCGAGCGCACGCTCCGCGACACGCAGCGGGTACTCATTGAAGCCGCCGCACAGGCCGTGCTCGGCGCAAAATACGATCAACCCTGATTTGGACACCTCCGGCATCGGAGCGGAAGCACCGTCGGAGGGCAGCAACATCGCGGCGTCGGACAATGCCTCACGAATCACCTCGGAGTAGCAGCGGATTGCTTCGAGCGACCGCAGCGCCTGCTGCATCTGCGACGCAGCGATCGCGCGAATCGCTGAGACAATCTTCAGCAATTCATCGAGTGACGCGATTCGCGTTGCGATTTCCCTTTCTTGTGCCATCGTCTATCGGCCCGACGGATTTGCGTGGACAGTCATTGGTTCGACCAGCTCCCTAATCGCCACGACCAGCGCCGCGCGCCCACGGGTGTCGAGGTTGCCAGTTGCGCTGATTCGGCGAGCATGTTCGCTACCTTCGGTATTTAGCCATTCACCGATCGCGGTTCGCAGTTCGGCGACCCGCTCGACCGGAAGCGGGTCAATCAGCTTTTCGTCAATCGCCACCAACAAAGCCACCTGATGGGCTAGCGAGAGCGGCTCGCATTGCGGCTGCGTCAGAACGGCCCGAATTCGACGGCCGTGCTCGATTATATTGTGCGTTCGCTCGTCCACCATGCCTCCGAACCGGGTGAAAATCTCGAGTTCAAGGAACTGCGCGTACTCAAGCCTCAGCGTCTCAGCGAGCTTGCGCATGGCCGGCGATTGCGTGTTGCCGCCGACGCGGGACACGCTCTTGCCGACATTGACAGCAGGCTTTTGACCTTCGTGGAACAGACGCGGATCGAGAACGATCTGCCCGTCGGTGATCGAGATGAGGTTCGTCGGTATGTATGCGGAGAGATTGCCTTCTTCGGTCGCCGCGATAGGCAGCGCGGTGAGAGATCCTCCTCCGCGCTCGTGACTTAATTTGGCCGCGCGCTCCAGGAGCCGGGAATGGATGTAGAAGATATCCCCAGGATATGCCTCGCGTGCCGGCGGATTGCGCAGCAGCAGCGATAACTGCCGATAGATCACTGCGTGCTTGCTGAGGTCGTCGATAATCAGCAGCGCGTCGCCGCCCCTTTCCGAGAAATATTCCGCCATCGTGCACGCCGCATATGGCGCCAGCCACTGGATGCCGGGAGGGTCGTCGGCTGGCGCGAAGACAAAGATGCAACGCTGCGGAGCGCCGTAGCGTTGCACCGCATCGATCACCTGACTGACGGAAGACGTCTTCTGGCCGACCGCGCAGTAGACACAAACAACGTTGGTATCGCGCTGATTGATCATCGTGTCGATAGCGATCGCGGTCTTCCCGGTTTCGCGATCACCGATGACGAGCTCGCGCTGCCCACGGCCCAACGCCAGCATCGCGTCGATTACCAGGAGCCCGGTGCTAAGCGCAGTGTTTACGAAATCGCGATCGACGATCGCCGGCGCCGGTCTTTCTACGGGCTGTACGCTCGCCGCATCGATTGCCGCACCTCCGTCCAGCGGAATTCCGAGCGCGTTAACCGTGCGGCCTAGAAGTTTCTCCCCAACCGGGACGCTCGCCGCGGCGCCGGTCCCTCGCACGAGGTTGCCGGCCTCAACTCCGCTTGCTGTGCCGAGCATCGCGCATCCAATTAGCTCAGGATCGAGGGTCAGAACGATACCCGCGACTGGCTCACCTCCATCCGAGCGTTCGAACAGCAGCAGGTCGCCCAGCCGTGCCTCCGGCAGACCGCTAACGCTCGCGACATCGTCGCCAACTCGCTCAACCCGCCCAATACGGTCCAGTTGGGGCTCGATTTTGAACCCGCTCACCAGCTCGCTCGCCCTCAGCAAGCGAGCTCTTATCGATTCAGCGAGGCTGTCCATCGGTGTGGAGTTCTTTCAGTGCCGTGGTCAGACTGTCGCGCCAGTTGAAACGCAGGATCGCATGCGGAAATGTGATTACGGTGCCGGCGATAAGGGCCGGGTCGTCGTTGAACTTGATGCCAAAGTCCGCACCGAGGCGTTTTGCAAGTTGCCCACGCCATTCCGATTGCTCCTGAACGCCGAGCGGATGAGCAGTGGTCACCAACAGGGCGTCCGCGCCCAGGGGCGCAAAGAGCTTGGCGCGTTCTTCCGCCGGCATCTGATCGAGATAATGAATTACCCGTCCGAGAAACGGCTGCTCTATTGAGGGGACAGCCAGTTCGCACAAGAGCCGCTCGGCAAGGTTCGTCGCCAAAGCGACGGTCCGTTCAAACAGCTCGTTGCTGGCAGCGGCGCGCTCCTCGTCGAGCCGCTTCAACGCCTGGTTCCTGATTTTTTCCGCTTCGCTGCGAGCTTCCTCGATTGTCTTTTGGCGTTCCGCTAAAAGTTGTGCTCGCTCCTCGTCGATCATCTTTTGACGCTCGGCGCCAATCTGAGATCTTTTTGCCTCGATTTCCTGCTTGAGCCGCTCAGCATTTTCTTTCTCCGCCGACGCTTCAGTCAGCACACGTGAAATCTCTTCCTTACGCCGCGCAACGATCGCCTTAACCGGCTTGAACAGGAATCGCTGGAGCAACCAAACCAGGATGAGGAAGTTGGCCGTTTGCAGCGCGAATGTCCACCAACTGAAGTTCATCGCACCGCGAATGGGTTTGCGAACAGCAACAGCAGCGCAACCACGAGGCAGTAGATCGCCATCGTCTCAATCATCGCAAGGCCAACGAACAATGTGCGCGACAACGACCCCGCGGCCTCCGGCTGGCGCGCGATACCTTCCATCGCGGCCACGATCGCACGGCCTTCGGAAAGCGCCGGTGTGATCGAACCGACCGTAACGGCGATCACCGCGCCAATTATGCTCAGCATCTGAATCGTCATCATTCAACCTCCCTCACTTCGCAATTGCACCGATGCCGCCGCCGATATAGACGGCAGCCAGAACACTGAAGATATACGCCTGCACCAGCCCGACCAGGATCGCGAACGCCATAAACGGGATCGGCACCAGCAGGCCCGCCAGCGCGAGAACGATTGCGATCACAAGGTCGTCGCTCATGATGTTGCCGAACAGACGCACCGCCAGGGAGAAGGACCGGGTAATCTCCGACAGGATATTGAGCGGCAACAGAACAGGATTCGGCCTTAGGTAGCCTTTCAAATACGGAACGAAGCCCTGAAACCGCACCCCATAGAAATGCACCGACAGAAAGACGATCGAGGCAAGCGCCGCCGGAGTCTCTATCGTGGCCGTGGGCGCCTTGATCCCCGGCGCAATCCCGGACAAATTCGCAACTACTAGGAAGATGAAAAGAGTTCCGAGCAAGGGCAGAAAGGGGCCCGCGTCGCGACCCAGTAATGCCTCTATCTGTTCCTCGATTCCCAGTACGACGGTTTCGATGACCGCCTGCCAGCCGCCTGCTATGACTTCGAAACCGCGTGTCGCAACCCAGCAGCCGGCTGTCAGCCCGGCGATCAATCCCCACGTCGTCACAACCGTGCGGCTGACGGGCACGAAACCGACATGGAAGAGAATGGCGGTCTCCAGTGGCGATTGGTTCATGGGTTCCTCTCAAGCGCGCGGCTCTGCTGATTGACGGCGGCCGTCCGCATCATCTGAAAGCCGGCCATGCTCGACAGCAAGGGGAACGCTCCTTGACGGGCGCAGAGAGTGAAGGCTGCTCCGGCCACGAGCAGGCGCAGTAGATGGACGAGCAGAGCGCTCCATCCGGACCCGGCACCGACATAAAGCCGCACGTTCCAACCGAGCGCGGCAAAGTAAGCGATTCCGAGCAAAACGCCCAGCGCGCAGTACGGCAGACCTCGCAGAACAATCGGACCCATCATTCGCTATTCATCGTCCTCCAGACTTCCCAGAACCCCACCGCAGCTCCGGCGAAGACCAAAGCCGCGCTCCAAAACACTCCGGTGTTGAAAGTCCGGTCAAGCCACCGGCCGACAAAGGCGCCCAGCAAAATTGGTCCGACGATGGTCCACCCGAAGCGGCCCATCATCGCCAGCGCACGCCCGAGCGGCCACTCGCCAGTCCGTAACCAATGCTCGCGTCTTCGGTGTGCGCGTTCGACGGCTTCTTCCAACTGCTGCTCCTCGCGCTTGCGCTCGCGAACGTCGGGTTCCTTTCCGGTCACCACGAGAGGGTCCAGCGGCTACTCTTGCGGCGTAGCCTTGATAGGCCGATCCGCCGGCCGCAGGTATCGATAGATCTGACGAATCGCCGCGTGTTCCAGCCTGAGCGCTCCCGATCTCGCAGACTGCTCCGCCTCAATGTTTTTTGTCATCGCCGAAAGGACCTCACCGCGCAGATGTCCGAGGTCGTCGCTCACAACTGCCTCGCGCGTCGCGATCTCGACAACTTTCCCCTCTCGAACGCGAAGCACGCCGCCACGAACGGCAACATAATGCTCGACGTTCCGCACATCACGCCATCTCACGACGCAGATCGCGAGCGTGGTCAGTAAGTCCGCGTGGCGCGGTTCGATTCCGAAGGCGCCACTGGCGTCCTCGGCGCGAACATGGAGCACCGGTTCTTCATTGACCGCGATCTCAGTGGACGTGGTAATGACAAGCCTCATTGGCGTTGGTTCATGGCTACCCCTTGCGCAGCCAGTTCCTTCTGGTGCGCGTCCTGGAAAGTCCCCACCATGTAAAACGAGCTCTCCGCCCATTCGTCGCCTTGACCCGACAATATCGCGCCGCAGCCCTTGATCGTATCCTCGACCGCGACTGACTTTCCTGCGATTCCCGTGAATTGCTCGGTCACCATGAAGGGCTGCGTGAAAAAGCGCTCCAGCCGCCTCGCGCGAGCGACAGTTCGGCGGTCTTCCGCGCTCAACTCTTCGACGCCAAGCAGCGAGATGATTTCCTGGAGCTCCTTGTAGCGCGCAATCGTTCGACGTACCTCCTCGGCGACCGAGTAATGCTCCGCCCCCACAACCCGCGGCTCGAGTAGCACCGAGGTCGAAGCCAAGGGGTCAATCGCCGGGTAAAGTCCTTGCGCGGCCATGTCGCGCGACAGCACTACCGAAGAGTCCAGGTGACCAAAAGTTTCGACCACGGCGGGATCGGTAAAATCGTCGGCTGGTACGTAAACCGCCTGGATGGCCGTCACCGACGCACCTGCGACCGATGCGATTCGCTCCTCCAGCTCGGCGATCTCGGTCGCGAGCGTAGGCTGATACCCGACCCGCGAGGGCAGGCGCCCGAGCATACCGGACACTTCTGCTCCTGCCTGTACGAAGCGGAACACATTATCCATCAGGAGCAACACGTCGCGTCCCATCGCGTCCCGGAAATACTCGGCGACGGTCAAAGCCGTCATTCCGACGCGCCAGCGCGCGCCCGGAGGTTCATTCATCTGGCCAAAGATCAGCGCGGTCCGGCTGAGAACACCTGATTTGCTGAGTTCGGCGAGCAGTTCGTGGCCTTCGCGTGAACGCTCGCCTATTCCGGCAAACACCGAAATGCCGGAGTACTTCTCGACTGTGCTGCGAATGAGTTCCATGATCAGCACGGTTTTCCCCACGCCCGCACCGCCGAACATCGCGGCTTTGCCTCCCTTGGCGAGGGGAGCGAGAAGATCGACGACCTTGATGCCGGTGCGGAAGGCTTCGCGCTTGTGATCCTGGCGGCTTATCGACGGCGAGTCCCGATGAATCGGCCACCGCGTAATGTCGGAGTCGAAGGGCCCAAGACGATCGATGGGGGTTCCTATCACGTTGATTAGACGGCCCAAGACCTTCTCCCCGACGGGCACCTGAATCGGACCGCCTGTCTGCCGGACCGCCGCGCCGCGGCGTAGACCTGCGGTATTTTCCATCGCGACGCCGCGAACCGTACGCCGGTCGAGATGCTCTTGCACCTCCACAATAAGTCGAGCATCGCCATCTGACTCTACGACCAGTGCATCATTAATTGCCGGGAGTCGCTCAGGCGGAAACTCAACGTCAACGACCGAACCGCGAACTCGAGTAACGGCTCCTGGCGATTTCTCAAGGGCGGGCTTTGGATTTTGAAAAGGTCCACTCATAACGCCGGGTCCGAGCGAACCCGAAGAAAGATCCGAGTTGCTTGGAATATTCGATAGCAAGCGCACAGCGTGCTCATTTGCGCGTAGGGTCGGCCACAACGCCCGCGAAGAGAAGCGCGCCGGAATGCTGCTCGGCGACGGCGCAGAAAAAAGGGTGATCGACGATCATCTCGAAGGGCGGTGGTCTATTTGCGAGGGCCATAGTAGCGGCAATCCCCACACTGGTTGCCGCCGCAGCCTCGGTGCCTTCCTCGTCAACCTTGATATAGGTCTTGTGCTCGACGTCGTTGATAAACAGTTGCGGAGGGATTGGGTGGATTCGCGAGAAATCGGCTTTGTCCGCATCGAATGCCTGGGCCATCCCGATGGCCTTCAGCGCGTCATTCAGAGTCTTTCCGTAAGTCGATTCAAGCTTGGGCAGGATGATCTTCCCTTTGCGGACGGAAAGCTTGGCCGTCCATTCGGTCCAATGCGTCTCGTCGAGCGAGCGCACAAAGTCGGCCAAACGGGACGTCGTGTGCGGCAGAAAGACGTACATCACGAACCGCCCGTTGCCATATGGCAAACGGATCGCTTGGAAGCTGTCGTTCTCGAGGTACGAGTACTGGCCGTTCTGCATCATCATCGGCGTCGTCACGGACCGGCCGTCCTGCAAGTGAAAGGTCCGCGTCTCGGTCGCTTTCTTGTTGAAGGGAGAGGCCCAGCGCCCCTTGAAGTAGACCGCGTCGGTAATGACCAGACGGGTATTCGGGTCTGTCCTCGCGACTATGGTCGGAATTTTGCCGCCGGTGTTCTTATCGACCCAGGTGTTGATGGTGTCGGCTGCCTCTCGCGGATTGCGCGCGAAATCGAGGCTTTGCGCGGACGCATCATACGAGTCCTGACTCAACTTCAGAAAGTCCGAGTTGATAGGAAAACCCCACTGCACCCACAGCGCGTTTGCGATTTCCATCTGCACGGCGGGATCGGCCTTCCGGAGAGTTCCCAGCAGGGCGTGATTGGCTCGATTGAAATCGTCGTCACTGAGCGGCGGAACAGCCAGCGTTTTTGCCATCGCCGTCCGGGTCTCTCCTGCGGTGCCGTTATAAGCCATTGCAAGGGCAAGCGAAACACTAAGCGGAGAAATGATCACGTTCTCGCCGCTGCCATTGGTGAGCGCGCGCAGCAGACGAAACCCGAAATCATTTATGGCAGCACAGACTTTGGGGTTTGGCGCGGCGGTCGGTTGAGGTGCATCGGCCAGGGTCACTGCTGCGCATCCCAACATCGCCCACAGCAGCGCCAGAAAAACGACTTTCGGTTTCGTCATCTCTTTTGTCCCTTTGGTCTCAACTCTTCTGCCGTCACAATAGTTGCTCTTGCCGCCGAGCCCTAACGGTATCTTTTCGAGCATCTTCGCGGGCGCCGGTACCGAGCAACAGCCCAGTGGAGAGAAATTCCCGAAATGGCCGCTTCCAGCGCGCCCCGTTGGTGTTCTCCGGTCGAGCGAGATACGCAAACCGCCACGTCCACCTTCGGGGAGCAGGTCAGGAGCAGGTTGCGGAAAAAGGGTTTCTGACCTCCCAAAAAGCACCAGAGCCACAGTGTGCCTAGCAGCGCTCCAGTATGTCAACGCATCGCCTCAGTGCGGGCCCGGACAGGATCAGGCGCCGCCTCGTGATCGATCGATGTTAACCAACCGCGAGGTTGATTCGTCTTTAATAACTGAAGCGGCAACGTGAAGCGGCAGGACAGCTTGCGCGACGAAAGCGGGAGCGTGGTGGACCAGGAAGGGGTTTACCGCGCGCACAAGGGGCGAATCGTGGGATTGTGCCGGCTTATGTTGGGCGATCCCGATGAGGCGGAGGACGTTGCGCAGGAGGTGTTTTTGCGCGCCTCCCAATACCTTCGCGCGCACGAGCCTCCGGTGGTTTGGGAGGCATGGCTGGTCCGAGTGGCGGTCAACGCCTGCCATGACCGGCGGCGGTCGTGGTGGTGGAAGAACCGCTGGAAGCGGGTGGAGCTCGACGAGGTTGGCGCAGGGTCTGTTCCATCGAGTCCATCGAGCGAAGCTGAAGCGCTGGCAAGAGAACGGCGGGCGCGTGTATGGCGGCAGGTGAATCAGCTCAAGCACAAGCAACGCAAGGTCTTTGTGTTGCGCTACGTCGAAGGCTGGTCAACTGCCGAGGTGGCGAAGGCGATGGGATTGAGCACCGCCAGCGTCAAGACCCATCTGTTCAGGGCAGTGCGACGTCTGCGCAAAGCGTTGGAGCCTTACCCATGAGACGATGCCTCAGCGAGAAAACCCTTGTGTTGCTTCACAGTGGAGAAGGCGCGGCGAATGATCGCGCCCACCTGGAGTGCTGTTTGAGTTGCGCTCGCCGCTATCGGCAGCTTTCCAGCGAACTCGGAGAGATCGTAACGGCTCTGAAGCAACCCGCGCCCGCGTCAAGCGCGCGGCGGCGATTTACGTATTCAGGGCTACCGTATTCAGGGCTGCGATGGTCTTTGGCGGCAGCGGCGATTGTGCTGGCGTTTGTGGGTGGGAGACTGACCGTTCCTGGTGTGGCCGACCAGGACCTGGTTGGCGCCGAACAAGCTTGGGACCCGGATTCATCTGGACAGCTCGAGCCGGCTATCCAGTCGGTGCTGGCCAACGGAATCCACGCGCCGGGTTCTTATGGGCTCTACATCGACAATCTCCTGACCCAGGACGAATCCGATCAGAACCTCGTGGTCGCTGACGGAAACGAGGAAGCTGATGCAGGTGAGCTTTAAGGAGTGCACTGCGCAGACGACCGCACCTTTGCGGCATTCCGATGTTACCCGCTGAATGATCTATAGCGACAGTAAGGTCTGGCGATGAATAACTCCCCCCTTCACGTCAGGCCAAACAGGGAGGGTGGGTTTGATACTTCTACCTGCCCTCCCACCAAACTTCGGGTTGACTAGAATCGGTTGACTAGAATGGAGCGGACAAAAGGAGAGCAGACAATGAAAAGGTTGCAAGTTTCGGGCGTCGTGCTTGGGCTCTTGGCAGCAGCGCTGATATCCGGCGCGGCATACGCTCAGGGCTTCGGGCACCGTGGCGGACATGAAGGCCTGCTGCCCCCAATGGTCGGACACATGGTCTCGCGCCAGCAGATTCGCTCCGCGATCGCGGCAGACAAGACCAACCTGCGAAATCTTCACTCCGCGCTCAAGACGGCGCGCCAGCAACTGGAAGACGATTTAATCGCCGGCAACAGCGCCAAGGCCGCGACTGACCTGCAGGCGCTCGAGACCGCGCACAATAATATGCTCGCCGAAAAGGTAAAGCTCGCCCAGACCATCGTTGCGAGCCTGTCCCCGGCGCAGCGCACGCAGGCCGCTCAGTTCGTGACGCAATGGCGGTCGATGCAAGAACAACAGATGCAACAGCGCAAGCAACTGTTTCAGCAATTTGGCGGCGCCAAAGACGGCCACGACGATAACCCATAAGTGCGGCTTCGGGCGGCGGCCCCGGGGCGCCGGCGCCATCGGAGACCGCCGTCCCAACGGACACTCCCGATTCGATCCCGATGCCGGCCGGCATGTATGACTCAGCGATCATAGCGTTCGCCCTGTTTGCTCTGGGAGCCACCATAGCCTGGAAGTTCTTATAGTTCGGACGCTGTCTGTTCCGGTTGGGAGTTGCGATCGGCTGGAGGTTTTCGTAAGCGGGACGGTGCGTTCCCCGGCTCCGGCGACCGTTGCTTTGGCGTGGGCGGCGGAGCCAGGCTTTGAAGGGGGACGCACGTAGATACACGTAGATAAAGGAGCAAGCCTTGAGATCCACGACCCTGATTGCCATGACGTTTCTCGCGCTGATGATGCTCGCGCCGGCGACTCATGCCCAGACCAACGAGGGATCCCCGGCGGGCGGCAGCTCGCATCGGGGGGCCATGATGAAAGCGATGGTCGAAGCCTGCGCCAACAAGTCGGCGGGCGATTCATGCTCGTATCCCGGCCGTGACGGGCAGACCGAAAAGGGCACTTGCAAGGCCACGCGGCGCGGGAAGCTGATCTGCAGGCATCCCAGGAAGACGGGCGGCCCAACGGGCAGCGAGATGCCTCCCGGCGCCAACCCTGAACGGTAACGCTATCGCGTAAGGGTCCGCGCGCAGACCTTGCCGTGACTCAGGAGGACCAGGGCCTTGGGGTCCATTTTGCCGGCCGAAGCGCCGGCGCCCGGACCGGTATCGATGATCTTCAAAGTGTTCAGGGATCCGACAAGGTGGACTCTTCTGTTCGTGTTGAGCCCACTGATTTTCGTATCTTATTTTGGAACGCTTGCAGTTGCCGTTTCGCTGTTACCGAAAGGCTACGATTGGCGCTACAGAGCAATCTCCAAATTGCTCTATCCGCGGAATAATCCGCAGTTTCACTCCATTCCATCGGTCGGCATCGCCGTTACCGGCGTGCTTATCATCCCCTTCGCCGGTTACGCCGGCAGGCGATTGCGCGTTGCTTCTCCGATAGGCGCAAATGTCGGAGGCTTCGTATTTGGCGCAGGTGCCGTGTGCTTAATCCTTGCCGGTCTCATTGTGTCGGACTCTGCGAGTGAATTCTCCGGTTTTCCAAGACTGCATGAGATGCTTGCGCGCGCCTCCGCGCTCGGCATCGGCGCAGGCATGCTCGTTTTCGATGCGTGCGCGCTGAAAGGATATTTCGTTCCAGCGACACGAAAGAAACTCTATCGACGCGGTCTCCTCGTCTCATGGAACCTGCTGATCCTGCCCGCGATTCTTGTCGTGGTTCTCAGGCTCGCAGCGCATGCGGACTTCCGCTGGTCGAACCCAATCTATCATGCACTAAAAAACCCTGCCGCATGGCATCTGGCATTCTGGGAGTGGATTGGCTCGGCAGCGGTATTTATGTTTCTGCTCAGTTCAGCTTTGTTTCTGCCGGAGCGCGCCTGTGAATGTCATCCGCATGGCTCGTCTGGGATAAATTGATGGCCGCCGGCAAGAAGATTACAATTGTAGCAAGTCCAGGAGCGATACAGTGTTAAACCGTTTGTGTTCGCGATCTGATGCTCAAACTTCGCGTTCGCTGACCAAGAGATCCAGGGTGGTCGCGATTGCCGCCCTGGCTGCTTTTCTTGTCGCGTTCTCAGGCGAGTCGTTTGCCCAAGGTCTTGACTTGTCTCAGCTCCTGGGGGGTGGGTCGAAGCATCAGCGGGGCAATTCGGGGCAGTCCAACGCGGGCGCCGGCGTCACCGTTCAGCGGGGCGCGCCGCCTTTCAAGGGCAAGTTCGTCGGAACGCAGGAAGATCAGGGCGCTGAAACCACGATGACTGCGGAGTTAGCGTGCTTTCCGGCGAGCGATCCAGCTCTCCCGCAGACCAGGACCTTCGTCTGCTATACGGCAACCTCGAACGCTAAGGCCCCATCTGGCGCGGATAAACCTTAGCCTCGGCGGACCTCTGAGCCGAGCGTCAAGCCGAAGCAATCGCGAAACCGAACGGCTCCTAGCGGCCTTTAGCGCTTGTCTGGATGCGGAAGAGTGTTTCCCTCAACGCGCGGAAGATTGTCGGTAGTGTCGAACCACGATAATTTGTTCTCGACGAACTGGTGGATCTGCGGTCGGATGCGTTCGGGATCATCGAACGTTCCGACACGAACTGAGAAGTAGCGTCCTTCTCTGGCGAGCGGGTGATTCGGCGCGACGTATTCCCCGTAGAGGCCGGACCCGCACGCTCCACAGAAGAAACTTCGCCCGGAATCGGACGTCCGAAAGATGGACGGCGATCCTTTCGTCAGGCGGAACGCGTCACCTGAGACTTGCGCGGTCAGCAGCACGGGCGCGCCGCTGCTGCGCCGACACTGATTGCAGTGGCAGTAGATCACATCGAAGACTCGATCGATCTCATATCGAATGGCGCCACGGAGGCACCCGCCGCTGAACGGTCCGTCCACCATCGCGCTTAGCTTCCTAGGCGACCTTCCTTTCGCCGGTCATCTTGAAGGCGCATCATCGTCCCGATCTCCGGGGTCCTGACATGTTCCACAGAAGGTGACTTCGGCGTTGCGCTTCCGTGTACAATAGCCGGGCTCCTAGACCCGGTGTTCGCGACGGGGCCGGTGCGGCGAGGGATCGGTTTCCACACTGGCGATGCCGGAGAGCACGACAGGATCGCGGTCGGGAAATTCAGCGATAAGGGACAGGCTGCCGCCCATAGCCTCAACGCTTTTTCGCAGAGTGGACAGGAGAAGGTCTGTGCGCTTCTCAAGGCGCGAAACGCCGTCCTGGCTGATGTGGAGGGCCTTTGCCATGCGTACCTGGGTGAGCTTGCGGGCCTGCCGGAGCTCCTGCAGGGTCATCTCCTCAGCCACGAGCCGAGCGGTGCGGGCCTCGATCTTCTTGCGACGGTCCGGGCTGAGTTCCTTCATTCTCTGTTTCAGCGTGTTCATGGCCATTTCCTCTCCTTGTGTTTTTTCTTTCCGGTGCGCTCCAGGTGAGCGCCAAAGCGAGCATCGGCTTTATCGATCAATTGCCGGTAGAAACGCTTTTCGCTGCCTCCTGATTTGTCGCCGCCGCATAGGATGATTCCGTGCCGGTTGGGATCAAAGGCGAAAGCGAAGCGCCAGACACCATCGGCGGCGTCAAACCTTAATTCCTTCATATTGGCGTGGCGTGATCCGTTAAGCGTATCCACGCGGGGGCGACCGAGCTGCGGACTAAACTGCTCGAGCAATCCGAGATGCGCGAGCAGCTCGTCCTGTACCGCCTCGGTCAGTTCCTGGTATTCCGGGTCAAAGGCCGGATGAAAATCAATCTCCCAGGTCACGTCCGGAAGTATGTCTCACAATACATATGTTGTCAAGAACATTATAAACGCCGGGGGAAGGCTCTCTAAGCGGGGGGTAAGAACACCAACCGAAGCCCTTGAAAGCGCTCAGGTGTCGATTCGGCGCTGGCCCCCACAGAGGCACCCGCCGCTGAACGGTCCGTCCACCATTGCGCTTAGCTTCCTAGGCGACCTTCGTCTTTCGGTCTGCGCTAACGAAACGCATTTGTCACGCACGTTTGCGCTGCACGGCGTCCTCGAGCGCCTGGCGAATGAAGCGCTGATACGGAACTCCCGCCCTAGCCGCGGAGGCTCTCACCGCATCGAGCAGTTGCCGTGGCAGACGCATGTTGACTCGCTCGCTCTTGGGTTGAAACTCGAAGCGGATCGGTCGCATGCCGGACAGGTCGTATTCGGTCAAATCGACCTTCTCGACAAACTCCTCGGCTTCCTTATCGCTTTTGAAGCGTGGCAGTTTCTTTTTCATAGTGCTCCATTTCCTTCTCGTGCATGCGCCGGGCGCTGATTGGCCGAATGAGTCTTTTGCCGCGCCGCGTGCGCAGCGTGAACACCACGAAAATTCCGCGACCCTCACCCGTCCTGCCGATTGCCTTGAAGCGCTCCTATTGAGCCCTGCATATCATAGTGGCAATTCTGCTCTTGCTCGATTCTTTGGTATGTCATTCTCGCGCGTGGCATGCGCCGGGGGCGATGCCGTGCGAAGAATCCCGGTCTTTTGGCCCGCCGCGGCAGGCGGGATTCCTCGCGCGCGCCAGACACGCGCGCGGGAATGACAGAAGCAGCCGCGCCGGAGCAGAATTCTGTGTCACTAACTTGTGCAGGAATCAATAGGATTTCGAGTGCAGAGGATCCGGAAGGACGGCGATTGGCCTGCGAAATATGTCCTCGATCGCCGCCGGAGAAACGCCATGCTTTTGGCACTTGGACCGGTTGCCCTCATCCCAGTCAAATCCGGCTACCTGCATCCGGGTCTCAGCCGTCGCACTCTTGTTAAGTGTGCATTGTTGTACAGCCATTCGTCAATATCTCCGGCTGTACGGATTCCAGAAAAATGAATGCGCTCAGTGCCCGCCTTCAACCGCTTGGCCGCCCCTTCGGGGCTTTCAGCGAACGGACGTCGGGTCTTCGGGCCACACCTTGCACGATGGTCGCGCGCACAGGGCCGCATCGAAGGTCGCAAGCTTTCAGTGCTGCCGTCCGCGCCGGATGAACGAGATGGGCGTCGGCCACGCGCACGATCAAGCCGCGCCTGCGACCGCGACCCGGGCGCGTGGCGCGCCATCATACGTTATCTCGAGGAGAGCGGCGCCGCCGGCGCGCGGTGCGCAGCCGACGACGCCGTTTGCTGGACATCTTCCGTCAGGCTGCGGAAGAGAAGTTCCTCACCCTGCCAGGGACTTACTGACAGAGGCCCGCGACGTCAACTTGGTAGAGCTGAACCAGGGCGAGGAAGTCGCGCTCGCTGAGTTCGGTCTGCACGTCGCCAAGCTTTCCGCTTAGTAGCCAAGGTTCCGGTTCCGCTCGCTTCTGATTACATCCGCTTGAAGATCAGGGAGGTATTGATCCCGCCGAAGGCGAAGTTGTTCGACATCAAATATTCGATGTCGCTATGCCGTCCTTCGCCTGTGACATAATCGAGCTCGGCGCAGCGTTCATCCAAATTGACAAGGTTCGCCGTCGGTGCAAACCAGCCCTCGTTCATCATCTTGATTCCAAGCCACGCCTCGATACTGCCGCATGCTCCGAGCGAGTGGCCAAAGTAACTTTTCAATGCGTGGAGCGGAATCCGTTTGCCGAGCACATCGGCGGTCGCCTTGCTCTCAGCGATATCACCCCATTCGGTGGCGGTTCCGTGGCCGTTGACGAAACCGATCGCATCGCGTGAAAGGTCGGCATCGTCGATCGCGAGCCGCAGGGCGGCACCCATGGTGTTGGCCGACGGTTGAGTCACATGATTTCCATCCGAGTTGGTACCGTAACCGACCAGCTCGGCGTGGATTCGAGAGCCTCGCGCTTTGGCATGCTCGAACTCCTCCAAAACTAATGTGGCCGCACCCTCGCCGATTACAAGGCCGTCGCGATCGCGGTCGAACGGCCGCGGCGTCGTCTCAGGCGCATCGTTTTGCGTGCTGGTTGCGAACAGGGTATCGAAAACCGCCGCCTGGAAGACGCTGAGCTCGTCGCCGCCACCGACGATCATCACATCCTGCATCCCGTAGCGAATCGCCTCCGCGCCATAGCCGATCGCCTGGCTGCCCGAAACGCACGCGCTCGAGGTGGGCATGATCCTTCCGGTTATCGCAAAGAATAGTCCGATGTTAACTGCGGCAGTATGACTCATCATTTGCAGATAGCTGGTGCCCGTCAGCTTGCTCGACGCGCCAACCATCATCAGTTCAGCGAATCCCAAAACCGGCTCAGGACTTCCGAATGACGATCCGTACGCGATACCGGTGCGCCCACTCGTGAGGCACGGGTCGCCGGTGAGTCCGGCATCGGCGATCGCGCGCTCGGTGGCGTAAACCGCCATGCGCGAGACCGGTCCCATCGCGCGCAGCTTCTTGCGTTCGTACCGGTTGGAGACGTCGAAGCCAACGATCGGCGCCGCTAGGCGCGTGTTCAAGCCGTGGTAGCGATCCCATTCGGGCATGCGACGCACGGCCGTTTGACCGGCTGCGAATCGAGCGCGGATCGTCGGCCAATCTTCGCCTAGGGCGGTGATGCCGCCCATTCCGGTGACAACTACTCGCCGCCTCATGCCATGCCTCCATTGACCGATATCACCTGCCGCGTGATGTAGCTCGCCTCATCGGAGCAGAGAAAGCTCACCGCCGCCGCCACTTCGTCGGGCCGGCCCACACGCCGCATCGGGATCGCTTTAAGAACCTCGTCAAGCGGAAGGCCTTCGAGCATTTGCGTTTCGATAAGACCGGGCGCAACGCAATTGACGGTGATGTTACGCTTGGCCAGCTCGATCGCGAGAGCTTTGGTTGCCCCGATTATTCCGGCTTTGGCTGCGCTGTAATTCACCTGGCCCCGATTACCGATCAGTCCGGAAACCGACGAAAGCGTCACGATACGACCGGCGCGCCGCGCCGACACCATCGGCATAACGATCGGTCGCAGCACGTTATAAAAACCGCCGAGGTCGGTGTCGAGCACCAGGTCCCACTCCGAATCTTCCAGCGCCGGGAACGCATTGTCACGTGCGATACCCGCGTTGAGCACCGCGCCATAATACGGGCCGTGCTCGGCGATATCAGATTCGATCCGCGCGCGGCATTGCTGACGGTCGGCGATGTCGAACTGGATGATTCGTCCGCTGCCGCCGCCGTCGCGGATTGCCTTCAGAGTCTCCTCCGCGCCGTCGCGAGCGCTATGATAATGCACTGCGATCGTGAAGCCGTCGCGTGCCAGCCGCTGCGCGATCGCGCGTCCGATACCCTTGCTCGATCCCGTGACGAGGATGATTCGGCTCATCGCGCATCGCCCGAATCGATCCGCAACTGATCGTCGTCAGGTTGATATACTTTGAGCTGCGCGTCCGCCGCGAGTTGTCCGTCAATCTCAATCCTACAATCGAAGGCAGCCATCTGCTCATCGCGAAAAACGATCGACGCCAAGACCAACAATCGATCTCCGATGCGAAACCATGGGACCAGCACTCTGCACAAACGGGTGCCGAGCAGAAACCCGATCTTCACCGGCTCTCGGCTGTCCAGCGCCTGCGCGCCGGCAAAAGCGCCACAGGCTTGGGCCATATATTCAATACCGACATGGCCGGGCACGCCTTCGGGCGCCAGGAACAGACTCGATTCGGTGATAGTCACGCTGGCCAGCAGCGAGGTGTCGTCGTAACCGACGACCTCATCGAGCAGGATCATCGGCGGGCTATGCGGAAGCAGAGCGGCTATCGAATAAGGACAATCTCGCATCTTACCAGCCTCGTCCAAGCACGACGGCTGCGTTGCTGCCGCCGAATGCGAAAGAATTGCTCAGCGCGGCCATACGATCAGGAAACCCGATGCGAAATCCCGTCGTCGCCAGGTTGAGCCGCGGTATCGATCGGTCCGCCTCGCCGTCCCATATATGCGGCGGTGCCATGCCGGTGGCGAATTGCGGCTCGAGCGTCAGCCAAAGAAACGCCGCCTCGTTGGCGCCGGCGGCGCCGAGCATGTGGCCGGTCATCGATTTCGTCGAGCTGCACGGCGCTCGGTCGCCGAAGATCTTTGCGACCGCGCGTCCTTCCATAGCGTCGTTCAACTCAGTCGCCGTCCCATGCAGATTGATGTAGTCGATCTGCTCGGGCTTCAGATTGGCAGCCTCAAGCGCTCGAAGCATCGCGAGCACCGCGCCGTCACCTTCCGGATGAGGCGCGCTGAACTGATAGGCGTCCGAACTCTCGCCGACGCCGAGCAGCGACACCGCAGACGGCTCTTTCGACATCAAAAAAATCGCCGCACCTTCGCCGATGTTGATGCCGTCGCGATTGCGGCTGAACGGATTGCAATAGTCCTTGGCCAGAGCCTCGAGCGAATCGAAGCCGTTGAGAGTCATGCGGCACAGCGTGTCCGCGCCGCCCACTACGGCGGCATCGCAAAATCCAGTTTCGATGAGCCGCTGCGCCGAAGCGAAAACCTTCGCGCTCGAAGAACATGCCGTCGCGATTGTGTAGGCGGGGCCGCCGAGTTCGAGATAGCTGGCGACAAAGCTGGCAAGGTTGCCTAGTTCCTGGCGTCGATAGCGGAAGCCCGCTGGCCAGGCGCCTTCTGCGATGCGCTGGGCCACAGCGGCCTCGCCCTCGGCAATGCCCGACGTGCTGGTGCCCATCAAGACGGCTATACGATGCGGCCCGACGCGGCCGGCGACCGTTCTGATGTCGTCTTCGATCTCCTGCAGCGCGGTGAGCGCGAGCCGGTTGTTGCGGCAATCGAGATGCGCCTGGCGCGCCGGCACTTCGGCTAACTGCCACGGCACCTCGCCGACACGCACTGCGCGTTCGGAAAGCAGATCGTGCCGTAGCACGAGACCCGCGCGCGAGCCCTCGAACAGCCTCTTGGCCACCTCGCGCTTGCCTTTGCCGAGCGGGTTGATCACGCCAAGAGCGTTTAGATGGACCTTCATCTCGCCGTTACCGTTGACCGCAAATCGAGCTCGTATCCGTATGCGATATTGCGCAAGTGAGCGACCTTTGTCCAAGAGTTTTCGTGCGGACTCTCATAGCTGACGTGGATCACTTCGCGCCCACTTTCGGTGATCGTTCGCTCGCTCTGGTCCTCATACAGCATTGCGGAAGTTCCTTCCAGGCCGCGGCGCACCGCTTGCGCGGGCCAATACACGATTGCGAGATCGGCCAGAATGTTTCCCGGCCGCAGCGACGCCGGTACATTCGGCGCGACTTCGGCGTGAATCGCGCCGTCGGTCGCGGTCAGGGTCATCGCGCGCCCGCCAAACGGGTCGAGCGCGATGAGAGTGATTTTTTCGGGCGATACGCTCACGTACGCCTGAAACACCTGGACCTGATCGCGGAAGTGCGCCGTGATGAGCTGTGTCGCCTCAACCGAGTAGCCGAGCTCGCTGCCGGTCGGCAGCGCAAACTCGATCGCGGGCGCAATCGTGGTGCTGCCGGGGCTCGCGGAATATCGCGCGGCGCACGCCGACGTCGCCATCATCGTCACGACGACCACGAGCGTCCTCACCGACGGGAATCCTCACCAAGGTAGCTCGCCGTCGGCGAGAACGCGAAGGCCAGAAGCGTGCCGACCAGAAGCGTCGCGCCAAACGCATGAACCGCATAGGTGCTGCTCAAGACCAGCAGCCCGAACGAAAGCAGCGTCGTCAGCATCGCGAGCCACACTCCCAGCATCGTGACGGGCCGCCGCGACGGCTCGGTCTCGCGGCAGAAGACCGCGTAGTCGAAACCGATCGAGAGCACCAGCACCAGCGCCATCGCGTTGAAAAACGTGAACCCCACCCCGGCCAGGGCGACCAGTGGCGGCGCGGCGAGCACGGCGATGGCGGGCGGCAGCGTGACGGGAAAACTGCCGCGCAACCCGTAGCGCCAAATCAGCACCGGCATCATCAATAGCACCGAGGCCGCGATCAGAATCATCGCGCGCCGCCGATATTCGCCGAGCAGTCGCGTTACGTCCCCGGTCGGATCGACAAAGCGCATGCCCGGTACCGTCTCGGCGATATGACGAATCTCATCGGGCCGCGAGATGCCGCTAAGCAGAACGACGTGGGTGGTGCCACTCGCCGCGGATTCCAGAATCAGGTTGCGCAGGAACGAAAGCGGAGAATCATCGCCGATGGCATCTGGGGTGAGAAATCCGGCGCCGCTGTCATCGGCTTGCGCGCCGCCGGTGACGCCGAGACGTTGATAGTAAGATGCAACATAGGGCCGCATCAGCTTGTCGCGCACCAGGTTGCGGTCTTCGCGCTGGCGCACGACCGACGGTATGAACTGTGCGATCGATTGAAAACCGCGAATCGCGCCATCCCGCTTCGCGGCTATGAGACGCGCCTGCAAAGCCTCTTCGGTTTGCAGCGCACCATCGCGATCCGACGCATGCACCAGCAGGAATTCCGTTCCTCCCGAGACTCCGGTGAGTCGCTGGATTTCCGACTCCTGATTTCGCAGATTGCTGGAAAGTGCCTGCTGATGCCGCACGTCGTCATCGACGCTCAGCCTGGTCGCACCGACGACGGCCAGGATCGCGACCAGCGCGATCGCGCGCCATCGCCAGCGGCGATAACGCGCGTCGCTCCAGAAAACCCACAGTAGATTCGCTACCGCAAGAACGCGGGCGCCGTGGACAAGGGGTTCGCGGCTATCCAGGAACGGCAGCCACAAGATGACGGTGATGAATGAGCCGAGAAGACCGACGGCGGAAAACACGGCGAGCTGATGCAGTCCGGGAAACGGCGCGAACAGCAGCGTGGCGTATCCGATAAGCGTCGTCGCAACGCCAAGCGTGATACCGGGAAAGACGCGGCGCAGGCGCTCGTGCGGCGGACCCGCATCGGGACCGAAACGCGCGCATACGTATTGCAGGCAGTAGTCGATGGCGATCCCGATGAGGCTCACCCCGAACAGCAATGCCACCACGTGAAAGCCGCCGAACACCCAGAGGCATACGGCGAAGGCGCATAGCACGCCAACCGCGATTGCGAGCAGCGTGAGCCATAGCGGTCGCAGCGCACGGAATACGACGAGGATCAGGACGATCGTTCCCAGCAGCGACACGATGCTGAGGCGAGTGGTTTCGTCGGTCGCGCTCTTGGCGCCAGCCTGAGCGTAAAATATCGCGCCGACGCGCAACACCTGGACATGTGGCATTGCGGCGCGCAATTTCTGCTCGACCGCGTTGACCGCGGAAATGAAGCGACCCTGAAACGCGCCGGAATAAACGTTGCCGCTCAGCCGCGCCACCAAAAGAACCCACGTCTTGCTGCCGTCGCGCACCGACAGCACACCGTCGTCGGGAGTCAGCCGGGCCACCGGCATCGGCAAGTTGCTGAGAAATTCCGGCAACAGCAAAAAGGGATCGCGCCGCAGCAGATTCAGGTCAGCGATCGACGATGGTCCGTAAACGCTCGCGATCGCGCGATCGACAATCTCCGAGCCGTGGTTGCGTTGCAAGCGTTCGCGATCGGCTGCGGTGAGAAGTCCAAAGCGATACGGAAAGTACATCACGCCCAATGATTTGAGGCTGTCCGGACCGATCCGATAAGTGACCGCGGTCGTCATGTCGGAGTCTCCGAGAGCCTTCGCCAACGCCGCGCCGCCGGAGCGCGCGTTGGCGCGATCATGGTCTCCGACCAAGATGAAAACGCGCTTGGCCAGAATCTCGGTGACCCGATCTTTGGCGCGCTGAACGAAAGCGTCGCGTTCCTCAGCCGGCAGCAGAGCGGTCATGTCGGTCTGCAGCTCGATACCCCGGTGGAGACGAAGCAGCAGCGCCGCACAGGCGGCCGCGACCACCAGACCCCAGGCGAACGCGGCGATCTTCATTCTCAGTTGGCCGGCCTGCCATCAACCGGCTTGCCGTCCGGCGGCTTGCCGTCCAGAAGACGCGCGTCTTCACCGGTCAGCGCAACGCTCGACACCGTCTGATCGAGAAAGGCGATGTGCTCGGAGTCGCCGTTCGCGCGCTTGATGTCAATGTTGTCAACCATTTTGCCGCCCGAGATGGCGATGGAGGTGAGAAACTCCGCGACCGGATCGTCGGGACGCTGGGGCGTCAGAACGGTGCGCCATACCTTTTTATCCCCGGTCGATTTGACGGCGAAATCATGGCCCATCGCGGACCAGTCTCCCGTCAGCGCACCGTTGAGCATGTCATAGAAATGCCCGATGAACGGGACCCTCGCACTGTCGATATGTTGAACCTCGCTGCCGTTGATGATTTGCCGGATGCCTGCCGGAGTAATCACGGTCAGCGTCTGGATAGGCTGCTCGATTTGCCAAATCAGACCTTTACCGGGAGCGAGAACGAAGTCGCCCTCTGACTTGAGCGAGAACGTAATTCCCTTTAGATGACGCTCCTGGATGAAGCGGCCTGATAGCGTCTGACCCGGCCTTAACGTCGGCCCCATCGGCTGCATCGTGGTAGCTTCCGCGAGGCAAATCGAAGTCAGACCCACGATCGCGACGATCGGCCATGCGGTCGCCGCAGTCACAGCAATCGCCGTACTTTCTCGACCAGCGCCGCCGGGGTCTCGAAGCATAGCTCGCTCGTCGCTCTATCAACCGTAACCTGGATAGTGTGCGCCTTGGTCATAATCTCGCCGGTGTCGGCATCGATGATGATGTAGTTGGTCTTGAGGCGATTTTCGTACTCGACCAGTGTCGCCGTCACCTTGATCGGCTGGTTCAGATGAATCGGGCGAACGTACTTGATTCGCATGTCGACGATCGGCCATGCGAAGCCGCTCTCGGCCATCGCCTGGTAGCCGAACCCGATCTTCTCGAATAGCAGGGCACGCGCCTGTTCGAGGAATCGCGCGTAATTGCCATGCCATACCACGCGCATGGGATCGAGGTCGTAGAACTGAACCTTGATAACGACGTCGGCGGAAATCATTGCGTAGTGGTTTGTTCAGTCGAAGCAGCCGGCTGCCAAAAATCGAAGAAGTTGTACCACTGAAACGGATCGCTCAGGCAGAAGCTCTCCAGCCGTTGGGCGTAACGCGCGGCCCATTGTCCGATCGCGGCGGGCCTGTCGCGGCGCGGGAGCGTTATGCGCTCGGCGAACATTTCGAAATACAGGGCATAGCCGCGACCGCGGCGCATACAAAACATGAGATAGACCGGGCACTCGAGCAAGTGAGCCAGCACGTACGGTCCTTGCGGGAACGGCGCGTCGTGGGCGAGAAACGGGACCACGCTGACGCGTTCGTCACCCTTAACCGGGGTGCGGTCGCCGGCGATCGCCACCCAGCCGCCGCGCTCGATCGCTTCCTTGAGAGTGATCATGGTGCCGGGATCCATCTCGGTGACCTGGATGGTATCGGCCATCGCGTCGGGCCGGAACCGCCGCAGGATGCGCGCGAAATTCTCGGCGGGCCGCGTATACACCAGAAGCTTGATTCGCGAGCGTTGCTCGTCATCGAGCAGCGCGCGGCTGACCTCGATATTGCCGAGGTGTGAGACGATGAGCAGGAGGCCCTGCCCGCTCGCGGCGACTCGGTCCAGAGTACCCTGGTCGATCGCGCAAACCGCGCCAGGGGCCAGGCCGCCGACCCATGCGACAAAGGTGTCGACCGTTTTTCGCGCGAACCCGAACGAATGCTGAAGGGTCGCGATCCAGCCGGGATCGTAGTCCACGCCTTTCGCTCGATAGGCGCGCCTGAGAAATTGCCGCGATGCGCGGCGCTGTTCGGTGCCGGTAAAGTGGAAATACAAAGCAATCGGGAACACGGCCACCATGCATCCGTAACGCCCCGTCCATCGATAGAAAAATGCAAGAATGCCGAGTCCCCAGTATGCGCCACGCTCCGCGAGCGAAGCCCAGTGGCTCGGCGCCTCGATCGGACGGCGCCGGCTGCGAAGAATTTCCGCCAGGTGCCAGGGCATCGCGAGGACCAGGCGCGTATGCATCCGGGTAATTAACCAGTTGTCGCGCAGCAAGTCGAAGTTTGAAATGTTGCCGCTTGGATAGGTCACTCGCACCGGAACCAACAGAATAGGGACTCCATCCCAGATCAGCCTGACCAGGATATCGGTATCGAAGTCCATCCGGCGGCCGACTCGATGCGTCGCGAGCAGTTTCGTTACTCGCTCAAGGGGATAAAGTCGAAGGCCGCACATGCTGTCGACCGGATGGATCGATAGCGTTTCGATAGCCACCCAGAAGTGAGTGATCCAACGACCGATGCGTCTCCCACGCGGCATCGTTTCGTCATGCAGCGGAGCGCCGACGATCAACGTGTCGGCATGAGCTTGGCCGAGCGCGACGAACTCACTCAGCTTTGCAAAATCGTGTTGCCCGTCGGCATCGATTTGCAGCGCGTGGGTGAAGCCCGCGGCGCCGGCCAATTCGAAACCCTTCATCGCCGCGGCGCCTTTGCCCCGATTGGCGTCGAATCGATACACGATCACCCCGCGCTCAGGCGCATGGAGCGCGGCAAGGACGGCGCGCGCCGGCTGATCGCTACCATCGTCGACGATGAAAACGGGAAGGCTAAGCTCGCGGAGACGGCGTACGAGGGCGCCAATCACTTCGCTGTGATTGAAGCTCGGAATAACGGCGCAACACTTGAAAGTCATGGAGGCGCGAATGCGACCCGCCCCGACGAGCAGGCACCTTTCGCGTCCGCATAGCCGAAGTCAAGGACGTTTCGCGCGGGAAGGCGGCTCAGACTAAGCGTGATGCGATCGTTGGGGTGAATCGGTTTGCGAAACTTGATGCGTATCGTGGTCGGCGAAACGGCTCCGAACGCAAGGTGCTGCCTGCCGAATTGGATGGCCCATACGAGTTGGACGACGCCCGGCAGAATCGGGAAGCCGGGAAAATGGCCGCAGAAATAAAACAGATCTTCTGGAATGAGCAGATTCAAATCAACATGCTCTTCCGATCGCTCAATGCCGACGACGACCGGATCCGTTGGCTGCATATCTGCTGATCGCTCTGGCGCCGTGGTCATGAAGCCTGCTCCAACTGCGGCTTGCTCCAGCAAGGCTACCAGGTCGCAAACCCGCCGTTTGCCGAGTCCGTCCATGGGCACGAGATCGACGAACCGCCACCGCCGCGGCAGCACCACGGCATCTTCGGTCGTCGAGAGTTCGCGACGCAGCATCCGCTCGAAGCGAAACTTGCCGAGCCGGGCGATCTCAACTCTGCCGGCGGCTGACAGTTTCACGACCGCGCCGAGCGATACGCGGCTCTCGCCCAGGCTGACAACCCCGGCTTCTTCGACCCATGGAAGAGCTGCAATGTCATGCTCCAGCCGCTGCAGACTGACTCGCTTGCCTTCGACCTTCACCACTCGATCGATTCGCCCCTCCAGGCGGAAACGTCCGTCCGGAGCGAACGAAATTTTGTCCGCCTGTGCGGACCAGCCGTCGCTCGAGGCATGCGGCGAGCGCAGCATCAGAACTCCGTCTGAGTCGGCGGCAACCTCAACCGTCGGCAGCGGCTCCCACAGCACTGGCTCGGTCGCACCGCACCGCCACGCGATGACACCGGATTCGGTACTGCCGAAAATCTCGGTTGGGGTGCAGCCGAGGATCCGGGTCGCCTCGATCGCGGCTTCTGCGGGCAAAGGCGCGCCAGCGGTTATGATCATCAAGGGCCGATTGGCGGCCGCTATTGGAGCGATGCCCGAAAGGCGCGTGAGGTGGGCCGGACTCGAAACGATCATCGCTGGACCATTCAACAGTTCCAGCAGCGATTCCCACCCGGGGTGAAACTCCGAATGAAATGGCCGGCCCGCCAGGAGCGGCCACATGATCCGGAACGTCATTCCAAAGACGTGTTGATGCGTAACCGTGCCCAAAATCGGCGCGTCGGTTAAAGTTGCGCCCCACATTTGCTCGAGCACGCGGGCCTCGCGCTCGAAAAGGGTCAGCGTTTTACCGACCCGCTTCATCTCGCCGGTCGAGCCCGAGGTAAAGAAGTCGAGTCGACTCTTCGTCGTGTCCAAACGCATCGGCGAGGCGCCAGTTCCCGCCGGCTCCAGCATGACCTGGGGTGGAAAATCAACGGCGCCCGAATCGGTCACCAACGCATCGAACTCGCCGGCGAGGCTGCGCAATGTACCGGCTTGCGCGTTGGCAGGCAAAATTACGTCGGCCCCGATCTTCACCAGCGCAAGCACGCCGACGAGGAACCAGTAGCCGTCCTCGCAGACCACGGCGCCGCGCCCGATGGCGCGGGTCGAAAGGCGATCCGCATTGTGAGAGATGTCTGCGCGCAATCGCGCCAGCGTGATTCGCCTGCCACCCTGCAGCGCGATGCAATGTCTGTCCGGTCGCGCGCCGGCGAGCAGATCCGATAACGATACGATGCTCATGCGCCGACGATGCTCATGCGGCGCGCCGGATGCGCTGGTGGACGACTTGGCGAACCAGGAACTCAGCCCCGAACATCACTCCGATCGCGATATAGGAGACGAATCCGTTGTAGAGCGTCCATAGTTTCAGGCTACCGCTCATCGCAGTTGCAACAGATAGCCCCGCGTTGACGAGGAAGAATATCAGCCAGCAAATCGTGACCTTGCGCAGGTAGGAGTTCACATACAGGGGCAGGTCTGGACGACGGATGCGCGCGATCTGCTCGATGACGGTCGGCGGCCACAGGAGCGAATACGCGAATGTTCCGGCGAGCGCCAGGCTCAGCATTACCGGGTATGCCTTAAGCCCGACCATCGGCGAACGCGCGGCCAGAATCAGCAACACGACCCCCGCTATCAGATACGGCAGCATGTTACGGTTCGTTTGCTTGCGTCCGAACGCGAGTTTCAGCGCGACAAACCCGAACAAGCCGATCGCGAAAAATCCCGGCGGCAAAATCCTCAACCCGAAATACACCAGGAAAGGATAGGCGGCGCTTGCCGAAACCAGGACAACGTCAAGAGTGCGCGCCCTTGTTGATCTGCTCATATATTTTGTCGACGACGTTGCCGATTGTACGGACCGTCTTGAATTCGGACGGGGAGATCTTCCGGCCGGTATATTCCTGCAGCTTCACCACCAGGTCGATCGCATCGATGCTGTCAAGGTCGAGATCGTCAGACAGGCGCGCGTTCAGGGTGATCTTCTCCGCCGGTAGGTCGAACAGATCCTGCAAATACTTAGAAAGCACTGCGGCAATATCGTTCTTCGAGACCAATCAACGAGCTCCTTGAGCCGCGAGGTATCGCGCGATACTGCCGACCGTCTCAAAAATTGCGCGGATCTCTTCCTTGGACCCTCGCAACTTGATTCCGTACTTCTTTCGTATCGCCATCCCGAGTTCCAGCCCGTCGATAGAGTCCAGCCCTAGCCCTTTGACGAACAGCGGCTCGTCGCTGTCGATGTCCTCGGGCGCGATGTCTTCGAGGTTGAGCGAGCTTACGATGAGCTCTTTCAGTTCACGCTCGAGGTCAGCCATGTGAAAGCCTTCTGCGGTAGTCCGACTCCAGATACGACACCAATTTGCGCGCGCCCCGCGCACGTGATTCGGAACCCGATTCCAGGAATCGTTTGGCGTCAACCTCATCCCCAACTTCGATCCGAAAGTGCGGGCGAGACTCGGGAATCCTGTAGGACGGTTGGCCTTTGACCAGGGTAATTGGCTCGCACGTAATAGTTATGGGCTGAATCGCCGCTCCCGTCAGAGTGGCGATGTGCGCGAAGCCGCGTTGGAAGGGTAGGAGTTTGCCGGGCGCAGACCGCGTGCCCTCAGGGAAAATGATAAGGTTACTGCCGGCGCGCAGTACATCGCGACACTTCTCGATCAAGACCTCGGGCTCGCAATCATTGCGAATATATCCCGCTGCCCTGACGACCGGTCGCAGGAGCGGGTTGTGCCAGAGCTCACTCTTTACAACGCAATTCGCATCCGGCAACAACGCCATGAGAAGGACAATGTCCAGCAGCGTCGGATGATTCGCGACGACCAGCTTGCCTTTGCAGACTGAGAGTTTCTCGCCGCCTGTCACTTCCAGCTTGAGCACGCCCAGCAGCTGCAGCATCAGGATGTAAAGTCGGAAGCTGCTCCGAATCATGTTCTGCGCGCGCCGATTTCGCGTCTGCTCATCACGAACGAAAAGCGTGCTGAACGGGATGACGGTAGTGGCGAGAATGAATCCGCCGATGCCCAGCTCCGCAAAGGCAACCAACGTCCATATCAGACGCCATAGGTAGAAAGCTCGCTTAAGCACGACGCCACCGCCATTGAATGCGCTCGCCGGCCAACGTTCTTTCCTTCTGGTCTGTCAGCAGAAACCGCAGGAAATCAAACGCCTGGCCGGTCGCCGTCGCGGTCGTCATCGCCTCGTCTCTGGGCTCGAGTTCTACCAGCAGATCTTCGCCATCTCCCCGGGGAGCGTTGAGCAGCAGCGCCAACGCGACGCAGGCTTCGTCGGAGTCGGCGATCTCTGCGTAAGGCTCAGGCAGACGATCGTCAAAATAGACCAGCAATATTGGCTCACTGGGTTGTGACGCCAGGCATGCCGAAGCCTCCACGAGCCCGGAACAAAAGCTGTCAACGCCGGCGGAAATCGTCGTATGTCCCGAGGTATTGCTCCACGCGATGGAGAGCAGACCGGCCAGCGCGTTATGCACGGAAAGAGTGAATTCCGCCGGTGAGACCGGTTCGGCCGCGGCCAGCGACCGCAAGATGCCAAGCGTGCGCTGAACTTCGCCGTGCCGGGAGCAGAAGATGAACCGCGCCGTCGGCTGCTGCGGCAACGCGCATGCGGCGCGGAAAGCCATCTGCCCGATCGGGCTGATGCGCCGGCGCAACATCGTCGGCAATGTCACTTCCGGCGCTCCTGCATCCGGAGTCGCCACCGCTCCGCGCGACCAAGCCCTCCAGTCCTCGCGCGTTTGCAATCTCAAAGCGCGTGCCGCCCAGTCCTCAACCCGAAAACGAGCGGAGGCTATCGACTTGCCCGCGCTACGATTTAACCCGGCTCCCAATGAAAAACATTGCCCCTAACGTCTGGTTTGTACTATAAATCCGCGCTCCGCATCAATCTAAATCTCCTCCAAAATCGGCTCACTTAGGATTTGGGAGTGCGACGCAGCCTTGACCTCGCGGTTGCAGTCGTTCGAGACGGGAAGTGCTGACGGGGGAGGAATACCTTGCCGGTCTGACCGCGCTCAATCGGGCGCTGGGAGGGCTCATCGTAACCACCCTGGCGGCATCAAGCCGGGCGGTGGTGCGCTTCTACAACAAGCCTGGCACGGCGGAACAATGGATAAAGGAGGGCAAACAGGCGCTCGCGATGACGCGGCTGAGCTGCCACTGCTTCCGGGCCAAGGAGGTGCGGCTGTGACTGAGCGTGATCGCCTATCATCTCGACAATCTGTGGCGGCGGCTGGCGCGGCCTGAGGGGATCGGCAACTGGTCGCTGACCGGCTTGCAGCAACGGCTGGTAAAGAGCAGCGTCCGGCTCATCAAACATGCCCGCTACTACTGGTTGCTGCTGGCGCAGAGCCATCTCACGCGCCGGCTCTTTGGAAGCATGCTGCGGAGGATCGCGGCGCTGCCGTCGCCAGCGGGGCAGCCGGACCGCAGACCGGAGCAGATTTCGGTGACGAGATAGGGAGGGAGGGATGGGTGTCTGAGAACCCGGTTGGCAAAGCGTCAGTTTCGGGTGTCTTATGCCAACGCGAGGCAGAACTGGTCCGCTGCGGGGCCGCGGAACCCCCCTTGGACTCAAAACCGAGCTCGAACTTCCCGTTTGCAAACCGCCTGGTGCCGGTGTAATCCGAATCGGGATTCAAAATGGAAATTCTGGTTCAAACGACGCGGCCGCGCCGAAAGGCCACCGGGACAAGAGCGGAGGCGGGGACCCGAGATGAAAACGCTGGGCAGAGTAATCTTCGTCATCATCGTCGGCATCGGGGCTTCGGGATGCATCACTCATTTTATCGCCGCCGACTACCCTAAATACTTGAGCAACCAAGTCGGATCGTCGCAACTACCCAAGACAAACCTCCAGGCGGACTATTCGATGACGCCGGAGACGGAGTCGAATCGATACGAATTCAGGTCTTGGATGGCCGGCTACGCAAATCTATGGGTCGTTGAATTCGGGCAAATTTTAGATCAAACGCTACAGTCAGAAGAGGTCCAGAACGCATTTCGACGGCTTAAGTGGCGTTCGCCTGACACGAACGAAGCCAGCAGCAACCTGTTGGTGTTCGATCTTATTCGTTATGAGTTCAACGATTTCGGTGCGCATGTCGAGTTGAAGATATCCCTCCGCAGCAACGGCACTGAATTACTGAGCCGCACTTACAAGGCCGATGGCAGGACGCAAGGTGGCAAAATGTTCTGGGGAGGCGTGTGGGCAATGAAAAACGCGATCCAACAGTCCACCAAATCTGCACTGGACGACATATTAAGGAATTTGATTTCTGATCTTAACCGGCAATCTTTCGTAGACAATGCGCCTACGCATTTTGAGCCCCGGTCTCATCGTGGCAGCACACCCCACACCAATCACTGGCCGGACCGGTATCCCATGCCGTGGATGTCGGTGCAAAGCATCTCGCCGACGCCAATATAGTACCATCTGTCGGCGACCTGGCTCTCCATCAATCCTGTTGCTTGTGCATTTTCGAGGGCCTGCTGGTATGCACGCTCGGTGCGGCTATTGACCCCAATCGGGATTACCCCAAAAAGCAGGACGCCGCAGGCACCCCCTTCACCCTCGCTCGCGACCACGTAACGAGCCGGCGGCGTGGGCGCGATATTCATTAGCTCGCTCGAACAAGCGCTGACCGTCAGCGCGAGGACCAGCCAGAGGAGCATGCGCCTCATTCGATGACCCTCCCTTCAACTGTCGTACAGAGCAGAGACCCGACCCCAATATAGTACCAGTCATACTGAATCTCAGTGTCCACTAAGCCGCTATGACCCGCCAACGCCGCCTTGTACGCGCGCACTGTCCGCGAGTTGATTCCGGCAGGGATGACGCCCGCTATCAACACGCCGCAAGCTCTTCCCCGCGTGCTCGCCCCGACCTGCTGGCCGCTCGTCGGGCGCTGAGCAACTTGGACCGACTGGGATGCACAACCGCAGAGCAGCAGCAGTAATTGAGCCGCCGCAAGCAGAGACAACCAACGTCGTCGCATAGATCAGCCCTCTCCGTTTACTGTGAACCGGAATTTCCACTTTTGAGTTTCCAAGCACGGGACATATAGCCCCGCACCGAACCCAGCGGCAAGTCACGGCCCGGCCGACGCTCGTGGCCGGCGCCCGGGAGCCGGCTTCTGCAAGCCAACGGCCGACATCAAGATCGATATGCGGTTAATCATGTTGCCCTAGAATCGGGTGCGGAATTTGGCACAAATCGCGCCGAATGTCAATCGGGATTGGCGCTGTCTCGCAAACTACATCGCGCCGAACGCCGGATAAATCAAGAGGCTGCCATGCTTCTTGCGTTTCCGGCCTTAGGTGCGCAGGAGAGAAGTGAACCTCATGACCTTGGGCTCCAACCGCCGCTCAGTTAAGATATCTTCGCGGAGTGAACGAGTAGTGTGACAGCCACAACGACTCATGCGCTCAATTCGGCGACCGGCGACGCGCGGTTGCCCCTGCAATACGTACCGGAATCGCGCTTTGGCGTTTGGTTTCTCGGCACGGAGACCTGGGCCAAGCATGTGCTGGAACCCGCGTTGAAGGATCTCGAAAGCCTTATCGAGAATCGTCGCGCGTCGTACCCGGTGATTGTCGATGTCGGATGCGGCTACGGCCATTCCTTCAAACTGCTGAACGAGCGCTTCGCTCCCGATCGCATGGTGAGTATCGACGGCGATCCAAAAAATGCTCGCGCTGGCGGCCACGGGGGCCGAAAGGAATGGTCTTAGCGTCGAGTTCAGGCGGGCGACCGGTTCCTGCCGGGCGAAGGCGGCGGTTAGAATCGCGCCCGATCCGATCAGCGACAGTGCCTGGTTCCGGCGTTCTCAGGCTGACGGGTGCCGATCCGGCTTGGCCGGGGCGGGCGCGAGCAGGCGTTCGAGCGCCTGTTCTACGCTGCGCGCGATCGCCTCGCCGCCTTCGGTGGTGTCGATCACGAGGTGGGATCGCGGCGGCAGTTCCGCGATCGGGGTGAACTCGGTGCGCTGGCGAAGATAGACTTCAACCGTCGCATCCGAGACGTCGCCGCCTCTCAACTCGCGCTCGCGCAGCCGGCGCAGGATCTCCCGCTCGTTGGCCTCGCATTCGACGAACAACGCCGGCATGCCGCGTCCGACCGCGATCTCGTGAAAGCGCCGGCGTTCTGCGGGATCCTTGAAGGTGGCGTCAACGATCACGCCGGCGCCCTCGCGCAGCCGCGCCTCCGCCTCCTCGGCGAGCTTTTGGTAGGTGCGGCGAGTGAAGTCGGGCGAATAGATTCCCGCCTTGTATTCCTCGCGGACGCGGGTGGCGCTCGCAAGTCCTGCCAGGCGCTTGCGGATACGGTCCGAGTTCAGGATCTCGAAGCCGGTGTGGCGCTGGAGCAGCCGGGCAACCGTTGACTTGCCGGTGCCCGCCGGACCGCACACCACTATCAGCGCGGGGCTCGAAGCGCGCGTGTATTGGAGTGCCAGCCGGAAGTACCGCTGCGCCATCTCGCGCGCGCGCCTGCGCTCGGGCTCGGGAATTTCAGCCTCCAGGCTGCGCAGACTCTCGACCTTGCCCCGCACACAGGCCCGCCAGCACTTGTAAAACGGAATCAGGGTCGGCGCGGCGGGGTCGTCAGCGGCCTCGGCGTAGGCGGCGACCAGCTCGTCGGCCAACTCGGCGGCCTCCAGCCGCTCGAGATCCATCGCCAGGAACGCGATCTCGGAGGCGCCGTCGCAATAGCGCAGACGCTCGCTGAATTCGATGCAATCGAAGATGGCAGGCGGGTCTTCGAGGCATACCGACTCGCATCGCAAGTCACCGTGCACCTCGCGCACGCGCCGGTCGCGCGCCCGCTCATTGAACAGCTCCCAATGCGACATCAGGAAGGCGCGGCAATGTTCCTGGAGCGCGGCGAACTCGCGCTCGGCGAGCGTGTAGCCCACGAAGCGTTCGTTCTGCGCCAGGTCGCCGATGATCATCCGCCAGAGCGCGGCCGCCGATCCGTAGGTCCAGCTCTTGGTGTCCGGGGCCTCGCGATGGAACGCCGCGAGCCCGGCCGCCAGCGCGCGGATTTCATTCGCGCCGACCTGCTTGCGGGCAATCATCCGGTCGAGCATCCGCTCCTCAGGCAGGCGTCGCATCTTGACCACGTACTCGCTCGCCTCCGGATCGAACTCCGTCGCCTCGGCGCCGAGCGCGAAGCCGCCTTGGCGGCTCACGACCGGGAACACGCCAAGGTAGACGCTCGGTGCCAGCCGGCGGTTGAGTCGCAGCTCCTCATTGCACAGGCGGTAGCGCTCGGCGAGGCTCGAGCAATCGAGAAACGGAAAGTGGACCGGTTTCTTGATCTTATAGACGCACGCGCCGGCGAGCAGGACGTAGGAGATGTGCGTCTGCCTGAGTTCGACCGTAGCGGGCGGCTCGGGATAAAACTCGGGACGGCACATCGCCTCGATGAGCGCAGGCAATGCCCCTCCGTTGAATGCATTGGGCGCAAATTTACGCATGGCGCCCGGCTCCTATCACTATTCTTCGACGAAAGCCCGGAGGATATCAGTCGTGCTGATAACGCCGACCAGGTTCCCGTCGTCTACCACCGGCAATCCGCCGACTTTACGTTCGACCAGCAATCGCGCGGCTTCCGCGACCGGCGTCGTCGGTGTAACCGTCACCAACGCTTCCGACATCGCCATTTTCACCTCGGTATTTTCGAGGTAGCCGGTGTGGTTACGCAGGTCGCGATCGGTCACGATTCCCACCAGTTTTCCCTCTTTCAGCACCGGCATCGACCTGAAATCGCCCTCGCGCATCCTGGCCTGGACCTGAGAGAGCTTCTCATCCGGCGCCGCCGTGACCGGATTGGTGGTCATCCAGCGCGCGACCATGTGCTTGTCGGGCTCTCCGTGGCGCACGGTCAGGACCGGGCAAGGAGCCTCGCGGACCACCATTTCTGCGACGCTACCCAGGAACACCCGGGAGAACCCGCGGCGTCCATGCGTCGCCATCACGATAACGTCGGTGGCGAGCTTCCTGGCCGTCTTGAGAATCGTCGCCGCCGGCTCTCCGATCCGGGTCAGCAATTCGTATTTTACCCCGGCCAAGCGCTTCTGCGCGATCTCGCGGAGCTTCTCGCGCGCGGTATCCTCCTGGCCCTTGTATAGGTCAACGTAAATCGGCATCCCGGTTGGCGGTATGATGATCGGCACCACGTGCATCATGAAGATCGTGCCGTCGTTCTGCCGTGCGACCTGCACCGCGGAGTCCAGCGCCGCCATCGAGTTCTCGTCGAAATCAACCGGACTTAGAATTCTTCGGAAGGGAAACGCCATTGGCCTGGCTCCTTGTGGGCTCCTTGCGGGCTCCTCGCCCGTGCTTCCTTGTAGCTATCCTCGTGCCACGAGCGCGCCTGGGCCGTACGCGTTTGCGATACCTGAGCAAAGCCCTGAGAGCGCGGTCAGATCGCTCGAGACTGTATCGAATGGAGTCACGCGACTGCGGCGTGACGCCAATTGTATCGCCCGCACTGTGGAACATTTCCCCCTGATTTCTCGCAGTACATCGGGTTGGCGAGCGCGGCGATGCGCTAGTCGATGGCAAGCAGCTTGCAGTTGTTACCTCGACCGAAACTGAGTTCGTGGGAGGAACAGGCGTGCAGATAGCGAACTGCATGAGCCAAAAACCGGTTACCGTGTCACCGCGCGATACGCTGGCGGGGGCAAAGGCCATGATGGATGCCGGCCGCTTTCGGCGTCTGCCGGTGATGGAGAATGGCAGGCTGGTCGGGATACTCACCGAACGCGACATCCGCAGCCACTGGGGATACCTGGAGTCCACGCGGGTGGATGCTGCCATGACCGCCGACCCGGTCACGATCACACCCCGGATAAGCGCCGAAGACGCGGCGCGGCTGATGCTCGAGCACAAGTTTGGCGGCCTGCCGGTGGTAGACAACGGCGAGCTGGTCGGAATCGTAAGCACCAGCGACATCCTCAGGGCTTTCCTAATCGTGGTGCAGGCCACACAGGGAATTCTCAGCAATGGATAATCCGACACCCCCCGCAGACCCTCGGCCCCGCGAAAAGCGACCCGGCACCAAACCCATCCCGATGCGAGTCGAGGACTGGATGAAGCTGCCGATCCACGTGGTAAAGCCGCGCGACACGGTGGCACACGCACGGGCGCTGCTCGAGGAACACCGGATCAATCAGCTTCCGGTGGCGGTCAACGGCAGGTTGGTTGGAATCGTAACCGACCGTGACCTGCGCGACGCCCCCCGCGCCGTCGAGGTCTCGGCCGCAGCCGCCACCCGCAGGAGGGAAGGCGTTCCTCCCAGCCCAACCGAGATCCCGGTCGAAGCGGTGATGAGCGACGCCGTGTTGATGATCGGACCCCATGCCGGCCTCGAGGAGGCGGCCTTACTGATGCGGCGCCAGCGCGTCGGGGCTTTGCCGATAGTCGAGAACGGCCGCTTGGTGGGAATCCTGACCCGCAGCGACATCCTCGACGCCTTCGTGGCGCTGGCTTCGCACTATCGCAGTCGAGCTGAGCCATAAACGCCCACGCCCCCGCTGTCAGGCCGCAGTAATGGGCTGGTCACGGCCTTCAAGCGCCGAGGCACTGCTTTCGGCGGCAAAGGTTCCTACGCATGGTGGGATGTCGATGGCAGCCTGTTCGCGATGCTTAGATTGAAACACGCCCGGCCCGAAGCCGGACAGGGAGAACGCGCTGATGGACAAGACCCGATTCATCAACCAGGTAGCTCATCGCGCGTGCTGCGACGTCAAACGCGCAGAGGCAATCACTTTTGTCGTGTTCCAGGAGCTGCGCGAGCGGATCACTGCCAAGGAAGCCCTCGATGTCGCCTCGCAGTTGCCGGTCAAACTGAGGAGCCTGTGGCTCGAGGGCGAACGGCCGGGCCGCGCGGTTCACCGCACTCACGCGACGGAGTTCATCGGCGACGTCCGCCGAGTTGCCGTCCTGCCGGACGACGCCGAGGCGGAGCGCGCCGTAAAAGCGGTCTTCGCGACGCTACAGGATGCGTTGGGGAGTCCGAGTGGCACGCAAGGTGAGGCTTGGGACGTCTTCAGCCAGCTTCCAAAGGACCTCAAAATCCTGTGGCTCGGCGCGCACCGCGCAGAGTGACCGAGCTCGCCGCTGGTGTTCTATCGGGTCGCGTCCAGGGGGAGATAAGCATGCCCTGAGCGGAGCCCAAGGAAGAGGGGGGGGCAGGCCGCGGAAACTTTTTCCGCAGCCGGTTAGGTCAGGCCGTATTTAAGGATCTTAGCGTAGAGTTTCTTGCGCGATATTCTGAGCAGCTTGGCGGCCGCTACCTTGTTGCCCCCGGTGCTCTCCAGTGCCCGCGAGATCAAGTCGCGCTCCGCCTCCGCGAAGGTGCCCACCGGTCCGGTCTGCGGCGCTGCTATCGGCGCGGCGGCGGCGCCCTGGCGGCTGTCGCTGATCGCAGGCGGCAGGTCGCTAAGCCGCATCACCGGCGAATGGCTGAAGGTAAACGTGCCCTCGATAGCGTTGGAGAGCTCGCGAACGTTGCCCGGCCACGGATAGCGCTGCATCGCCTCCATCGCCGCTTCTTCCACGCCTCTGAGCGTTACCTTGGGCTTGAGCTTCTCGTTGAACAGCGTGATGAAGTATTCGACAAGCAGCGGGACGTCCTCGGCATGCTCGCGCAGGGGCGGCACGCGCAGGATGTTGGCTTGGAGGCGGTAGTAGAGGTCCTGCCGTAGCTGCCCGGATTCCATCGCCTCGTGCGGGTCGCGGTTGGTCGAGGCGATCATCCGCACGTCGACCGCCACTTCCTTGGTCGAACCTACGGGGCGGACAGTCCGCTCCTGGAGCGCGCGCAGGAGCTTGCTCTGGGTTTCGGGGCTCATCTCGGTGACTTCGTCCAGGAACAGCGTACCGCCCTCGGCCGCCCGAAACAGTCCCAGGTACTCGGCGTTCGCCCCGCTGAACGCTCCGCGCTTGTAGCCGAACAGCTCGCTCTCGATCAGATCCTTCGGAATCGCCGCGCAGTTGAGCGCAACGAACGGCGAGTTGGGATTTTGCCCGGCCTCGTGGATGGCGCGCGCCACCAACTCCTTACCCGATCCGCTCTCTCCGACGATCAGGATGGTGCCGCGGGTGTCGGCCGCCGCCTCGATGCGCTCGTAGAGCTGGCGCATCGCGGGGCTCGCGCCCACCAGCCCCCGGTAGCGGCTGCGCGCGTCACGCGCGAGTCGGGATGCCTCGCGCTCCAGGGCCTGGATGCGCGCCCCCGCCATCGCAGTCTCCGAGCGAAAGTAGGCGTCGGCCAGAAGGATCATCCGGATGTGGCTCAGCTTGTCGAAGGCGGTAAAGATATGCAGCGGCGGCGGTGGCGAGGTGGGAAACACCGAGTACGCCGCCTCCTCGAAGAGATGCAGCGAGGCGATTACCTCGGAGAACGGGACTTTGCGCTCGGCCAGAGTCTCGCCCATTCGCATCGTGTTGACCGCATAGCGATCGATGTCCTTATCGAGCAGCCAGGCCAAGCTTTCGCCCAGCCCGGTATGAAAAATGTCGTTAAACTCGCGCTCGGTCAGGGTGCGATCGTCGCCGAAGTGGAGAACGTAAAGCTGGTACCAGTGCTTGACGACTTCGTCGAGCCGCTCCTTCACCATCTCGAGCACCGCACGAAGCTCGTCGAGCTCGTGATCCCAAAGCAGGTGATAGTGGCGCGGCGCCCCTCTGGATACGACAGATGATGAAGTTTGAGAAGTCTGCGTTTCAGCCTCTGATCGTCTGGTCTGCATCGTGGTTCAAGGACATCGCACAGAGGGATACCACACACCTGTCGGCGCCGCCTGCTCCCCCACAACGCCACAGGAATCTTCGCTGCGGGGATGAGTCCTTGATCGCGCGCCTATTATTGAAGATCTGAGGGAAGCAAGCAATCGTCGAGGCTCGCGGCCCGAAGTTCAGCGACTTGACATGGCTCCATCAATCGTGGCGCCGGGTCCCCTAAAGAACCGTGCGGCAAGCGATGTCTCGCTCGGCTAGTTTCCACCGTCTAGCAACTCAGGATACGCGAACCGGTCAACTCATCTTTCGAGTTCGAACCCCGATTACATCTTTCCGATCGCCGTCGCGCTCGACCGCGCAACCATCGCGGCGCTTGCAAACGCCTCAATGCTGAGCCGAGCGGCTTCAGCAATCTCGGCCTCGCTCTCGGGATGCGCGATAGGCCGCCACATGGCGCTCCTCGGCCTCTCGCTCGGACTCGGTCGCCACAGAGTCTCCGCGGCGCGAGATGCGCTTGCGCGCGCTGACTCTCAGCGCCGAGCCTCCTGTTTGGCGCCTCGACCCGCCAGCTCTTCATCGATAACTTCCTGGAACGCCTGGAGCGGCTGCGCGCCGGTCAGCATGCGCCCATTGACAAAGAAAGCGGGGGTGCCGTCGACGCCGAGCGATTTGCCCAATGCCTGATCCTCGGCGATCTTTTTGGCGTATTTGGAGCTGTCGAAACAGGCGTTGAACTTGGTGGCATCCAGTCCGAGCTTGACCGCGGTGGCCTTCAAGTCGGAGGGAGCGAGCTTGCCCTGGTCGGTGAAAAGCGCGTCATGGTACTGCCAGAACTTGTTCTGCTCCTCGGCGCAGCGGGCCGCCTCGGCCGCGTTCATGGCGTTATTATGCATTCCGAGCGGGAAATCCACGTGCACGATGCGGACCTTGTCGCCGTACTTGTCGCGGATCTGTTTGACCGTGGGTTCGGCGCGCTTGCAGTACGGGCACTGAAAGTCCGTGAACTCGGCCACTGCTACCGGCGCGTCCTTGGGACCGATGGCGGGATTGTCACCGACCGCGACGTGGAAGCGCGGCGGCTTGAGTAGGATCTTCAGCCCCTCGTCCTTGCGCAGTTCGGAGAGCAGTTGCTCGCGTCGCTCGCTTACCTTCTGGCCCTTGATCATCCCGGCCAGCCTCGACTTGACCTGGTCGTACGGGCGGGGAATCCGGGACTTGTACTGGTCGTACAGTTTGCGGGTCTCCGCGTCGGACGGCTCCGCAACCTTGTCGTCGATTTCGCGCTTGAGATACGCGGCCGTGCTCAGATCGGCCTTCTTGGCGGCTTGTTCGATCAAGTAGTCGTCGGCCAGCGCCTCAATCGCGTTGTGCTTGAGGTCGTAGAGTTGGACCTGCATCTGCGCGAGCTGCGCCTTGAGCTTGTCGTCTACCTCCTGCGCCATGATCTTGTGGTCGCCGATCGTCGCTACCACGGCGTCTTTGTCGCCGGCAGCCGCATAGCTCGCGCCTCGAGTCAGCACCACGACGGCCGCGGCGACGGCAAGCGTTGAAACAAATGCTAGAGAGAGCCTCAGTTTCAGATTCATAGTGCCAAGAACCGTATCACGAAACGCACGCCCCTGTCTTGACCCGCCCGAGGCCCGTGCCGCGCCCGACGCCGGCGTCGATGCCGGGCCGGGTCCGGTCGCGGCGGCTGCACCCCCGGGACGGTGATCTCAACCGGCACTAGCCGCCGGTCTTCATTTCCGGCAGGCCCGGGCTTTGCGCCGCTTGTGCCGGGCTCGGAACCGGGATTTCGGTGGTCAGGAACGGAACGATTCCGGTCAACCCGACCAGCACGGTACTGGCGAACCACAGCAATCCCAGCGCGATCGCGTCGGCGCTGCCGAGACCGACCATCCCGAACAATACTGTGTATGCACTCTCGCGCAGGCCCAGACCGCCGAAGGTCACGGGGATGCTGGCGAACACGCCGGCGACCGGAACGCATATCAGGAAGGTCGAAAGCGGCAGCGACACCCCGAGCCCGAGCGCGAGCACATATTGGCCGATCACGTACAAGGCCTGAAGGATCAGCGAAAGGATGATAGCCGGGAGCAAGCTCAGCGGTCGCCGCAGGTAGGGAGTGATCAATCCAGCGTGGCGAGCCAGACTGTGCGGCATCAGCCGTTCGGCCCGAGCAATCAGGGGTGCGGCCAGGAAGGCGCCAAGGGAAACCGCCCCGATCAGCATGACCGGCCGCACGACCGCCGACGGGAGCGCGCCAACGTCGAGCGACCCGCCAACTGCGGCGGCCAGCCAGAGCAGCGAGAGCAATCCCAGCCCGCGATCCGCTACTACGCTGGCCGCTGCCGGCCCCAATCGGCCGTGCCTGCGCCCCAGGTAGAACGCGCGCGCCGCGTCCCCTCCTATGATTCCCGGCACGAACAAGTTCGTGAACATTCCGAGGAAGTAGTAAGCCAGGAATTCGGAAAACCGGCCGCGAATCGCGACCACCGCCGCCAGCAGCTGCCATCTGCAGGCGGACATCACCTGCCCGGCGGTGTATATCGCGATCGCGAGGAGGAAGTAGCCCGGCCGCTCGCGAGACAGCACCGAGAAAACCGCGCTCGCGCCGAAGCGATACGCCAGGAACCCGAGCAGCCCCACGCCCAAACCACCCCGCAGCGCGAAGCCGCGATATGGATGACGGCGCGCCGGGGAGTCCTTCCCGCCGTCGGCCGCGGCGGGATGCTCTGCGGCTTCAGTGGTTCGCAACTTTTCCACCCAGACACGTAATCGCGGCGGCTGGATACTCCATATCATTTGAGCGGCGCCGGACCGCAGCAGACGACAAAACCAAAGCGGCCAGCGCGAAGCCTAACTCCGGACGCCTGCTCGGGATGAGCGCCGGGTGTTCATCTCGCGCGGGGCAATCGTACCACCGCCGGCGGTCCCGGAATACGCCCGCGCCTCCTCGCATCGCGCAGCGCCCGCCATGGGATTGCGCGCCAGCAGGACGAGCGAGACCCCGATCGACAAGCATACCGGGGCCAGCAGATGCCGTTCGGCTGACGCCGCGCAAGTGGAAGCGGCTTCGGCAGACCTCCGTGGCGCAAGCCGCCGCCTGGACGGCTCGCTTCCTCAGGGCATGATCGCAGGGGGTGAAACGAGGACTTTGGGTCACTACGCCTGCCCCGTCGGGCGTATCGTGTCGTTCGCGGTGTGGTCACCGGCGAGCCAGCGCAGGGAGTGCGCCAGCGCCGCGCAACCGCCCTCGCGTACCCACTCGCCGTGGGCGATGATCAGTCGCTGCGGTTTCCAGGCAATCGCCTTGCGGAGCGCCGCGCGCGCGGCACCGCGGTTCCAGAACGAGAGGCGCCACTCGCGCGGAGTGCTGCCGTCCGGGCCGACGAGCCCGTCCAATCTCATGAGCGCGCCTCGCCAGCCATGCAAGGTTGCCGGGTCAAACTTCTGCACCAGATCGGTGATAATCACCGAGCGCGAGGTGCGGTGAAAGAAGACGACCTCTTCCATAACGAAGCTGCCGTGGAAGATCACCTGGTCGATGTCCGTCGCCCACGCGGGATCAGGGGCGTCACCCAACTCGCGAGCGAACCTCAAATCGCGACGGCGGCGCGCTAAGCCGGGCGAGGCGTAGAGCTTGGCGTCGGGCCACGCCCGCGCCCACTGCCCCAGGAAGAGGTGATGGATCTTGTTCGGCGACACAAGATGGCGGACGGGGCCGAGCGCGTTGACGGCGTCGGCCAGCGGCGGGCTCAATGCGATGGGTGAGCACACCCACAGGCTTGCGTCCGCGAGCCGCACCACGATCATGCGTGTCGGATACGGGAACCCCAAGAACGGGACGCTCGCCCCGTCCGCGACCCAGATGTCACGTTCGATCTCGTTCAGCATCATGCCGTGCCGCCTCGTGGCGATGTCGTCGATCCCAATCCCCCCATCGATCCGTAGCTGCGACCATTGTGTGCGATCAGCAGCGCGTTGGGGAGATGGACTTGCTCACACGCTTACAAACTTTCGAGCCGATTCTGCTTGAAAGTGGCCCGTCGAGCCTGCGCTCCGCCCTCCCCGGAGCGTCATTTGGACCGGGGGCACTGACCCAATTTCCTAATTCGGCCAGTACCGGACCGGGCTTCCTTCTGCCGCTGAACGCGCTATTATTGGAGTTGGAGGAACAGGGACTGTCGAGCAGGCAGGGCCGAATTTAGGCACCCTCAGAGCTCGCTGACTTCGTTCCGGGATTGCTTCCTGCGCTTGGCCTGCGGGGTGATCTGGTTCAGCCCTTTGGCCGGTCCGACCACCAAGGGAGGGTAGGCTATGACCTTTTTGGAGTGGTGTGTCTTCGCACTCGCAGTGGTCATCGTAGGAGCGGGCGCGGGCGCGATCCTGCGGCTGCTGGAGCACAAGACGCCGCGAACCGACTGAACCAGCGCTGATCGTCCGGCAGGGTGCGGCGGAACGCTTTCGAGCCCAGACACTCCGCCGATTGCAGAAGCACCCTGCATGAGATCGACGCCGGGCCGCTCACCCGCCCGGTGACCGGGTGGTCGCGATGCGGGGCGGGTTTGCGCGGCGTTGTGTCTTGGGTCGGGGTGTCCCCCAAAACGCGCATTTCTCTTGCGCATCTTTGCGCCAACCGGTATGACTCCGCCTTTGGAGCGGGCCGTCGGCTTCCCGATCTCGCCGCGGCTGGCCCGAGCCATAACACGACAAGATGTAGTGCTGTTGATACACGGTGGCACACTCGCAACCGGCCGTGCTAACTTCCGGCGTCGCTATCGCGCGGCTCTGACACGATCCGCCGATGGCATGGTCCCTGCTCACACAATTCGGCATGCGAGTCGCGATACGGCCGCTGCCGCGCAGCCTCGATACCTCCAGGTTCGCCCCGGGATGGAACGCGGTAATCGGTGTCGCGCTCGCGATCGCGCTCGCGGCCTCGGGATGCACGGCGATGGGCTTCGACCATCCGGCGCTGCGCGACAGTATCGATTACGGGCCGCCGCGCGAGGTGCGCCTGTGCGTGTACCTGGACGAGGGAATCTCGCGCCAGGACGCGGAAGATCTTCTCCACTCCTGGGACGAGCAGGCCTCGATCTACAATCTGTATCTGAAACCCGCGTCATTTGAGGGGCTGAGACGGGAAGGCTTTTTCTATTCCCAGATCCTGGCCCAGGTCACCCGCATGCCGCTGCCTGCCGCGTGCGACCGGATGCTCTACTTCGTCAACCGCAACGCCGGCGACGCGCTCTACGGCCTTGCGTCGGTCGCGATAGGCCTGCCCGAGGTGCTCGGCGAGGTTGACGACGCCACGCTGACCCGCGGCTACGTCGTCGCGCGCCGCGCCACGATGAACCAGGTCGTGGTGACTCCCGCGCATGCCACCGAGCACGAGCTCTTCCACCTGCTCGGATGCCCGGCACATTTCGACATGCCCGATTGTTACCGGCGGATCCAGGGCCTCAAGGCCGAGGAGGCCAAGCTGGAACAGGAGGGTTACTACCGGAAGAACGGCGAGCCGCCCTTCTACCCTACCTTCGCCTCGGCCGGCGACGCGATGCTGCTCTCGCACGCAGAGGTCAACGATTACGGCGACACCGCCGGGAGCTCGGTGGGCGCAATCACGCACTAGCAGGGTGCGGAAGTATCGTGTTCAGCGATGCGGGTTCGGCATCGCTATTGCGTAAATTTCCTTGTTGCCTGACTCGAATGTTGCATTATGAGTCAACCAGAACAGTCGAACTCGACGGTCCCGGCCGCGCCCGCTGCAGCGCCGGAAGCTAATTCCGCACCGGATGGGTGGGCCGCGGCTGGTCCCGGCGATCGCGCAGCCGACCAGATCTGCGTGCGGGAAACGATCGACAGTCTGCGCCTGGAAGGCGTTGATTTCCTGCGCGAGATGGTCGACCTGTTCAAGGCGGAGGTACCCAAAGGCGTGCGGGAGCTCGGGCAGGCCCTCGATGGGGGAGACTCCGCCCGCGTCACGATAATAGCGCATACGCTCAAGGGTACCGCGGGTATATTCGGCGCAACGCGGATGCGGGCGCTGGCCGGATCGATCGAGCGGGCGGCCCGCGCCGGCTCGGTCGAGAAGGCGATCGTGGAGAAGTTGCGCTCCGAGTGCGAGCGCGTGCGCCAGGTCCTCGAAGCCGAGGTCTCCACGCCGCCCGCATAAGCCGCGGCACGCCGGCGCCCTGTCCCTACTGAAAACTTCAAAAGCGCCTAATTTTATGCCAACGCGAGGCAGAACCGGCCCGCTGCGGCGTAGCGGCGTAGTAGAAAGCCCTTTGGACTCGAAACCGGGCTCGAACTTCGCATTTGCAAAACGCCCGGTGCCGGTGCTAGTCCGATTGAGAATTAAAAATGGAAATTCCGGCTAAAATCTTTAGCACGGCCGGGAAAAAATTCGAGGGCATTTTTCGCCATCGGCTATTATTTCGCGAGGACGTTGCTTCTTGCGCGAAATAAGAGCCGATGGCGGCGCGCGCAAAGATCTAGCAGGTTGCGGAAAAACGGATGATTACCATGGCGGGATGTGCTTTCGAGAGTGTTGGCATGGCGTGTGAGGGCGTCGATTGAGGTTCAGTTGGTCAAGTGCCCCGGCTCTCCACCCGATTGCGGATGGCTCAGGGAGCTGCCAGCGCCAAATTGCGCATCCTGACCAGATTGTAGGCGGCCAGCGCGAAGGTGAATATCCAACCGACCCGAGCGACTCCGCGGTGGCGCGCCTTGCGCAGGCCGGCGACAGTTTTGAGCCAGCCGAAGATCTCCTCGATGCGTTTACGCTTGTGCTGGCTGATCAGATAGCCGGGATGACGAGTGGTCCTTTCATCAATGATAGTGGACGGCTTGCAGGCAAGGTGCGGGGTGACCTGGTGATCACGCAACTCCTGAACAAGTTCTTTGCGGTCGTAGCCCTTGTCGGCTCCCAGGGTTACTCGATGCGAGCCTGGGATTTTTTCCACCATCGCGATGGCCGCCTCCGGTTCGGCGCGGCCGGTGGCCTGGGTTACGCAGCCTTGGACCGCAATGCCGTTGCGGTTCTCCATCAGCACGTGTCCGGCGTAGCTGAGCTTGGCCTCCTTGCCTGCACCCTTGCGGGCCAGGCGGGCCTCGGGATCGGTGGTCGATTGGTGAGTGGCGTTGCTGCGCCGCTCACCGTGGAAGTCGACGCTGGGGTTGCCCGGATCGTCCGGCGGAGTCTTTGGGTCAGCGCCTTTGCGCTTGAAGCTCTTGTGGCTGGCCCAGGCCTCGATCAGCGTGCCGTCGACCGTGAAATGCTCGTCCGAAAGCAGGCTTTGGGCGCGGGCCTGGTCAACCACCGCGATGAAAAACCCCTCCGCCACCTCGCCCTCAAGCAGCCGCTCGCGGTTTTTGGTGAACACGGTCACGTCCCACACCGGGTCATCGATGCTCAGTCCGACGAACCAGCGGAACAGGAAATTGTAGTCGAGCTGCTCCATCAACAGCCGCTCACTGCGCACCGTGTACAGCACCTGCAGCAAAAGCGCGCGCAGAAGCTTCTCCGGCGCGATCGAGGGACGCCCGCTGCTGGCGTAAATCGCATCGAAGCTCGGCCCCAACTTTTCAAGCGCCACATCCGCCATCGCTCGGATCGCTCGCAGCGGATGGTCTTGGGGCACCCGCTGCTCGGCCGATATGTAGCTGAACATCGCAGACTGCTGGCGATCCGTCCCGCGCATCCTCACACCCTCCTCACACCACCATCGCTGGCTACTCTACATGAGAATCGAATGGGAAACGATCGTTTTTCCGCATCCTGCTAGGGCGGCGATTCATACTGCACCGTTCGCCATGGGAGAACTTTCTCCACCGTCTGTTTTCCAATCCGAGCGTGATCGTCCTTGAGAACTCCCAGATCGTGAATAGCTTGCGCGAGTGTCATTGTTTTATCATGCGACTGTGGAGGCTTGGTTCTACTACACGGATGCCCGAGCTTGTCAGCGCGAGTTGAACCCATGCATGACGAGCCTTTGCCGCCGGGCGATATTGCGGGGATTCTCTACGGCGAGCGCCTCGACGTCGACGCGGTCCTCGTGTCGGTGACGAATCTGCTTCGTTCAAAAGGAATCCGTGTCTCGGGGCTGCTGCAGCACTTCGGCGCACCGACACCCGCCGGCAAGCGAAGCATGTACGTGGAGGACATCGCGAGCGGCGAGCGTGTCAGGCTCGACCTGCCGCGCGGACCGGGCGCGAGCGGATGCACGCTGGATCCGGACTCGCTGGCGAAAGCCGCGTGCTTGCTGAGAGCCGCGATCAGGTCACGTCCCGATGTACTGATCGTCAACCGCTTCGGCCAGCAGGAGGCCGAAGGGCGCGGGATGCGTCCGGAGTTGGCTGAAGCTGTGTGCGGAGGGTTGCCCACGCTGGTCGCGGTCAGCCAGTCTTTGCTTTCAGAATGGGAGAGATTCGTAGGTGAACCCGGTCGCATTCTGCCGGCGAAGCCAAGCGCGATCGTGAGCTGGGTTTGCGAACGCGTTAGATCTCCGGGGAGTGGAATGCTCCCTGGCGGATGACGCAGTCTGATGCGAACTGTTCTTCGGCCGTAATTTGGAAATTTATCGGGTCGAGCATGCAAGTAGCCTGCGTGATGGGGTTGGTTACTTTTCAAGACGCGGAGGCTAAATAGTCCACCTCTTTCGAGGGTAACGCCGGCGAAACTTCTCACCGGAGGTTTATCCGAAAGCTACAGATCCACTCCGAGTTCGCGCCACAATCTCCCGCACCAAATCAGGCCCCAACATCCGCTCCTCCACCGTTCCCGCTTCGGTCGGCAGAGAAACTACCCGATTCAATCGCTCTTCCATCGCTCCCTTCCTCCTCTGTGCTTCAGAGGGGGGGAGTTTCAAATGATGATTACGGGAGGAGATTCACATGATTGCTGACAGCAGTCTCCTTGCTCATACGATCTCGATGGTTTCGCCGACCGCGACGCCCCGCACCTTCGCCAGGTCACGCGCCGGCGCCCGCTCGAGGTAATGCGCGAAGGTGCCCCAATGGGTCGCGATGAGAGCTCGCGGATCGAGCGCGTCAGTCAATCGACGCAGGTCGCTCGAGTCATTGGTGATACGACCGAGGACGCGACCGAGCCAGCCAGTGCCGACGTGCGCGGCGCCGGCGTTGACGATGGCGAGGTCTAGGCCCTTGGGCAACCAGCGACGTGCCCGCGTCGGCGCGAAAACATCGTCGCCGCTCACGTACACTCTGTTTCTGGCCTCGCCCGCCCGTTCGAGCTCGAGGAGGTAGCCGTTGCCATTTCCGACAAGCGTTCCCACGAAGCAGTTGCCACTGTGAATGGCAGGCCCAGCGCGCACGCTAATGGCGACGCCCCGCACTTGCAGTCGCACCACCTCACCCCAGGCGATGGCCTGATGGGCGATGCCTCGCCGGCGCAGCCTCCGACCTACGCGCGACGGACAGAGTACGTGCGGGGCACGCGCGAGCTTCGCCAGACCGGCCTCGTCGAGATGGTCTTCGTGATGGTGCGACACCAGCCAGAGATCAACCGTGTCACAGTCTTCGGCCAGCGCGGGATCCTCGAGCCGCTCCGACGTGAAGAAGCCGTAGTGCTGTACGGTCCCTTTGCGGCAGAGCACCGGATCGCAGCCGATGCGCACGCCGCCAAACTCGAGGATCCAGGTCGCGCCGCCAATCCAGCTGAACTGCATATGCTCGTTGTCCGCCGCCTGTTGCGTGGTCAACTCGACAAGAGGGACGGTAGTGCTTGCCCGATGGGCAGTCAACTCGATGCACCTTCTCCCGCTTCGAGGTCGAGCTTCTCCGCTGCCTGCGCCCGGAAGGTTAACAATCTTGGCGGGTTGCCCGTGGCGATCTTGTATAGGGCCTGGTGAGCGACGTTATAGCAATGCGATGCATAGCGCTGGGACCGCCGCCCGGATCAAACGGAGCATCCGTAACGCTAAACTCATTTCTGAAACGTGACACTAGTAGCAACACCGTGAACCCCATTTCTCCAATGCCGCCCGCGCGTCCGGCTTGTAACTGAACCTGTGGCAATGTCTTCCGGTAACGCGGCAGGCGACGGCGACTTCGAGGCGGCGGTTAATGACATAATGAAATAGGCCGGCCTTTGTGTTCAGAAGCCGTTTCAAGCGGTGGCGGCATCGGAGCTAGGGGGAATGGCCTCAACTTGGCCCTGAAGGCCTGTCGTCACCGAAAATTAGATCCGAACGTATTGATGATGCAGTCCTCCGAGGAGTGGCACCGCGGCGATTTGCCCGATGCGCTGAACGGCCCTGGGGACCGGCGCGTTCTTTTCCAACGCCAGGTGGGTCCGCACGTCGTTGTAGTAGGCGGCGTGCGCCCGAATGATGCGGCGCAAGTGCGCTTCGCCGAACACCACGCTGTGGTCGAGGCACTCTCGTCGAATCGAGCTGATTAGCCTCTCCGCATATCCGTTTTGCCAAGGCGAACGGACCGCGGTCGGACGATCACGAATGCCCATCGCCCGCACGCGCCTGACGAAGGCGTGGCCGTACACGCAGTCGCGATCGCGGATCAGGTATCGCGGCGCCTGGTCCCAGGGGAAAGCTTCAGTTACCTGCCCGGCGATCCATTCAGCGGTTGGATGCGGGGGGGGGGCGCCGAAGCCTACCAGCCGCCGGCGGTCGTGGCCGAGGATCACCAGACCGTAGAAGAGTTTGAACAACGCGGTCGGCACACGAACAGGTCGATCGAAGCAATGCCCGCGGCCTGGTTGCGCAGAAAAGTCTTCCAGCTCTGGGATGGTGGCCGTCTGGACCTCGGCACCATGTACTTCGCCACGGTCGACTGCGCAACCTCGATTCCGAGCATGAGTAGCTCGCCGTGAATGCGCGGCGCGCCCCTTGGCCCTGGGGTCGAATTGGCGACGCCGGTCAACTCCCCTCCCGCTCTGGCGGAGGCAAGGCTGAACAGTTCTTCGACATTCCGGACATTCAGCGCGACGCGGTGTGCGGCGGCTGCCGCTCTGAGCCGAAACTCGAGCACCCGGCCGATGCCCGCCGTTCACGCTCCCGTCCACTTTACTCCTCCAGCCAAGCTGCCGCGTCGCGCATCCGGTTCTATCTGCTGCGAAACCGTGGCACTTCATATGGCGCGTATTTCCGCAACCGGGTTCAGGCGATGGGGAGCGCCGAGTCGTCACGGCACACTCACCGTGGCAAAACGCCCGTCTCGAGAGGGCCATCTGCGCCGCATCCCCCGTCTTACCAAAACGCCTGCTGACCGGAATGACGTGGCGCATTTGGACACAAATCGCTTTGCCCGGACTGTTGTTTCTGGACCTGAAAGTCCAAAAGTGTGGTACCCTCTGCGGTCCAGAAGCTCGCGGATGACCGCGTTAATCGAGGGTCTGTTGCGCCTTGCATGAATCAGAATCCTGGACTCGCACGCTTCTTGCTCAGGTTTTAGGAACGCGGAGCAGCTCCAGCAATCGACGAGAACGTTATCGGCAGCGGGATGCGGCGCGCATTGTTTAAGTTTTTATCGCGAGCGCGTCTTCATTTGCGGGGCGCCCCTTCCACAGAAAGGCGGTCTTCGATCGGCGCGCCTACTCTGAAGTCTGACGTCGAGGGCGCCATTCGCACTTGTGCGCTGACTCGTCACTTCGGCGATCTCGTTGCCGTGGACAACGTGTCGCTAAGCATCCCGGCAAGCGAGATCTTCGGCCTGATCGGTTCAAACGGTGCCGGCAAAAGCACGCTCATCAAAATGTTGGCAACCCTATTGCCACCCTCGTCGGGCACTGCATCGGTGGCCGGCTTCGACATCATCACCGAACCATCGCGTGTGCGCCGCAGCATCGGTTACGTGCCCCAGATGCTTTCGGCAGACGGCGCCCTTACCGGCTACGAGAATCTGCTGCTTTCCACGCGGCTCTACGTGATTGCGCGCCGGGAGCGCGCACAGAGGATCGCCGAGGCACTCGCCATGATGAATCTGACCCGCGACGCAGACCGCCTGGTGCAGCATTACTCGGGCGGAATGATACGACGCCTCGAGATAGCCCAGAGCATGATGCATCGGCCGAAGATCCTGGTGATGGACGAGCCCACCGTGGGGCTCGATCCGCTCGCCCGACGCGCCGTCTGGCATGACATCCGCGCGCTGCGCGAAACGCGCCGTATGACGATACTCATAACCACTCATGACATGGAGGAGGCGGACGAACTCTGCGACCGGATCGCGCTGATGCATCACGGACGAATCAAAGTCATCGGCGCCCCCGCAGACCTCAAGCGGCAAGTTGGACCGCAGGCCACGCTCGACGATGTGTTCGGTCACTATACGGGAGTGGAGGTCGAGCCGGCAGGAGGATATCGGCAGGCACGGCAGGCGCGACGGAGTGCGCGCGAACATGGTTAAGTACCCTGCCCTCTCCCCGATCGCGGACTACGCCACACAGGTGCTGGCGGTGGCGGATGTCGAGCGGCGCAAGCTCTGGCACGACCCAATGGAACTTCTATCAAGGGCGGTTCAGCCGGTGCTTTGGCTGGTACTGTTCGGGCAGGTGATGGCTCGAGTCCGGGGACTCAGGACCGGCACGAACTACCTGGATTTTCTGGCGCCCGGCATTCTCGCTCAGAGCGTTTTGTTCGTCGCCATTTTCTATGGCATCGCGGCAATCTGGGAACGCGATCTTGGCGTCCTCCACCGCTATCTGGTCAGTCCGGCCCCGCGCACCGCCCTGGTTTTGGGCAAGGCAATCTCATCGGCAATCCGAGGCCTCTCACAGGCGGTTGTGGTTTACGTCCTCGCGGTCATCCTCGGCATCGGGCTTAGTCCCGACCCGCGCCACGTGCTCGGGGTGATCGGACTGATCGCCCTGGGCTCAGCACTGTTCTGTACCTTGTCACTGGTCGTGGCCTGCCTGGTGAGGACTCGCGAACGTTTCATGGGGATCGGCCAGGCGCTGACGATGCCGATCTTTTTCGCCAGCAACGCAATCTATCCGATACGGCTGATGCCGGTTTGGCTCCAAGCTATCTCCCGTCTCAATCCTCTGACCTACGAAGTTGATGGACTTCGCGCGTTGATGCTTCGCAACGGCGTCGCCACCATAGGCATCGGCAGGGACTTCGCGGTTCTGATCGCGGGCTTTAGCGTCCTGGTTGCCATTGCGGCGCGTCTTTATCCCAGGATGGGGGAGTGAACCGTGCGTCGCTCTCTGGACAGATCGGGTTTGAGGGCCAAATAATCGGCTGCGAGGGAAATCAATGAAGCAACTTTGGATCCTGGCCTATAGGCTTCTGGTCAGCGACAAAGGCAAATACAGCGCTCTTCTGGTCGGGACCACGTTCTCGGTATTCCTCATTGTCCAGATGACCTCGTCTTTCGCCGGGATCCTGACCAAAGCATCCGCCACGGTGATTAACGTCGGCGCAAGCATCTGGGTCATGGACCCCTCCGCCACAAATGCCATCTTTAGCAGTATCCCAATGCCGGATTACGTCCTGGATGGAGTACGCAGCATAAACGGCGTCAAATACGCGGTTCCCATGTACTCGAGCGGGGCGCTGGTGAAGATGCGCGATGGCAACTATCAACCAGTCACGGTAATCGGGCTCGATGACGCGAGTTTAGCGGGAAGGCCGGAACTGCTGCAAGGCAACATCGATGACATTTTCGCCGAAAATGGATTCATCGTGGTGAAGGACGAAGAGTTTCCCAAGCTTGAAAGTCCGAAGCTCGGAACCGAATTCGAGCTCAACGACCATCGTGGGGTCATCGTCGGCATCGCCAAGACCGCCACCGGAGCGCTTTACGGTACCCCGACGCTCTACACCACCTACAACCGGGCGATTCAGTACGTTCCGTCCATGCGCTTTACCATCTCATATATTTTGGTCGAGCCGAAGGCCAACTCGGATATCCCATACATCAAAGAACAAGTAGCGCGGCTCGGCTACCTCGCCATGACGAACAGGGAGTTCCAGAACGGCATTTCGGACTTCCTGAAATACAAGACCTCGATCGGGACCAACACGCTCCTGATGACCGTGATCAGCTTCATCGTTGGCCTGTCCATCTCGGGGCAGACCTTCTACACCTTCATAGTCGAAAACCTCGAACACTTCGGCGCGCTCAAGGCGATGGGCGCCAAGGGGCGTGAGCTGGTCTACGTGATACTCTTCCAGGCCGGGTTCACTGCGCTGGTCGGCTACGGCCTCGGGATTGGCCTATCCACGCTTCTGATAACGGCCGCCAAGCTGAGGCTGCCGGAGTATTCCTCCCGCGTAACCTACACCAATCTCGGCATCGCGTTGCTGTTGGTTGTGATAATCGCAACTGTCTCCGGCTATGCGGGCGTGCGCCGGGTACTGAAAATCGAACCGTTCGATATCTTCCGAGGATGACATGCCGAAGGCGGCGATCGTGGCGAACAAGCTCAACAAATGGTTCGGCGCGGGCGAGGCCCGAACCCACGCAGTGAAAGATGTGAGTTTCGAGGCTTACTGGGGCGAGATGCTCTACATAGTCGGACCATCGGGAAGCGGCAAGACGACGCTCTTGAGCATGATCTCCGGAATTCTTCGACCGAACTCGGGCTCGGTCGCAATAGACGGCCGGGATCTCTGGAGCCTGTCGGACGACGAAATTGCCGATTTTCGCCTGAACACCATCGGCTTCGTCTTTCAGGATTATCACCTCTTCCCCCGCCTCACGACCGCGGAGAACGTGGCGATCCCGCTGATCCTGCAAAGGCGGAACTGGGATGAGGCGCTGCGCGCCGCCGCTTCCTACCTCGAGGTCGTGGGCCTGGCCGACAAGGCGCAGCTTCCGCCGACCAAGCTCAGCGGCGGCGAACAGCAGCGCGTTGCGATCGCACGTGCGATCGTGCATCAGCCCGAAATTCTGGTGTTCGACGAGCCGACCGCCTCGCTCGATGGAGAGACGGGACGTAAGATCGTGTCTTTCGTCAAGAGCGAAATCCTGACGGCAGAGCGCTGCATTGTAATCGTCACGCATGACAGCAGAATCTTCGAGTACAGCAACAGGATCATGGCGATGGAGGACGGCCGCATAACCGGCTTCAAGGAAGGTGCGTCGTATGAGGCCTAGGATAGAACTGGTGCTGGCCTTTCTTGGACTGACCGCCGGCTTGGTTGGCGCGTACGTCTACGGGCTCCACGCCGCGCCACAGCCGCCCGCGTTCAATCCGGCCGCAAACCCTTATGCTAGGGGAGTGTACGCCGAGGGCATCGTCGAGAGCTATCAGAACAACGGCGAGAACATAAATATCTTCCCGAACGTATCCGGTACCATCGTCGACATTCCCGTCCACGAGGGTCAATGGGTCCGTAAGGGAACAGCGCTGATGCGCTTTGACGACTCAGTCCAAAGGGCGAGCACGGCGCAGCTCAAGGCCCAGGCGGAAGCTGCGCATGCCATGCTGGAAGAACTGCGCGCCGAACCCCGCAAGGAGGTCTTCGAGGTTTCGAAGGCTCAGGTCACGTACGCGCGTGCGCAACTGAAAAACGCGCAGGACGAACTTACGAAACAGGAAGCATCTTATCAGTTGGATCCTAAATCGGTAAGCAGGTACACCCTCGACGACGCGATAAATGCAGCCAAGGTGGCGGCAGGCAACCTCAAGGTTACGCTGGAAAATTACGAACTCACCAAGGCCGGAGCCTGGATCTACGATATCAGAAACCAGGAGAAGATTTATGAAGCCGATGAAAAGGCCTATATCTCAGCCAAGTCCGTGCTTGCCTGGTTTACCCTCACGGCGCCGGCCGACGGCAGGATTCTGGCGATTCAGGCGGCAGTTGGCAGCTACGTAACTGCTGCCCAGGGCACCTACGATACGTATACCCAGGGCTTCGACCCCGTGATCGTGATGGGACCATCGGAAGAGTACGTCAGTGTGCGTTGTTATATCGACGAAATACTGATTCACAGGCTCAAGCTGGGACCTCAGATGCAGGCGCGGATGTTCATTCGCGGAACCAACATCAGCCTCCCGCTCGAATACGTGAGAGTGCAGCCTTATGTGTCGCCAAAGATTGAATTGTCGAATGAGAGACTCGAAAGAGTCGATGTGCGCGTGCTGCCGGTGATATTCCGGTTCGCGCGACGAGAGAGTCTGCCGGTCTACCCGGGTCAGTTAGTCGATGTCTACGTTGCTGAAAAATAGCCGGCGGCGGACTACCACCGGCACGCATGCCGGTCGGTTGAAATGGCTCGGCGCAATGTTGCTTTCGTGCAGCCTGGGGGCCTGTGCAGTGGGACCGAATTTTGTCCAGCCCAAGGGGCCGACAACTCAGCGCTACACGTACGAAGAAGAGGCCGCGGGAACGATTGCGGCGGAGGGCGGCGCGCAGCATTTCGAGCGCGGCGCGAAGATTGCCGCAGACTGGTGGCGGCTATTCAACTGCCCGAAGCTCGACGCGGTGGTCATGCAGTCCATCGCCAACAATCCGACGCTGCAAGCAGCACAGGCAAGCCTGCGGCAAAGCGAGGATAACCTTCGTGCCGGCTACGGAATCTTCTACCCTCAGCTAAGCGCCGGCTTCCAACCCACACGCCAGCAATTCTCAGCACTCCGCTTCGGAGAGACGACCGCTTCTCCCACCATCTTTAGTCTCTATACCCTCCAGGCGACGGTCGGCTATGTGCTTGACGTGTGGGGCGGGGAACGGCGTACGATCCAAGGTCTGGGCGCTCAGGTCGAGGTTCAATACTACAACGCCGAAGGGACCTACCTGACCTTGTCGGGCAACATCGTCAACGCGATTGTCGCGGAGGCAGCGTACACGGCCGAGATCGGGGCGACGGAACAGATCGTAGGGTTCATGAAGGAGCAGACCCGGATCACGGCCGCGCAGGTGCGCGCGGAGACCGCTCCGTACGCGAATTTACTCAGCGTGCAAAGTCAACTCGCCACAACGGAGGCAACGCTACCGCCTCTTCGGCAGCAATTGGAGCACACCCGCCACCTGCTCGCGACGTTGGCAGGCCAGGCGCCTGCGGATTGGGCACCGCCACACGCCACCTTTCCCGAGCTCACACTGCCAAAGGACCTGCCGGTCAGCCTCCCCTCCGATTTGGTGCGTCAGCGCCCGGACGTGCTGGTGGCAGAGGCGCAGCTTCATGACGCCGGCGCGCAGATCGGCGTGGCCACTGCAGCGATGCTTCCGAACTTTACGCTGAACGCCGACTACGGCTGGAACAGCACCTCGCTTTCCACCTTATTCGGGAGCAGCGCTGCCTTTTGGACTTTGGGAGCGGGCATTGCCACCCCCCTAATCCAGGGACCAACCCTCTGGTACCAGCGAAAGGCCGCGATCGATGCGTACCAGCAGGCGTTGGCAAACTATCGCGAGACCGTTCTTGCGGCGCTCGCCCAGGTGGCGGATGCCTTGGAGGCGCTGCAGCATGACGCCCAAACTCTCAGCGCGGAATCGCAGGCGCTCGATGCGTCGGCCGAGGCACTTCACTTGATACAAGCTAACTACCAGGCCGGTACCGTCAACTACCTACAGGTGCTGATCGCGGACTTCCAATACCAGCAGGCGAAGCTTGGCTATATCCAAGCGATGGGACAACGACTTCAGGATACCGCGGCGCTTTTCGTCGCTCTGGGCGGAGGGTGGTGGAACGGTCCGGAAGTTACCATGGGCAATTCATCAGCCGCCGAGAGCTCCGGCGGTGGCCTTCCTCGGCAAGCGGATTCGCAGAGGCGATGATTTACAGTCAATTTTCATGATTGAGCGACCGATAGTAGTTAAATGGACCGAGGGCGCATGGATGTTGTTCCCACTATGAATCAAGACCCGCCGGTACCAGAGCGATGTGAGTCATCGCCGAGAGCTCAGGGAACTTTGAGTGCCAGAAAGGCAGGGCTGGTGAAAGCAGTGACGGGCATCGTTGTTCTCCTGAGTTTCGTGGCATGCGCGGCGCAGGAGCGGCCCCCGGCGCCGTCGGCTTCGATGTCGCCAGACCGGCTGTTCTCGCCCGGGCAACTGGATCAAATGTTGGCGCCGATTGCGCTTTATCCGGATCCTCTGATCGCCCAGATTCTCATGGCGGCGACTTACCCGCTCGAGGTGGTCGAGGCGGATCGCTGGCTGCAAGTTCCCGCCAATGCATCGCTCCACGGCAACCAATTGGCAGCGGCGCTGCGGGAGCAGCCATGGGATCCCAGCGTAAAGTCGCTCGTCCCTTTCCCGCAGATCCTGAAGATGATGGACGACAACCTCGAATGGACGGAGAAGCTGGGCGATGCCTTCCTGGCCCAGCAGGCCGAGGTAATGGATTCGGTGCAACGCCTGCGCCGCCGCGCCGAAGGCGCAGGAGCGCTCACGCCGACAGCTCAGCAAGCGGTCACCAGCGAGGACGACATGCTTATTGTCGAGCCGGCCAACCCGGCGGTGGTCTTTGTTCCCTGTTACAATCCGGTCCTGGTCTATGGCGGTTGGCCCTGGCCTGGGTATCCGCCCTATTTTTGGCCCTGCGGGGGGTTCGCGGGGATTGGCTTTCCGGTCGTCTATCCGCTGTGGGGGTGGTATCACTGGCATTGGCGTCACCATCGACTGCACATCGACGTCGATAGATTCAACGAGATCAACGTTCGCCGTCCGCCGGTGACGTCCGATGTCTGGCGGCACGACTCGATCCATCGCGACGGGGTTCCCTATCGCGACCCCGTAACCCGCGCGCGTTTCCAAGGGTCCGTCTCCCCTGAGGCGCATCTCGCCGTACGGGGCTATCCGGTGGGCGCTCCACCGCAGGGTATAGTGCATGCGCCGCCGGTTTTTGAGTCCTTCGGGCGGGGACCCGAGGTGCGGGCCTATTCGGAACGCGGAGCCAGCTCGAGGGGAAGTTTCGGCGCAGGCGGCCGAGGCGGAGGCGGCGGGGCTCGCCGATAGGTTGTAAGAAATCATGATGAGAACAGGTTGGAACGGACTCGGAGTTGTTTGGTGGCTCGGCATAGCAGCCTTAAGCGTTGCCGCGACCTTGTCGACCGCGGGAGCACGCGCGTTTGATACCGGCGCGCAGCAGGCGACGTTCTCGGCGCCCGAGCGGGCGGTCGAGGCTCTCATTGCGGCAAACCGCAGCGCCAACACAGCCGAGCTTGTGAAGATCCTGGGACCCGAGTCGGAAAAGCTGGTCAGTTCCGGCGATCCCGTCGCCGACACGGCGGGAAGAAACCGTTTTATCGCCGCATACGACGTTTCGCACAAGCTCGACAGCCGAGGCGCGGACAAGGCGGTCCTTGTAGTGGGTAAGGAGGATTGGCCCCTTCCGATCCCGCTCGTTCGGGAAGGCTCCGTCTGGCGCTTCGACACCAAGGCCGGCGAGAAGGAGATCCTTGACCGACGAATCGGCCGCAACGAGCTGAAGGTGATCGAGGTGTGCCGCGCCTATGTCGAGGCTCAGCGCGAATACGCCGCCAAGGATCGCTTGGGTAGCGGACACCTGGAATATGCCCAGCATCTTCTAAGCACCTCGGGCAAGCACGACGGGCTTTATTGGGCTACGGGTGCCGGCGAGGAGCAAAGCCCCTTGGGTCCACTGATCGCCAAGGCACGCGCTGCCGGTTACTTCGCCAAGGACAACGAATCGAGTCCCTTTTACGGCTATTACTACAAGATTCTCACACGCCAAGGACCGAACGCGCCGGGCGGAGCCAAGGACTACATCGTCGACGGCCACATGACCGGCGGCTTCGGGCTGCTCACCTTCCCGGCAAGATATGGTGACTCCGGAATCATGACGTTCATCGTCAACCAAAACGGCATAGTCTCTCAAAAGGATCTCGGTCCCGAGACCGCCTCGACTGCGGGCAATATGACGCAGTTCGATCCGGACGCAACATGGAAGACACCATAGACCAACCCCGAGTTGACTCGGCATAACCCTCATTGTCTCTCCTGTGCGACCGGCGTAGATTGGCATTTAGCTGTGTGGAGCGGAGGCAGGTTGTGGCGGGACAGCTATCGTCCGGTCAGTTCATCACATCACGTCAGTGCCGCAGGAACCTGCCCCCGCGCGCATGCAATTTCACCGTGTCGATTGGGGAGAGGATCCCATGAAAGCAGTGCAGTTGTGCTTACCGATGCTGATAGCGGCGGTGCTGATGACGGCGATGGGCGGGATGCGCGCGTCGGCCCAGATCCTCCCCACGGCCACGCCTACGCCCGGAGCCTGTTCGATTACCCAAATCGGTTCTGCCAAGGTTGACTGCAGGACCGGCGCGGAAGACCCACCGTCATTCCTCGGAGTTTCCGGCGGCAACATCAACAGCGTCGACGCCACGGGAACCTCATGCTGCACCGGCACGTTCGGGGCGCTGGTTAAGGATACGAAGAGCGTGGACTACGTGCTGGGCACCAACTACGCCCTGGCGCGCGCCAGCAACGGTGTCAGGTCGGCCTCTAGGAACGAGCTGATCGTCCAGCCCGGGCTGGTTGACCTTGGATGCTGGCAGGACACCACCGATACCGTGGCCAAGCTTTGGAGCTGGGTACCGATCGGTTTCGCCGGCCCGGTGCCCAACACGATGGACGCGGCGATCGCGAAGGTGGTGACGGCGCAGGCCAGCCCGGGTGCTGCTCCGACGCCTGGGATAGATCCCCTCGGCAGGATTTTTAACATCGGCCAGATCAGCACGACGCCGTTCCCGTTCGACAGTCTGGAAGACGGCCTGCGCGTGATGAAGATGGGACGCGGCTCCTGTCTGACGACGGGCCAGATCGACGCGTTCGACGCCATGGGCAAGGTGGTCTACCCGGCCAAGACCTGTAACGCCCTCGGTGCGGGCGCCGCCCTGTTCAACCATCAGATACTGGTGATGGGGGTAGCTCAGGGTGATTTGTCGGGGCAAACGTGCACGTTCGCCGAAAACGGAGACTCGGGCGCGCTGGTGCTGTTGCAGAATTTCACATGCCCGCAGGCGATAGGCGTGCTGTTCGCCGCCGCGGGCCCCCCGTTCACTCCCACGGGCGGCGTTATCGCCGCGGTTACGCCGATTCAGACCATCCTGACGAGGTTCAAGGTGTCGCTGGTGGGAAAGGCCTGCACGACCAGCGACTTCTTGCCGGAGATCAACTCTCCCGCGCCGGAAATGACCGACGCGCTCCGCGCCTCGATCAACACGGTGCGGGCGGTCAAGGAGAGATACGCCGACGCCCTGCTCAAGCATGAGCACGTAACCGCCGTCGGTATCGGCGCCGGCGACGATCCGAACACCGCGTCACTGGCGGTGTACGTGGACGACGACTCGCCCGAGACGACCGCGAACATCCCGAAGCAGTTTGACGGCGTCCAGGTGAAGATCAAGCAGGCCGGCAAATTCTCCGCGCTGTAACGAGAGGCAGGCTCGGCACGCTAGTGTCCTTGCACGATGGCCGGCCTCGTCTTTGAATGGAATGTCAGGAAGGCTGCCGGTAATCGCCGCAAGACGGCGTTTCCTTTTTCGTACGATGAGGCATTGACCGTTTTCGCCGACCCGCCGGCCGCCATTCACGACCATCCCAGACCACTGCGAGGACGAGCATCGTGAACTCATCGTCGAGGTCGGCGGCCCGCGGCAGCGGCTTGAGAAACCCCTTACGGGTCGCTAGCTTACACGCCAGCGCGAGAGTGGCGGAACGGCAGACGCGCCGGACTTAGGATCCGGTGGGGCAACCCGTGGGGGTTCAAGTCCCCCCTCTCGCATTCCTTAGAAAAATAAAGGTTTTCTTAGGCCGTCGCGTGACCCGCGCTGGAGTTCTGGGCGCGGGAGTGCCCACTCAGTGCCCACTTTTCTTCGGGTTGGGCTTGGGGAGTGCTGAGGACGAGCTTTGTAAGTCGCTCGGCCGCGCCGCGCTCTCTCTCGGTTCCGATTCGAGGTCGATAATCATGGTCGACGTGTAGCTTCAGTGCCCGAAGTCGGACGAGAACCTCGTGTTCCCCTACGAGACCTGCTGCCCTTTCAAGGTTTCAGCCCGGCTCTCAGTGCGGGGCGCAGTTTTGGCCCCGCAAGGGCACATCGGTGGTCTCAAAGGAGCTGCTCCAAGACCTTGCTGGAGCCGATGAGCCGGAAGGCCGGGCCTTGGGAAAGCCGCTCGGCGTCGTTGACGTCCACACAAGCCCCAACGTTCAGCGCGCGAGCCAGTCGCCGACCAGCTCACGATAGTCACGTGATGAGGTTCTCGGCACAGATCGATTGGTATTGGCAACCGAGGTTTGGCGATTTGTCGCGCGACGGGAGCAAGATTATCCAAGGACGATGCGCACGCGATGGGTGGCAGCGTCGTCGGCCAAAGGTATTCGCGCGCGGTTTTCCGGCAACGGCTCGCCGTCAAGCTCCGCGAGGGCGACTCCGCGGGTAACCCCGCGCGGGTTCTCAACGGCGATGTCATAGCGTGCCGAGCGGTATTGGTAGACGATTTGGAAGCCTCGCCACCGACTCGGTACGCATGGGTCAAGGAGCAATGTCGCGCCCTGCAAGCGAAATCCGAGTATCCACTCGAGACCCGCCCGATACATCCACCCGGCCGAGCCGGTGTACCAAGTCCATCCACCACGCCCGACATGCGGGGGCTTGGCGTAAACGTCCGCACAGGCAACGTACGGCTCTACCTTGTAGCGAAGGATGCCTGCACGCGAGCTTGCGTGATTTATCGGGTTCAAGATCGAGAACAAGTCAGCGGCCTTATCTCCCTCACCGAGCATCGCGAACGCGATCACGGACCACATTGCGGCATGCGTGTATTGGCCACCATTCTCTCTGATACCGGGCGGATACCCCTTGATGTACCCCGGGTCGATCGGCGCCAGATAGAAAGGGGGCGTGAATAGTAATACCAATCCATCATCTCGGCGGACCAGGTATTCCTCCACCGCGGCCATCGCTCTCGTGGCGCGAGTCCGATCCGCGGCTCCGGAAATTACGGCCCAGGACTGCGCGATCGAATCGATACGGCATTCGGTGCTTGAGGCCGAACCAAGCGGCGTCCCGTCATCGAAGTAGCCCCGCCGGTACCAGTCGCCGTCCCATCCTTCTCGAGCGAGAGATTCACGCAGCGCTGAAGCGTGCTCCCGCCATGCAGTGGCGCGCACATGCTCGCCGCGAATATCCGCGATCGGAGCGAAAGCTGAGAGAGTCGCGTGGAGCAACCATCCGAGCCACACGCTCTCGCCCTTGCCGAGCTCTCCAACTCGATTCATCCCATCGTTCCAGTCGCCGCTACCGAACAGCGGCAGGCCGTGGACGCCGACTGAAAGACTCACATCGAGCGCCCGGGCACAGTGTTCGAACAACGTCGCAGGCTCTTTAGAGACGGTCGGTTGGAAGTAGGATTCGTTTTCGCCCGGATGTAAAACTGGACCGTCGAGGAAGGAAACCATCTCGTCCAAGATTCCGTGATCTCCCGTGACTTCGATGTAATGCGCAGCAGCATAGGGCAACCATACCCGGTCGTCGGAAGTCCGCGTGCGGACCCCCTGGCCCGATGTTGGATGCCACCAATGCTGAACGTCGCCTTCGGTAAACTGCCGCGCAGTTGCGCAGAGTAGATGTTCTCGCGTCACTTCAGGCTTCGCTCCGGTTAGCGCCATTACGTCCTGGAGCTGATCGCGAAATCCGTAGGCGCCGCCCGCCTGATAGAACGCCGATCGCGCCCACACCCGGCAGGCGAGTGTCTGGTAGACAAGCCATCGGTTCAGCAGTATGTCCACGGAACGATCGGGGGTCTTCACCTGAACCGTGCCGAGGACGTCGTCCCAAAACCTGGCCACCTCGCGGAATACCAAATCGAGATCGGCGGTTCTGTAGCGCTTGATCAGGGAAAGCGCTGCCGCCTTCGTCGCCGCCTCGCCAAGAAGGAAGACCACCTCGGCCGCTCCGTTTGGCCGGAGCTCGACGATCGTTTGCAGGGCCCCGCAAGGATCGAGACCGGCGCCGACGCGATTCGAGAGCGGCTCGCCCCCGGCGAGCGCCAGCGGGTTATCCAGAGTCCCATTGCGGCCGAGGAACTCCGTCCGATCGCCTGTGCAGCTGCGCTGCCGTCCAGCGAAGTCTGCGAACGCCACGTGGCTACCGAACTCAGTGCTCCATGGGTTCCGCGTTAGCATCGCTCCGGTTTCCGGGTCGATCTCGGTTACGACGAAGGGCGCAGAGACGCTGCGGGCGGCGCCGAGCACCCACTCCACGTAGGCGGTGACCGAAAGACGCCGCGATTGCGCCGACAGATTTCGAATCTTCAACCGCGAAATCTTGATCGGATGCCTGGTAGGTACGTATTGCAGAAGGTCGAGCGATATCGCGTGTGAGGCATGCTCGAAACGGCTGTAGCCCTGGCCGTGTCGGACGACATACGTCGAGGCTTCCTCGCGAATCGGCAGAGCGGTAGGGCCCCACAGCTCGCCGGTGTCTTCGTCGCGAACGTAGATGACTTCTCCCGGCCGGTCGGTGACGGGGTCGTTCGACCAGGGTGTAATCTGGTTCGCGCGACTGTTGGTCGACCACGTGTAACCCCCGCCCTCGACGGATACCTGGAAGCCGAAGGAGGGATTGGCGATGACGTTGATCCAGGGGGCCGGTGTCCATTGGCCTTCGCCCAGGACCGTAACGTATTCTCGCCCACCGGCGGCGAAGCCGCCGAGGCCATTGAAAAACTCGAGCTGCAGTGGTGGCGCAGCCGGCTGCGGTGGTCCGCTCACCGCCGAGCGCTTCGGCGGGGGCGCAGCGGCAGGCTCGGACTCCTCGAGACGTTTCAACTGCTCGGAGATACTCCCGCGGCGGCCGACGAGCACCGCTCGTGCGGCGGTCTGGAGCAGGCTGCGCGTCTCAACAGAAACCAGGTCGGCTCGCAAGACAAAGACGGTTCCAGACGCAGGCGGCGCTCCCGAACCTTCTTCCTGGGAGTGCGTCCGCGACTGAGACGTCCGAACCAGCGCCTCGAGTGAGGCCTGCAGATCCTGACCGTAGGACGGGGGTACTTCATTCAAAACTATGAGATCGACAGCGAGCTGCTTCATCCGCCAGTATTCATGAGCGCGGATCAGTTGCCTGATGCTCACTAAATCGTCGGCGTCATCGATGCGAACCAGTACGATTGGCAGGTCGCCGGAGATTCCGTGGCCCCAAAGCGCCGAGGGTCCGCGATCGCTTCGCTTAAGCATTTCGGATGATGGCCGCAGCGTCGGGTCGGAGTAGAGCACGTGATTGGCCAGACGCTGGAACAGATGCGCTTCGTCAGCGGCGATACCGAGATGATGGAGCTGAACCTGAGCCTGGGTCCATGCCAGAGTGACTGCCCGCTCAAAGGCCGTGGGGTCATGATGCTTGTCGGCCAGGTCGAGCGCTTCGCTGCGCGATGGCGCGACCAGGGTCCAGAACGCGATGCGCGCCGTGGCTCCCGGCGCAAGCCGCACGCGGCAGCGAAGACTGAAGATCGGATCGAGCACGATGCCGACAGTGTTGGAGAGCGGCCCGCCGTCGATGACCGAGATCGGCGTACGAATCCCCCGTCCGCGCCCGAGAAAGCGCGCCCGGTCAGTCTCGAATTGCACGCCGCCCACGGTCTCGCCCTCCACGACGGCGAGGTGCGCCGCCCAGACCTCGGGCTCCGCAGGAGACCGTCGCCTCCGAGTGGCAAGGAGCGCGCCAACGTCGGCGACGAACTCCGTTTCGACGAACATCTTGGAGAAAGCGGGATGGGCCGCGTCAGCCGCGGCAGGTGCCAACACGATCTCGGCATATGAGGTCAGCTCGATCTCCCGGACGCGGTTGCCAAGGTTCGAAAGCGATACACGGCGAACCTCGGCGTCGTCCTCCGCTGAAACGGCCACGTCCAGCGTGGTCGTGATCGTTCCGTCGCGCCGGACAATTTCGGCGCGATCCTCGTAGAACCCCGCCTCGTAACTATCCGGCTCGACTCCGCTCGGTTGATATCCCGCCGACCAGGTTCGGCCGGCGCGCGCGTCGCGAAGGAAGACGTATGTGCCCCACGAATCGCAGGTGACGTCTTCCTGCCAACGTGTGATGGCGAGGTCGCGCCAGCGGCTGTAACCCGAGCCCGCGGCTGTGATCATCACCGCGTACTTGCCGTTCGAGAGCAGATGCGTGCGCGGAACAGTGTCGTGCGGAGACCGGAACCGGCGCAGCATCGCCGGAAGGATCTCGCGGACATTGGCAGCCGCCCGGACCTCCTCGGCTCGGGGGCGGGCAACCGCGACATCCCGCGGAGTTCGTTCCTGCAGCAAAAGCTCCGTCGCCTGGATGATAGGCTCGGCGTGAAAGCGGGCGCACATTGCCCCGTTCTGGATGGCGTTGGCGATCGCAACCAGGGTCATCCCTTGATGGTGCGCCATATAGGCGCGGACGATCGCTACATTCTCGTCCTCCGGGATACGAACCGGCGTGTAGTCCAGAGCCTCATACCAGCCGTATTGGCCACTGCCGCCGGCTGCGGAAAGACGCGTGAAGTTTCGCGTCGCGGCCTCCGCGTCGACCATCGACGCCAGAGCTGTCGCATAGGGAGCAACCACGATGTTCTCGCTGAGTCCGCGCTTGAGCCCCAGGCCGGGCACCCCGAAATTTGAGTACTGATAGGTGAGATCGAGAGCTCGCGCATTGTATGCGGATTCCGAAATACCCCATGGCACGTGGAGTTCGGCCCCATATTTGATCTGCCGGCGGACGACCAGGCGGTTGGTCTGCTCGAGCAGGCTTCCCGTCGGCGCGCGCATCACCAGCGACGGCATCAGGTACTCGAACATCGAGCCTGACCATGAGATCAGCGCGGAGCCCCGATCGATCGGCGTCATCTCGCGTCCGAGCCTGAACCAGTGCCGCGCCGGAATGTCTCCCTTGGCAATTGCGACGAAGCTCGCAAGCCGCGCCTCGGAGGCGAGCAGATCGTAACAGTTGGGGTCGAGGCTGCCGTCGGCGACCCGGTAGCCGATCGAGAGGAGCTGCCGTCCCGGGTCGAAGAGGAAGTCGAATTTCATCTCCTCGAACATCCTGGCCGCGAGCTCGCCGAGCGCCGAGAGCCGTCGCTCAAGCGACCGAGCCACGTTTGCGGATCGCTTGAAGGCCTCGACCAGAGCGTCGGTCCGTGCGAGCGAGTCGCCACCTCGGCCGGCCTGCGCCGCGAGTTCGGCCCGATGGCGGGCCAGGATGCTGATGGCCGCCTCGCAGCGATCCGGCAGTTCGGCCAGGGCCGGGATCGATTCCAAGATCGGCCCGAGCGCATCCTTTAAGGAAGCCGCTCCATCCGGTTGGGCCGTCGCAGCCATAAGCACGGCATCGCCGGAGACGAGACTCGCCCAGGGCACTAACTGTTCGAGGTCGCTCTCGTGGCTCTGAATGGACGTACGCAACGCCCGCGCCCAAATCAGCACTTCGCCGAGCGGCCCATCGCTTCGTTCCTCGCTCAGCGTTCGTGCAATGTCGATGACGGTGTCGGCGTGAAACGCAAGTTCCGCCAGATGCCCGGCAACGTCCACACAGGTGGCGGGAGTCCGCAGGAGAGAAGCCGCGAGCGCGGCGAGCGCGTCATCGAGAGTCTTTCGAGTAACCGTTTGACTTCGCCGATCGTCAGCGAGCGTGCGCAGGGAATCGCGCGTGAGTCGTACCGAGTCGTCGATCCCGGCAAGCCATTCCCGGCATGGGATCGGACGGCCGATCATCTCGCGGCAGGCGTTTCCAACCGCGATCAGGTGCCCAGCCAGATTCCCGCTATCAACTGAAGAGATATATTTCGGTTCCAGCGGACGGAGGTCGCCCGTGTCGTACCAGTTGTAGAAGTGGCCATGAAAGCGCTCCAGCCCATTCATCGTCCGCAGCGTCGAGTCCAGACGCACCACGGTCTCCAGCGTACCTATCCAGCCGAAATCGCGGGCGGTGATCACGGACAGAAGGTACAGGCCGAGGTTCGTCGGAGACGTCCGATGGGCAAGCACCGGCTTGGGGTCTTCCTGGAAGTTGTCGGGCGGAAGCATGTTCTCACTCGCCGTGACGAAGGTCTCGAAGAAGCGCCAGGTGCGCCGCGCGATAAGTCGCAACGCTTGTGCGTCGGCGGCAGAGACCGGATTGAGGCCCGTCACGGGCGGCGGAAGGCTCGCCCATTGCGCGATGGCCGGCGACAGCAGCCACAGGATCACCAAGGGAGCCGCGATCGCCCAGGACCCGCGCCCGACCGACGCGACCATAACGACCGCCACCGCGGCGAGCGCGATACCGCCCGCCATCCGCCGGTAGATTCCGGGAAGATCGAGCCGAGAGCCAAACGTCGCCTGAGCGGCGGTGACCCACTCCAGCAGCCGTTGTCGCCGCACAAACGATCGGAACAGCGTTCGTGCGATTGCATCGATCATCAACCAGGCTTGATCCGCGAGGAGCGTAACCAGGAACGCTATCTGCCCCAGTGCGAGCGTAAGATCCGCGCCGAGCGCGAGCAGGTGGCTGCGCTTGGAGATGCCGCGCCGTCGCGGAACGATCCCGCCGAGAATTGGTACCAGCGCCGGCATAGAAATCGCCCCCAGCACAAACCCGGTCCAGATCGCGGCGAACGCGGGCGCCAGGGTCCATCCACCCAACAATGCGAGGAAGGCGGCTGGCGCCGACAGCGTTCGGCGAAGGTTGTCCATCATCTTCCAGCGGCCCAGCAACGGAATTGCGGTTCGACGGGGGTCGCCCTTCGAATCGGGTCCACGGCCGAAAATCCAGGAGAGCAGTTGCCAGTCCCCGCGGGCCCACCGATGCTGGCGAGCCGCGGCGACGACATAGCGTGATGGAAACTCCTCGATCACCTCGACATCGGAAACCAACCCGGCCCGGGCAAAGATTCCCTCCAGAAGGTCATGACTCAGGAGCGCGTTCTCGGGAACCCGCCCTTTAAGGGCGGCTTCGAAGGCATCGACATCGTAGATTCCCTTTCCGCTGTAGGAACCTTCTCCGAAAAGGTCTTGGTAGAGGTCGGAGGTAGCGAACGCATATGGATCGATGCCGCGCGCATTCGAAAAGGTGCGCTGGAAAAGCGAACCCTCGCGACCGGTCGGCAACGACTGCGTGACCCGCGGCTGAAGCACCGCGTAGCCCTCGATCACCCGGCACGAAAGCGGGTCAAACGTGGGAGAGTTGAGCGGGTGAGCCATCTTGCCGACCAGCCGTTTGGCGGCTCCCCTGGGTAATCTGGTATCGGCGTCGAGGGTGATTACATAACGGACGCCGGAGGGCACGGCCGGCGGTCGTCCGCCGATCGCCATGAAGGTCGTGTCGGTCGCGCCGCGAAGCAAACGGTTCAGTTCGTGCAGCTTTCCGCGCTTGCGTTCCCACCCCATCCACTTTCCCTGCCCTTCGTTCCAGACCCGTCGGCGATGGAGCAGCAGGAATCGTTCGCCGTCGGACGCCGGTCCGTAGAGGCGATTCAACCGCGCGATTCCCTCCGCGGCGGTAGCGAGAACCGGATCATCACCCTCCACGCTCTCCGTGTCTGAATCGGTCCAGTCGGTGAGCAGAGCGAAGCGGAAGTCGCCGTCCGCGCTCGCCAGGCAATGAACCTCGAGGCGCTCGATCTGCTCCTGGATCTCCGCCGCCGTCGTCAGGAGGGTGGGCACGACGACCATCGTCCGCAGACTCGAAGGCACTCCGTCACGAAGCGCCAGACCAGGCAGAATCTTGGGGTCCAAGACCTCCATCAGGCCGCGGTTTACCAGTAGCGTGGCCGCATCCGATGCCGGCACGACGGCGAGGAGAGCGAGCAGGAAGAGATTCCATTCGCGGACGCCGGAATCCGCTGCGCCGAGGAGCGGAAGAACGAGGATGAAAGCGGCGACGATCAGTATCGTTGCGAGGTAACCGGGGGCACCCATGGCGGCGTAGGTACGAACGGCACGGACCCCAAGCGGCACACGAAATCCAAGCTCCGCCTCGAAGGCCCGCCGCCCTCTCGAGATCAGGTAATAGCCGGGGTCCCGCCTGCGACCAACGGTTGTATCGTCGGCGCTTGCCTTGCTGAGTTCTGCCCGCTTGGCGGCCTGAATTGCCCGCGTGGCGACTTCGAGTTCCGGTTGCCGCGAGCCTCGCGCAATCTCTTCTATCGCGTGCCGATAGCGATCCCGCGTGGGGAAGTCCATTTCGGCAAAGTTGCTCCCGGCGCGGAGCGCGGCATCGACGAGACTGACGCTCTCGAAGAACTCCGCCCAATCGACAGCCGAGATGAGGCGCACGCTCGTGATCGCATTGCGGACGGTCACGTTCATAGCGCCCTGCCACTGATGCTCCTCCCGGACGACCTCGTCGGCGGTCGTTCCCTGGGCTGCCAGACGTTCGTCCAGCCAGCGGAGCGCCGGCGTCACTCTTGGATCCTGGTCGCGAAGCCGTTGGACCAGTTGCACCGCGAAAGCCGTTGACAATGGCGTCTCGTCAACGCGTCGCAGGACCATGGCCGGTTCGGCTGCCTGGCCGCCGACTCCGAGTAATCGGTCGGCGATGGCGTCGGCCTCCTGGCGCGCCGCGCGGCGGCTCGCGATCCACTCGGCCGAACGCCGCAAATTCTCCACCAGGACGATTCGCAGCGTAATCGCTACCGCCCAGAGCTCGCCGATCGTCAGAGGCTGGACGCGCTGATAAGCCTGCACAAACCGACACAGCGTCTGCGGGTCGAACCGGCTGTCGGTATGCGCGACGAAGGCCCAAGCGATTCCGAACACCCGGGGATAGCCTTCGAGCGGCCCCTCCGCAAGTTTTGGCAACTGTCGGTAGAAGCCACGCGGCAGATCGTCGCGGACCTCGCGAATCTGCTCCTCCACGACATGAAAGTTGTCCACCAGCCACTCGGCCGCTGGCGTGATGTCGCGTTCATTTCGGATAGCCTCGCCGATTGCGCGATAGTCTTTGAGCAGCACCCGGCCATTGTCCCGCAGCCGCCTCGCCAGCCCGCGACGGGTTCCCGGCTTGCCCGAGATGCGCTGAGCGGCCGCCAGGCTCTCGGCATGTTGCTCGAGGCGCTCGGTGCTGAACAGTTCCGAGCGAATCGGCTCTGCGGTGTCATGGGCGGAAGTCCCCCGATGACGCTCGAAAGCACGAAACATTGAACGCGTCAAATTTGCTTCTCGGCCCGGTCTGCCCGCCGAGAGCGTGCCGCAGAGAGTTCGCGGCAGATCAGATGATTTGGCCCGGCTGCGGCCCTGGAATCATTTCCGCGAGATCGGAATCTTTGTCGCCCTTGGGTTTCATCTTCCGTTCGGCGGCGCGCCTCTCGCGGCGCTGTTGCTTATCCAGTTGCTTCTGTTTGCGCGCTTGTTCCTTGCGCCGTTTTTCCATCGGTCTTCCTCTCAGCAGCGGGCGTCAGCAGACGCTCCCTGCCCGTGGTGAATGCTCACCCCCCGATAGCTGCGATCTTTGCGCCGTCCGGGCCGGCTCCTGGGCTGTCCCGGCCGGATGCGCCGAGAGCGCTGTTCTTCGACACCAGTCTCAACTCGGCGCGGCTGGTGCCCAGCGACTTCAGCGTCGGCAGGAGCCCGCGCTCGCTGAAGCGGCCATCGGGCCTCGTTTCGCCCCTCAGGGGAGCGTTGGGCAGATGTCTGCAGCTTATTCCCTCGGGACGGCGAAAAGATACCGGGATGCTGCTCAATCGGCGCTCCCTCAACTTTCTTCCCGGGGCGCGAATTGATCGCAAGCGTGCAACTCACCGACAAGGGCATTCGAATCGCGCTCAAGGTGCCGATCCCTTATCTGTGTAAAACGTGGCAGTCCACACCCTGTCTGGGTAATTAGCGAGAAAGGCCACGCTTGGCTGAAGAATTATCCAAAACCACCACGCGCCTGCCGAGCGGTGCAGAGACCGGAGAGGTTTGAACCGTTACGTGCACGCGATAAAAACCCGGGATTCCAATAAGGGCGGAAGATGCGATGAGCGGAAGTCTCAGCCGTGCGAAGCCGCCGCGGCGTGATACTTGCGCCGAATATCCGCAATGTCCACTTGCGCCGGCGGCAGCTTCAGGCCCATCTCCTCCAGTGTGTCGGCGAGGATCTCGGAGACGGCCAGGTTGCGGAACCACTTGTGGTCGGACGGGATCACGTACCACGGGGCGTGCTTGGTACTCGTCCTTTCCATGGCGTCCTCGAACGCCTCGATGTAATCCGACCACAGCTCGCGCTCCGAGTAGTCGCTCTCGCTGATTTTCCAGTGCCGCAACGGGTCATCGAGGCGCTGCTTGAAGCGCTCGAGTTGCTCCTCCGGGCTGATGTGGAGATAGAACTTGAGAATGCGCGTGCCGTTCTTGACGAGCATCTTCTCGAAGTCGTTGATCAGCTCGTAGCGTTTCGACCACACCCGCTTCGGGACCAACTTGTGCACGCGCACCACCAGCACGTCCTCATAGTGCGACCGGTTGAAGATCACGACTTCCCCTTTGCCCGGCGCGCGCATGTGGGCGCGCCAGAGGAAGTCGTGGGCGGCTTCAAACTTACTCGGCTGCTTGAAGCCAAAGACCGACGTCCCCTGCGGGTTCATGGCGCTGAACACGTGGCGCACCACGCCGTCCTTGCCGCCGGCGTCGAGCGCCTGCAGGACGACCAGCAGCGACTGGTTGCCGTCGACGTACAGCAGATACTGCAGCTTGGCCATGCGATCGACGTGTTTCTGGATCTCCGGCGTCGCCCTGTACTGCGATTCGTGTTTGTCTTTGAATGCCGGGTCAATCTTGCCGAGCCGGAGCTTGGTGCCGGGCTCGATGACGAATCTCTTGCGGTAGTCCATCGTCGCGGTGTCTCCTATGGCTTGGCTGTCCACGCACGCGCGAGCGGCGGGACGTGCGGTTGTAGCGACTGGTTCACCTGTGCCTTATATGGACCCAGCCCCGAGCGAAAGCCGCGTGCCGAGATGAGGGTGAAGCCGCCCTTCCCCGCGAACCGGCCCGCTCAACGCCCATCTAGCATAACGTCCGTTCGCGGAAAGTCCCGTTTTTCCTGCACCACATGACCTGATGTGACCCAGCAAGACCTGCCACACGCTCCTTAGAATCCGGTGGGGCAACCCGTGGGGGTTCAAGTCCCCCCTCTCGCAACTCCCGAACGTTGCGCGGGATGCCCGCTGGAGGGTTGGTCAACCGATATCCGCCGCTGGACGGGCCAAGCCTTGTTGCAGATAATCGGTGTGCGCGGGACTCATGCTATGAATCTGACATCCTCGACTCTATGAATCGCAGCGGGGGCGGAGGTAGAACAATCCCATGACAGTTACGGTGAAGAAGATCACGATGTGGCGGGGGGAGGTTGACGATCGCCCGGGCGTTCTGGCGAGCACGCTGGAGCCGCTGGCGCAGGCCAAGGCAGACCTCAAGATGGTGATGGGCTACCGGTTGCCCAGCCACGAGGGTCGAGCAGCCATCGGGGTGCATCCGGTCGTAGGCAAGAAGGCCGCCGATGCGGCGCGGGGCGCCGGACTGGCGGCATCGGCGATTCCGACCCTACTCGTCGAAGGTGATAACCGCCCCGGCTTGGGCCATGCGATAGCCAAGGCGATCGCGGATGCCAACATCAATCTGAGCTTCGTCGTGGCTCAGGTCGTTGGACGGCGGTATTCGGCGGTGTTGGCCTTCGAGAACCAGAGCGATGCGGCCCGCGCCGCAGCCTTGGTGCGCAAGGCCGGCGCCGCGAAACCGCGTTAAGCAAGGCTCGCAAGACAGAGCGCACAGGCTGAAGCCTGTGCGCTCTGCAAGTGCATCAAAGGATCACTGCGCGGCCACTAGCAGGCTGCGGAAAAAGTCTCCGCAGCCTGCTCCCCCTCTCTTATCTCCTGTTTGTGCGCGGGACATGGGTAACAGGTGTGCGAGGACATGGGTAACACCTAACCGGCATGCTGGACCTCCACCAGGAGGTGACCGGGATGCCGTGGCGGGAGGTTACTCGAGTGTCGTTGCGGGAGGAGTTCGTGCAACTGGCGATGCAAGCGGGAAGCAATCGGCGTGAGTTGTGCCGGCGCTTCGGGATTTCGGCCAAGACCGGCTACAAGTGGCTCGCGCGCCATAGGCGGGAAGGGCCGAGCGGACTTAAAGACCGCTCGCGCCGCCCGCGGCGCAGCCCGGCGCGCACCGCAGCCGGGATTGAGCAGGAAGTAATTCGGCTGCGGGCGCAGTCGCGCAACTGCTGGGGCGGCCGCAAGTTGTCCCGTCAACTGCTCGGCCAAGGCGGGCCGCACTTGGCGCCCAGTACCGTGACCGGCATCCTGCGCCGCGCCGGCTTGCTCAACCCCGAGCTGGCCGCCGCAGCTACTCCCTGGCAACGCTTCGAACGCAGCGGGCCTAATCACTTGTGGCAGATGGATTTCAAGGGCCACTTCGCGCTGCTCTCCAACGCGCGCTGCCATCCGCTGACCGCACTCGACGACCATTCGCGCTTCTCCCTGGCGTTGCAGGCCTGTGCCGATGAGCTTGGCGACACCGTGCGCGCGGCGTTGACCGTGGTCTTCCGCCGCTACGGCTTACCGGCCGCGATGTTGATGGACAACGGCGGGCCGTGGGGCGGCCGCGAGCATCCCTACACCCGGCTCGGCCTGTGGCTGATCCGGCTGGGGATCAAAGTCATCCACGGGCGTCCCTGCCATCCCCAGACCCAGGGCAAAGATGAACGCTTCCATCGCACCTTGCGGTTCGAACTCTTGCGCCACTTCAACTTCACCGACCTCGACCATTGCCAGCGCGAGTTCGACCGCTTTCGCGACCGCTACAACCTGCTGCGCCCACATGACGCGCTCGGGCTGGCCACTCCTGCCAGCCGCTATCGCCCCAGTTCGATCCCCTTCCCCGAGCACCTGCCGCCGATCGAATATCCGGCCGGCCTCGAGGTGCGCAAGGTGCAGGCCGAGGGCTACTTCAGCTATCGCGGACGCGAGTTCCGGGTCAGCAAGGGGCTGCGCGGCTTGCCGGTTGCGCTCCGTCCTGGCCCCCTTTCCGACTCCCAACGTGAGGTGCTGTTCTGTCATCAAGTGGTCGCTGTGATCGACCTCAATCAAACCAATCTCACCGATGCCACCGACTAACGTTTCACCGTGGGTTGTCCACAAGTCCACAGGCGGGATCCTTCATTCGATCCCAGCGCCCGTGGACCTTGTGGGCAACCCACGGCCACCCAAAATGTGTTACCCATGTCTCCGTACACCTGTTACCTATGTCTCCCGTCCGTACAATCTCCCCCAGGACAGGGGGAGAAGATTGAGGAAGGAAGCCAGTTTTCACGCAGGGTGCTGTCACCATCGGTGAACAATCTCGTCCTTGGAACCGCTTTTTCCGCACCCTGCTAGGCTTCTCGCCTGGCCCCGCGTCAGTCCCCAGCCAAGTCGCAGCGGCCGAACAATGTAATAGAGCGGGAACAGCGCTCGGGGCAGGCGGACGAACCTGCCGTCGTCCGCGGTGGGAGCGAACGCGCGGTCCAGGCAGTAGCGGATTCTCTCACGCCGCCGCTCGATCGTACGGATCGGAACAGCCCAGGGCTGGAACCGCGCGCCGGAATCGGGCGTAGCAGCAAACATTTTCCGCCGGATCGCGAGGGCGAGGGGGCCTACCCCCGAATCGGCGCGCGCCGGCGCATCCAGCCCGGCCGGAAGCTCGGCGCCAAGTATCGTGCGCGCCAGTTCCAGACCCAACAGCAGCATCCGCCGGCTTCCGAGCACTCGCGCCTGCTCGGCAGTAGCTCTCCAGTCCACCTCGGGATGGGAGCGCAAGAGTTCGGCGACGTCGCACACCATCGCAAGCTGGTCCCATCCATGCCGCGAGCCGTGCGCGCACAGCACGAGCATCAGATCCGACGGCGCCAGCCCACGCACACTCCCTCCCGCCAGTTCCACCGGGCAGCATCGCGCCCACAGGGCCTCTGGAGCCGGCGTAAACGGGAAGTACCTCGGCGTCAACAACCAGTGCAAATCGACCTGGCATCTGAGACCCGAATCACGCACGAAGACTTCCTTGTTGGCTTGAAAGAACCCCGATTCAATCGCTCGGCCGTCGAATCGAGGGCGGTAGCCCGCATCGACGAGCAGCCGGGATGCGGCGGAAAAGTCGGAGCGTCGAATGAGAAGGTCCAGGTCGGTGAACTGGCGCAGGGCGAGATCGCCGTAGGCCGTGACCGCCAGCGTCGGTCCCTTGAAGGCGAGGAGCGCAATCCCCTTTCCAGCGAATAGCTGCAAAATCCTCAGTAACTCGCCCGCCAGTTGATGATTGCGAAGCCAATTCGCCCAAAAGATGCGCCTGAGACGCTCGAGAATGGAAGCGGGGACAAGCTCGCGGCAGGCGCGCTCCAAGTACCACGCCACCAGCGGGAGCACCGCGTGCCAAGCCGCGAGCCGGATGACGCGTTCCCAGTCGATCGCGTTGCGCACCAGCTCGGCTACGCGGCCGGTGCGATCGGAAACGACTATCGAGGTCGAGCAGAGCCGGACCAACTCCGCCTCATCGACCAAGTAGCTCGCTTCGCTCGTCTCGAGCGAAGCACTATTGATGCCTCTTGCCATCTTGTATCGCTGCTACGGGCGAAAAGGGCAGGTCAACGCGGTCGCGCTCGGCTTTCAACAGCTTACGATGACTCCTGTGGATTAAGATTGGGCCAACGTTGCTCGCGGTGTGTCTTCCACTGCCGCGCCCGTCTATTTCTTATAGGTGGTTTGTTGACTCTAAATTAGTGGCGGTATGCAAATGCTGAAATTTCGGTCGAGGCCCTGGATCATCGGTCTGCTCATTTGTGGCCTGGCGATGCCGGTGTGGGCGCGGGGCAATGAGATGAGTCTCGATGACGCGATTCGTGGCTACGAGGCCACCACGCATCAGACCTTCCGGGGCGTGCCCGACGACTGGAGTCATCATCACGTGGTTTTCTCGCGGCCCGAGCCCGGCTCGGACACCGAATATAAGCTTCAGCAGGACGGGCGCTACTGGCTCCAGCAGATTCGGCGTAGCGGCCTGTTGGAGAGCGACCAGTCAAGCGAGTCCGAGGCCGCCGGTCGGTTGCCCACCCGACGAGTACCCCCGCGAGGGACGCCCCCCCGAGTGACAAGAAGAAGGGCGAACCTTGGCACCGACTGGAGCGAGAGCCTGGGCAGCGCCACCGCCAAGGTGGGCGCAGGCCAGTATCCCGCGAAGTTTTCGTTCACCACGACTGGTACGCCAAGTTGCACGGACTATGTGCTGTTCAACACCGGTGTGGCCGGCTCAACTACGCAACCGACCATCCTCGCCTTCGACAACCTGTATGCAACGACGTGCGGCGCCACCGTCCCCGCGGTCTATTGGGCATACAACACCGGCACCGGCGCGACGGCCGTGACTTCGCCTGTGCTTTCCCCCGACGGATCGCAGATCGCGTTCATCCAGTCATCCTCGGGTGTCGCAAGCCTGGTCCTGCTGAGGTGGAAGGCGAGTAACGGCACCCTCGCCGCACCTGTCGCTCCTACCAGTGAGACGGCCGCCGGCTATCCCGGCTGCACCGCGCCATGCATGACCACAATCGCGTTCGGCGACTCGCACAACGACACCAACTCGTTTCCGTTCTACGATTACAGCGGCGGCGACCTTCTCTTCGCCGGGGACAACAGCGGCGACCTCCACAAGTTCCAGCATGTATTCAATGGGACCGCATCAACCCCTCCGGCAGAAGTGACTACTGGCGGATTCCCTGCGGCTGTGAGCGCAGCCGGTGAAGCCTTGACGGCCCCGGTTTATGATGCCAATAGCCAGCTGGCCTTCGTGGCCGAAGCGCATACCTCCGGCAGTACCACCGACGGGAAGTTTCACTCAGTGTCTTCCGCCGGTACGGTTACTTCCTCAGGTCCCAGCGCTGCCGCGCTATGCCATGGCACTGGTTTCCTCGACGGCCCCGTGCTCGACCCGAGCGCCGGCACCAGCGGCACGCTCTACATCGGTTGCGGGGACGATGACGGCGGCGGTAACTGCACCACCTCAGACGCATGTATCCGCCAGTTTCCGGAGAGCTTATCGGGTTCTGTCGGGACGGGTGAGCCCATAGGAGCCACGGCGGACGCTGAAATATTCGCCGGTGCGTTCGATCACACGTACTTGACTTCGACTAGTAGTTCGAGTCCAACGGGCAACTTCTACGTATGCGGCAACCCGGGCGGCGATCCTACTCTGTACCGCGTGCCGATTACCGGCAATGTGATTGGAACGCCGGTCGGCCTGACTACAACAACGCTGTCCAGCGTTTCTGGAACGGCGTGCTCCCCGGTTACCCAGTTCTACAACACTGCAGCGGCCACAGACTGGTTGTTCGTGAGCGTGGCGGCCGCTGGCAATGAGACCACCACCGCTTGCCACGGCACCGGTGCCGCCAACGCGTGCGTCTACTCGTTCAACGCCACTACAGCGCTGGGCGCTGGCGCAACCGCGACCGCCGGGCTCGCCTCTGACTCCGGCTCAAGTGGAATCATAGTTGACAACGCGTCGAGTACAACAGGGGCATCCAACGTTTACTTCTCGACGCTGGGTAGCCAGACGTGCACCACGTCCGGAGGTACCGACGGATGCGCGATACAAGCGGCGCAAAGCGGCTTGTGAGCGATTATTAAAGATATGAACAAACAAGATCATAGCGGAAAGAAGCCGCGCGAAGCTCAGGCCCGCAAGCATTATACGAAGCCGGCATTCCGCTGCGAGCGGGTGTTCGAGACCATGGCGCTCATCTGCGCGAAGAATTCCACTCAGGGGGTTTGCACACGGGTGGTGAAGTTTTCCTGACCGGCGACCAGGGGGCCGGATCCCGGCAACCGCAGCTCGATCGGATCGGTTGCGAGATAGTCGCGGATTGTCTGCGCGCAGGGCGCGAGGTTCGGTTGCGGGTCGCGGGAAGCAGCATGCTTCCGTCAATCTGGCCGCACGATATGCTGGTGATCCGTGCGGCCGGCGATTTACAACCATCGATTGGGGAAATTATCCTGTGCGCCAGAGGCGGCTGCCTGATTGCGCATCGCGTTGTTCGCCGTCTGGACGCGGGAATCGCCAAGTTTGAAACGCGCGGTGACGCGCTGCCCGCTTGCGATGCGCCGGTTGTCCAGGCTGAAATTCTCGGTTTTGTGACCGCAATTGTGCGTGGCAACCGCGAAGTGCCGATTCGCGCCGGAAAATCCGCGGGCCTGCTCTCATTCGCACTGCGCAACTCGGATCTGCTCTGCCGGATTGCTTTGAAAGTCCACGCGATGCGCTTACGGTTGGCAGGACTCCGGTCCTCGCCTGGGGGCCGAGTGGCGGCGTGAGCGGCGTCGGTACCTACCAAGCTGCGATCGCTATCGGCGGTATGCCGATCGGCGTGCGATGCGCGCGTCAGGATTTCATCCGGATGCTCGAGCGTCGGTACGCCGGATTCATGGTGGCGCCTGGCGATGCAGGCATCCAGCTTGATATCGACATCGCGGAGGGACCGGAGGCCATCGCGGACGAAGAGCTCCAAGTCAGATGCGCGTCGGGCCGCTGGACTATGACGCGGGGCGACTTCCGCGCGGAGTGGGATCCTGAGGCGCGCCACGAGCGCGTCCGGCAGGAAGTCTTTCCGTATGCCATTGACGCAGTGCTGCGAATCCTGCACAGCCTGGTTCTGGCCGAAAGCGGTGAGGGATTCCTGTTGCATTCGGCGAGCGCGATACGGAACGGGCGCGCGTTCCTGTTCTCAGGCGTATCGGGCGCCGGCAAGACGACGATCTCCCGGCTCGCGCCCGCGGATGCAACGCTGCTGAGCGATGAGATCTCCTATGTGCGGCGGCTTGGCGAGCGCTACTACGCGTTCGGCACGCCGTTCGCCGGCGATCTGGGAGTAGCTGGTGAGAACGTAATGGCGCCGCTCCACACGATCTATTTCCTGAGCAAGGGAGATCGGAACCGGATCAGCCCGGTTTCGCCGGCCGCCGCGGTTAGCACCCTGTTGCGAAATGTGCTCTTCTTTGCGGACGACGAATGCCTGGTTGGAAGGGTCTTCCAAACCGCCTGCAAGTTTGTCTCCCGGGTCCCGGTCTTCGAGTTGACTTTCCGGCCCGACGTGGAGGTCTGGAACCTGATTCAATGAGCGAGAAGTACATCAAGCCAAGCCGCAATATTGCCACCCGGATGCTGGGCGATGAGATGATCGTGATGTCGGTGCGCGATTCGGCAGTCTATAGTCTGAACGCGACCGCGAGTGTGATCTGGAGCGCGGCGGACGGTTCCACGCCGCTGCGCGAAATCGTCGCGAGTAAGGTCGTGCCGCAGTTCGAGGTCGAGCCGGAGGTCGCGTACCAGGATGCATTGGAGCTGGTCGAAGAACTGGCAAGGGAAGGAATCTTGGTTGTCGCAGACCATCCGATCGCGCAGCAGGACAGCGTATGAGTTCCATGCTGCAGGCGATAAACGAGAAGGCGGTCCGGCTGGGCATCCCGCTCAGCGTGCATCTGGACGTCACCTATCGATGCAACGAGCGCTGCGTGCATTGCTACCTCGATCACGACGACCATGGCGAGCTGACCTTTGACGAAATTCACAACCTGCTGCAGCAGATGGCCGATGCCGGAGTTTTCTACCTGACGCTGAGCGGCGGCGAGCCGCTCCTGCGCGAAGATTTGTTCGCGCTTATCCGGCGCGCGCGCGAGCTGACCTTCAGCGTGAAGCTCAAGACCAATGCGATCCTGATCAAGGAAAAGGAAGCGGCGTTGATCCGCGATCTCGGAGTGGAAAAGGTCCAGGTCAGCATCTATTCGCATCGGCCCGAGGTTCACGACGCGATCACCAAGGTGAAGGGTTCGCTCGACCATTCGCTGGCCGCGATCCGGTTCCTCGAGTCACAAGGCCTCAGGGTCACCATGGCGCATGTCATAATGTGGGAAAACCGATTCGACTATCCGGGCGTGCAGGCGCTTGCCGCCGAGCTTGGCGCCGAGTGCACCATCGACCCCACGATCACGCCCCACATGAACGGCGACCGTGGATTGCTGAAGCTCAACATTTCGCGCGAGGACTTGCGCGACGTGATGCATGATCCGACGGTACTGGGCGGCGATCCGACGAAATTTTGCGCACCGCCCCGGCCAGCCACTGAAGACGATCTCGACGCGCTGCCATGCAGCGCGGGCCATAGCGCCTGCTACATATCGCCATACGGCGACGTATTCCCGTGCGTGCAATTCCCGTTGCCGAGCGGCAATATCCGCGAGCAGAAGTTCATCGATATCTGGAAGGACTCACCGCAACTCAAGGGAGTGCGCTCAATTCGAATGCGCGACCTGCCGGTGTGCTGCGGATGTGCGCACGTCGCGGGGTGCAGCCGCTGCCCTGGGCTGGCCTATCTGGAAGACAATATGCGCGGCCCGTCGAGTGCGGACTGCGAAAAGTCCTACCTGCGAACGGGCATTCCGAGCGCCAACATGGAGCTTAAGGCCCGATTGGCGCAGGCAGCTCCTCTCAAAGCCCGCCGAGCGCCGGCGCAGGACGCGCCCGTCATTGCGGCTCGAACAGATTCAGCCCGTCCACCACCCTGACACGGCCGCGCCGGCCGACGAACTCCTCGCTCTCCATCGCGGCAATGATTTCGCGCGGTGCGCCGGCAAAGAATCGCTGACCGGTATCGAGACGTCCGACCACGATCGCATTTTGCGGCGCCCCCGCGTGATCGTGGACGACGGTGTAAGTCTCGATCGTGGCGGGGCCCTCGGCCTGCTCGACCACCTTGACCGGAGCCGCCAGGTTGGCGGGGCGCGACTTGTCGGAGTCGTCGCGGGCAAAGGGCGTGCGGGGCGGCGCGGTGGAGTAGATCGCGGCCGCGTGCTTGGTAAAGTACCATCCCAGCGCCGTCACCATCCCGAGCTTGCCGGGATTCTTGCGCAGCAGCTCGACCATCGCGGCGATCGAATGCGTCACGTAGTTGTTGCCGGGGCCGCCGGCATACGGCAGCCCGCCGGTAACGGTCACGCCGCGAGGATCGTCGGGCTTAAGCCCAAGTGCGTCAAGCGCGAGCCCGACCGCGATGGGGAAGCAGCTATAGAAGTCGAAGTAGCCGATCGCGTCCACCGCGACACCGGCAAGTCTCAGCGCGCTCGCCATCGCGCGCTTCATCGCCGGCGAGCTGAAGTAATTCTCGCGTTCGCTCACGAAATAGCCGTGCTCGGTGGCGTCCGCGCCGGCGTGGATATAAACCATTCGGTCCCGCGCGATCCCAAGCCGGCTCGCCTCGTCCTCGCCGGCGAGGATCACCGCGGCGGCCAGGTCCACGTCGATGACCGCGTTCATCAGCTTCGGATACGGAAAGCAGATCATCCGGTTGTCGGCACTGACGGTCGTGATCTGCTCGGCGCTGCGCGGCTCGGCAAACCACGCGTAACGATTCGACGCCGCCACCCGCGTCATCGCCGCGCACATCCGGCCGAGCTCGACGCGATGCGCCGCGAGCGTCCAGCGATGGTGTACGCGGCGCGCGTTCTCGAACAGCGGGTAGATCTGCACCGGCCATTGCGCGCCGTAACGCTCCTCGAGCGCGTTGGTACCTGGACGCGAATCGCCGAACGGTGTCGGCGTGCCGTCCGGCGACGTATCGCTCCACTCGAGCCGGCCGCTCTTGAGCGCGTGACGCACCGTGTACACCGCCTCCGCGCCGGCGATCATCGCGACGCGCATCCGCCCGGATGCGATCTCGGCTGCGATGTGATTGACCAGCGATTGCGGCGTGTTGCCGCCGATCGTGGTATAGAGCTGCGTTCGCGGCTCGATTCCGAGCCGGGCGGCGAGCGCGCCCGGTGCGTTGCGGTAGCTGAACGAGAGCAGACTGACGACGGCCAGCGCGTCGAGCGACTTGAGCAGCCGACCAGCCGCCCCGGCATCTTCGGCCGCAGCGCGCGCCGCCCGCGCCATCATCTCGATCGGCTCTGGCGCCTCGGCGAGTCCCTCGCAACGGGGATTGTACTGCGCGACGCCGACTATCACCGGATTCGGTTGCGTCATTCCCATTTCCCTCCCGAGCCGCTCCGGCAGGCCGAAGTGCCGATCACGCATCAACCTATAGCTGAGCTTCGCGCGCGCCGACAGAGTTCAAGCTGTGGGCAATTGATGATCTTGTGAACAGGCCGGGCGCGACCGGGCCCGCCTTGCGGCAAGCTTCACACGGCATCAGGATTGCTTTGGGAGCCGGTGGGAGAGATCGGCGATGAGTGAAGTCGTGGTTCGGCCGGCGCGGCGCGGCGATCTCGCGCGTGTCACGGAAATTTACAACCACTACGTGGTCAACACCCCGATCACCTTTGATATCGAGCCGTTCACCGTTGAACAGCGCGTATCGTGGTTCGAGGAGCATGCCGAGTCCGGACGCTACCGCCTGCTGGTCGCGGAGCGATCCGGAATGTTGCTGGGCTACGCGGGCACCGGGCAGTTCCGCGCCAAGGCCGCCTACGACACCAGCGTCGAGATGACAATCTACTGCGCGCCGGAAGCGATGGGCCGCGCAATCGGCACGCGCTTGTACGCGGCGTTGTTCGATCAACTCGAGGGCGAGGATATCCACCGCGCGCTGGCCGGAATCACGCTGCCCAACGACGCGTCGATCGCGCTCCATCGCAAGTTCGGCTTCAAGGAGGTCGCCCATTTCACCGAGAACGGACGCAAGCTCGGCCGTTACTGGGACGTGCTCTGGATGGAGAAGGCGATGGGATGAGCCTGACTGCGCCGGTACCGCATGCTCACGTGCCCAGGCGAATGGCGCCTGTTCGCCGTGGCATAACGCAGGAATGGTGGGCGCGTTTCCTCGGCCTTCGAACGCTCCTCATCTTCACCGATGACAAGCGGGCGATTGAACTATTCGATCGGCGCGGCGGGTTCAAAGGGGTTCATGCATTTCACGCCGCTGCGCGCGATGTCTTTGACGTTGCGAGTTACGAGAACCAGGCCGTGGGCCTCGGCCGTGGCGGCCAATAAGGAATCGACCACGGGGAAGGCGTCCCGGGCATTCAGGCGTCCCCAGTTCTGCGCAACTTTCCCGTCCACCGGCAAGAGCCGATCGCCAAAGGACCCCAGTAATTCTTCGAGCCATTGCTCCAGGGCGTGCGCGCGGCGAGGGTTACGCGGCCGCAGCCGCTCGATCCCCTGACGTATCTCGCCAATAACCAAGACACTCAGGAACAGTTCGTCATCGCGGACCTGCCGGTACCACGCGGCAACGCGCGGATTGCATTGCCGGCCCTTGCGCACCTCGGAAATGATGTTGGTATCGATCAGGTACATTCGAAGTCCACTATCCGGCCGGTATCCCGCGAGCGGGTGATCTCGACCCCTTCCAGGGGAGCCGCGGCCAGCAGCGCCTTGAGGCGCTTGCCCCCGGTGCGCAAGCGACGGTACTCGTCGGCAGGGACCAGAACTGCGACGGCCTTGCCGTGGCGGGTGACGGTCTGCGGCCCTTCTTTCAGCGCGCGATCGACCATCTCGCTGAACCGCGCCTTCGCCTCTTGAATTTGCCACTCCATAAATTCAGTCTAGTCTGACTAGACTGGTTCTGGAAGGGCCGTTCACGCTACCACGCGCCAAGCGTTCTCTCAGAGATTCCGCCCTTCGAGGCACGGCCTCCGCGTCAAGAGCAAAAGTTCGGAACGTCACGCGCCGACGCGTACCACCTCACCCCTCCGGCTACGGGAGATCGCTTCCGGAGCAGGTGGAACGAGTGGAAGTAGATCTCTGAGCCTATTGCTCGGTGCGACCAGAACAACGACGTCCAGCCGCGCTCGCGCGAGATTCTGTTGGAAGCGAAGGTTCTGGTCCGTGGTCAAGAAGACTTCGAAACCCGCGTCCGCGGCACGTCGCAGGAGCTCTCCGTTCTTGAGGCCAGCCCAACCCTGCTGTTGGACCGTACGGACATCATGCCCAGTTAGCTCGCGAGCCAGACGGCGGGGAAGCTGCTCATCGAGGAGGACGCGCACTCGCTGTCAGAACCTCATGAGCCGCCTCAAGTGCCGCGATTGCCTGATCGCGCGAAACCGAGGGGAAGTCATCCAGGAATTCGTCCAAGCTATGTCCCCCCTCCAGGTAGTCGATCAGGTTACGCAGGGGGACGCGGGTCCCCACGAAGACGGGTGTTCCGCCGAGAATTTCCGGGTCGCTGTGCACGACCGGATTTTGCCTACTGACAGACTGTTCCATCTTTTGTGGATCCTAGCGCAAGGGTCGCGGGCTTCCTATAGAACCGATAGAACCGAGGGCGCGTTTCAGATCGAATAAACCGCCCGCTCGAGTCCCAACTGGTAGCGCGCGGCGTCGATCAGGTTCTGCATCAGCGCCAGCACGGTCATCGGGCCGGTTCCTCCGGGATTGGGCGTCAGCCATCCGGCGACCTCCTTGACGCGCTCGAAATCGACGTCGCCGCCGAACTTGCCGGGACCGATCCGGCGAAAGCCAACATCCACCACGCACGCCCCCGGCTTGACCATATCGGCCGCGATCAGGAACGGGCGGCCAACGTCGGCACCGACGCAGGACACGATGATGTCTGCTTCGCGACAGACTGCGGCGAGGTCGCCGGTGTGGCGATGGCACCAGGTCACGGTTGCGTTGCACATCCGGCCGCCGAGGACAAATGCAAGCGGCTTGCCGGCTATATCGCTGCGCCCGATCACCGCCGCCCGCGCGCCCTTGACCGGCACCTTGTAGTAGTCGAGCAGCGCGAGCACCCCGCGCGGCGTGCACGGGATGAAGCGGCCCCATTCGCCGCGATAAAAGCCGCCCACGCTCGCCGCCGAGACCGCATCGACGTCCTTCAGCGGATCGATCGCGTCGAAGAGCCGGAACTTATCCACCGTCTCCGGCAGCGGGAGTTGCAGCAGGATTCCGGCCGTGTGCTGGTCGGCGTCGAGCCGCGCGATAATTCCCGCCAGCCCCTCGGTGGTGGCCTGCTCGACCGGCACGCTAACCGTTTCGCTGTGGAAGCCCAGCTCGGTCGCCGCGCGACGTTTGTTGCGCACGTACTGGCGCGAGGCCGGGTCGTCGCCGACCAGCACCGCAGCCAGTCCGGGAACGAAGCGATGGCGCTCGATGAGCTCGCGGGCGTGGCGGCGCACCTCGGGCATCAGGGACTCCGTCACCGCCCTGCCGTCCATGATTATCGCGCCCATCGCAGCCACGAAGTATATCACGCCGGATGCAGGCGCCATCCCGCAGGGTGCGCTTCTCCTGTTGGCAACATCGCGGGCGCTGTTGGCAATCGACCCGGCGCTTGTCGTTTGGCCAATCGACGCTCTGATAAGATTCCGGCGGTTCGATGGACACCCCCAGACGCACCGTTTTGTACGACTCGCACCGCGCGCTCGGCGCGCGGATGACCCGGTTCGGCGGCTTCGAGATGCCGGTCAGCTACTCGGGAATCATCGAGGAGCACCTGGCAACGCGCACCGCCGCCGGCCTGTTCGATTTGAGCCACATGGGTGAGTTCGAGTTGAGCGGGCCGCACGCGCCGGCGCTGCTCGAGCGCGCTTTCACCAACTCGGCCGCGCAGCTTCGCCACGGCGAGGCGCAGTACACCCTGATGTGCGCGGATGACGGCGGCACGATCGACGACCTGGTGGTCTATCGCCTCGCCGCCGAGCGTTACATGCTCTGCGTCAACGCCTCGAACATCGTCGCCGATCGCGAATGGATCGTCGCACTCAATCGCGGCGCCGCATCGTTCGCGGACCTGAGCGAGGAGACCGCGCTGGTCGCGATCCAGGGTCCCCGCGCGGCGGCGATCCTCGCTCTGCCGGCCTCGGTGGCGGTCGCGCAGCTCGGCCGGTTCAGGATCGCATCGGCGAACGTCGCGGGAATCCGATGCTTGATCGCGCGCACCGGCTACACCGGCGAGGACGGCTTCGAGTTGTTCGTCGCAACGCAATCCGCGCGGCGGCTGTTCGAAGCGATCCTCGAGGCAGGCGCCAAGGACGGCCTCAAGCCGTGCGGACTCGGAGCGCGCGATACCCTGAGAATGGAGGCCGGCTATCCGCTCTACGGCCACGAACTCGACCGCCAGATAACCCCGCTCGAGGCCGGGCTTTCGAGGTTCATCCGGTTCGGCCGCGGCTTCGTCGGCGAGCAGGCACTGGCGGCGGAGCGCAAGGCGGGCCTCAGGAAGAAGCTGATCGGGCTTCGCACCGCGGACGCACGCAGCATCGCGCGCCAGGGCTACGGGCTTTTCCGCGACGGCCGCGAAATCGGGACGGTCACCAGCGGCACCTTCGCCCCAAGCCTTAAGCGGCCAATCGCGATGGGTTACGCGCGGGCCGACGCCGGCGCGTGGCCGCGCCCGGGGGAAACCATCGAAGTCGAGATCCGCGGCCGTAAGATACCGGCGACCGTGACGCAGATCCCGTTTTACCGCCACGGTGCCCGGCATGAGGCTTGCCTCGCTCCCACCGTATAACATCAAGTCAACCCGCGTGAGTGAGGAGGAAGCCTGGAGCCCTGGAGTAAGGAGGGAGGCGTCCGTAAATGAGATTTATCCCGCACACTGAAGCGGACATCGCCGCAATGCTCCAGGTTGCAGACGCGAAAAGTCTCGACGCCCTGATCGCGCACGTGCCCGCGCATCTGCGCGAGCGCGCAGCGATCGATCTGGAACCCGGGATGAGCGAAGCCGAGGTAGCCGCCGAGATGGCCGCGCTGGCGGCGATGAATCGCGGCGCGAGCGACTTCTTAAGCTTCCTGGGCGGCGGCTGCTATCGCCACTTCGTGCCGGCGGCGGTGCGGGCGGTGGCCGCGCGCGCGGAGTTCGCAACCTCGTATACCCCCTACCAGGCCGAGGCTAGTCAGGGTACCACGCAGGCGATCTTCGAGTTCCAGACCCTCATCACGCAACTCACCGGGATGGAAGTCGCCAACGCCAGCATGTACGACGGCGCCTCGGCGGCGGCGGAAGCGGTCCTGATGGCGCACCGGATCAACCCGGATCGCTCCGTGGTCGCGGTCTCCCGCGCAATCTGGTGCGACTACCGCGATACCATCGGCACCTACCTGAGCGCGCTCGAAAACCTGGAAGTCGCCGAGATTCCCTTCGATCCGGCAACCGGACTCACCGATCTCGCCGCGCTCGAGCGCGTCGCCAACCAGCGACTGCTCTGCACGGTCACCGGCTATCCCAACGCCTTTGGGATCGTCGAGCCGCTCAAGACCATCGCCGCAACCGCGCATCGCGCCGGCGCGATCGCGATTTCGGTCACTGCCGAAGCGCTTGCGCTGGGCCTGCTCAAGCCGCCCGGCGCGCTCGGCATCGATATCGCGGTCGGCGAGGGACAGAGCTTCGGACTTGCGCCGCAGTTCGGAGGCCCGGGCCTGGGCTTCATGGCGGGGACGATGGCGCAGGTGCGTCAGATGCCGGGGCGGCTGGTCGGCGAGACCCGCGACGCGCAAGGACGGCGCGCGTTCTGCCTGACCCTGGCGACGCGCGAGCAGCATATCCGGCGCGAACGGGCCACTTCGAACATCTGCACCAACCATTCGCTGTGTGCGCTTGCGGCCACGGTCTACCTGTCGCTGATGGGACGGCGCGGGCTGCGCGAGCTGGCCGAGCGCAACGTCGAGCTGGCCCACGAGGCGGCCGCGCGCCTGCGCGAGCGCGGAATCGCAATCCGCTTCGCCGCGCCGTTCTTCAACGAGTTCGTCGCGACGGTCCCCGAGACGGCCGCCGCGCTCGCCAGAGCCGAGCGGAGCGGAGTGCTGGCGGGAGTTGCGCTGGGCGGGGATTACCCGGAGCTGCACGACGGATTGTTGATTTCGGTCACAGAGATGAACTCGAGCGATGATTTCGACCGGCTGGCGGGGGCGCTGGCGGCGCAGGGGCGGTGATGGCGAGTGCGGGCAAGCTAAAAAGGATCGACCAACCATTGGCGCGACGGACAGATAAGGAAGCGCGCGGGCCGATGCCGCTGATTTTCGAGCTCTCCTCGCCGGGGCGGCGCGGCGCGGACCTGCCGGCGCATCCGCCGGCGCCCAAAAGCGCCGTCGCGATCCTCGGCGCCGAGCTCTGCCGCGACGATTTGGAGGGCTTCCCGGAACTCAGCGAGCCGGATGTCATCCGCCACTTTATCCGGCTCTCGCAATTGAACTTCTCGGCCGCCACCAACTTCTACCCGCTCGGATCGTGCACGATGAAGTACAACCCGGTCGTGGACGACGAAGCCGCGGCGACGGCGGGCTTCGCCGAGCTCCATCCGCTCACCCCGGCGCACCTCGCGCAGGGCGCGCTCGAGTTGATGGCGCGGCTGGAGAACGCGCTCAAGGCGATTACCGGGATGGACGCGGTGTCGCTCCATCCCGCAGCCGGCGCGCAGGGCGAACTGGCCGGGCTCCTGATCGCGCGCAGTTACCATCTCAAGCGCGGCGACCGCGCCGGTGGCGACCGCCGCCGCAAGGTGATAATCCCCGATACCGCGCACGGCACCAATCCGGCCAGCTCGGCGCTGGCCGGATTCCAGGTGGTCGTCGCGCGATCGAACAAGCGCGGCTTCCTGGAGGCCGCCCAGATCCGCCGCATACTCGACGACGAAGTGGCGGCTCTGATGATGACCAACCCCAACACGTTGGGCATTTTCGAGCCGGAGATCTGCGCGATCGCCGAGGCCCTCCACCAGCGCGGCGCGCTGCTGTACCTCGACGGCGCCAATTTGAACGCGCTGATGGGCGTCGCCAAGCCGGGCGACATGGGCGCCGATATCGTGCAGCTCAACCTGCACAAAACCTTCTCGACCCCGCACGGCGGCGGCGGCCCCGGCGCCGGACCGATCGCGGTCAAGAAGCATCTCGAACCCTTCCTGCCTTACCCGCGCCTGGTGCGGGAGGACGGACGATGGGCGCTGGACGGAATGCGGGCCGACTCGATCGGCCGGCTGCGCTCGTTCCACGGGAACTTCGGGATGCTGGTGCGGGCGTACGCATATATCCTGGCATTGGGCAGCGACGGGCTGGCAATGGCGAGCCGGCTCGCGATTCTCAATGCCAATTACGTGCGCAGACGCCTCGCCGATCGCTATCCGAGCGCGACCGCCGAGCCCACGATGCACGAATGCGTGCTCACTCATGACCTCGAAGGCCGCGCCGGCGTCAGCACGCTGGAGATAGCCAAGCGACTGCTCGACTTCGGATTCCATCCCCCGACCATCTACTTCCCGCTAGTGGTGCGCGGAGCGCTGATGATCGAACCCACCGAGACCGAGTGCAAAGAGACGCTGGATGGATTCATCGAAGCGATGGAGCGGATCTACAACGAGGCGCTCAACGAGCCCGACCGAGTAAAGAACGCGCCGCACACCCTAAAGCTCAAGCGCGTAGACGAAGTCGAAGCCGCCCGCCATCCAATCCTGAGGTGGCAACCAAAGCGCAGCTAGCCCGGTCGGAGTGGGAACTTCAAGAAAGGATGGCGGCCCGTCGCGGAGAGGTCTGAGAACATCGCCAAGTGAGCCGCGGCCGTCGCCACCGTCGTCCTGCTCTTCATCGCATCATCCGCCGAGGCTTGGGATTTGGGGGCGGATCGCTTGATCACAGGGCTGGCAATCGACGCGTTTCGCGGCGCGGTCTATCATCCGCCGGACAGCTTGAACGCCGCGGCAAGGGGCTATTCGACCTTGCCATCCTTGCAATGATAAATGCCGTTTTCCCAATCTTGACCTGCTTGACGCAGTAATTCGCTGACGTCCTGGCGTGTACGTCCCGATGCGCAACCGTTTTTTATATCTACACCGTTCGCTTGCATCTCGGCGCATGCATTAGCATCTATCTTTGCTAAAAGCTCCGTTATGCCCGCCTCCGACTCTTCACCGTGCAATGCAATTTTGCACCAGTGCTCGCGCGCCAGGTCAACGTTGGAAGGCCGTGGAACTTCACGCTGACAGCCCAACAGCGTGGCTCCGATGATGCCGGCGAACGCCACGGCGGCGATGAGCATCAACACCGTTCGTTGTTGCCACCCATAAAACATTTTGGCGCCCCCTAGTGGATCCCGCGCCCGGCTCGCCGACGCGGCCCGTGACTGCTACTCAGGCGAGCGACAGCGGCGCGCGCTGGAATCCGGTCAGTCGGTGCCCTTGCAAGCAATGAGGGTTTGGTTCAGGCTCCGCGCGTGGCCCAAATCGGGATCGGTATGCAGTAATTGGTTTAGGACATTTATTGAACGTTGCATAAATAATTGAAAGGAATACTCAGTTGTGCTACGCTGGCTTCATGAGGCCAGTGGGAAGTGCGGCGGAGTTGGAGCGGCGTCGGCGGCGTGCGGTGCGGCTGTTGCAAGCCGGCCATTCGCTGTCGACGGCGGCACGGATGGTGGGCGCGGCGGTGAGCGCGGTCTGGCAGTGGCGGGAGACCTGGCGCCGGCGCGGAGAGGCGGGGCTTCAAGCCAGGCCGACCCCGGGACGGCCGCCCAGACTGACCCCCCGGCAACGCCAGCGCCTGCCCAGGCTGCTGGCCCTGGGCGCCCGCGGTTACGGCTACCCCAACGATCTCTGGACCACGCGGCGGATCGCCGCGCTCATCGAGCGCGAGTTCAGGGTCGGCTATCACCCGGCACAGGTGAGCCGCATCCTGGCGCAACTGGGCTGGAGCTATCAGAAGCCTGAACGGCGGGCGCTGGAGCGCAATGCGGCGGCCATCACCCATTGGAAGCGTTACCGGTGGGTCGGGATTAAAAAAAAGCCCGGCGCCTGAGCGCGCATCTGGCGTTCCTGGACGAAAGCGGCTTCCTCTTGGTTCCCAGCGTGCGCCGCACCTGGGCGCCGTGCGGCCAGACCCCGATGCTCGTCCACCGCTACGCGCGCGATAAGATTTCGGCCATCTCCGCGGTGACCGTGAGTCCCGTGCGCCATCGCCTCGGGCTTTACTGCCACTTCCACTTCGTCAATCTCACCCAGTTCGAGGTCGCCGCCTTTTTGCGCCTGCTGCTGCGCCAACTGCGCGGACCCATCATGCTGCTGTGGGACGGCGGCCCAATTCACCGCGGGCCCGCCGTCAGCCAAGTCCTGGCCCGCCATCCGCGCCTCATGGTCGAGCGCTTTCCCGCCTACGCGCCCGAGCTCAACCCCGATGAGCAGGTCTGGAACCACTTCAAGACTCAACTCGCTAACGGCTGTCCGCTCAGCATCGATCAGTTGCTCGACGACCTCAGCCAACTCGCCCGCCGGGCCCGGCGCTCCTCCCAGCTCCTGCGCAGCTTCGTCCTGGAATCCGACCTGCCGCCTCTTTTTTCACCCTGAGTTTCTATTATTTATGCAATGGTCAATATTGCATCCGTGTCGCTGAGAGTGTATTGCTCCTTAACTTTCCCTTCTGCCTTGACAATAAGGTCAATACTCACGACGTCTGGGCTATCCGGTATCTCCCTGCCTTGAACCGCGTGCGAAAAAATCTCTCCCATAAGATCCTCCGCCGATCGACAGTAAATTTGACGTACGTCTCTCAAACTCGGCAGAACTGCGGGACTCGTTGGAATCGCGGCTTCAGCTGGGATGCTGGGCGCCGCTGGTTTGTTGGAGGTGCTGGAAGCATTCACACTCGGCTGGGTGTTGTGCGACGGCGGCTCAACATAGTTTCCAAGGGCGCAAAACGAAAGCACCGCGAGCGTGGCGGTGAACCAGCGATACCACCACACCATCCCCAGCGGCCGTCCCGTGAGCGGATCGATCAGCTTTTCTCTCGCCAAGGCTTTCGCGAATTTCGGCCTGAATCGCGGGACGAACGAGGCAACAAAAGCCGCCGCCCAGGCAAGCGCGAGGCACCCAAGAAAAGCCTCACCGGCAGGGTGCCCCATCGAGTCCGCAATCACGAGCAGTATGATGAAAAGCACGAGCGCGAGACAGCCGCCCAACGTGCCAAGCTTTGCGATGAGCTTGTGATGCTCGGTCTTTAGCCGGATTCCAGCATCGCGTTCAACCGCGGTCCGCTGATTGCGCTTCGTCTCAAGCTTGATGGCGGCTAATTTGGCAGCGGGTTCATTCGGCGGAGCACTGCTTACCTGCGCGGCTCCTATCCGCGCGGCCCCGCAGCTTGGGCAGTAGCTTGCCTCTACCGCCACTGGCTTGCCGCATTTCGTGCAGAAACGTCCGTCTGCCATGATTCCCACCTTTCGAGGTCGGTGTGCTGGCCACCGAACCGTCAATTCCTGTAGCATGGGGAGCGGCTTTAGAGCAAAAAGGCGGATACGTTGGAAGAGGGCTTGTATTAAGGCCGCGCCGAGGCCGCCGGTATCACCGCAGAAAACCGGCTCTTCGAGTCCGAGTGCGCCAAGGCCAGCAACTGGCACTGGAACTATGCCTTGGCGGAAACAGCAACCATAACAGGGGCGACACTGACAGGAACAGCGTCGCTCCTCTCGGGCGCCGTCTTGGCCGTTCTGCTCGCCGCCACGCCCGCAGCGGCCTCACAGATTCAAGCCTGCTTCTCGCCGCCGCTCCCCGGCAGCTGCGACCCGCTCGCCACTGTGCTTCAGGCGATTGACGGCGCCAAGAAAACGATTCTCATGCAGATGTACGAGCTCACTTCGCGCGACATTGTGAGCGCCTCGGCGAATGCAAAGCGGCGTGGTGTGGACGTGCGCGCGATCGTGGACCGAAGCCAGCTCGACGAGGACCGCAGTGACGCCTACACTGTCGCCCGCCTTGCCGCCGCCGGCGTTCCTGTGCTGGTCGACACCGTGCCCGGGCTGATGCACAACAAGGTCATGATCGTCGACGGAGCGACCGTGATCACCGGCAGTTTCAACTATACTTGGTCGGCCGAGCACAAGAACGCGGAAAATCTCGTGGTGATCCACGATCCGGCGCTGGCCGCTGAATACACCAAGAACTGGGAGACCCGTGCAGCGCAATCGCGGCCCCTAACCGCCGCGGCAGGAGCTGCGGCCCTCGGGGTCCCAAGCGAAGCGAAGGCGCCAACAGGCGCAGTGATTGGCAACCGCCGGAGCATGATCTACGAGTGGCCGGGCTGCCCCTCTTACGACAAAATTGCGCCGCGCAATCGGGTCAGTTTCCCGAACGCACAGGCCGCCGAAGCGGCCGGCTATCGGCCGGCGAAGAATTGCCCATGACTACGCGCGAGCGATCGCTGAAGGAGCGATGCGCCACGTTCGAGGCGATCATCTGACGCCTCGACCTGCCATGGTATGGGCGTGCACCGCGCTTAGCCCGTGATCCCCGCCATCCGCAGCGCCGTTGCGTAGTCCTCGGGCGTGTTCAGGTTGAAGAAGCTCCTGAGCTCGGGATCGATCGCGCGCAGCGCATTCTCCTCGACCGTTCGCACATTGATCTCGGCGGCAAGCGCCGTCAGGCGGCGCTCGCCGCGCGCGAGCAGAGTGGCGATCGCATCCGCGCATCGCTTGCGGTAGACCGCGCACAACGGCTGCGGCTTTCCGCCGACTTCCGGGATGACCGCGTCGTGATCGGCGATCACCGCGACCAGCGCCGATGCAACCGAAGCGTCCAGCATCGGCAGATCGCACGAGCATACAAAGACCGGGTCGCTCGCGGCCGCCTCCAGCGCGTGTTGGAGCGCGAATAGCGGCCCCTGGAAGGCGACCGCATCCCGGATAATCTTCACGCCGCGCGCGTCGTGCAGCGCGGCATCGCCCTGCCCTTCAGGCGCCGCCGCCACGATCACTTCCGGGAACGATTTCCTGAGCTCGGCGACGACTCGCTCGAGCAGCGTGAGGTTGCCGAACATGAGGGCGGCCTTGGGAGCGCCCATCCGGGAGCCCCGCCCGCCCGCGAGAACGATTGCGCTGGGGCCGGTCGCACTCACCGTAACGCTCCGGTCGAGCAGGAGCGATCTGCGCGGGCTAGCGGAACCAGCACTAAAACGCTTTCGGCAGTCCCGCCTGCTTGAGAACTTGGTTGGCCGTATGCCGCGACAGGATTCTGTTGTCTATCACAAACCGTAGCGTGGTGACGGGGCTGTACCAGATTTCGTGATCGGCCTTCCCAGAAGCGCGCAGCCCGCGTCACGCAGTAGCCGCTTCAACTCGGGCGTGAAGCTCCGCGCCACCGGACGTCAGGATGCCAGTCTGATCCGTTCATGATATTGGGCAAGCAGCTCGATTGGGAGGTCGCGGCCGCCGCGAGCGCGCTTTGGCAGCTCGCCGTTGGCCTCGAGAAGTTCGGGGATGATCACGCGCAGCTTGGCTATCAGAGCTTCGAGCGTGTGGGCCTCGGTCGCCAGTCCCGGCACGTCCTCGCTCTCTGCCACCCACACCTTCGCTTCGTCATCCCAGGTGGCTTTGACCGCGTAGGCATGTTTTCGCATAAGGCTCGGGCTCTCGACCAACTCCTGACTTCGTATGCTACGGATTGTGTACTGCCCTAACAAGCCGCCGGCTTGCGCGGATCATCCCGCGGCGGGTTTGGCGCCGGGCGCGCTCCCTTCGGCCTCCATCAAGGCGCGAATCATGTCGTCGGCATCGGCGGGCTCGATTTCGCCGGCGCGCACGGCGGCAAGAACCTTCAGCACCTGATCGTCCGTCGCCGGGTGCGACGGCTCGCCGCCCGCCGCGGTTTCCTTACTCTGGCCGCCAGGCGCCTCGGCACGTCCTGCTTTCTGGCCGGCGGCGGCGCATCCGCGCATCATCTCCTCGCGCATCTGCCGCACCGCCTCGCGCAGCCGCTCCTTGGCGCACTCGGCGCGATCGGCGGCGTTGTGGCGATGCTGTTCGAGGGTTTCGTTCACCAGGTCGCGGATCTCGCGCCCGAGCTTCGAGAGCTTATCCGACGCACCTTCGGGGACCTCGCGCTTGAGCTCGTTGATTCCGCGCTCGACCTCGCGCAGGGCGTGGCTCACGCCATGCTTGACGCCGCGTACGACTCCGCTCGAAAGCGCTCCGGTTTCGGCGACAATCTTGCCGGCCGCGCCTACGATCTCCCCGACCATGTCGGGAATGTCCTCGCCGAGATTTTCCACCAAGGACTCGAACGGCGCTCCGAATTCGCGCCAGTCGAAGGGCGAGCCCGCCGTAGCGCGCTCATGCGCCCGCTCCCTCTCGATGATGATGTCGGAGCCTAGGGTTTCGAGGACGAGCTTGCACTCACCCGCGCCAAAGGTCCCCACCAGCCGGTCGCGGGACGGAAAGTGCAGGTCGCCTTCGACGCCGTAAAGCCGCACCCGGCCGTGCCGCGCCGCCGCGTCAACGGCGACTGAGGCCCCCGGCTCGAGCTCGACGATTATTCTTCCGCCGGTCTTGACCTGCCAGCTCTTGCCGGCGGCCATCCCCCCCGAGAGCCGGGCCGCGCCGCCCACGCTTGGTATCTCGACGTCGCCGCTCACGCTGCGCAGGCTCACCTGCCCTCCGACCGCGCCGATCCTGACGCTTTGCGCACCGTCGATACTCACCTTACCGGCGACACTGGTGACCGTCAGGTCGCCGAGCAGCGCGGAGGCCTTGAGCTTTCCGCCGACCGTATGGCATCGCACCGCGCCGCCGACCTGCTCCAAGCCGCATCGTCCGCCGATCTGTTCGATTGCTACATCGCCCGCGATCGCGACACAGAACGCGGACCCGGCCACCAGGTCGAAACTCACCGAGCGCACCTGCTCGGCGTGGAGGTCGCCCTTGATACAGGCGCCTTTGACCGCCTCGGCCTGCTCGACCTTGCATCCGCCGTCGATCGTGCCGGGAATCGCGATCGAGCCGATTTCCCGCGCGCTGAGACGGCCCGCGACGTGACCCAGCACGAGGTTGCCCTTGAACTCGCTCAGCTCAAGGTTGCCGGTGCACTCGAGCACTTCCACCGCTACTCCGGGCGGCACGGCAAGCTCGGCGTTGCCGCGAATATACAGCTCCGCGACGGCGTCGTTGCGGCGCACCAGCGGCTGGCGCTCGCATCTGAGCTTGAGCGGCGGCTCACTGGCGCCGACGATCGAGAGATTGCCGTCGGCGTTGATCACTCGAAGAGATTCGACTCCCTCAATGGTTTCGATCATCGCCGCTCTCCTTTTTCTGCGCCGTGCTGCCGAAGCTGGAGCAGCGCATCCTCGGGCGAGATTCTGCCCCGGCGCAGATCCTCTAGAATAGCGAGCTGCGTCCCGCCATCGCGGTCGGACTGGGCCTTCGACCCGCCGTCGGTCACCGTCAGCCCGAGCGCCCGTACTATTGCCTCAATGCTTTCGCTCATCGTTCTTCTCCTCCCTACCGGAGGCCCGGTTGCGAAGCGCACGCAACGCATCCTCCGGCGAGACTCGCCCTTCGCGGAGATTTTCCAGGATCGCCCGCCGCACCGGATCGTCTTCGTCTGCCTGTGCGTCCGTCTCCGGCGCCGCCCCCTTCAGCGCAAAGCCGAGCGCTTGCACCACCTCGTCCAGCTTGGCCCGCACCGTGGGATAGGAAACGCCCAGCTCGCGCTCGACGTCGCGGATCACGCCGCGGTTCTTGATGAACACCTCGACAAAGTCCATCCGGTCGCGCGTGAGCTTGAGCATCGCAGGGAGTTCGAATGCACCTTCCAGGGAAATCGCGCAGCCGGGACATTCGAGGCGTCGCGCCGTGAGCGTACCTCCGCACGACGGGCATTTGACGAGTATCGGGCGCACTCATCATTTATGCTCCCAAAACTCAAAGCTGTCAATATCAGAATTAAAATTATTGATTCTACACTTCAAAAATGTACAACAAGCGTGAACCTCCGAAAAGCGGCCTGACGCCGGAAGGTAATCGCAGCGAGGGAGCCTACGTTCCCGGCTCGACAGGGTCGGCCATGGCGCTGGCGCTAGTTACAGAGAGCTGTTCGAGGACAGTTCCAATTCGATGGCGCGCAAGGTCTCGGGATGGTAAAGCACGCCGAGGTGTCCGGTGTTCTCCAGCACCAGCATCTTCTTGAAGACACCGGAGAGAACAGGGTCGTCGGGTGGCGGAACGATCGGATCCTCGTCGCCGAAGATCGCGACTTCAGCGGGGCTCTGCTGGCTCCGCGTGTAGGGCGAGCCGAGCGTGATCAGCGAACGGACCCTGCCATTGGGCGCGCCGAAAAAGAAGCGGCGCGCGATCGTGCCGCCCAAGCTATGGCCGATCAAATGCGCACCGGCTCGATCGCCGAACGCCTCGACCAGATGCGACAGGCGCTCGGCGGATTCGGCAATCGACTGGGTGGTCGAATATTCGAAGCGGGCGAGATTGGCGAAGCCCGCCATCCTGAGGTACGCCGCCAGCCCGAGCAGGTTGGAGGGCCGTCCGCCGAAGCCGTGCAGGAGGATCACCGGCTCTCCGCGTCCGCCGGAGAACAGCCCGGCTCGCTCGGCAGCCAGGTTGAGCGGGTAGGACGCGATCAGAAGTGCGGCTGCGGTCAGTTCGCGATAGACCGTCTTGCGCGTCATCGCCCCTTCCCCTCCCTTGGGCGCCCGCGATGCTCTTCGGCGGGCTCGCGCGCCTCACCGCCGCGGCCGGCTTCGAGCGCGAGCGCCGCGTCCTCGCGGCCCATCTCGATCAACCTCCTAGCCTTGGACGGCGAGGTCCACAGGATGCTCGCCGGGTCGGCGCCGAGGTACTCGCGCGGCTCGATATCGATGATTCGCGCGCCGTGGTAACTGCCGCGATTGACCAGCGCGCGCACCCGGCTCGAGTTGCCCTGATGCGCCCACATCACCTCGAGCAGCCGGTATGAAACGTGGGCGACGCTTGGAAAGACGCGCCATTGCGGGAGGTCCTGGCGGATCACCGACAAGATGTAGATTTCATTCGCGCCCATCTCGATGGCGTGTTCGAGCGGGATGTTCCAGGCCAGGCCGCCGTCGCACCAGTAGTGCCCCTCGAATTTGATCGGCGGGTAGAGGATCGGGATGCGGTAACCGATGCGTGAGACCGTGCGGAAGTCGTCGGCGTTCTTCTCGGTACGGTTGCCGCGCAGATAAGTGCGCCCGTTGCTCAGGTTAAGCAGCACGAAGCTCAGCTCGATCGGACTTTCGAAGGCGCGCTTGAAATCGACCTTTCCCTCCAGCCATCCCACCATCCGGTCCATCGACATCAGCGAGTTCCCCAGAAACGGATTGTGGATCAGCGAGGGGCCGATCAGGACCTGCGCCGAGTTTACCTCGGTCCAGTTCTCGATCATCAGGTCGCATCCCCCGCTGACATAGGAGAGCGCGTTGACGATACCGACCGAGCTGCCGATGATCGCATCGGGGCGAATCCCCGAAAGCGTCAGTTGCTCTAACGCGCCGGCCTGATGGGCGCCGAAGGCCGCGCCGCCGCCGAGGATGAAGACCGTCTTGGTGGGTGGCGGCTTGTGATTTTCTCTCCGTGCGGTATTCACGCGCCAGTACACGCGTTTGCTACGTTAAGCATCGACAACCGCTACGGCAAGCAGGTTTCGGGAGAACGCGCTCGAAGACATCAGTTTGCGCCGGTAGAGTCAGAAACCGCAATTTGGCAGCGAAGGAACTAAGTGCGGCAGCCATTTAGCCCGAACGGGTTGAATCGGGGCGAAATTGACCTGGGGAGGAACTGAAGTGGGGCGAAATTGAACTGGCGTGCGCGTCCCTGAGTTTCGAACGCCGTTTCTCTCTCGGCTACCTCGTCTTCCCGCTCGTGCGGACCGCCCTCCCGTAACAAAGACGTAACAAAGAATTGATCGGTGTAAATCGAGAGCAGCATTAAAAACACTTGTAATCGATCACTTATAGGATTATCTTTACTTATCCAGTGAGTGACAGGCCGTCCGCCCCTCGCGTGCTACGTGCGGAAAGAAACGGCAGTTGCCGTTCCGACGGGCGCCGGATGGTCTTCACGCTTCTGTGCGACGTGCCGACTTGGGTGCGTGGCCGACCGCAAAGCTCAATCCTGCGGCGGTACGAATCTTGAACGTATGCCACCCAAGAGCCACGGCGCTTCGGTGATCGACTGACGCCCGAACCGCTAGGCGCTTGCCGTGCTGGCGGCACGTATAGGGGTGTGGCGCAACTGTTTAAAGAGTTCGGAGGTTTCAGGATCATGAGTCCCGAGGATGTTCGTGTTTCCCAGACGGAGCGTTTTCAGCAGGCCGCAGGGCGCGCCCGCGAGGCGCTGAGACGCATCGCGAATTTCTATATCGACCTTAATGAAGAGGCCGCGTCGCGCCTGTTTGAAGCCGGCCAGCGCCTCGCCGAGCGGCTCGAAGCCACCCCGTTCTATCCGTTGATCGAATTGCAGCAGACCTACGCCCGCAAGGCCTTCGAATACTGGGTGCGCGGCGCACGTCTGGTTGCCGAAAGACTCTAGAGCGGACCGCTGACGGGGTCGAAAGATTCGGAGCGGCATGAACGAGGTTACTACGATGGCGTCGGAATCCGATCGCAGGAGGATACTGGTCACCGGCGTGGCCGACTTCGCGGGCAGCGAGTTGCTCCGTGAGCTCGAGGAGGACGAGCGCGTCGAGCACGTAGCCGGGATCGACTTTCGCGAACCCCGCTGCGCCTTCAAGCGCGCCGACGTGATGGCCATCGATCTGCGCAGCACCGGGCTGAAGAACCTGCTCGAGGGGATGAAGCCCGACACGATTCTCCATCTCCAGCGGCTGCGATCCGATCAGGAAGGGGTCAGCCCGGAGGAAATGCACGAAATCAATGTGATGGGCACGATCAACCTGACTGCCACCGTGCAGAGCCTGCCCTTCGTGAAGAAGTTCGTGTTGATGAGCGCGCTGCACGCTTACAGCCCCGACCCGCTCGACCCGGCGGTCTTGACCGAGGAAATCCGGCCGCGCACCCCGGCCAAGACCAAGTACGCCGGTGACCTCATGGAGATGGAGGCGGCCTTCGAGCAGCTCGGGCGTTCGGGCCGCAAGATAACGCTGACCCGCCTGCGCTTCGCCGACATCATCGGCCCCAAGGTCAACAATCCGATCTCGCGTTACCTGAGGATGCCGGTGGTGCCTACGATCCTGGGCTTCGATCCGCGCCTGCAGTTCTGCCATGAAGAAGATGCGGTCAACGTGCTCAGACGCGCCGCGCTCTTCGACATCCCCGGCCTGTTCAATGTCGCCGGTGACGGAGTGATTTACTTGAGCCGCGCGTTGCGGCTGGGCGGCTGCGTGCAAGTACCGATCGCGCCGCCGCTGGCGGGGGCCGTCTTCGCAGCGCTGAGAACCCTGGGAATAGCTGACATCCAGCCCTTCCACATGCTGCTACTGCGTTACGGGCGGGTGATCGACAACAGCCGCCTCAAGACCAGGTTCGGATTCAGGCCGCGCTACTCGACCGTAGAAGCGGTGCTCGATCTCTACGGCAAGAGCACGCTCGAGCGCGCCGCCTGGCAAGAGGCGGAAGAGCCGGAATCGGAAAAGGTCGCCGCCGCCTAGTACCGTTCCAACTTAAGGCACCGACAGAGCGCACACATGTATGACGCATTGAAACCGTCCTCGCCTCAGCGAAAAGAGTTGGAACGGTACTAGCGGGCGGTCTGCACCTGATCGTCCGCGCCCGCGGCCTTGGACCGCGAGGCGGCGTGATCCGCAGGAGAGAGCATTATGGAAAGCCAAGCATTGGCAAACGACCAGGTCCAGACGGCGCCGCAGGTCGCGCCACCCAACGCAGCCCCCTCGGCTGTCGTCCAGCGTCCGCACGACGACCGCGAGTGGATCAACAACGTCGCGCAACTGGTCACCGAGGCCAAAAGCGCTCAACGGGCTGAAGCCGAGCCCGGGCCAATCGCGGTCGACCCGTTCGACCAAGACTTGCCGCAGACCCAGAAGCCGGGGCTGGCGGGTTATGTCGAGATGATCCAGCGGCGGATTCGCGGTGACTACGAAGTTGACGAATTCGGATGCGACCCGCTGTATGGCAACATGTGGTGGCCGCTGTTCACCTCCCTTTACCGCTATTACTGGCGGGTCGAGACCGCCGGGGTCGAGCACGTCCCCGCCGGCGGGCGCGCGATGCTGGTGGCCAATCATTCGGGCGGTTCCTACGCGTGGGACTCGGTGATGATCTCGGCCGCGATTCACCACGAGCATCCGCGTCCCCGGATGGTGCGCTACGTCTCAACCGAGTTCTTCTACGACTATCCCTTCCTGTCCTACGACACCCGCAAGAAGGGCTCGGCGCTGGCCTGCCGTGAGGACTTTGTGCGCCTGCTCGAACACGACCGGCTGGTGGGTGTGTTCCCCGAGAGCACCAAGGGATTTCTGAAGCCCAGCGATCGCCGCTACCGCGTGCAGCGTTTCGGGCGCGGCGGCTTTATGCAACTGGCGATGATGACCCGCACGCCGATCATCCCGGTCGCGGTGGTGGGCGGCGAGGACCTGCACTTCTCGTTGGGGGACTCGCGCTTGCTCGCCAGGTTGGTCAACCGCCTGCTGCCGGTGGAGCGCGTCGACACCTTCCCGGTCCTGCTGAACCTGCTGCCGCTCCCGGTCAAATGGCGGATCGAGTTCTGCGAACCGATCGATCTTTCCGGCTATGGACCCGAGGCCGCGCTCGACACGCTGGTCGTGCAACAGCTCACCCAGCGGGTGCGGATGCGGATCCAGGAGGGGCTGGACAGGAACCTGCGCGCGCGCAGATGGATGTTCTGGTAATCCCAAGCCGGCTTCCCGCCGGGGTCCAGCCGCGCCGCGTCAATTGATTCCGTAGCCCCCGTCAGGCCGGTAACTGCGCACGTGACAGGGCAATGAGGTAGCGACCATGAATGAGTCCAACAACGGTAATTCGTCAAGGCGCGGAGGGTACTTTCGCGATCGCTCGGTAGTCGTGACCGGTGCCTCCAGCGGCATCGGCCACGACGTAGCGCTCGCCTTTGCCGAGCGCGGCGCGCAGGTCGGCCTGCTGGCGAGGCGCAAGAACAAGCTCGAGGAGCTCGCCGAGCGCATCAGCGGCTCGGGCGGGCGCGCGATGCCGGTGGAGTGCGACGTCACTCGCCGCGCCGAGGTGCAAGCCGCGGTCGAGCAAGTGCAAACCTCCTTCGGCGGCGTCGACATCCTGGTCAACTGCGCCGGGCTGCTGATTCCCGGCAAGGTCGAGGAGCTGCGCCCCGAGGACCTCGAGCGGATGATGGCGGTGAACCTGTACGGCGCGATGCACGCGATCCAGGCCGTGCTGCCCGGGATGAAGCAACGCCGCAGCGGCAGGATCATCAACATCGCCTCGCTCGCAGGCCGGCGCGGGATCAGCCCACTCGGCGGCTACAGCGCGAGCAAGTTCGCGCTGGTCGGGCTTACCGAGGCGCTGCGCGTCGAGTTGTTCAATACCGGGGTGTGGACCTCGCTGGTCATGCCCGGCACGATCGATACGCCGATGACGCAGAAGGCGCGCGACAGCAAGACCCTGCGCGCCATCCCGATGTTCGCGATGCCGGTGAGATGGGTAACATGGGGCGTGCTCGCAGCCGCCACCCTCGGATTGCCCGAGGTCGCCATACCGCCCGGCGCGGCGATAGCGGAGAAGATCGCCTCGCTATTCCCGACCACCACTGACGCCGTGCTCGGCCTCGGCACCCGGATCGCCGAGCGGCTGGGCGAGCGCGCCGAGAAGCGCGAGGCCGCCAAGACCGCATCGGACGGCGACGCCCGCCAGCAGCGACGGGAAGCGCAGGGCGCATCGCCAAAAACCGCGGCCTGATTGAAAGTGGCGGCCTGGGGGTTAAGCCGCCGACGGTTTGACCAGCTTCAGGTACGAGGGCATCAGGCGCTGGATTCGGCGTCTGACGCCGACAGGGTGTGCTGCGGGCTTGTGGATCCGCTCAGCCGAGTGAGCGGACCCATCGAGCCGCGACGTGATGATCTTCCATACCTCGAGGCTCATTGCCATACCGCAATGGCTGGAGCTGACCTCTACCGCCTCGATTTCGGGGCCGCTCTCTATGCAGGCTTCCCAGCGCACGACGCCGTCGCTCTTGGAATAGATGATCGTCTCCGGAACCGGAGGCGGCGTACGCGGGACGTCAAAGCCGCAGATCTCGCAGCGCGCTCCAAGCGAGGTGATACAGCGTCGATGGGCTAAACTAACGGCCGAGGCCAGCAACCTGATCGGGCGATTCGAGTTTTCCACTGGGTGCCGGATCGGCGAGCCGAGCATCACGATCCGCTCGACCAAGTCGGGGAAGCGCCGGGCCAACTCGCGCGCGTAGATGCCGCCTAAACTGTGCCCGACTACTGCTACCTTAGCGCCGGTGGCTCGCGCCGCCACGCGCAAACTTCGCTCGAGTCTGCCCAGGGTGCTGATCGGACAGTCGGCGTTGACCCATATGCCGGCAAAGAAGGTTTGGTAGCCGGACGCACGCAGGCGGCCCGCTATCGGGTACAAGGTCATATCCCCGGCCATAAAGCCCGGAATCAGCAGGACCGCCTTTTCGCCCTGCGCAGAAACCGAAGAACCGTTTACCAGCGCGTCACCGGCAAACGCGACGAACTCGCCAACCACCCTAACCTCCCCCAGCAACCTAGCGAGTCCCATCTCCATCACGCTGCCTCCATTAGCTTAGACGATGCCAGAGTGCAACACATTCTAACCCGAAAAGCACCTTGCGTACGGTCTAGTTTGCACAGGCCGGTGGACGAGCTGTGGAAAATTCCCTTGAAGGGCCAAGCTCTTAGAAGCGACATCGTGTCTAGCCGTCGTACATGCGCAACTGCGAGTCGCAAACCCACGAGAGGGACAGGATGACTCCCTTGCCCGCCAACCTATCTCAGGTTCAGCTAGTAGAGCAACAAGCGTTCCGCGACAGATTTACTTATACCTCGCGGTTGGAAGGCTTGGGCTACTTCCGACCGATCCGGATGCGCCCAAAGGGAACAACCAGAAGTCAGTCCTTGATCGAGACTCCTGATATGCTCGAGACGACCGTAATCAGTTCATCCGGCTGGATGGGCTTTGGCACGTGCATCTGAAAGCCGGCGGAGAGCACCCTCATGCGGTCCTCGACCCGCGCGTAAGCCGTGAGTGCGAGCGCAGGAATCCTTCCGCCCTGCTCGGCCGGAAGTGAGCGAACCTTTCGGATTAGCTCGTAACCGTCCTCCTCGGGCATCCCGATGTCCGACACCAGCACCGCGGGGTTCCAGCTCTTCAAGATTTCCAGCGCTGCCTTCGCCGAGTTGCAAGTTTGAACGTCGGCACCCGCGTCGGTGAGGACGAAGGCGAGAGTCTCCAGCGTGTCGCGCTCGTCATCGACCAGCAGCACACGAAGGCCGTCGAGCCTCGCTTTCGCTCTAACCCGACGCTTCTCACCCGCCAAGGGGTGGACTAGGTCTGGACGGGCGATCTGGATTGGAGCGAGCGGCAGCGTCACGGTGAAGACCGCGCCCTCGCCTGCTCCGGCGCTTTCGCACGACACCGTTCCCCCGTGTAGCTCGACGAGATGGCGGACGATGGCCAGGCCGAGTCCGAGGCCACCGTACCTCCGCGTTGTGCCGGTATCATCTTGGCGAAAGCGCTCGAAAACGTGGGGAAGAAACTCGGGCGAGATACCCTTGCCAGTGTCTCGCACGATGATCTGCAGTTGCGAATTGGCGCGCTGCAGCACGACATTCACCCGTCCGCCCTTGGGGGTGAACTTGATGGCGTTCGAGAGCAGGTTCCAGACGATTTGTTGCAGACGCTCCTGATCGCCGGAGACCGGGCTGGCGCGGCGATTCGATCGCGGCGTCGATGACGGTGGCCGGGTCGATGCGGCGCACGTCCAGACGCACCCCGCCGGCAATGATACGCGAGAGATCCAGCAGGTCCTCGATAAGCTGAGCTTGCGAGTGCGCCGCCCTTTCCACGGCCGCGAGCGCCTTCTGGGTCGTCGCCTGGTCAAGCTTCTCTGTTCGAAGCATTCGCGACCAGGAGAGAATCGTCGTGAGCGGCGCGCGAAGCTCGTGGGAGACGGTGGCCAGGAACTCGTCCTTGACGCGATTGGCGTGCTCCGCCTCTTCCGCCGCCGCTTTAGATGCTCTGATCAGCTCCTCGCGCTCCCGCTCCAGGCGCTTGCGGTCTGTAACGTCCCGCAGAATAACAGTGTAGAGCTTGTCGGCGCCCGCCCCGCTCTGGGAGATCTGAGCGTCCGCCGGGAACTCTTCGCCGTCGGCGCGCAGCGCCGTGAGTATGCGCTCGCCGCTCATCTGACGGCCACCAACGCCGGTCTCGCCGAAAGCCTGGATGTGCCGGCGGTGCGCTGAACGCCACCGCTCGGGGATGAATTTGTCGATCGGCTGACCGATAGCGTCCGCGGCCCGACATCGGAATATCCGCTCCGCGCCTCGACTAAAGACCGTGATGCGCCCCGATTGGTCCACGGTAATTATCGCGTCGGTAGCGGAGTCCAGAATCGCCTTCATCCGCTCTTCGCCGACTGTCAGTCTGGAGCGAGCCGTAGAATCTCCCGGCGAGACGGACGGGCGTGAGCGGCGCCGAACCGCGACCAGCAGGACAACAATGAGCGCGAGGATGAGGAAGAGGTCGAGCAAGTGGGCTTGACCTGCGGTGGCTAGCGAGTGCAGGGGCGGTATGGAGAACCAAGCGGCCAAGTGACGAGCCGGTCCATTGAGCAAATCTCGTTCGTCTTGCGGGCTGTTCACTTCGCGCCGTCTCCCCGTCGAGCGCAGGGCTTGCGATTAACAGTTGCTCCGTTTGCGCCGCGCATACAAACGCCATCCGCGCGACCCCGCCCACGCGTCTACATGAAGAAGGGCCTGGATAACTGGTCCCAACGTCCGTACATCAGCCAGACCTTGACGTTGAAGGCGTGCGGATGCTCGATCGGCCGGTCGCCCACGCTCTTGAGTCCCATGCTCTTGTAGAATGGATAGAGCGGCTCGACCGGGTTGGTGATGATCAGTTTGGGCCGGCGCGAAAACAAAAACAGTCGCGCGGTGTCGGAGATCGTGCGCACCAGTCCGCGATGTTGCAGCGTGGGATCGATCACCATTCCGCCGAATTCGAACACCTCGTCGGCGTTCAATCCCTTGAACAGCGCCGGCGGATAGAGATGACCGAGCGTCAGCGGCGCGTCGCAAAGGCCTCGCGCCCAGAACGCGCCGATCAGCGGCGGCCGGCGTCGCGACTCTCCCGGGCGCATCCAGTAAAGACCGAAATGAATCGCGGCGGGCCAGAGCAGCATATGGACCTGCTTTTCCTGCACGTTGAGCTGGCCCCAAGTCCTGCGATGTAGCGCGGCCAGCTCCTTGAGCCCCTCCGTGCTCCCGATTGGGCGCACCTCCAGCTTGCCCTCCTCGGGCACAGGAGCAGGCTTGACTGCCTGGGTTACGGCTTCCTTCAGCGCCTTGGATAACACCGCGCTTGTCTCCCCGAGCTGCTTTGGCGCTCTGCAACTCGCGCCGTGCCGGAGAAAGACGAGGGCGCCCCATAAGGCAGGAGCAACCGGTGGTGGTGGTTTCTGTAGATGAGATAGGGCTACTACGCCCTTCCGCCTCGCCGACCCCTCAATCCATCCTTCATCAACCTACCACAGGAACTGCGCTCCGCAAGCTCTTCGCCCTCGCTTCCCTACACAGGAAAAAACAAAGGGACCAGGGGAAGATAACCATGTCCTGAGCGGAGCCGAAGCAAGAGAGCGAGCAGGCTGCAGAAACTTGTTCCGCAGCCTGCTAGGTTGAGAAAGGCTTCGGTTCGAAATGTATTCTGCTGCATCAACAGCCTGCTAGCCGCGGGATGATACGCGCGCGCCGAGCTATGAGTGCACCTCTCCCTAAGTCGGGAGAGGTCGGCGCCGCTGCGGCGCCGGGTGAGGGTCCGACAGAGGTCCACAAGCGGCGGCAACCCGATCAGTGGAAGCAGGATGCCCGCCGCCTTAGGCGCGAGCAGACCGAAGCGGAAAGTAAACTCTGGGGGTGCTTGAGAAACCGACGCCTGCTGGATGCGAAATTCCGCCGCCAACTCTCGTTCGGCCGCTACATCGCGGACTTCTGCTGCCTGGAGCATCGCTTGGTGGTAGAGGTGGACGGCAGCCAGCATCTCGAAAGCCCGCGCGACCAAACGCGAACCGCATGGTTCAACTTGCAGGGCTTTTGCGTCTTGCGCTTTTGGAACAGCGATGTGATGGACGATCTCGAAGGGGTACTCGACGCGATAGCGGAACACTTGGCGGACCCTCACCCGGCCGCAAAACATGCGGCCGACCTCTCCCGCCTAAGGGAGAGGTGAGCAGGAGAGAAAGAAGCGGCGAGCACCCGAACCGGGTTCACGGCAAAGCCCCATGGAAAGAACCCTGGCGATAATCAAGCCCGACGCGGTCAAGCGCGGGCTGGTCGGCGACATCCTCAAGCGCATCAAGGCGGCGGGGCTCGGGCTGTGCGGGCTCAAGCTGATGCATCTGACGCGGCGGCAGGCCGAGCTGTTCTACGAGGTTCACAAGGCGCGCCCATTCTACGGCTCGCTCTGCGAGTGCATGTCGTCGGGGCCGGTGGTGATCGCGGTGCTTGAAGGCGACGGGGCGATCGCACGATGGGGCGAGTTGATGGGCGCAACGGATCCCGCCAAGGCCACCCCGGGCACCATACGCAAAGAGTTCGGGCTCGACGTTCGAGCAGAACTCTGTGCACGGCTCGGATGCGCCCGAGACCGCGCGCTTCGAGATCGGTTTCTTCTTCAGCAGCCTCGAAATCACGCCCAGCTAGGAAGCTCCGGCCTTAATGACCGCGTGGGCGACTGCACTTCTCGCCTTCCAAGTCGCAGATCCGCATGGCAGTCGTCCTCAGCCGCTCTCGCGTATAAAATACATTAGGGTGAGATACGACCTGCCATCGGAATCTCGAACAGGCTCGGCTTCCTCCTTGATAATCCCGTCATCAAGCAGGACATCAATAGCCTCGTTGACCAGAGTGCGGTCTTGGTCTTTCGTAGGTAGGCTTCTGAACAGTCCTTCGAATGTTTGGTGAGGCCGTGCCTTTCGCAATTCATGCAGCGCGTCGTTGGCTATCAGATGCACGCGCCTTAGGCGCGACAGAGTTTCCCCAACCACGACGCCCGTACTGACGACAAGAATTACAAATATGACTGGAAGAATAATGAACTTCTGTCCCGTGCGCCAGCAGCGCACGACAGTTTGTCCCAGACCAACAAGCGAGGCCGCGAAGTTAACAATCTGCAAAACCGCTCCCGCCATGGCAGGTCCTTTGACACCGAGATAAGTGCCGTTTCTCTCGCCCCGATCTGGCGCACTCGCCACGCCGTTGCGAGGCGAGAACGGGCGACGGCAAAGAACCGGCGATACCTGAGCCTATAGGGCGCGTCGACTTATCTTGTGCTCCTCACCGGGAAACTTGATCGACGCTTATTCGTTCGACCGGACCATTATCTTCTGCCAACGATTGACCCCAAGCTTCTTTGCAACCGTGAATAGATATTTGTTTCACGCGTGGATGATCAGACCGTAGGGTAACATCGATTACGCCGCTCGAGGCGTCGACGACGTCGCCGTCGATGCCAGCGTCTGTGTCGGGCTGCGCAGGTTCGGGGAGCAGGCGCACAAGTACCCTTGTTGCCCCACCCTCAACCTTAATCCTGAGCTTCTCGCCCTGATGAAAGTGGCGAATCTTGATCAGATCAATCCAGGCCGGACACCAGTTGGATCCCTTGGCGTGCCCGTGGTCTCCTTCCACATGCTCCAAGCGTTCTCCGTGGAGCGCTCCGCCTGAGTCGATGGGATCGATGGAAGTAGGCGGATGCTCTGTGCCTGCCACCCTCTGTTCTTCTGGCGTAGCTTGTACGGGGGTCCTCCGCTTGGGTTTCGGAGACGTAGCGGAGACGGTCACCGAGCTCTCACTGTTACCACCGTGAATCACGATCCGCAACGCGTTGAGCTGAAGAAAGTTCAGCAGGAAGGCCTCTGGAAAGAGCTTTTGCAGGCGCTTTTTCGCTGCGGCTGAAGTGATCAAGCGTTCGCCAGGCTGCACGGCGTCCGAAGCCGTGAATACGAACACGATCTTGTGGTCGTCGTCTCCGGGCTCTACCACGACGTTCTCACCACGGCAGAAGTGGCCGTCTATGATGGCCACTCCCAGCGGAGGAGGCTCGTCGCGCAGAACCGTTGCGAGGCTGCCTAAGCTGTGGCACGTAGATGATCGTGTGGGTTTGGTAGCGGCTTCAACCAAGGCGGCCAGCTGCGCGTGAACTGTTTCTCGATACTTATCTTGCTGAGCCTTCTGGTCGGCCTCGAACTTGACCCGCGCACGCTCTATCGCTGCGCCCTTGGCGATCTTCAGAAACCTCTCGAGCCCGGCTAGCTTCACGCTTGAAGGATCGAATTGAGCCGACGGCGGAGGACCGAACTCGTAGGTTGCCACCGAACTCGAACCTACGAGTTCGCGCAACTCGACGCCTTCAAGCGGCGGCGCAATTTGTTCCAGGTCCTTTGCCAGTTGCTCAACGATTCGGCCGCACTCGGATTTAATCGTGCACGTTGACTGAATCACGATGCGCACCTTCCGTGGTGGCTCCGTCGCCACCGCCGTTGAGGCGGCCATCGCCGTCAGTATCCCGAGCAGAATCATTGCGGGACGTCGGCTCGTCGGTTTTCCGTGGCGCCCTGTCACCCCCGTCTGCATATTTGCCTCCTAGGGTGTCCTGATGACCCTCCTCACGTAAGCGCCTCATTGGCGCGTCAAACTCGTATCCGCACCGCCGCAGCTTCGCCTTGAGCTTTTCGATCTCCTGGCAGATGCGTTCTGAATCAGCTTGGTTATCGCGCAACCATCCCACGATCGCTTCGCCCCCTTTGCATGCCCCGGCCAGGCCGAAACCTCCTGCCTCAAGTGCAACGAACGCCAAGGAGGTCGCGACCCAATTCTCAGGTAGGAAGCGTAGACACAGCAGGACGGCAAAGCCGATGCACACTAGGACGCTGCTAGCCAATACAATTTCGTTGACCCTCGCTTCGGCTTCCGGCATTTCAGGTCCGGCGTGGGTGCGCGCAAAAATGAAAATGTCGGCTACCTGGCCGATCCCGAACCCTACCGTGAGGGCGGCCAGGAAAAACACGAGCAGAGCTGGCCAATCCTCTAGATTCACGGCCCAAGTAGTAACGGCGGCGAATACCAGCGTGCCGAAACTCAATCCCACGACGCGACCGGCGTGATAGCGCCGTCTGCGATGCTCGATAGGTGGGTAGGAAAACAGTGTACCATCGGTCGGCAGGGGCACTCCGTGAACCGCCGCCAACTCCGCGCGATCAGCCGATAGTTCTCGCTCTCTTTTTGTGAGCTCTTCGAGCTTCTCCAGCATGGGGACAGTCGCGGAGTTGTTGTCCAAGCGCTTGTTAGTCGATGCGTCCATCGCAGCTCTTCTCCTTCCGAGTGATCGGCCCCGTCACCACCTCCTCCTGCTCGAAAATCTTAGCCCGCGTGCAAAGTCGACGCAAGTTCACAACGTCGCATTTTGAATATGACACACAAATGTGATGGCGCAGCAGTGTGTTGACGACCTCGTCCTGATAGGATAACCTGATGACTTGTTTGTTCCGCGGTTGCTAGAGAAGGTTCTGCTTTGGCACCGGGACTTGGCGCAGGTCGCAGGCGCGGGCGGCCCTGCTCAACCGACAGGTACGCACAGCGTCTCATATTTCGGGAGAGGAAGGATAAGCGCTAGAATCGCGACGCGCGCATCCAGACTCGACACAGGTCAAAGGAAAGACGGGTAAGAAGAGCTCCTTGGGGACGATGCGCGTGGAACGCTCGCTCACCGGAGTCGCTGAGACAGAGCGTCTACGAGGGCGGGGGCAGGGCTGGCTGAGATGGCTTTAGCGACGCTTGACGCTTAAGGGGTATGCAGTGGCGCGCGTTTTTGCCTGGGTTCGATCGGTCGACCTAGTCTGGTTCTCGCCTGGCGTCCGCGAATTCTGCTTTTTTTGGGCCAACGTCGACTTGAACCGGCGTAACCGGCTTCCCGCGTACGTCGCCCATCGGGGCCGAGCTGGACAGGCATGGCCTTCGACACCGACGAGCTTGGGCATTGCCAGCCGCTTAAGAACCTTTGTGATCCCGCGAAAATGTGTTAGATCTTGTGGCGGGTGTAGTGAAAGTCTACAATAAGAAGGAGATGACAAAGTGAAGAACACGAAGAGCGTAAAGCCATTAAGCGGCGGCGAGAGCACGAAGATGGCAGCGCCACCGAACGGCGCGGAGCCAAACTACTCCATTGCACAGCGGCGCTTGACCGTCGTGCTTCCAGAGCAGCTTGACGAGAATTTGAGTTGCTTCGCGTTGGACCAGGGACTCACCAAAGGTGAAATTGTTAAGCGTGCCGTAGCCAAGTTTCTGAGGGATGCCGGTCTTCGGCCAGACCTCAAGCCGAGGGTACAGATCACCTACCAAGAATAGCGCGAACTCAAGAGTTCCCGCAAAGTAGCAGTCGTTCAGTACATAGGTGACATCTTTAGCGGTCGGCGCCTTTATGGCAGGCGCGGCCAGCCGCTGTGATCGACCCGCAATCCGGTAGATCCTCGGCCCGCGAGCAAAGCCGGGCGGCTTGCCTAAAAGGGCGCCGCAAAACGCGCTATGCTTGCCGTGTGCCGGTCAAGAGTACACCGCTGATAGCGCAATACCTGCGCGTCAAGCAAAGCGTGCCCGACGCGATCCTGTTCTTCCGCCTCGGCGACTTCTACGAGATGTTCTTCGAGGACGCCGAGCTGGGCGCGCGCATCCTCGATATCCAGCTTACCTCGCGCTCCAAGGACGGCGTGCCGCTGTGCGGCGTGCCCTATCATTCCGCCGAGCCCTATATCGCCAAGCTGCTCAAGGCCGGGATGAAAGTCGCGATCTGCGAGCAGGCGGCCGCCGACGGTACCGGCAAGGGACTGATGGCGCGCGAGATCGTGCGCGTGATCACTCCCGGCACGGTCGGCGAGGAAACTGTGCTCGCCGCGGGCGAGAAGAGCTTCCTGTGCTCGATCGCCTTCGACCCGGACGGCTACGCGTTGGCGGCGCTCGACGTCTCGACCGGCGAGTTCGTGGCATCGCGCATCGCCGGCGCCGCCGGCGTGTGCGAGGAGATCGCGCGGCTGGCCCCGCGCGAAATTATCATGGCGCGCGGCGAGCGCGATCTCGCCGCATTGCTCAACCCCCTGGGATACCCCGTCACCGCGCTGGACGCCGCGATGGTCGAGGGCGGGCCCGCGGCGCTCTCGCGCCGCTTCGCCGCCGAAGCCGACGAGCTGGCCGCGGCGTCGCCGTCGCTCGCCGCCGCCGCCGGCGCGGCGCTGCTCTACCTCGAGCAGACCTTCGGCCGCGAGCTGGGCCATCTCAAGCCTCCCCGCCTCTATCGCGCCGCCGAGTACATGATGGTGGACGAGACCAGCCGCCGCCACCTAGAGCTGGTGATTTCCAGCGACGGCGCCAGAAAGGGCTCGCTGCTCTGGGTGCTCGATGAATCCGCGACCGCGATCGGTTCGCGCACGCTGAACCATTGGATTCTCTATCCGCTGCTCGACCCGGCCGCCATCGCGGCGCGTCACGACGCGGTCGAGGAGCTATTCGACGCCGACCTGGGCGGGGAGATCGAAGCCGCGATGCGGCGGATCGGCGACCTCGAGCGTCTGGCTGGACGAATCGGCGCGATGCGCGCATCGCCGCGCGACTGTCTCAGGCTCGCGGATGCGCTCGGCGCGGTGGGCATGCTCAAGGACGCGCTCAAAGGTTCGCGCAGCCGCCTTACCCGGGAGCTGGCGGCGCAGCTCGACGCGCAGGCCGATCTGGCCGCGCGGATCGCCGCGGCCCTCACCGACGAGCCACCGCTCAACGCCCGCGACGGCGGCGTGATCCGCGCCGGCTTCGACGCTTCGGTGGACGAGTTGCGCTCGCTGGCCGGCGGCGCGCGCAGCCTGATCGCGCAAATCGAGGCGCGCGAGCGCGCGCGCAGCCGCATCCCTTCGCTCAAGGTCCGCTACAACCGGGTCTTCGGCTACTACATCGAAGTCACCAAACCCCATCTCGACCGCGTTCCCGCCGACTACGAACGCAAACAGACCCTCGTGTCGGCCGAGCGCTTCACCACCGCCGAGCTCAAGGAACTGGAACGCAAAATTCTCGGCGCGGAGTCGGGACTCAAGGAGCTGGAGCTCCAGCTCTTCACGCGGACGCTGCGCGAGCTGAACGCGCGATGCGCCGCGATCCAGGCGACCGCCGCCGCGGTCGGCGAGCTCGACGCGCTCATCTCCCTGGCCAAGGTCGCGCGCCGGCGCGGCTACGTGCGCCCCTCGATCGACACCGGCGTGCGGCTGTTCGTGCACGACGGGCGCCATCCGGTGCTCGAGTCCGGGATGAAGCGCGGTGAGTTCGTGCCCAACGATCTCGAGGTCGATCCGGAGACTCGCCAGCTCCTCCTGATCACTGGCCCCAACATGGCGGGCAAATCCACCTACCTGCGCCAGGTCGCGCTGATCGTGATCATGGCGCAGATGGGGGGTTTCGTTCCGGCCACCGAGGCGCGGCTCTCGATCGTGGACCGCGTGTTGACCCGCATCGGCGCGCGCGACGAGCTGCGTCGCGGCGAGTCCACCTTCATGGTCGAGATGCGCGAGACGGCCCGCCTGCTCGCCGACCTCGGCCCGCGAAGTCTGCTCCTGCTCGACGAAGTCGGCCGCGGCACCAGCACCTTCGACGGGCTGGCAATCGCGTGGGCGGTGGCAGAGTACCTGCACGACGCGACCCGCGCCAAGGTGCTGTTCGCGACCCATTTCCACGAGCTGACCGACCTTGCGCGCGAGCGCTCCCGCGTTAAGAATCTCTGCATGGCGGTGCGGGAGTGGGGCGGCGAGGTGCTGTTCCTGAGGCGCGTGATCGAAGGCGCCGCAAGCCGCAGCTACGGCATCGAGGTGGCGCGTCTGGCGGGTTTGCCGCCGAGCGTGGTCGCGCGCGCGCGCCAAATCCTGACCAATCTTGAACAAGGCGAACTCGACGAGGCCGGGATGCCGCGGCTGGCGCGGGCGCCCGAACGCGCCGGCGCCCGGCAGATGGCACTATTCGCACCCGACGAGCGCCGCGTGATCGACGAGCTTAAGATGCTCGACGTCGACCGGCTCACGCCGATCGAAGCGCTCGGAGTCCTGGCCAAGCTCACCGGCCGGCTCAAGGGCGAAAGTTAGCTTCTTGCGGTGCGGCGGCGGCGATGATGGTGCGGAGCTTGAGGCGCGGAGCTTGAGGATGGGTGGCCGGGCGGCGGCGATAGCGGCGCTCGCCGCAACGATCGTCGCAACACCCGCCCTGGCCGCGCGCGAGGCCGTGATCAGCGCGGTGCATGCGGAGCGGCATGGCAAGACGCTCGAGATTCACTTCGCGCTTAGCGGCGCCCCGCGGCTCAACCTGAGCCGTCACGGCAACCAGCTCTGGATCGACCTCGAACGCACCCGGATCGAAATACCGCCGCGCCCGCTGTTCGGCGCCGAAACCCCACCGCTCTCGACCCTGCGCGCGATCGACGGGGGCGGCGCGCGCTCCCGGCTCGTGATCGAGGTGATCGGCAAGACCGACTATGCGATGGGGCGGATTCCGGGCGAGCTCCTGGTCCGCTTGGCGCCGGCCGGCGAAGTCCCCGATATCGCCGCGCCGCTAATCGTGCGCCGCCCGGAACCCCGCGCCGACGAGGCGCTCCAGAACACGTCCGCCCTTAAACCGCATCCGGTCGCAACTCGCGCCGAGCCGCCGGCCGCCTCCGGGCCGATACTTCCGGCCAGCGCCGAAACCTCCCCGCCACCGGCTGCAACCGATCGCGACCAGCGCGCATCAGGACGGCCGCGGGTCGTGATCGATCCCGGTCACGGCGGGCATGACCCGGGCACCGAGGACTCCGCCGACCATCTCCGTGAGAAGGGGCTCGCCCTTCAGATCTCGCGCCGGCTGGCATCGGCGCTGGCCGAGCGCGGAGTCGGCGTCGAGCTTACCCGCGACGCGGACGAATTTCTGAGCCTGCCGGAGCGCACGCGCATTGCCAACCGCGCCGACGCCGACCTGTTCATCTCGATCCACCTCAATTCGAGCCCAAATCCGGATACCAGCGGAATCGAAGTCTACTATCTGAACAACACCACCGACCGCGCGACGATTCGCCTGGCGCGGATGGAAAACGGCGGCAGCGGTGGCTATGGCGCGCAGCGCAGAGCCAACCTAAACTACATCCTCAGCGATCTGCGTCAAAACTATAAGGCCGCCGAATCGGCCTCGCTGGCGCGGATGATCGAAACGCAAACCGTGACGGAATTGGACAACGCTTTCGGCCTCGGAGTCAGACCGATGGGCGCCCGGCGGGGGCCGTTCTACGTGCTGGTCGGCGCGCATATGCCGGCGGTGCTGGTCGAGTGCGGGTTCCTTTCCAACCGGATCGAGGCCACCCGCCTGGCCTCGCCGGCCTACCAGGCGCGCCTGGCGGACGGAATCGCCGCCGCCGTGGTCCACTACCTCAACGCCGATCTGGCGGTGGGCAACCTGTGAGCGGAACCACGCTGCGCAGCCCAAGGGTCGCCGAGCGCAGCGCCGCGCCCGCCCCGCGGGGCGAGGTCGCCCTGCTCGGCGCGTTTCGCTCGACGCGCACCCCCGGCATAGTCTCGCGCAACTACCTCGAATCAGTCCGCGCCGAGCTTTACGAGCGCCATCTCAAGGGCATGAGCGGGACCGAGCTGGTGCGCGAGTTCACCGTCGCGCTCGACCACCTGATACGCGCCCTGTTCCGCTACGCTGAAGACGAGCACGCCCGGCGGATGCCGCGGCTCAACCAGCGCCTGGCGATCGTCGCGCGCGGCGGCTACGGCCGCGGCGAGCTCAATCCGCAATCCGACATCGATTTGCTCTTCCTGCACGACTGGAAGGTGGGTCCCTACGTCGAGATCGTCGCCGAGGTGATGCTGAACGGGCTGTGGGACGCCGGACTCACGGTGGGACAGGCCACGCGCAACGTGCGCGAGTGCATCAGGATGGCGGCCAACGACCTCAAGGAGAAGACCGCGATCATCGATGCGCGCTTCCTGGCCGGCGACGAAAAGCTCTGGAGCGAACTCGAACAGGCCCTGCCCGCCGAGGTGCTCAACCGCAACCAGGACAAGTTCTTCAAGGCCAAGCTCGAAGAAAGCCGCAAGCGCCACGCCCATTACGGCGATTCGGTCTACCTGCTCGAGCCGCAGATCAAGGAGGGCCAAGGCGGCCTGCGCGATCTGCACACCGCTCTGTGGCTGGCCAAGGTCAAGTACAAGACCCGCTCGCTCGAAGAGCTGGTCCAGCGCGCGATCATCACCGAGGCCGAGCTCGCCGAGGTGGTCCGGGCGCGCGATTTTCTCTGGCGGGTGCGCAACTCGCTGCATTTCATCGGCGGCCACCACAGCGATCGGCTCACCTTCGAGTTCCAGGAGCGAATCGGCCCGATGCTCGGGTTTGACGGCAGTGACCGGCTGGCGGCCTCCGCGGCTTTGATGAGCACGTACTACCAGCAGGCCAGCATCATCCTGCGCTTCGCCGAAGGTCTGATCGCGCGCGTGACCGAGGGCTCCGGAGGCGGCGGCTTCCTGCGCCGAATTGCGCCGCGCCAGATCCGTCCGGGCGTAATGATCCAGCAGCACCTGCTGACTATCGGGGATCCGGAGCTGTTCAAGCGCGACCCGCTCAACCTGCTCAAGATATTCGCCGATTGCCAGGCGCACGGCATCGGACTCTCGGGCAGAGCCTACCAGCTCGTGCGCGACAACCTGTCCCAAATCGACGACGACTTCCGGCGCGATCCGCGCACCGGCGCCGAGTTGATGAATATCCTGGGCGCAAAGGCGCGGGTCGCAGAGACGCTCGAAGAGATGCATCGCGCGGGCGTGCTGGGTGCGATCATTCCCGAGTTCGGCAATCTCTACGCACGCGTGCTCCACGACCTCTACCACATCTATACCGTCGACCGGCACTCGCTGGTCGCGGTGCGCGAGCTCGAACGCCTGCGCACCGGCGAGTTCAAAGTCGCCAATCCGCTGCTCACCGAAGTCGCGCGCGAGTTCGACGCGCTCGCGCTGGTGTTCCTGGCCCTGGTCCTGCACGACATCGGCAAGGGCCACGGCCACGACCATCACGAGCGCGGCGCCCGGCTCGCGGCCGAGGTCTGCCGGCGGCTGGGCCTGGACGCCGAATCGGCGGAGTTGGTGGTCTTCCTGGTTCACCATCATCTGCTGATGTCGCAGGTCGCGCAGAAGGGGGACATCGACGACCCGCAGATAGTGGTTGATTTCGTGCGCGAGGTTGGCTCGATCGACCGCCTGAAGGCGCTCTACCTGCTGACCTTTGCCGACATGCGCGCGGTGGCGCCCAACGTCTACAACAACTGGCGCGACATGCTGTTGAGCGACCTCTACATGCGCGCGCTCAAGCAGCTCGAGCAGGGCGATCGCGAGGCCGTGGACCCGGCCCGCCGCCTGGCGCTGCTCAAGTCCGAGCTGCGCCAGGAACTGGCCAAGGCCGGCGCGCCCATCGACGCGGTCGCGCAGTTCCTCGAGCTGATGCCTGACCGCTACTTCCTGATCACTCCGGAGAGCGACTTCGCGATGCATTTCGAGCTGATGCGCGCGCTCGGCGACCGGCTCACCGTCTGCCGCCATCGCCACTTCCCGGAGCGCGAATTCACCGAGTTCATCGTGGTCACCCGCGATCAGCCGGGACTGTTCTCGAAAATCGCCGGCGTGCTCACCGCCGACTACCTCAATATCCTCTCCGCGCGAATCACCACCCGCGCCGACGGGATCATCATGGACGTGTTCCGCGTCTCGCACGGCACGGGCGGGACGGCGCTGGAAGAGGAGCGATGGCAGCGCGTGCAGCGCAACCTGGAGCGCGTGATGAGCGGCGAGCAGGATATCGAGCAACTCGTCACCGAGGCCCACGTAACGCAGACCGCGGGACGCAGGTTCATCCGGCGCGTGCCCACCGAGGTCACCGTCGATAACCGCACCTCCGAGCAGTTCACGGTGGTCGACGTATTCACCCAGGACCGCGTCGGGCTGCTGTTCGCGATCACCCACACGCTCTTCAAGCTCGGCCTGCTGATTCACCTGGCGCGGATTTCGACCAACGCCGACCAGGCGCTCGACGTGTTCTACGTGAGCGATCGCAACGGCAACAAGCTCACCGACCTCGAACCGATGCGCGAGCTGCGCGACACCCTGGTCGAAAAGCTCGCAGAGGATCCCACGGGGGAGAGCCCAAACGCTTGAAGGCGCCCGACTGGGATGAGGCGATCGACCGCCACCTGGCGCGCCAGGCGGTGGAGCGGGGACTGGGGCGCAATTCGCTCGAGGCCTACGCCCGTGACCTGCGCGAGTTCCAGGACTTCTGCCGCCGGCGGGGCGCGCGCCCCGATTCGCTCGCCACTGCCACGGTATCGGCCTACCTGGAGAGCCTTGCCACGCGCGGATTGGCCGCCTCCAGCCAGCGCCGCCATCTCGCCAGCATTCGCGGCCTCGGTCGCGAGCTGGTCGAGCGCGGCTTTCTCGAACGTGACCCGGCTGCTGCGCTCAAGCTCAGGCCGCATCCCCGGCCCTTGCCGCGCACGTTGAGCCGCAGCGGGGTCGATACGCTCCTGCGCGCTATCGATGTCTCAACCGTTCGCGGCCTGCGCGACCGCGCGATGCTCGAGCTGGCTTATGGATGCGGGCTCAGGGTCTCGGAGCTGGTCGGGCTCCGCCTCGAACAGATCCAGCCGGCCGCCGGAGTGATCGTGGTGATGGGCAAGGGCAACAAGGAGCGCCTGGTGCCGATCGGCAGGGCGGCCACACGCGCGCTTAAGGATTATCTCGCCAAGCGCAACGCGCCCCGGGAGAACGGACGCGCGCCCCGCGTGCCGGCGCCGCCGACCAAGCCCAGCTCGGCCGTGTTCCTGAGCCGGCTTAAGAGGCCGATGACGCGCCAGGGATTCTTCAAGGCGCTCAAGGGATGGACCGCCGGTGACCCGCGACTCGATTGGGTCAGCCCACACACGCTCAGACACTGCTTCGCGACCCATCTTCTGGAGGGCGGCGCCGATTTGCGCGCGGTGCAGGAGATGCTCGGCCATGCCGACATCTCGACCACGCAGATTTACACCCATCTCTCGAAAAGCCACCTGCGCAAGGTCCATCGCACGTTCCATCCACGAGCCACGCTGGCCAGGGCCAGGTCCCGGGAGGTCGGAGTCGAGTGAACAACCCCGGAGCATTCATCGCCGAGCTCTCGGTATGGGCCTTGCCGACGATTTTCGCGATCATCCTGCACGAGGTGATGCATGGGATGGTGGCGCGCTCGCTCGGCGACGACACCGCGGCGCGGGCCGGGCGGCTGACGCTCAACCCGGTCTCGCACATCGATCCGATCGGGACGATCCTGCTGCCCGCGATGCTTCTGTTTATGCACCTGCCGGTATTCGGCTACGCCAAGCCGGTGCCGGTCGATTTCCGCCGCCTGAGGGGCGGACGGGCCGGGATGGCCGCCGTGGCCGCCGCGGGTCCGCTAACGAACCTGGCGCTGGCGGCTGCGAGCGCGGCGTTGGTTCGCGCGGTCTCCGCAGTCGCGGCAGCGCCGTGGGCGCCGTCGATCGGATTCATACTGATTTTCCTGGCAAGGGCCGGCTTTGCGTCGGTGATAATCAACGTTGTGTTGGCGGTCTTCAACCTCTTTCCGCTGCTGCCGCTCGACGGCGGACGGGTGCTCGCCAGCCTGCTGCCTTACTCCGCGGCGCGCGCCTACTCGCGGCTCGAGCCCTACGGCTTTCTCATCCTGCTGTTGCTCCTGTATACGAATTGGGTCGGCTCGATAATCAACCCGATAATCAACACGGTCGCGCGAGCTTTGTTGTGAGCGACGGTCCCATCAGCGCACGGCCTTGGAGGATTAGCACGCTGCGCGTCAGCTCCGAGAGACCGCGCGGGAGACAAATCGTGAGCCACAAAACCGCCACCGCGGAGCGCGGGAGGTAGTCGGTGGAAGCGCCGCGCGAGATCGAAAGCGGGCTCAAGTTCCGCCTGCCGGTTTACGAAGGCCCGCTCGACCTGCTGCTCCACCTGCTCAAGAAAAACGAGCTCGAGCCGTACGAAGTCGCTGCCAGTGTGATCACCGAGCAGTTCGTGGCCTACATCGAGCTGCTCGACTCGCTCAACCTCGATGTTGCGGGCGAGTACCTGGTGATGGCGGCGACGCTGCTGCTGATCAAGTCGTTCTCGCTCCTGCCCCATCCCGAGCTGGCCGGGAACGAGGAAGCCGAGGAGCTCAAACGCGACCTGGTCGCGCGCCTGATGGAGTACCAACGCTATCGCGAAGCGGCGGCCAAGCTCGGCGACCGTCCGATCCTGGGCCGCGACGTGTTCGCCGCTCCCGGCGAGCAGCTCGCCGAGTCTGCGGCCGAGCCGTCGGGACCGTACCAGGTGTCGGTCTTCGATCTGGTCGAGGCGATGAGCGCGGTGCTCAAGCGCATCGCCGAGCAGGCGCCGCGCGAGCTCAAGGCCATTGATGTCCCGGTCGCGAGTTGCATCCCGCGCGTGCTCGGCGCGCTCGCCTCGCGCGAGCGAGTCGAGTTCACGGAGCTATTCGAGGGTCAGGCCAGCCGCTCGCTGATGATCGCGACCTTCCTGGCCCTGCTCGAACTGGTGCGCCGTGGCGAAGTCCGCGCCTGGCAGGAGGTGCGCTTCGGCCCGATCTACTTGAGCCGCGGCACCCCACACCCAGCCCTCGCCCGTTGAAGGTTGCCTGATGGAAGAAGAGCGCCTCAAAGCGATTCTTGAAAGCCTGCTGTTCGCAGCGGGGGAGCCGGTCCCGGTGGCGCGCCTGGCGGCGGTGCTCGAGGGCGTCGCGCAGAAGGACATCCGCAAGGCGATAGCCGAGATGGCGGCGGCGTACGCGGCTGGCACGCGCGGCATCGTGCTCGAGGAAGTGGCGGGCGGTTTCCAGTTGCGCACGCCAAAGGAGCACGCCGCTTACGTCCGCAAGCTGCTCTCCTCCAAACCGCCGCGACTGACGCGTCCGATGCTCGAGACGCTCGCGATAATCGCCTATCGCCAGCCGATCACGCGCCCCGAGATCGAGCAGTTCCGCGGCGTCGATTGCGCCGCCGTGCTCGACACGCTGCTCGAGCGGCGCTTCATCAGGATCGCCGGCCGCAAGGAGGCGCCGGGCCGCCCGATGCTCTACGCCACCACGGATGAATTTCTGGAAACCTTCGGCCTCAAGGACCTGGAGCATCTCCCCGATCTCGGCGAGCTGCGCGATATCGAGGCCGCGGCTGAGGAGTTGCGGACCGCCGAGCTGCGCGCCGCGGCCGAGCCCGAGCCGTCCGAGCCGAGAGAAGTCCCGGCGTCCGAGGCTCAGACAGAGTCCCCGGAAACCGCCGCGCCGGAGCCGACTCCATCCGCCGACGAAAGTTCGGAGGAGAATCGCGACTAGAGTCGCGATCAACCGCGCCGGTTCTTTTTCTCCCTCGCCCGCTCTGTTGGGCAGGTATGCCGGAGTTGGCTGCCGGCCCTGCACAGGACCCCATCGTCACCTTCCCCCGCGGCCAATTGCGCCCTGAAAGCGGGAGGCGGCGCACCAAGCGGTTGCTTTCCGGATCCCGTGATGTGTAGACTTCTACACATGCCGACCAATCTCGCAATTGACGATCGGCTGCTGGAAGAGGCCCGCCGCGCAGGCGGGCATCGAACCAAGAAGGCGACGGTCACCGAGGCGCTCGAGGAGTACATCCGCCGACGCAAGCAGAACCGCGTGATCGATCTGTTCGGCAAGATCGACTTCGAGCCGACCTACGACTACAAGAAACAGCGCCGCCGGGCGTGAACGTACTGGTCGATACCTCGGTCTGGTCGCGGGTCCTGCGGCGCGCGCAGCCGCATATCGATTCGTGGACGCGAGAGCTGGCCGAGCTCATCCGGGAAGGCCGCGCGGTCATGATCGGCCCTATCCGGCAGGAGCTGCTCTCCGGAGTCGGGAATACAGAGCAGCTCAATTTGCTCAGAAACAATCTGCGCGCGTTTCCCGACCTCCTGATCGCCACGCCCGACTATGAGGAAGCCGCCTCGTTCTTCAATCGCTGCCGGGCTCGTGGAATCCAGGGTTCCAATGTCGACTTCCTGATCTGCGCCGTGGCCTGCCGCAGAGAGCTGGCGATCTTCACGACCGACAACGACTTTGCGGCGTTCGCCAAGGTCCTGCCGATCACCCTCCACCGCACAAGGTAGCCGGGCCGCAATCGCGGCAAAACGGGGAGGACCGCGCCCTACCCCTCCGCACCCTCGAAGTACTCGCTCTCGGGCGCGTAGTTCTCGAAGCGGGTGAACTCCTTCAGGTAAGTCAGCCTGGCGGTGTCGGTGGGGCCGTTGCGCTGCTTGGCGATGATTACCTCGGCGAGGCCGGGCTCCTTGCTGTCGCGATGGTACATCTCGTCGCGATAGATAAATGCGATCACGTCGGCGTCCTGCTCGAGCGCGCCCGACTCGCGCAGGTCGGCGAGCAGCGGGCGGCGATCGGGGCGCATCTCGACCTGGCGATTAAGCTGCGAGAGCGCGATCACCGGCGCGTGCAGCTCCTTCGCGAGCGACTTGAGCGAGCGGGAGATATCGGCAATTTCGGTAGCACGTGAGGCGCCTGGCTGAGCTTGGGGCGGTCGCATCAGTTGCAGGTAGTCCACGATCACCAGCCCGAGGTTGGCCGAGCGCTCGCGCTTGAGCCGCCGGCACTTGGCCTTGAGCTGAATCGGCGTAATGTCCGAGTTGTCGTCGATATAGATCGGCGCCTCGGAAAGCCGCGCCGCGGCCTGGACCAGGCGCGGGAAGTCGTTGTCGCTCAGGTAACCGACACGCGCCTTCGCGAGGTCCACGCGCGCCTCCGAGCAGAGCATGCGCAGGGCAAGCTGTTCTTTGGACATTTCGAGTGAGAAGAAAGCGACTCCAACCTGTGGCTCGGCCTCTATCGCCGCGTACGCCGCGATGTTGAGCGCGAGCGCGGTCTTTCCCATGCTCGGGCGGCCCGCGATGATAATCAGATCGCTTGGCTGCAAACCGGCGGTTATGCGGTCGAGATCCAGGTAGCCCGTCGGCACTCCGGTCACGAGCTCCTTACGCTCATAGAGCCGCTCGAGCATTGCGATCGAGGCCTTCGTCATTTCGTTCATCGACGTGAACACAGGCCGTATGCGCCGTTCTGCGATCTCGAAGACCCTATGTTCCGCCTGATCGAGGAACTCGTCCACGTTGGCGGGCGCCTCGTAGGCAGCGGTGGCGATCTGGGTAGCGATTGTGGCGAGGTCTCGCAGCACCGACTTCTCGCGCACGATGCGGGCATAATGCGCGACATTGGCGGCGGTCGGTACGCAGGCCGCGAGCTCCGCGATGTAGGCCGGGCCGCCGATGCCCTCCAGCGCGCCGCGGGTGCGCAGCGCGTCGGTCAGGGTGATGGCGTCAACCGGCTGGTTCTTATCCGTCAGCTCGGCCATCGCGCGGAAGATCTGGCGATGGGACTCACGGTAAAAGTCTTCGGGAACCAGAATTTCGAGTGCTTGGTTAATGGCCTCGTTCAGGAGCAGGATCGCACCGAGCACCGACTGCTCGGCCTCAATGTTCTGGGGAGGAACACGCCTCAGGATGTCGTCCGCCGCCGCCGCCACGGGCGCAACCTATAAGAACGAGCAGTTCTGCCAAGGGGGCAGCTTCATAGCCGCATCAAGCCAACAGGTTACCACCAGGATATCGACAATGCGACTGTGAAAAAAGGGCCGTTTTTAGAGGAAGATCAGCGAAAAGTCAACAAGCACACACTTCGATGGCCGAAATAGCTGACCTGCTCGGCGCATCAAGCAAACAGGATATCCACCAGGATATCGACAATGCGACTGTGAAAAAAGTGGCTGTTTTTAGGAAAATCAGCGAAAAGTCAACGACCACACACTTCGATGGTTCAACAGGCTCGCTCGGCTTTTCAGCGCAATCGGCGCGGACTGCGGCTCAGCGAGATCATCGGGCCGGCCGCGACGCCAAACAGAAATCCGCCGACGTGCGCCCACCATGCCACCCCGCCCTCCATCCCGGCTTGCGCCTGCGCCATGAGGCCGCCGTAGAGCTGCACCGCGAACCAGAGCAGCAGGTAGAGCGCGGCGGGCACCTCGATGAACGCGAATAGCGGCAAGATGGTGAGAATCCGGCCGCGCGGATGAAAGATGAAGTAGGCGCCGAGCACGCCGGCGATCGCGCCGCTGGCACCGACCACCGGCACGTGCGATGCGGGCGCCATCCAGATCGTGGCCAGCCCCGCCGCCACGCCCGCGCCGAGATAAAACCACAAGTAACGGACCGCCCCGAGTCGCTCCTCCACCGCCGCACCGAAAATATAGAGGTACAGCATATTGCCCGCGACATGGAGCAAGCCGGCGTGCAGGAAGAGGGAAGTCAGGAGCGTCGCGACCGCCCGGGGAGCCAAGCCTGCTGCGTCAATCCCAAGATGAGCCAGGCGAGCGGGCACCAGACCGAACTCATTGAGCAAAGCACCCGCACCCGCACCGAGTTGGACCTCGTAGGCGAATACGATCAGGTTGGCCGCGATCAGCGCCGTGTTGACGGGAGTGAGGCGATGGCGGGGGGCGCTGTCGCGAAGCGGAATCATCGGCCGATGCTCCATCATACGCGCCCGCCGCAGCCGCCGCAGGGCATCCCGATGTGGCCGCGTGGTGATGTGGCCGCGTGGTGAGCCGCCGCCCGCGCCGGGTCAAGTCTGCTTGAGCGTCGGCGCGTTGTGTGCGAAAACTCCGACCAGCCGATCGCGCGCGCAATCCCGCGGCCAGGAGGAAGCCTCAAATGGAGATCGTCAAGAGCGACGTGACCGTACCAACGGGCGGCGAGGCGATGCCGTGTCATCTCGCGCGACCGGCCGGCGTCGGCCCATACCCGGGACTGGTGGTCGTGATGGAAGCCTTCGGGCTCAACGACCATATCCGGCGCATCACGGAGCGCTTCGCCGCCGACGGTTTCGTCGCAGTGGCGCCCAACCTCTACTTCCGCCAGCCCAACAACGTGGTCCAATACAATGATCTGCCCGGCGCGTTCCGCCTGATGGGGTCGATCAACGACGACCAGGTGGTGGCCGATATGAGCGCGGCGATCGACTACCTCAAGGGGATGAAGGAAGTCGCGCCGAGGTTCGGAACGGTCGGATTCTGCATGGGCGGGCGCATCGCGTTCTTGACCGCGTGCCGCAATCCGGAGGTCAAGGCGACCGCGCCGTACTACGGCGGCGGGATGGTATCGCCGCGCCAGCCGGGTGCCAAGGCGCCGATCGAATACGTCGCCGGACTCAAGGCGCCGGTGCTCGCCTTCTTCGGCGGCAAAGACGCCTTCATCCCGCTGGGCGAGGTCGACAAATTTCGCGACCAACTCAAGCAGGCGGGCAAACCGGCCGAGGTCGTGCTCTACGCCGACGCCGATCACGGCTTCATGTGCGACGACCGCCCCTCCTATCATGCCGCCGCGGCCAAGGAGGCCTGGGTCAAGACGGTCAGCTTCTTCAAACAACAGCTCTCCTGAGTCGAACGGTTTTCCCTGCGCATCGGATCGCGGCGCGGGCCGGGCTTCACTACCGGCCTGTGCTTGCGCTCATGGCGGCACTCGCGGCGCTGCCGGCATCGTCGTGCTACTCCTCCAACTATCGCGCTGAGCTGCAAGCCAACACCGCGCTGCTCGCCGAGCTCGCCGACAAGCTCGAGGACTACTGCCGGGCCGGTTTCGAGGTCGGCGGACGCCAGATCAGCCCCGAGGAGATGGGCGAGTTCTACTATGCGCTCAGCAAGGCACGCTCGTGGGGGCAGATCACACAGCGCCGCGCGGGAGGCAGGCAATCATATCGCGCGTTCATGGAACTGCTCGACGATTACGACGCTTTGGTCCGCGATGCCGACCGATACCGGCTGGACCGTCCGCGCGATCCGGCGCGACTCGCCGCCCTGGCCCGCGAGCACGACGCGGTCAGGCGTCGTGCCGGCGCGGTGATTGCGGCACTAGGCCGCGAACACGGCTGATGTCGAGAGGCAGCCAAGCCCGCGCGGGGATGATCTGCCGGGGCGGTTCTGGGATGATCGGCGCGATGGGCCACAGCCGCTTCCGCGTCAGTCTGCTCGCGTCTGCACTGATGGCGGCCGCGGCTGCTTTGGTATTTTGCGCCCGATGCGCGGCGGCGGGCGCCCTTGCCGCCGAGTCCAAATGCGGTCCGTTTGGCGATCCGCCGGCTGAAGTGCAACACGGTCCGTGGGCCAACGCGGTTTCCGACCTCGGTCCTCGCTGCTTCGGCGGCCAATTGCTCGGGCCGTGGAAGGATCCAGGCGCAGAGGACCGCTACGCATGCCGCTATGCTCCCGACTCCGCCGGCCGGAACAGTCCGATTCCGCTGGTGATCTTCCTGCACGGCTCGATCGCCAACGCCGATTCGATTCGGTTCACGGGCCTGCCGCAGCTCGTCGCGCAGGCCAACCTCGGCGGCCCGCATCCGGGCTTTATCCTGGTGGCGCCCGAGGGCCGATACACCACGCACTTCTACCCGGGCTTCGATGGCAAAGGGCTGGGATGGGACAACTGGTACCGCCAACTGGACCCGGCGGGCGCGGTCACGGTGTCAGGCGTCAGCAGCGCCGAGAATGCGGACGCCGCCACGATCGATCACTTCATCGAGCAGGAAATATCGTCGGGCAAAGCCGATCGGAAGCGGGTCTACCTGATGGGATGGTCGAACGGGGCCGCGATGGCGATGCTGTACGCGCTTAGCCGCCCGGTCGTCGCCACCGCGGCGGTTTACTCGGCGCCCGATCCCTTCGGCGCATTCGACGATCTCTGCAAGCAAACCCCGGTGGCGCACCCGGCCGCCGGCCCCGGCGAGATCCAACTCTTCAATCCCCAGGTGCCGATCATGCACGTGCGCAATGCCTGCGATATCGGCGGTATCTGCCCCAACGGTGACGCGTTCGCGAAAAAGCTGCGCGCGATCGGGGGCCGGCTCGAAGACGTGGTAATCGACCAGTCGGGCAAGCGGGCCGGCGGATGCGACCCCCGGTGCGGGACCGATCCGATGGGCGGTGGCGAGATTGGATTCCTAAACGAGTTGCGCGGCCTCAAGAACCATCTGTTCTGGCCCCGGAATTGGAACGATCGGATGCTGGACTTTCTGCGCAGCCATCCGCTCAAGCAGGCTGTGGAAAGTTCCGCAGCCCGTTCCCCCCTCTCTTATCGGACAGGCGCCGCCCGGCGCCTGAGCGATCAGATTCTTCCGCCCCGCCATACCACCCTGCCGACCAGCTTGATCGAGTCGGCCTGCACGGTTTCCGCGCTATAGGCCGGGTTATCCGCGCTGGCCACGATCGTACCGTCCAGTCTGCGGCTCAGACGCCTCACGGACAGCCGGTCGCCCCGCACGATCACGTAAACGCCGTCGTCCTTGAAGGGCGGCTCGCTGATATCGACCAGAATCAAATTGCCCTCCTCGATGGTCGGCGCCATCGCGTCGCCCATCGCCTCCACCAGCAGCACCGCAGACGGCTCGAGACCGAGCCGCCGCTCCACCCATTCCTGCTTGAAGGCAAGGGTATCGACGATTTGCCGGCCGCCCAGTTTCGCGCCGTACTTGCCTGCGACTTCCGCACACCCGCACGGCGGTATCGCATAGCCCTCGGGCAAGCCCTCTTCCTGCGCGCCCTCGCCTGTCGCCAGCCATCGCACCGAGACCTTGCCGGCTCGCGCGAGCGCGATCAGCCGGTCGCGGCTGGGTTCGCTCTGGGCCTTGAGCCACTTGTGGATGGCGCCGCCCGAGGTCCCCGCGGCGCGGGCCAGCGCGGAAACACTGCCGGTCTTGACGACCAGCGTGCGCAGGCGGCGCGCGAAGCCGGCGCAGGAGGCCGTGCGCGGAGCTGTGGCGGGCGGCAACGGTCTATGCTTAACAATAGTACGCACAATTCACACTATCGTATTGACTTGCTCGCACTTTCATGACAACAATGCCCATCGTGATGATTGCACGCCGAATATCACACCACGCGGTTAAGTCAAGCAGGGGTGGCGTGCCTGCGGCACCCATCGGGCTTCGGTGTTGCAGGTTTACACTTGGCTGGTCGTGTGGCCTCGCGATGCAGCGGCCAGACCGGCTTCGGCCCGCTTCGAGTGCAGTTCCAACTTGTTGCGCCAGGAATGAAACAGAAGACGCGGCCGGGTTTCCCGGAAATCACCGGGAATCCTTCGGGCATGGGGCAGGAAAAGGGGAGCGTTCGTGGTGCAGGGGTGGTTTGCTGCCGGCGCAAAGGGGCAACGCCGGCGGCAAGGTGATGCCGCTGTCGGCGGCGAGGTAAGGCGTCCGGCAAGGCGCGGTCGATCGGCGCCGGCGCCAACTCCGTCTTGCGGCCGCCAGGCCCGGCTTAAGAGTTTCTCGTCCGCGGCGGATGCCAGCGCTGGCAACCGCCACCCCCTCCGCCCCAGGCGGGCAGGGACGCCCGCAAGAGATCCTTCGCTTCCCCTTCGGCAGCCTCAGGGCTTCGGCTCACCAGGACGACAATCTCGCGTTGCTCGCTTGTCGATTTGGGGCCGGCGGCGCGACTCCCGGTCGGGCCGCACGACGGCGGCCGGCGCTCCCACCTTGCGCGCCTGCCGTCCGTCGGCCCCGCCAGCTCTTTCACGGCAGTGCTCGCTTCCCCTTCGCAGGCTCATGGCTTCGGCTCACTCGATACGGTTGGGCAGCCTCCCACCGACTCGAACGAAGTGAGCGTATCGGTGAAAAGAGCTTCCTTCTTCTCGCCGGGGCGGGCGTCCCCGCGCCGGTGGCGACTGCCCGCCCCCGGGGCGGTGGGGCCGGAGTGGATGTGGCACAGCCATCTTGGCTGTGACCCCGGGCCGGTGGGGCCGGAGTGAATAGGCTGTCAGAAAGGGGGTTTTCAACGATGGTCGAGGAAATGGACCGTGAGATTATCGGCGCCGCAAACATTTACGTGCGCGCGATGCGGTGGAAGCATCTGCCCGCGGCGATGAGCTTCGAACAATTCCTCGCCGCAATCCGTCGCGGCGACGACCCATACCTGGCGCCGTGCGCGCAAGCGCGACCCTCGGGGGCGCCTGCGATGCTTGGCGCGGCACCCGGCCGTCTCATAGCCCTCGCAGCGTGCGCGGGCTCCGATTGGTCGTCCGCCTCGCGATTCGACGGGCGACTGCACATCGCGTCGCGCCGCCACGGCGAGGGCCGGCGCGGCGAGCCGCATCGCGCGGCGCAGATCGAAGCGGCGAATCCTCGCGCCGGCGCACTCGATCGCGAGGACCCACCTGTAACCGGGAGGTCGCAGCCATGAAGCCCGACCCGGGCCGTCGAGCCGAACTGGCGCGGATCCGCATAGCCGGACGCGCGCTGTTTCTGGACGAACGCGCGATGCGCGAGCTGGTCCGCAGGGTCAGTGCCCGTTTCCGCAAATCGCCGGCGAGCAGCGCCGGCCAACTCGACCATCACGAACGCATCGCGCTCATCACCGAGCTCAGGCGTATCCGCCGGCTGGTCGCGCGCGCCCGCGGCGAAGAGAGAATCGAGACGATGCGCCCGCATCTGCGAATGGTGTTCGAGCGATGGAGCGAGCTGGTGCGCGCGGGGCTGGTCGGTGCGCGACTTGGACGCCGCGCGCTCAGGCGCTTCGTGAGAGATCGGACCGGAGTCGATGCGCCCGAATGGCTCACGGCCCGCCAATGCGACCGGGTCAACAACGCGCTGAGAGGATGGCTCGAACGTGAATCAGAAAAACAGCACGTCAGCGTTTGATTCGATCGTCCTCGTGATCGGCGAGCAACTCGCCGAGAAGCTGGTAAGAGACCTGGGCGGGCTCAGTTTCTGGATTCCCGCCCCGCGAGCCTTCGACCAGCTCGACTTCGCGGGACCCGCGCTCGCAACGATAGAGGCCGAGCCCGAGGCGAGCTGCTCCCACAGTGCCGAACGCGAAGCCGGCGACCCCGCTCCGATCGGGATCGAATTAAAGCCGTCGGGCCACGGCTCGACTTGGAGCCGCCCGATGGCGGAGCGAATCGGAATAATCGAGCGCTCGGTGGGCAGCGAGGCGGCACGCAAGCTGGTCAAGGCCTTCGCGTGCGATCGCCTGGTGGTGCCGTTCCGGATCGACGCCAAGCGCCGGCGCCGGCGGATCGTCGCGATGCATCGCGAGGGCAAGCGCGTGGCGGAAATCGCGCGAGAGCTGCGATGCACCGAGCGGCTGGTATGGCGCGTGCTGGCCGAGCCGATCGACGGCCCCGCCCAACGCCGTCGCCCCCGCCGCAAGGCCTAGCGCGTCGGCGGCCCATGCCTCCTAACCTTCCCCCGCAAACGAGCTTGCGGATTTTCGACCAGATCTTTTGGATTGAAGTGGCGGCGGTTGCCCCCGGCGCATTCGCCTCGCCCGCCGCTGGCCTGCACAAATCAGCGTGACAGGATGGCGGCCAATAACACAGTCGACTCACCCAAGGACAGGCTGCTATGTCTGCTTTATATGCTGCCATACGCGGTTTGGGAACTCGCGCTGGGTTTGGCGCAACTCCGCGATCTTGCGTGGACTGCGAAAACGCGCATCCGTAGCCCGAACACAGTCGTAGATTCTGAGGTGTCCACCGTACTTACCCGGGGCTCTCTTTTTCGCGACAGCAGTGCGAAAGGCTTGAATTGTCGATCTCGCTTGATCGAATTGGCGTTTTTTCAGGTCGATTACGCGATGGCGGCCTAACAATTCACCAACTCGGAGAGGAACTGGGATTCTTGAGCGAGACTATGTTCTCGGAATTAAAACAGCGCCGTTTTGCTTTTGTTCCGACCGAAAGGGCTAAGTTACTCGACAATGTAGAACGTGACTGGAATCAGGCGCTATCTAAGTTTCCATCTGCGACAGGTGATATTAAGGCCGCAATCGAATGCTATGCCTTAGATTGTAACACCGCCTGCGTCTTCCACTCGATGCGGGTTGCAGAACGGGGACTGCGAGTCCTCGCGACTGCTTTGAAAGTCAAAACCATTGGGCCGCAGAAACACCCTCTAGAATTTGCACAGTGGGGACAGATCCTGAGCGCGCTGGCCGGAAAGCTAAGAGCCATTCAGCAGTCGCCCGGTCGAAGTGCCAAAAAGGCCGCGCTCACGAAGTTTTACGGTGACGCGGCAAGCCAAGCCGACTACTTATTGACCATTGCATAAATAATAGAAACTCAGGGTGAAAAAAGAGGCGGCAGGTCGGATTCCAGGACGAAGCTGCGCAGGAGCTGGGAGGAGCGCCGGGCCCGGCGGGCGAGTTGGCTGAGGTCGTCGAGCAACTGATCGATGCTGAGCGGACAGCCGTTAGCGAGTTGAGTCTTGAAGTGGTTCCAGACCTGCTCATCGGGGTTGAGCTCGGGCGCGTAGGCGGGAAAGCGCTCGACCATGAGGCGCGGATGGCGGGCCAGGACTTGGCTGACGGCGGGCCCGCGGTGAATTGGGCCGCCGTCCCACAGCAGCATGATGGGTCCGCGCAGTTGGCGCAGCAGCAGGCGCAAAAAGGCGGCGACCTCGAACTGGGTGAGATTGACGAAGTGGAAGTGGCAGTAAAGCCCGAGGCGATGGCGCACGGGACTCACGGTCACCGCGGAGATGGCCGAAATCTTATCGCGCGCGTAGCGGTGGACGAGCATCGGGGTCTGGCCGCACGGCGCCCAGGTGCGGCGCACGCTGGGAACCAAGAGGAAGCCGCTTTCGTCCAGGAACGCCAGATGCGCGCTCAGGCGCCGGGCTTTTTTTTAATCCCGACCCACCGGTAACGCTTCCAATGGGTGATGGCCGCCGCATTGCGCTCCAGCGCCCGCCGTTCAGGCTTCTGATAGCTCCAGCCCAGTTGCGCCAGGATGCGGCTCACCTGCGCCGGGTGATAGCCGACCCTGAACTCGCGCTCGATGAGCGCGGCGATCCGCCGCGTGGTCCAGAGATCGTTGGGGTAGCCGTAACCGCGGGCGCCCAGGGCCAGCAGCCTGGGCAGGCGCTGGCGTTGCCGGGGGGTCAGTCTGGGCGGCCGTCCCGGGGTCGGCCTGGCTTGAAGCCCCGCCTCTCCGCGCCGGCGCCAGGTCTCCCGCCACTGCCAGACCGCGCTCACCGCCGCGCCCACCATCCGTGCCGCCGTCGACAGCGAATGGCCGGCTTGCAACAGCCGCACCGCACGCCGCCGACGCCGCTCCAACTCCGCCGCACTTCCCACTGGCCTCATGAAGCCAGCGTAGCACAACTGAGTATTCCTTTCAATTATTTATGCAACGTTCAATAAATGAGGTGTGGCGCAAAGAGGTATCGCATGCGCGTGGCATGTATAACGCACCTGAAGCACTGAATGCGCTGACCCGCACGCACGATTTTATGAATCTACTGTCGCGATATCTTTCGGAGAACAAGCACAGTCAACTCCCATAAACACGTCACTTAAGTCGAAGGCAACGGTAGCTGAATTGACTATTTGCGGCTTCGAGGCCCGCGCCGATCTTCTGACCAGGGGCCGTGACTGGTTTGTCACTACAGCAACATTGGCGGCCTATACTGCGCGCCGCATCACAGTTTTCGACGGCCCATGTCGGCGATGAGCATCGCTAGCGTGACCGCACACCCTACGGTGCTCAATAGTAGTCCCAGCGGGATCAGCTCGAAAATCGCGTTCATCGAAGTCCTTCGATTGCTCCGGCCCTCAACGAGGGACCAACTGCGCGCTCAGAAGGGTGGCTGGGCCGTGCGAATCCCCTGAGCGGCAGGGGCCCGTGGGGTTGGCCGCTCCATGGACGGATATCCGCCTGGTGTTGGGGAAGTCTTCGGGTAGGGTTAATGAGAGCGTGCCGCGGGCATCGGGGTTGGCAGCTGTATCGGCGGGGCGCGACACCTCAAACGGGCCTAGCATGCCGTAGGGCTCAGTGTCTGGATGGTCGACAGGCAGGAGTTGGACCCATATCCTGGTGGCGGTGCCGCCTATCCAGAGCTTGAGTTGGTCTCCACGCTTGAAATCCGTGATCTTCGCAAGTTCCATCCAGCCATGGCAGTAGGAGGAATTAATGTCATAAGGAACGATTTGCCTGTCTAGGTCTTTATGGTGAAAGACTCGGACCAGAAAACTTTCCCTCGGGATTCGTCCGACAACCTCGTAGAGCGTCAGGACGTCTTCTTCTACTTGCCTGGCGTCGACGAGTCGGTCCAGAGCTTCAAGCGCTTCTGTGGCCGGCGTGCGGATCAAAGACGCGGAAATTTGATCGAGGGTCAGTCTGTGACCGGCAATGATGTTGTTGACCCGCGTGTCCAGTTTGGCGATCTGCCCTTCGTGCTCCGCTGCAGCTAGTCTAGATTGGTGCCTGACGAGGCCGGTAAAAAAAAGGGCCACGACGGCGAACGCTGCGGTCATGACGACCAGAACGCGGTGTTGGCGTTCACGCCAGACAATGTATGCGCAGTACAGCGCCATCGCGCTGTTCGCTGCGCAGCCTACGATCGCGACCAATAGGTCGGTTGAAACCCCCAGCATCCGAGAGTCCCGCTATTGGTGACTGATGCGTTCCGCGCTCAATATGGTCGCGGGGCCGTTCGTTTCGCCCAAAGGATACAATCCCCAGGGGTTGATTCCTCCGTGGACCGATATTTGCGTGGTCCGAAGATGATCTTCTTGGAGGGTCACGTCTACGGTCCTCTCTCCTCGCTGAATGGGAAGTGCCCCACCTTCGATCCCGACCGGATCATCCGGCGCCTGTCCCTCAGCAAGAAAACGAACAATTACTTTGTTGGCAGTGCCGCCGATCTTGAGCCTGATTGTATCGCCGCGCTTGAAATCGGTGGGCTTGTTTAGATCCAGCCACGCAGATCCCCACTGGTACGACCATCCAACGTTGCCCGTAAGCGTTTCCGCGCACAGGAAACCGCTCGACAGCACGCAAAGGGCAAAACCCAAAACGAGTGTCAGAGTGGATAGCTTCATACGTCATCCCCTTTCATACTTGCTTAGGGCGAGCGTCCGGAACCCCGCTCAACCGGAATTTTCGTTTTGCCTCACCGTTACCAGAGGTTTTAGGCCAAGTGGCCCCTCTTTTTCAACGGCGCAGCCGAATGTTCATCTTTCTCCGTGGCGCGCCCAGAGAGCCTTCGCCGCCCCGTCTCAATTCAATGGCCTGCACGAGTGACAGGCAGCATCTTTCCCCGGGATTTCCGTTTTGACTCTCCGATTCCAACTCGCCGTATAGACCCAATGGCCTCGCTCTGCAAGGGTTTAGCCGGTTTTGCGCCGAGAGGGCCCGTTTCGCCTCTGGCGGGCACGCAGCGCCCGGAAATGCCCCTTTTTCCGAACGGTTCCGCAGACACTTTTCCCTCCGTCCCAGCGTCGTCATCGAAATTTGCTCCCCTCTGCGCTCGCCTTATCCCGTCGGCGACGGGCCGCGCCCAACGCCATCGATCCCGCCGCAAGGCCTAGCGCGCCGCGGCCCATGCGTCCTGACCTTCCCGCGCAGACGAGCCTGTGGATTTTCGACCGATCTTTTGGATTGAAGTGGCGGCGGTCGCCCCCGGCGCATTCGCCACCGGCGCGGGCGTCTCGCCCGCTTCTGGCTTGCACAAATCAGCGTGGCAGGATGGCGGGGCGGTCGCCACCGGCGCAGAGACGCCCGCCCCACTGCGAGAAAAGGCCCGGGTTAAACGGAGAATTGCGTGCTGCCCGGCGAGCCCAACGTGGTGGTGCCGGGTGGCCGCGTCGGCATGGTCGCCAACCGCAGCGTGCTAAGCGTGATCGCGCGGATTCTGCCGGGCTATCTCTATTGATCTAGCTGTGCGGGCGGAAGCTGGACTGGTTGTCGCCCGCTCCGCAACTGCAAACCCCGCTGCCAGAGGCATTCCCCAGCAAAAAGCCGCAGGACTCTATGAGGTCGATCACGTGGGTGGGGTCCGACGGCGTTTGCCTTAGGTCATCGGTCGAAGTGCTCACGACCGCCGTGAAAGGGGCGGCCGTTCCCACCATCGACTCGGTGTGATCCATCGATGCCCGCAGCTCCGAGCCGCCGGTGGTAGACTCGGAGGTGCGGCTTCCGAAGCCAAAGGACGGATCGCAACCCAGGCCGGTGCTTCCGGCGACATTGACACCGCGAGGCGGAGGTGCACCGGGAAAGGGGGCTACCCAGCCCGGCGCCACGGAAAGGATGTCGATCACGCCCGCCGCCAAGTTGCCCTTGTTGACGCCCCAGTTCGAGGTGAGCTGGTTAATGACCGATATTGTGCGCAGCCCGTCAGGCGTCACCGGGCATCCGCAGCACGCCTGCATCTCCTCGTTGTCGTCGAAGACATACATCAAGGCGCACAGCGTGCCGTTCTGGACAGTGCTATCGTGGTTCGGGTTGATGATCCGCAGCAGCGCGTCGCCCGCGCCGCCAGAGGCCTTCGCGCCTCCGTAGCCGGCAGCAGAGGGCATGACGCTGGTGGCCACGTCGTAGTAACTCACCAGCATGCAGATGCCGACCGGTCCGTCCTCGGGGGGGTCTTCGGGCAAGACTTGCACACTCGGAGGGTCAAATATGGTCTCGACCGCGAAAGGGAGGCACCGCTCCGGTGGAATCGCGAAAGCGGGCGAGTACGCGACCACCGAAGAGAGCGCGACTAATACCACCCCGAGGAGTGCTGCCCGGTTGATCATTTCTTTTGCTCCATTCCGCACGCGGCGAGTGGCGTTATCCGGGGACTTCCGTTTTGACGCTCCGATTGCAACATGCCATGTAGACCAAACGGCCTTCCTTTGCAAGGTTTTAGCCGGCTTTGGCCCACGGCCCTTCCAGCGGCGCCGGGAGCAAGGCCGGTTTCGCATCTGGCGGGCACGCAACGCTAAAATCTGAAGTGGCGGTGGTCGCCACCGGCGCGGTCGCCACCGGCGCGGAGACGCCTGCCCCACTGCGAGAAAAGGCCCTAAACTAGGATATCCGCCCGGCGATGAGCTACCTCGGAGCCTTCAAGTCGAGCTTCGGCTTCCGTTTCTTGCCGCGCCGTTCTACTGCCCTGCGAACTCGCTTCGCACCAGCTTTCTCCTCCCCAACGCTTTCCAGGATGCCTTGTACAATCGCTTCCGATATTCGGAAGCCTCTTTGGCGAAGTTGATCAAAGACTGTGCGAGCCGAAGCGATAAGCCCGGCTTGCTTCGCAGCGCCCACGACGGCCGCTGTTCCGCTGACAGCGATCGTGGCAGACGACGCGACACGCCGGGCTTCGCGATCGTCGATCAGGAGCAGGCAGTCGTGCCCGCGCTTTAGCAGATTGATTGCCGCGCGAATGCAGCTCGCTTCACCCTTGCCAAGACTCGGGAATTTAGGCTCAGGCCAATCCCACTCCGGATGCAGGCGTAACACGCGCCGCTCGATGGCTCGCGCCGGAGCTTCCTCGCGGGGCTTGCCAAGACCGGTGAGAACCTCCTCGCGCACTTCCTGGGTTATGTGTACGTGACCAAACAGCGTCCTGAGCCACGGCAGACCGTCGACCTGAGCAAGACAGATCAGCGGAGCGGCGTCGCTCAGGACGAGGCGGTCCACTTGTTCAACGCTTCAAGGTCAGCTTTCGCCTGCTGCGCGGTGCCCTGGATCACGGGAATACCCCGCGTAGAGAGATGGCGCATGAAATCGACGATGGGCATGTTCGCAAGTCGCGCGGCGCGGCCAAGCGACAGATGCCCGCATCGGAACAGCTCCGTTGCCAGAGCGAGCTTTACATCCGGCTGGCTCAGAAGAGCCTCGTCGTCAAGGTTCAGCATTATGGCAGTCGGTCGGTCGCCCTTGAGCACTATAACCGGGGCATCCTTGACCTTGCGCAGAGCCTCGGAGGGATTGTTCTTCAGTTGGTGGACGTTTACAGCGTGCATAAAAAGCCTTGCCAGCAGCCTAATACCTTGGGATTAGACTATAGGATAGCATCGTAGGAATCAACTCTAGGATGTTGAGAGGGGAACCTTGAACGAACGCCACGTTTTCTCCTGTCAGCGAAGCGCGAAGCCGGCTTTTCCACTCCTCCCGGCGCCGCCGGAACACCGTGGACCAAAACCGGGCTGAAGCCTTGCGGAGGGCGACCGTCTGGCCTACAATCCGAATTAGAATTGGGTGGTGAAAACGAAGATACTTTTAAGTTAACCTAATGCGGCATCATTGTTGCTAACTAAGGGGCTCGACGAAAATGACGAGACAACAAAGGGTTATCAAGGTTTCAGGCGTCGTTCTTGCCCTCGGGTTCTGGGTCGCGATGCTTCCCGTTTGTGCATGCGCGCAGGGTCAGTTATCGGCGCAAGAGAAAGAGCAGCTCATCCAAAAGCTCAAGACTGCAAAGCAACAGGACATGGCCGTCGCCGCTGACAGCACTGCGGACCCGGTCTCGAAACAGGATGCCCTTGTACAAGCGTACAAAGCCGACCGTCGCGCCAGGGACTTGCAGCATGGGTTCGAGGTTTCTAAAGCGAAGCTAGCGGACTCGCTTTGGGTCCCTCCGAAGACACTTTCCGCCGCGCAAAGAGCCGAAGCGATCGACAAGCTCAAGCAGGCGAAGCAGCTCGATGTGCGGGGCCAAGAGTACAGCGCCGAGGAAAACAGCCAGGTCTCCGAAGATAAGTATTTGACCCATGAGCAGCGGGTGGATCGTGTCCTCAAAGACCTGGAGATCGGCGAGGACGTCCCATGGTCACGGATCCAAAGGGCGCTGGAGGTTCCTGAAAACCCATAGCACCGTGCTGGTCAGGAACTCACGCGCGCATTCGCCAGCCACGGATACGCGCGTATCGCCGCCGGCACGCGACGTTGACTCCCAGACCGGCGTTGCGGGCGCCTTTTATTCCTTGAACCGATCCACCGGGCGTTCGGCGAGTAGTTGAAGGTCTTCTGTCCGAATCAGGACGCTTTGCCGCTTGTCGTGGCCGGTCTTACCGGGACAGCAATACGCGGGCTCAGCCGCAGTCGTACCACTACGGCATCCGAAACACCCTGCCTCACTCGGCCGCTACGTTCGGAGCAACCAGTCGCTCAGGTCGAGCGTGATCGCGCCGTCGGTAAGAACCATCGCCTTGGGCGAGCGCTTGAGCTGAATCTTGGAAACGTCCACTAACTGCTCTTTACGTCCGCTGCCGCGCGGAGCTCATCGTATGACGCGCGGATAGCCTCGACGAAGTCGCAAAGATCGGGCAGTACGTCGTAATCGCCGTTGAAGCCCCAGTGCAGACCTCCGTCGTAGCTCAAGAGCGCGATGTCGAGCGCCTGATTAACGAACAGAGGTCCGAGCGGATAGGCCCCGTACATCTTTGCGCCGACCAGGTAAAGCGGCATCTGCGGTCCCGGCACATTGGTGACGGTAAGATTGAAGGCACGGGCGCGCGCCGCCAGGCGCATCGCCAGCGACAGCAGCGTCGGCACCGTCCATTCGCTGACGCGAGCCAGCACTTCCGCGCCCATCGCCTGGCGCGAGTTTTTGAGATCGCCCGTGATCGCGCGGACGGTCGCCAGCCGGCGGCGTGGGTCGGTCTCCGCGATCGGCAGCCTGGCGGCCCATGAGGCGATCCGATTTCCGAGCGTACCCCGTTGAGCCGCGGTGCGGATGCTGACCGGGACCATGGCACGGAAATCCAGTGCGGCGATCTCTTCCGGCTCAAGTCCGCGGCCCCTGAGAAACGACCCCACGGCGCCGGCGACCGTGGCCAGCACGACATCATTCACCGTGCCGCCGAGCTTGTTCTTCACCTGCTTCACTTCCGACAGATCGAAGACCGTCCATTCCAAGCGGCGATGGGGACCGATGGGCTGATTGAATGGCGAGTCCGACGCGGGCGAGAGCCCCGCTCCCAGCGTTTCTCCCACCGCCGAGACCTGCTCGGTCAAATTCACGGCTGCTTCCACGGGATTCCGTATCGCATCGAGGGCCGCCCTTGCCGCCGTAAACGGGGTCCTGAGCCGGCGGACCGCCTCTCCGAGCACGAGCTCGGCGCCGGAAGGGGCCGGTTCCGGCTCCCACTGTTTCGGTTCGGCGGTAGCGGCCTGTTGCGGCGATGCGCTCAGCAGTACGGTGGCGAGGTCGATGGCCGCGATTCCGTCGATCATGCAGTGATGAGTCTTGCTGATCGCGGCGAAACGGTCGCCCTCCAACCCCTCGACGATCCACAACTCCCACAGCGGCTTGCCGCGGTCGAGCTGCTGCGAGAGGATTCGGCCAGCCAGACGCTTGAGCTGATCTTCGCCGCCGGGGCGCGGCAGCGCCGTGTGCCGGATGTGGTACTCGAGGTTGAAGCTGTCATCGTCGATCCAGACCGGATGATTCTCGAGCGGGATTCGCGCGATGCGCTGGCGCCAGCGCGGTATCGCATCCAGTTGCACCGCCGAGTAGTTGCGGATGCGATCGATATCGATGCCGCCGGCGGAAGTCTTGAGCGGTTTCGCGTCGAAGAGCATCACGCCCCCGACGTGCATATGAGTTTCCGGATATTCGAGGTCGAGGAAGGTCCGGTCCAGAGTGCTCAGCCTCTCGTACTTGGCCATAAGGTGCCCTGTTTACCCGGTGATAGGCAGCTTATACCAGGGAACGTCCGCGACCGCTATCGCTTAATTCGAGGACGGTTGCCGATGAGGTGGTGTCGCTCAAGCTCAGGGCGCCGAGCGACGCCGCCGCCATCGCGCGCAAGCGCCGGTTTAGCCGACGATGGGAATTCGAAACAGGCGTCGATTAAGGTACCACAGGAGCGGATACGTCAACAGAAGCGCCAAGCAGCTCGTTACTGCGGAAGCCGTCCGCAGGGGTGTCGATCCGAAATACTCCGTAATCTGGTAACTGCCTGCCAGCGGCAGGAATACTCGGATAAGTCCCTGAGGTGACGTAGACTACCGAGCTTTTGCAGGACCTCTTAAGGTCTCAACTCTCCAGCCGGGGAAGTCAAACACTCGCAGGTCTAAGATAGTCGGCTTCGACACCTGCGCATCTATAGCGTAGCGAAGCGGAGTCACCTCCCGCGCATGAACGACCGCGGGCGCAACTTCCAGGGGTGCGGGAAGAACCTGCGAGTATCGAGGAAACTCCGGCGGTATCGCGACAGTACGCGGGAGGAATTCGTCCGCTGCCACCGTGGTGATCATGCCCCCTCCCCTAATGGCCGCCGGCCTCAGTCGGGCCGAACCAAGCGAAGAGACGAACCCAGCTCTGTTGTACCCATTGCTCGACAGGGCAATGAGCAGACCCGCCAGAGCAGCACCAGCCCATCTCAGCTTTCGCCATTCCAACGGCGTCAGCGACGCCCACATCACGCCTGTTCCTATCGCGGCGAAAAGACCGACGAAACCCATCAGACGCCATGGGAACAGTATGTATCTTCCCAACGGAACGACCCGCCAAAGCCAGACCGAGAATCGACAGTCAACCATCAGCGGCAGATAGAGAACTGCCGGCAACCACCACAAAATGGCACCCGTCATGTTTCGGCGAATCCTAGGAAGGGCGCAACCCGCAGCCAGGACCACCGCTCCGACCGTCGAGGGTGTTCCCACACTAAAGAAGCCGAACTGGAAGAGCCACCTCCAATTCACAAGGTATTTTGTAGTCGGTTGGCAGTAAAGCCTGAGCTTGTCGAGACGGACTAACGACTGTTCGAACCACGCCGGCGCAAGATACACACTGGCCAGCAGAGTCCCAAGCAGTGCAACGCACAAGCCGAAACATGCGTAGCGCAATGTTCCCCTTCGTCCGCAAGCACCGAGAACCTGGAAACACAGAAGCATCGCGACGAGCGCGGTCAAACAAAGCGCAATTATCGGATGGTAAAACCACACTGCCCCGTGCGCTACAGCCGTGAGCGCACCAATCCACGCCCTTCCGGCCTTCGTAGTGCGTCCAAGGGCGCGATAACCCCAAAGAGCGAACGGAACGATCGAGTAGGCGGCAAACTCGCTCAGTTCACCACGTCGGAAGAGGTCGGTGAAATGGTAGGGAAGAAACAGATAGACAAGCGCGCCTATCAATGCGCCGTCGCCCCTGGACGTCTCACCGTAAACCAGACCGTAGACCCCGAGACCCCCCGCAACGATCAAGGCGGCCAAAGCCGCCTTGAGCGCAGCCACCGGACCGATGCCAAGCAACACCATTAGAGCAGCTGCGGTCGCGCACATTCCCACGGGGTACCAATTGAAGAGCGGATAACCGTATCCACCGTAGAAATCAGGACACCACCGAGGATATGCTAAATGGGCTCTCCAACTTTGCAAGCACTCTATAACGCGCAAAGGATACGAAGCGGAATCGTGCGCCCTGAACCAGTACCCCCTATCTAATGTTGAAATGATCTGGAAACTGGCGGCTACCACCACCAGTGCCGGGAGCCAGGCAACTAGAACCGAGCGGCGAGTCGCCGCCAAAACCGTACTCGACAGCGATGCCTCCATTCGGTTTGCTGTTTTGAGGCACAGATGTCGTGCATAGCGCGCTATTGGGAACAGACATGCGTAGCGGCTTTGCCGGGAACAGCTACTATCCGGGATTGCCGTTTTACCCTCCGATCTCAACTCGCCGTATAGACCGAACGGCCTTCCCCTGCAAGTCGACTACGGCGTTCGACGCCAACAACGGAGGCCCCGTCGTCGAAGAAGACAGCCCGGCCCGGTCGGTCCGCATCACGGGAACTTGTACAGCCAGATGCAATATCCAATGCGCCCGACAGGTGCGACGCCTCGGAGCCAGGCATAGGATCCGCGATCGCGCAGGCGCCCGCCCGGAGCCCGTGCCCATGCCTTGTCGCGCCGCGTAATCGAAATGGCGAACCATCCGTGCGGAGGCCCCAACGCGGACCTCCAGGGGATGTACGCTCCGCCAAGATAGTAGCGGAGACTTGCCGACTCAAACCCGTCGACAGCGATCCGTTCGATACCCTCTCCGCGGACGAACCATTGGAGGCCCCTGTAGTCCTGCCCCCAGTCATAGTTCGATTCCGCAGCATACCAATGACCATTCCAGGATCCCCCGGCCACCTCGTTGTAATAGGAAAGGTAGTGCGGATAGATCAGAAACGATTCACTAATCAACCATGCAAGCAGCCCGGCCACCAGCATCCCGCGGGGACCCATAGCGAGAAACCCTGCGAGAACCCGCCCGTCCAACCCGAGCGCCGTCTGCGGGCGATCGCGCTCAATCCAGGCGACCAGCCGTCTTACGACCAGAAGGTAAATTGCCGGAAACGTGGGAAGGAGATGGCGGATCCCCAGGTTCAGGTTGGAAGAGACCGCAACCAGCCAATATGTCACGACGAAACTCGCCAGCCCGATCTCAACGAAGTGCCCTCGCATCCATTCTGCAAATCCTTCATGCATGTGCGCGAAGGCCCGCCTGGCGGACAGGAGCGTTGCGGACACACCGATCACTGTCAGCAGGTGCACCGGCAAAGGCTCTTTCAGCGAATACAGAATCGGGAAATAGCCATACGAGCCGCCTCTCGCCATCATCCCCATAAAGTACACTGGATAAGCCGGGCCGTTCGCGACGTGACCGTGGGCGATGGCTATGCCGAGTAGATATTGCCCCAGGGGCCGGATGAATGAAGTGCTGCTCACTTCCGTAATCAACCAGGCAAGCGCAGCAGGACAATCGGCATCACTGAGCCAAAGACGAGTCCGCACCGCCTGCTCATCGACGGGACAGTTGATCATGAGGCATCCATAGATGCCCCATACGACAACGCCTGCGATGGCTCCGAGCGCAACGCTTCTGGCGATTAACGGCGCAGCGCCCCTGACACACTGACGCAGATCGCCGTGCACCGTCGCGATCAGCCATTCGGCCAACAGAATCGGATACACGATGAACAGCAAGCTGGTTGAAAACTTGGTCAGCAGCGCGACGCCCAACGCCAGTCCCGCAAGCAGGGTCCTGATCCGCGAAGGCCGCTCGAGGAAGGCCATGTAGCTTACGATGCCCACCAGGAATCCGAAGACAGCGGCAATGTCCGTAGTCGCATAGCGCGAATGAGCAAGGACGGTTGGCGAGAAAGCGTACAGAAGCGTGGCAATCAGGGCCGTCGACGGATCGAATGCTTCCAGCCCAACCAGGTAGATCATCGCCCCGACGACGGTAGAGAGAACCATTGCCGGCACGCGCGACCAGAATAGCATTTGGTCGGCGTCGTTCCCCGCGGTGAACAAGAGTGAGTCGCCCAACGCCCTTGCGTCGCCCTGTGCGACGTCCTGCAAGTACGTACTCGGGCTCGGAAGGCGAGGGTGGAGCATTGACTCGGCAGTGAAGGCGGAGAGCAGCTCAAACAGAGGCGGGTGCTGTGGAGAGAGGCCGCACTCTCCGTGGAGGTAGCCGAAGCCCCGGGCGATATGGTTTGGTTCGTCGAAGGTTGCCGAATCGAACCGCACCGAACCGATCATCACGCTGAAGCTGATGAGTAGAATAGCGGCGGCGGTGCAATGTTCAGCCCAAAGCCGTCCACCCACGGCGCCGGCCAGGCAGCGAGCACGCCCGACGGCCGGTTTTTCACCCGGGTCCGGCATTCACCTTTCCGGTGCGCCGAGGCAAACGCAGAAGGAGCGAAGCCGACCGCCTGGCTCGATCGCATCGGTATCGTGTCTGCAGAACCGGGTCACAGGCATTATTTGAAAACGAGCTTATAGGCGATGGTTCCGTTCGGGTACCGGATCGAAGAGTGTGGCGCTACCGGTGTAGGTTCCGACCCGGCGAATACAAAGATTCCGTGAGGGAAATCCTCGTATACGCTGGATGGAGGGAAGAAGTAGTAGGGGTCGAAGTAAAAGACTGCCGCGAACAGCCCCGGTCCATGGATAACCACCCTGCGCTGGAAGTCGGCCGGCGGATACTTCTCAAAGAAAAGTACAAAAATATAGGGCTGATTTATTTTTCTCGTTATAATGACCGGGGCAACCGGATCGTGCCCCGACTTGTCTATTTGGGCGATGACCTGCTCAACTCCGTACTTGAAATAAGGCGCGGCGATCGCCGGGTAGTCACGAAAATACGAGTGTACGTTCAGCGCGCCGTGAACGACGGCACCGGTCAGGATCAGACCGGCTGCTGCCGCACCAAAGCCTATGCCAGCCGGAACGAGGTCGAGCATCGCAACCAGCCCCATCGCGGAAGCCAAGGTCCACGGCACCGCTGCCAGCAAATCGCGCCGGGCAGCAGGGTGCTCCAACAACAGTCCGGGGGTGAGCGGCGGATCCGAGCCCCGGTCCTGGATCATGATCGTGGGAATCGGGGTGCCGGCGTCCCATCGCTCGCCATGCGCACCCACGCCCCTGATTCCGGGCGGCACAGAAAGGACGGCCGGCACAGCCGCAAGCAGAATCCATCCCATCAGCAACAGAAAGGGTTTTCGTCTCCGCGCGCTCAGGGGCGCAAGAAAAAACAACCCGATCAGCAGAGCTTGTTCGGGCAGCAGTTCTCCCCTTCCGGGAGGAGCGACCACGACGTCGTGGCTTCCGGAGTCGCCGCGCAAAAACAGGTACGATGGCGTGAAGTAGCTGAGCCATGCCGTGCCGAGATACTCGCAACGTGAGACAAACGAGTCGTTCCGGTTGTGAACCGACATGTAGTGGAAGATCGACGTGAAAGTGTATTGCCGCCGCACCGCGGAATTGGCCCAGAGAGACGCGGCCTGCGGAAGCACCAACACTACGATTAGCGCAACCCCGATCATCGCTTTGGTTCTCGCTTGCTTCAATTCTCTCCAATACAGGAGTCCCAGCCAGAGAACCAGGAACGGGGTAACAAACTTGATGATCTCACTCGTGTAGAACGAAAGGCCAAACAACGCGCCGCTGAGCAGAATCCATCCATCACGCCGCGATCGAAGCCATAGAAAGAAGCTCAGCACTCCCATGGTCACGAATGTCGATGCCGTGATGTATGCAACCCCGAACCGACAGTAGGGAAAGTGCCACGGCGAGAGAGCGCCCAGAATCGATGCCGCAAGTGCCCCGGGCAATCCCATCAGTAGCCCAGCCAGAGCCGTGAGCGCGATCAGATCGATGCTGCCCCACAGTGCCGCGCACAGCCGCACCACCGCCGGCTCGAGCCCGAGCGCACCCACCAACGGCACCAGAGAATAGTCAAACAGGGGCGGACGGTAGTCCTCGAAGGCCTCGATCGAGATGGGCAGAAAATTGCCATGCTGGTCTCGCCCAGTAGTGAGAATGCTGTATGCGTCGTATCCGTTGCAGGCCTCGTCCTGATGCAGACCGGGCGGTACCGATGCGAGCCGGACGGTGCGGATTGCCACTCCGGCCGACAGGGCGAGTACCACCAGCGCCCATCCAAGTATTCTTATCAGCGGACCGCGGAGACGGCGCGCGATTGCTGAATCCGCTGCGGAAGATTGCAGCCGGTTATCGCCGCGACTCAACGCGCTCTCCGAGCGATGCCGCCCGACTCGATCCGTCGCGATTTAACTGCCAGGAACGTCTCAACTCGGGAAACATGCGGCCGAACATCTTCTCGAGTGCGCGCACGTCTTCCTTGAACAAGGAAACAAGCCACTCCCGGGCCATGGGATCCATCGGAGGTTTCCCGGCGCGTTTGACGAAGAACCGCTCGAACACCGATTTCTTGAGGCGATAGGTGGAGCCGAGCCCCGCCGGAACAACCGCCTGCGCTGCCCTTCGCACCGTGCGCGCTCCCGCGATTCGGCTTGCCCACTTCCAGCGCGCGACGCCGAATTCATTCTCTCTTCGCGAGGTGTCGATCTTCGTCACGGGTTCGGCATCGAGCCCGAGGAAATCGGCGATTTCACATATTGTCCGCCGGCGGCCGTCCGGTGTCAGCAAAGAATCAAACTGCAGGATTTTGACTTGTTTCGCGCCGAACATTCTGAGATATCGGCCTACTTGTTGATGGTACAGGCCCAATTCGACGTAGAGCCGCGACACTCCGTAGCCTTTCCTGCCCCGGTGAAAGTCTTCGCGCAACGCATCGTAGAACGCGAGGCGCTGCCAACCCTCGCGCACGTCCATCAGGTAATGTGAGTGCGCCCGTTCTACCGGATCGCGCAGCATCATGATGATGCGCGCCCGCGGACTGACCTGGCGGATGCGGCGTGGCGCGCCCGGATCCCAAAGGTATGAACTGCTGGCGTCACCGATCGCCTCATACTCACCTGCTCTCGAGTAGAGTGCCAGGTAAGCCTCCGGCCTGCTCACGCGAGTGATCGGGTAGGTCATCGCGGAGGCGGGGCGATCTTCGCAGAAGAAATGGGGTTCCTTCAGGGCCGGGAGGAAAATCTGCGGATGCTGCTTGAGGTATTCGTAGAGCGAGCTAGTCCCGCTATTCTGGGCTCCGACGATGAAGAAGTTGGGCCGGACGGGCTTTGATGCAGATACGAATCGGTTGTCGCGTTCGTTCATGCCTCCCCGCAGCCGGTGCCTCCCACTTCGAAAAGACGCGAAAATCCAATGCGAATGCTGAACGCCCGAGGCGGTAAGATAGAGCTTAGCGCGGTGCAAGTCAAAAATGCACTTTAACCCGATTCCCTTTTTACCCTCCCCATCAGCGCACGTATAGGACAAATCCTTGCCGTAAGGCATGTCTGGGAAGGTTTTGTCGTCGCCGAGGCTCCGGTCCGCGGGCGAAGCGGTCAGTTCCATCATTTCGGACGCTGAAGTGGCCCGGCCTCGCCCGCCGCTTTCCGCTTCACTCGCTCCCGCAAAGAAGCGGCAGAGGGGCAACAAAAGGGCAAACAAGCGCGGTATCGCTCGCTGCTGAAATCGTCATCCTATTAAAGACCTCGCGCCGACCGCTAACCTGTCTTCAGACCCGCGAGGGCGCGGCGATCGGCGATGGGGGGGGGCGCAGCACAATTCGATGAGTACGACCCACATGGGGCAACGCAGACACCTTGCCACCAAATACACACGCCTGCCGCTCGAACTGCGCGAGGAAATAGAGGCCAAGGTCCGCGAGGGAGGCATGTCGAGCGGCGAGCTTTTCCGCCTGGTGCGCTCGCGCCAGCCCGATGCCGACATCGGTCTGAGTACTCTCCGCCATCACGTCTCCCGCTACCGCGCCGAGCAGCGGCACTATGGCGAGCTCAGGGAGGTCGCGGGATCGTACGGCGACATGCTGCTCAAGAATTCGGATGGCGTGATGGGACCCCTGGTCGCCGAGATGCTGCGCCTGGTGGCGTTTGAGCAACTGTCCCAAAGCGACGACCGGCAAGCCGGCGATGAGAAAGCCGGCGACGGGAAAACCCGCCACGCGAAGGCCGGCAAAACCCAAGCCGGCGAGCGGCGCTTTGCGCGACCGGAAGCGCGAGAGTTGTTGATTCTTGCCACCGTCCTGGAGCGGGTCGCCAACGCGGACAAGCTGACCATCGAGCGCGAACTCAAGGCCCAGCAGAAGAAGGCGGCCGAGCAGCAGGCGGGCAAAGCCGGCCGCCGCATCGGCGGTCTCTCGGACGATGCGGCGGACCAGATCCGCCGGGCGGTGTTCGGCGATCCCGACGAGTTCAAGAACGAGCAGCAGCCTCCCGAGGGAGAAGGCGAATGACACCGGAGCAACTGGCTCCACTGCTCCCTTACCAGCGCCGCTGGGTCAACGACTTCTCGCCGGTCAAAGTCTGCGAGAAGTCGCGGCGGGTCGGAATCACCTGGGCGGAGGCTGCCGAGCGCACCCTGTCGGCCGCCCAGGAGAACGGGATGGACGCCTGGTATATCGGCTACAACCGCGAGATGGCGCTGGAGTTCGTCGAGACCGCGGCGATGTGGGCTCGCCGCTTCAACCGCGCCGCCGAAGCGATCGAGCAGATCGTGGTGGCTGACGAAGACCGCGACCTGATGGCGTGGCGGTTGCGTTTCGCCTCGGGGCACAAGATCGTCGCGCTCTCCTCGCGTCCCTCGAATCTGCGCGGCAAGGATGGATGCGCGGTGATCGACGAGGCGGCGTTTCACGGCGACCTGGCGGGTCTGCTCAAGGCGGCGCTGGCATTCACGATGTGGGGCGGGCGGGTGCATATCATCTCGACTCACAATGGCGACGCCAACGCCTTCAACGAGCTGGTCAACGATATCCGCGCCGGGCGCCGTCCCTTCTCACTGCATCGCGTGACGCTCGACGATGCGATCGCCGACGGACTCTACCGCAAGATCTGCGAGACCAGCCCGCATCCGCAGCGGGGGGCGGCAATGAGATGGAGTGCGGAGGGCGAGCGGCGATGGCGCCGGCAACTCGTCGACTATTACGGCGAGAACGCCGGCGAGGAGTTGTTCTGTATCCCGCGCGCCGGGTCGGGGGCGTTCCTGCCCACTATCCTTATCGAGAACCGGATGCGCGCGCAGGCGCCGGTGATCCGATGGGCGATGGGGGCGGAGGCCGCCGCGCGCGGTGAGGAGTGGCGGCGCAAAGCCAGCCAGGACTTCTGTCAGGAGCAGTTGGACCCTTGCCTGGCCGCGCTCGACCCCGAGCTGATGACCTGCTTCGGCGAGGATTTCGCGCGCAGCGGCGACCTGACCGTGATCTGGCCGCTGCAGTTGATGCCCAACCTGGTCAGGCGCACGCCGTTCGTGCTCGAGATGCGCGACGTGCCGTTCCGCGAGCAGGAACGGATTTTGTTCCATATCGTCGACCGGCTGCCGCGCTTTATCGCGGGGGCGATGGATGCGCGCGGCAACGGGCAGTACATCGCCGAGCAGGCGGCGCTGCGCTACGGCGAGCGGATCGAGCAGGTGATGCTGAGCATCGAGTGGTATCGGGAGCACATGCCGCGCTACAAGGCCGCCTTCGAGGATGGGACGATCGAGCTGCCGCGCGACGCCGACATCCTGGCCGACCATCGCGCGCTCAGAATCGAAGACGGCGTCGCACGCGTCCCTGAAAAACGCACCGCCGAACAAGACTCGTATGCCGGACTATCGAACAAGCGCCACGGCGACTCGGCGATCGCGGGTGCGCTGGCGTATCACGCCTCGTATCTGCGGCCCGCGGCCTACGACTACCGGCCGGCGCCGGGGCGCGGGGTGTGGGGACCGGAGCCGCGTGATTGGGCCGCGATGCGGCCGAATCACGACGGCGATCGCGACGGGACGGAGCGGTGGCGGGGGCGGGAGCGGCGATGGCTGGCGGTAGTGTGAGGGGGGGGCGTCGCGCGGGTGAGGGTGCTAGTGGGGCGCGCCTCCGTGCCGGCCGTGCTGAGAAAATCGACACTCCCGCTGAGCGGGAGAGGAGAGGCAGAAAGCCGCGGGCGGGGCCGCCCGCTCCCACTTCAGACAAGATAAATTTTGAAGTGGGGGCCGGCGGCCCGCCGGCCCTTCCACACAAACTTCCAGCACCATCGCTACCTCTACGATAATGAGGACGAATCGATGACCACCCTATACGACGCCTATGGGCGCGCAGTTGACACCGGCCGGTTGAAAAAGCAGCAGGCCGCCGCCGAGTTCGCCGGGCTCCGCAACATCTACTCGGTGATGCATCCGGCGGCGGCGCTCACTCCCGAGCGTCTGGCCGGCTGCCTGCGCCAGGCGGAATACGGAGACCCCTACCTCTATCTCGAGCTGGCCGAGGACATGGAAGAGCGCGACCTCCATTACCTGGCGGTACTCTCGACGCGCAAGGAGGCCGTCGCGCAGCTCGATCCGATCGTGCGGCCGGCCTCGAGCGAGCGCAACGATGTCAAGCTGGCCGCTTTCGTGCACGAGGCGCTCGTTGAGCGCCAGTTCGATCTGGAGCTGCTCAACATCCTGGACGCCATCGGCAAGGGTTTCTCGGTCACCGAGATCATCTGGGATCAGTCGGGCCGGCAATGGCTTCCCGAGCGCCTGCTATGGCGCGATCCGCACTGGTTCATGTTCGACTGGATCTCGGGCGAGCAAATCCTGGTGCGCACGCTTAGAACGGAAGGGCCGCCGATCGCCGTTTATCCTTATTCTGAAGCGGCGACGGTCGCCCCCGGCGCATGCGTCTCGCCCGCTCTGGTGGGGATCCAGCCGGCCACCGCCCTGCTCTATGCCTTCAAGTTCGTCACGCACATCGCGCGCGCCAAGGCCGGGCTGCCCATCCGCGGCGGACTGGCGCGGGCGGCGGGATGGTCGTACCTGTTCAAGAGCTACGCGCTCAAGGACTGGGCGGCGTTCGCGGAAGTATACGGGCAGCCGCTGCGGGTCGGCAAGTACGGCCCCGGCGCGACCGAGGAGGACAAACAGGCGCTGCTCTCGGCAGTCGCCAATATCGGCACTGACGCGGCGGCAATTATCCCGGACTCGATGTTGATCGAATTCACCGAAGCCAAGACCGCCGCCGCCAGCGCGGAGCTATACGAACGCTTCTGCCAGTACCTGGATGCGCAGGTCTCCAAGGCGGTGCTGGGGCAGACCCTCACCACCGAGGTGCCGCGCGGCAGCGGCTCGCGGGCCGCGGCGCAGGTGCACGATCAGGTCCGCCGCGACATTTTGGCCTCCGACGCCAAGCGGCTGGCGGCGACCCTGAATCGCGACCTGGTCCGTCCGATCGTCGATTTGAACTATGGGCCGCAGCGCCATTACCCGCGCTTGACGCTCAACCTGACGGACGACGTCGACTTGCGCGACTACGCGGCGATCGTGGCGGAGATGGCGGATCGGGGGCTGCGCGTGGCACAAAACGACGTGCGCGCCAAGCTCGGGCTATCGGCGCCGGAAGACGGGGAGGAAGTACTGACGCCGTCGGCCCGTTCCAACTCGCCGCGTGCGGAAGCCACTCAAGTACCACAACCGGAGTAACGGCGCTCAGAGAAGTTGGAACGTGCCGTCGCCGGGTTAGGTCTTACACCGACTCTTCGGAGACCAGCGGGCGATGCGCGAGGTCGGCGGCGAGGCCGCCTGCCAAGAGCGTGGCGAAGACCAGCGCGGCCATGATCAGGGCGATCGCCAGCAACTCCAACCGTGTGACGGTCTCGCCGGCAACGATCGCACCGACCGCCACCGCCACCGCCGGATTGACGTAGGCGTGGCTGAGCGCGACGGAGGGGCGCGCATGGCGGACCAGGTAGGTGAAGGCGCTGAAGCCGATCAGCGAGCTGAAGATCGCCAGATAGAAAAAGGAGACTACCGAGATCGTCGTCGGCATCGCGGCGATCCGCTCGCCGGTCACGAGCCCGAGCGCCAACAGGGTGACGCCGCCGATCAGCAACTGGGCCGCACTCGCCATCATACTGCCCGGCATCCTGACCCGCCGGCTCATCACCGAACCGAACGCCCAGCTCAGACTGCCGAGCATCAAGGCGCCCGCGGGGAGCGGATACGCGCGCAGGTTGGCGTGGGTGTCGAGCATCGCCACACCGGCCAGGCCCAGCCCGATTCCGATCCACTCCGGCCGGCTCGGCCATCGATCGATCATCCCGCTGAACAGCGCCATCCACACCGGCGAGGTGGCGTAGGCGACCGCAGCCAGGCCGGAATCGACGTATAGCTGGGCGTAGACCGTCGCGCCGTTTGCGATCACGATCAGCGGCGCGGCGATCGCGGCGCATCCGAGCCATTCCTCCGGGCGCGGGCGCTTAAATCCGCCCAGGCGCAGCCCGCAATAGAGCAGCGACCCGGCCAGCGTCAGCCGCCCGCCCACCATCAGGAGCGGCGGAATAGTCTGGATAGCCTCGCGGGTGGCGAGGTAGCTGCATCCCCAGATGGCGTAGACGGCGAGCAGGGCGAGCGCCATCCCAAGTGATGCGCTGACTTCGCTCGGCGCGGTGGAAGTCTGCCGGCGCGTCAAGCGCGTCCATCGCCGCGGTGAAAGATTCTCGGCAGGGGTCGCGGGTTGTACGGCATCGCGAGCTTTGCGGCGATGCGGCGCGGCCGAGTTTTTCGTCGGCGCGCTCATCCGGGCACGGCAGCGAGGGCGATGCGGGGCGAACTTGTCATCACGGCGTGAAAAGCCTATGTCGTAATGACTTGCGGCGGCAAACCGGCGCTAGAGGTTTGGGGAGAGAGGAAATTCGGATGCACGCAACAGGTAGATCGTGGGCGGGATTGACGGCGATCGCGATCGCGATCGCGCTTTGGACGGTGCCGGCGCGCGCCCAGGTCCCGTTCCAACCCTCGGTTGCGCCCGCAAGCTCCTCGTCCCGGCCGCTTGGAACGGGACAGGTCAAGCCCGGCGACAAGATCTCCGCCGTCAACGCCGCCCAAGCCAAGGAGCTGCTGAGTCCCGGCACCTACTACGCCGCGACCAAGGGGATGGAGATCGACGTGGTAGCGCCGCATCGCATCGACTGGCCGCCGCCCTATCAGGACGCCACCGAGAAGTACTCGGCGCAGGTGCGGCTCTCACCCGACCATCGCAGCCTGGTCGGCTACGTCGCGGGCCAGCCCTTCCCGCTGCTCGATCCGAACGATCCCGACGTGGCGACCAAGATCATGTGGAACTCGAGCTTCCGCCCGATCGCCACCGACGACGGCGACCTGCGCTTCTTTGAGTGTCTCACCCAATACTTCAAACCCGGCGGCACCGGAAGCGCTCTGAACTACGTTGAGATCGGGCATCTGGCCGGCTATTCGAACCTGGGGCGCACGGAGGTCGAACCGCTGCCGATCGACCCGGATTTCAAGCAGAGCGGGGTGTGGTTCCGCTCGGCGGGCTACCCGGTGATCGCGCCGGACGAGTCAAGGGGCGACGGTCTGTTGCGCTACCGCTACTGGGAGGCGGACCGGGCCGACGACGCCTGGACCTACCTAGCGCAGAGCCGGCGCGTGCGCCGCCTGAACGAGGTAATCATGGGCTCGTCGCCGGGATTCAGCACCTGGGACTTTGATCATTCAGGCGGATTTGGCGCCAAGTCACAGGAGTACAACTACAAGTTCCTGGGCGCGCGCGACATGCTGGCCTGCGTCAATGCGGTACACTCGCCCGCCCAGCCCTGCCCAAGCGACGGCCGGGTGACCTCATGCCCCGAGGATTGGGAGATACGCCACCTCTACATGGTCGAGGCGACTCCGCGCTCGGAGCGGATCTCGGGCGCTCTGCAATCGCGCACCTTGGTCTATGTCGACTCGGAGATGTGGTTCAATCCGTACGTGGACAGCTACGATCGGCATGGCCAGCTCTGGAAGACGCAAATCTACTGGCTCACCTATCGCGACCGCCCGGTGCCTGATGCGCGCGTCGCCATCTATCCGTTCAAGCGCGAATTCGTGACGGCCGCCTCCAGCGTGGACGTGCAGAGCGGACTGGCGACCACCTGCTATTTTCCGGGGCACGAGACGCCCGAGCGCGAATGCTGGTATATCAACATGGGCGCGGTGCGCAGCGATTTTTTCACCAGGGAGGCGATGGTCCGCGCGGGACATTAGACGGGTTGCTCGGTAGCGGTTTCCGTAGCAGAAAAGAGGCCAAGCCCGAGGAAGTAATGACTCCAGCCCGGTTTGGACAATCTGGGTCCATCATATCCACTTCTCACATATCCACTTCTTACGTATCCACTTCTTGACATACCGCGAGGTACGGCACATACTCGTACGTAGCAACGGACGCCGAGGCTGCTGCGGAGGCAGCGTGCGAACATGCTGCTGAAGCAGCCTCGGGATCGAGTTGTGGTGTAACGGCCCTCCCCCAAGCCGTGCGCCGTGTCAAAAGGGGGGCCGGCCAGATCGAATCGCCCTCCCTGCGTTTCAGGAGTGCTGGCCCCCCAAGTTTCCAATCAACGATAGTCGAGCCCGCGAGCGGCAGTCTTCTCCTGAACGCCCGGCGCCGTCTCCAATACCCTGTTGAGAGAGGGCGAGGGGTAATAAAGGTTCTGAAAATTTCTCAAGATTGAATCCAGCGCGGCTGCGATGCCTCGCTGTTGGTCTGCGTTGGCCATCACGGCAGGCGCGGTTTGTGTAGTGCCTGCGGGCTTTTTCCGGCCCTCGACCCCGCCGTGGCCTGGTCGAGTGCGCGGCGCCTGCGCGCGATACGATCGGGGTTGCCGATCCGCGCGGGGCCGCTGCTGAAATCTTCAACCTATCTTTCGATAGTCGCGCGATGAGATTCTCTTTCGCGTGACAAAGAAACCAGCCATCCAGAACGACCTCTCGGCGCCCTTGGCCATCGAAGCCGAGGCGACGATCGCGGCGGCGTTCGCCGCGATCGAGCAGGGAGCAACACCGCCCGAGTGGATCCGCCTCATCCCGGCCGGCCGCTTCACGACCCGCGACGGGCGCGGCCCGTTCGTCAACGATGACCCGGAGGCGGTTGTCGAGGCGACCCGCGCGCTCGGGATGGAAGCCGGGCTGCCGGTCGATTACGACCACGCCACCGATTTCGGCGCGCCGCGGGGCACTCCCGCGCCGGCCGCGGGATGGGTGACCGAATTTGACATCCGGTCTGGTGAAATTTGGGGGCGGGTGGAGTGGACCGAGGCTGGCGCCGCCAAGCTGGCCGCCAAGGAATACTGCTACATCTCGCCGGTCTTCGAGCTCGACAAATCGACCAAAATCGTGACGCGCATCCTGCGCGTCGCGCTGACCAATAACCCCGCACTATTCGACACCGCGATCGCATCGAGGAGGTCCGTCATGACAGAAGAGAAGGCAATGGAGCCCGAGGAGTTCCGCGCCGCCCTGTGTCGCGCGCTTGGGATGGCCGACGACTCCACCCACGAGCAGATCCTCGCGCGCCTGGCCGAGTTCGTTCCCAAGGGCGATCGCGACGGTGCTGAGGACGACGATGACGACGAGGCCACAGCCGCACGGCTGATAGCCACCGGTAAGGTGGTCTCCTCGGAGAGCTACAAGTCACTCGTCACCGAGGTCAATGCGCTCAAGGCCGAGGGTATCCGCGAGCGCGCCGAGCGCAGCGTCACGGCGGCGATGAAGGGCGGCAAGCTGCTTCCCGCGCAGCGCGAATGGGCGCTTGCTTACTGCGCGCGCGATGAAAAAGGCTTCGAGGAATTCATCGCCAAGCAGCCCGCGATCCTGCGGGGCGAGGACGGCCGTCTCTCCGCCAGGCCACCCTCCGAAGTGGCAGCGGGTGTCTCGCCCGCTCTGAGCGACAGCGAGCGCGCGATCTGCGCGCGCCTGGGACTGACGACCGAGCAGTTCATCGCAAGCAAAAGGGGCGGCGTGAAGCAGGTCGAGGAGAAAAGGCCCGCGAGCGAATCGTGAGCCACGAAACCGCGCCAACGGCGCGCGGGAGGTAGGCAGTTAAAAAATGGCGGCACTAACAGGAAATCGCAACACCTCGCGGCGGGAGGATCTCAGACAGGTCTACCCGCTGGCCGACAACGTGATCGTCTACCTGGGATCGATCGTGTGCCTGGACGCCAACGGCAACGCGAATCCCGGCAAGACCGCAACCGGACTCAAGTGCGTCGGAGTGGCGCTGCGCGCCTACACGCCCAACGGCCCGGATATTATCGGCAAGGCAGCCGACAACACCCAGCCGGGCCACGCCGCCGGCGCGGTGCTGGTCGAGGTCGAGCGAACCGCCGCGGCCTTCGACAACTCGGCGACCGACCCGGTCGGCGCCCCGAATATCGGCACGCCCTGCTTCGTCGTGGACGACCATACTGTGTCGGCCACCGACGGCAGCTCATCGCAGAGCGTGGCCGGTCGGGTGGTGAGCATCGATTCCGACGGCAGCGTGTGGGTGGACTTCAACTATCAGTCGGCGCTGGCAACGTGACGGCAGGAACGGTGCGATCCGGTTTGCGTAGGGGCCGTTCGTGAACGGCCCTCCCGCACGGTCGTTGATGGCCGCTCACGAGCGGCCACTACGCCAGAAAGATTCATTCCCACAGGTGAAAAATGGAAATTAATCTACAAAACCTCAATGCGCTGTTCTACGGTTTCAACACCATCTTCCAGCGCGGATTCGACAAGCCTCCGACCTACTACGATCGCCTCGCCACGATCGTGCCGTCCTCAGCCAGCCGCGAGCTCTATCCCTGGCTGGGCCGGACCACGGCGTTTCGCGAATGGCTCGGCGACCGGATGATCCAGGCGCTCGAGCGCCACGGCTACACGATCGTCAACCGCGACTTCGAGAACACGGTCGCAGTCGATCGCAACGATATCGAGGACGACACCTACGGCATCCTCACCCCGATGTTCGAGCAGCTCGGATGGGACGCGAAGGTCCATCCTGACACCCTGCTCTTCGGGCTGTTAAAGGCCGCGGTGCAGAATATCGATTCGCCGTCGACCGCCGGCGCGATCGTGGGCTACGACGGCTCGACCTTCTTCTCCCGCACCGGCCATCCGGTGGGCAAGGCCGGCGGCAAGAGCACCGCGACCCCGAACTGTGACCCGGCCAACGGGAGTGCGCCGTTCTGGTATCTGGTCGATGTTTCGCGTCCGATCCGGCCGTTTATCGTCCAGAAGCGCAAGGAGTACCAGTTCGTGCGGATGAATACGCCGACCGACGAGGCGGTATTCATGCGCCGCGAGTTCCGCTTCGGCGTCGACGCCCGACTCAACACCGGCGTGAGCTTCTGGCAGTTGGCCTACGCCAGCAACCAGGACCTGTCGAACTCGAACACCTACGCCAACGCGATCGGCAACATGCGCTCGATCAAGACCGACGCGGGAGTGCCCTTCGGCGCGGCCTACATGATGGACGCGGCGAACATGAAGCTGCTCGTGCCTCCGGCGCTGGAAGAGGTGGGCAGGCGGCTGCTGCATGCCGAGCTGGTAGCCGGCGGCGCCGGCGGCCGAGCCGGTTCCCAGGACCCGCAGTCCAACGTCTGGATGAACTCGGCGGAACTGATCGTAAGTCCGTACTTGGCTTGAGCTTCTGACCGCGGCGGGTGAGGGAGTCCACTCCTCCTGGCCCCCACCCGCTGACGCATCGCGAGGAGGAAGGGAGGGCGGCACGATGAAGGCTTTCGGGATTCTTCGCGCGGCAGCCACGCGCGAGAATGACAGAAGGGCGGCCACGCGTGCGGGAATGACAACAGTGGCGCGGGCGTCCCTGCCCGCGATTCTGCTCCTGCTCTTCGCCGCCCCGGCATTGGCCTCCAGCGCGACTCCCACTCCCACTGCGACTCCCACCGCGACTCCCACCGCGACTCCCACCGCGACCGCGACCGCAACGCCGACCGCGATCGCGGTGCCGGGCCTCGCCTACAACGACGTGCTCGCGATCGACCGCGCGATCACTGCGATGCTCGCATTCGAGGAGCCGTGGACTTTCACGCAATGGGCGATCTCCTCGACTCCGATTTCGACGAGCGCAGTAAAAGTCATCGCGCGCAACACCGCACAGCTCGATCCCCCCTGCCTGGCGCCGTCGGGCAGTTCCCCCACCAACGACATCACCTGCACCGCCGGCCCGAGCACCGGCGGAGCGCCCTCGCCGCTCCCGACTCCAGGCCCCAACGGTCTGATCCCCGGCGGCACCGTCTATTGCTTCACCACGCCCGACAACAAATTTCTCGCGCAGACCTCCGACATCTACTGCGCGGCGGCAAACCCGACCAACGTCTGGGCCGCCAGGCGCCAGCCCTGAGCGAGCATCGCGATGAGCTACGCCGCACCGGCCGACATGATCGCGAGATTCCCAAATCGGGATCTCGTGCAGCTCACCAACGAAGATCCGTCGGTCACCACCGTCAACACCAGTACGCTGCAGACCGTGCTCGACGACGCCTCGGCCGAGATCGACGGCTATATCGAGGCCCGTTTTTCACTGCCGCTTGCGCAGGTGCCGGCGGCGCTCAATCTCCTGACCTGCGAGATCGCGATGTACAAGCTGCAGGCGCTGCGTCCGCTGCACGATATCGAGGACGCGCGCAAACGCTACGAAGACGCAATCCGCAAGCTTGAGAAGGTGGCGAAGGGCGAGCTCACTCTTGGCCTGTCCCCCGCCGGCATCCAGCCCGATGTCGCGCAAAAGGTCGAGACCGTGGAAGGCCCGCGACGAATCTTCGACCGCAAGAGGTTGAGAGAGCTATGACTCCCATCCTCGCCTTCCCCCGCAAAAGAGCGTGGGGGAAGGGACAGAACAGACAGAGCGGCGGCGTGCGCGTCCACCAATGCGGTGAAAGGTCAGGATGGGGGCTCTGATGGCCGCTCCGCTCGACACCCCCTGGACAGGCGAGACCTTCTCGCCGCCCGTCCCGACCGATATCGCCTCGTTCGCACGCGCGATCGTCGCTCGGCTCACCGACGCGCTCGGCGACCAGGTCGCCGTCGAGCACTTCCCTAGCGACCCGAAGCGCTACCGGATGGTCCATCGGGTCGGCGCCGTCCTGGTGCGCTACGCCGGAGATGAGTTCGGCAAGGTCGAGGAGGTCGGCACGATCGTCCAGGAGCGCACCTTCGAATGGCGCCTCACCGTGATGGTGCGCGACCTCGGATGGGCTTACGGCGGGCAGCCGAGCGGACCTTCGCCCGGCGCATACCAGATCCTCGAGGCGATCCGCGCCGCGCTGACCGGCTTCATCATGCCGGGCGCGACCGCCAAGATGTGGCCGGTTAAGACTGTCGGCGACCACGACGCCGAGCAGGGCGCGTGGATCTTCGAGGCGACGTTCAAGCACAAGACCGTCGCGCTCGAGACCGCCACCGCCACCGACTTCCCGCTCCTCAATCAGGTAACCAACCAGGTCAGCGACGGCGCGGCGCATATAGAGGACGTGGAAACGCCAGGCCCGGAGACTCCGCAGCCATGAAGCTGCTTGTTGACCCTCCTCTGTCATTCTCGCGCGTGGCTGCCGCGCGAAAAATCCCGGGATTCCTCGCGGCGCGCCACACACGCGCGCGGGAATGACAAAAGCAGCCGACCCCACGGAACTGAGGTAATCAAATGAGCGCATCATTTCTCCACGGCGTCGAAGTAATCGAGACCACCGTCGGTCCGCTCCCGGTCTCGGTCGTCAAGTCGGCGGTGATCGGCCTTATCGGATCGGCGCCGCGATGGGCCGCGGGCGCGTCGCCCGCCGCCGGCCAGACTCCCACGCTGGTCAGCTCGCAGAGCGATGCGGCGACTTTCGGCCCGCTCATCAAGGGCTACACGATCCCTTACGCGCTCAACGCGATCCAGGAGCAGGGCGCCGGCCAGGCGATCGTGATCAACGTCTTCAACCCGGCGACGCACAACACCGCAGTCGCGGCGACCGCCTTCTCCTTCCCGGCCAGCGGCAAACCGCAAGTGATCAACCTGGGCCACATGGGGATCCTCGGGCCCAACGGCCCCACCGGCGTCGGCACCGGTCCGGCGGTCACCAACGCTGCCGGCTCGACTACCTACGTCGAGGGCACTGACTATAACGTCGATTACGTCAACGGTCTGATCACTGCCCTTCCCGGCGGCGCAATCACCGCCGGCGAGGCGATAAAAGTCGTCTTCTCCTACTGCGACCCGTCCAAGGTCGCCGACGCCGATATCTGTGGCGCGGTCACCGGCACGCCGGCGGTCTACAGCGGCATCCAGGCGCTGCTCACGACTTTCAATTCGATGGGCTTCGTGGCGAAGATCCTGATCGCGCCCAGGTACTCGCAGGACCAGACCGTCGCCGCCGCGCTCGATGCCGCGGCGCAGAGCCTGCGTGCGATCGCGCTGGTGGATTCGCCGCCTTCGACCGCGGTCGCGACCGCGATCGCGAATCGCGGCCTCTCCGGCAACGCCTTCGACACCTCGAGCAAGCGCACCGTGCTCTGCTTCCCCCAGCAGAAGTTCACCGACAACGGGATCGATCCGACCAAGGTCACTCTCGACGTCAACGGGAACCCGGTCACCACGCCGATCGGCGCGACCGCGGTTGCTCCGTATTCGGAATGGGTCGCCGGCGCGATCGCGGCTATGGACCTGGCGGACGGCTACTGGTACTCGCCGAGCAACCAGCAGATCGACGGCATCCTCGGCGGCGACGTCGCGATTCAGCAGGGCCGCCTCGACGACCCGACCACCGATCCCAATCAGCTCAACGCCGCCGGCATCCTGACGATTTTCAACGCCTTCGGGACCGGCCTGCGCACCTGGGGCAATCGTAGCGCGGCCTATCCGACTTCGACGGCGCCTGACAATTTCATCTGCATCCGCCGCACGCTGGACGTCATCGAGGAGTCGATCGAGCTGGCGACGCTCCAGTTCCTGGACCTTCCAATCAACAACGCGCTGATCACGCAGATCCTGGCGACCGTCAACGCCTTCATCCGCACCCTGATCCAGCGCGGCGCGCTCGAGCCGGGCTCGGCTGCGACCTACAACCCGGCCGACAACCCGCCGAGCCAGCTCGCCGCCGGCCAGCTCGTCTTCGAGCTCAACATCATGCCGCCGCCGCCCGCCGAGCGGATTACCTACAACACCTTCGTTGACATCAACCTGCTGAGCGCATTGGGCAACACTACCGCGGCGCAAGCAACCTGAGCATGTTTTTTTGTTCACAGTGGGGCGGGCGTCCCTGCCCGCCCACCACAATCGCGGGCAGGGACGCCCGCGCCACTGAGGGTGATGTACCATGGCTGGTCCACTGACTATCAACTCACTGACTAATGCTTCCGTGTACCTCGACGGCGTGGGCTTTATCGGCCGCGCCGCGGAGGTCGAGGTGCCCCATCCCAAGCACAAGATGATCGATTACAAAGGGCTCGGGATGGCCGGCTCGCTCGAGCTGTGGGCGGGAATCGACAAGCTCGAAATGCAGATCAAGTGGTCGAGTTTCGACCCGATCGCCCTGGCTGCGGCCGCCGACGGGATCAGCGCGCACTCCCTGCAGATCCGCGGCAGCGTGCGCGTCATGACCAGCCAGGGAGTCTCCGCCGAATTGCCCGCGGTCTATCTCGCGACCGGCACTTTCAAGGACGGCGGCAAGGCCGCCTTCAAGCATCAGGAGCTGGTCGAGACCACCTCGAAGCTCGCGGTGTCGCACGTCGAGCTATGGTACGCCGGCGAGCAGGTGTTCCTCTACGACGCCTTCGCCAACCTCTACTCGATCAACGGCGTCGACCAGCTTGCCCAGTTCCGCGCCAACCTGGGGGGCTGAGTAGATGGCTGAGCCTCGCACGATCACATTTTCGGCTTCGCTCCAGGAGACCTAGCGTCTCTGCCCGCGATGGCGGGCGCGGAGCCCCGCGCCACTGAGATATAAAATGTACGCCCAGCTTGGGTCCATCACCTTCCAGGCGCTCGGCTCTCCCGAGTCGTTCGAGGCCACCCGCCCTTACGACTATCCCGAGCACAAGGTCGTCCAGGCCAAGCCGCGCCTCCAGTTCGTCGCGGCCGGCCTCGAGACGATCGTGCTCGCGATGAAATTCCACCTCGCATTCACGAATCCCGCCGCTGCACTGCAAAACCTCCGCAGCGCGGCGGATACGCATCGGGCGCTCGCGCTGGTCTTCGGCAACGGCACCTACCGCGGCCGCTTCGTGATCGAGAAGATCGTCGAGACGCACATCCAGCTCGCCGACGACGGCAGCCTGATCGCGATCGAGGTCATGACCAAGATCAAGGAATACGCGCCGGGCTCCGAGATCGATCCGAACGCGCCGCCCAAGCCCGACTTCACGCCGATCGCGATCGTGCCCGGAGCCGCCGCGGCCGCCGTCGGCGTCGGCACCGCCGCGGGGGCGACGGTGGCGGGAATGATCACCACTGGCCCGACCGGTGCGCAGGTAGTGACTTTCTCAGCGCCGGGCGTCTCGGCGTTGGCCTCCAGCCCCGAAGTGGGGCCAGGCATCTTGCCTGGCTCCTACGCCGCCGTGCCCGCCAGCGCGATGGTGAGGGCGGCGGCATGAAACACCTAACCCCTAGCCCCTTCCCTAAATACGGGAAGGGGAATCAGCCAGCCCCGCCTGACTGGCATCCCTTCCCGTCTTCAGGGAAGGGACGGGAGGGATAGGTCTTCATGGCGACCGCCATCACATCGATCGTGCGCACGCCGCAGTGGGTACTGATGTTCCTCGGCGTGAACATCACCGCCGACATCTCGCGGATGGTGACCGAAGTGACGTACACCGACCATATCGGCGGCCAGTCGAGCGAGATCGAGATCAAGGTGGAAGATCGCGACCGCCGATGGCAGGGGCCCTGGTATCCGCAGCTCGGCGACCTGGTCAACCTCCAGATCGGCTACGAAGGCGAATCGACGCTCCCGTGCGGGGACTTCGAGCTCGACGAGCTCGAACTGGACGGCCCGCCCGACTCGTTCACCATGCGCGGTCTCGCCGCCTTCATCACCGAGGCGCAGCGCACGCCCAACTCAGCCGGCTACGAGAGTCGCACGCTGCTCGCGATCGCGACTCAGATCGCCGCCAAGTACGGGATGACGGTCGTCGATCAGACCGACCATCTCAACCTGACCTTCGAGCGCGTCTCGCAGAACCAGGAGACCGACCTGGCGTTTCTCCATCGCCTGGCCCAGCTCCACAACTACGAGTTCAACATCCGGGGCACGCAGATGGTCTTCTATTCGCGCGTCGCGCTCGAGGGCCAATCCCCGGTCGCCACGATCGGCCGAAGGATCTCCGGAGTGGGAACCGGCGTCTCGCCGGTTGCTAACTTCTCCTTCAAGTCCAAAACCGCACAGGTCTACAAGGCCGCGACCGTGAGCTGGCTCGACCCGAATACCAAGAAGGAAATCAGCACCACGATACAGGCGGACGCGCCCGTCGCCACCGGAGACACCTACAAAATTCCCGAGCGGGCGGAGAACCAGCAGATGGCGCTGCTCAAGGCCATCGGCGCTCTGAGCGATTTCAACCGCCTGCAAGCAACCGCGAATATCACGTTGCCCGGCACGCGCAACCTGGTCGCCGGCAACGTGGTAGCGCTCTCAGGCTTCGGCAACTTCGACGGCAATTACCTAATCGAAACCGCCCGCCACGCACTCAAGCGAGCGAGCGGATACACGACGGAGATCGAGGTGCGGACGGTATGACCTATCCCCTGGCCCCTTCCCTAAAGACGGGAAGGGGAACGGAAAGAGAGAGCTTCTGGCTTCCCTTCCCCTCGGAACAAAGCTCTGCTTCGTTCTCACCTCTCCCGCGTCCGCGCGGGAGAGGCGGGGTGAGGTTAGGGAAGGGACGGGAGGGTTAGGTTGACCCTCGAAGTCCAACGCCAGCGCGCCCGCGATCGCAACTATCGCGTCGGGATCATCTATGCCCTCGCGGTCACCGCCGGCGTGCAGGTGCGCGTCCAGTTCCCCGATCGCGACCAGATGGTTTCCTACTGGCTCGACACGCCGAATTACTACAAGCCAGAGCTCGGCGACGCCGTGATCTGCACGATGGACGAGAACGACGAGGCGGGCGCCGTAATCGGCGCGGTCCGCCCCGGCAAGTTCTCATGCTGGCCCGAGGATGGTGCGCAATTCTACTACGATCGCGTCGCGCACAAGCTCTCGATGCTCTTCCCGGACGCGGCGTCGATATACTACGACGCGACCGCCCATGCCTTCTCGATCGCGCTTCCGAACGGCGCAACCGCCGCGATCGCGGCCAACGGTGCCTCCTATCAGATTGACGCGCTCGGCAACGTCGCGATCATCTCGACGCCGACCGGCACGATCAGCCTGGAAACCGGAGGCCCAGCGGTCGCCCGAGTCGGCGATCCGGTCCAGGACGGCTCCGGCAACATAATCGGAACGATCAAAAGCGGCAGCGCAAAGGTCTTCGCGGGATGACGGACGTCGTGAAGAAACTCCATCCTCGCCTTCCCCTTGCGCAGCCACCCTCATCCTTGGCCTTCTCCCGCCAAAGAGCGGGAGAAGGAAGCAGAGACGGGGAAGGGACAATCCCCAGCAGCTTCGCCGCCGCGCAGCTCTTTTCTGTGCCCTCCCCTTTTTCAAGGGGAGGGTGAGGGTGGAGTTATGACTTCCAACGCAGTCACCCTCGCCGATATCACCTCCGCCGACTGGTCGCTGATGCTCGACAATTCCGGCCAGCCGGGCTCCGGACTCGGCCGCGTCGTCCAGGGGCTCGCCGACGTCGCGCAATGTATCCGGATCATCCTGACCACGCCGCTCGGGAGCGACTTGCTGCGCCCGACCTTCGGATGCGACCTCTTCCAGTTCATCGACAAGCCAACGACCACCGCGGTTCCGGCGCTGGTCGCCGCGATCGCGGATGCGCTCGAGCTATGGGAGCCACGCGTCAAGCTGCTCCAGGTCCTCGCGCAACCGCTCTCCGACCAGGGCGGCGCGCACCTCGAAGTGACCCTGGTCTGGCAACTGCGCCTCGGCGCCGGGGCGTATAGCGCGGTGCAGAAAATCACGGTGACGGTGTGAGCAGAGACCTAACCCCTGGCCCCTTCCCTAAAGACGGGAAGGGGAACGGAAGGAGAGAGCGTTTCTGTCTGGCTCCCCTTCCCGTCTTTAGGGAAGGGGAAGGGGGTTAGGTCCGTGGGCGGTTACATCCCGATCCCGAGCGTGCCGCCCCCGTCGTTCGTTGACGACGCGGACGGGCTCGATGTCAACCTCATCCTGAATGACATGATCGCGGCCTGGGAGGCCTCGACCGGGAAGACGCTATACCCGGCGCAGGTGGAGCGCTTGTTCATCGGCGCCTACGCCTACCGCGAGTCCCTCGTGCGCGCGCAGATCCAATACGCCGGCCTGCAATGCCTGCTCGCCTTCTCCAATTACCCGGCGATCGATTATCTCGGCCAGCTCCTCGGCGTGACCCGCCTGGCGGCGCAGCCCGCGACCACTACGATCCTATTCACGCTCGCCAACGCGCTGACCGTGCCTTTCACGATCCCGGCCGGCACCCAGGTCGGCACGCAGGACGGGCTCGCGATCTTCGCGACCAACACCGATCTGATTATTCAGGCCGGCCAGACCACCGGGAGCGTGGCTGCGACCGCGACCGTCTCCGGCGTCGCGGGCAATGGATACCTCGCCGGCCAAGTCTCGATCCTGATCACGCCGAGCACCTTCATCGCGTCGGCCGCCAATACCACTCAAACGAGCACGGGATCGGCGCCCGAGACCGACGCCCACTTGCGGATGCGGATCCAGGCCGCGCCGTCGCGTTTCAGCAACGCCGGCCCGGTGGGGGCGTATCGATTCTTCGCGCTGGGCGTGGACTCTTCGATCATGGATGCGCAGGTGATCTCGCCGGCGCCGGGCCAAGTGAGCGTCTACGTGCTATGCGGGCCGAGTCCGCAGCCGGCCGCATCGCCGAATCCAGTTGGCATTCCTGGCTCCGCGCTCCTCGCCGAGGTCCTCGCCGCACTCACCGCCGACACGATCCGCCCGCTCACCGATACCGTCGCCGTGCTGGCCGCGACCGAGGTCGATTACGCGATCGTGGGATCGGTCACGCTCTACTCGGACGCCGACCCGACCTCGACGATGGCCGCAGTCAACACCGCCGCCCAAGAGTTCGCTGCGAACGCCGCGGCCCGCCTGCAACGCAACATCGTGATGAGCCAGATAATCGCCGCGCTGAGCGTGCCAGGAGTGTACGAAGTCAACCTGAGCGCGCCGGCCAGCGACCTGATCCTGGCGCCGGGCCAATGGGCCAACTGCACCGCGATCAATCTGACCAGCCTAGTCGGGAGCGAGCACTCATGAACCCCTTCCCGTCTTTAGGGAAGGGGCCAGGGGATAGGTCCTAATGCCTAGTCTCCAACTCCCGCCCTCGATCTCCGACGTGCGCGGCGCCGCCCTGCTCGCGCTCACCGAGCGCCTTTCGGCGCCGCCGCTCGGCGTGATCGATCTGACGCCGCTGCTGATCTACACGATCGACAACTGCCCCGACTCGGCGCTGATCTTCCTGGCCTGGCAATTCGACGTGCTCGAGCCGGCCTGGGAGCTGGGCGTGAAGCTCGGCGAGGATTGGGATGCCACCGACATCTCTCTGCTCACCGATATCGACACGCTCGATTCGCCGGGCAGCGCGGCCGGCCAATCGGATTACGACTCCTGGCGCGCGATCCTGAAGATGGCCATCCCGCTCCACAAGTTCCGGGGCACGCCCTACGCGGTCAAGACCGCACTCCAGAGCCTCGGCTTCGCCAGCGTCACGATCCAGGAGGGCCAAAATAGCTGGGGCGGAAATTCGTGGCCCAGCGACCAGGGATGGGCGGTCTGCCGCTTGATCCTGCACATGGTCGCCGGCCAGATCCTCAATCCTCAAAGCCCGGCCCAAATCGTCGCGGCCTTCAACTTCTGGAAGAACGCGCGCACCTGGTTGGACTCGCTCTGGATCGATCTCTATCCGATCAGCGAAACGCTCGCGCCGGCGCCGCGCGATTTCGTCAGAACGATCTATTCGCAGATCGATTTCTGGCCGCAGGTGACCGAGCTCGTCGCGGCGCCCGGATGGCCGATCTCGGAGCGCAAGAGCATTACGCCGCAATACGACAGCCGCTACCGCTATAGCGGGATCACCTACGGCGCCGGCCAGCCCGACGTAAGCGACGCCGGCGTAGTCGTCAACGGAGTGCCGATAGGACAGGGATGAACATGAAAGGAATCGTCGAGATCCACCTAACCCCTAGCCCCTTCCCTAAAGACGGGAAGGGGTACGGAAAGAAAGGGCGCCTCTGGCTCCCCTTCCCGCACTTAGGGAAGGGGTCGGGGGTTAGGTCCCTCACCCGCGAGAATCTCGTCGTGAACAGCGGCCTCGATGCCCTGGCGCATCTGCTCTCCGGCGACGCGAGCTACGCCGTCGCCGCGATCGGCTTCGGCTCCGGCACCGGCACCCCGGCTGCCGGCGATATCGGGCTGACCAACCCCGCGTACTACAAGGCGATCGGCGCGGCGACTTTCCCCAGCTCCGGACAAGTGCAGTTCGCATATTCGCTGCTGGCGACCGATTATGCCGCGAGCGGGATTACGATCACGGAGCTCGGCCTATTTGCCAATCACGCGAGCGTCGTTCTGCCTGCCGTGCTCGGCACGGGGAACGCGGCTTGGGCCGCCTCGACCGTGCACGCTGTCGGCGATCTGATCGTGGACTCCAACGGGAATACCGAGCGATGCAGCGCGATCACGGGCGATGACAAGACCGGAACGATCCCGCCCGCTTGGAACATCAGCGGCGGCCCGATCGGCAATGTCACGACCGACAACCATGTGACCTGGACCCTGGTTGCAGTCGGAGCGGCGGCGCCGGGCGAGATGATCGCGCACGTCTCGGTCCCGGCCTTCCCCTACACGGGCGCCGGCAATTATTCCGGCACCTGGACGGAGATCATGTAATGGACCGACCTAACCCCCTTGCCCCCTTCCCTAAGTACGGGAAGGGGGAATGCTCTCTCCACAATTTCTGGCTCCCCTTCCCGTATTTAGGGAAGGGGCCGGGGGATAGGTAGATGGCCAATCTAGCCGCAGATCCCTCCTACGTATGGACCGAGGGCGACGTCTATGAGCTTGCCGACACGGACGACGTTGAGGGCGCCAGCTACGCCGGGATCGGCCGGTCGAATCAGCAGGCCCAGATCCTGCTCAACAAGGCCGATTACACGCACGTCAAGCAGCTAATCGACGAAGGCAATATCGCGGCGCTGCAGGTGTTCGTCGCGCAGTTTATTTCACTACTCGCGCCGAGCGGCTACCTCCAAATCCCAGTCAACGATGTGAACCTGGGCGCGCAGGTCGCGATTATCCAGTGGGGCACTCAGCTGTTCGGCAGCCCGGGCCCCGAGGGAGCTTACGGCCCTTACGCCTTCCCGATCGCGTTTCCGAATGCCTGTCTCGCCATTTTCTGCACCACGATCACGCCCGAGACCACCGGCAAGAACAATATCGGGGACAACGTCGTGCAGATCAGTTCAGCGAGCCTTCCGAGCAAGAGTCAATTCAGCGTCTGGAACAATTGCCCGAGCAGCAGCAGCGCCAACGCCGCCAGCGGCTTCTTCTGGATCGCAATTGGGTACTGAGATGAAGGCTTCTGCGCAAATCCGCTGGCTTCCCTTCCCGTCTTTAGGGAAGGGACGGGAGGGATAGGTCCGATGCACAACACCTATCCGGCGGAATTTCTCGGCGCGGTGGCCAACCTGCTCGGCAACGAGGGCGGCTATATCGACGACCCTGAGGACCCCGGCGGCGAGACCAAGTGGGGGATCTCGAAGCGCGAGTATCCCGACCTCGATATCAAGAACCTCGGGCGTGCCGCCGCGATCGCGATCTACTACCGCGACTGGTGGATGCGCTATCGCTACGACGCGCTGCCGGCCGAGGTCGGTGCGAAGATCTTCAACCTGGCCGTCGATATCGGCCCCGGCCCCGCCGCGATCTGCCTACAGCGCGCGCTGCGCGCGAATCAGGCCTGGTGGCGCGACGAGTTCCCCAATATCGGCCCGATGACCAAGGAGACGACCGGGAGGGTTTACGCCCGCGAGCCGGCGGCGCTGATGGCTGCGCTGCGCAGCGAGCTCGCGAGCTGGTACCGGGTCGAAGCGATGCGGCAGAACAAGGACAAGGAGTTTCTCAAGGGATGGCTCAACCGAGCTTATGAATAGTCACAGGCAAGATGCCTGTGCCACTGACTCACGAGAAGGAGACACTGAAATGAGAAAAGGATTTCTTCAATTTGTGGCACAGGCATCCCTGCCTGTGTTCTTTCTGCTTTTCGCACTCACCGGATGCGCGACTCAGGGCGGCGGGCAGACCGTCACGGTGCTCGGGCACAAGATCCTCGTCACCAGCGCGCCCGTGCTCACGATGCAGGCGACTACGCAGTGCAACGCCGATGCGCAGGTAGAGTACAACCTGAGCGTCGCAGCCTGCGAGGGCAAACTCGCTGCGCTGGCGCCAATCCAGCTCTCGGACGTGAACAGCGGCGTCGGGATCCTCTGCCAGGGATTCGGCTATGTGAACAGCTCGGGCCAGCTCGCGGTGGCGGAAACGATCGCGCTGGGTGGATGCGCTACGCCAACTCCGGCCGCATCGCCGGCGCCGACTACTCCCGCCGCTGCCGCCTCCGTCTCCCCTTCCCGTACTTAGGGAAGGGGAAGGGGGATAGGTCCTATGAAACCTGCGGACATCCTGGCGATCCAGGGCATGGGCTGGCTCTCCGCCTCGATCATGGAGGCGACGCATTCGAGGGTCAGCCACGTCGCCCTCGGGATCGCGAGCAACCCGGACTTGGTGATTGAGGCGCTCAGCCGCGTGCGCACGCGGCCGCTCGAGCTGTCGATCACCGATGCCGCGGCAGCTTGGCTGATCGAGCCGCTCGAGCTCTCCGATGCGCAACGCGCGGCGATCGTGCGTGCGGCCTGCCTCTACTCGGCCCAGAGCTATAACTCACCGGACGTCATTCTGCAGGGGATGGATGCGGCGACGAGGACGCGATGGTGGACGGATCATTTCGCGACCGAGCGCTGGCCGATCTGCTCGATGCTGGTGGGGCGGGCGTATCACGCGATGGGGCTGGATTTCGGCGTATCGGATCGGAGCCTGACGCCGGGCGACATCCTGGGCTTCGCGCAGGGCCATCCGGACAAGTATCGGATTGCGCAACTGAAATGATGCATTTAGTGGCGCGGACGTCCCTGCCCGCGATTTCTGTGGAGGGCGGGCAGTCGCCGCCGGCGCGGGGACGCCCGCCCCACTGAATGACAAAAGGAAACTGAAACCATGCGAAATCCACTGACGAGCATCCCCGGAATCCTGCTGCTGCTCGGCGCGTTGCTGACGTTCGCCGGCCACGCGATACGCGGCGATCTGACAGCCAAGGACCTGAGCGAGCTCCCGGTGGCGATGGCTGGGGCGGGCCTGATAGCCGCAAAGGACGGCGGCCCATGACCCCGACGATGCCCTGGCTGCACATTCTGATCGGGATCGCGACCTTGCTCAACTCGATGCTCCTGGCGATCCAATTCTTCTCGATGCGATCGATGGTCGCGCGCCGGGAGCATCAGAGGCTGACCGAGCGCGTGACCCGGCTCGAGGAGCGCGATACCCCCGGATGGCCGATGGTCAACGAGCTGCGCGGCGCGATCGGCACTCTCGGCGGCGACGTCAAGCGACTCGACGCCCGCATCGAGGGGCTGCAATCGCTGTTGAAGCGCACCGAGGGCGCGCTCGAGACGCTCGAGCGCCACATCCTCAAGGTCGAAGGGTGAACGGTCTTCCTGTGTCAGTGGCGCGGGCGTCCCTGCCCGCGATTGTGGAGGGCGGGCAGGGACGCCCGCCCCGCTAGGTAGGTGAACGATGAAGAAGCTGAAAGATACGCTGGCCGAGCAGCGGCGGCTCGATATCCTGCGCCTGCTCGCGGTGAGCGGCGAGACCGGCGAGGGCCTAATCGCCGCGGCGATCGAGGCGCCGCAGGATCTCGTGCGCACCGAGCTGGCGTGGCTCGCCGAGAACGGCCTGGTGGCGATCACCGAGACCGGCGGCGTGCGGTTCGCGGCGCCGACGCGGCGCGGCTCCGAGGCTGCGGCGGGAGTGGCGATGGTGCCGGGCGTCGCGAGATTCGAACGGAGGAAGCGATGAGGACCACCCTTCCCTCTCCCGCAAAAAATAACGGGAGGCCTGCGTAGGGGCCGTTCGAGAACGGCCCTCCACCTCGCCAGGTGGCCCCTCGCCGGTATCTTACTGGCAGGTATATTACTCGCCGCTTGGCGCGCCCTCGCCCAATACAACCCGATCCCCAACTTCAGCGGCGTCGCCGCGGGCAAGTCCTTTCGCGGCGCAGTCAATGATCGGCTCTCCGGCCTGACGCCGATCAGCCCGCGCCTGGTCTCCTGGCCCTTCGCCGGGCTGCCGCCGGAGCAGGACGGGCTGCTCCTATATTGCACCAACTGTTCGCTCAGCATGCCATGCGCCGCCGGCGGCAGCGGCGCCTGGGCCTTCGGCACCCACGGCCAATGGGAGTGCGCGTCCGGCATGCCGATCGGCGCCCTGAGCAATCCGCTGAGCACGGATCTCGACCTCGGCGGCAACGCGATCCTGAACTTCGCGCCGTTCGATCAGAGTCTCGATGTAGGCGGCAATGCGATCCTCGACTTCGATCAGCTCGCCGATCAGCTTTTTGTCCAGGGCAGTTCCCTTTCCGCTTCGACCACCACCACGACCGCACATACTATCTCCGGCAATCAGGTCGTCACGCTCGGCTCGGCTTCGAGCTTCGCAGCCGGCAACAACGTCGCCTGCCTGCACTGCGGCGGCGCCGCCACGGTCAGCGCGCCGGGTGCGTTCAGCACGGCGCAGATCGACGCCTACACGACCAATCCAAATGCTACCCCCGACTCGCTGGCTGGCGGGCGCAGTTGTCTCGTCGATTCCTCTAATGCGACCTGCACAACCAGCTATTCGGGCTGCGTGATGGCGGTCGGAATCGATGGGAGTTGGTCGGCCTGCAACTCGACCGGCACCATCGGCAGCGCGCCCGCCAGGCTCTCCGCTACCCAGTCCCTCGACTGGAAATGGAGCGCCGTGAGCGGCGCCGTCTCTTACCTGTTCCTGGGATGCACCGGGGCGAGCTGCGACCCTACCAGCAACTCGAACAATCTCTGGGCCGTGCTTCCAGCCAACGCCAACCCCGAGTTCATGGACTTCGGCAATCACTTCGGCACCGACGCGACCTACGGCTCGACCATCCCGCACTCGACCGCCACGGCCGGCGCCCACGCCGACCTGCTCACCCAAATCAGCACGTTGACAGGGACCAGCGCGACGCTGGCGACCGCGCCAGGCGCGAGCCTGACGGGCGCGAAGTTCTACCACGACAACTCGCAGTATGCGCAAGCCCAGATTGCCGCGCGGGTGAGCAATCCGGGGCTTGGCCCGATCCGATGGCCGTTCGCAGCCAACGCGCAATTCGATGTGTGCGCGCCGCTCAGCTTTTTCAACGCGGGCAATATTGATTTCGGCGGCACTCAGACCGGCACCTGGGGCCAGATCGGCACGCATCTCCATTTCTGCGGCTCGGCGGGCACGCCGGTATTCGATGTCAACTGGGCGCCGGGCACGAGCGTCCACGACTTCTGGATAACCGGCGACTCCACACCCGGCGCGATCGTCGATGTGGACGCGCGCCAGGGAAGCGGCTTCACCAACGGCGTTCAGCGCAGCAAGGCAAACCACGTCTACAACATCACTTCCAGCAATCTTAACCCTCTTGAGTCGGGCGTCGGCGTCTCGATCGGCCTGCTCTCGACCGGTGGCGAGAATGAGTTTGTCAAGGTCGAGCACACCATGACGGGAGGCGGCTACGCGGGAATCGTGGTCGCCGCCGGCCGGCAGACCGACAACACGATCCTGGACTCGAACGTCATCCCCACGAATACCAACTTCGGGATCTGGAACCATGCTGCGGGCACCATCCTCGAACGCGACAACGACGACGAGGCAGCCGTTGCTCACTATCTCGACGACTATAGCAAGGAGTGGAACATCGACGGCGATTACGCCGAGGGCGGCCCGACCTACTGGTACTACGACGCCACGGGCGGGGGTCTTCCCTCCAACGTCCGGATCAGCAATAGCGAGATCGGGGCAACGTCCGGCCCCAACGGCTACCTGATGATCGCCCAGTCCAATGTGACGCTCTCCAACAATGATGTCTGGTGCAACGGGTCTAACAACTGCTTAATCGGAGTGAACTACCGAATCGGCCAACGGCACCTGACTTCGGTCTCCAACACCTACCATTCTCAGCTTGCCGATAGCTGCGCCGCCAACCCCTATCCATGCTATGCGAGCGTCCCGTTCAATCTGCCGTTCACCGACTCCAGCGGCGGCAATTACGCACCGGTGTTCGATTCGATCGGCGACGTGACAAACACCGGCTCCGCCGAGATCCAAGTCGGCACGGTGCTGAACAGCGGGATGCCGCTCGCGATCGGCGCGCTTGCCGGCAAAGGAGCCGCGCAAATCGTGTGCGTCGATAACATGGGACGGCTCTACGCCGGATCAAGCGGAATCTGCCCCACGCCGACCGCGACGCCGACCGCAACCAACACTCCAACGGCGACGCCGACTTCGACGCCATGAATCAAGGGAAAAGTGAAATCACATGAGCAGAACAAGTGCCCTCTCCTTGAAAAAGGGAAGGAACAGAAATCCCAGTCAACGATACACACAGGGCTTGACGGCTTTCACCGCAGTCCTCAAGGCGCTGCACGGGCTGGAGCCCACCCAACGTGCGCGCGTTCTCTCTGCCGCGTCGCGGGTCCAGCAGGCGCTCGACCTGTACCTGCGCGGCAGGTGCGAGGACGCCAACGTCGGGTGAAATGCCGTAGGGGGCCGCTCGTGAGCGGCCCTCCCAAAAAAGACCGGCAAGGAGCAATGAGATGAGTAATCGATTCTGGAAATTCGTAGGGGCCGTTCGTGAACGGCCCTCCCAAAAGCGGCAGTATCACATCCCGGCTTGGGTCTACCTGCGGCCGCTCCTTTTTCTTCTTCTGCTCCTTCTGGGAGGGCCGCTCGCGAGCGGCCCCTACGGAGGGAGCGCGAATGCCAGCATCGTGGTGAATGCGCTCGGCGGCAACGGCGCCGGGATCTCCGTGGGCACCAGTGCCTCGGTGCAAATCCTCGCCGCCAACGGCAACCGGCTCGGCTACTGCGTAGTATGCACCGTCCCGGTCAATGCGATGTGGGGCTTGGGGAGCACGGTCCCGTCTCCGGAGCCGAGCGGCACAGTAGGCTATCCGATCGCGACCGGTGTGATGTTTTGCGAATCACCGCGCCAGTGGGCTCAATCCGATCTCACCGCTCGGATGGACGTAATCTCGACCAGCGGCAGCGGGACATGCGCGACCCGCGAGGAGCAATGAGCGGAGTAACTCCATCCCCCGCCTTCCCCTTGAAAAAGGGGAAGGTGCCTGCAATCTGTCCCCTCCCCTTTTACAAGGGGAGGGTGAGGGTGGAGTTGTGCCCGGCCTGACTTACATCACCCGCGACGGCGACAGGTGGGATCTGCTCGCCTGGACCTACTACGGCGACCCGACGCTCTACGGCCCGATCATCGACGCGAATCCGTCCGTGGGAATCTCGCCGGTCCTTGCCGCCGGAGTGGTGCTCTACATCCCGATAATCGAGCAGGACCAGACTGAAACCTCAGATCTGCCGCCTTGGTCGCAATGACCCACAGGCTGGAAGCCTGTGCCACTGAGAAATGAAAAGCAAAAAGGAGATCAGAATGAAATGCTTTCTTCGATTCGTAGGGGCCGTTCGTGAACGGCCCTCCCTGCCGGTTCTTTGCCTCCTGATCCTTCTGGGAGGGCTGCTCGCGAGCAGCCCCTACGGAGGGAGAGCGAACGCCGGCCAGCTCGCCGGGACCATCGCTGCGCGCGTGCCGCAGCTTGACGCCGCGCGGGGCATCGCCACACAGGCGCGCGTCCGGATGAGCGTGCCGGCGCCGCACGAGCACTTCCACCTCGAGGCGTTCGACCCGCACGGCAACTGGGTCTGGACCCGCGACGCTGACAACCTGGTCACCACCGTTGGGTGCAACCAGATCATCACGGACATCTTCGAGGCCAGCGCCTTCACCGCGGCCTGGTATATCGGCCTGGTCAAATCCGCATCGCCGACGTTCGCGACGGCCGACACCATGGCTTCGCATTCGGGATGGACCGAGGAGGGCACCACCAGCACCGATCTCTTCCCCAACTCATCCTGCACCGCGAGCGCAGCGCCCTATAGCTGCTGCACCTCCAGTATCACCGGCACCTGCAACACCCCCACCGCTGTTACCACAGGGCCGGTACGCCCGACGCTGACCCTCGGTTCCGTGAGCGGCGGCTCGGCGAGCAACTCGGGGGCGGTCGCGACCTTCGTCATGAACTCGACGATCACGCTGTACGGCGCCTATGTCGTAGACAACTCGACGCCGGGCGGCACCACCGGCAACCTCTACGGAGAGGCGACGTTCACCGCCGCGCCGGTGGCTGCCGGTTACTCCGTCCAGGTGACTCTCACGATGGCGGCCACCGCGGGATGATGGGGAAAACGACGATGCGAACGAAACTGATCGGGTTGGTTTGTCTGCTGGCGCTGGCGATGCCCTCGGTCGCGCGTGCGCTCTGTACCGACTATCCGGCCACCGGCGCGGCCTCTATCACCTGGACCGCCGGACATACCTACTGCTTCGCCAAGGGCACGACGACTTTTAGCTCGGCGCAGGCGATCAACGTCAACAACGTCACGATCCTCTGCACCAACCCGACCGAGATCCTCCAGCAGACCACCTCCGGAGACGACCTGTTCGACGTGACCGGCACGAGCGACAAGATCATCGGATGCACCCTCGACGGCGACTCTAACAACGACATCCTGGTCAACGCTACCGCCAGCACCGCGCTGGTCGTCGAGGGCGTCACCTTTCAGAACTACGGGACCGGCTACGGAGTCGAGTCGCTGGAATCGGATCAGCTCTTCATCAACCAGTGGAATTGCACCGCCGAGCCGGGGGTCTGCATCTATCTCAATCCGAGCACCGGGAACATCACCAACACCACGATCGAGAACGGCTACGGCAGCCTGACCGCCACCAGCGGAACAACAAACTATATCGTGGAGCTAGCGAACGCTTCAGGCAACACGATCAGTAAAGTGTTGGTCACGGACAACAGAGTCCTTGGTCGCAACGGGGCGGGCAACGCCAAGCTCATCTACTTTGGCGGCGCGGTCACGCCGAACATTCACGGTGTGCAATTCACCGATAACACCTGCGAGGCGACCAGCACTCTATATGCTTGCTACTGCCTCTACGGCATCGACTTTTCGAGCATAAAAGGCAACCTGGTTCGCGACAACGCGAACCTCTTGGTCCTGGGCTTCGATTTCGGCGACCTCTACGATTCGTCGGTTGCCGGCAATACGATCCTGCTAACTTCAGGCGAGGGCTCCGGCCCCTGTATCGCCGGCTTCGATGTGTCACGCAACTCGTTCGTGGGAAACACTTGCAAGAATCCCAACAACGACTACACGTTTGCCTCAGCCGGAATACTACTTGGACCCTCGGCGGCTCCGGTTTCATATAATACCGTCGCAGATAACGTCATTCATTTGGATACGGTCGCCAGCACCTGCATCGAAGTTGATTCCGGTGCCAATAGCTATGCGGCCAACGATAACGACGTACATGGCAATCAGTGCATCGGAACCGGGACGGCGAGCCAGATCGGCGTCCTCATAACCACAGGCGGCACCGGCACGGCCACCGGCAACAAGGTCCACGATAACACATTTGACGACGTTGCCACCGGAGCCGAAACCGACGCGGGAACGACGAGCACGCGAATTGCGGATAATCTCTACGACACGGTGACTACGCCGGTCGTCTGCAACGGCACAACGCCCTATTGCTACAACTATGATGCCTGGTTCAGCATCAGCGGCACGCCGACCGGCAGCCAGATTTTCCCGGGTGTCTGCGCGGAGACCCTGACCTTCCCGGCTAATACCGCAGGTGCCGAGGCGAGCTGCGGGACGAATCCCAGCGAGAGCGATGCGTACCTGCTCAAGGTAAACGGCGCGACGGTTGCCACCCTCACCCTGAGCACTTCCTGTGTTCTCAGCTTGTCTTCGCAAGCGGCCTTCAACTGCACGGCCAGCCAGCGGCTTGAGCTGGACGCGCCCGCGACCGTGAGCGGGGCCAACATCGCCTTCACGATTCCGGCGACCCGATGAAGCGAGTACGGCAAATTGCCCTGCTTGGCCTGATCCTGGTTGCCTTCGCGCAAGCCGTTTGGGCAGCCTGCACCTTCGACGTTGGCTACACCGGGACGCCCGATACATAGACCGCCACAACCATGACGCTCCACATGCCAAGCAGCCCGGCTGCGAACGATGTCTGTGTCGCCGCCCTGGGCGGTTACAAATTTACGGTCACGACCGGCGCCCACACTCCCAGCGGTTGGACGCTTGCTTATTGTTCCAGCACCAGCGGCACGTCCAAGGTCTGTTTTTGGACCTATACCGCCTTGGGCGGAGGCAGTGACCCCTCGACTTTCACCTGGACGGCTTCGGCAAGCACGGATGGCGCCGGCGTCATCAACTGCCTGACAGGTTGCAACACCACCACACCGATCGATTCCGGCACGACGACTACCAACACCTGCTACAGCAACTCCAGCGTCAGTTCTTGCAGCGCCACCGCGGCAACGCTCGCGAATGCCGGCGATTACGTCATCGGCGCGGCCACCATCAATTCGGGCTCCACGGGTTGTGGCAGCACCGCAGGATGGAGCACCCCGTCAGGCTATGCGCCTGAAATGCCGAACGCTTGCAGTGGCAGCAGTTATCACGCGATCGGCGTGCAGTACGGCTGGACGGCGGTATTCGGGCAAGCCTTTTCATCGTCCGGGACTACCGGGGCATTTTCGAGTACAGCCGAAATTTTCACCGCCGACCCGGTAGCAGAGGGAATAGTAGGCATCGCGCCGGCGGCTGCCGGGAGTCCGACGGCCACCGCAACCGCCACCGCAACCGCAACTGCGACCGCCACCGCGACCGCGACGGTCACCGCAACTTCCACTGGCGCGACCGCCACGCCGACGCCAGGTGCTAAGGGCCATGTGTTCGCGGGGCAATAAATGGGCAGCCGTAGCCGTTCTCTGCCTGGTAGCGACGGTCGGGATGTACCCGTCCGTCGTGAGCGCTCAGATATTCGGCGGCCTCTTTCCGGGTCAGGCGCCGACCGCGACGGCGACGCCGATCGCGCTGAGCGCGTCGGTCACGCTCTCCGGAGGCACGGTCACCGCCGGTCGCGCAGTCAAAGCACCGCGAAGCGCGAACGTGAGCCTGAGCGCGGCGGCCGTGAGCGCCACTCCGGCGGTCAAGGTCTCGCGGGCCGCCGGCGCCACCCTGACGGGCGGAACGGTTTCAGCCTCGCGCAGCCCACAGGTCAAAGCCGGCGCCAGCGTGACTCTTGTCGGCGCGACCGTTTCCGCCGCGCGCAGCGTCAGCAGCATCGCGCGATTAGCGGCGGTTACTCTCGCCGGCGGGACTGTGTCGGCCTCGCGCGGCGTGGCAGCAGTAGCGCGCTCGAGCACGATCGCGCTGTCCGGCGCGACCGTCGCGGCGGCGCGCAGTATCGGCGCGATCTCCCGCTCTGCGGCGGTCACGCTCAGCGCCGCAACCGTCTCGGCCGCGCGCGGTCTGACCATAGCGCGCTCGGCGGCGGTTACGCTCAGCGCCGCGACGGCATCAGCCTCGCGCAAGATGGCTACCCTGGCCCGCTTTGCGAGCGTTACCCTGGGCGCGGCCACCGTATCGGCAGTCAGGACGATTAGCAGCGCGATGAACGTCAGCGTCACCGCACTCGTAACTCTCAGCGCGGCGACCGTCACGGCTACGCGCATGGTTGCCGTGCGAGCCAGTGCTGCGATCGCCGCAAGCCCGCAAGTCTCTGCCGTGCGCAGCGTGGCCAGCGTGGCGCGCTCGACGGCGATCGCGCTGGCCGGCTCGACCATATCCGCAAGTCGCGTCGTCGCGGCGAAGGCGCGCGGTACGCTCACCCTGGCCGGCGCGACGGTGACGGCGACGCGCAACGTGACAGTCCGCGTCGCGGTCACGCTTCTCGTCGATCCCGCGGTCAGCGCTTACCGAACCGTCACGGCCGCGCTGAGCGCGACCCTCCGGCTGATCGGCGCCACTCTCGCCGCGGTCGGCCTTTGCCCGAGCTGCGCGCCGCCGATCCCCACAATCGTGCTGACTCTCCCGGTGGCGCAGCCAATGGCGATGACCCTCCCGGTGGCACAACCGATCATGATGACCGCGTCCCCGGCGCAACCGATCATAATCAGGGGAATCCAATGAGATTCGATCCTTCCGTAGGGGCCGTTCGAGAACGGCCCTCCCAAACGCGACATTCCTTGAGGCCGGTCCTTTTCGTGGTTGCCCTGTTCCTTCTGGGAGGGGCGTTCACGAAGGCCCCCTACGGAGGGACGGCGAACGCCGCCGAGCCGCTCTTCCAGGCCGGGGAGGCAGGACTGACTATTCAGTGGATTCCCAACCGGCCGAGCGCCGCGAATCCGATCAGCCTGTCCGGTGCGACGGTCGTGATGCGCGCGCTGAAATATCCCGGCGGCACTGCGACGTCGCTCTCCTGCGTCGTCGCCGGCGACGGGCTCTCCGCGACCTACACGATGGCCTCGACGGATTTCCCGGCGCCGGGCATATACCAACTCCAGTTCGTGGCGACGTTATCGTCGTCGAGCATCCGCAAAAGCCCGGTGCGACAGATTGAAGTGGGGGAATCTCTATGATGTTGCCCTCACCCGCCTCTCCCGCGCGAACGCGGGCGAGGTGAGAAGGAAGCGGAGCTTCATTCCGATCGAAGTGGGAGAGAGTTTATGAGACTTTCGCCCTTCCATCACCCGCGCCGTCGCACCGCGTGCATAGATCCGAGGACGTTGCGCGTCTGACCCACTGGCTCGGCCAGCGCTTTCCCTGGCGATAGGAAACGGCGCGGCGGCTGCGCAGACTGCCACAACAACGGCATCCAGTTTTCCTGCTGCGTCAACGTCGGGACGGACAGCAGTGCACGACTCACAGCGTCCACCTCAGGGTGGCTTCGTCGAACGGCGGGACGGGTCTATTACGTGCGGTCGAGCATCTACATCAACGCTTCACCGAATCCTGGCGGCACGCTCTGCACGGGCGTTTCAGTCCCGTTCGACTATGCACCGTAACCCGGACCGACTGCGCTCATTAGCGGCCCGACCCGGCGTGCGGTCCCGGGTCCGCTACAACTAGTAGGAGTGACTAACAGATTTGTAATGGTTTTGTGTTCTTCCGGTCTTTAGCGTGCGGAGGCCACCCAGGACCCGCTATTCCCGATGGAAACACTTTTGCGTCCTCCCAAGCGCCCCAGGTTCCAACTGGAACGTTCTGTCCCGCCCGCAGCCGGTAACAAAGAGCTATCTGTTGCATCTCCGGACACGAGTCGGACCTCAATCGCGGAATCCGGCTGGCTCGGAACTTGCTGCCCCCTGTTGGCTATCGCTGGCAACCGTTCATACCCGGGGAGGAAAGGGGATGAACGTTTTCGGGCTGGGCAAAGCGCTGAGAGCTCGGGGGGTCAACATGATGATAACGGGGGAGAATCGTCTTAGGTATCCGAAGCAAAGCCGGTTGCATGGCACGGCGGTTCAGTATGGCACCGGCGCCGGACCGTCTGCACGCACATCGGTTGAGCACGACGGCCTACGGATTGAACGTCTGCTGGCAGAGATCGGATTCGTTCCAGATTCCAGATGGTTGGACGGTCGGGCCGCTGATTCAATTACCGACCTCGAGGCGGTGGTTGCCGCCGACTATTGCCACGCGCGCGGGTTACCGGGTGGCGCGCTTGCCCGCGAACTCGATAGAATCGTGGAGGCCAAGATCAAGCCATATCCGCGGATGTGGCGGTCATGGCAGAGTTCGCGCGCTTTCTATCACCTGAGGACAGCGGATTGCGACCAGATAGTCGTTCGTGCACGCCCCTATCGCCGCGGCAGCGGTCTGACGCTATGGGGTTTCTCGTGCAACGCCATGCTGGGAGATCGGCGCGCGTTCGTGATCTATCTGAATACCGCTCATGACCGGGGCGCGGTAGCTGCAACCATCTCCCACGAGCTTGGGCACTACATTTATGGTTCGGTCGCTGCCGGTTGTCGTCCGGCGCAGGCGGCGATGGCATCCGTGTTCACCAGCCATCTCGGGCGTGAACCGGAACTGTTCTCCGACAGCGTGGTGGCACTGTCCGCCTACAGTCGTCCGCTGATCCGGGAACTTCTGAGCGTGCAACCAGGGAGGAGGCGCGGCGCTAACCTGAGCTTCGAGCTAATCCAGATGGCGCTCAGGACGATCGATCCCCGCTACCGTATCGACCTGACCCGTGCAGGGCTGCCCATCGCGTGGCGCATCCGCTATCTGACTTCGCTCGTCCACTTCTTCAAGCTGCGCTGTGCACTGCTCGAAGCCGCCGGCATCTGAGTCCCGGTTTTCACCACCAAACAATCCTCACTGCCGCTCCCCGCACGCACCGGCAAAGGGGGCGCCCAGAGGGCGGCACTGCGACGCTGATGCCCGATTGAAACCTTATCGTAGCACCCTTGAAACAAGCAGTGGAGTCTATATACTAAAAGTTACTTTATAAAACCGAAAGGCGCAGCAAATTGGATTAGCCGGGATGTCGCCGCAGAGCGGTGTGGCACGCGGAATGCTTTGGGGCGTGGCTAGGCGAGAAGGGAGCGTCGGACGATGCGGTGCGATGGACTCTAAGGCAGCGGTCCGGGAACGTTTCCACGAGGTCCGTGATCAGATCATCGACCTCAGTCGCCGGATTCACGCCAACCCCGAGCTCGGCTTCCAGGAGTGGCTGGCCTCGCGATGGCTCTGCGACACCCTGTCGGGAGCCGGCCTCGAGGTGGAAACGGGGGTCTGCGGCCTGCCGACAGCTTTTGTGGCGCGGGTCGGCTCGGGTCCGCTGCACGTCGCAATCTGCGCGGAATACGACAGCCTGCCCGGCATCGGGCATGCGTGCGGGCACAACCTGGTGGCGGCGATCGCGGTGGGGGCGGCAATTGCGGCCGCCAGAGTCGCCGACGATCTCGGGCTGAAGCTAAGCGTGATCGGCACGCCCGCCGAGGAGGTCGGGGACAAGGCCGGCAAAATTGTGCTGTTGGAGCGCGGAGCCTTCGACGGGGTACACGCGGCAATGATGGTGCATCCGGCTCCTGTCGACCTGGTAGAGCCCGCCATGATCGCCAGTTCGGCCTTCGAGGTCCATTTCGTGGGCAAGGAGGCACACGCTTGCGGCTTTCCCGAGCTTGGCGTCAATGCTGCCGACGCCATCACCATAGCCCAGACCGCGATCGGACTGCTGCGCCAGCACATCCGCCTGACTGATCGGATCCACGGCATCGTCACATGCGGCGGACAGGCTCCCAACATCGTGCCTGCGCACACCCGGGCCAAGTACGTGGTGCGGGCTACGACGCTCCGTGACTTGGACGAGATTCGGATCAAGGTGTTGCGATGCTTCGAGGCGGGCGCGCTCGCCACCGGCGCGAAGCTGGAGATCATCGGCGGGCACGAGCCCTATGCCGAGATGCTGCACGATCACGAGATCGCTGCGCTCTACCGGCGTAATGCCGAGAGTCTCGGGCGCAGCTTTCCGCAGTTCCCGGGAATGGAGAGAGCGACCGCCTCAACCGATATGGGCAACGTTTCGCTGATGGTGCCGGCGATCCATCCCATGATCGGCATCGATTCGCTGCCGGCAATCAATCATCAGCCCGAGTTCGCGGCGCATTGCGTGACGCCGGCCGCCGACAAGGCGGTGGTCGACGGCTCGCTCGCGATGGCGTGGACGCTGATCGATATGGCGCGCGAGGGCGCTCTGCGTCAGCGACTGCTGAGTGCCGGACCCGAAGCTGCCTAGCAGCCTGTTAGACGGCCGCTATACCGGCGTGCGATGCGGCTTGTTCCTCAATCGATACGCACCAGCTTGTGCTTGATCGCGTAACGCACCATCGCGGCCGTCGAGTGCAGGTCGAGCTTTTCCTTCAGGTTTTCGCGATGGGCCTGGGCGGTCTTGGGACTGATCCCGAGCCGGGCGGCGACCTCCTTGGTGGTCGAGCCTTCGGCAATCAGCTTGAGCACCTCGCGCTCCCGGCGGGAAAGAGCGTCCGAGCCCAAATAGTGGTTGAAAGGTCGGTCGAGCCGGCCGAGCACGATCGGCGCGACCGATGGGCTCAGGTAGCGCTTGCCGCCGTGCACCGCGCGGATCGCGTTGAGCAGCTCGGCGGCCGCATCGGTCTTGACCAGGTAGCCTGCGACCCTGGCCTCGGAGAGGGCCTCGATCACGTATTCTTCGTCTGCATACTGGCTCAGCACCAGGACCCGCACGCCTGGCGCCTGTTTGGCGATCCGATGGGCCGCGGCGAGGCCGCCCATCCCGGGCATCCCGATGTCCAAAACCACGACTTGAGGCCTGGTCCTGGCGGCGAGCGCAAGCGCTTCCTCGCCGCTGGCCGCCTCGCCGACGATTTCGCATTCGGGTTCGAGAACCATCCTGAGCGCTTCGCGGACCATGTGATGGTCGTCGGCCAGGAGCACCTTTATTCGCGGCGCGCTGTTGCGTTCGCTATCGCTCATCGCACTGGAATCTCCGCAACCAGCCGGGTGCGGCCCGGCCGCGACTCGATTTTGAGATTTCCGCCGAGGAGTTCGACTCGCTCAGTCAGCCCGCCCAGTCCCAGCCCGCGGCTGCTCTCGCCCGCTGCGATCCCGCGGCCATCATCGGTAATGGAAAGGCGGGAGCGGCTGCCGATCCGCTCGAGACTGATCGTGACATTGCGCGCGCGCGAGTGGCGAACAATATTGGAGAGCGCCTCGCGGGCGACCTGGTAGCATACTTTCTGGATCGGTCGCGGCATCGCGCGCACGCCGTTGACTTGAAGCAGCCGTCCCTCGATGCCGGCATCCGCGAGACGTCGAAGCTCCGCCTCGAGCACGTCGCGCAACGAGGTGCGTCCCAGAGGGGCCGGGCGCAGCGCGCGCACTTTGAGCCGCAACTCCTCTTCCAGCTCCTGGAAGATTCGGCGCGCTGCCTCGCGTCGCCCCTTAAGCGCGATCCGCGCGGCGGTCAGCAACTGGGCCTGGTCGTCATGCAAGTCGCGGGCAATGCGAGCGCGCTCGGCATCGATGGCGCCGAAGAGCCTGAGCGCGAGACTCTGCGCCAGCGAGTGGCGCGATTGCAACTCGCGCTCGAGCATCCGCGCCTTGATGGTGGGCGCCAACCGCGCGACCAGCGTTTCGGCGCGCATGCGGGCCGCCGAGTCGATCGTATGGCAACAGGGGAGCGCCACGACCCCGGTTTCGAAGGGTACGCAGAGATAGGCGAGGAATCCTGCGCGGGCGAACTCTCGATCCTCGTCGTACGTGGTTGAAGACGCATCGGCCAGGCGCAGAATCGGCGTCGCGCGGCGCAACGCATCGAGGAGCGCGCTCGTGTTTGCCTCCAGGCGCCTTCCACGCGCCATCCAATCCGACTTGTGCGATAAGGCGGCAAGCGTCAGCGCGCCGTCCTGTTCGAGCGCAACCACGAAGCCGTCGAAAGGTCCCGAGGCTACGGTCAGACTGCCGATCCCGGTCGCGAGGTTGCGTGGCTTGAGCGCGGCAAATGTGACGGCGGCCTCGTCGATGCGCCGGCGCTCGGCTTGAGCCGCGTCGGCCGCCTGTTTGGCACGCTCGAGGTCACCGGCAACGACTTCGGCGCGCGCCCTCCAGAACTCTCGCGAGGCGGCCTGCTGCCTGGCCGTGACCGCGGCGAGCGCTGCGCGCGCGGCAAGTTCAAGTATCCGTTGAAGTTGAGCCGGGACGCCGCCCGGCGCCACCATCAGCACCGAAATCGCCGCGGCAGTCTCGGAGCTGGTCGCCACTGCCCGCAACTCGAGCCTGGGCGGCGACGCCGGCCGGCCGCATCGCACCGCCAGCTCCTGGGCGCTCACCCTGAAGGTTGCGGTCGCCTGGTCGTCGGCCGATGGCAATTGACCGGCGAGCAATCCTAGCGCCGCGCTTGCCAAGCCGTCGAGTCGGGGCTCTTTGGCGGGGGCGCGGACAAATCCCGATCCGCCGGCGCCCTGCCACGCGATGATGCAGATTGTTCCGGAGCAGGCGCCTAGCGCGGTCTCGGCGAGCGTGAAAAGGTCCGCGCTGACAGGATCGCTGCACGGCGGCTGGGAAGCGGCGGCGGAGACCGATTCGGCCAATGATGGAATGTGCGACACGCGCCCCCCTTTTAGGGCGAAACCGTGCTCTTGGTAATCTTACTCCGCTAATGTTGCTCGGGCGCGCCGGAGGCGCCCAGTGCCTCTCCGAGTTTCTGCATCTCCAAGCCGAATTGCGACCAGTCGCCCGCCTTGATCGCGGCAAGCGCGCGATCGTAGTGCTCGGAGGCGGCCTTGATCCCCGATGCGGCGCCGTTGGCGGCGGCGGGCGCCCCGGGCGGGGGCGAAACCGAGGCGAGGGTCGGTGTGGGTGGCGGCGGCGCACCGATGAACAGTGCGTTGAGGGTCTGCTCGAGATCGTCGCCCATCACCACTCGATCGCTGTAGGAAGCGATCACCCGCTGCAGCTCAGGGAGCTGCCCGTTCTCGGCGCGGATGTAGAGCGGCTCGATGTAGAGCAGCGAGTTCTGAATCGGGATGACGATCAGGTTGCCGAGGATGACCTTCGAACCCATCTGGTTCCACAGCGAGAGCTGGCGCGAGATTTCGGGGCTCTGGTTGATTCGCGCCTGGATCTGATAGGGCCCGTAGAAGAGCGACTCCTTGGAGAATGCGTACTCGAAGAGGTGACCGTAGTCGTTGCCGTCGCAGCGTGCGGCGAGCCACGCGATCATGTTGTCCCGCCCGTGCGGCACCATCGGCAGCATCAGAATGTACTCCTCGTGCGCCTCGCCCGGCAGCCGCATAATCACGTAGTAAGGCTGCATTGCGACGGTCTCGCCGCCGTAGTTTTCGCGCGGAAAACCCCACTGGTCTTCGCGGTTGTAGAACACCTGCGGATCGGTCATGTGATAGGTGCCGTAAAGGTCGGCCTGGATCAGAAACAGGTCCTCCGGGTAGCGGATGTGCGCGCGCAGGGTCGGCGGCATCGCCGAGATTGGCTTGAACAGCGCCGGGAAGATGCGTTGCCAGGTGCGGATCACGGGGTCTTCGGCATCGGCGACATAGAAGTCGGTCGCGCCGCTGTAGGCGTCGATCACCACTTTGACCGAGTTGCGGATGTAGTTGATCTGGTCGGCATTGCGCTGCGAGTAAGGATAGTGGTCGCTGACGGTGTAGCAGTCAGCTATCCAATAGAGCCGCCCGCCGTCGATCACCATGTAGGGGTCGCGATCCTGGTTGAGGAACGGCGCCAGGGTCGCGATCCGGTCGCGGATATTGCGCCGGATGAGGATGCGGCTCTTGGCGATGATGTTCTCGGTAACCAGCAGGTTGACGTCGCGGTAGTACACGCTGAACAGCAGGCGCCGCCAGAGTCCCGCTATCGGAATCCCGCCGCCGCCGCTGTAGTAAGCGAACACGTTGTCGGCGCCGGCCGGATAGTCGAACTCGGGCGAGGCCCCATCCACCACCGCGTAGTTGTCGGGTTCCTCACCGAAGTAGATCCCGGGCTGCGAGATGCGGATGCCGACGCTGGAGGAAGGAGGGATATCCTTGACGTAGAAGATCGGCAATCCCTCGCTATCTTTCTCGTTGACCGGACTCATCGCCAGTCCGTTGCCATGGGTGAACTTGAGATGCTGGTTGACCCATGTCTGTGCGCTTTCGGGAAGCAGCGAGGGGTTGAGCTCGCGCGGCGAGAGCATCACCTGCGTGTAGCGGCCCTGGATCACGTAACGGTCGATATCAACATCGTGAAAATCGTAGTAAAGGCGGATCTCCTGCAACTGGCGGTAGGTGGCGATCAGCGGGCGAGGATCCCAGATCCGGATGTTCTTGATGGTCGGTGCGTCGGCGGCGAGTGAAGCCCGCGTCAACTGGCCGTGACCCTTGAACGGCTTCACGTCCACGTTGTCAACCTGGTAGGCGTGACGGGTCATCGCGATGTTCCGCACCAGGTAGGGGCGCTCGACCCTCAGTTCGTCCGGTTTGACCCACAGCCGCTCGATCACCGGCTCGATGAAGCTCAGGAGGATCGCCGGTCCGAAGACGATCACCGCGGCGGCGATCAACAGCCGCGCGCCGCCGGTGCGCAAGTTGGCCAGACAGAGGCCGGCGGCCACAAGCGAGAGCAGGACCAGCAGCCATAGTCCAGGCTGCCATAGCACGCTATCCACATAGCGCAAGCCGAAGACTACGCCGTTGGTATGGAGCAGAAGCCCGAAGCGGTCGACCCAGTAACTGAAGGCGCGCTGGATGAAGAACAGCGCGAGCAGGACCGAGAGATGGCCTGCGACCGAGCCCGCGATGCGCGGCGGCGACTCGCGCAGATCGATCGCGCCTCGCGCCCAGTACACCCCCATCGCGACCGCGGCGGCGAGGAACAGGACAAGCAGGTAGAGCCCGCGAAGCTCCTCCAGCAGCGGCAGTGAGAAGGTGTAGAAGCCGATGTCGCGCCCGTAAGCCGGGTCGCTGATGCCGAACGACACCCCGTAGATGGCCCGCAGGTAGGTGTCCCAGTTGGCGGCTTCGCCTTGCGCGGCGAACAGGGCGAGAATCGCCGCGACGAGTATCACCACGGTCTTCCACGGAATCCGCTCGCCCAGCGAGCGGATCAGTTCGGGCAGGTTGATCTCGACCATCTCGTCCGGCCGGCGCACCACGCGCAACCGCTCGCGATCGTGGCTGAGGCCGAGCGCAGCGAATCCGCTGGCCAGGATCGCGACGAAGGCGACCATCCAGACCACCGCGAAGACAGCGACCTGCGCGACGATCAGGGTGCGAAAGACCGAGCGGTAGCCGAGTGAGCCGAACCACAGCAGATCGACCAGAAACTGGTCGCCGATACTGAGCGTGATCAGGGCGGCGATCAGGATGGCCGCCAGGACGAGCAGGAGGACCCGAGGTCGCATCGCGATAACTTTGCTAGCCTCCCCTTGCGATCCGGCTGACGTGCTCGCGCACGATGTCAGGCGGGCAGAGCCAGACGAAAAGCCTCAGCGCCAGGTAGCCCACCAGCAGCCAGTCGAGCTCGCCTACAATTGGAATCACGTCGAGCTCGAGCGCGGGTGGAGAGATCAGCAGCAGGACTCCCAGAAACGGGATCAGCTTGGTGGTGAAAGGCACCCGGCTGTCATTGATAAGGCGGTAGAAGAGCCGCGCGAAGTGCGGGAGATAGACGAGCAGCCCGCGAAGTTTCAACGGATCGAGCAACTGCATCCGCAAGAATGAGCGCAGCATCGCCGCCATTGCGACCGTATTCTAGCACCTTCCGGGCAAGCCGCTCCAACCCATCGGCGCGACAGAGCTCGCGCTCAGTGCCCACCCGGCCGTTGGGCTCTGACGGGCCCCCCGTCGATCGGTGACGGTCAAGACGCTGCGCGGATGGTGGCGGGAGCTTCTGTGACTGGCGGCTCACGGGTTGCCCACCGCGTAGAAGTTGAAGTTGCCCGAGCCCACGTAAATCGTCCCGTCGGCTCCGATCGCCGGCGACGAGTCGATCCAACCCGGTTCAGGGCCCGGAAGGAATTTCCACTTCTCAGTGCCGTCGGGGTTTATGGCATGTAGATAGCGGTCTAAGCCGCCGACATAGACGGTGCCGTCGGCCCCAATCCCCGGCGACGAGAATCCGATGCCAGATTCGATGGTGATCTCCCACTTCAGCTTGCCGTTGGGCCCGATTGCGTAAAGCTGGCCGAGGTCAGACGACCCGCTAGGGTTGGGAATCGACCCAACATAGATGGTACCGTCGGTCCCGACCCCCGGGGAGGAAATCACCGAGCCATCGGTCATGAACTTCCATTTAAGTTTGCCGTCGGGATTGACGGCGTAAACGTAGCCGTCCCACGAACCTACGTAGATGGTGCCGTAGGGGCCTACCGCGGGCGAAGAGTCCACGCCGCCGCCGACCTGGAACTTCCACTTGAGCGTGCCGTCGGGGTTGATCGCGTAAAGGTTGTCGTCATCGGAGCCTACGTAGATAGTGCCGTCAGGGCCTATCGCCGGCGACGACCCCAACGTGCCGCCGGTGACGATGATGCCGGCGAAACTCCACTTCTGCTTGCCGTCGGCACTGATTGCATATAGGCGCTGCCAATCTCCGACATAAATCGTGCCGTCGGCTGCGACAACGGGCGAAGGGGATACAGCGCCTGGGGTGCTGAAGCTCCACCTCGGGCTGCCATCGGGTTTGATCGCGTACAGCTTGCCGTTGTTGGCGCCTGCGTAAATGGTGCCGTCCGCTCCTATAGCGGGCAAGGAGTCCACTTCGTTGCCGATGGTGAATGTCCACTTACTGGAACCGTCAGGCTTCAGCGCGTAAAGCTTGCCATCGGCAGACCCCACATAGATCGTCCCGTCGGGGCCGATAGCGGGCGAAGAGTACACCCACGCGCCGGTGGCAAACACCCATTTCTGCTCGCCGGGGTTGTTCTTGGTGCTGAACGGACTCGCCCCCGTGTGGCTGGGGTTCTGGCGATACATCGGCCAAATCGCGGGCGCCACCGTCGCGGTGGGCGTTGAGGTGGCACTGCGCGTTGCGGTCGCGGTGGCCGTTGCGGTCGCGGTGGGCGTCACCGTCGCGGTGGGCGTCGCTTGCCGAAAGAAGCCGCCACCGCCACAACCAGGCATCCACACTGTTATCGCGGCCAGCAGCGCGATGGTCGGAACGAGCCCGCTAAACAAGGGTGCGCGCGCAGCCTTGGGTTGACGACCCATTTCACTGCTCCTCTGGTTCCGCCATCGAGCTCCCCCAGACTAGCGGCTGCTCCCCGGTGTTGCAGTGGGAGTGGGCAGAGGCGGCTTCAGGATCGCGGCGAAGGCGCCCGCGGTACCGCAACCGATGCCTGGGCATGCTTGGATCAGCGCGTTCGGGGTCGTCGGCAAGTTGTCGTCGGGTTTATGAATGCCGATTCCGATGACCCCTCCAAGATAGACGTGGCCCTGCGGGCCGAGTCTTAGAGCAAAGCCATCACCGGTTGCGCTGGGGCCGCCGAAATATGTGGAGTACAGGAGGTCCTTGCGGCCCTTCCCCATTGGGTTCAACACGGTTAGGAAAGGGTTGCCGACGAAGAAGTCCGGATCGGCCGGCGTAACGCCGCCCATCGTCTGCTCAAAAGCATCGGGCGTCACCGGAAAATCGCTAGCCTTGGTCACGCCGGTAAGATAAGCGTAACCGTTCTTATCAACGTCGATGCCGTAACTACCGTCTTCGAAACCGAGATAGGTCCCGGCGATCGTGAAGCCCTTGGTCCCGCCCAAATAAGTGGAATAGACCAGTGAATCGCGTCCCGCCTTCCATGGATCGAGCTTACTGAAGAACCCACGCAGGGTTTGATCCAGCTTCTGACAGGGGTTTTCGCAAGGCCATTTTTCCTGGAACGCTCCGGGTGTCGTTGGAAAATCATCATAGGGGGGGACCCGCAAGATCCTAGGGCCGGTCATGCCGCTGACGTAGGCCATCCCCTCCCCGTCTACGGCCACCGCGTACCCAGAATCGTTCTGCGTACCCCCCAAGTAGGTCGAATAGACAAGCTGCCCGGCCGGGGCCTTGGAGGGATCGAGCACGCTCAGGAACGCGTTCGTACTGTTATCCGAGAGTTTCTGCTTGAAGGCTGTAGGGGTGACCGGAAAACCGGGCGAATCTGTGGTCCCGGCGAGGTAGATAAGCCCCTTGGGACCGAGCGCCACCGCCGTCGCCCAATCGAAATTGATACCGCCCAGGAAGGTGGAGTACCTGAGCGAGTCTTTCCCCGCTTTGGAGGGATCGATGATGGATAGAAAGGCGTTGCCGCCTTTGATGGTCTTCTGGAACGCGTCCTCAGTCACCGGAAAATCACTCGAGTTGGTCGACCCGACGACATAGGCGAGCCCCGCCGAATCGACTGCGAGGCCGAAGATTCCGTCGCCGCTGTGGCCCCCCAAGTACGTCGAATAAAGCAGTTGGCTGGCAGGGGACGCGGCGGGGTCGATCACTGAAAGGAATCCGTTCATGCAGTTGTCCAGAAGCGGTCCGCAAATAACCTTGTTGGTTTTCTGGAGCGCCCCCGAAGTGACAGGGAAATCCACCGAAAAGGCTTCGCCCGCTACGTAGATGCGCCCGCCCGGCCCAGGGGCGATCGCAAATCCAGTGTCCCCATACATGCCTTGGCAGCCTTTGTTGCCCTTGCACTGCCCCGGGTAGCCGCTGCCCCCCAGGTACGTGGAGTAAACCAACTGGCCGCGGTCCCACGGCAACGTGGTGTCGAGAAGGGTAACAAAGGCGTTTGTGTAGCCGCGCGGCGCGCCCTTGTCGCCTTTCTGAAAGGCGTCCGCCGTTAGCGGAAAGTCCGCCGATTGGGTAATGCCGGTGACGTAGATTCGCCCTTGCGCATCCGTCGCCACGGCGTAGGCCGCGTCTTTTCCCCCACCACCGCCGGGCGCCACTGCCTTGTGGCTTCCGGCGAGCAGCGTCGAGTAAACGAGCTGAGGGTTGACCACTACGTTGCCTTGCGGCGAGCGCTGCGCGTTGGGAGCCGCGGAAGCCCGCCAATCGGCCTGCGCGGCTGCGCCGCCGAGCGAAAGATGCACCATCCACGCCCGGCAACCCGGCCACGGAAGGATCGCTGCGGCACACGCTGCAATCGCGAGCCCGCCGGCTACGAAAATAGAATGCTTGCGCGGCATATGCGCCCTCCTCGCGGCGCGGGAGAGCGGAGCTTTCAGAGCCTCCCCGCTCTGCCCGCGCCGTCTACCGGTTCTGTTGCGTCGGCATCAGGCCAACGCCGCGATACACCCCATCAGTTGCAAAGGTTCTCTGTCATGTTGACTCCGTTCGCGCAACCGTAGCCGGAGGTGGTTTCCGTGGCAACAAGCCTCGAATACCCGCTGTACGTCATATTAAACCCGTAACCGTAATTGCCGTTCGATATGCTCTCAGTAACCACGCCATCGGTGGCGTCAAACCCGTCCCCGCTGTTCACCACCGCGATGTTGTTCGAGGTTACCGACTGTGCCAGGTCCGCCGAGGTGCCCGTCCCGGCATTCTCGAGGAGAAAATTGCGCAGCAGGAGACAAGCGGTGTCCGCGTCGATCGCGTAGGTGCCAATGCCGCTCAAGCTGACTTCCTCCACCTCGCAAGGCGTGTACAAGTTGAGGCCAAGATCGCTGGTATTACTGGCGCTGTTGACGAAGCCGTTCGTCACCGTCACGTTGGCGGTGGCGCCTCCAGCCGCGTTGATACCGTCCCCACCACTCGCCACAGACACGGTATAACCGTTCAAGTTTATCGTTACATCTGACGAGGCTGTTATGTCTATGGTGTCACAACCTGCAGGTGGTGCCGTGATGTTAGTGCCCAAGACGTAGAATCCGGGGCTAGTGATAGTGCAGGGGGTATTACTAACAATGCTGGGAGCGCACGTCGTCGGCGCGGGACAGGCATACGACGTTCTGCTGGGCATCCCGCACAAGGCCAGCACCATCAGGCTCGGCCCGATTAGGACTGCGAAGGTGTTCCTGACGTTCATTTTCGTTACCCTCCTATTCGTGGCGCGTGAGCGAAGCCGGCTAACATGAACTTCCGGTACAAGCGTTCTTGCAGTACTCGGAGCCGGTGCCCGTCACATTCCCCATGCTGTTGCCGTCCATCTCGTTGTTGCAGTAGCCCGTGTTGGTGCCCAGACGAAGGCCGTACTGGTTGCCATCGGCGGCGTTGAGCAGGACGTTTCCCCCGCTGCCGGTGTATAATCCGGTGTTGAAGTTGCCGTCGGCTACGTTGGCCTCTAATATACAGTTATTGCCGCAGTCGATCCCGTCACTAGTTCCCTTCGCGCTCCCGTTTGAATAGACGATGTTGTTGGTCGCTATGGACTCGTCTCCGAGGACGATTCCTGATCCTCCCTGTGTACCCAGCCCGTTGTTGTAGGAGTGCACCTCGCGCACTATGTCCTGGCCGCCGTTACCCGTGACGCCCAGTTGGATACCATACCATCCAAAGCCGGTTACCGTGCCGTTGTATACCGTGACCTTGGGGTTGCAGACTGTGTTCCCGCTGGTTGGCTTGGGACACGCGTTGATCCCCACGCAACCGTTGGTAGCAGCGCCGTAGATCCGGTGCCCGTTGAGGTCGAGCGTCACGCCTGAAACCCCGATGTCGATTGCGTCAGCCGCGTTGCCCGCTTCTTGCACGTCACCTCCCAAGACGTAAAGCCCTGGGGTGGCAATCGAGCAGGGACCGAGAATTGAAGAGTTAGGGGCGCAGGTGGCGGCTGCCCTCGCGCACTGCGTGGCGAGCGCGGGCGCCGCGGCGCCGGAGGTGGTGACATCCGTCCGCACCAGAGGCGCCCCTTTCTGCGGGACGGTTTGCGCGTTAGCGGACAGAAGAGCGGTGGCTATGCCCCCTCCCACCGCCAAGGCCACGGCGAACTGCAGGAACTCTTGCGTTCGCGAACGGGACTCTCGCCAGACTTTCATTTGCTGCCCTCCCTAATGACTGCGAGTTGGAAAGCCTCAGATATTCGCCAAGAATGGCCGCGCGGTCTCCCTAGCAGGTTGCGGAAAAACGCTCGTTTCTCACTCGATTATATAGTAGGATAGTGGTTATCTGTGGGGTGAGGAGGAGGCGGGGATGCGTGGAACGGACGACCAGCAATCTTCGGTGTTCAGCTACATTTCGGCGGAACGGCGGGTCCCCAGGGATCACCCGCTGCGGGCGATCCGCACGATGGCGGATAGCGCGCTTAGCGAGTTGAGTGCGAGCTTCGACCGGATGTACGCGGTCGATGGGCGGCCGTCGATCGCGCCCGAGAAGCTGCTGCGGGCCTTGCTGTTGCAGGTGCTCTATACGGTGCGCAGCGAGCGGCAGCTGATGGAACAGCTCGACTACAATCTGCTGTTCCGTTGGTTCGTGGGGCTGAGCATGGACGATCCGGTGTGGGATGTGACGGTCTTCACCAAGAACCGCGAGCGGCTGCTGGCGGGCGAAGTGGCGCAGGCCTTCTTCAACGCAGTGCTGGACCAGGCCCGCACCCACGACCTGCTCTCCGCCGAGCACTTCACGGTCGACGGCACCCTGGTCGAGGCGTGGGCTTCGCTCAAGAGCTTCAAGCCCAAGCAGGCGGGACCGAGTGATCCGCCGCCCGATGACCCCGGCAACCCGACGGTGGACTTCCACGGCGAGCGCCGCTCCAACGCCACCCACCAATCGACCACCGACCCCGAGGCCCGGCTGTACAAGAAGAGCCGGGGTACCGAGGCCAAGCTCTGCTATCTGGGGCACGTCGAGATGGAAAACCGCAACGGACTTGCGCTCAACTCCCGGCTGACCCAGGCCCATGGCAGGGCCGAGCCGAGCGCGGCGTTGGAGATGGTGGAAGAGCTCTCGGGCTTGGGGCGGGTAACCCTGGGCGCGGACAAGGGCTATGACCGCAAGGAGTTCGTGCGCGAGCTGCGCGATCACAACGTCACCCCGCATATTGCGCAAAAGCAGTACAGTGCGATCGACCAGCGGACCAGCCGCCATGGCGGCTACGCCATCAGTCAGACCAAGCGCAAGCGGGTCGAGGAGATCTTCGGCTGGCTCAAGACCGTGGCCGGCCTGCGCAAGACCCACCATCGGGGAGTGCAGCGAGTGGGCTGGATGTTCACCCTGGCGCTGGCCGCTTACAACTTGGTGCGGATGCGCAATCTGCTGCCCGCACCGGCATAGAGCAACCGCCATGGTAGGCGTGATGCTCCCCAGTGCCACCATAAATGGCCTCGCGGCACTGCTTGGTATCTGCGACTGAACCGCCACAACTAAATCTCAGTAGAAAACCTACTCGCTGCCCGAGTTTTTCCGCACCCTGCTAGTTCATAGGCACCACCCCCTTTTGCCCAGGCTACGGCTGGGCGTACCACGGGGCGCCGGCGCGTCCGAGCGCGTTGATGTGATCGTTATGCGTGGCGATTCCCCTTTCCTCCCGCTCTCGCTGCGCGTTCGATTGGCTGCGAAGCTGGCGTGACATGCGCGGGAGGTCTCCCTTTGAGGCGTTCCATACGCCCAGCACCCGACGAAGTCAAGGAATTAAGGAGACTGATAGTTAACCCCGCTCGCTATCGGTTAAGCATAGTCCCGCTTCGACGCCGTCGCTCCTGAAGGCGCGCCGGCGCGCAGCCGTCGGCGGCCCCGCACCTGGCCAAGGTGCAGTGTAAGCTAGCCGCCGGGGACGCCGCTTCGGCTCTTGGCGAAAGCCGATCGGCGAGCGCTCGCGCGGCAGATTTTGCTAAGATTAACAAATGCCCCAAGGAGGTGATGAGATGAGACGGCGGATGCCACTCGGCGACTTCCTGGTCGCCTACCTGGACAAGATTGGCGTGCGCCGTCTGTTCGGGATTCCCGGCGACCTCGCGCTCAAGCTCTTCTTCGCGCTCGGCAAGCAACACAACCTTGAGATAATCACGCTCTCTCACGAACCCGGCGTGGGATTTGCCGCCGACGGCTATGCGCGCGCCACCGGCAAGATCGGCGTGGTCTGCGTGACCTACGGTGCGGGCGGCCACAACATGGTCAACCCGGTGGCGGGCTCGTTCTCCGAGCGGGTGCCGCTGCTGATCTTCTCGGGCGGCCCCGGCGAGGAGGAGCGCAAGCTGGGCACGCTGATCCATCACCAGGCCCGCGAAATCGAGTCGCAGCATCGCATCTACCAGGAAGTGACCTGCGCTTCGCGTGTCCTGACTGACCCGCGGCGCGCCGCCGGCGAGCTGCACGAGGTCGTGCGCGCGGTGTGGGCCGAGCAGCGGCCGGGCTACGTCGAGATCCATCGCGACATGGTGGACCGCGAGATCGAGGTGCCCGAGGAGATCATCGAATGGGACGGCCACCTGCACTTCCACGAGTCCGACGCCAGGAAGGTCGAAGAGGCGGCGCGCGAGGCCGCGGCGATGTTCAACGCGGCTAGCAAGCCGGTACTGATCGCGGGCATCGAGATCCATCGCTATAAGGTGTCGCGGGAACTGGTCGAACTGGCGGAGAAGATGGGCGTGCCGGTGCTCACCACGGTGCTCGGCAAAGGCGCCTTCCCGATGGACCATCCGCTGCACATGGGCGTGCACGTCGGGCCGATCAGCCCGCCGCCGATCACGGAGCGGATGGACGTCGCCGACTTCGTGCTGAACCTGGGCTGCCTCAGGACCGACATGAACTTCGGCAACCGCCCGCCGCGAATCATCCAGGATAAGACCGTATGGGCCGTCGACCGCCGGGTGGACATCAAGTACCACACTTATACCGACGTGGGCGTACGCCACTTCGTGCGGGCGCTGCTGCGCCAGGATCTCAAGACCCACCGCGAGCACGTGCATTACGCCGACAACCTGCGCAGCGCTCCATCGCGTGACGGCGACGCGGTCGGAGTCTCCGCGCTGCTGGGTGCGGTCAACGAGTTCCTGGCAACCCATCGGCGCTACATGGTGGTGGCCGAATCGGGCGACATGCTGTTCGGCGGACTGGACGTGCGCGTGCCGCAGGGCACCTATCTGGCGCAGGGCTTTTACGCCTCGATGGGATTCGCGGTGCCGGCCGCTCTGGGCGCGCAGATTGGCAACGGGCTCAGACCGCTGGTGTTGTGCGGCGACGGTGGCTTCCAGATGACCGGGCCGGAGATTTCGCACGCGCCGATGCTGGGCGCGAATCCGATCGTGCTGGTGATCGACAACGGCGGCTGGGGCATCTTCCGCCCGGTCGCGGATCGTCCCGACCTGCTCGATATCCCGCCGTGGCCCTACGCCAAGCTCGGCGAGGACTGGGGCGGGGCCGGCTTCCAGGCGCACAGCGTAGAGCAGTTGCGCAGCGCGCTCGAAGCCGCGCATCTGAGCAAGAGCTTCGCGATAATCGACGTCAAGGTCAATCCTGAAGACCTTTCACCGGTGACGCTAAAATACATCAGAGCCGCCGCCAAACAATCGCAGATGGCGGAGCGACGGTAGCGCGAGCGCTCTCGGCGGCCTGTTGGCGATGGCAACTGTAGCCGAGGAATCAACCATCGGCGCCGTATAGGTTTGCTCGGTGCTTTCCCTCCGTCTCGGTTTCAATGCGCAAGCCGGCCGCCTTCCATTCCGGGTATCCGTCCTCAAGGCGCAACGCGTCGTAACCATGCTTTCGGAGCTCGGCAACCGCTTCGTATGAGAGGAGGCAGTACGGGCCGCGACAGTAAGCGACCACCTGCTGCGAGCGCGGCAATTCCTTGAGACGCCGGCGCAGTTCGTTGAGAGGAATACCTATCGCGCCGGGCAAATGGCCGGAGCGGAACTCCTCGGGCGGGCGCACGTCGAGCACGGTAACTTGTTTGTCGCGAATCCGTCGCAAAAGTTCCTTGCGCGACACCGGCTCGAGGCCGTCGCGCTCCCGGAAATAGCTCTGTATGAGCTGGCGGGCTTCGGCGAGATTGCGCTCGGCTACCTGCCGTACGGCCGCGACCAGACTCAGCACCGCATCGTCGGCGAGCCGATACAACACCTGCTGGCCACGTTTTCGCGAGCTGACGAGACCGGCGCGCCGCAGGCGCTGCAGGTGCTGCGAGGCGTTGGCGACGGTCATTCCGGCGCGCTTTGCAAGGGCTTCCACGCCGGTTTCGCTTTGGCCGAGGAGTTGCAGAATCATCAGGCGGTAAGGATGGCCGAGAGCGCGCGCAACTGTGGCGAGCTGCTCGAACATCGCCAGGCTCGGGTTGCCGTCGCTTGACACGCTCACCCTCATTACTAATATACTCAATTAAAGAATAGAATACTCTTCGATGTCCGTCAAGGAGGACCACGATGCAGGAACTGCCCCACCATTACAAAGTCGAAGCGACCGCCGCACAGGACGGCGAGCTGATGCTCGAATCCAGGGGCGTCGAGCCGATCGAGTGCGCAGCGCCGAGCGAATTCGGCGGTCCGGGGAATCGATGGTCGCCCGAAACCATGCTGGCCGGCGCAGTCGCCGCCTGCTTCATCCTCACTTTCCGCGCCGTGGCCCGCGCTTCATCGTTTCCCTGGCTGAGCCTGACGTGCTCCACGGAAGGCCGGCTGGAGCGAGTCGACGGAACCGTTCGATTCACCCAGTTCACACTTCGGCCGACGCTGAAGGTGCCCGCCGGTGCTGATCGCGACAGGGCGATCCGCCTCTTGGAGAAGGCGGAACGCGGTTGCCTTGTCACTGGTTCGCTGCGTTCTACCGTGCGGCTGGAGCCGACGGTGATCCAAGACTCCGCAGAACCCTCGCGCGAAGCGCGCTGATCCCAAGGCTGCACGGCTCTTGGTCGAAATAGTTGGAACGGCACTGGTCAGGGGGAGAAGATTGGTGAGCAGGACGGAAGCCGTTTTGTTCCATAGGGCGACGTTGCGGCCCCTCACCCGACGGTCGCAGCGACCGCCGGCCTCTCCCGACCCCGGCAGAGGCCACAGCAAGATCCTCTACCCGCGCTTTCTTGCTTCCTCGCGCTTGCGCAGATCCACGCGGCGGATCTTGCCGCTCACCGTCTTGGGAAGCTCGTCCAGAAACTCGATCTCGCGCGGATACTTGTAGGGCGCGGTCACGCGCTTGACGTGCTCCTGCAACTCGCGCTTGAGCGCCTCGGACGGCTCGGCACCGGGCTTGAGTTTCACAAACGCCTTCACGATCGAGCCGCGGTCGGGATCGGGACTCGCGACCACAGCCGATTCCATCACCGCCGGATGCTCCAGCAGCGCGCTCTCCACTTCGAAGGGGCCGATCCGGTAGCCCGCCGAGATGATCACGTCGTCGGCGCGCGCCACGAACCATAGGTAGCCGTCCGAATCGCGATAGGCGTGGTCGCCGGTCAAATAGTAATCGCCGCGGAATACCGCAGCGGTTTCCTCCGGGTTCTTCCAGTATTCGAGGAACAGCGACGGCGGTCGCTCGGGCTTGACCCGCACCGCAATCTCGCCCACCTCTCCGTCCCCGGTCTCGCGCAGGTTCTCGTCCACGATTCGCACGTCATGTCCGGCAAACGGCAGCCCCATCGAGCCCGGCTTGATCGTCATCCCGGGCCGATTTGCCGCGATGATGATCGTCTCGGTCTGTCCGTAGCCGTCGTGAATCGTGAGATGGCAGCGCTCGCGCCAGATCTCGATTACCTCGGGATTGAGCGGCTCGCCGGCACCCGTGCAATGGCGCAACGCAGGAAGCGGCCAGCGCGACAGATCCTCCTTCACCAGCATCCGATACTCAGTCGGCGGCGCGCAAAAGGTCGTGATGCGGTAGCGTTGCAGCAGCTCCAGTTCCTTCTTCGGCTCGAAGCGACCGTTGTACATGAAGGTCGTCACGCCGTTGGTCCACGGACCGAACAGCACCCCGTATGCCGCCTTGGCCCATCCCGTGTCCGACGTCGTCCAGTGGATGTCGGTCTCGCGGAGATCGAGCCAGTCGCGCCCGGTGTAGCGATGGCTCCAGGTGTAGGCGTGGCTGTGGAGCACCGCTTTCGGGTCCTTGGTGGTGCCCGAAGTGTAGTAGCAGATCGCGGGTTCTTCGGCGCGGGTGCGTACCGGCGCGAACTTCGGCGACGCCTCGAGCATCGCCTCGTGCAGGCTCATCCATCCGCTGCGCGGCGCTCCGGCGAGGAGGTACTGCGCGAGCGAGGGACACTGGCGCTTCAGGTCGCCGATCATCTCGGCCATGGCCGGCGCCGCGATTATCGCGCGGGCGCCGGAATGATTGACGCGGTAGACCAGGTCCTTCTCGCGCAGCATCGCGGTGCACGGAATCACGATCGCGCCCATCTTGAGCGCGCCGATATAGGCCGTCTGCCACGTCGCGATCCGCGGCAGCACAATCAGAATCGGGTCGCCGCGGCCTATCCCGATCCCGCACAGCACATTGGCGATACGGTTGGATTCGTCGCGGATGTCGGCGAAGGTCAGCCGGGCGCGATTGGCGTGCTCGTCTTCCCACAACAGCGCAACCCGGCGCGGGTCGGCGGCGTATTCATCAATCGCCGCGCCGAAGTTGAAATGCGCGGGCGTTCCCCATTTGAACGTGCCGGCCGAATCTCGCGCAGCCATCGTGCAAATGATGCTAGCAGGCTGCCGGGATCGTTTGGATATGCTCCGCCGAGTTCACCATTTGCTGACGGCCTGGCTGCAAGCTTGGCCGCACGAGAGGCTTCGAATGATGGTCAGTAGCCCTGGTCGTCCGGCCGTACTTTGCCGGCGAAGCTGCGGTACACGACGAATAGATAGGCAGTTGCCAGAATTACGCCGGGGATAAACCAGGCAAGGCCGATCTTCAGCGAGTTGGGCGGCGCGGCGGCATTGTAGATGGTCAGCCCCAGGCTAGGATCGGTGTTGCATGGCAGCACGTAGGGGCAGAGCCCGAACGCGATGCTTCCGACGAGTCCAAGCACGTAAAGGCAGGAGCAAACGAATGCGCGCCGGCCCGTCGTGCTTCGGTTGAAGTACCTCATTCCGAAAAGGCCGGCTATCGCGCCGGCGGGAAAAACGCAGCCCCATGCATGATGCGTGATTCGGTCCGGCAGATGCGGTTGAACCAACGGGCTTATTACCGCGACCAAAGCCGTAAACAGGAGGACCGCCCACCAGCCGACATTGGCCAGCCGCCGACATCGCTTCTCGAGCTCACCCTCGGTCTTCATCGCGACCCAAAGCGCCCCGTGCTCGCCTGCCGCAAAGAAAGTCCCGAGTCCTACCATGATCGTGAACCAATCGAGGATTCCTACGCTCTTGCCGATCCTGAAATCGGTCCAGAGCGGCAAAAAGAAAAAGTGCGTGCTGTCCAGCGGCACCCCGCGAACGATATTGCCGATGGCCGCGCCGTAGAAGCCGGCCAAGGCCCCGCTTGCCGAGGCGAAGATCACATCCCACAACGGAGCCCACACCGGACTGTCGATGTGGTCACGGAACTCGATTGAAATCCCGCGCAGGATGAGTAGCCAGAGAACGATCATCAGTGGCAAGTAGAATCCGCTGAAACTCGACGCGTAGAGAGTTGGGAAGGCAAGAAAAATCGCGCCCCCGCCCGCAACAAGCCAGACCTCGTTGCCGTCCCAGACCGGGCCAATCGAGTGCAGTACGGAACGCCGTTCCGCCTCGGTTCGGGCCACGACGAGATGCACTATGCCCGCTCCGATATCGAAACCATCGAGGATGGCGTAAGCCGCCAGCATCGAGGCGATCGCCCAGAACCAGAAGAGCGCCATTGCTCTTTCCCTTCCGCTACTCGGCCAATACAGGTTGTCGCTGTTCGGTGTGCCTATTTTCGGGGACGGGGCCTCGTTGCACCTCCAAATAAATCAGGAACAGAAACAGGACCGAGAGCACGCCGTACATCCCCATAAAACCGATTAGGGAGAACAGTGCATTGCCTGCCGAAACCCTGGGCGACGCGCCCTGCGCCGTGCGGAGCAGGCCGTAAATCAACCATGGCTGCCGTCCCAGCTCGGCCGTCATCCAACCGAAAGTCGTTGCGACGTATGGAAACGGCGCCAGGAGCATTAGCACCCAGAGCATCGATCTTGACTTGTACAGCCATCCGCGCCGCAGCCCCCACGCAGCAAAGAGCAGGATCGCGATGAAAAACGTCCCCAGCCCGAGCATGTTGTGATACGCGTAATAGAGCAGTGGCACGTTGTCGGGCCATCGATCGCGCGGAAAGGCGTCGAGGCCCTTAACCTCGGCCTTCCAGTGCCGGTAGGTAAGAAAGCTGAGCGCATCAGGCGCTATCAGTGGGTTGTCGAGCGCCTGAGCCTGCATGTCGGGTTGCCCGAGTATCGCAAGCGGGGCTCCCCGTTCGTTGTGAAATAGTCCCTCCATTGCAGCCAGCGTGGCCGGTTGATCGGATGCGACGTTTAGACCCTGGCTGTCGCCGGTCGGATAGAGCAACAAGCACGAAGCGATCGCGCCGGCGATAACGCCGGTACGTACAAACGTCCGCGCGTACTCCTCGTGCCGGGCAGTCAGCAGATAGAAGGCCCCAGTCGCAGCCATCACCACGCTTGCAGTCACGACCGAAGCGATCATGTTGTGCGGGTACTGCCAGGCGAGCCACGGATTAAGCAGCAGGCTCCGGAGACTTTCGAGCTCAATCGCGCCGCCGGTTGTAACCCGGTACCCGACCGGGTGCTGCATCCAGGCGTTGGTCGCGATGATAAAGAACCCGGACAGCCACGAGCCGAAAAATACGAGGAAAGCGCTCAGCCAATGCAGGCGCGGCCCCAACCGGCTTTCGCCGAACAAGAAAAGGCCGAGAAAACTCGACTCGAGAAAGAACGAGAAAACACCTTCCATCGCCAGTGTCTGACCGATCACACCCCCTGCATCCTTGGCGAAAGCCGCCCAGTTGGTGCCGAACTGAAACTCCATCGGGATTCCGGTAACCACGCCCATTGCGAAGTTGATTGCGAGGATCCGTCCCCAAAAATGCGCCGCGCGATGATAGTGCGCGTTACCCGTCCTCAACCCGATTGTCTTGAGGATCAGAATCAGGAGCGCCAGACCCATCGTGAGCTGCGGAAACAGATAGTGAAAGACCACCGTAAAGGCGAACTGGATCCGGTCGACGGTCAACGCATCCATACCCTTGTGCTCCGTCGTGTTTGCCGACTCGGTGGGTTCTTGCGCCGGGCTTTCATCGCTTTTCCGCCCATCATTCCCAGAGGCGCGGGAGAGGTGTCAAGGCTCTCGGACCTCTTGTCTGAATCTCGACGCTTGCACGCAGCAGCGCGAACTAATACGGCCGCGGGAGGGCGCGGCGTATTCCGGGCTCCAGGATGAGCGCGCCCACGGCGCGCGAGAGCGCGACTGAGAGCGATTCCGCCGGGTCGGTCTCGAGCGGCAGGAACACCTCGCCGCCGACCGGAGCGGGGGCTCGTCCTCGATACCGACTACCTCACCGGAAAAGAGCGGGTGAGCGGCGCGATCGAACAGTGTGATTCCAAGCCGCACCCGCGAATGCATCGTGAAGTAGCGGCCGTGCACGGTGGTCTCGGCTCCGAAATGCTTGTCCACGTTCACACCTTCGACGGTAGCGGCGAGGGCGAAATCGGGACCGGATGGCGCGGGCCGATCGGCAGCCGCGGTGCGCGAAGCGATCACCTCCAGCCCGGCGTCGCCCAGGCCGCGCGCCAGCGCCTCGCGCAGCGCAGTCGAGAAATCCTCGACATAGAGCCTGCGTTGGATACTGCCGTCGGGCCCGTAGATCGCGCCGACCTCGACCCGGCGGCGCGCAACGACTCCGCCGGGCGGCGCGATCGCGATCGTAGCGCCGCCGTAGATGTTGCGGGTGCCGGCAACGAACTGCGGGAGGTAGTGAACCTGGAGCGCAGGTTCCAGGCTCCGGCAACCCGCGCAGGCGCCAAGTGCGATCGCGACCAGCGCGGGAATGAGTCTACGAGTCAGGATTCGGGGCCGGGAGCGGTCGAGCCCCGTTCGCGCCACCAGAAGATGACGATCCCGACCATCACCAGGAAGATTCCGAGCGCAACCCATCGCCCAGTCACATGTGCAAACGGAATGATGCGGTACAGCTCGTTGCCCACCAGGTAGCCGCCCGCGACCATTATCGAGCACCACGCCAGCGCACCCATCACGTTCCATCTCAGGAACTGGGCGAAGCGCATCCCCGCCGCGCCGGCCATTGGGCCGGCCATGAAGCGCAGGCCCGTGATGAAGCGCGCCATGAATACCGCCTTGGTTCCATGCGCGTTGAAGAAGGTCTTGAAACGTTCGTTGCGGCGGCGGATGAAGCGGAAGCGGCGGCTGAGCCGTTCAAGAAGGCGCTGTCCGCCGGTACGGCCGATGAGATAGCCGCTGCTGTCGCCGGCGATGGCACTAAGCACGACCACCAGGTAAACGAACTTGATGTCCAGGATCCCCTGTCCGGCGAGGAACCCGGCCGCCAGCACCACGCTCTCCTCGGGAACCGGGACCCCGAGGTTTCCGACGAACACGCAAATGAAAATGCCAAGATAGCCCCAAGCGACTATCAGCTTATCGACATGCCCCTGATCCATCCGCCCGCAAACGCGACGGCCAAGCCGCCCTCCCGTGGACAAATTGTAACCTGATCGCCCAGTCGGAAGTAGGTGCCGGTCGGGCGAGGAGCCGCACCCCTACCCTGCCCGCTCGCGCAAAGCCGCGGGCGAGCGGAGACAAAGGAAGTGCGACGTTGTGTTGCGGCACTACCTCTTGGCGAAGGGCCGATCCCGCTCGGCGAGTGCGGCCTTGAGTCCCCTCTCTTGGCTCGTCCCCATCCAGTTGCGAACCGCTTCGGTCTGATGGGCAATGGTATCGAGGTCGGCCGAGGATTGTTCGGCGGCGCGGATTCCCATCACCTCGAGGTAGCGGTTGACCGCGGCCTTGTGCAACATCAGCAACTCTGCCGGCACCATCGCGACCCGCCGCGCGTAGGCGAGCGTCTCCTCCTCGAGCTTTTCGCGCGGGTAGACCCGGTTGATCATGTGCCACTCGAGCGCCTCTTTGGCGCTGATCAGGTCGCCGGTGAAAAAGTACTCCTTGGTCCTGCGCGGACCCATCAGCACCGGCCACATCGAGAGCGTCGGCAGGATTCCAAGCGAGCGTCCCGCAGGATGCCCAAACTGGGCGTCTTCGCTTGCGAACACGATATCGCAATGGCCGGCAAACTCGGTGGCCCCGGCCAGGCAGTAGCCGTGCACCTGGGCGATGGTGGGCTTGCTGAGCGACCACAACCGCTGCCATCGCTCAATCGTGCGATGCACCAAAAGGCGGTCGGTGGTGACGCTGAAGAACAAGCCGGGATGCTGCGACGCTTCCGGGTGCGCGCCTTCGGCCTGCGCGCCGGGCGCACGCTGGGTGGGCTCCAAGTCGTAGCCGACGCAGAACGCGCGCCCGGCGCCTCGGAAGATCAGCACGCTTGCATCGGGATTACCCTCGAACTCGTCCATTACGCCTTCGAGCTCGCGCAGGAGCTTCTGCGAAAGCGCGTTGAGCTTCTCCGGGCGGTTGAGGGTGCATCGGAAGATCTTTCCCTCTACCTTTTCGTAGCTCGCCATGATTCCTCCAGCTCGGCGGCAGCCGCCGGGTTTCTTCTATGCTCGCCCGGGGTTCACATAGTCCGGCGCATAAAGTCGATCACCGTCTCCGCGACCTCTTCCGGCGCTTCCCACATGATCATGTGGCCAACGCCCGCGATCAGGTGCAGCTCCGATCCGCGGATGCGTTCGTGGAGAATCTCGGAGTTGCGATGCGGCAGGATCTCGTCGCGGTCGCCATGGATCAAAAGGGTGGGCGCCGTGAGTCCGTCGAGCCGGTCGAAAGCGTCGAACTGGGCGATAGCGCCGACCTGCGCGATCAGCGTACCCATCGGCGTGAACGGATACTTCAGGAGCTCTTCCACCATCGCATCGATGAAGGCCCGGCCGTGCGGTGAGTCGGCGAACTCCTTGCTGCACAGCACCTCGTGCGCGCGCTTGACGGCTTCGGCAACCGTGAGGCCGGGGGGCGGCACGAGCTTCGCGACCGCCTCGGGCGATCCCGGCACGCCGCGGCTCCTCCCGGCAGTAGTGCTCGCCAGCACCAGGCGGGAGACGCGCTCGGGGCGGCTGACGGCGAACTCCTGCCCGATCATGCCGCCCATCGAGATGCCGAAGACGTGGGCGCGTTCCACGCCGGCGTGATCGAGCACGCTTGCGAGATCGGCGGCCATGTCGACGACCGTCCAGGAGCCGCTCGGCTTGTCGCTCTCGCCGGTGCCGCGGTTGTCGATCAGGATGGTCTTGAACTCGCGCGCGATGAGCTGAATGAAGGGCTCGCCGAAGGCCCGCATCGATCCGCCGAATCCCATCACCAGGGCAAGCGGCGCGCCCGCGCCCCGAATCTCGTAGCGAATCCTGACTCCGTCAGGGCTCTTCGCGAAGTAACGTTCCATTCAATCTCCTGCGCTTGCGCCGCGACCCCGCCGTGGTGCGGCGATAGTAGCTTTGCGCGGCGCGCACGGTCAAAGCGAAATCCCGGCCCATCGGCTCCTTATGATCGCCATTGTTTTTTGATAACGTTCCGCGCGGGACCGATTTCACGACCTCAGGGCGGTGACGCTCATGCCGACGAGCAAGTTCGCGACGGTGAACGCGCTGAAGCTGCACTTCCTGGACTACGGAGAGGAGGGAAAGCCGCCGCTGATCTGCATCCACGGGCTTACCGGCAACGCGCACAACTTCGATGCGCTCGCGCTGCACCTTAAGCCCGGCTACCACGCGAGGTCGCTCGACGTGCGCGGTCGCGGCGACAGCCAGTGGGGCCCGCCGATGGAGTACACGCTGCCCAATTACGTGAGCGACCTGGTCGGCGTGCTCGACGCGCTCGACATCGGGAAGGTCACGCTGATTGGCACCTCGATGGGCGGCCTGATCTCGATGATGTTTGCCGGCGGATATCCGGATCGCGTCGCGAAGCTGGTGATTAACGACATCGGGCCGGAGTTAGATCCGGCCGGCGGCCTTCGTATCTCAACCTACACGAGCGAAGCGCCCACCGAGTTTGCGGATCTCGCCGAGGTCGCCGCGTATACCCGCAAAATCTATCCGGCGTTCGCGAAAGCTTCCGAGGCCGCGCTGATCGAATGGGTCAAATGGAGCGTCAAGCTCACACCCAACGGCTGCCTGAGATGGAAGATGGATCCCGCGGTGCGCCGCGCGATGCGTCCGAGCGGCGGCTCGGCATCGCGACCGCCCGATCTGTGGGTGCAATTCACGCGAATCACCGCGCCGATCCTGGTGCTGCGCGGCGCGGAGAGCGACGTCCTGTCGGCGGCGACGGCGCAGCGGATGTGCCGCGTCCTCAAGGACATACAACTCGTGCAGGTGCCGGGCGTCGGCCACGCGCCGTCACTGGCCGAGCCCGAATCGCTCGCCGCGATCCACGGCTTTCTTGGCATCGCCGCCTAGCTGCTGCGCGGTTGCGTATCCCAGGGCAGACACGCCCGCCCCTACAACAAAAGAATTGCGCTCAGTGCGGGAACTCGACCATCACCTTGCCCTGGGTGGTCGGCTTGCGCAGCGCCTCGAGCATCGCCGGCACCTGATCGACTGGGATGACGTCGGTGATCATCGGCTTGGCGTTGATCCTGCCGGTGGCCAGCGCCGCGATGGTCTCTTCGAACTCGCCGCGGTTGTAGCCCAGCACGAAGTCGATGCCGACCTCCTTGAGGATACAGGCGACGGGCGTGATGGTGTCGGGTTCCATGCATACCCCCAGCACCACGACGCGACCCTCCGGCGCGAGCATCCCGATCGCGGCATCGAGCGTGGATTTCACGCCGATGCACTCGAAGACGATATCCGGCTCGCGCCCGGCAAGCTCCCTGACCTTGCCGGCGGGGTTTTCCTTGTTGGGATTCACGACTGCGGTTGCGCCGAGCTTCTTTGCGAGCTCGGCGCGTCCTTCAGCCAGTTCGGAAACCACCACGGTCTGCGCACCCCTCGCCTTGCACCACAGCAGCGTCGCGAGCCCGATCGGCCCGGCGCCCATCACGATACATACGGCGCCCGGCTTGAGCCCGGCGCGATTGACCCCGTGCAGGCCGACCGAGAGCGGTTCCACCAGGGCGCCTTCGCGCGAGCTTACCTTGTCGGGCAGCTTGAGCAGGCTGCCCGCTCCGCACAGCACGAACTCGGCGTATGCGCCGGGCAGTTGCCCGAGCCCGAGTCCGCGAATCTCCGCGCATCGCATCCCGAGGCCGCGCAGACAGAACTCACACTGGCCGCACGATATGTAAGGCAGCGAGGTGACACGCTCGCCAACCTTGAAGCCGCTGACGCCGGGACCGATTTCGTGGATCTCGCCGCAGAACTCGTGCCCCATCACCGTGTTCGGCTCCATCCCGAAACCGAACTGCACGGCGTGCAGGTCCGAGCCGCAAATCCCGCAATTGTGAACCTTGAGCACGACCTCGCCCGGGCCCGGACTAGGTTTGGGCACCTCGGCGGTCGCCATTTCGTTCTGCCGTCTGAACACCGCGGCCTTCATCGCTTGTCCCTCCTGGGCACCGCATTCGAGACTTCCCAAAACGATCGCGGGATGTCAATCGCGGCTTTGCCCCCCGATCGCGCGTCGGAAGCGGCCCTCAGTGGCCCGCAATGGCCGCCCGGCAGTTGAGTGATGGCTGCGGGCGCGCTTTGCGCCGCGGCCTTGCCTCGATTTGTGCTCCTCAAGTATGTAAAGGTTCAGGTAGACTCGGAGGCCGGCCCACGTCTTATCGGGGCCAGGCCGACGATACCCGGCTTGCCAAGCGGAGGAGGCCATGGATTTCAATTACAGCCCGGAGGACGAGGCTTTTCGCCAGCAGCTCAGAAGCTGGCTCGAAGCCAATGTGCCCAGGGACCGCACCGACCACCCGGTGGACGCGATACGCGAGGAGGGCGAGGAGGGGTGGCAGCGCCGCCTCCAGTGGCATCGCAAGATGCACGAAGGTGGATGGGTCGGCATTAGCTGGCCCAAGGAGTACGGCGGTCGCGGCGCCTCCCTGATGCAGCAGATCATTTATAATGAGGAGATAGCCCGAGCCCGGGCACCGATGCTCGTCAACGGACTCGGCATCATGCTGGCCGGTCCCACGCTCATCCAGTGGGGCACCGAAGAGCAGAAGAAGCGTTACGTGCCCAAGATCCTCTCGGCCGAGGAGATCTGGTGCCAGGGCTACTCGGAACCCAACGCCGGCTCGGATATCGCCGCGCTGCAGACCCGCGCGATCGAGGAGGGCGACTACTTCATCGTCAATGGCCAGAAGGTTTGGACCTCCGACGCGCATCACGCCCACTGGTGCATCGTGCTCTGCCGCACCGATCCCGACGCGCCCAAGCACAAGGGCATCAGCTACCTGCTGGTTGACATGCATAGTCCCGGAGTCGCGGTGCGCCCGCTGGTGCAGATCACCGGCGACAGCAACTTCAACGAGGTCTTCTTCGAGGACGTCAAGGTGCCCAAGAAAAACCTGGTCGGCGAGAAGAACCAGGGATGGCGGGTGGCGATCACCACCCTGATGTTCGAGCGGGCGGGAATCGGCGGCGGACGCGACTTCTTCGCCCAGGTCAAGGAGTTGGTCGCGCTGGCCAAGATGGTGCGGCGCAACGGAAGCACGGCGTGGGAAGACTCGAGCGTGCGCCAGAAGCTCGCACAGTTCGCCTGCGAGGCCGAAGCCTTCAAGTACACCGGTTATCGCCAGCTCACACGCCGGCTAAGAGGCCTGCCGCCTGGACCCGAGGGCTCGATCATGAAGCTCGGCACCAGCGAGCTGAATGTGAGGATGAACAACTTCGCGATGGAGCTGCTCGGGCCGTACGGCCAGATCGAGTATAAGGCGCCGTTCGCGATCGACCGCGGACAGTGGTCGTATCGGATGCTGGCGTCGCGCGCGCTCACTATCGCGGGCGGTACCAGCGAGATCCAGCGCAATATCGTCGGCGAACGCGTGCTGGGGTTGCCCAAGGGCTGACGCGAGATCCTGACAGGCGAGAGCGGAGGGCAGCCCGCAGCGGCTGCCCTTCTTATTTCCTGGAGGTTGCGCGCGATGGACGGAAGACTGGTGAGACTGCGGGCTTACGAAAAGTCCGACCTGGACGCCGTGATGAAGTGGGTCAACGACGAAGAGGTCAAGCATTTCCTCGGCAGCGGTCCGCTCACCTACCCGGTCTCGCGGATCCAGGAAGAGCAGTTCATCGAGATGGCCAACCGCCCCGCCGACGACCGCAAGACCTTCGCGATCGAAACCCTGCAAGGCGAGTATATCGGCGGAATCGACCTGCACGCGATCGACTGGATCTCGCGCCACGCCGAAATAGGTATCGTGATCGGCGACAAGCACTTGTGGGGCAAGGGCTACGGGAGCGACGCGATGCGCGTGCTGCTGCGGCTGGTGTTCGACAAGATGGGCCTCCATCGCGTGTGGCTGCGGGTCTACAGCTTCAACGAACGCGCCATCGCCTCTTACGAGAGGTGCGGCTTCAAGCGCGAGGGTGTGCTGCGCGAGCAGCACCTCGCCGATGGCAGGTATCACGATGTAATCGTGATGGGCCTGCTCGAACCGGAGTACCGGGCAGCTCTCGCGCCGGCCAACCCATGACCGATGCGGCCGATTCGCCGCGCCGCACGCTCCGCCAGGGAGTCTTTGCCTCCTTCAATAGCGTCTTCAGATCATCTTCATTTGCCGGTCTCTCGAATATCATGCGTTTTTGCCGATGGTCTCAGCGCGACGCCGCTGCCGGGATTTTCTGCCCGAATCCATCTCACGCGTGAGCGCCGCAAACCTCCATTATTCGCTCGGGCGTGGCGCGCTTTGGCTGAGGGTGCTTCTGTCTCGATAGACGAGGTAATAGATGAGGGGCACCACGATCAGGGTGAACGCAGTCGAAGCGAAGATGCCGAAGATGAACGCCCACGCCAGCCCCGAAAAAATTGGGTCCAGCGTAATCACCGCGGAACCGAGCATCGCGGCTCCCGCAGTAAGCGCGATGGGCCGCAGGCGGATCGCGCCTGCTTCCAGAATCGCGTCCTCCAAGCTGAGTCCACGCGCGAGGCCGCGATGAATGAAGTCGATCAGAATGATCGAGTTGCGCACCACGATGCCTGCCAGGGCGATCATTCCGATCATCGCCGTCGCTGTGAAGAAAGTGGGATCAGGAAAACCCGCCACGGGGCGGTTGGTCACCAGGTCGAGCAGGAAGAAGCCCGGCATGATGCCGACGAGGGTAAGCGGAATCGCCGCCATAATGATGAGCGGCATCGCGAGCGATTCAGTCTGCGCAACCAGCAGCACGTAGATAAAAAAGAGCGCGGCGCCGAAGGCGAGTCCGAGGTCTCGGAAGACCGTTACCGTGATGTTCCACTCGCCCTCGCCGCTCCAGTCGATCGTATACCCTGACGGCAGCAGACTTCGTGTGTGATGTTCCAGCCAGAGGACTTCGTTCACCGGACTTACGCCGGCGGTGTCTGCCATTACCATCGCGACCTGCCGCAAGTCCTTACGGTAGATCGGCTGCTCCTCGACGGTGCTTCGAACTTCGCCGAGCTCGCCGAGGGGCACCATACTCCCGTCAGACCCGCGGAGCTTCAGCGCCATCAGCCTGCTGGAATCGGAGCGCGCGGCCCGCGGCATCCGGAGTTCGATCACCAGCGGGTCGCGCTCGGTCTCGGTATGAACGATGTCTACCGCGTCGCCGCCGAGCATCAGCGCGAGAGTCTGCGCGACGTCCGCCGTCGCGATGCCGTGAAGTGCCGCCTTCTCGCGATCCAGGACGAATTGCAGGCGCGGTTGGGCAGCGACGGAGAAATCATCGGTATCGACGAGACCGGCGGTGCGATCGAACACGTGCCTGAGCTCGCGTCCATAAGCGATGAGCCGTGGGTATTCGGCTCCGGGCGGGCCGTAGATTTCGGCGACGATCGTCTCCAGCACCGGCGGCCCGGGCGGCGCCTCGACGATCTTGACCTTCGCGCCATGCTTTCGCGCGATCGCTTCTACCAAGGGCCGGATTCGAAGCGCGATCTGATGTGAGGATTGCACCCGCGCGGTCTTTGCCGCGAGATTGATCCGAATGTCGGCCTGCCAGGGCGCGCGCCGCACGTAGTAGTGGCGGACCATCCCGTTGAAATCGAACGGGGAGGGAACGCCGGTATAAGACTCGAAATCGGTGACTTCCGGCACTCTGCTCAGCAGCCCGTCGAAATCGCGCGTCACCCCATCGGCCGATTCCAACGGCGTACCTTCAGGCATGTCGATTACGAGCTCCAATTCGCTCTTATTGTCGAACGGCAGCATCTTGACCGGCACCAGGCCGAACACCACGAGCAGGATCGAGACGGCGAGGGCGCCACCCACGCCCAGCAGGAAAAGTCGCGCTCGCCGGCGATCTTCGAGCAGCGGACGCAGAATCCGCGCGTACCAGCGCCTGATCGTCGCCCCGTCGTCGGGTTTCTCCGCGCCGGATGCGGGCGAGTGCTCGCGACCCAGCAGGTGATATGCAGCCCACGGCGTGATCGTGAACGCCACCACCAGCGATGTCAGCATCGCGAGCGGGACGTTGAACGGCATCGGCCGCATGTACGGCCCCATCATCCCGGTCACGAACAGCATCGGGATAAACGACGCGATGACCGTGAACGTCGCAAGGATCGTGGGCGGTCTCACTTCGTCCACGGCGATCAGCGTGGCCTCGCGCCGCGGATGGGTGCCGAGCCGGAAATGACGGTGGATGTTCTCGACGTCGACGATCGGATCGTCGACCAGCAGGCCCAGTGACAAGATCAGCGCGAACAGCGTGACCCGGTTGATCGTATAACCCGCGATCAGATTGCCTAGCAGCGTGATCGCAAGCGTGATGGGGACCGCGATCGCAACGATGAACGCCTCCCGCGGCCCCAGCGAAAACGCAAGCAACACCACGATGATTCCGACCGCTACCAGCAGCTCTCTGACCAGTTCGTTCACCTTCTCGTTGGCCGTCTCTCCGTAGTTGCGCGTAACGAGAACGTTCACGCTGGAAGGGATGGCCACGCCTTTGAGCGATTCGACCTTGCTGATCAGTCCTTCGGCCACTGCGACCGCGTTGGTGCCGTGCCGCTTGGCGAACGCGATCGTAACGGCCGGATAAAGCTGCGCGGGATCTCCGAGCGAATACAACTTCAATTGGCCCGGTTCCTTGAACAGATGTTCGCGGGCCGGGCCGAAGGCAATCGTCGTATACGCATCCGGTTCAGCCGGACCATCGATCACCCGCGCTACGTCGCGCAGATAGACGGGATGCCGGTCGCGCACTGCAACGACCAGGTTTGAAACCTCGGCTGCGCCCGTGAGAAACGGACCGCTATCGAGAACGTACTCGCGATCGTTGTGGGCAAAGCTGCCTGCGCGGAGGTTGGCGTCGGCGCCACGAAGGGCGTGCGCTACATCGAGAGGGTCGAGTCCACGGCCGGCAAGGCGGTCGGCATCGAGCAGCACGCGAATTCGGCGTGGCCGACCGCCGGCCACGAACGAGCGCCCCGTGTCGGGGACCTCCTGCATACGATGCAATATTTCGTCGGCGACACGGCGCAGCGCGGGGTCGGTTTCGGTTTTGCTCCACAGCGTAACGTTGAGAATCGGCACGTCGTCGATTCCGACCGGTTTAACGATCCATCCGGTTACGCCGGGCGGAACCGCATCGCGGTTGGACTCGAGCTTGTTGTAAATCTGCACCAGGCTCTTGATTTGGTCGTAGCCCACGCGGAAACGGACCGTGACCATCGCCATCCCCGGCCGCGACACGGAGTAGATGTGCTCCACCCCCTCCATTTCCCACAGGCGTTTCTCGAGGTTGATGGTGACGAGATTTTCGACTTCGGCGGCGCTCGCGCCCGGCATCTGAACGATGATGTCGGCGAGCGGTACCGAGATCTGCGGGTCTTCCTCGCGCGGCGTAACCAGCAGTGCTACCACCCCGGCGGCGAGCGAGGCGACAAGCAGCAGCATCGACAGGTTCGATCCCAGGAACCGGTCGACAATTCGCGCCGTCAGGCCCAGCTCTGCTGGAGCCGTTTCGTTCACTTGGTATCAACTGCGGGGCTGTCGAGGATGACGCGCTGGCCCGCACGAAGCCCGGCGAGGACCTCTACGCGATCGCCAAAACGGCGCCCCAGCGAGACCATCTGGGTCTGAATTCTTCCTTCAGAAATCACGCGCGCGGTGTCGAGCTGACCCACCTCTTCGATTGCATCGCGCGGCACGGTGAGGACCGTCTCGCTTCCGGTCGTAAAGGTCGCCCGCGCGAACATTCCCGGCTGGAGATGCTGGCCGCTCGGCAGCGGCGCACGAACTATGAAGCTCCTGCTCGTCGGATCCGAAGCGGGCACGATTTCGGTTACTTGCGTGTGGTACTCCACGCCGGTCGCGTCGACCCTGACCTGGAGCAGTGTTCCAGTGTCGATGCTGCGCGCCAGATCCTCGGGCACCTCCAGTTCGACTCGCAGCGCGTTCTTGTCGTAGAGCCGGACTAGCGGCTTACCCGGCATCGCCATGTCGCCCGGCTCGGCAAGGCGTTCCACGACCACGCCGTCGACCGGCGAGCGGACGGTTGCATACTCCAACGCCGCGCGCGCCGCTGCGACCGCGGCTTGGGCCTGCGCAACTCTTCCCGTCGCGCCTCGGTACGCGGCCTCGGCGGCGTCGTGTTCGCTCGCTGTCACGGAGCCGCGCGTGAACAGCGCCGAGAACCGCTTCTCGTCCGCGCTGGCGCGGCTCAGCTCGCCTTGCGCCGCGGCCAGTTGCCCCTGAGCCTGTGCAACCTGGGCTTTGAGTTCCGCAGCGTTGAGCGCGACGATCGCCTGTCCACGGTTCACCCGGTCACCCGCGCGGACCCCGACTTCGGTGACGCGCGCAGCGATACGGCTTGCCGCCTCGACCGGGAGCCTCGACTGGATCGAGCCGATCACCTCGCGACGCACGGGGATCTTCTCACTGAGCACCACTCCGAGCGGGCGGCTTGGAATTTGATCGGCGCTCTGACTGAGCAACCCCGGCTCGATCCTGCCGCCCCGAATCACTCGGACCGCGAGCCAGAGCAGGGCGATACCGATCGCGGCTGCGAGCAGATAACGCCATCCGGGGCGCACATGGCGCGATTCGGTTAACAGGTCTGCCATTCGTTCAGCGCCCCGATGTCGCCTGCGGCTCCACCCCGCTCGCAAGGTTCAGCGCCGCACGGTCAACCGCCACGCCGACTTGGGCGATAACGAGGCCCATGTCCGCCTCCTCGCGCGTAGTGTGTGCGTCCAGCACCGCGACGTTGGTGGCGAGGCCGGAGCCGTATCGATCCTCCAATATCTTGAGTGCGCTTGCGGCGTACGCAGTGTCGCGCCGTGCAACCTCCAACGCCTTTTCGGCGGCGACCAGTGTCCGGTATGCGGTCTCAACCTCGAGCGCCACCGAACGGCGAAGATCGTCGGCGAGTACCTGCGCGCGCGACCGATCCGCCAGTGCCGCGTCGACCTTTGACTGGGTGGCAAGTCCGTTGAACAAATTCACCCGGCCGGTTACGAGAAGGGCGCTGTTGTTGCCGGCTCGGGCCAACCGCTCCGAATCGTTCTCATAGACGCCCGCTATTTCGACAGTCGGCAGATAGTCGGCGTGCGAGATGCTGACAGCCTGTTGCGCCTGCTTGACGCGGGAGTCGACGGCCTTGATTTCGGGCCGCTCCGAAATTGCGCGTGCGACCAAAGCGTCGAGCGGCTCCGGGGGCGGCGCGGGCCCTTCGAGTTCGGCGGGTTTCTCGAGCGGTGCGAGTCGTTCGTCTTCGTCGCCGAGCGTATGCGCGAGGCTCGCCCACGCGATATTCAGCTGACTCTCAGCCTGGATTCGTTGTTGTTCAAGGGTGCCCACCAGGACATAGGTTCTGAGCACGTCGGAGTTGACGACCATCCCGTGCGCAAAAAGATCCTGGGCCTGTGCAAGGTGAGCGCGCGCCGCCGCCAGCGCACGGCCGACTACCGCTACCCGTTGCTCCGCAAGCACTGCGGTGTAGTACGCCTGAATCACGGCAAACTCTACCCTCTGCCTGGTTTGGATGACCTGCCAGTGCTCGGCGTCAGCAGCAAATCCCGCCTGGCGATAGGCGGCGATCAGCTTGCCCCCCGCGAAGAGCGGAAACGAAAGGCGCACCTGGCTCTGAAAGTCCGACAGGAACCCCGGATGGTTGAGAGAATTGACCGCGAAATCGTTCGGTCCGAAATCCTGCTGCAGCAGCAGGTCGGAGAAAACCTGAACGGGGTTGTCGGTATAGGAGAGATTCTCGCCTGCGTCGAGTCGTGGAATCATCGCGCCACGCGCGACGCTTACTTGGGCCTGCGCAGCTTCGCTTCCGAAACCCGCGGCTTTGAGGGTGCGGTTGTCCCGCAGCGCAATTGCGGTCGCGTCATCCAGCGAAATCCGCCTCGGTGCCGCGGGCATATCGGCCGCACGTGCAGCGACAGAAAACAATGCAACCAGGAGCAGCGTTATCGCCGGCCGCAGCATCGCTCGAACACTCAGGACTGCGCGCGGGCCGCGTCGGGCGCGCGATGCGCGGCTTCGCCGACGCCGAATTTACGTAGAACGTCTTCCATGAGGCACCAGCGCGTGAGCGCCGACTGAAACAGATTCAGGCCAACGAACAGCGTGAACCAAAGCCAATACCGGCTGTGGAAGTAGCCGAGCGCCACGCTCACGATGATGAACGTCCCCGCAATCAGGCGAATCCAACGCTCCAGCGACATAGGAGTCGACCTCCTTTGGTTTAGCTCGTTTTCTCGAAAGCCCCGACCGACGCTTCCGCGACTCCTTGACGAAGGCTTCTTTCTCGATTAATCTATTATTCAATATAATTATGTGATTCAGAGCCCCATGTCAAACGAAAACCCAAGCCTCGCGATGTTCGAACATTTCGCGGGGGTTGCGCGCGCGCTGGGACATCCCTATCGACTTTTATTTCTGCAACTGCTCGGCCAGGGCGAAACCGCCGTCGAGGTTCTCGCAGAGCGCGCCGGCATAACCGTCGGCAACACTTCGCAACACCTCCAGCGTCTGCGACGCGCGGGGCTCGTCACAGCCCGCAAGCAAGGCCAGAGGGTCCTATACCGGCTTGCGGACGACGCGGTGTTGGACCTGCTGGCGGGACTGCGGAAAATCAGCGAGCGCAATCTAGCTGAAGCGCGTCAACTCATCCAAGGCTACTTTCGCGAGCGTGACGGCCTGGAGCCCCTGTCGCGCAAGGAGCTCTTGCAACGGATGAGCTACAAGCAGGTCACGGTTGTGGACGTACGCTCACCCGAAGAGTCCGCGTCCGGCCACTTGCGCGGTGCAGTCAATATTCCGCCGAATGAACTGCGGCGACGTTTGAAGGAATTGCCCCCGGATCGGGAGATAGTGGCTTACTGTCGTGGGCCTTACTGCGTCCTTTCGTATGAGGCAGTTGCGCAGCTTCGGAGCCGCGGGTACAAGGTGTGGCGCCTTGAAGACGGATACCCGGAGTGGAGGGCGGCTGGTCTGCCGCTAGAAGCCTCCGGCGAGTTCGAAGCCGATCGTCATCGCGCGAAATCCGCGCGTGTGCGCGGGTTCCCGCAGTCGTGAGGGCACCGGAGAGGCCGCGATACGGACCGGTTCGGGCCGATTCTGCAGCTTCCCACTGAAAGCCGCAGGCGCGGCGGTCGCGCGCTCGATCGTGACAGCCGCCTTTCGATCCGATGCGGGTGCGCGGCGCGCGCGCTTGGCTCGCCCGGCTATCGCCTGCTTTGCGCGCCTCGCTAGACGCGCTGGATTCGGAAGCCCACCTTGGGGAAGTGAACGACGATCTTGCCGAGGGTCGGCTCCTCCCGCTCGATCGCGATTTCGTACGTCGATAGCGCGACGACCGTTCCTCTTACCGCCTCGAAGCCGTAATCATCGGCGGTGACGCTCACCTTCATCCCGGGCTCGAGCCCATTGGGGTCGGCCGGGTCCGCGATGACGTGCGTTGGCGAGGCGCTCGCGCGCGCGATCGTGAGCGCCTCGTCGGGATCCATCGGCTGCATGTTGCCGTGTCCCATCGCGTCGATCCGCTCGAACCATCGCATCAGGCCGGCCGAGCCCTGCACCATCGCGAAGCTCGCGGGCTCGTTGCGCATGAACCACAAGCAATGGAAGCAGGCCGCATCGGCGAGGCTGAACGCGTTGCCCAGAAGGAACGGCCGATCGAGGAGCTGCCCATCGAGCATCGCCAGGAACGCGCGCACTTGGTTTCGCGCGTCGGGCGCCGTTTGCAGAAGCTCGGCAAGACTCGCTCCGCCCATCAACTTCTGCCGATCCTCGATAAATTCCTTGGGCATCATCGGCCCCATCTTTTCGAACACGACCGCGATCACCGACAAGAACAGCCTGCGGTCGGCCCACAGGCCGATCGCGTGGCAGAGCCCCTCGCTGTTGCCGGGGTAGAGCGTCGGGTCGGGAAAAAGCTCCTCGAGCTTGCGCACGATTATTCCCGTGTCGCAGTAGACGTCCGCCCCGATCTGCATCACCGGAACCCGCCGATAGCCTCCGGTCAGCGGGGTGAGCTTGGGCTTCGGCATGATCGCAGGCTGATCGACGCCGCGCCAACTCACCCGCTTGTGCGCCAGGATCTTGCGGATCTTCTCCGAGAACGGCGACATCGCGTAGTGATGAAGGATTATCTCGGCCATGGCATTCCTCTCGATGGCTGGCTGTCGGGGCTGTCTCCGCCTTTCTCTCTCCGTGCGACACCTCAATAGCCGATGTAATCCGCGATTGCGAGACGTTGAACCGCACGCCGCCGATACCGTACCTTGCGCGTATGTACGGACATCCCGAGTTCGATCTCTTCGAGGCCATCTACACGACCCGCTCGATGCGCCGCCTCAAGCCCGACCCCCGTGGCTCCTGAAATAATCATAAAGCTCATTGAGGCGGCCACGATGGGGCCGAGCGGCAGCAATCGACAGCCCTGGCAATGGATAGTCGTCACTGAAAAGGAAACCCGGGAGCTGGTCGGCGACGGCTACGCCAAGGCGTGGGAGCGCTACCTCGGTCCCGAAGCTCGCGCGATCCTGGAGAACGAACCGCAAAGCCCGCAGGGCCGGATTCTCAGGTCCGCGCGCTACCTCGCCTATCATATCGCGGAGGTGCCGGTGCTGATCTTCGCGTGCGTCAAGATCTACGACGACCCGGCGCGTCGGGGGCAGCCGATGGTCAACGCGCTCTTCCCGGCGATCCAGAACTTATGCCTCGCCGCACGCGCCCACGGGCTCGGCACCTGCATCACGCAGATGCATCGCATGTTCGGTGCAGAAATCGACCGCCGGCTCGGCATACCGCCCGAGTACTCCAACGTCGCGCTGATACCGGTTGGGTATCCAAAGGGCCGATGGGGCCGCCCGGACCGCAGGCCGGCAGCCGAGGTCACCTATTGGGAACGATGGGGCGAACGGCGCACATGATCCGCCGGAGAATCACGTATCGAGCACGGCCAGCACGGCGTTTCTCTGGATCTGATCTCCCGCCTTGACGCGGAATTCGCGGATGCGGCCGGGCGCCGGCGCCTTGAGCGGAATCTCCACTTTCATCGATTCGATCACCATCACTTCGTCGCCGCGCTCGATCTGCGCGCCGATCTCGACCGAAATGCGAAGCACCTTGCCGACCGACGGACTGCGTAACTCCATCCTGTAGGTTTCCTTCCTGCTACTCGTTGACCTTGTAACAAGAACCGCCCATCGCTGCTACGGAACCGGCCCGGCCTCACTGCGGGCTGGTTCCTTCGACGTCACGCGATGTCACGCCGCCTTCAGCGGCTTGTACCGAAGTCACGGCACTTCTCCCACCGCCGGCATGGAACGCCGCTTGAGTCTCGGCGGGGTTTGGGCGTAGATAGGGCCGGCGATGACCGCGCGCGAGTGTCGGCACCTGCGCGGTCCGCTTGCGCATGAATAACTTCATTGCCGCGCGCACGCTCCAGACCTACCCGGTCGGCGCTTATCGATGGCTGATGCTGGGGCTGACCGTGCTCGCCACGATCCTGGCCTCCTACGAATTTCAACTCGCGCCGCTGCTGCCGATACTGCTGCCCTTCCTGCACATGAGCCATCTCGGCTACGGCTACTTCATCACTTTCATCGTGCTGGTCTCGGGAGTCTCCGCGTTCGTCGGCGGTCCGCTTGCCGACCGCTATGGGCGCGTGGTCTTGATCGATATCTGCCTCGGCGCGGTGACGATCCTCACTTTCTCCAACGTGCTGATCACCGGGGTGGTCTCGTTCGTCCTGATCCGGACCGCGATGGGAATAGTCGGCGGACTGATGGCGGGCGCGGGCGCGGCGCTGGTGCGCGACATGTCGCCGCGCCTGAGCCGCGCAACCGCCTTCGGCCTTTTCACGATCGGCCCGGTGGGCGCCAGCTTTCTGGCCAACGCGATCGCGGGTGCGACGCTGCCGGTCTTCCACACCTGGCAATCGCAGATCTGGATCATGGGGGCGCTGGGCGTCCTGATGTACATCCCGATCCTGCTGTGGCTCAAGGACTTGAGCCCGGAGCTGCGCCTGCAGGTCTTCCGCAGCGAGATTGCGGCGATGCAGGCCGAGGGGCGGCGCATTCCGAGCGCGGCCGAGATACCGGCCAGCGCGCGCGAGGCGTTTGCCGCCCTACTCGAGCATGCCGAAGTATGGCTGCTGGTAATCGGCGCCACCGCGAACCTGACGCTTTACTTTGCGATCCAGGCGTTCGGCCCGCTGATGTTCACCGAGGCCTATCACTACAGCCCCGCGGTCGCGGCCCGGATGAACGCCAACTTCTGGTTCACCAACCTCGCGGTGCTGATTGTCACCGGAATGGTCTCCGACCGGCTCGAGTCGCGAAAGCCGATCGCGATCATCGGCGGTATCCTGAGTGCGGCGTTGATGTGGCTGTGGGCTGGAACCTTCGGCCACCAGATCTCGCCCACGACGGTCCGGGCAATCGCGACGGTGCTGGGATGCGTCCTGGCGGTCGGCTATGTGCCGTGGGCCGCGCAGTTCTCCGAGACGCTCGAGGACGTGTCGCCGGCATTGCAGGCAACGGGATGGGCGTTTTTCGGGCTGATCGCGCGCGGATGGGTGGCAATCTCGGCGCCGCTCAGCCTGTTCGTCGCAATCCACTACGGATGGGGCGCGTGGGTCAGGGTCGCGATGATCGGGATGATTCTCTACGTGGGCGCGATGTGCCTGTCGCGCACGCGCTTCGCGATGTCGAAGGCGGTTGAGCCGGGCAAAGCCGCCGAGCTCGCCAAGGCCGCCTCCGGCGCCCTGGAGTAAGAATTGTACGCCCCCGGCCAAATTGGCGCGCCGGGGTCGTAAAAGGGGCGGCGCCACCGACAATCTATGCGGCCCTGGACAGAGGGAAGCCACGAATGACCAGCAGCGTTGAACAACTTTTTTGGGGAGGTCCGGGCAGCGTCTGGTACTGGCACTTTCTGGGTGTGCTCACTGGCCTGTGGTGTGGCTCCATCTTAGGCGCGTTCATAGCGCATTCTGTCAAACTTCTCGGACTGCTCCGAGCTGAGGCGAGTGGCCAAACAGGCCATGCGAGTGAGACAGTCGGCGCTATCCGCTCGGTGGTTAGCGTTGTCACGGGCGCGGTGCTCGGCCTCTGTGTCGGCGGCTTGATGGGTGGCTGGCTGCTGTTAGCGTTTGTCCTGTCTCATGTCCCCCTATGGCGCCTTCCCGAAGAACCGCCTTGGATAAATCCGCTAGATAGGCTGGTTGTATCGGTCCGCATTGACGAAGCGTTTGGCTCTCAAGTGGGTAGGGTGTTCGTGAATATGCGTAACGTGATGACCCAGTATGGCGGGCTCGCCGGTGGCGTCATCGGTGGTTTGGTCTGGCTGCGCATCGAGGCTGTGGTCGTCGGGACCATTCTCTTCGGAATCATCGCCAGGCTGATGTCTTTCGCCGTCGTGATCTTCTGCGGGCGCTTGGCTGAAAGGAGACTCGCACTCAGACATACGGCTACTGCACCGAGCCGCGTGCGGCCGCTAGACTAGTAGTCGCCATCCGGCGTCCCGGCGCGCGTCCTGAGCACGCCGAAGCCCGAGGATTAGGAGGTATGCAGCGAGAAGAGGTCAAAAGGAGGCTCTGCAATGCTTTGCGGGAGGTCAATGAGAAAGACGCGATTCTTCTTGAGTACGACGTCAGTGAACGCTGTATTGCTTCTCGATTGGCGATGTATCTTCAAGCGCGGTTTCCCGGTCATTCGGTTGACGTTGAGTACAACCGCGATGGGGGTGAACCCAAGCGGCTGAACCTGCCCGGGGAGTGCGCGAACCGGTGGGACCGCTATGGCAGCTCTCTTGTGGTGCCCGACGTGGTACTGCACCGGCGCGGACGTGGGGGTGCTAACCTGCTCGTGCTAGAGTTGAAGAAACTCGGTGATCCCGACGCCTTGGAATGCGATTCCAAGCGCGTGCGGGCGTTTCGACACACATTCGGGTACACCTTCGGTGCATTGATCGGGTGTGAAACGCGAAAGGGCCATACACCCAGAGTGGCGCTCTCCAAGTGGTTTGACGACCAAGAACCGTGACTTTATGGGCTAGGGCCGCATCGTCCGGGTGCGGATGCCGAGCTGGGTCGGAATGATATTCTCGTAGGCCAGGCGCACCCAATCGACCAGTAGCGGGCGCGTGTCGCGCGGATCGATTATCTCCTCGATCCCAAACGCCTCGGCGGTGCGAATCGGCGAGCGTACCGCGTTGAATCTCTCCTCCAGCTCGCGCCGCAGCTTTTCCGGGTCCGCCGCCGCCGCCAGGTCGCGCTTGTAGGCCGCCTCGATTCCGCCCTCGATCGGGAGCGAGCCCCAATCCCCCGACGGCCACGCATAGCGCAGGTTGATCCCGCTCGTGATTCCATGGCCTGCGCCGGCAACGCCGAACGCGCGCCGCACCACGATCGCCACCCACGGCGTCACGGTCTGGAAGACCGCGTAGAGCGCGCGCACCCCGCGCCGAATCGTCCCCGCCATCTCGGCCTCGCGGCCGATCAGAAAGCCGGGCTGATCGACGAAGTTCACCACCGGCAGATGGAACGTGTCGCACATATCGACGAAGCGCACCATCTTGTCCGAGGCCGGCCCGTCGAGCGAGCCGCCGATCTGATACGGGTCGTTGATCATCACGCCCACCGGGTAGCCGTCCAGGCGCGCGAAGCCGGTTGCCAGCGAAGGGCCGAAGTAGGGCGCGATCTCGAAGAACGAGCCGCGATCCATCACCAATTCGACAATCCGCCGGCAATCGTAGCCGTGACGCCGATTACGCGGCACGATCGAAATAAGCTCCTCCTCGCGCCGGCCGGGATCCTCGCTCGGCGCGATCCGCGCCGCCACCTGCCATACGTTGGAGGGCAGGTAGGAAAGGAAGCGGCGGATTTGCACCAACGCGTCGTCCTCGCTCTCGGCCTCGTTGTCCACCGCGCCGCTGGCATGAGCGTGGATATCCGAGCCGCCCAACTCCTCCTTGGTCAGGTCCTCGCCCACGCCAAATTTGACCACCGGCGGACCGGCGACGAAGAGCTGGCTCGTCCCACGCACCATCACCGAGAAATGCGAGGCCGCTACGCGCGCAGCACCCAGCCCCGCCACCGAGCCCATGCACGCCCCGATGACGGGAACCTCCGCCATCAGCTTGACCAGCACGTCGAAGGCCGGATTGGCGGGTACGTAGGTGCGCCGGAGCTTGTCTAGCGAGCGCACGCTGCCGCCACCGCCCGTGCCGTCGACCAGGCGGACCATCGGGAGGCGCAGCTCATGCGCCATCGTCTCGAAGTACAACTGCTTGCTGCCGATCGAGGCGTCGGCCGCCCCGCCGCGCACGGTAAAGTCGTCGCCGCCCACGACCACCCGGCGGCCCTCGATTCTGCCGGTGCCTCCGACGAAGTTGGCCGGCATGAAGTCGGCCAGCTTGTCGCCTTCGTATTTCGGGCTGCCGGCCAGCGCGCCGTATTCGTGGAACGAGCCGGCATCGAGCAGCCGTTCGATCCGTTCGCGGACGGTCAGCTTGCCGCCGTCATGCTGGCGCTTGATATTTTCCGCCCCGCCCATCCGCCCGGAGATTTCCACGCGGCGGCGGATTTCATCGACTTCATCCTGCCAGTTTTTCACCAAGTACCTCCCGCGCTCCGTTGTCGCGGTTTTGCGGCTCGCGGTTCTTGTTCCCTCGACTACGTGCCTCGCGGTGGCCCGATCGTAGCATTTTCGACCGCCTGCCTCCCGCGCTGCCAAAGCCCTGAGACCCAACCCTTGGCAGGGCTCAGGGCGTTCGGCTGCGCCGAATGGTTTCTTAACCGGCGCGCGGCCTGTTAGCATCGAAGGCCGGAAAAATCGCGATGACGGCCGCATCCACAGACGCAATCGCCGGCGCCCGCAGCGCGGCCACGTCGCCTCGCGCGCGCAGCATGAGGCTCAGCGGATGGGGCCGCTATCCGATCGCGCAAGCGCAGGTCTACCGCCCCGAGAAAATCGCGGAACTGGCCGCGATCGTATCCGGCAACGCGACCAGCCTGATCGCGCGCGGCGCCGGTAAAGCTTACGGCGACGCGGCGTTGAACGATCGCAACCGGGTGGTCGATATCGGCCGCCTCAACCGGATGTTGAGCTTCGACCCCGCCACCGGCGTCCTGCGATGCGAGGCGGGAGTGACGCTGGCGGAGATGATCGACGTCTTCCTGCCGCGGGGTTTCTTCCCGTCGGTCACCCCAGGCACCAGGTTGGTAACCGTGGGCGGCTCGGTCGCTGCCGACGTCCACGGCAAGAACCATCATCGCGACTCCTCGCTCGGCAGTCATGTACTGAGCCTCGACCTGATGCTCGCCTCGGGCGAGGTGCGCCGTCTCTCGCGCGAGCAGGAGCCGGAGCTTTTCTGGGCGACGATCGGCGGGATGGGACTGACGGGAGTAATCCTCGAAGTCGAGCTTCGCCTGCACAAGGTCGAGAGCGCATGGATCGAGGGCGAAGTGATTCGCGCCCGGGATCTGGATGAGGCGATCGAGACCTTCGAGCGCTCCGACCGCGAGTACGGTTACTCGGTGGCCTGGATCGATTGCGCGAGCCGGTCCGACAGCGGCCGGCTCGGCCGCTCGGTGATCAACCTTGGAAATTTCGCCGCGCGCCAGAGCCTTGGCGGTATGAAATTAGCCGCTCCGTTTCGCGGCCGGCGCCGGCTTCGCGCTGCGGTGCCGTTCGACCTGCCCAACTTCGCGCTCAGTTCGCCCACCGTCCGCGCCTTCAACGCCGCCTACTTCGCGCTCCATCGCGGCGGTCGCGGACGCAAGCTGATCGATTACGAAAGCTTTTTCTACCCGCTCGACTCGATTCGCAACTGGAACCGCATCTACGGCAAGCGCGGCTTCGTCCAGTACCAGTGCGTGTGGCCGCTCGCCGAGAGTCGCGAGGGACTAATCGAAACGCTGGAGCAGATCGCGCGCAGCGGGCGCGGCTCGTTCCTGACCGTGCTCAAGAAATTCGGGCCGCAGGAAGGGATGCTATCGTTCCCGATGCCCGGTTACACGCTGGCGCTGGACTTCCCGCTCGCAGAGGGACTGTTCTCGTTCCTGGACGGCCTGGATGAGATGGTGCTCAAACGCGGCGGGCGCGTGTACCTGGCCAAGGACGCGCGGATGAGGCCGGATGTGTTCCGCGCGATGTATCCGAACTTGGCGCGATGGCAGGCGGCCAAGGCCGCGGTCGACCCGAACAACCGCTTCTCGTCCTCGCTCTCGCGCCGGCTCGCGATGGAGCCCTAAATGAAACTGGCTGCCTTCCTATAGTTTTCACCCTCCGGGGGAGACTACAGAGGGGTTAAACCGCCTGCCCTCCTATAGTTGCGTTAGGAATTACAGACCGAGGCATAAAATGAAGATCGAATACGCGGTTCTAGCTGATGCGGCTCAAGCAGTTGGCGGCAAGGTTTTTATCCTTGGTGGCGGGTGGAACGTTTTCCGTGCAGCAAACTATCCCACACCGATCCAGCTTGCCGTCGCGGTCGGGATAGCTTTCACGCTCAACGAGATCGGCATCAAATATCCTCTGAGCCTCGTGATCGCGGACGAAGCGGGTGTGCCAATAGTCCCAGAAATGAAAGGGCAAGTAGAAACTGGTCAACTCCCGCCCGATGCTCCCAAGGGCGTACCGATAAACGTGCCGCTGGCGGTCAACATGAACTTGTCTATTCCCCGCCCCGGCAAATACGGAGTTCTGGTCACGGTTGGTTCCTCCAAGGCACAACTGTCGTTTGACGCAATCTTCGTGGGCCAGAAGGTGCAGCTCGCGCCTCCTGAGGATTCTGCATTGGAGCGTGGCAACTAAAAGCCGGATGTGTTCCGTGCCGATGTATCCGAACTTTGCGCGATGGCAGGCGGCCAAGGCCGCGGTCGGCCCGAACAACCGCTTCTCGTCCTCGCTCTCGCGCCGGCTCGCGATGGAGCCCTAAATGGAACTGGCTGCCTTCCTATAGTTCTCACCCTGCGGGGGAGACTACAGAGGGATTAATGGCGATGGCAGGAGACGGACTGGCCGCCGGCGGGATGCGCGTTCTGATTCTCGGGGCGACTTCGCCGATCGCGCGGGCGCTGGCGCTATGCTTCGCGCGCGGCGGCGCGAATCTCTACCTGGCGGCGCGCGATCGGTCCGAGGCGGATCGAATCGCCGGCGACTTGCGGATACGCGCGCGATGCGATGCGCGCGCCGGCGCGTTCGAGGCCTCCGATTTCGCGGCGCATCCGGAGTTGCTGCGCCGCGCGATCGAGGAGATGGGCGGCCTCGACGGCGTCGTGCTCGCCTTCGGCACCCTCGGCGACGAGGAGACTGCGCAGCGCGAGGCCGGCGAGGCGCTGAGCACGATCGGCCAGAACTTTACCGGCGCGGTATCGATCCTCACGCATGTGAGCGAGCATCTGAGCGCTCAGGGCCGGGGATTCATCATCGTGCTCGGCTCGGTTGCCGGCGACCGCGGCCGCGCAACCAATTACGTCTACGGCTCGGCCAAGGGCGCCCTGGCACTGTTCACGCAAGGGCTGCGCGCTCGCTTGGCGGGCTCGGGCGTCCACGTGATGACCGTGAAGCTCGGACTGGTGGATACGCGCATGACATGGGGACGCGACGGGGCGCTGCCGGCGGCCTCGCCGGAAAAGGCGGCCAGGAAAATCTACGCCGCCTGGAGGCGTGGCCGCGAAGTCGTCTACGTGCCGGCCTTCTGGCGCGCGATCATGGGCGCCGTAAAGATGGTGCCCGAGCGATTCTTCAAGCGGATGAGCTTTTAGCCCCGAAAACGTAGTGCCGCAACGTCGTAGCCTAAGCGCACAGCGTGGCCGACGCGCGCCCATTCGCGCTCAACCGCCGTCGGTGCCGATGCGTCAACCGGCGATGCCGGAATCTCGATTCCGCCTTGATGCAAATCTCAACGCAGCCTCGACGGCTAGTGCGACGGCGGATGTCGGGCCGACCACGGCGCCGCCTGCTCGATTTGCGCGGCAAGACGCAGCAGCAAATCCTCGCGGCCATATGCCGCTATGAATTGCACGCCTACCGGCAGGCCGTCGCGCGTCATGTGCAGCGGCAGCGAGATCGCAGGATTGCCGGCGACGTTCCATGGGATCGTGAAGGGGCTGATGTCGGCCATCCGGCGTCCGATGTCGCTCGGGTGCTCGTTCTCCCTGAGCTTGAGGGCTCCCAACGCAGGCGCCGGAGTGGCGAGGGTCGCGGTGACGAGGATGTCGAATCCGCCGCTCCACCATTGCGCGCTGGCGCGGGTGAACTCGTTGATCCACTCGCGGGCGAGCAGGCACTCGACGGCCGAGACTTGACGGCCGCGCTCGATGAGGAACCAGGTCCATGGATCGAAGTCGTCGGCGGCGACGGCGCGCCCGAGAATCTTCTCGAGGTCGACGGCAGTCAGCGCTTCGCTGCTGGCAATTAGCACCCCGATCGGATCGCTGATTCGGTCGTCGTCGAGGATCGCGGGATGGTTCTGCTCGACCTTGTGTCCGAGCGATTCCAGCAGCCTGGCGGCGCTGCGAACCGCGGCACCGCATTCCTGATCGATCCCCGGATGGAACGACGGCGCGCCATCCATGAATCCGATCCGAAGCGATCCGGGCGCGCAGCCGACCTCCTCGCGGAAGGGGCGGGCTGCCGCGGGAGCGGTGTAGGGATCGCCCGGCACGTAGCCCGCGACAACGTCGAGCGCCGCGGCGGCGGCGCGAACCGACCTGACCAGCGCGCCTTCCTCGCCGAGGCCCTGCCAGATATCGGCGTGCGCGGGGCCGATCGAGGTCCTCCCGCGCGAAGGCTTGAGGCCGACCAGTCCGCAGAATGAAGCGGGGATGCGAATCGAGCCGCCGGCATCGTTGCCGTGCGCGATTGCGACCATTCCCGACGCCACCGCCGCAGCGGCGCCGCCGCTCGATCCGCCGACCCCGCGCTCGAGATTCCACGGGTTGCGAGTCGCACCCCATGCGCGGGTTTCGGTCGCGATCGACGGGCCCAATTCGGGGATGGTCGTTTGTCCGAGCGTAATCAATCCGGAGGCGCGAAACTTGGCCGCGATATGGGAAGTGGATCGCGCGACGACCCCGGCCTCCTTGAACGGTTTCCATCCCCAGCTCATCGGCTCGCCCGCTACCATGTCGGAGAGATCCTTCATCAGGAAGGGAACCCCGCGAAACGCTCCGACGGGGAGCTTGCGAAGATCGGCGGCTTCGGCGCGGGCCTTGTCGAATCGCGGATAGACGACGCAGTTGATGCGCGGGTTGAGCCGTTCGATCCGTTGGATCGCGGCCTCGACCAGTTCAGTAGGTGTTGCCTTCCCAGTCGCGACAAGCTCGGCCTGGGCCGTCGCGTCCATGCGCGCGATTTCGTCGGAATTGATCATTTGGACTCCTTCCAGAGCCGATCTAACGAGACCTGGCAGAGGCTGCGATTAGAGGACGCTTTATTGACCGGGATTTCCGTTTTGACTCTCCGATTCCAACTCGCCGTATAGAGCAAATGGCCTCGCTCGGCAAGGTACGCTCCACGCTTGAGCCTATCGGCAAGCTCGCGCTGGTACGAGTGAATCGGCTTCGAGCCGCTCGCGACCGACCATGCCGCGCTCAAGAAGGCCGTCAAGGCTGGCCGCATCAAGGCCGAGAAGCTACGAGAGGGCCTACCCGCGGCGCATCAGGCGGTTGATTTCAGAATTACTCAAGCTGCCCTCGTTGAACGGCTCAGAGCGGCCATCGGCGAGGAAGGCCTGGGTCATCGGGTGCATTTTGTTGATCAGGGCCTTGGCGATTCCGGAGCCCGCGCTCAACCGGCGCACGCCCAATTCCCTCAGTTTGTCCGCAGGCGGAACACCCGGCCAGGCGAGAATATTGAGCGGCAGGACCACGTCGCGGACCAGCCTCCCAATCAATTTCTCCTCGGCGGCGGCCGGCACAAAAATCGAGTTGGCGCCCGCCTCGCGATAACGACGTGCGCGGGCGACGGTCTCGTCGTAGGCCGCCGCGCCTTCCTTGAGCTTGCGCAGATAGACATCGACTCGCGCATTGACCCAGAGATCGACGCCCACCTTCCCGGCGGCGTCCTTCATGCGCCCGATCTTCGCGGCGAGCAGGTCGGAAGAGCCCGCGCCGTCCTCAACATTGACACCCACGGCGCCCGCATCGACGACGCGCGCCGCGAACTGCCCGGCCGCGTCGGCATCGGGGGCATAGCCGGCTTCAATGTCGGCCGACACAGGAATGTTGACGACGCGCGCGATCGCGCGAACGGTCGAGAGCAGTACTTCTTGCGGCACCGCCTCGCCGTCGGGATAGCCGTGCGACCAGGCGACTGCGGCGCTCGAGGTGGCGATCGCTTTCGCGCCTGCGTGCTCGATGATGCGCGCGCTACCGGCATCCCAGGCGTTCGGCAGGATCAAAAGGCCGTTCTGGTGAAGTGCGTGAAATGCGCGTGCGGCGCTGGAATTGCTCATTCGGATACCTCCAAACGGAAAGCACAATGGCGCGCCTCGTGCTCCAGCAGCCAGCGCTTGCGCGACAGGCCCCGCCGCCATAGCCGGTCAATGAGCCGTCGCTGCCGATGACGCGATGGCACGGCACGACGACACCGATGGGATTGCTCCCGTTTGCAAGCCCCACGGCCCGCACGGCTTTGGGTTCGCCGATACGTTTGGCGAGCACACCATAACTGAGCGTCGTCCCGCCCGCGATGGTGCGGAGCGCATTCCACACCTTGGTTTGGAACGCCGTGCCGGCGAAGGCGACGGGGATCGTGTCGAGTGCGGAGATGTCGCCGTCGAAATAGCGCTCGAGCGCGGCGACGTGCCCGAAATGATCGCTGCGCGCGACGAGTTCCCGATCGCCGTACCGATGATGAAACAGCTTGCGCCAGTCTTGCGCCTGCTCTTCCCAACAGTGCATACGCAGCGCGCCCTCGCCGTCCGCAATTAGAATCGCGGTGCCGAGCGGCGTTTTCATCTTGTCGATGAAGAATTTGCGGCATTCAGGCATTGGCGCTCCTTGCATCGGCTTGCGCCATCCACAGATGTTGCGCTGCATAGGCGCGCCACGGCCGCCAGGCTTCCGCGCGCTGTAGCAGAACTTTCGGCGAAAGCGGGATGCCATTGGCGACGGCCGGGCTGCGCAACAGTCCGGCATCGGTGGCAGGAAATGCATCGCTGTCTCCAAGCGCGCGCAGCGCCCAATATTGCGCAGTCCAACCCCCGAAGCCCGGCAGCGCGGTGAGCCGCGCGAGGACATCATCGCGGGGACGCGCCGGCTCGAGCAGCTTCTTGTCGGCTGCGGCGGCGCGTCCGAGCGCTTGTAATGCTTGAATGCGCGTGCGGGGCATACCGAACCGGGAAAGATCCGCCGCGACGAGCTGGATGGGCGTTGGAAAAATGTGCGTTAGCTGCTCATGTCCCGTAACGTCGGGCGTCGCGCGCGAGCCCGCCAGCGCCACCAGCTTGGCGGCGAGACGGCGTGCCGCGATGACGGTGATCTGCTGACCGAGTATGGCCCGCACCGCCATCTCGAAACCATCCCAGGCGCCGGGGGCACGCAATCCCGGTCGGCGCGCGACCAGCGGCGCGAACCGATTCGCCGCAGCATCTCGCTTCACTTCACAAACTGCGGCGATTCACCCTTCGACCAGGGATCGTAGCTCTGCGCGAACACGATCCGCTCGTTGAGCGGCGGATGGCTGTACAGCCAGAACCTGATGAAAGGGGGCGGAGCGGGATCGGCCAAGTCCACCTCGCCGAGGACCTGGAAGGCCTGCGCCGCGACTTGCGCGGAGTTCGGCACGATCGAGTGGATCGCTTCGAGGCCGTAAACGTCGGCCTGATGCTCGTAGTAGCGGCTGTAGGCGTTGCCGACCGGCGTCACCAGGAACCCGAACACGGCCGCGAAGAGCATCAGCGCCGGTAGAGAGGCCCAATCGTCGACCGACCGGATTCCCCATCGCGAACCCCATCGCGCGACCGCCCAGTCGATCCACAGGAACGCCAGATACAGGCCCGCCAGGAAAAGTGCGGAGCCGAAAACCATCCCCTTCAGGATGTGGCACAGCACGTAATGTCCCATCTCGTGACCGAAGACGAAGAGTATCTCCGGCGTGCTCATCTTCGCGATCGTGGTGTCATAGACCACCACCCGCTTGGTCGGGCCAAAGCCGGTCACGTACGCGTCGAGCGATTTCATCTTCTCGCTCGCCTTCATCTCCAACATCCGCTCGGGAGGAATCTTCAGGCCTCCGCGCGCCATCACCCTTTCCATCTCGGCAGCGAGCGCGGGCTGTTTGGCCGCAAGCGGCTCGAAATTGTTGAACAGCGGCTCGATCACGACCGGGCTCACGACCGCCATCAACACGCCCAGCGGAATCGTGGCGAGCCAGAAGTGGAACCACCATCGCCGCGGGCTGCGCCTTATGATCCCGTACAAGATCCAGACCGAGACCGAGTAGATGACGATTGCGACGAACTGGCCTTTGATCGCGTCCCACAACCATGATGGCCAGCCCTGCACCGACTGTTCGTACTTCACCGCGAGCCAGTGCCCGTAGGCGCCAAGCGGAAGCCGCGCGATTCCCAGCGTGACGAGCAGTAGCGACGTGAATACGACCGCCTGCACGAATCGGAAGCGCGATGCGCGCTCCGCCAGATCGCGGAACTTCGAGCCCCATCCCAAGCCGAGCACAGCCAGCAGAACCAGCGCCTCATACGGGACGCCTGCGAAGTAGAGCCGATAGCCGGCGCGCGAGTACGCGATCGCTTTCTGGTACTTCTCCTTCGGGAGCGTGTAGCCCCTGGGCTGAGGCGCGGCCGCTGGATTTGCGGCTCCGGCGGTTGTTGCTGTGGCTTGCGCCGATTGTCCTGGGGCGTCCGAAGCCCACCCGCGGGCGGCAACGGCGCAGATCGCGATCGCGACAGCGAGAGCCGGGAGCAAGAGCCGATTCGCGGACGGCGCTCTGAAGGTCATGCCGCGGCTTGCGGGGGCACCTGGACACGGACCAGTTTGCACTATACGACCTCTCGGATGGCAAAACCGATTAGCCCGGATGAGACGAAAAAGGCCCGCGGGCTACCGCCCGCGGGCCCTGAGGCTTCGTCCGCTCAATCGGCCTAGTTCACTCTCCAGGTGTCGCCGCGCTGGAGCAGCGCGTTGACGTCGCCCTTGCCGAGCTTGGCCTTGGCGTCCTCGAGCTGCTTGTTCATCGCCGCGTCGTAGGCCGGCCGCGCCACGCAATAGAATACGCCGATCGGCGTGGGCATCGGAGCTTCGAAGTTCGCCAGCATGAACGCCAATGCCAGGTTGGTCTCATCATGGACGACCAGGTCCTTCTCGGTGACTCCGTTGCCTAGCAACGCGACCTCCGGGCGCATCCCGTTCATCCTGATGCCCTTGTCGCGGTTCTTGCCGAAAATCAGCGGTTTGCCGTGCTCGAGCACAAGCTGATGTTCGCCCTTGACGGCCTTGTCGCTGAGGTCGTTGAAGGCGCCCTCGTTAAAGATGGGGCAGTTCTGGAGGATCTCGATGAACGAGGTGCCGCGATGGGCGTGGGCACGCTTGAGCATCTCGCCGAAATGCTTCTGCTCGACATCGATCGTGCGTGCTACGAAGCTGCCGTGCGCGCCCAAGGCGACGGTTTGCGCATTGAACGGGAAGTCGACCGAGCCAAAAGGCGTGGACTTGGTGATCTTGCCCACCTCGGAGGTCGGTGAATACTGCCCCTTGGTAAGTCCGTAGATGCGGTTGTTGAAGAGCAGGATCTTCAGGTCCACGTTGCGGCGCAGAACATGAATGAAGTGGTTGCCGCCGATCGATAGCCCGTCGCCGTCGCCGGTGGCCACCCATACGTCAAGCTCCGGACGGGCGATCTTGAGCCCGGTCGCAATCGCCGCCGCGCGGCCATGGATGCCGTGGATGCCGTAGGTGTTCATGTAGTACGGGAAGCGGCTCGAACATCCGATTCCCGAAACGAACACGACATTCTCGCGCGGTACGCCGAACTCGGGCATCGCCTTCTGCACCGCCGCCAGGATCGCATAGTCGCCGCATCCCGGACACCACCGCACTTCCTGGCTGGAAACAAAGTCCTTGCGGGTCAAAGCTGTTGCCATCTGATCAACCCTCCAGCGCGCGCGCGATAGGACCGGCGATCTCGCTGATCTTGAACGGCCGGCCCTGGATTTTGTTGCATCCGAACGCGTCGATCAGGTACTCGGCGCGCACCAACTTGACTAACTGTCCCATATTGGTTTCCGTCACCATCACCTTCTTGAACCGACGCAACACGTCGCCCAAGTCCGGCGGCAGTGGATTCAGGTAGCGAAGATGCACATGCGAGACTTTCTTACCCTTCGCGCGCACCTGCTTGACCGCCTCGCGGATCGAACCGAAAGTCGAGCCCCATCCGAGCACGACCAGGTCGCCGCCGTCGGGATCGCCGAAGACCTCGGTGGGCGGAATCTCGCGGGCGATTCCCGCAACCTTGCGAGCGCGCAGCCTCGTCATCATCTCGTTGTTAGCTGGGGAGTAGCTGACGGTGCCGGTCAGATGCTCGCTGGAAAGGCCGCCGATACGATGTTCGAGCCCGGGCGTGCCGGGAACCGCCCACGGCCGCGAAAGCGTCTCCTCATCGCGCAGGTAGGGCATGAAGCCGTTGGGGTCGGTGCGAAATTCAACCTTTATCGGCGCCAGCTTGTCGGCATCCGGCACCAGCCAGGGCTGTGCAGCGTTGGCCAGTTGGCCGTCGGTGAGCAGGATCACCGGGGTCATGTACTTGACCGCGATTCGTACCGCCTCGTAAGCGCAATCGAAGCAGTCGGCCGGCGTTGCCGCCGCGATCACCGGAAGCGGCGCCTCGCCGTGCCGGCCGTACATCGCCATCATCAGGTCTGCCTGCTCCGGCTTGGTCGGCATCCCGGTTGAAGGACCGGCGCGCTGGACATCGGTTATCACGATCGGCAACTCGACCTTGACGGCCAGCCCGATGCCCTCGGCCTTCAGGTCCAGCCCTGGACCGGAGGTGGTGGTGATGCCGATGGCACCGGCGAAGGCCGCGCCAATCGTCGAGCACACGCCCGCGATCTCGTCCTCAGCCTGGAAGGTATAGACGGGGAAATTTTTGTAGCCGGACAGTTCGTGCAGTATCTCGCTGGCAGGAGTGATCGGATAGGAGCCCAGAAAGAGCGGGCGGCCGGCCTTGGCAGCGGCAGCGACAAAGCCCAGCGCCGTCGCACTATTGCCGGTGACGTTGCGATACAAACCCGGCTTCAGATGGGCCGGCGGAACCTTGTAGGAGCTGACGAACATCTCGGCGGTTTCGCCCAGGTGGTAGCCAGCCTTGAACGCGTGAAGGTTGGCCTGAAGGAACTGCGGGGTCTTTTTGAATCGGCTTTCGATCCACGTAATCGTGCTGTCGGTAGGACGCTGAAATAGCCACGACAGCAGCCCCAGCACGAAGAAATTGCGGCATCGAAAGACCTCGCGGTTAGAGAGGCCCGAGTCGTGCAAGGCGAGGGTCGTCAGCCGGGTCAGCTCAACGTCAAAGACCTGAAATTTGTCCAGAGAGTGGTCCGTGAGCGGGTTGGTGGTACAGCCCGCCCGCTTGAGATTGGCCTCGGTAAACGCGTCTTTATCGATAATTATCACGCTATTTGGCGCGAGGTCCCCCAAGTTGACCATCAGCGCCGCCGGATTCATCGCGACCAGCACGTTGGGCTCGTCGCCGGGCGTGAAAATCTCGTTGCTCGAGAAGTTGATCTGGAAGCCGCTGACACCGGCCAGCGTGCCGGCCGGGGCCCGAATTTCGGCGGGATAATCGGGCAATGTTGCGATATCGTTGCCCGCAAACGCCGATTCCGTCGAAAACTGCATTCCCGTCAACTGCATCCCGTCGCCCGAGTCGCCCGCGAACCGGATTACGATCTGGTCGCGTTGCTGCGATGGCTTGCCACTATGGTCAGCCAGATCGAGCTCTTCCTCGGAATCAACGATGGCCCCCGCCGCCTCAGATGTTACAGCCATAGATGCGCTTCTCCTTAGACTTGCAAACCTCTCGGTTGATGTCTCCCGCCTTCGGAAAGAAGGCCGGATTCCGTCAAGGCCGTACTTAACTATAACTAATGATCCAAACTCGCGAAAGAGTGCTCGCCTTACGGTTACGAAATCGATTACCGGGCGCGGAAACCGCGAAACTCGCCCCTGAATTCCGACCATTGCTCGTCAACCTGCGACACTCGCGCCGCCGGGGGCCCTTGCTGCGCCCATGCGGCAAGCGCCTTCAGCGCATCGCGCCTGCCTTCGGCGACAATCTCGACTCGCCCGTCGAACAAATTGCGGGCCCATCCCGTGAGCGCCAGCGACTGGGCTACGTCGCCTGCCGAGCCGCGGAAAAATACCCCCTGTACTCGCCCGCTGATCAGCAGGCGCAGCCGCGCGTATTCGTCGGGCACTGCCATACCGTGCTAGGGCGCCTCGCTGCGGAGCAGGGCCGCAAACTGCTTCTCGTTGACGGTTTTGACTCCGAGTTGGTCGGCTTTGCGAAGCTTGGAACCCGGCTCCGCGCCCACCACCACGTAGTCGGTCTTGCGGCTGACCGAGGCGCTTACCCGCCCGCCCGCGGCAATGATTTTATGCTCGGCTTCCTCCCGGGTCATGGTATCCAGCGTGCCGGTCAGGACCAAGGTCTTATCGCGAAGCGGGCCGCGCCCTTCGGCGCCCGCCGGCTGCGAGAGCTTGAAGGACTTGGCCAGCCGCTCGAACGTCCTTCTCGTTTCGCGGCTCGTCGAAGTATTCGCGGATACTGCGTGCGACCTCGGGACCGATATCGCGAATCCTGAGCAGCTCATCTTCGCCGGCCGCCATCAGCTCGTGGATAGTCTTGGACCGCATCGCCAGTTGCCGGGCGGTATGTTCCCCGACGTGGCGGATGCCGAGGCCGTTGATGAACCGGTCGAGCGTGGTTTCGCGCGAGGCCTCGATCTTGTCGAGCAGGTTGCGCGCGCTCCTCTCTCCCATCCGCTCCAGGCCGACCAGCTTCTCGGTGGTGAGGGTGTAGAGGTCGGCGAGCTCGCGCACCAGCCCGGTCTCGACCAACTGGCTCACAAGCTTGTCGCCGAGACCGTCGATATTGACGGCGTTCTTGGAGGCGAAATGGCGAATCGATTCGCGCACCCGCGCCGGGCAATTCACGTTGACGCAGAAGTAGGCGACCTCGCCCTGCTCGTGGACGACCGCGCCGTTGCACACCGGGCAGTGATGCGGCATCCGGAACTCAGGGCGTCGCGGATGGCCCGGCGTTGTGACTCGCACCACGTAGGGGATGACGTTGCCGGCACGCTCGATCAGGACGGTGTCAGCCTCGCGGATGTCTTTGCGACGGATCTCGTCGTGGTTATGGAGCGACGCGCTCGAGATCGTCACCCCGGCGAGCGCCACCGGCTTGAGCTGGGCCACCGGCGTGAGCGAGCCGATGCGCCCGACCGACACCGCAATCTTCTCGATAACGGTTTCGGCCTGCTGGGCCTTGAACTTGTACGCCACGGCCCATCGCGGCGAGCGTGAGACTTCGCCCAACTGCTCCTGCAGCGCGAAGGAGTTGACTTGGCCACCACCCCGTCGGCGTCGTAGTCGAGCTCGTGACGCCGTTGGCTCGTCCCGGTCCAGTACTCGAGCACTCCCTCGACGCTCGGACACAGGCGCGAGAGCGGATTCACCCGCAGTCCGAGCGCCTTGATCCCATTGAGGAAGTCGAATTGGGTGTCGAACTTGAGCCCTTCGATTGAGCCCGGGCTGTGGCAAAAGATATCGAGCGGGCGCGAGGCCGTGATTTTCGGGTCGAGCTGGCGCAGCGACCCGGCGGCGGCGTTGCGCGGGTTGGCAAAGACGGGCTCGCCGCTCTTCTCGCGCTCGGTGTTGAGCCGCTCGAAAGCCTTGCGCGGGATTATCACTTCGCCGCGCACCTCGAGCAGGCGCGGCAGCTTGCCGTGGGCCGGATGGCGCAGCCGCAGCGGGATGCTCCTGACCGTGCGCAGGTTCTGCGTCACGTCCTCGCCATTGATGCCGTCGCCGCGCGTCGAGCCGACCGTGAAGACGCCGTTCTCGTAGACCAGCTCGACCGCCAGCCCGTCGAATTTGATTTCGGCGACGTATTCGATATCGGCCTGCGACCTGCACAGGCGCTTGATCCGGCGGTCGAATTCGCGCATTTCCTCCGCGTCCATCGCGTTGGCGAGCGAGAGCATCGGCCGGCGATGGACCACGACGGCGAATTTTTCGGCGGGTGCGGCGCCGACGCGCTGGGTGGGCGAGTCGGGAGTTATCAGCTCGGGATGCGCCCGTTCGAGCGCCTCGAGCTCGCGCGTCAACCGGTCGTACTCGGCATCCGTGATCTCGGGCTGGTCCAGCACGTAGTAGAGGTAATTGTGACGGTTGATCTGTTCGCGCAGATGCTCGCCTTGCGCGCGTAGGCGGGCTAGATCAGTCGCCATGCGTCTAAAAGCGAAAGAACGTTTGCCTCGAGGGTGTACAACGCCATCCACCTAAAGCGGGTTCGTCGATCGGCAAATCTCGCCGCACCCCGGCACTCTCGCGCCGGTAACTCGGACGCCAGCCACCGGGGCAGAGCCAAATGAGGTCCATCAAATCAACTCGTTGAGTGTGGTGGATTCTAAAAGTTGATGTACCTTTCCAAACGCAACGGCTGCACGGCTGCTTTCAGGTATACCTCGGCAGTCAAATTGAACTGACCCCAGGCGGCGGTCTGCAGCTGGAAATTGGTCTCTCTGTTCGTGATTTCTCGGGTCGGATCTCGAAAGGTCGGATGAAGGTGGTAGGCAACCCTGCGGACAGCATCTAAGTCGGAATCGTCCTCACCTTCCAGAGAGATTCGTAGGCGGTAGTACTGGTACTCTCCTTGGTCGAGGTCTCTAGCCCGCCTGGCAGTGTGAATAAGGTAAAGACGGGAACGGTTAGATTGTAAGTTCGTCGATGCGTCCTTCGCCGTTCCTTCGGGGTATTGCTCGCTTTGCACTACGGATTCATCAACTGCAGCTGTTCCAACAAGCTCCTTGGCCACGATACGGTGGCCTTCTCCTAGCTTGACACCGCTCGTTCCTGCCTCGAAGGGGTCACCGGCTTCTACGCGCAGCCGAATGGCGTCCAAGAGCCGCCCTACCGCCCGGCGATATCGAAAAGCCACAGCAGCTATTATTAACGGCCAGGTCAACGCCTCTAGCGCGGTCTGAAATAGTGGTATCCAGTCCTTCATTAGACACGCACTCTACCGCGTTGCTACCGCAGAAACGAGTCGTTTACCTCAAGAATTGGTCGCGCCGCTTCGAAGTGCGCGACACGCCTCTTCCACTAAATGCCGCATGGTCGCCCAAGCCTCCGGGGTACCGAACGTTCTTGCAAAAGCGATTAGCCCATCCATGACGACGGTCTGGACAATAAAGGTGAGCATCCAGCTGTCGCTTTCCAGACCGAACAGATTCTTTATTATCGCGCCCGTCAGAGGTGCCCCCGGCACCAGGAGCAAGGACGGGTCGCCGCGGAGGGCTTCCTGGCCTCGCATCATTTCGCCGAAGGCATCGAAATATTCCTGGTATCGCGTCTGGGACAACGCGGAAATCCTCTTGATGGCCACCGCCCACGCCAAACGCGCGTCCTCGCCATCAGGGCGGCCCATGAAATAGATAAACTCATGATATTGATCGAGAAAAGCGCGCTTTTCCGCAGCGCTTACTTTCGGAACAGCGCGCATAACGCACAGTGTAACCCACCAAAGGTTCAGCACCATGCGTTCGTCCTCATTTGCGTCGCGGCCTCCCAATTCGGGGGCCAGATCCTTATCTGATCCTAAGCGGCCAATGATCCACTCTGCGAGAGCCTCCTTCCCAAAGGCAAGTTCAGTAAGAGCCTTCAGACCCTTCTCCGTGCCCTGTTGCGCCTCCAGAAGATCGAGGAGTCCCCGATAGCCCCCTTCGAGCGCCTCTCTCTTGTTCAGCTCACGGAGGGTTTGAAGGACCGCCGGCCGAGTCTCCCTGTTTGTAATAAGCTCACGAAGCTCGTTAAGGGACTCCGCAGTCTGGATCGGCTGCTCGGCCCAGGAGTCAATTTTCTCGCCTTCGGCTGCTCCGAACAGACGCCGCAAAAGCTTGATCACTTCTTTGGAGCTCGTCTACTAAAACTTATCTCAACGGATTATTCGCGAAAGAGGCGGTGGGGTTCGATCCATTCTGAAGTGGGAGCGGTCGCCCCCGGCGCATGCGGCCCGCCCGCTGCTTTTGCGCAGGTAAGGGTTCTGCTGCTGTCACTACCAGACCACCAGGCACTAGCGGCCGTAACCCATCGCTTCCAGAAAATCGTCGAGGCTGTCAAAGCGCATATACAGGTTGCGGCGCTTCTCTTCGCCGATCGTGCTGCTCGGCTCCACAGCGTAGGCGTGGCCCGGATACACCACGGTCGAGTCATCGAGGTTGCGCAAGGTCTGATTCAGACTGTAGTACATCGCCTCCGGATCCGAGCCGGGCAGATCGACCCGCCCGCAGGAGCCGACGAACAGCGTGTCGCCGGAAATCAAATTACCGTTGACCAGAAAACACTGCGACCCCGGCGTGTGGCCCGGGGTGTGCAGGAACTTGACTTCCAGGTTGCCGACCTTGAGGACCTCGCCGGCGTCGACCTTGACGATATCCGAGTCGGACAGTCCGGCTATCTGCCTGGCACCCTCGGCCTCGTGCTTGTTCAGGTAGACCTTGGCCTTGACCCGCGCGAGCATCTCCGCCGCACCTTTGATGGTGTGACCCATGATCCGGCCGCCGAGATGGTCGGGATGGTAGTGGGTGATCAGGATTTTGTCGATCTGGTAGCCGTCGCGCTCGGCCAGGTCGCAAATCGTGCCGACCTCCCACGCCGGATCGACCACCGCCAGCTTGCGCGTGGCGGGATCTCCGATCAGGTAGACGAAGTTCGCCATCGGGCCAAGCTGGAGCTGGCGGATGTGGATCTGCTGCCGGTTCGTCATCAGATTCCCTCTGGCTGTTCTTATCGCCCGCTCAGGCGCCTCTCAATCGTCGCGCTGGTCAAGATTTTTCCGGCCTGGACGATTTGCGACGCGCCACGCGTGGCGCCTTGGGATCGATGCGCAGCCCGCGGTCCCACAGGAACTCGGGCTCGCCGAGGCGCTTGGCGACCCATCGCGATTGCACGAACAGATGGTCGCTCAAGCGGTTGACGTAAATCAGCAACTGGTCGTTCAGCGGCTCCTCGCGCTCGAGCCTCCAGCACACCCGCTCCGCGCGGCGGCATACGGTGCGCGCCTGATGCAGGAACGCGTTGAGCATTGCGCCGCCCGGCAGCGTGAAGGATTTCAGCGGTTGAAGCGCGGCCTGCATCCGGTCCATCTCCTGCTCGAGCTTCTCGACCTCCGCGCCGCCGATCTTGTGCATGCCTTCATATTCCGCATCGGAGGGGGTGGCCAGTTCGCTGCCGACGTCGAACAGCTCATTCTGGATCCGCCGAAGCATCTCGGAGTACCACCCGTAGTCGGCGCCGAGTGCCTTTTCAGATTGCGGGAGCAGGGTGCGCACGATTCCCACGATCGAGTTGAGTTCGTCGATCGTGCCGTAGGCCTCGATCCTGCCGCTGTCCTTGGGCATGCGCGCGCCACCGACCAGTGCCGTCAGGCCTTTATCGCCGGTGCGGGTGTAAATCCGAGTCAGCCGTATCGCCATCTACAGCCCGGCTTTAGCTTATCAAAATCTCGAGTCCGACAGGCGAGTGCCCGCTGCCGCGCCACGACCCCTGGACCCTGATTGCGCCGCTCGCGCTCGAGGGCTCACTCGATGCTCTCCGGTTCGTCGACCACCGGATTCTCAAGTACGCCCAGGCGGCTGATCGCGATGCGCACCAGGTCGCCCGCCTTGAGCCATTCAGGCGGCCGCCGCGAGGCGCCCACCCCCGCCGGCGTGCCGGTAAAGACCACGTCGCCGGGCTCGAGCGTGAACACCTGCGTGAGGTACTCGATAATCGCGCCGGGGTTGAAGATCAACTCCGAGGTATTGGAGTTCTGCTTCAACTCGCCGTTGACCCAGGTCTTGATCTCCAGATTGGCGACGTTGCCGGCCTCGTCGGGCGTAACCAGGTATGGGCCGAGCGGGCCGTGGGTGTCGAAGCCCTTGCCCATCATCCAGGTCGGCGAGTGGAACTGCCAGTCGCGCACCGAGACGTCGTTGCCGATGGTGTAGCCGGCGATGTAGCGCGGCGCATCGGCGGCCCGCACGCGGCGCGCGCGCCGACCGATCACGAAGCAGAACTCGCCCTCCCAATCGACCGCGGACGAGACCCGCGGACGCCGGATCGGCATCCCGTGACCGGTGATGCAAGTCGAGAGCTTGGTGAACACCACCGGTTGCTTGGGAATCTCCTGTTTCGTTTCGGCCGCGTGATCGCGATAGTTGAGCCCAATCCCGAGCACCTTGGGCGGGCGGCGAATCGGCGCCTCCAGCGCGAAGCCCGGCTCGCGCATGCCGAATACGATCCCGCGTTCGACCGCCTGCTCGCGATCGCGTTGCACCAGCTCGATCCCGGCGGCCAGCGCCCGGCGCGCATTGGCGAGCGCCGCCTCTGCGCCGCCCAGCAGCGCGAGCATGTCGTCGGGCACCGGCGCCGCGCCGCGAAGCGATCCGGCGCGGGCGAGGTCGATGACCTCGGCTTCACCGTTGGTCGCGCCCAGTCGGGTAACGCCGCGAAAGGTATAGGTAACCAGTCTCATCGCAATAACCTCTTGAACGTCGTCACGGGCGATGCGACTTTTCGCGCGAAACCGCTCCCAGGTCAACAGGATTCACCTCTGGCACCCGGGCCGGCCGCCGGATCCAGGCCGGATGCTCCGCCGATTCGAGTCGGCATCGCCCCAGGGTCGGATCTGGATTCTTACGCGCTTGGGTGGTTAACTTGTAGCATAAAGCCGCCCATCACAAGCGGCCCGGATGCGGCGCCTGACGCAACTCGCGAGCCGGCACGGGGCGGATAAGCGCATTAGAAAGATGGCGGTGGACGCGCTCATAGTCGATGATTCCGATACCACCCGTGGCATGCTGAGACGCCGACTCGAAGCCATCGGATGCAACGTGATCGGCGAGGCCTCCAATGCCTCCGAGGCGCTGCAGATTTTCCGCATGAGGACCCCTCACCTGGTGACGCTTGACGTGATGATGCCGACGGTGGGCGGCCTGGACGCCAAATCGCTGCTCGCCAGGATCCGCGCCGAAGCGCCCCAGGTGGTGGTGTTCGTGGTCAGCTCCTTCTCAAGGGAGAACCAGGGGCGGGACTTCCTCGACGCAGGCGCCGCGGATTACCTCCAAAAGCCCTTCATCAATTTCGAAGAGCCTCTCAAAAAAGCTCCAGAACTACTTCCCAGAACTCCGCGGCAAGCCCTGAATCGCCCTCTTTGCCCCGGCGATCGCTGCGCCGCCCCGGCAGACCCTCAACAAGCCCTGGGGCGCCCTCCCTTGGGGGTTTGTAAAGGGACCATCCGAGTCGGGCCTGGAACCGAGGGCGCGCCGGCTGACCGTTGCGGTGGCATTGCCGCCTTGGCTGTTGCAGCGCTGCAAAAGGCGATTTCGGCATTGATCGGGAAAACCCGGCGAATTTGCGAGCCGCGTCCGGGCACGGTGCTTGCTTAGCACTTTGTCGAGTTTCTATACTAATAGACTATGGAAACGGAAGCCTCCACTACTGTCGATCCACGGACCGGCTCCGGTTCCGCTCCGACAGCCGAACTGCGGCCGGTGGCCGAGCTTCAGCGCAACGGGGAGCCCTCGCCTCTTCAGACAGCGCCGGGCGGATCGAATGTTAAAGCCGACGCGGAGATGCTCGACAAGCCGGTGCTCGTCTTCTTCCGCGTCGGCAGCCTGATAGTGGCGACATTTCAACTCTCCTACCTGGCGCTGAGTTGGACTTCATACGGGCGACATCTGCCCGCAAACTTGGTCACGCTGAGTTCGCTCAACCTTGGCGTTGCGGTAATCGGTTTTTTGTTGACCTTCACGCCTTCATTCCGGCACTGGCGGTCGATCACGCTATTGATCTGCTGCGTATGGACAGTCAATGCGGGGCTGATGGCGCAGGTCACTAACGAGTTCGATTTCCTGGCTTTCAAGTATGTGCTGCTGATGATCGGGCTCGGCGCGCTCATCCCGTGGGGGTGGGCCTGGCAAGCCGCCTACAGCGCGGTTACCTTGGCGGCCTACCTGCTTACAGCCGGCATGCCGTACAGCGGGGATTCGCATCAGGCGATGCGATGGCTGGCGTTGCTGACCGCGGCGGCGCTTGCCCAGATTTCCGTGGCCCTGAGCAGCCGGCGCCGAAAACAGATCGAAGCCGGAGTCCGAAAGCTGCGCGAAGAGGCCACCCATCGCGACGCCGTCATCGCCCGGCTCGAGCGGGCGCGCAAACAGTTGGAACAGAGCGAGACCAAGCTGCGCAAGATATTCGAAGCGAGCCCCGATACCATCTCGATCCTCAACCTGGCCGACGGTCACTTCATCGATGTCAGCGGGGACTTCGTGGTTACCGGCTACACGCGCAAGGAAGCCGTTGCGACCACCGTCTCCGACCTGGGCATCTTTGCCACCCGCGAACAGCATCGCAAGTTCGTCAACCTGCTCCGTTCGCGCGGCACGGTGCGCAACTTCGAGGCCGACTTCAGACTCAAAGACGGCACCATCCGCCCCTGCCTCCTTTCCGGGACCATAATCGAGCTCGACGGCGAGCCCTGCGTGCTCACGATCACCACCGACGTGACACGCCTCAAACGCACCGAGCGCGAGTTGATCGCCGCGCGCGAGGCGGCGCTGGCCGCTTCCCGGGCCAAGTCCGAGTTCCTCTCGAGCATGTCGCATGAGATCCGCACCCCGATGAACGCGATCCTGGGGATGACGGACCTGCTGGCCGAAACCCAACTCGACGAGGAGCAGCGCAAGTTCGCGGATACCATTGCCAGCAACGGCGACGCCTTGCTCCGGCTCATCAACGACGTGCTGGATCTGGCCAAGGTCGAGAGCGGGCGGCTAACGCTCGAGCATACGGATTTCGATTTGAATGGCGTGACGCGCCAGGTGGGCGAGGCACTGAGCGTGCGCTGCCATGAAAAGAACCTGGAGTTGGCCGTCCATATCGCGGGGGACGTCCCGACCAGGCTGATCGGCGATCCGCTCCGGCTGCGCCAGGTGCTGGTGAACCTGATCGGCAATGCGATCAAGTTCACCGAGCGGGGCGAGGTGATCCTGCGGGTCAGCCGGCAGCCCGGCGCGGACGGGCAGGTCGTGCTCCACTTCTGGGTCTCCGACACCGGGATTGGAATTCCGCCCGACCAGCTCGAAAGCATTTTCTCGGATTTCACCCAGGCCGATGCTTCGACCAGCCGCAGGTACGGCGGAACCGGGCTGGGGCTGGCAATCGCAAAGCGGCTGGTGGGGAAGATGCAGGGCAAGATCTGGGCGGAGAGCGAAGTGAGCAAGGGCAGCGTCTTCCACTTCACCGCCGGATTCGAATTGCAGACCGGCGATCAGCGCGAAGCACCGGTAGCGTCAGCGGCCGATCTGCAAGGGGTCAGAACCCTGGTGGTGGACGATACCGAGATCAACCGCGTGATCGTGCGCGAGACATTGTCCGCGGCTGGTGCCGAGGTGGGAGAAGCCGACGGTGGTCCGAACGCCCTGGTCGAGCTGGAACGCGCCTGGCGCAGCGGACGCCCCTACATCCTGCTGATCCTGGACTGCCGGATGCCCGGGATGGACGGGATCGAGCTGCTCAAGATAATCCGCGCCTCCGATCGCTCGCGCGAGCTGGTGGTGCTGATGCTGACCTCCGACGACCTCAATACGCAGCTCGCCCGCGCCCGCGAAGCCGGAATCGACGCCTACCTGGTCAAACCAGTTCGGCGCGAGGAGCTGCTGGCGGCAGCGGCTTGCGCGCTTCACAAGGCCAATCGCAAACGCGAGGCTTCGGCGGCGTCACGGCGCGCAGCGACGCCGGTGATCCCGGATACGCGTCCGGTTCACATCCTGCTGGCCGAGGACTCGCGCGACAACCGCGCGCTGATAGAGGCTTACCTGAAGAAGACCCCGTACCTGCTCGACGCCGCTGAGAACGGACAGATCGCGCTGGCGAAGTACAAGACCGGCCAATATGCCGTCGTGTTGATGGACATAAATATGCCGGTGATGGACGGCTTCCAGGCGCTCGCCGCTATCCGCGAATGGGAACGCAGCCAGAATCGGCGGCCCGTCCCGGTGATCGCGCTCACCGCCTCCGCCTTCGTCGAAGACGTGCGCAAGGCGCAGGAAGCGGGCTTCCAGATGCATGTCGCCAAGCCGGTCAAGAAGTCCACCCTGCTCGAGGCGCTTCACGAGGTCACCAGCGCGCAGCAACCGCCCGCAAAGTCCGCCGGCCCCGCCGCGATCGAGGTAGACGCCGACATCCACGACCTGGCGCTGGTCTTCCTCGCTCGAAGGCGGCAGGAGAGCGGCAAGATCCTTAGCGCGCTGCAACGCGGCGACTTCGACGTGGTCGAACGGTTCGGGCATACGCTCAAGGGCGAGGGCGCGAGCTTCGGGATGGCGCCGGCATCCGAGCTGGGCGCCGAGCTGGAGCTGGCAATGAAACGCAAAGACGCGTCGCGCGCGCGCAGCCTGATCCGGGAAATCGGCGACTACCTGGGGCGGGTCGAGATCGCTCCGCTGCTCAATCCCGCGCCGACCAACGGCGCCAAGCAGGCTACTTCACGCCCATTCTGACGCGGTAGCTCCAGTACCAGGGCACGGCCGTATCGCCCAGCACGCGGCCGGCCGACTCGCGCAGCGCCGCAATCCCAATCTCATCCTCGCTGAGACCGTGCTTGAGCAGGCTTGCGACCTCGCCCTGGCTGAGCGCCAGGCCCACCAGCCGGTCGGCTCCGCCGACCTCGACGTGATGGAGCACGATCTCGTTGACATAGCGGAAGCGGCCGCTCTGCCGGATGCGATCGAGATGGCCTTCCTTGCTCCAGCGGCGGACCTCCGGCGCGAACCGGTGTTTGCGCTCGAGTGCGCGAGCGTTGGCGATACAGGCGCTGTAGGCCTGCTCGACCCGCCAGTTGAGGGTCGGCGGCCAGTCGCAATCGTAGGCTGCGAACACGCCGCCCTCGCGCAGGATGCGTGCGACCTCGGCGAAGGTGCCCTCGGGTTCCATCCAGTGCAGCGCCTGTGAGCAGGTCACGACGTCGGCGCATCGATCGGGCAACCCGGTGCTTGTCGAGAGCCCGTCGATGAAGCGCACCCTGGCGCCTTGCGTGCCGGCGCGGCGCTCGGCCTGCCGGCGCATGTCGGCGCTCGGCTCCACGCCGGTAAGCTCCGCCGCGCGCCCGGTCCATATCAGCGTCGAGAGCCCGCTGCCGCATCCGATATCGACGACCGCGGGATTCGGCGTGGCGGCAAGCTGCGTCAGCACGTCAACGATGATCGTCGGAGGACGCGGCCGGTAACTGTCGTAGAGCTCTGCGAATCCCGAGAAGCGCTCGACATTGGCCGCGATATGGGGACGATCGTCGCTCATATGGTCCACGCGTACCCGGCTACATTGTCACCGCGAGAGCCACATCTGCAAGGTTGAGTCGGCAGGTCTGCCTGAGGTCACGGGCCGGCGGTCCGCCGGATCGTGCCTGATCCGCAGACTGTTCCAGCAGCGCGGCACCCGAGCAGCAATTTGTCGCGCGCTTGGCAGCTCGCACCGGGCTGTCCAGAGCCGGGAACGGACACTACAATCGGTTGGGTCAGGAGCATGGCAGCAAACCTCGGAGCGGGGATGGCGGCGCCGACTGCGACATTGCTTATCACCTCGCGCGATCGCGCCGGGATAATCGCGGGCGTATCCAACCTGCTTTATTCGCAGGGCTGCAATATCATCAACTCCGACCAGCACACCGAGGATGACGACGGCCGGTTTTTCTGGCGAATTTTCCTGCTCAGCGAACGCCTGTCACTCGAAGAGTTGCAGGCCGTGCTCGACCAGCGGCTTACCAAGATACTGCCGGATATCGGGATCGCCTGGCAGCTTCACGACAGCGCGCGGCGCGACCGAATAGTCATAATGGTGTCGCGGCTGCCGCACTGCATGATGGATCTGCTGAGCCGCTATCGCTTCGGCGAGTTGGACGCCGACGTGGTCGGCGTAGTCGGCAACCATCGCGACCTCGATTCCATGGTCAAGGCGTTCGGCGTACCGTTCCTGCATGTCCCGGTCGAAAAGGGACGCAAGCCCGAAGCCGAGGCGAAGCTCCTGGCGGCGCTAAAGGACTTGCGATGCGATACGGTGGTGCTCGCGCGCTACATGCAGGTGCTCTCGGGAGAGCTGCTGCACGCGTGGGGCAATCCGATTATCAACATCCACCACAGTTTTCTGCCCGCCTTCGCCGGCGAGCGGCCCCACAAACAGGCCTACGACCGGGGCGTCAAGCTGATCGGCGCGACCGCGCACTACGTGACCGAAGTGCTGGACGAGGGACCGATCATCGCGCAGGCGACCACCCCGGTAACGCATCGCGATTCCGTCAAGGAGCTGGCGCGTAAGGGCAAGGACCTGGAAGTCGTCGTGCTGGCCAGGGCAGTGCGCGCGCATCTGCAAAGGCGCGTGTTGACCCATCACAACCGCACGATCGTGTTCGACTGAGCCGGGTGCTGCCCTACCCCGGCGCCGGCGCCGTGCGATCTTCGATTAGAATCCGCCCTGGCGGAATCGAACTGTAAGCAACGGCAAGGCGTCGGGCGCTTGCCCGCCGATCGCATCCACCTCCTGAAGCTGCGCCCGATCGCTCAGGATGCGCCAGATGCGTTGCGGGTCGGCGGCGAACACCATCTCGGCCTTGGCCGCCATCGCGTACCACGAGCCCTCGAACATCTCCCCGTGGAGTTGGTTCTGCGACCACTGGGCGCGCCCCAGCAATACGTGCAGATCCTTGGCGGAGCCTGGATCCTTGAGCGCCTCGCCCATTGAGTGCGGATCGTCGCTCAGGTAGATGTCGTCCAGGAGCCGCGTCGCGTTGGGGGGAGCCTGCGCGGCGCGCAGCAACAGGCAGGCCCGGTCAAGATCCACGGGACCGCCGAAATACGCGTTCTCCGCCCGGTTCTTGACCGCAGGGGCATCGGGGAACAGCTTGCGCAGCGGGATGGTGGTCGGCTTGTTGATTATAAAGCCTGCTACGAGCGGAGGCTGCGTCACCGGCAGCATCAGGACGACGGACTCCTGGAATAGAGGGTCGGACAGGCTGGGAGTCGCAACCAGGAAGTAAGGCTGCGCGCTTTCGCTTCGCGCCCGCCGCGGCGCCATCAGCGAGCAGACGAGCGCGATGCAGACGACCGGGATAGCGGCTATCCGCCCGCCCCGCCCGCGAGAGTCGAAGATCTCCATACCCTGCGACGCTTAAGAGTTAGACGCGCTCCCGTCAAGCCCGCGATGTGACGACCGGCCCACCCCTGGCGGGGCCGCCCGTACCTTTCTTGATATGCTCCTATGGTACATGCCGAGAACATGAAGCGGCAAATCGCCAAAGTCTTCAAGACCGGCCTTCAGATTCAGGACACTGCTGCCTCAGGCTCCGGGCGCGGGCGCCGCAACATTTGGCGCCCTGATTCTCGGGGCTAACTTGGCAGCGCAATGCTTGATATTCTTGGCCTTATGGCAGCGCTCGAACCCGGCAGGCAGTTACCGTCTTTCAGGCTCAAGGATCTCGACGGGAAAATCCGCACACGCGAGGAACTGAGCAAAGGCGGCCTCGGGCTCCTGATTTTCTACCATCGCGAATGCCCGGTGTGTCAGTTCTCGGCGCCGTTCTTCGGCGCGATCGCGCGGGCGATGGGCTCATCGGCCCAGGTCGGAGTATGGGGCGTCAGCCAGGACCCTGAGGAGGAGAGCGAGGAGTTCGCACGCCGCAACGAGCTGCGGATGCCGATCCTGGTCGACGAGGATCCCTATCCGGTCTCCAACGCCTGCAGGATCACGAACGTGCCGACCCTGTTCCTGATCGACAATCACGGCAAGATCGTGCAAACCTGCGTCGGCTTCGCGAAGGACGACTTCAGCAAGATCGCGGAGCAACTGGCTTCAAAGGCCGGCGTCAAGCCGCCCGACCTTTTCGCCGGCCGTTCCGATATCCCTGCGCTCAGACCGGGCTGAAGCTCCCATAACGCGGGCTGAGTTTCAGCCCGCCTCGGGCGCGCGCGCCGCTAGCTTGCGCGATTCGTTTGCTTGGGAAACGGCGCTTGACTTACGGGCTGTGGGGTAAGGGCGGCCTTTTGACGAGTTGCCTCGTTCAGCGGGGGCTCCCGATCAAACAAGGACGTAACAAAATCTATGTCCTGGCTACTCGCGCTCGGTCTGCTGCTAGTTTCAGTTCTGGTCTTCCGTCATCGCTCGCACCGTAGGAATAGCGGTTCCGGTGGCGTGTCGGCGTCAACTGGCCCCTCCGTCTCAGTTTCGATAACCGGTTCCGGCTCCCATTCCGCACCCGACACGGGCGCTCCGACGACCGTTGTCGGAAGCGACTCCTGGGTTATCAACCCTGAAAGCAGCTTTCCTCTAACGATCCGCCCGGCAAACGGAGAAATCGCCCGGCAAATTAAGGCCTTGCTTGACCAAGGTGGCGATAGGCTGAGGCTCAACGAATCCCTTCGATCCCTTATGCTAAGAGAAGGGGTACGGTGTAAGGAAATCGACGATTACGTCGCCCGTTTCAAACCCGCATACCTCGCAACTGTCGAAACTCTCAAGAAGGCTACGCCCGAGTGGTCCACCGCGTCGCAGCTCGATCGCGGCGATCTCCTGGAAGAGTTTCGAGCAAAGGCCGTCCAGATGCTTGAGGTCAGCCCGGCTGCGATTTGCGATGTTCGGACCCTATTTGAATGCGAACCGGACTTCGGGGAGGTACGGAACCTGTTCGTCCGCAATGGGACTGAAGCAATTGATCTTTGCAACCTGTATGGGCGATATTCTCAAAATATACGAAAGGTCCACCACCTGCCTGCTGACGACCTATATCGGCGGCCGGACTTTGAAAAGCTTGTTGAAGCCGGCTTAGCGGCTCGCGGCCTTCAGATTCCTGTTTCGGATATTCTTAATAGTTTAACGCTTAAGGAGCTTCGAGCGGTGGTTGCCGACACCAGCACACCGTTCTTCAAACGGAAAGCCGAGGCGGTCGAGTACGCCGCGGGGCTCCGTGACATTACCGACCGCCTTGCTAAGGTGATGGCCTTCCGAGAACTGTTTCAACTCCGTCCACTGCCTCAGAAGCTTTCCGTGGTCGCCTCAGAGCTCTTTTCGGAGCCCGTACTGCAAACGAAAAGGTTTGCACATGAAGCGTCGTGCTTAATCGCACACACGTACGCGATGGGTGCGTATGACTTGAGGGACCGGAGCGACCCCGCGCTTGCAAAAATGGCGTTGGGATGGGAGATTAGCGCCGACGACGGCTCATGTCCGATGTGCAGGAAAGCTGCGGCAAGACTTTACCCGAAGGGAGCCCGCCCGCGCGCACCTTTACACATCGGATGCCGATGCGGCGTCGAAGCAAAATTATAATCATCCCGCGACTTTGTCAGGGCAATGTCCGGTTCGCTGTTGAAATTGAGCAGCGGCTGGATACTAACCTAAGCTGCAGCCTTTTCTATGGGATCGATTCAGGCGCGAGGATCGTAACCCGGGACCGGCGCAACAGGCATATCGAGGACATCGTGCGAGGAATTCATCGGAAAGATGAACGTCGCCTTCGAGTTGATTTCGATCACTTCAACCCGATCGGCACCCACGAGTTTCAGCTTGAAGTGAAATGGAGATGTCATCGCGCAACCGAGGTCCTGACGAGCCCGTTTGACCAGCGTGTCGATGTTCTGTGTCATGTAATCTTGTATTCCGGAAAAGATCCGGCAAGCGTTGTCATGCTGATCGACGACCTCGTCGCTGATCCCGGACATTGCGTATCCCCCACCTGGCGCACAGTAAACGACCCCGTCGATCTGGGTCGCCGATTGGACGTGGGCGGACCGGAGCTTCTTGATGTCATCGTCGCTAGGCGTCATCTCCAGTGCCAGCACGCCTTTGGGCCGATAACACTCGATCAGTTTCGGCCAGTTACGATGGATGATTTCCAGCAACCGCTGCCTCGCCCAATCCCCGTGCTCCATGACGTTGACGGCGAAAAGTTCATCTGCAGTGACGTACGCGAAGAGTACTGAGCCAGTACGCTGGACGAAGTCGGGTGCATCTCGCTCAGGGGTGGTACCCAGGTGAAAGTGATGGATGCGCCAGTCGTTCAACAGAGCATCGTTGTAGTCGGGTTGCAGCAGCCCTTTGCTCTGATGCGAGCGCAGGTCGAGGCCCTTGGCCGCCCTCTTAAGCAGGAGATTAAGGCCGGCGCGATGCTTATAAGGGCAAGTTAGCTCCCGTGACTGAAAGATAGTGCGTACACGCAGCGGGATCACCCGTCGCTGAACGTTGTAAAACGCCAGGGAGATTGCCTCCGGCGTCTCGCTCGGCTTCAGAGTATAGCCCATGCTGACCAGTTCAGTCCTTTGCATCTCGCACCAATCGGCGAGAAAGTTTGCGGTGATTTCGGGCATCGGCCTCCTTTCCGCTCGAACGAGGCGAGCGGAACCTTCTAGAATGCTCCACCCGAACGTTCCAATCAACCGGAATTTTCATTTTCAATCCTGAATCGAATTAGAACCGACGCCGGGCGTTTAGCAATTGCGAAGTTCGAGCCCGGTTTTGGGCCAGAAGGCCGGGCTGTACGTGTAAAGCAGTGGGTCGGGTTCTCGAAGGCCGATTTTCTCGACATCGCGGCCCATCTCCCGCGCGCTTGCGGCGTCAAACCGCCTGATATCTTGGCCGGGCGAAGCGACATTCCGGCGCTCATACCCGGCTGAAGCTCGCATAACGCGGGCTGAGTCGCAGCCCGCCTCTCGAGTAGTACGGACGCCCTCCCGCCGGTGAACGGGGCCCGCTAACCGCGGCGGAAGATCGCGAACTCTTCCTCGAACCTGGCGGCGCGTTCCTGGGCCGAGGAAGCGCGCTGGGTGCGCAGGAAGAACTGCACCAACTCCTCGTGACTCACCCGGCCGGTAGGGCTGACTACCTCGACCAGCTCCTCGATCAGGCCCGGAAACTTTTCGCTCGGGATGTAATAGTGGGCCCAGCCGAAGTTGCAGTTTCGATGCAGGATTTTGGCGATCGCCTTTTCCAACGCCTCGCGTGTAGTCATTCCCTCGCTCACCTTCTGCACTGACCCAGCCCCTGCCGTCCGCACCGCCGTTAGGCGGATTTCTTTTCGAGCTTGGGCGCCGGCGCGGCAGGCGGGACGTCCTCAGCCCACAGGATCTTCCGATAGTCGAACTTGAGTCCCTCGATAACGTTGAACTTGACGATCTCGAAATAGGGCGAGAGGTCAAAGTCGCGCGGCGTGACCAGCGTGGGCGAGACCATTTTGAGCACGCCGAAGCGGCGGGCGTCAGGCCGCGCGATCAGTCGCCGCAGGCCGCGACCGATCTCGGAAGGCTGCGGCGGCTGATCGAAGCTCGGCACGATCGGAAACTTGACGCTCCGGAAACAGTCGGCGATCAGGCTCGAGCAAATCACCCGGGTCGGCTCACCGCTGCCGAACTGCAGCACCTTGCGGCCGAAGCGGCGCGGCACCAGGCGAAACGGCAGGAAGTAGCGCGCGAGGTCGATGATGTTGCGGATGTCGTAGGTCTCGCCGACCGAGCCGATCGCGCGCTCCAGCGCCAGGCGCAGATCGTCCGCCGCCAGATTGTAGGGCCGGCACACCCGAAAATTGAAGTCGCGGTACTTGTCGAGCGTGGAAAGGACCACGCCGCTCTCGACCAGCGCCTCGACCAGCAGGTAATTCGCCTCCGCTCCGAATTGCTCGAGCAGCCGGCGCTTGAGCTCCGGATCGCGCTTGAGCGGCTCGTCGCCGACGTAGAGCGCCGAGTGCGACCAGGAGCTCTGGGTCAGGTACTTGATCACCTCGCTGATGCGCTCGTTGCCCTCCACCAGGACTACATCACCCCTGCGGATGTAGCGCTTGAGGTTGGCCATCTCGTTCGGAATGTGAAGCCGGTAACGGCTGCGCGGCTCGGTGAGCAGCCGCAGCGCGAAGTTCACGAACTTGCGGCGAAGGTAGGAAAACGGATTCAATCGCTTAAGCCAAGCCATCGCGCACCAAAAAAGGGCACAGCCTACCGGCGCCTGCTGATCTGACTATAGTGGCCGGCACACCGTTGAAACAAGCGAGTCGGCGCAAAACCACGCCGGAACCGGGCTTTTCGGCCCGCCCCGTCAATTCTCGAACGAGCCGACGATCGCGTAGAACGGTACGCTCAGACTCGGCTGAGTCGGATCATCGGTGGCGATCGCAAGCGACCCGCGAAGCTGACCGTCAGGGGTGTTTTTCAGCAGCGCGACCGTTATCCTGTATTCCTTGCCGGGTGTAATCGGGTCAACCTTCGCCGCCACGCTGTGATTAGTGCTCGACACGCTCAGCACCTTCACCGCGCGATTGGCCGCGTTGCTCAAGCGCAGGATTCGCACCGCACTCTGATGGCTCGGCACGATTCCGAACGAGACCTGGGCCGGGTCGAGCGTCAGATCTCCGGTGACCGCTCCGAAGATGTGGACGTCGATTGGCTTGCGGTTGTTGACTACCTGAATCGAGTCGTCGAATGGACCCACCGGCATCGTCTTGAGCAGCGTCACGTTCAGGATCGCGCCAGGCTTGCCGTCCTTGCGCGGCTCCTGGCTCACCTTGATGTAGGGGCTGCTGTTGCTGATCGCCCCGACGCGGAAGTCCTTTGCCTTCGCGGCAAGATCGCTGATCACGACTTGCCGGGTTTCCTCGACCCCATGGCGTACGCTGCCGAACGCAAGCGGCGAGGGCTCCGCATCGACCTCGACGCGAACCACGCCCTGCAGCGTCATGACCGCGTTGGGGGTCTGCGGATCGTTGGTCATCGCGGTAATCGTGCGTTCGCGATGGCCCTTCTGAAACCGGGTGTCGAAGGTGACGGCGATTTGAGCCTGATCGCCCGGCAGGACCTGATTCTTGCTGGGCGCCGCGGCGGTGCATCCGCACGAGGTCTTTACTCCCGATATGATCAGGTCCTTCCGGCCGACGTTGCGGATCGTGAAGATGTGAGAGACCTTCTGCCCCTCCAGCGCCGTGCCGAAGTCGTACACCGGGTTGACGATCTCGACCTTGGGCTGCCCGGTAGATGAAGTCGAGGCCTGCGGCGCGGCGGTGACTGCCGCCGCAGGGGTCTGGGGCCAGCACGGGCTGTGGCCCGCAATCGCGAACGTCAGCAATGCCGTCAGCGCGGCAGATCCGATCCAGATTCGTCGCATAGGGTAAATTCCGACCTTCGGTGCGGACACCGAATCCATAATATCAAGCCGTGCGTCCGTCCGCGCGGTCAAGATACCTTCGCCAGGGTTTGCGCGGGCGCGGGGGCGGCTTCATAGCGCTCTATGAAATCGGTCGCGAACCTGCCGCTCAGGAAGTCGGGATCCTCCATGATCTTCAGATGGAGCGGGATGTTGGTCTTGATCCCGTCTATCAGGTACTCGCGTAGCGCGGCGCGGACCCGCGCGATCGCGCTTGGCCGGTCCTCGGCATGCGCGATCAGCTTGGCGATCAGCGGATCGTAATGCACCGGCACCTTGTAGCCGTCGTAGAGTGCGGTCTCGACCCGCACCCCGAGTCCGCCGGGCGGATGATGGTTCGAGACCACGCCCGGCGAGGGTATGTGCGTGTCCGGGTCTTCCGCGTAGATGCGGCACTCGATCGCCGCGCCGTCGAACGCGAGGTTGCGCTGCTTGAAGCGCAGCGGCTCGCCGGCCGCCAGCCTCAGGCTCTCCTTGATCAGGTCGATCCCGGTCACCATCTCGGTCACGCCGTGCTCCACCTGGATGCGAGTGTTCATCTCGATGAAGCAAAAGGAGCCGTCGGCGGCGAGCAGGAACTCGACCGTGCCGACGTTCGAGTAGCCGACCACCTGCGCGGCGCGGATTGCGGCGCGACCCATCTTGTCGCGCAGCCGCGGCGTCATCACCGGGCACGGCGCTTCCTCGAGCACCTTCTGATGACGCCGCTGGATCGAGCAATCGCGCTCGCCCAGATGGATCAGGTTGCGGTTGTAATCGGCCAGGATTTGAAACTCGACGTGACGGACATGCTCCAGGTATTTCTCCAGGTACATCGTGCGAGAGCCGAAGGCGGCCTCGGTCTCGGAGCGGGCCAGCATGAAGACCCGCGCCATCTCGGCGCTGTCGCGCGCGACCCGCATCCCCTTGCCGCCGCCGCCCGCCGCGGCCTTGATCAGCACCGGGTAGCCGAGCGATTTGGCGGCGGCCTGCGCGTCGCGCAGCTCGGTCACGCCGTTGCCCTCGCTGCCGGGCAGTACCGGCACGCCGGCGCGCTGCATGATACGACGCGCGCGCGGCTTGTCACCCATCAGCCGGATATGGCGCGCCCGTGGGCCGACGAATATCAGCCCCGAACGCCCGCAAGCCTCGGCAAAGTCGCCGCTCTCGGAAAGAAAGCCGTAACCGGGATGGACCGCGTCGGCGCCGTAGGCCATCGCAGTGCTGAGCAGCGCCGGAATATTCAGGTAGCTCTCCTGCGCGGAGGCCGGCCCGATACATACCGACTCGTCCGCCATCCTGACGTGCAGCGCGTCCTTGTCGGCGGTGGAATACACCGCGAGAGTGGGAATGCCCAGTTCACGGCAGGCCCGGATGATCCGGATTGCGATCGTTCCGCGGTTGGCGACCAGAAGCTTCTTGAACAAGCGCGATGACTCCGAAAGGCTACCCGATCTCGACCACCATCAGCGGCTGTCCGTACTCGACCGGCTGCCCGTTCTCGCACAGGATTTTCACCACCTTCCCGGCGACCTCGGCCTCGATTTCGTTCATCATCTTCATCGCCTCGATGATGCACAGGGGCTGGCCCTTTCTGACCATCGCGCCCTCCTCGACAAACCGCGGCGCATCGGGCGCCGGCGCCCGATAGAAGGTCCCCACCATCGGGCTCTGCACCATCACCTGGTTGGGGCCAAGCTCGGGCTCGGCCGAGGCGCCCGATGTTGAAACAGCCTGGGACCGCGCGGCCCTCGATGAGATGGCGGGAGCCGTCGGCGGCCCGGGATGAACCGGGGAATTGCCCGCGCGCTCCGGCGAGCCTCTCACCAGCCGCACCTTGCCCTTCTTGTCCTCGATTTCGAGCTCGACCAGTCCGTGCTCGCGCATCAGGGCGATCAGCGACTTTATCTCTCGAAGTTCCATCTTCGCCCCCCGGTGCGAAGGCGAGAGCCGGTGCGGCCAGGCCAGGCTCAGGCGCCTACGTTGCGGGCCGACTCCACCAGCGTGCGCGCGGCGCGCAAGGCCAGCATATAGCTTTCGGGGCCGAAACCCATGATGCGTCCGTGGACCACGTCGGCAATCGTCGACCGGCGGCGCATCGACTCGCGGCGGTAGATGTTCGACAGGTGGATCTCGATCACCGGGACTTCGAGCGCCAGAATTACGTCCCGGATCGCGATGCTGGTATGGGTGTACGCCGCGGGGTTGATCAGCAACGCGTCGATTCGTCCGCGCGCCAGTTGCAGGCGATCTATAATCGCCCCCTCGCTGTTCGACTGGAAGCTCTCGACTTCCAGCCCCAGCTCCTTGCCCAACTCGCGCAGCCTGCGGTCGATTTCGGGCAGTCGGGTGCGCCCGTAAATCTCCACTTCGCGCTCGCCGATCAGGTTCAGGTTCGGGCCGTGCACAACCAGCACGGTGGCGGGCTTGCCGGGCCGGACATTGGCGGCAGAGCGCGTCGAGGGCAATCCTCTTAACCTCGTCACCATCCCCGGTCCCTCGCGGCATTCAACCCTACTGTGGCGGCAGTTTCAAGGCGGGGCGAGTCGAACGTGGGTTGGTCGCGCAAAAGAACCGGCACCCTTCGAGCGGCCTCAGATTCGAGCGGCCTCAAGAGCAGGCTCCGGCCGGCGCTACAAAGGCCCCCCAAGCCGCCTCGCACGAAGCGCCTCTTGATAGACCTCGCGACGGCTGCGGTTCTTCAGGCGCGCGATAAGGTCGCTAGCCGCCTTGAGCCCCAAGCCTGCCTCGCGCAGCATCTCGACCGTGATTTCCGGGCCTTGTGCGCCGGCCACCGGCTCGCCCTCGGCCGGGCGCGCCCCTGCGACGACGAGGGTAATTTCGCCGAGCGCCTGCTCGTCGGCGAAGCGGCGCGCCAGCTCGCCGAGCGTGCCCCGGATCGCCTCTTCGAAGGTCTTCGTCATCTCACGAACCACCGCCGCGGCGCGATCCTCGCCGAACGCGGTCGCCATCTCGTTGAGCGTGGCGGCGAGACGCCGCGCTGCTTCGTAGAACACAATCGTGCGGGTCTCACGGGCAAGCGACTTGAGGAACTTGATACGCGCCGACCCCTTGGGCGGGAGAAATCCCTCGAAGGCGAAACGATCGGTCGCCAGCCCGGCGATGGAGAGCGCGGCCGCGACCGCCGAGGGTCCCGGCACCGCCTTGACGGGAATTGCGGCCTCGATCGCGCCGCGCACCAGGCGAAAGCCCGGATCGGAAATCCCGGGGGTTCCCGCGTCGGTCACCAGCGCGACGCGTGCTCCCTCCTTGAGCCGAGCGACTATCTCCGCCGCACGCCGTTGCTCGTTGTGCTCGAAGTAGCTGAGCAGGGGCTTGCCGATACCGTGCGCGGCCAGCAGCCGCGCAGTTCGGCGAGTGTCCTCGCATGCGACGAGGTCAACCTCGGAAAGCACCCGGATCGCGCGGACAGTGATATCCTCGGGGTTCCCGATCGGCGTCGCGACGACGTAGAGCACGCCGCCCGAGTTTTTTCCCGTCGACGAAGCCATCGTATCAGCATCCCCCTTCCCGTCTTTAGCAGTCTGCGCGCCGTGTGAGCCCATCTTCGCGGCGCGCCCTTGGGGCCCAGGGTTGAAAGATCTTCGGCCTCATCTTTATTTCGGGCGCGGCCCCGGATCGGCTTTGGATGCTAGAACAACGACTGCTGTAAGGCGACCGGAGCCGGTTCCGCTAACCTGTCAGGCAACGGCTTGAGTTCGTCCTCGAAACGAAACCGACTCGCTTCGAGGTACGGCGCGTGGTGTTCTACGGCTATCCACTTTCGGCCCTCGCGTTCACAGGCCTCGCCGGTCGTGTTGCTGCCCGCAAACGGGTCAAGCACGAGATCGCCGGGGTCGGTGAGGAACCGAATAAAGAAGGTCGGAAGCTGAACCGGGAATCGCGCGGGATGAGGCGTCATGTGGTTCAGCTTGCAGAGTTCGAGATAACGTCCGTTTGCGTCGTTGTTGCCGTGTACCAGGAGATTCGACGGGATCGAACCTCCCCGGTCAGTAAACTTCCTGGTTATTACGTGTCCTGACGGCCGGACCTTTGGACGGTAGCCTCGCTTAACCAACCGGTGCATGTCAGGGCTGTATTCGTTCAACACCTTTTGATTGTCGGACTTCGGGTTGGGTGTCTTTGACAACCACCAAAGGCAGTTGACCGCGTCTTTCACCCTGATCTTTCTGACAGTGACCCACTCCGCCGGCGAGGGGAGCTTAGCGGGGTTGTACCAATAGAACTCCTGTGCGAGGTAAAACCCGACTTCGCGAACGAGCGCGATCAGCAACTCGAAGTGGTAGAGCGAGCGCGTCGGTTTGCCGGGCGTCCACGCGCCGCCAATGTCGATCACGAAACTGCCGTCGTCGCGAAGAAGGCGGTGGACCTGGCGAGCAAATGGCAAGAACCATTCGACATACCGGCGCTGGTCGGCGTTGCCGTATTCCTTCTTGAAGTGAAGCGCGTAAGGCGGTGACGTGAACGCGAGGTTCACGCTCGCGGTCTCAAGGCCGGCCATAAGGGGCAGGGAATCGGCTAAGTAGGCGCGCCCGAGTTTCGTTGCGTAAAGGGGCTTGGAGGCTTTGAGGGGCGACTGCACGCCCGCATCAAAGCCGGAATGACGACTGTAGTGCTAGAGACTATAAGTATTACTGATCAGTCACCGGCCGGGCGGCACGCCGTCGCCGCACCATCCGCCGTCAGCAGCCGGTTCATTTGAGCCGCCGTGGAATGGGACTGGCCACGATGTCCGCTCACGCCGATCCGGGCGCGCCATTCCAACCCCGGCCCCCTCCACGGAATCTGGGCGCGTGGATTCGCGGGCGAGCGCTCGCGGGCAACCTGCCCGCGTCCGCCGTGTCCGGTCATTTCTGACACTAACAGATGACTGAAGGGGGGATTTAAAGGAGTAAGCGGAAGGGGTAACTACCAACCAAGCCGCTGGGCTTCGAAAGAGGCTCGGCCCTTTCGTTTAGGGAATGGGACAACTGGAGTTCTTCGGACTTCGTCGCGATAGTTCGCCTGACTCCGGCGAAAGTAACTGCGCCTCGGAGAGATTACGATTTGGATTCGTTATGACGGTAGGCCCTGATTTAATTCTGCATCCCCCTTCGCGCCCCCGCCAACGGACTTACTTGTACGCCGCGTAGTCTACGGAGCGCTGACGGGCGCGCGCATCGTTCCACGCGTTCATGTCGGTCGGCGGCCTGATGATCTCTTCTTGCGGCTTGGCGACCAACTTGATCGCATCCCGCGGGCAGGCCGTCACGCACAGCCCGCACCCGATGCAGCGTTCTTTGATCACTTGGTATGTGGTGTCGCCCTCCTCGATGGCCCGGACCTGGCAGCGCTCTTCGAGGCAGATGCCGCACCAGTCGCACTCGTCCCCCTCGATCTCCGCACAAAAGTCTGAGTTGACGACGGCGGGCGCATTGAGCTCGTTCATCGCGCGCAACACGTTGCAACAGCATCCACAACAGTTGCAGATGAAGGTATGCCCGCTCTCCAAGTTGCTTGTGAGATGCACCAAGCCGGCCTCCTCGGCCTCGCGCAGCAGTTGGTACGCCTGCTCCTTCGAAATCTCGCGTCCCCAGTCGAGAATGAATCCTGCTCCCTCCACCGGGCTGATCGCCAAGCACACCTCATGAGGTTTCTTGCAAGGCTCGGCCAGGATGCCGCGTTCCTTCTTGCAGATGCATTCGTTTAAGCGAAAACCCTTGCCGTTCTCGACGATGGCGGAGACCTGCTGGTAGGGCAGGGCCTGGTGCGTGACGGGAATTTCCGTCTGGATCGGCAGCGTCCGCATGACGTGCGGCTGGGCGCCGAACAGGTTGCGAGCGAAGTGCGCCATGTACTGCTCGGTCAGCTCGCAGAATTCGCGGTCCATGCGGCCAACCTGAAACTCCCAAATACCCACCGCCCACGGCTGCATCGCGAACAATTTGATGCTGCCGAAATCGATGCCCAGGAGCTCACCGCGCCTGGCCATCGACGTCAGCTTCGCCTCGAGCCCGTCCGGCGAGCGCCCTGTCCGCTCGGCAACCTGCCCTGCGGTTTCGAGGCTCAGTTTCAAATCACAGAACAGCTCGGCCTCGTCGGGCGTGAAGACTTTCTTCAAGAGTTTGATTTCCAGGCCGTCCGGTGTCGCCGGAAACCCGTTGGGAAGCGTATCCAGCACCTTGGCAACTCTGCGGTAGATCTCGTCAGTCATGATCTGGCGCCTCCGCCCTTTGGGAATAGTTGGGGATCATGGCGTTTCTTCCTCTTTCGCCTAGCCCGGGAAGCAGGCCGCGCGGCGCCGCGCCGATCAGTCGCCGGGCATTGAGCAATCGGGATCGCGTCGATGGTGCGATCCTTGGTGATGACGGATCGAACGGCGCGACTATAAGCAAGAGCCGATCCACTGTCAAGAAAATCTTACCCGTTCAGTACATCGGTGACAACTTTTAGTTGACCCCTTTCGACACACTTGAGGGATCGGTGGATGCGACGACGCGCATTCGCCCGGCGCTCACGGCCGGCGGACGCGCCAATTCGCAACGGGCGCGCCCCCGCCAGGGAATTTGGCGGCCTCGTTTCCCGCTCGGGGCCCCCGGCGGCCCTCGCTCGCGGCCAACCTGCCCGGATCCAGGATGCCACCTAACCGAGATCGGCGCGCTGAACGCGGCGCTGCGCGAAGAGTTTGCCCGGCTGAGGCCCGGATCGGCGGCGTCAACCGCACGGCCCGGCAGGCGGGCCGGGGAGGCCGGCGCGCGTCCCCCCGGCGCAGCGCCCGTGGGCGGCCTGAAGGCCTTTCGTGCACGGTCACACGTAATGCCCCAAGATTGAGGCCGCAACGTCCCTGTGAACGCGTTTGGATTCGTGGAAATGAATCTCGGTCTGGTATTGCGGCCATTGTCCGGCATGGCGAATGCGATACACCACCTCGGCCTCGACGGTTTCGATATCTAGCATTGCGTTGTCAACCGACGCGTCATCATGGCACCAGACATCTAGCAGGTTGCGGAAAAACGGATGATTACCATGGCGGGATGTGCTTTCGAGAGTGTTGGCATGGCGTGTGAGGGCGTCGATTGAGGTTCAGTTGGTCAAGTGCCCCGGCTCTCCACCCGATTGCGGATGGCTCAGGGAGCTGCCAGCGCCAAATTGCGCATCCTGACCAGATTGTAGGCGGCCAGCGCGAAGGTGAATATCCAACCGACCCGAGCGACTCCGCGGTGGCGCGCCTTGCGCAGGCCGGCGACAGTTTTGAGCCAGCCGAAGATCTCCTCGATGCGTTTACGCTTGTGCTGGCTGATCAGATAGCCGGGATGACGAGTGGTCCTTTCATCAATGATAGTGGACGGCTTGCAGGCAAGGTGCGGGGTGACCTGGTGATCACGCAACTCCTGAACAAGTTCTTTGCGGTCGTAGCCCTTGTCGGCTCCCAGGGTTACTCGATGCGAGCCTGGGATTTTTTCCACCATCGCGATGGCCGCCTCCGGTTCGGCGCGGCCGGTGGCCTGGGTTACGCAGCCTTGGACCGCAATGCCGTTGCGGTTCTCCATCAGCACGTGTCCGGCGTAGCTGAGCTTGGCCTCCTTGCCTGCACCCTTGCGGGCCAGGCGGGCCTCGGGATCGGTGGTCGATTGGTGAGTGGCGTTGCTGCGCCGCTCACCGTGGAAGTCGACGCTGGGGTTGCCCGGATCGTCCGGCGGAGTCTTTGGGTCAGCGCCTTTGCGCTTGAAGCTCTTGTGGCTGGCCCAGGCCTCGATCAGCGTGCCGTCGACCGTGAAATGCTCGTCCGAAAGCAGGCTTTGGGCGCGGGCCTGGTCAACCACCGCGATGAAAAACCCCTCCGCCACCTCGCCCTCAAGCAACCGCTCGCGGTTTTTGGTGAACACGGTCACGTCCCACACCGGGTCATCGATGCTCAGTCCGACGAACCAGCGGAACAGGAAATTGTAGTCGAGCTGCTCCATCAACAGCCGCTCACTGCGCACCGTGTACAGCACCTGCAGCAAAAGCGCGCGCAGAAGCTTCTCCGGCGCGATCGAGGGACGCCCGCTGCTGGCGTAAATCGCATCGAAGCTCGGCCCCAACTTTTCAAGCGCCACATCCGCCATCGCTCGGATCGCTCGCAGCGGATGGTCTTGGGGCACCCGCTGCTCGGCCGATATGTAGCTGAACATCGCAGACTGCTGGCGATCCGTCCCGCGCATCCTCACACCCTCCTCACACCACCATCGCTGGCTACTCTACATGAGAATCGAATGGGAAACGATCGTTTTTCCGCATCCTGCTAGGTCTGCTGCGGTGAGATGACGTCGGAAGAGATAGCCATAGTAGCCGCCCTTCCCCTTCGCGTTCCAGCCGAAACGTAGTCGATTGCGCATATGCTGCTTCGTGACGCCAACATAGATCGGTGTCTTGGCGACGCTAAAAACATACAACTTCGGCTTCTTCGATACGGCGATTCCGGCAAACCTCGGTGCGACCTCAAAGGCCTTCTCGTCGAAAGTTAGTCGGTATCGGTCAGGTCCGGTGACGCGCATAAGCCAGAAACCCCCACCTTGAACTCTGATTCAGGCTAGCATGCCCGCCGGTACTATACAGGTACCTGAAACCCCATCCGATTCACCACTTTCTGCGCCTAATTCCGTTCTGGCTAAATCCTGTTGCTACAAGCTCCCAACCGAACCGTTATGGTCAAGCGCGGTCCGGGATTCGCCAAGACCCAACGCCAAGAAGGAGTTCACGGAATGAAACATGCTGAACAGGTTGTCGAGAACGAGGACTGGGCACCTTGGGGTGGCGCGGTCTGCGGAGGTGTTGTAAATGACGTCCCGGAGCCGGAGCCCTAACCCCAAAGCAGAGGGCAAAGAAGGCAGCCAACGAGCGCTACCGGGCGAAGAAGAAGCTGGCCCGCGAGGCCGGGACGAAGGTCACGGGCTCGAAGAAGCGTCGTCCGGCCCGGAAGCCAAGGGGCGGGAGGCCGGAGAATCCGATCACTCGAACCGAAATGTGGTGCAGGCCGCATAACCGGATGCATCGGCGATCCGAATTCGCGCCGTCCTTCATCAAGCGCAAGGACTTTAGGTGCAAGGCCGCGTTCAAGGCGGCTTACGGCGACCGGGGCGCGAAGAAGTAAGCTGCGATGTCCCACGTGCTAGGGGCCGGGGCCGAATGGTTCCCGGCCCCTTCTCTTTCCGCTAGATTCATGCGGGGACTACCGGCGGGATGGGATTGCGCAAAAGAGAAGGGGCAACAAAATGAAACCCCTGTTTTTCTGTGGATTGTTGGTGCTCCTGAGCGGCCACGCATGGGCGGAGTGCATACCGTCTCCGGAATGCGTGCAAGCCATAAGGGACACGCCTCTCAACCCACGGACACTTGGAGAGAAGTGGGATGCGGAACAAAGAGTGGCCCTAATGTGCAAAGAGTACCGGGAATGCAGAGTAGAGCAGGCGGCTCACGAGGAACAGCAGCGCGAAAAGCTGCAGCAGATGGAAGAGCGGCGGCAGCAGAAGGAATCATTTGATCGGGAAGTGGATCAGGATGCGGAGGGATGGGTAGAAACCCAGATCAAAGGAAAAGACCCGAAAGGAATCCGTGAACTGATCGCATCTCAGGAAAACTGGTTAAAAGATCATCCCGCCGCCGAACCTGCACCCGACATGCACGCGCGGATAAGAAAACTGCGCGACCGGCTTCGCGACATGGAGCGAACGAAACCTGTAGTCCAATGAAACCAGTCCGGATCACGAAGCTCACGGCCCTGCTCACGGGCTCCCCGGCCTTTGCGCTCTCCGGCCCTTTCTCGTTGGACGGGGGATCGCGAAGCTCGGTTAATGCCGCGCAATCAAGCCGACGACCGTCGCAAAAAGGGTAACCAGCGCGACCACACACGTGAAAGCAACCCAGACGTGCGTGCGGTGAATAACATCCCATCCCGCCCCTGTAAGCCGATACATGACGACCATGTTGCTCACAATCGGGAAGTTCGGCGGTAGGTCACCGCTTGGCGTGAGCTGCCATTTAGGTATGGCTCTATGGTCTATTGGCTCCGCCCATCCACGAAGATCACAGGTTCGCAACGCTTCATCAACGCCTTCATCGCTCGTCGGGCCTAGTTCAATGACCCAAGCGTTGCCGGGCTGAAGGATCGTCACGATCCGCTGGCGGGCAAGCCGCTTCAGCACGCGCCGGATGGCTCGTTCACGTCGGAAGCCAAGAAGAAGATCCATTTCGTCTGAACATAGCCTTGCGGCCCATCCGTTGCCATCGAATGGGCTAACTGCTATCAACAGCTCATCTCTTCGGCCCCATCTTTATTTCGGGCGCGGCGGGGGGGGGAGGATGGTGGTCAAGATGGTGACAGTACAGTATCAAGAACGATTCGTAGCATTCGTCGATATCTGGGGGTTTGGCGATCTGGTGCGTCGGTCCGTTCTTGGCAATGACGGCATCAGCGCCTCGACCGTCCATGACGTTTTAGACCTGCCGAAGCCGAGCGATGAAGACCAAATCGTGCTTGGGCGGATCGGCGATATTTCAAAGTCCGGGCATTGTATGACTGCATTTTCTGATTGCGTTGTTATATCGACAGACCTCACCGAGGCCGGACTCATACATCTCGTCGACCACGTCTCAAGAATTGGCTTCCGCCTTCTCAAGATCGGGTACCTCTATCGCGGTGGCGTAGTCCGGGGACTACTCTGGCATCAGCCCGACAAGGTGTTTGGCCCGGCGCTGATTGAGGCATATCAGATCGAGCGTACCGAACGTTTTCTGCGAGTGCTCGTCTCCGACGATGTTGTGAAATGGGGACTGGGTTGCGCGAAACCCGTGAACACGATCTTCAGTAGACTCATTCGCAAGGATGACGATGGCAAATACATGGTTCACGTGCTCAGATACTTCTCGCAATTCGATGATCTCACCAACTTACGAGACAAGATCAGCGAGGTCAGGGACCGGTTCGAGAAGAAATTAACTAGGTTGACGCAAAACCAAATGGCCGAGGCGGCGGGAAAGGTATCTTGGTTTCTAAGGTACTTTGATCGGATTACGATCCGACCGAACTTGAACGTGCCTTTCCCGGCTGTCAGGCCGCTGAAAGCTACTGACGCCCGGTAAGCCTATCTACAAAGCCCGCAAATTCTTCATCTCTACGGTCGGGCGGGATCTTTCCGAACCCATCCAGTATTTGCTTTTGGAAGGAGCAAGCCGGTTTGCCGTTTTTTAATTTGATTTCCAAGAGCAAGTAGCGATTTGTGCTTGACAACGTGTCATAGACCGCCAGCTCACGATTGTTATGCGAGTCCAAGCAGGCACGGTGGGATTCGAGGGTTCGCTCCATGTCAGGGTCGTTGGCGCACTGAGTTAGAGACAGAACACTCAAAACGGCACAAGCAAACACACACGCGCGGAGTTTCAACATTTGGCCCCCAATTTATCACGATGCGCCCTTCGGCTGGTGAGTCTCATTTTACGAACCTTCCCCGCTTATCGCGTGCTGCATTGCGCGCGGGCGCGGTCGGCGCGCACTTTGAGCGCATCCTAAACTCAAAAGCAGGCTGCTTGCAAAGGGCGACGTCCTGACGGCGCATCGGGGCGCGCTCGTTTGTGGATGGGGGTTTCGGCAAAATACGGTCGCGCGGTCTGAATGGCCCCCCGCGCCCGCGACCCCCCGGCCCCCTAGATAAACCAAAGTTTTAGGTTTCCGGGGCTCGTGCTTGCGGCCCGGCGACGTGGGCTCACGGACAAGCTGCCGGGATCATCCTGCCTCCTCGACCGAGATCGCCCCGCACGCGGGCTCTGGCGCGGAAGAGTCGCCCGGCTGCAGGCCCGGATCGGCGGCTTCGGCCACACGGCGGGGCGTGTGGGGCCGGTGTTTCGGCTTGACGCAGGGCCGCCCCAGGCCCCGGAGAAGGGCAAGACGGGCCGAACGCGGCGGGCGCGGGCGGGCGTTTGGCGGCCAGGAGAACGCGCTTCCGGCTCCGTCGTCCCAGGCTGCCGGGCCAAAATCAAAACGGCCTGCGTCCAAGCCTCACCCTCCCTATTTTTGACCCCCGACGTTCATACGCACCACGACAGGCGACATAATCGGTCGTAAGTAGCGGGAATCATTAAGGAAAACGCAAGGAAAGAAGATCGAATGCCGGGGCGCGGGCGTGGACGGCCCCGGATCAAAGCAGGAGGAAATATCCTGGGGTCGTGCGTCCCACTGTGTCTCGTGGGGTTCGTACCCTCCAATACGAGTTTCCGGAAATGATGCACTGCCGGTCAATCATTGCCCGGCGACCCCGCACCTCGGACGTGGACTAATGCCCACGTTTCGGGGCTTTTTCTGGCGCCCCCTGCGGGATTCGAACCCACGACCCCAGGATTAGGAATCCTGTGCTCTATCCATCTGAGCTAAGGGGGCGCGCATGAAATCAAGGGCTTACGCCGCTTTGACACTTGGCGCAAGGCTTCCAGTCCCCGCCTTATGCCCACTTTTCCCGCGATTCGGCTGGGCGCCATTCGCGGCGCTGATATGTTCGTTGTTTGCTCATGCGAGGTCGCCTTTGCGGCGGTAAAGGAGCACGGCTGCTCCCGACGACACGCCGATCGCGACGAAAGGGTAAGGTACAAGGTAGCCCCACGAGTGCTCCTGCATCACCGGGGTGCCATGGTACTTCGCGACGAACAGGATCATGTTGACGATCACGTACGCCGCGTAAAAAATCCCGATCGGCAGCGCAAACTTGCGCATCGCCAGGATTCCGTACGCGTACACGGCAAGAATCACCCCGAAAATCGGAGCGATGATCATGTTGGGCACGCCCGCAAGCCGCGTGCCCAGGAAGACGAAGCCGACGCCGGCATGATGCGAGAATGGCTTGCTGAAATTGGAAATCGCCATCAGCGCGAGCAGCAGCGCGAAAATCGTCAAAGTCGCGCCGCGCGATTTATTGGGCATCGCGGATTCCTCCGTTTTGACTCTCCGATTCCAACTCGCCGTATAGACCGAACGGCCTCGCTCTGCAAGGTTTTAGCCGGTTTTGGTCCACGGTGTTTCCGGCGGCGCGCCGGGGGGGCGGTTTCGCATCTCAGGGACACACAACGCTTGGAAATGATCCCCGTTGAAAAGGCTCGGCCAAGTTGGCCCCCGCGCTCGACCCCCCGGCCCCCCAAGTAATCTGGCCGATCCGTTTGCGGCGGCGCTGCGCCGACGCTTACGCTGTCAATCGCGAGGCCTTTGCGCTCTCACTGCGCGGAGTCAGCACCGCGAGCACGATCGCGACCATGAACAGCGCCGGGACGTCGCCGAGCAGATGGCCTCGATGCTCCGGATAGACGAGCGCCTGCACCAGCATGATCGCGCCGTGCACGACGCTGGACCATACGGTGAACCAGATGAGGCTCAGATTTTCCAGCGGATTGCGTGACGCGATAATCAGGAAGACGCCGAGCGTCGCATACACGCCGAGGATCATCTGCAGATACATCGACTGTCCCGTGTGCCAGGTCCATCCCGAGGGCCACAGTAGCGTGAGCAGATAAATTCCTACGACGAAAATCGCGCCGACCACTACCAGCGCGACCCGCAGATAGCCGAGCCGATCGCCATTAGCCATTTTCCCGTCCTCCCTTACGTGGCAGTCGCCGCGCTCTCGCGCGCGCGTCCGGTGCGCACTTTGAGCGCATCCTAAACTCTACGGCAGGCTGCTTGCAAAGGGCGGCGGCCCCGCATCGCGGGGTTGACGGCGATCGGCGGGGACGGAACGATCTATGTCGGCAGTGGAAACGGATTGGTTGCGGTTCGCTAGCGTCCTGAGTGGGAAGTTCCTTGACAAACTCGCCGATGGACCTTCTTCAATGGCCTCTCCCAGATGGGAGAGGCCGACGGTCGCTGCGACCGTCGGGTGAGGGACCGCAGCGTCGTTGCGCCAGCAGCGACATTTGGTTGCGCCCGCGCTTTTTCGCCAGGGCTAACCACGCAACGGCCGGAGCGCTTCGATCCTCGGCGCCGCGCAGCCAAAATGCGGCGCCGCAAGGCCCCTCACCCCAACCCTCTCCCAGCTTTGCAGGGAGAGGGCGAAGAAGAACTCTCGAGCTTTGGTGCGGAAGTTGCGCAAAGCTCCTGGCAAGCCCGGAGCGGGTTCAAAATTACTCCGCGAACTTCTAACTCAGGGCACTAGCGGATTTGCAACGGAGACCCCGAAGTGCCGCGCGAGCGCTTCCTCGGGCCCGCTCCATGACTGTCAGACGCTGGCCCTCAGCCAATTCGAGCCCTCCTCGTTGCCAAGCGCCCAAGGCGAGTTCTCGGCACCAGCCAGTCCCGCCGGCTTGACGACGCCGCCCGGAAGATCGAGGCTTGACGGCAAAGAGAATTCCGGCCGATGGACGAATTTCTCAGGACCGTCGTTGCGCGCGCTCGGGCGTGGATCGCTCGCGCACTGGAGATCGGCCGATCGCGGCGCACCCGCAAGATCGGCGTCATCGTCGGCGCCGTCATCGCGGTTTTCGGAGTCGTCGCCTACTTCGGCGTTCCGATGGTTTTGCGGCACATCCTTACGGGCCAGGTGGCCGCGACGCTGAATCGCCCCGTGAGCGTGGGCAGGATCGCTTTCAACCCGTACACTCTCAAGCTCGACATCGACAAGCTGCATATCGGCGACCGCGACAGCTCGCAGCCGTTTGTCGATGTGAGTCACGTGCGCGTCAAGGCTTCGTGGAAATCGATTCTGCGGCTCGCGCCTGTCGTCAGCGAGGTGACGATCGACCGGCCGGCGATTCATATCGTTCGTACAGCAAAACAGCGCTTCAACTTCTCCGATCTCATCGAGCAGCCGAGCCCGGCTCCAACAAAGCCGAGCCGGCCCGGCAAGCCTTTGCGGTTCGCTGTTTCCAATATTCGGCTCAACGACGGCGACGTGCGATTCGACGATCAGGTGCTCGGGCAACATCACGCCGTCGAGCGCATTCAGATCGGCGTCCCCTTCATCGCGAATCTGCGCTCCGACGTCGATGTCGTTGTGCAGCCTCTGGTGCAGATGGTGATCGACGGCAGTCCGTTGCGGATCGCGGGAGAGACCAAGCCGTTCGGCCCCTCGCTGGATTCGGTCCTGGATCTGAAGCTGCATCGGCTCGATCTGCCGCACTATCTCGGCTATCTGCCGCCGCTGCCGGTCAAATTCCGGCAAGGGGAACTGTCAGCCGACGTGCTGGTGCACTTTGTCAAGATGCCTTCCCAGTCGGTAATCCGCCTGAGCGGAGCGGCGGCGCTGGATCGGCTCGACGTGCGCGACGCGGCGGATTCGCCGCTGCTTGGGCTGCGACATGGCGTGTTGAAACTGAGTGACGTCGAACCGCTGGGCGGCGTCGCATACATCGAGGCGATCCATATCGACGGCCTCCATGCGAATCTTGTCCGCAACCGCGACGGCACCACCAATCTCACGCCACTCACGGGCGGTAGTTCTACATCCGGCGGCGCGCAGCCGCAGGCCGCATCGACGCAGCCCGCCCCTCCCGACGTATGGCTGGGGTCATTCGGTCTTGCCGACAGCGCAGTGAACCTCACCGACAACAGCGGCACGACGCCGGCGGCTCTGGCGATCAACGGTGTCCATATCGGGCTGAAGAACTTCCGGACCAAGGGTCAGACGCCGGCCACTTTCGACATGGGTGCGAATATCGGCGGCGGCGGCTCGATCGCGGCCAAGGGCGCGCTCGATATGGCGCAATCGCAGGTTACGACGGAGATATCGCTCGATCAGATCGATCTGCCCACGCTGCAGGCGTTCGCGCAATCGGTTCTGGCGTGCAGGATCGCAGCCGGAAAACTCAGCGCACACGCGAACGTGCAGACCCATTTCGCCACCGGCCACTTCAATGTGCACGCGGAACCCGCGAGCGTATCGCTCGACAATTTCGATCTGCGATCCGCGGGCGGGCGCGAGAAGCCGGTTTCGTGGACCCGGCTCGCCGTTTCGATCGCGCAAGCCGATCTGGCGGCGCATCAGGCGATGGTCAAAGAGGTGCGCGCCGACGGGATGCATCTGTTCGTCCGGCGCGAGCGCAATGGAAAATTGAACCTTGCCGCGCTCATTCGCGCATCCGGCCCGCCTCCGCGCAGAGGCCAAGCCGGCGTGCCGCGCTCGCACCCATCGTCTCTTCGCAAGCCGCGAGCCGTCGCGAGTCCGCCCGAACAGCCCTGGCGATACCGAATCGAATCGGTAGCGGTGGAAAAGACCGAAGTCCGCTTCGAGGACGACACGACTGCGCGACGGGTCGAATTGGCGGTCGCGCCGCTCAACCTGCACATAAAGGGTGTGTCGAGCGATTTCGCCCAGCCGTTCACGCTGGATCTCGATGGCGCGCTCAACCGTAAGGGCAGCTTCAGCGTCGCCGGGACGGTCGCGCTGACACCGTTGAAGGCCAAGCTCCGTCTCAACACCCATCGCCTGGGCCTCGCCGGGCTCGATCCCTACATGAGCGGCCGGCTGAACACCACGATCAGCAGCGCCTTGCTGACGATGAACGGCGTGCTCGGGCTGGCGAGCGTCCGCGACCATTTTCGCATCAGCTATCGCGGCGACGCGACGCTCGGCAACGTGAGCGTGCTCGACAAGCTGACCGGCGACAGTTTCCTGCGATGGAGCGCGTTCAGCGCCAACGGAATCGATTTCAACTCAGGTTCCGGTCCGCCGAAGGTGCATATCGGCGCGCTCGCGCTCGCCGACTTTTACGCGCGCATCATCCTCAACAGCAATGGCAAGTTGAACGTGAAGGATGTTGCTGCGGGTCAGGAGTCGGCGCCCACTTCGGTGACGAGAGCCGAGCCCGAGTCGGCTGCGCCGGCGCCAACTCCATCGGCCCCGTCTACCGGACAGCCAATCGGCGCCGATATCCAGCTCGGCCGGATCACCCTGGAAGGCGGCGACATCGACTATACCGACGACTTCATCAAGCCCAACTATACCGCCAATGTGACCGACATCGCCGGGAAAGTCGGAAGTTTCGGCACCGGTTCGACGGCGCCCGCCGAAGTGGCCGTGCAAGGGCAGATCAACGGCAGCGCGCCGCTCGACATCTACGGGTCGGTCAATCCGCTCGCTCCGATGGCGTTCGTCGATATCAGGGCGAAGGCCAACGGCGTCGAGCTGACCGGCCTGACTCCGTACTCCGCGACGTATGCCGGATACCCGATCGTCAAGGGCACGCTCACGGTGGATGTCCACTACATTCTCGACCAGCAAAAGCTGACGGCCGAGAACCACATATTCATTAACCAGCTCACCTTCGGCGATCGGGTCGAGAATTCGACCGCCACCAATCTGCCGGTGCGTATGGCGGTGTCGCTGCTCAAGAACTCGCGCGGCGAGATCGATCTGAACGTTCCCATCTCCGGCTCGCTCTCCGATCCACAGTTCAGTCTCGGCGGCGTAATCCTGCACGCCTTCATGAATCTGCTCATCAAGGCGGCGACCTCGCCTTTCAGTTTACTCAGCGCAGCCTTCGGCGGCGGGAACGAGGATCTCAGCTACGTCGAGTTTGCGCCGGGCCTCGCCACGCTGATGCCGGAGAGCGAGAAGAGGCTGGCCACGCTGGTCACAGCGTTGCAGGAGCGGACGGCGTTGCGGCTGAGCATCTCGGGCCGGGTTGATCCGGAGCTTGACCGCAAGGGTCTGCGCGAGGCGATGCTCGCCAGTCAAATCAAGGCGCAAAAGATCAGCCATGTGGGCGGCGGTGGCAATATCGAGGTTTCTCCGGAGGAATACAACAAGTATCTGACGCGCGCCTATTCGGCGGCGACTTTCCCCAAGCCGCGCAACTTTGTGGGGCTGGCGAAGTCGTTGCCGCCTGACGAAATGAAAAGACTCATGCTCGCCAACACGGACGTGACCGACAAGGATCTTAAGCTGCTGGCCGACGCGCGCGCGAACGCGGTGCGTCAGTGGCTGAGCACGAAGGTCGATTCGGTTCGGCTGTTTGTGATTCCGCCTAAGCTCAACGCCAACGGCATCAAGGATCAGGGCAAGACTACTCGCGCGGATCTATCGCTCGAGTGACGAGCAGGCGCGCCGTGGAGACGATGAACCCCTCTCAGTTTAACGCGCTCTGAAGGCTGGCCAGCCCTAATCCGGCAAAGGCTCGGGTCGGATGCACTCGCGGCACAGGCGTTGCTTAACTGAAAGACCAGCACAACGAAGATGATCGCGATTTCGAGCACGCGATCCTCGACGAGAGATCTGGCCGATGTCTTCGCAGCTTCGGGTGGATCATCTCTAGGTCAAGAACGTCGGGCGGCAATTCCCGGCCGGCTTACGGAGCGATCGCGAAGGGTTCGCTGACCGCCATTGACGTGTTGCCGGGAGCCGCGACGTATACTCTGAAGCCAGAGCCGGAAAGCTCGCCGGGAACGGTCCAAACGTATCTGCCGCTACGCGCCGGCGGCACGCACTTGTGCGCGACCCGGGAGACGAAATTCTCGACGCCGCCTGGGCCGTCTCGAACGAGCCATACATTGACGCAGCTATCGCGGGACAAGCTGTCGTTCCAAGTAACTTCTACTGACGAACCATGATGATAACTAAGTGTACCGGGCTGATCCGAAGGCGAGAGACCAATCTGAATGTTTTTCTTAACGACGTGGATTCCTTCAGGAAACGGATTCCATCGGGGAACGGACACGGTTAGCGATTTGCCGTATTCAGGATAAGGGGTCCCGTGGGAGAAAGGTACCAATGTTACGACAACCGGAACTTCGGAAGCATCCAGATCCAAGGCCTTAAGGCCAAGCATGGCGGACGCATCAGGAGAGTGATTCCGGACGGCGTCGTGAAAAATCGGATCGCCGCGACAGGTGCGAGGCGTCTGGTCTTCGAGGATAACGACCCGTTTGGAGCAGGCATAGGAGAGTTCCACGTAGTCGGCGTTCCGAGTTGTCCAAGACAGCTCGGTGCGCCACAGAGCCGCGATCATGGGATTGGGAGGACCCTGCGCCGCGGTGAAAGACGTCACCTCTGGCTTGGGCGGAGGAACGTTCTTGACAGGGCGCGCAATCTGGGGGCGAGCAAATGAGACTCTCGAAAGCAGCGTCCTTATGAAATCGAAATGCACCCCCTCCGCGGACTGTCTTGTGATGTGGAACTCGTAACAGAGATTGTTCTGAAACGTGTGGTAGACATAATCACGTAATCCCACGCCACCGCCCTCGTACACTGCGTACCTGATTCCGTGAATCGTCGCCGCGCGTGGAACAGGCTCGGATTCGAAACGATCGCAGGTCTCGCTGTTGTCGATCTTGGTGTTTACCGAGACCGTGAAGAAGCCTGGGAGATAAGGTTCGGGAAGCCCTGTGCTCAGAATTGTTTCCGTGCCGTCCTGCCGTGCAAACCACGGTTGTACGAGAGAGCCTTCGTCGTGGAGCAATTCACCAGGAAACGCAACCGTTACACCGTAGGTCTTGTTTCGTTCCGTGTGCCATGCGGAGGGATTAGCGAGCGGCGGATCCGGAGTTGCGGTTGGCTTGTTGGCCGGGGCTTCTGCTTCGATCACATCGATCCTGGGCTGGGGCGAGCCGGCGTTCGGAGGAGGTTCGACTCCGCGAATGCGGACGGGCCAGAAGTCACCGCGGGCGAGCGCCTCTGTGTTGCCCACAGGCCGAAGCTCTCTTGCTCGCAGGGGTTCCCCGCCATCGGAAAGAAAAAGCCCATCTGTGAAGCACCCGGACAGCTTCACGTGGCTCGTCCGCGCAACGCGCCGATCGGTCTTGGAGGGCGTTGCCGACGTATCGGGCTGAACTGGGCGCGTGGGTAGAAAAAGCGCCCCAGACAAACACACGACCGCCGCACTCAACAGGGCACGCGACATCGACATGAATCCACTTTAGCTGCGAGAGCTACTTGCAAGCTAGGCAGCCTTGACCCGCTTCTACGGTCTGGTTCCAGGTCGGCTCGCGTTCGTCGGCGATCGTGCATCTCCGGCGTGAGGGCAAACGGGAAGGGCAGAGGAGGCGACGTTTAAGGGACGAGCCTGTTGGCGACAACAAGCACTACGACTAAGTCACGGAAACTGCGACGGGGGATGAGGCCAGTTACGCCGGCTCTCGCGCCGAGGAAGCAATTTTGAAATCATGCGCACATGGCAGATTCTGAGCGGCGGATTCTGACCACGCACGCGGGCAGTCTTCCGCGACCGAAGGAACTCTCCGAACTGCTCGGGCGCAAGAGCCGCCACGAGCCGATCGATGAACGCGCCCTGGATGACCTCGTCTCCCGCTCGACCGCATCGGTCGTCGCCCGCCAGCTCGAAGCCGGCATCGACATCGGCAACGACGGCGAGCAGGGGCGCGAAAGTTTTTTCACCTACGTACAGCACCGGATGACCGGCTTCTCCGGGCACAGCCAACGCCCGGTGATGAGCGATCTCGTGCGCTACCCGACCTTCCTCGCGCTCAAGGCGCCCGAGTTCGCGCGGGTTCAGGTCGACCTGATGCACGCACCGATGGCCACCGGCGAGGTGCGTTACGTGGCGCGCGAGGCGATCGAAAAGCAGTGCCACGACTTCCGGCGTGCGCTCGCCGCGCAGGAGCGGCAATTCACCGCCGCGTTCATGACCGCGCCATCGCCCGGAATCGTCGCGGCCGCGATGCTCAATTCACATTACGAATCGATGCGCGACTATGTGACGGCGCTCTCTGGCGCCCTGCGTGTCGAGTACCAGACGATAATTGCGGACGGCCTTGTCCTCCAACTCGATTGCCCGGACCTCGCGATGGAGCGGCACACGAGCTTCGCCGGCAAGCCCCTGCGCGATTTTCTTGACTTCGTCGCACTGGTTGTCGAGGCGATCAACCGCGCGATCGAGGGTCTGCCACGCGACAGGGTCCGGATGCACGTCTGCTGGGGCAATTACGAAGGGCCGCACAACGACGACGTCCCGCTCGAAGCGATTATCGAGCACCTCTACCAAGCCAAGGTCGGCGCGCTGATGCTTTCGATGGCGAATCCGAGACACGCCCACGAATACCGTTGCTTCGCGCAGTATCCGCTCCCGCGCCATCTCAGACTGATCGTCGGCGCTATCGATACGACCTCGAACTACGTCGAGCATCCCGAGGTCGTCGCGGAGCGGATCGAGCGCGCCGTGCAGGCGGTCGGCGATCCTGAGCGGGTGATGGCGGGTACCGATTGCGGTTTCGCGACCTCGGCCGGGCTCGGCGAGGTCGCCGATGAAGTGGTGTGGCTCAAGCTCAGGGCGCTGAGCGACGGCGCCGCCATCGCGAGCAAGCGCCTGTTTAGCTGACGACGTAAGGGCACCGGACAACGATCATGTGGTCCTGTTTTGTGCCGATTCTGCGGATTTCTCTGTGCGGCGACGTGACTCGGGTTACCGGCGTATCATCGCTATGTTACGTACCGGATGTCGGTATCTCGAACCAATCTTTGGTTTCAGAGGAAAGGTAGCATGGACGCACACCAGTTCCATCAAACGCGAAAATTCGCGGCGACTCCCTTCGGACGAATAGCTTACGTCGAGCGCGGTACCGGCCCGGTCGCAATGTTTCTGCACGGCTTCCCGCTCAATGGCTTCCAGTGGCGCAACGTCATGGATGATCTCAGCACCACCCGAAGATGCATCGCGCCCGACATGATGGGCTTGGGATACAGCGAGGTCTCGGCCACCCAGGAGCTGTTGTTCGAGGCGCAGGCGAAGATGCTCGCCGCATTTCTCGATCGAATCGGGGTGGACAAGGTCGACCTGACCGGCAACGACAGCGGCGGTGGAATCAGCCAAATTTTCGCGGCGCATTTCCCTTCGCGAGTGCGGACCCTGACGCTGACTAACTGCGAGGTGCACGATCTGTGGCCGAATCCGACGCTGAGGGCGCTGACCGGCGTGATAAGCTCCGAGGCGGCCCGCGCGACGTTCAGAGCGATGCTCGAAAATCCGGACGTAGCGCGGAACTCATTCGCACCGGCATACGAAGACCCGCAAAGGATTCCCGACGAAGCGTTCCGCGCGTACCTCGAGCCGTTACAGGCCACCGACGACAAGGCTAACAACCTGCGGCGCTTTTTCGAGCTGGAGCGCAACGTTGAACAGCTCGTGGCGGCCGCGCCCCAACTTAGACAGCTCAAAGTTCCGACTCAGGTTGTATGGGGAGATACCGATGTCTTCTTTGACATGCCCGCATCACTCGGATGGCTCAAGCAGAACCTGCCGGGGATAAAGAACGTTATCACGGTGCCTGGCGGCCGCGTGTTCTTCCCCGAAGAGCATCCAAAGCTGATGAGCGTACTGCTGCGGGAGTTCTGGCGGGCCGCGTCCTGACGCGGCACCCAAGGCGGGGCAGGACTCCAGCCCACGAAGACACGACCAATTCCGCAGCGAGCGTTGTCTCCGCCCCCTATATCGCGCGCCACGGGTCGTGCGTAGCGCACAGATGGCTCAGCAGCGAGGCGTGGCTATGCGGACTTTCGTCGGCGTGAAAGGTCCGAAGCAGATCGAGCAATTCAGGCCTTATCATAGCGATCTCCGCCGCAGACGTTACGCCGAGCGGACTTCGAGGCGGCCGGTCTCGAGTCGCCATTCTTCGCGCGTGCAGCGCCGGGCGAGCGGCGTGTCATGCGTCACGATCACCAGCGCGCCCGGATAGTCCGCCAGCGCGTCCTCCAGCCGCTCGATCGCCGGGATGTCGAGATGGTTGGTCGGCTCGTCGAGCACCGCGGCCCACACCTGACGTTCCGAGCCCGTGGGCGAGGGCGAGCTTGCGCGCCTCGCCCGGCGACGGGAGGCGCGAAGCGAGCAGTCGATCCGGGTCGACGCCCAGCGCCGCGACCAGGGTCAGCACCCGCGCGCGCGCGCCGCGGGTCAAACCCGCGTCGCCGTACCATCCGGCGCGCCGGCGCTCAATCTCAGAGCCCCATCGCGTCACGAATCTCGCTCGCGGCGGCGCCCGAACTGGCGTCGGCGGCGCGCAGCGGGCCCATCCGGTGAACTCCGAGCAGCGCGGCGACCAGCAGTACCAGGTTTAGCGCCAGCATCAGCGCCGCCACAGCCAGGCAGATCCTGGATGCCAGCGGTGTCGCGCCGTCCACAATCAGCCCGGCGAGCATGGCGCCCAACGGCGAGCCGAACATCCCCGAAAGATGGAACGCGATCCTCTTCCCTCGCGGCGCGGCGAGGTACGTGCCGAAGCTCATCTTGAAGCGCGGCTCGACTCCGAGCAGGTAGGCGTAGTCGTAGCCGATACCGAACGCCTTCCCGACCACGATTTTCAGGACGGGCTGGAACGCGATCGTCCAGATCACCATCGCCGCCAGCGCCGCCGCGCCTGAGCGGTCGCCAGCCCCAATTGCGATCAGCCCCGCGCCGACGGTGATCGAGGCGAGTTCGATCCCGACGCCAGCGACAAACGAGATCGTGCCGCGGCCGGTCCTGAGATGGAGCTTGCGGCTCACGCGCGAGACGTTAGCGGCAAGCGCGGCGCGAACGTCGTCGGGCTGGTTGCGTGCAGCGCGGACGAATGCGTCCCACGGTCCGGGCCGATAGCGGCCTTCGCCGAGCGCCTTTTCGATTGCCAACAGCCGGGCGCTGAACTCATCGATTCCCGCGGAGCGTTCGGCGGCCATCGCATCTTACCGTTGCCGAATCTACCATCTTGGAAGATTACCTTGCGGCGCGCGAGGACTCTGTCGCGCGTCGTCTGAAGCCCGTCAGAATCCGATCTGCCAGAGCCTCGTAATTGCCACCGAAATGATGGCCGCCCGAGGTGCGAATGACCTCGACCCCTTCTCGGGCGAGGCCGGGACAGGCCGAGTCTTGTTCGTTTTGCCCGTAAAAGCACTGCATCAACTGAGGCGAAATCCGGCGCAGCTCCGGAGCTGTCGCGATCGCATCCGGACCGGGGGCCAAGCCGAGCCAGCCACTTACTCTTATCTCGAAATCGGCGGACTTGGAGAGTCCCAGGAGAGCGATCAGCGACACGTGCGAGCGCAAAGTCTCCGGCAACCGGTTATACGCGACCGGGAGCACATCAGCGCCAAAGGAATAGCCGATGAGGGCGACCTTGTCCGCGTGCCATCTATTCACGAACGTCTCGATCACCGCGCCAAGGTCGCTTGCGGTCTGTTCCGGCGTTTTTTTGCTCCAAAAGTAGCGGAGACTGTCCCAACCCACGACCGGCAGACCTTGCCGCTGAAGATCCTCGGCGATGGTCTTGTCCAGATCTCGCCATCCCCCGTCACCCGAGAGTTCGATCGCCATGAACTCCGACGGTTGCTTGACCGGCAACTGGGTAAGCGGCAGACGCGAGATATCGCCGACACCTTGCAGGGGCATCGCCAAATGCGGTTGGATAAGCGCTCGCAGAGCATCAGCGGATGTCGAGTTGGGGCCGTTCTCGTGAAGCTCGAGCGGTGCCCCGCCCCGCCGCAGCGCCAGTATGTAGTCACGACTTGATTTCGAGACCTTGGGCGTGAGGCCGACTATCCAATAGCCCGGCAACTTCTTTGCCGCACCATAGCGAAAACCCGCCCGGCCGGGCTGCGCGGAAACGCCTGTGCAGATGGGTAGCCGGCTCGTGACCGTCGCGCTGGGGTCGACCGACACGGCACCCGCAATTGTGACCGCGGGAGCCTCGCTGAGAATCAACTCAGCTAACGTCCCGCCCTCACCGACACCGGCAAGGATCGGCGTCAAGTATCTAGGAAATTTGTGCTCCCGCTGGAGCCCGTGACTCAGCCACTCCGCATCGAAGACGAGTTTATGGCAGTGCTCACTGGATTTATCGAGACGGGTCAGCGATGCGGGTGTGTCAACTTCGGCGACAAGCGCTCCCGCTTTCGCCAGTGCTTGCGCGGCCGCGTCGTCTTGTGCGGTCAATCCATCTCGATCGCTGAAGAAGATCACGAGCGCGTGAGCCTGACCGCGCGGCTCGACGACTTTGACTTGACCGAAGGGACCGCCGTCGACTGCGTAGGCCAGGGAGGCGCCGAAGCAGCACAGCACGAGCACGAGAGCCGCCGCGTGCCACGATAACATCGTCAGCTTCATTCTCTGATGTAACCGCTGGCCAGCGCCGCAACGTCGGCGAGCGCTATGAGTGGGCCGAGGGCGCCGGATGCCGTCAGGTAGCGCGGCTCCCAGCTTGGGCGAAACTTGTTCTTGAAGTTTCGAAGGCCCTGAAAGCTATAAATTGGCCCACCGTGCTCCCATAAAAGGCCTGCCAGGCGGTGTGATACCGATGAAAGCGGCGTCCGCATCAGCCCGGCCAGCGGCGCCATCCCGAGACTGAGCATGCCGTAGCCCCGTTCCTTCAACTCCAGGGCGACGCGAGTCAGCATGAACTCCATCGTGTACGGTGGTGCCTCCCGCAGCTGCCGCATCAATCCAACCGTCGCCTCGCTGTGAAGGTCGGTGGTCATAAGAGTGATGAACGCGAGTGGCCTACCGTTCTGGCGTGAGAGGGCGATCGACTGAGCGGCTACGAAGCCTGGCTCGAACGCGGCAACCGAGAAGCGCCTCTCGCTTGCCCGGTGGCTCGCGAGCCATGCTTCCGAGATGTGCTCCAGGATGGGCTCCTGGCCGCACAACTGGTCCGATTTCAAGAGGTCGCAAGTCAGCCCCTCGCGCTCTGCACGCCTCATCGCCTGCCGGAGGCCGTATCGCTGCGGACCCTCGAGCGAGAATTCGTTCAGATAGATGCAGGCCTCTTCCCCAACCTTCATGACTCTCAGCCCGGCGTCCAGATAAGTGGGGAGACTCTCAGGGCGAATTTGATAGAAGGCCGCGCGGCCACCGTGTGCGTCAGCCAGTTCGACGAAGCCCCAAACCAGTTCCTGGGCTTCCTCATGCGCGCCAACCGGGTCAAATAACGCAACCCAGCTTCGACCACGTTTCGCATACATCAGAAAGGAATTTCCCGAACTGGAAAACAGAAAGCTCTTGTCTCCCATTAGCGCGAGCATCGCAGAGCTGCGCTGCTGACTGCGCACTATAAGCGCCGCGCGTGATAAGTCCTCAGACGATGGAGGTGCAACACGACCGGGCGCCGCACGCAACAACTGCCACAAGGAAATCCCAAGGGCGAAGACCGAGGCGCCCAGAATGGCTCGCAGCGCCCGCGACGCCTGCGCGTCGAACTCGAATTGCCACCAAATCTCGCGCCTATACGCTACGTCCCGGAAGGCAAAGAAGAGGATCCCGGTCGCAGCCGCAATTACCACAGCGATCGCGATGAACCATCCAACTGTAAACGGCTGGCGGAAGAAAGCCGCCGGGCGTGTGAACTGACGACGAGTCGCCAGCAAGAGAAATACAAGAAGAAGAATCGCGGCTGTCTCGCCGAATGCCAGTCCCTTCGCGAGCGAGAGGGCGACATTGGCCAGAGCGACTATCAGCGCGAGCCACCACGCACCGTCGAGCCGATGATATAAGCCGCGCGCGACGAACATCAGAAAGACGCCGGCCAGAGCCGCAAGCAAGTGCGAAATCTCCACAGCCCACAACGGCAGAACCTCCTGCAGTGCTGCGAGTCGCCAATCCACCGCGGGTGTCACTCCGGAAATAACCAGCATCACGCCCACTGAAAAGGTGATGAAGGTCAGAAAGAGCGGCGCCAGCAGGCCGGCGCTTACGAGGACGCGGTCGCGAACCATCAAGACCGGACGAGGGGTCGGGAGTCTCAGCTCGAATCCAGCTAACAGGGTCGCGGCAAACAGCAGCGGCAGCAGGAAATATACGCTCCGGTAAAGCAGCAGAGCGGCGGCCACATCGTTCGGCGGCGCAACCTTTCCCAACGCAAAAAGGACGACGACGTCAAACACGCCGAGCCCTCCAGGAATTCGGCTGACGACACCTAGCGCACTAGCCGCCGAGAAGATCACCGAGAAACTGACAAAATCGATTCGTCCCGCGGGAAGCAAGACCCATAGCGCAGCCGACGCTGCAACGACATCGACGGCCCCTACAGAGACCTCCAAGAGCATGATGCTGAGAGTCGGCACCGGAATCGACAATTGTCCGAGCTCGAGAGGAGTGCGCCGTCGCACGCAGACCGTTATCGCGACAGCGACGACAAGCAGGACGACTGCGCCAGAGACGTGAAGTGCCGTCGTCTGAAGCAACCATAGGCCTTCGAGCGTCCGGCTCGCGAACATCGAGCATAGGCCCGCAAAGGCGAATAAACCGAGTGCGAATCCGACGTGAGCGAAGATCACGAGCCGAGCGATCTGCTCCGGCGGAACACCCACGGCGCCGTAAACTCGATCGCGGACCGCACGTCCGCTCAGCGCGCCGAACCCAACCGCGTTGCCCAACGCCGAACCGCAGAACGACGCCAACCATACCGCAGTTGAAGGAACCTCGACGCCAACATACGCCAACGCGCACCAATCGCGCGCGACGAGAGCGAGATAGCTCAGCACCGTAAGCAGAATGGATGCCCGGACGAGGCTCGGTGGCGTTCTACGCAGCGCCACGACCATCGCGTGATAGTCGATTCCGCGTGAAAGGCCGCGCAGAATGAGCAGGGCCAGCGCGCATCCCACCAGCGCCACGGCCGGTCCAACCGATCGCCGTAGGGCGCTCGCTCCGCCGTTCGACGCGTCGTCCGCCCGTTCAAATCTTTGCTTCACGGGGCCAGCGCTTCCCGCCAGCAGCATTCACTGCATTTTTGTATTATGGCCTCTGTGCGCGAGGATCAACAATGGGGAACAGACAATCCCACTGTCTCATCGTGGCCGCAGCTCCCGAACTTTCGCGGTACGCGCCTTCGAGCCAGAGGAAAAATACGTGGCCACCATTGATTGTGCGGTTTTTACGAACGCGGCTAGATCGGTCCGTTCGTCCCAGGCCTGTTGCAGGACCAATCCATGAAACAGTGCGATCAGAATGCGGGCTATAACATCGGGGTTCAGGCCTTCGGGCAATTGCCCGAAGGCCTGCATCTTCGCTATTGCGTTTGACAGCAATCCCAGCGGTTGGTTGAGTCCGCGCCGAATCAGCCTAAGGACTCTGGGATTGCACAGGGCCTCGGCCCATAAATGAATTCCCAACCGCCGCTCTTTCCGTTCACTCGATTCAGCGAGGGACTCATAGAAGCTTTTGAAAAGTACGTCAAGAGACTCGGTCCATTCAGCATTGCTCAGTGCCTGTTCGATTAGCCGTTTTTCGCGTTCCTGGCGCTCGTCCGCGAGCGTCTCGATGATCCGTTCCTTGCTCTGGAAATAGCTATATATAGCGCCGGTACTGAGATTCGATTCCCGGACCATGTCCTCGATACTCGTGCGCTGAAAGCCTTGGCGCGCGAAGCACTCAATCGCAGCGTCCAAGATCTGCCGTCTCCGGTTGCATCGGTGCGCTTCACTTACTTTCGCCAATTTCCGCCTCCCGGGCCCGAATGCTTGCCACCGCGACGTGGTAGAACTCGTAGCCCTTCATCTTTTCTTTCGTCGCGCCCATGCACAGAGCGCCGTATTCGACAGCTCCGACGTCGTGCCTCAGCTCCAGTCCGCGCGCCCGTAAATAGGACGGAAGCGCGGCGGGGTAAAGGCCAAAAGTCCAGGGCTCTCCGGCTTTGTCCAACAGTCGAATCACGTTTGGACTCACCGAGAACGTTCCAGACCCGTCGAGCAAGCCACGATGGACGTATGTGAACACGATCTGGCCACCGGCGGCGCAGCCACACTGATGACCCTCTCTCGACGCTCGCAGCGAGCGTCGGCCTCGCCCGACCCGGGCGAGGCCAGACCAGACAGGCAAGTTGCGCCTAGTTTCCATCCGCGCCGCCATGGCGGCATCACGCCGCGATACTCGTGATACTCTGCATGGAAGACCGGGGCCGCAACGCTGTACGCAGCGCGTGGCGCGACGCGGCGGTCGGAGGCATGATCGTCACCGATGGTCGTTTACCATCTGCTCGCCGACTTGGTCGTGGTCTTTCACGCCGCATACGTGGCCTTCGTGGTGTTCGGTTTCGCAGCGATTCTGATCGGCGTTGCGATGGGATGGGAGTGGGTACGCGACTTCCGGTTCCGCCTGGCGCATCTCGCGGCGATCGGGTTTGTGGTGCTCGAGGCGATCGCCGGCCTGATGTGTCCGCTCACTTCACTTGAAGACCGGCTGCGGTTCAAAGCCGGGCAGGCGCCCTACCCCGGCGACTTTATCGGCTACTGGGCGCACGCGCTGATCTACTACAATTTTCCTGCCTGGGTGTTCTACACCGTCTACTTGGCGTTCGGCGCGCTGGTCGCTGCGGTCTTTATTCTTGCGCCGCCGCGATTTCCGCGCCGCCGTGGCGGCCGCTGAACTCGGGGTAGCGGTTCCGATTCGCGTCCAAGTGTGTCAAAAAGAAGGTCCGGGTCAGGCGCGGGTGGCTGGTTTCCGCGCGATCGCACCTGGTCTTAGACTTTACGGAAGGGGCCTCAAATGGCAGAGCAAACGGACGGACTAAGGCGACACAGCAGCGTGCTTCTGGACGGCCCCTCGCGGGCACCGGCACGCGCGATGCTCAAGGCGGTCGGGTTGACCGACGAGGACCTGCGCAAGCCGCTGATCGGGATCGCCAACACCTGGATCGAGGTGATGCCTTGCAACATCCATCTGCAGGCGCTGGCCCAGGAGGTCAAGCGCGGAGTGCGCGCGGCAGGGGGCACGCCGATCGAGTTCAACACGATCGCCGTCTCCGACGGCATCGCGATGGGCACCGAGGGGATGCGCGCGTCGCTGATCAGCCGCGAGGTGGTCGCCGACTCGATCGAACTGGTGGTGCGCGGCCATCTTTTCGACGGCGTAATCGCGCTCTCGGGATGCGACAAGACTATCCCGGGCACAGTGATGGCTCTGGCGCGGCTCGATCTGCCCTCGCTGATGATCTACGGAGGCTCGATACAGCCCGGCAAGTACGAGGGCCGCGACGTGACGATCCAGGACGTGTTCGAGGCGGTAGGCGCACAAGCCGCGGGCACCATGACGCTGGACGCGCTCAAGCGGCTCGAGGACCGCGCGTGTCCCGGGCCGGGGGCGTGCGGCGGGCAGTTCACCGCCAACACGATGGCGACGGCGACCGCGATTCTCGGGATCTCGCCGCTGGCCGGCAACAGCGTGCCGGCCACCGACCCAAAGAAAAACCAGGTCGCATTCGAGACCGGGCGGCAGGTGATGGAGCTGCTGCGCCGCGATATCCGGCCCCGGCAGATCATCACACGCCGCGCGCTCGAGAATGCGATCGCGTCGGTCGCGATGACCGGCGGCTCGACCAACGCCGTGCTCCATCTGCTGGCGATCGCGCATGAGGCGGGCGTCGAGCTGAGTATCGGGGACTTCGACCGGATCAGCTCGCGCACGCCGCTGCTGGCGGACCTCAAGCCGGGTGGGCGCTTTGTGGCAACCGACCTTTATCGCGCGGGCGGGATGGCGCTTATCGCACGCCGGCTGCTCGAGGCCAATCTGCTCAATGCGGACGAAATCACGGTCGCTGGCAGGACGATCGGCGAGGAGGCCCGGGCCGCATCGGAAACCCAGGGGCAGGAAGTGGTGCGCCCGCTCAGCAATCCGCTCAAGCCGACCGGCGGCCTGGTGATTCTCAACGGCAACCTGGCGCCTGAAGGATGTGTGGTCAAGGTCGCGGGGCATGAACGAATGACCCATCGCGGACCCGCGCGCGTCTTCGACTGCGAGGATGACGCCTTCAAGGCGGTCGCCGCGCGGCGGATCAAGCCAGGCGATGTGATGGTGATCCGTTACGAGGGGCCCAAGGGCGCGCCCGGGATGCCCGAGATGCTCGGCGTAACCGCGGCGTTGGTCGGCGAAGGGCTGGGTGACTCGGTCGCGCTGCTCACCGACGGGCGGTTCTCGGGAGCCACGCACGGGCTGATGGCGGGCCACGTCGCGCCGGAGGCGGCGGTCGGCGGACCGATCGCGGCGGTGCGCGACGGCGACACGATCTCGTTCGACATCGCCAAGCGGAGACTCGACGTGGAAATTGCGCAGGCCGAGCTGGACACGCGATTGCGGAGCTGGAAGCCGCCCAAGCCTCGCTACACAACCGGGGTGATGGAGAAATACGCGCGGCTGGTCTCGTCGGCCTCGCGCGGCGCGGTCACCGGCGCCTAGCGCGGTCCTTCCTCCCCCTCGCTCGCTGTTTTGCTGCGCGAGCTGTTGCGCTTTGGCCGCCAATTGGTCGAGGCCCACAGCGCCGAGCGCAACCGGCTGCTCAAGCTGTTGGAGAGCACCGGGCTTAAGCTACCCTTCAGCCCCTTGCCGCATGAAACGCACTCAGAGATTTTCATGGCAGAGGCGAATCAACGGTTTGCTCGCGCGTCGGCGTCGGAAGATAATCGGCATACAAGTACCGCCTCATGACTGCCCTTTCAGTTCCGCATCCCGCACAGCGCGCGCCCGCGTCGGGTCCCGCGCTGGAGGCCGCAGGACTCGACTACAGCTACGGCGAGCGCCCGGCGCTTTGCGGTGTGAGTTTCTCGATCGCGCGCGGCGAGATCTTCGGCTTCCTCGGTCCCAACGGCGGCGGCAAGACCACCCTGTTCCGGCTGCTCTCGACATTGGTGGCACTGCAGTCGGGCGAGGCGCGTGTCCTGGGAAAGAACCTGCGCGGCGAAACCATCGCGATCCGCCGCCGGCTGGGAATCGTGTTCCAGCATCCCAGTCTCGACGGCAAACTCACCGTCGGCGAAAACCTGTCGCATCACGGGCGTCTCTACGGGCTGACCGGACGCGCGCTTCGCGAGCGCGCCGCCGCGATGCTCGAGCGGCTGGCGATTGCCGGCCGCAAGGACGACTTGGTGGAGACGCTCTCGGGCGGGCTCCAGCGCCGGGTCGAGCTTGCCAAGTCGCTGCTTCACGAGCCGGAGTTGCTGATACTGGACGAGCCGAGCACCGGGCTCGATCCGGCGGCGCGGCGCGAATTGTGGAACCACCTCGCCCATCTGCGGGAGCGCGACGGCGCGACGATCGTGCTCACGACTCACTTTATGGAAGAGGCCGAGCGATGCGACCGGGTAGGCGTGCTCCATGAGGGCTCTCTGGTCGCGGTCGCGCCGCCGGCGGAGCTCAAGGGCCGGGTCGGGGGCGACGTCGTCGTGATTCAGACGAACGCGCCGGAGCTTTTGCAGCACAAGATCAGACAGCGCCTCGGCTTCAGCCCGGCGATCGTCGACGGCACCCTCAGGATCGAGCGGCCGCGCGGGCACGAACTGGTTCGCGAGCTGATCGACGCGTTCGGCGGCGAAATCAGCTCGATCAGCTTCGGCAAGCCCACGCTCGAGGACGTCTTCGTGCACCTGACCGGCCGTCGATTCTTCGCCGAGAGGCCGGAGACGGTCGAATGAGAGAGACGGCGATCCAGATTGCGACGCTGTGGTGGCGCGAGATCACGCGTTTTCGGCGCCAGCGCAGCCGCGTGATCGGCGCGTTGCTGCAGCCGCTGGTATTCTGGATGCTGCTCGGCGCCGGGCTGAGCGCGTCCTTTCGGCCGAGCGGGATGCCGGGGGGACTCAGCTACGTCGAGTATTTCTACCCGGGCGTGCTGGTGCTGGTGCTGCTGTTCACCGCGATCTTCGCGACTATCCAGACCGTCGAGGATCGCAAGCAGGGCTTCCTGCAGGGGGTTCTGGTCGCTCCGATCTCGCGCGGCACGATAGTGATGGGGCAGGCGCTCGGCGGCACCACGCTGGCGCTAATCCAAGGCGTGATCTTCCTGGTTCTCGCGCCGTTTGCCGGAATCGATCTCAGCGCGGCCGCAATCGCGGTGGCGATCGCGATGATGGCGCTGATCGCGTTCGCGCTGACCGGCATCGGACTGGCGATCGCGTGGCGAATCGAATCGACCCAGGGCTTCCACGCGATCATGAACTTGATCCTGATTCCAATCTGGCTGCTGTCGGGTGCATTCTTTCCGGCCGAAGGCGCCCCGGCGTGGCTGGGATGGACGATGCGGCTGAATCCGCTGACTTATGCGACGGCGGCGTTGCGCGAGGGGCTCTACCTGGCGCGGCCGGCCGCGTTGGGACCCCTGCCCGGCTTTGCACCGTCAGTCGCGATCGCGCTCTGCTTCGCGGCGTTTACCTTCCTGCTCGCCGCCCGCGTCGCCCGCCGCGCAGCCGTGATGTGACCCTCAGGCCGGATCGAAATACGGTTCGCGGCGGCCTTCGAGATGGAACTGGCGCGCGAGCGCGATCCATCGCCGATCGCGTCCGTGCATCGGTTCGGGCAGCCGGTCGAGCGGGTAGAAACCGGCGTCGTGCGCCTCGAGCGGGTTGGGCTTGAGCGTCCCGCCCTCGATCCGACAGTAAAAGAGCATCGAGTAGATGTGGCGGGCGGGCGAGCCGAGCTTGAGACTGTCCATCACCGCCATCAGGGCCAGCGGCCGGACCACGAGGCCGGTTTCCTCGCGGGCTTCCTTGGCGGCGTTCTCCGCCGGCGAGATTCCCACGTCACAGAAACCGGTCGGATACCACCAGCGATTGTTGATCCGCTGGAGCATCAGGAGCTCGTCGCGATCGTTGAACGCGATCACGCCGCATCCGACCGCGGTCGTAACGTAGCCGTCGTAGCCGCTCACCACTTCCGCGCGCCATCGCCGTTCGAGTGCTCTTGCCTCATCCTCGCCGGCCCCTGAAAGCCGCGCCCGCATCTGCGCGGCCTCGCGCAGAAGCTCCTCGTAGCGTTCCGTGTCGTACCCGTCGGGCTTGAAGGCTAGCCCGGTTTTCGCGATCGCGGCCACGCGTTCGACGAAGCGGGCGGTTTCCAGCACCAAATCCGATTGCGGCATCAGTGTCACCCGACCTCCAGATTAGCAGCATCCTCGGCAGGCACGCGCAAGCGTTCGACTGGGCCGGAGGAGATTCGCCCTCGGTCTTCCCGCCTTCGTGCGGCCCGCGAGACTCTCAGCCGCGCGCCGAGGTGCAAATCGACCAGGCGGCGTCGGCCAGCGCCGGCACCCGCTGCTCAAGTCCTGCGAACAGCGGGTCGTCGGCTTGGCCGTGGATGAAGCGGGCGTAGCTGCCCTCCAGAATTATGGCGAGCTTGAACAGCGCCAGCACCTCGTAGAAGGCAAAGTGCCGCATCGCGCGCCCGCTTCGCGACTCGTATAGCGCGGTCATCTCAGGGCGGGTGAGATAGCCCGGCTCGTCGGACGTGACGGCCGGAATTTCGCGGGTCCCCGCCGGCCAGTAGGTGAGCATCCACCCCAGGTCCGCCAGCGGATCGCCGATCGTCGACATCTCCCAGTCGAAGAGCGCAACCGCGCGCGGGACGCCGCCGCCATCCAGGCGCCACATCACGTTGTCGAGTTTGAAGTCGCCGTGCACGATCGTTGCGGGCTGAGATTCGGGAAGGTGTGCGCCGAGCCATTCCTTGACCCGCGCCATCGGCGGCAACGGACGCGTATGCGGCGTGGTGCGTTCGAGCTGGTCGACCCATCGCTTGAGCTGGCGGGCGAGGTATCCATCGGGACGGCCGAAGCCCTCGAGGCCGACCGCACGCCAATCGACCGCCTGCAGCTTCACCAGGATGTCGATCATCGCCTCGCTGACCGCCCGGCGATGCTCCTCAGTGGTAATCGATTTGGGCTTGCCGTCGGCGCGAATCACTTCGCCAGTCATGTACTGCATCAGGTAGAACGGGGCGCCGATATATCCGGGGTCGTCGCAAGCCGCGTACACGCGCGGGATCGGAACGGAGCTTTCCTGGAGCGCCTTGAGCACGCGGTATTCGCGAATCACGTCGTGCGCGGTGGGCAGCAACGGGCCTCGCGGCGGACGCCGCAGCGCCCACGACTTGCCCTCGAAGCGGATGCGATGGACCTCGTTGGAATGGCCGAACGAGATATTCTCCGCGCGCAGATCGTCGGCCGCACCCAGACCGCGTTCGCGGATGAAGCGCCGCAGCCCTTCGATGTCGATGGTTGCGGAAGGTCCGGTTTTTTCCTGTGACGCGTCACTCATCGTGCAACGAGAAGCGCGGGGCGTTCGGATGAGCCTATAGCCTGCGAGCAGGCGGAGGTTCAAGCCGGGCGCGATCGGCCTGGGGCTCGACTTTGTGGCGGTAGCGGGCGGGATGCGTCTGGAGGGGGAAGCGGTCCGTAGCTGGGCCACTATGGCAATCGGTGCGATTCTGTCCCGCGGCATCGGCTTCCCAAACAGAATGCCGCCTTATAGTAATTTACCGATGGGCCTGGCACAGCAAGCCGAAACCGGGGCGGCGCGGGGCAAATTGGGCGCGATGTGGGCGCTGGCCCGCCCCTACCAGTGGATCAAGAACGCGATAATTTTCGCGGCGCTGGTCTTCAGCCGCCGCCTGTTCCATCCCCGCGACTTCGCCCTGGCTTGTGTCGCCGCGATCGCATTCTGTGCGATCTCCAGTCTCGCCTACGTCATCAACGACCTGTCGGATCGCGAGTCCGATCGCAGGCATCCGCTCAAGCAAAACCGACCGCTCGCCTCGGGCGAGTTGAATGTCGGCGACGCGATCCGGATGGCGGCGGCGCTGACGGCGATCGGTGCCGTGCTGAGCCTGGCCCTGGGTCCGGCCTTCGTATGTATCGTGCTGCTCTACGTGGCCCTGCAGCTCGGCTACTCACTGTTCTTGCGCCAGATGGTGATCGTGGACGTAATCTCGATCGCGATCGGCTTCGTGCTGCGCGCCTTCGCCGGCGGGGTGGCGATCAACGTCGAGGTCTCCCCCTGGCTGGTCTTCATCACTTTCGTGCTGGCTCTGCTGCTGGCACTGGCACGCCGGCGCCAGGAGCTGATCGCGCTCGGTCCCGCCGCAACTATCCATCGCAGCGCGCTAAGCCAGTACAACGTGCGGCTGATCGACCAGATGATCTCGATCGTCGCCGGCGCGACGTTGGTCGGCTACATGATCTACACGGCCTCGCCGGAGGTCGAGCAGAAGCTCGGCACCAGGCACCTGTACCTGACGGTCCCTTTCGTAGTGCTGGGGATTCTGCGCTACCTGTACCTGATCCACGAGGGCGGCGAAGGCGGCGACCCGGCGCGCTTGCTGCTCAAGGATCGTACGCTGCTGATCTCGGTCGTGCTGTGGATCGCGACCGATATCGCCCTGCTGTACTCCTAGCCCCGATTTCTTCCTCGTGGCGTCTGACCCAGGGCGGGCAGGGACGCCTGCCCACGAATGAAACGGGACCCAATTTATTTCCGGAGGAGCAACCGTCTCCGGCCGCCGCGCTAATCGCTACGCATCGGTCGAAGCACTAGTAGCTCGAGGGCAGCACGCCCGTGCCGCTGGAATTGTCGCGGAACGGACTACGGCCGAAGGGATTGTGCCCCATCGAGCCGAGCCCACCGAGCGTGAGCTGGAACTGGAATTGGACTTCGCTGGGGTTGATGGTATCGGTTAAGCCGAAGTCCATTGCCCAGCAATTGCACGGCGACTTCAGCCGCACCCCGTACTCCACCGAAACCATCTGTTTGTTCGCGAAATCGTAAACCGGCGCGTAGTAGACCGCGAACCGATCGAGCAGTTCGTAGTAGGCGCGCACGGCGAAGGTATGGCTCGCCTCGCGGCCGCCGACGAAGTTGTACATCACCTGAAGGAAGGGTCCGGTGAGCGCGCGCCCCATGTAAAGACCGGGCTTCTGGTTCACCGCCCAGGGCGGACGCAGCGAGAGCTGCGCGCTGGCGGAGCTGATCTGCTCTTCGGGCGGGTCGTAATCGATCGTGCTCCCGAAAGAGGCGTAGCTGGTGGGAAAAAGTGTTGCGCTTGCCTCCACGTCCGACATCTGCGTGCCGCCCTTGACGGTTGCGTGTCTCAGGTCGTAGGCCTGGAGCAGGCTCAGCCGCGCCGCCTCGCGCTCCGACCCGGAATCCGTGTAGCCCTGCGGCTCCGCGGCGTCGGTTTCCTCATCGCTCTCCTCATCGCTCTCCTGCTCGCTGCCCTGCGCGGCGTGCTCTTCGCCCGCCGCCGGCTGCGGCGCGGATTTCACGAACAGGCGCGAGACCATCCCGTAGGTCACGAGGCTGCGCGGATTGATTCGGTCGGTCTCGTCGAACAGCGGGAGCTGCGACTGGCTGACGATCGGCACGTAGTTGTAGGTCGCGAGCGGCTCGATAGTGTGCTTGATTTTCTCGATGCCTTCCCAGTTCAGGTCGTAGACTTTTTCGAGCACGCTCGAGACGCCGGCTCCTGCGTAAAACAACTCGCGGGTCTGAACTCCGCCTGTGCTCAGGATGCCCTGCGTCAACCCGTTGTTGTTGACCTCCGCGGGGGCGCTGCCGACCGGGATCACATTGATGTCATGGCCGGAGGTATCGTAGATGGTCTCGCGTCCCCCCACCGTCCCGTAACCCATCAGATAGTCGCCCAGACGCCAGGGCACGGTCGCGCGTGGATTGAGGTCGAAGCGCAGACCGCTGACCCCGTCGGAACGCCAGAAATTCACCGCCTGCATGTCGTAGTCGGAGTAGGCCAGCCCGTGTCCGAGGTCCTGCCGGCCGCTCACCAGCAACTCGGGCAAGGACTGCAACGCCAAGCTCTGCTGCTGGATCAGATCTTCGGTCCAGTCACCCTGTAGCCGAACAAAGGCGTTGTCGAAACTCTGTAGCAGCCCGAAATGCGAGACCGTGTCGCGCATCACCCCGTAATTCGACCCGTAGCCGCGCGACAGGGTGTAGAGGTTCATCTCGCGGAGATAGAGACTGTCGCTGACCGCGATCGTGTCGCCGAAAACCGTCAGGTCGGGCGTCAGATGCTCGCGGGTCATCCCGATGAGCCCATATCGTTCGACCGGGATATGCGGGTCCGCGATTTCAGGGTCGACTATATCGAGGCGGTTACTGTTGCTGCGGATGCTCTCGTCGAAGAATGCGCCGTTGACCCTGAAGTAATCGTCGAGGCCGTTTTGCAGGCGATATTCACTCAGTAACCCGATTCGCTGCGAGCTCTCCTCGTCGATCGCGACCGTGGCATCCGAGTTCTTGTTGATTACGAAATAGACCGGCTGCATGTATTGGAAGCCGCGCAGGTGCGACTCGCCCATCCGCGGCGCGAGCAGGCCGCTGGAACGTTCGCTGTTGGCCGGGAAGACCGCGTAGGGAAGCGGGATCACCGGACATCCCAGGATATTGAAGCGCGCGTCGCGCGCGGTGCCGGTGGCGCCCAGATGAACGTCCATCTGACCGGCATTCATGCTCCACGAGGGCGCCCCCGATTCGCACCCGCAGGTCGTGAAAAAGCCGTCGCGAATCGAGTAGTGCTGCCCCTCGAGCTTGGTGATCTCCGATCCCGCCAGCCGATAGGAGCTGTTCTTGGCACTGAGCTTGGCGTCGCTGAGACTGCCGGTTTCGTCGCTCATGTTGAGATCGGCCTTGCTTGCGGAGAGCTCGATCTCGGGATCGATCAGATGGACTTTGCCGTAGGCGCGCACCTCGCGCTGCGGGCGGGCGTAATCGAGCTCGTCGGCCTTGAGGGTCGTCTCGCCCTGGGTCAGGAGCGCGTTGCCGCGCACTACGATCGTGTCGGTCTTGTAGTCGTAAACGAATTCGCGCCCGCTTACGTTGGCCGGCTCGGTGCGGGTGGTCTCCAGCGATGAGAAGTTCGAGATGAGCTGGGCATGGAGCGGCGGCGCGATCAGCAGCACCAGGAACAGACAAAGCAGCGCGGCCCGCAGCGATTTATGCGGTGGCTTCAGGAAAGAGCCCTCGACGGCCTTGGCGCGCCAGGAACCACGGGTATATCTCACCCACGAGATATACGGACCCGGCCACGAGTACTACATCATCGGGGGCCGCCTGTGCCATCACTTGCTCGATGGCGCGAACAGGTTCTTTCACAATCCGGGTGGGCGCCCATCGCGCAAAATGAGGGAGCAGGAACTCGGGCGCGAGCGGTTTCTTGGGCTTGGCCATCGTGAGGGTCACGTCACGCACCCGCGGACCCAGCATCGCGGCCAGGCGCTCCCAGTTACGGTCCGCCTGGCAGCCGAACAGCAGCCGCGGTCTTACCTCGGGGCCAAGCTCGACCGCGATAGTCTCGAGCAGCGCGTCGATACTCAACTCATTGTGCGCGCAGTCGAGGATCACAAGCGGGCGTTTCGACACGACGTTCGAACCGCCCGGGCCAGCTCACCCCGGCCAACCCGCGGCGGATGGCGGATTCGTCGGCTCGCCAGCCCTGCGCGCGCATCGCTTCGCACGCCGCAATCGCGACCGCGGCATTGTGATGCTGGAACGGGCCGGCCAGCGAGAGCTCGACGTTATCCAGCGACACGCCGAATCCATGGTAGTCGAGGCGATGGGCGGGGGCGTGCGAGCGATAGGAAAACTCGCGGTCGATCATCACGGCCGGCGCCTTGCGAGCCGTCGCGATCAACGTCAGCACACTACGCGACTCGGCATCGCGGGCACCGATCACGACCGGGACGCCGGGCTTGATAATCCCGCCCTTCTCGCCGGCAATTGATGTAATCGTGTTGCCGAGCCGATCCACGTGATCGAAGCCGATCGGTGTGATCACGCTGAGCAGTGGACGGACGACGTTGGTCGAATCGAGGCGGCCGCCGAGCCCGGTCTCGATCACGGCGACGTCAACCTCGGCCTGCGCGAAATACAGGAACATCAGCGCGACCGTGAACTCGAAAAAGGTCAACGCCATCGCCTCGCGCTCGTAAATCGCGCGCAGGCGGTCGATATAGTCCAGCATCAACGCTGGCGCCATCTCGGCGCCATCGATTCGCGTGCGCTCGGTCAGATTCACCAGATGTGGCTTGGTGTAAAGCCCTGTCCGGTAGCCCGCGGCGCGCAGACAGCCGTCCAGCATCGCGGCCACCGAGCCCTTGCCCTTGGTACCGGCGATATGGACCGCCTTGAGTCGGAGATGAGGGTCTCCGATCACGCCCATCGCGCGCTCCATGCGTTCGAGCTTGTAGATCTCGCCGCGCGCTTCCAGCGAGTAGAGCCATTCCAGGGTTTGCGAAAGCCGTTCCATCGGGACGTTCGGATCAGGGCGTATTGTAGCCGCACCCCCCAAGCGGCGAAAGTTTGGAAAATCGGCAGTCGCGCCACATCCGCGCAGCAAAAAAAGGCGCCTAACGAATCGCGTCTCTAACGCAGGCGCATTCCCCTACAGCCGCCCGCTATGCAATGCGCGCGAGCACATCGATGGCGTTTTCACAGCTCGACGAATTAGGCGGCGCGACCGGACGCCGACCAAATCGGCGCCGGGCGCGGCTGAAATATTCGCCGGCCACGTCGATTTCTGATGGCAGCCTGAACGGGCGGGTCAGGCCCAGCGGACGCGCGGGCGGTTGCGTGCAAAATTCCGGCGCGCGCCGACCGAACCGAAAATCTTGATCGGTGCGAGAGGCTCGATCTGTGGCGGCTCAAAACCCGCTATGTGCGCGCGCTCGAGTTTCATCCCCAAAATCCGTTCGATTTTTCCCAGAGCTTCACGCTCCGCGGGCAACACCAGGCTCAGCGCCTCACCGGACTTGCCCATCCGGGCGGTCCTGCCGATGCGGTGGATGTAGTTCTCGGGCTCATCGGGCAGGTCGAAGTTGATCACATGGGAGACGTCGTCGATATCGAGTCCGCGTGCGGCGACGTCGGTCGCCACCATCACGCGGTACTTGCCGGCCCGGAATCCGCCGAGTGCCGCATTGCGCTGGCTTTGCGAACGGTCCCCGTGGATCGCGACTGCATTGACTCCGTTGCGGGTCAACAGCCTTGCCACGCGGTCCGCGCGGATCCGGGTGCGGGTGAAAACGATCGCACTCTCAACCTGGCCGCGCTTGAGGATCTCGAGCAGCATCGGCCCCTTGTCGTCGAGCGTCACCGGATAGACGGTCTGGCGAATCGCCGCCGGCGGCGTAGCCTTTTCGCCGACGTTTACATGCGCCGGATTGTCCAGAAACTCGCGGGCGATTTGCACCACGTCAGGACCCATCGTGGCCGAGAACATCAGCGTCTGGCGCTGCCGCGGCACCATCCGCGCGATTCGCCTGAGCTGTGGTAGGAAGCCCATGTCCATCAACCGGTCCGCCTCGTCAACCACCAGCAGCTCCACCCGGTCGAGCTTGATCGTTCCGCGCTCCATGTGGTCAATGAGCCGCCCGGGACACGCGACCACCACCTGCGCGCCGGCACGCAGGTCGCGCAACTGACAGTTCATCGAGTCACCCCCGACGATCACGGCCGCGCGCAGCCCGGTGTTGCGCGCGAAGACGCTGAACTCACGCGCGACCTGGGCCGCAAGCTCCCGCGTCGGCGCCAGGATCAGCGCTCGGATGGCGGAGGCACCAGCACCGTTGCGGCCCGAATCGCGTTTGCGATGGAGGCGGTCGATCAGCGGAAGCAGATAGGCGGCGGTCTTGCCGCTGCCGGTCTCGGCGGTCGCGATCAGATCGCGGCCACTCAGCGCCGCCGGAATGGCGCCGGACTGGATGGGAGTGGCATGACGGTGTCCGCGGTCGCGGACCGAGCGCAGGATTTCAGGTGAAAGGAGAAATTCGGAAAAGGACAAAATACTACCTCACATGTACAGAGCCAGTGGATTCACGTCGGCAGGTGAGGCCGAACGAATGGTTCTGATTTAGTCTTAGGGTTGGCGTCGCGGAATCCGACGCGAGCGTACGGCCAAGATCGGCCTTACATTCTTGTACACGCTGACAGTATGTCCAGTCAATGTGGGGGGGCTGCCGATTTACCCTCTCGCGACTCACTCCGCCGCGGCCATCGCCTCCCGCGGCTCGGTCGCGAGGCCCCGATGCTTGTTGCGGAGCAGGGTTTTGAGCACCCGATTACGCATCCGCACCGACTTCGGCGTGACCTCGACCAGTTCCTCCTCGTCGATCCACTCCAACGCCAGGTCGAGCGACATCACCCGGTGCGGCTCGAGACGGATCGCTTCGTCATGGCCAGCGGCGCGGATGTTGGTCAGCTTCTTTTCGCGGCAGACGTTCACCGGCAGGTTGGTCTCGCGCGAGTACTCTCCCACGATCATTCCCTCGTAGACCGGCTCGCCGGGTCCGATGAACAAGCGCCCGCGCTCCTGAAGATGAAACAGCGCGTAGCCGGCAGCTACGCCTTCGCGATCGGAGATCATCGCCCCGTTGGTCCGCGACTGCGCCATCGGGCCGGCCCAGGGAGCATAGCCGTTGAACAGTGAGTGCATGATGCCGGTGCCGCGGGTCTCGGTAAGGAAGCGGCCGCGAAAGCCGATCAGCCCGCGCGCCGGGATGTCGTACTCCAGGCGCACGCGTCCGGTGGCGTGCGTCATCATCGTGCGCAGCCTGCCTTTGCGCGGAGAAAGCAATTGCGTGACGATGCCGACGTAGTCGCCGGGGATATCGATCATCACCAGCTCGATCGGCTCCTCCAACACGTCGTCGGTCATCCGGGTAACCACCGTGGGCTTTGAGAGCTGAAGCTCGTAGCCCTCGCGGCGTATGGTTTCGACGATTACGGCCAGTTGCAGCTCGCCGCGCGCGGCGACCCGCCACGAATCAACGCCGGTCTCTTCGACGCGGATGCTAACGTTGCGCCGGGCCTCGTAATCGATGCGCTCGCGCAGCTTGCGCGAGGTCACGTACACCCCTTCGCGGCCCGCCCAGGGCGCATTGTTGGCCGAAAAAGTCATCGCCACGGTCGGCTGATCGATGCGGATGGCCGGCAGGGGCCGCGGGTTTTCGAGGTCGGCGATGGTCTCGCCGATCGCGATGTCGTCCACGCCGGCAATTGCGACGATCTCCCCGGCCTCGGCGCGATCCTGCTCGATTCTCTTGAGCCCGTACCATCCATAGATGTGCGCGATTTTGCAGGTGCTGCGTGCGCCGTCCAGTCCGCATCGCGAATAGCCGCGGCCGACGACCATCGAGCCGGCGACGACGCGTCCGATCGCGAGGCGCCCGACGTAATCGCTGTAATCGATATTGTTCACCTGGAATTGCAGGGTGGCCACGGGATCGACCTCCGGGCCGGGCAGATGCTGTATAATCGCGGTGAACAGCGGCTTCAGATCGCCGTCGAGGTTTCCCGGCTTCGCCGAAGCCACACCTTTGCGCGCGTTGGTGTAGAGCACCGGGAAATCGAGCTGGTCTTCGGCGGCGTCCAGCTCGATGAACAGATCATAGACCTCGTCCAGCGCTTCGGCCGGCCGCGCGTCGGGGCGGTCTATTTTGTTGAGGCATACAATCGCCGGCAGGCGGGCCTCGAGCGCCTTCTTGAGGACGAAGCGGGTCTGCGGGAGCGGCCCTTCACTGGCGTCCACCAGCAGCAGCACCCCGTCCACCATCGACAAGGTCCGCTCGACTTCACCCCCGAAATCCGAATGGCCGGGCGTATCGACGATATTGATCCGAGTTGCGCCCCACTTGATCGAAGTGTTCTTGGCGAGGATGGTGATTCCGCGCTCGCGCTCGAGGACAAATGAGTCGAGCACCCGATCGACTACCTGCTCGTTGGCGCGGAACACGCCCGACTGGCGCAGCATCGCGTCAACCAGGGTGGTCTTGCCATGGTCGACGTGCGCGATGATCGCAAGGTTGCGTATGTCGTCTCTTCTCATTGGCCGCCGGATACAAAAGCGCGGCGCGAGCCGCGTTGATGCTCCGCCGCGTTTCCAACATTCTATCGAGCGCAGGGGCGCCTGTAAACGCAGGCTTCTGCCAAGGGCGGTCGAATGCGGGGAACCGTTCGTTGGTTGACGTAGTTGTTCGTATAGAATGATAGAGGAGCGAAACCCCGTGCCGGGAGATTATGCAAACCTGCTCAGTCGCCGCAGCGTGCTCGCCGCGCTGGCCGCGGTTCCGGCTGCGATCGCATTGGGCATGGCTGAAAGCGGGAGCTCCTCCGGTGCATCCGATGGCTCCGCCGGACCATCAGGCGCTGTCGTCCAGGTCGCTATCGTAGAGTTCTCGGACTCCGGCCAAAGGAAGGGCGTTGCCATGGAAGATAAAGTGGTAAAGTCGGACGCCGCGTGGCGCCGCATCCTGACGCCCGAGCAGCATCGCGTGACCCGCCGCAAGGGCACCGAACCTCCCTTCACCAACCAGTACGCCAACAACCACGAGAAGGGACTCTACCGATGCGTATGCTGCGGCAACGCACTGTTCAGCTCGGACACCAAGTTCGAGTCGGGCACGGGATGGCCGAGCTTCTACGAGCCGATCGCGAAAGAGAATGTCCGGACCGATATCGATCGTTCCCTTTTCATGACCCGCACCGAGGTGCTGTGCGCGCGATGCGACGCGCATCTGGGGCACGTCTTCGACGACGGCCCGCCGCCGACCGGCCTGCGCTATTGCATGAACTCCGCGGCGCTGAAATTCATTGGGGCTGAACAGGCGCAGCAGTCCGGCTAGCTTCAGGTCGCTCGGCCGCGAGCCGGGGGACTCTCGCGATTCAGATCGCCGCGCTATCGGCGCGTTGCGAGACGGCGTGCTGTGGGCTTTCGTCCTGGCCTGAGGATCGCCAGCAGCCACCCCAGCCGATACCGCATCTCGCTGCGCGGCACGATCGCGTCGATCATCCCGTGCGCGAGGAGAAACTCCGCGCGCTGGAAGCCCTCGGGCAGCTGCTGGCTGCTGGTCTGCTCGATCACACGGCGGCCAGCAAATCCGATCAGCGCGCCGGGCTCCGCGACAATCAGATCGCCAAGGCTCGCGAACGAGGCCGCAACGCCGCCGGTGGTGGGATCGCAGACGACCGAGATGTAGGGGACGCGCGCGTCGCGTAGCCGCGCGATCGCGGCCGACACCTTCGCCATCTGCATCAACGACAGCGTCCCCTCTTGCATCCGCGCGCCGCCGGACGCGCTGAAGATTATCATCGGGATGCGCCAGGCGAGCGCGCGCTCGCATAGCCGCGCGAGCTTCTCGCCCACTACCACGCCCATGCTGCCGCCCATGAAGCCGAAGTCCATCACGCCGATCGCAGCGCGCCGTCCGTGAATCCGGCCATCGCCGACCACTACGGCGTCGTTGCGCCTGCTGGCGCGGCGGGCCTCGGCGAGACGCGCCGGGTACGGGCGAGTATCGACGAACTGGAGTGGGTCGCCGACGGCGAGATCCGCGAACAGTTCGTGCCACGAGCCGCGATCGAGCGTGATCGCCAAGCGCTGCTCGACCGTCAGCGGGTAATGGTGGTTGCACTTCGGGCAGACGTTGAGGTTGCGCTCGGCCTCCTTGCGAAACGTGATTTCCCGGCACGAGGGGCACTTGGCCCACAGGTCCTCAGCCGCCGCCGGCGCGGGAGGCTGGGCCGGCCAGGCGGGAGCGGAAGCGGCAGCCGGCGCAGGCGGCGCTTGATGCGGGGGGCGCGGCGCCATCGCGTCAGTCGCCCGCGACCGAGGCGGCATCGCGCGCCTCGTTCATCTCCCGTTTCATCGCGGCGATAAACTCGCCTACCGCGCCGATTAGTTCGAGAGAGCCGGCGTGCTTCTCGATCAGGCTGGAGAGCGCGCTGCCGACCACGACCGCGTCGGCGTACCGGGCGACCTGGCGCGCGTGCTCGGGCTTCGCGATACCGAATCCCACCCCGATCGGCAGATCGGTCACGCTGCGCAGCTCGCGGACCCGTTGCTCGAGGTCGGCGGCGAGCTCGGCGCGGGCTCCGGTCACGCCGGTGACCGAGACGTAATACAGGAAGCCGGTCGCCATCCGGGCGATCCGGCGGCTGCGCTCGATCGGAGTGGTCGGCGCGAGCAGGTAGATCAGGTCCAATCCGGCGGCCTTGGCCGGCCGCGCCAGCTCGGCGCTCTCCTCGGGCGGCAAATCGACGACCAGGAGCCCGTCGACGCCGGCCTTCGCCGCATCGGCGCAGAACCGCTCGCAACCGTAATGAAAGATCGGGTTGAAATAGCCGAACAGGATGAGCGGGATTTCGGTTTCCTTGCGAAGCTCGGACACTATCGCAAGGATCGCCGACAGCGACGCCCCTGAGGCGAGCCCTCGCGCCAGCGCGTGCTGATTGGCGGGCCCGTCCGCCATCGGATCGGAAAACGGCACGCCCAGCTCGATCAGGTCCGCGCCTCGCGCTTCGAGCTCGCGCACCAGGAGCGGCGTGTGTTCGAGGTCGGGGTCGCCGGCGACGATGAACGGGATCAGGGCCACCTTGCCGAGCGTGCGAAGTTCTTTGAATTTGCGGCTGATGCGAGACTGTGTCGGCACGCTGTGCAACCTCCCTACAAGGCGACGCCGAACGCTTGCGCAACGGTTTGCATGTCCTTGTCGCCTCGTCCTGACAGATTCACGATCACCACCTGCTCGCGCGGCAGTGCCGGCGCGATTTTCACCGCGTATGCCACCGCGTGTGCGCTCTCCAGCGCCGGGATTATCCCCTCGCTCTCCGACAGGATCTTGAACCCCTCGAGCGCCTCGGCATCGGTGACCGCCACGTATTGCGCGCGCCCGGTGTCCTTCAGATAGCTATGCTCGGGTCCCACGCCCGGGTAGTCCAGCCCGGCCGCGATCGAGTGAGTCTCGCGGATCTGGCCGAGCTCGTCCTGCAGCAGGTAGGTGCGATTGCCGTGCAGCACGCCGACGCTGCCCGCGTTGATCGTTGCCGCGTGATGCGGCCCGCTGAGCCCGAGTCCGGCGGCCTCCACGCCGGTCATCCGCACGCTCTGGTCCTTGAGGAAGGGATAAAACAACCCAATCGCATTGGAGCCGCCGTTGACGCACGCGATCAGCAGGTCCGGCAGGCGCCTTTCCTGTTTAACGATCTGCCGCCGCGCTTCGCGTCCGATCACCGACTGGAAGTTGCGCACGATCATTGGATAGGGATGCGGTCCGGCGGTCGATCCGATCAGGTAGTAGGTGGTCCTGACCGTCGCGATCCAGTCGCGCAGCGCCTCGTTGAGCGCGTCCTTGAGGCTCTTACTGCCCGCCTCGACCGGCGTCACTTTGGCGCCGAGCAGCTTCATCCGGAACACGTTGAGCGATTGGCGCTCTACGTCGAGCGTGCCCATGAAGACTTCGCACTCGCGCTTGAGCAGCGCCGCCATCGTCGCGGTGGCGACGCCGTGCTGGCCGGCGCCCGTCTCGGCGGTGATTCGCGACTTGTTCATCCGCGCGGCGAGCAGACCCTGGCCGAGCGCGTTGTTGATCTTGTGGGCGCCGGTATGACAGAGATCTTCGCGCTTCAAGTAGATCTTTGCGCCGCCGAGCTTGGCGGTCAGGTTGGCGGCGAAGAACAGCGGCGTGGGACGGCCCACATAATCACGCGCGTAGCGTTCGAGCTGGGCGCGGAATTTCGGGTCGCGCCGGGCATCCTTGTAGGCCTGTTCCAGTTCGAACAGCGCCGGCATCAGCGTTTCCGCGGCGTAGCGCCCGCCGTATTGGCCGAAATGTCCGCGGCTATCGGGCAGACTTTGCATTTGCGATAAAGCTCCTCAGCTTCTGATAGTCCTTGATTCCGGGCGCCGATTCGACCCCGCTCGCCACGTCGACGCCGTAGGGGTTGAGCCGGGCCGCATTCGCGACCGTCTCGGGCCTAAGGCCGCCGGCGACGAATGCGCGCTCGAGATCGAATCGGGCCAGCGCTCCCGGCTCCAGCGCGGTACCCGTTCCTCCGTACAGGCTCGAGGCGTAGCTGTCGAGGATAACCAGGTCGGCCCGCGTCCGTTCGAGCATCTTTTTGAAATCTTCCGCCGAGGTTCCCGGCTTGAGCCTGAGCGCGCGAATTACCGCGAGGCCCGCGCCGGCGAGGTGATCTTCCGGCTCGTCGCCGTGGAGCTGGACGAAGTCCAGCTTAAGCGCATCGGCGATCTCGATAATCTCGCGGCGCGAGGCGTTCACGAACACCCCGACCAGCTTCACGCGCCCCTGCACCGCGCGGCGGATTTCGAGCGCTCGCGCGAGCGTAACGCCTCGCGGGCTCTTCGCGTAGAAGTTCAACCCGAGCAGGTCTGCGCCCGCCTCCGCCGCCGCGACCGCATCCTCGACCCGCGTCACGCCGCAGATCTTGACCCGCACGCTCATCGCGCACCCTCGCCGGCCGCGCGGTCGAAATCGCGAATCAGGCTGCCAAGAGTTTCGCCCGGCGTACCGGCGCGAAGCATGCTCTCTCCGATCAGGAAGGCGCGCGCGCCCGCGGCGCAAAGCCGGCGCAGGTCGGCGGCAGTTTCGATTCCGCTTTCCGCAACGATCAGCGCCTCGCCCCGGTAGCCGGCGAGCAGCCGCTCCGTCACCGCCAGATCGGTGACAAAGCTGTGCAGGTCGCGATTATTGATCCCGACCAGCTCGCTTCCGATTCTATCCGCCAGCGCGAACTCATCCGCGCCGTGCACCTCGACCAGCGCCGCCATCCCAAGCTCCGCGGCCAGCGCCGCGAGCGATCGCAGGTTGCCCTCCTTGAGCATCGCGGCGATCAGCAGGACAGCATCGGCGCCGGCCGCGCGCGCTTCGTAGACCTGGTAGGGATCGAAGATGAAGTCCTTCCTGAGCAGCGGCAGCTCCACCGCGGCGCGGACCGCGCGCAAGTCGTCGAGCGCGCCCTTGAAGTGCCGGTCGGTCAGCACCGACAGTGCCGCAGCGCCCGCCGCCGCGTAGTCGATACCGACTTGCGCCGGATCCAGTCCCGGCATGATATCGCCCTTGCTGGGCGAAGCGCGTTTGATCTCCGCAATAACTGCGGTGCGCCGGGCGCGCAGCGCGGCCGCGAACCGGCGCGGCGCGGGTGCGCGCGCTGCCATCGCGGCCATGGTGGCGAGCGGCACGCGCTCGCGCTTTTCGTCCACCTCGAGCCGCTTGGCGGCAAAGATCCGCTCCAGGATCGAGCTCATTCCATCTCCCGGGGCTGCGGCTCGCGGGCGGCGCGGCATAGCTCTTCGAGCGTGCGGCGGGCGAGTCCCGCAGCGAGCGTCTCGCGCGCGATCTCGACCCCGCGCTCGAGCGAATCAGCCAGTCCGCCCAGGTAGATCGCGGCACCGGCGTTGAGCGCGAGCACATCATGCGCCGCGCCTGCCGCGCCCGCAAGCGCGGACTTAAGAACTTCAAGTGCTTCTTGAGGTCCGGAAACCTTGAGCGCCGCGGCGCCGGCGCGGCGCAAACCGAGCTTCTCGGGTGTGACCCGGTACTCCCGGATCGCACGGCCGCGAATCTCCGCAACTGCGGTCGGCGCGCAGAGCGAGATTTCGTCCACTCCGTCTTCGCCATGCACGACCATCGCATGGTCGACGCCGAGCGCGGCGAGCGCCTCGGCCATCGGCACCACCAGGCGCGCCTCGGCTACTCCCAGCAGATGGCGGCGCGGATGGGCGGGATTGGCCAGCGGTCCGAGCAGGTTGAAGAGCGTGCGGACGCCGAGGGCGCGGCGCATCGGAGCCACGCGTGCCATCGCGGGATGGTAGGCGGGGGCGAAGATGAAACAGAAGCCGCATCGCGCCAGACATCGCGCAAGACCGGCGGGGTCGAGGTCGATCTTCACACCGAGGCGCTCGAGCGCGTCGGCCGCCCCGATCGTGCCGCTGGCGGCGCGATTTCCGTGCTTGGCGACCCGCACCCCGGCCGCCGCCGCGATCAGCGCGGCGCCGGTGGAAATATTGAAGGTGCCGGCCCCGTCGCCGCCGGTGCCGGCGGTGTCGAGCAGCTCACCGGCGCCGAGTGCGAGCGCGCGCGCCCGCGCGCGCATCGCACGCGCGCCGCCGGTGAGCTCGGCCGCGCTCTCACCCTTGAGCTTGAGCGCGACCAGAAAGCCGGCGACCAGCGCTTCCGGCGCGCCGCCGTCGAGCATCTCGCCGATCGCGGATTCGGCCTGGCCCGCGCCGAGCGATCGGCCGGCCAACACGATCTCGAAAGCGTCGCGCAGGGTGGTTGTCATCCGACCACCAGTTCAAGAAAGTTGCGCAACAGGCGCTTGCCGTCGGGAGTGCCGATCGACTCGGGATGGAACTGGACGCCCTCGACGCGCAGGCTCTTGTGCCGCAAGCCCATCACTTCGCCCTCGGCGGTGTGCGCGCTGACTTCAAGACACGCGGGAATCGAGTCGGCATCGACGAGCAGCGAATGATAACGCATCCCTTCGAGCGGGTTGGGCAGGCCGGCGAAGATGGTCTTGCCGTCGTGGAGCACGGGCGAGGTCTTGCCATGCATCAGGCGGCCCGCGCGCACTACCTTGGCGCCGAACGCCTCGCCGATACACTGATGGCCCAGGCACACGCCGAGGATCGGAATCTTGGGGGAAAACTCCTCGAGCAGCGCGACCGAAATCCCGGCCTCTGCGGGCGTACACGGGCCGGGCGAGATAACGATCGCGTCGGGTTTGAGCTTACGTATCCCGTCGAGGTCGATCGCGTCGTTGCGGCGCACGATCAGCGAGGCGCCCAGCTCGCCCAGGAACTGGACGAGGTTATAGGCGAACGAATCGTAGTTGTCGATCATCAATAGCTTGGCTGCGGTTGCCATCGCGTTTACCTACCCCGGATCCTGTTCAAACCGTGCGGTTGGCGGGCAGCGAGGCCCGCGCCACTGCGAGAAAACCCGCGGGGCGCGCTCATGACGGACTGTCCGAGAGCGCGGCGGCCTCGAACTCCCGCGCGGCGCTGAGTGCCCGCACCATCGCGCGCGCCTTGTTGACCGATTCCTCGTACTCGGCGGCGGGATCGGAATCCGCCACTACGCCGCCGCCGGCCTGGATGTAGACCCGGTTGTTCCTGACCAGCAGGGTCCGCAGCGCAATCGCGGTGTCCATGTTGCCGGTGTAGCTGAAGTATCCGACCGCACCGGCGTAGACTCCGCGCCGCACCGATTCGAGCTCGTCGATTATCTCCATCGCGCGAATCTTGGGAGCGCCCGAGACGGTACCCTGCGGGAAGGTGGCGCGAAACGCGTCGAAGGCGTCGAAGCCGTCGTCGAGCTGGCCGCGCACGTTGGAGACGATATGCATCACGTGCGAGTAGCGTTCCACCACCATCAGCTCGCTAACCTCGACCGAGCCGATTTTGGCGACCCGGCCGACATCGTTGCGGCCCAGGTCCACCAGCATCACATGCTCGGCGCGCTCCTTGGGATCGGCGAGCAGCTCGCGCTCGAGTTCGCGATCCTCGGCTTCGCCGGCGCCACGAGGCCGCGTGCCGGCGATCGGGCGGAGCGTGATCTCGCGCCCCTCCAGCCGGACCATCACCTCGGGCGACGCGCCGACCAGGGTATGGTCGCCGAGCTTCAGGTAGAACATGTAGGGAGACGGATTGATGGTGCGCAGGCTGCGATAGATGTTGAAGGGATGGGCCGAGAGCGGCGCCTCGAAGCGCTGCGAGGGCACGACCTGGATTATGTCGCCGGCTGCGATGTACTCCTTGGCGCGGGTCACGTTGGCCATGTAGGCCTCGCGCGTCAGGTTGGAGACGATCCGCAAGTCGGAGCCGGGATTCGCCGCCGCAGCCGCCTCGCCCAGCGAGGGCAGCGGCACCGGCCCGTGCAGGCGTGTCGCAACTTCGTCGATCTTCTCCAGCGCGGTACGGTATGCCTCGCGCGTCGAGCCGAACTCATCGAGCGCGACATTGGCAATTATCTTGAGCGTTTGGCGCACGTTGTCGAAAACCAGCACCGTGTCGGTGAACATCAGGTAGAGATCGGGCGTGCCCAGGTCGTCGGGCGGCGCGCTGGGCAGATGCTCGAAGTAGCGGACCATGTCGTAGGCGAGGAAGCCGACGGCGCCGCCGAAAAATCGCGGCAGATAGTCGGGCTGCTGCGCGCGGTACTGCTTGAACTCCTCCTTTAGACCCTCGAACGGATCCTTGACCGAGCGGACCTCGACGGCGCGGCCCGGCTTGATGACTTCCATCCGCTCGCCGCGCGCGCGCACCACGGTGGCGGGCTCCGAGCCGAGGAAGGTGTAGCGGCCCCACTTTTCGCCGCCACGCACGCTCTCAAGCAGGAAGGCATAGTCTCCGCGCGCGACTTTGAGAAAGGCGGAAACCGGCGTCTCGAGGTCGGCGGCGACCTCGCGGCATACCGGAATCAGGTTGAAGCGGCCGGCAGCCAGCTCCTCGAATTCACGTTCGCTCGGCTTGAACATCGCTCCCGTCTCCATCTCGTACAACCCCTTTCGATTACTCCCACGCAGTCGATCCGTCTCTGAGAAAGCAAAAGGGCCGCAGGACTGATACTGCCTGCGGCCCTTCGGAAATCTTTCTTGCTTGATTCCGGATTACGGAACCAGAGCGCAGGCAAGCGCCTCGGCGTCACAGCGCCAAGTCCACACCCACGACTTCTGGATGACGTAATCCATCTGTGAATCTAATTATCGGTCGGGCGCGGCCATGTCAATGCGAGGCGTACCAGTACAGGCTTTAGCCTGTAATTCGACCCGGCCCTCGCAGGGGAGCGATCCCCTGCGAGGGATGGCGGCATTTGGCTCGCGCGAACTCGGTTAGAGAACACCCGGCGTCGGCTTCGGGGTCGGCGACCGCTTGGGGGTGGACGTCGGAGTCGGGCTTGGCTTGTGCTTCGGCGGGTCGAGCGGCGCGTCATACTCGAGCACGCGGTTGTTGCCGGTATCCGCGACGTACAGATTGCCCAAGCTGTCGGTCGCGGTCATTTGCGGCTGGCACAGGGTCTTGGCGCCGGAGGACGACCCGCCAAGGTTGCATGAGTTGGTGAAGCAAGCGGGCTGCCCGAAGACCAGATGGGCTGTGGGTTTACTGCTCAGCGGGGTGTTGTATTCGAGGACGCGGTTGTTGGCAGTGTCGGCGATATAAACGTTGCCGCCGCTGTCGACCGCGCCTCCGTCGGCATTGCACAAGCTTTGGCAATCCAGGGAGGCCTGGTCGCTATCCAGGTTGCAGTCTTCGGCGGTGAAATTACCGAGCTGCCCGAAGACCGTCTTCGCCGCGACGCCGCTAACGGTGCCAGGCACCTTGTATTCCAGCATCCGGTTGTTGTCGGTATCGGCAACGTAAACATTGCCGCCGGTGTCGACCGCAAGCTGAAAGGGCGAACACAATGAATTCGCAGCCGGGAAGATGAAGAACGGGCTAGGGTTGCGGTTGCAGGAGTCGGCCGAGAAGTTGGCCTGTCCCAGCACCAGGCTTGCGGCGGGGATGCCGGAGAAAGGCGGCTGGAATCGCAGGACCCGGCTGCTGCCGCTGTCGGACACGTAGAGGCTGCCACTGGTCGCGCGCAGGTCGATCGCAACTCCCGAAGGCGAGCACATGGCGCTCCTGGAGGTGGGAGGGTCTGGAGGACTTGGAGGACATACGGGGGTGTTGGTGGTGAAGCTGCCGCCCTGGCCGAAGACCACGGTCGCGGCCTCGTTGCTGGTACCGTTCGAGAATGGCGTGGGGAACTCGAGCACGCGATTGTTGCCGGTATCGGCCACGAACAGGTTCCCCGCCGAATCGACCGATGCCGCCGTGGGATTGCACAGCGACTTGCTCGTGAGCGAAGAGCCCTGGTTGCAACTGCCCGAGAAGAAGTCGGGCTGCCCGACTACCAGGTTGGCCGGCGCATAGTTCGCGAAGGTCGCGGCGGCCGTGTAGCCGAGCACGCGGCTGTTCCCGGAGTCCACGACGTACAAACGGTTGGGCGTGACGCTGGTGTCGATAGCCACGCCGGTCGGCCGGTCGAGTCCCGACGCATCAACCGTGTCGGACGAGTCGTGATTCGCATCGGGCTGCCCGATCACCACCGATATGGTGCTGCTGACGCTCAGCGGAGCGCTAAACTTGGCCACCCGGTTGTTGTTTTTGTCGCCCACCCACAAGTCGTTGGAACTGTCCAGGGCGACGCCCTGCGGGTTGCACAGCGTCGCACTGGATGGCGGGTTTCCAAATCCGCCATTGCACTGGGTGTTGCTGAAATTGCCCGACTGGCCTAAGACCAGGCTGGCGACCGGAGTGGCGGCGATGGGCGGCTCGTATTCCAGCACCCGGCTATTGCTGGAGTCCGCGATGAAAACGTCGCCCGTGCCGTCCACCACAATGCCGCCCGGACCACACAGCGTGCCGGCGCTCGCACCGCCATTGTTGCAGGTGCCCATATTAAAGGCGCCCGCCTGTCCAAACACCTGGTTGGGGGTGGTGCTCGTCAGCGGAGTGTTGTACTCGAGCACCCGGCTATTCTGGGTGTCGGCGACGTAGAGATTGCCGCCTCCGTTAACCGCAAGGCCGGTCGGACCGCAAAGGGTATTGCTGCCGGCAGTACTGGGATTGGTCCCAAGGTTGCAGAGACCGCGGGTGAAACTTCCAGACTGCCCGAACACGACGTTGGCGTCGGCTGCCGGGTTGAACGGGGCGGTGTAGGCAAGCACCCGGTTGTTGCCGGTGTCTGCCACGAAGAGGTCACCGTTGCCGTCAAGCGCGACGCCGGCCGGGTTGCATAGCGTTTCAGCGGTCTGCGGAGCGCCGTAGCCGTTATTGCACTGGCTTGAAGTGAAATCGAGGCCCTGGCCAAACACCAAGTTGGCGGCCAAGCCGGCTACTACACCGCTCGCAAACGGCTTGTTGTATTCCAGGACGCGACTGTTGCCGGTGTCGGCCACGTAGAGGTTGCCTAGCTTGTCAACTGCCACCGCAGTCGGCCCGTTGAGCGAGGACGCGCTCACGCCGCCGTCGTTGGAGGTGCTCGAAAAGAAATTGGGTTGGCCGATGACGAGGTTGGCGGACGCATTGTTCTTCAACGCGCTGACGCTCTTGTAACCAAGCACCCGGTTGTTCTGCGTGTCCGCGACGTAGAGACGGTTAGGGGTAACGCTGGTGTCGATCGCGATCAGGTTCGGCCCCTCGAGCGCCTCGGGATCTACTGTATTCGGACTGTTGGTAGCAAAGTTGGGCTGGCCGAGCTCGCGATCGGCCGCCACGTCGCCGGCCGCCCCCCGCGCCGCGCCCACCCGTATCACAAGCGTCGCCATAGCCGCCGCGACGATGCAGAACAGCGCCCTGCTGAGCCCGAAACCCCTGAGTAAAAGCATGTGCTCCTCCCCTCCACCGCAATCCCTCGCCCATCCTCGGAGCAGCGCGTTTTCGCGCATCCGTGCGGATTGTGGATGCTGAAAAGAGTACGCGACGGCAATAGCCAAAAAAAGCGGGGTCGGCCAAATCTCACAGATTCTTCCCCAACCCGTCACATCACCGCCAACTGTATATCTCCCGGCCTACGCGAAGAGGGGCGGCATGAGCCGCCGGCCGCTACCTCGGACAAAATGCGGGAAATTCAGAGGGGGGTACAGAGCCAGAGCCCGTTGGAGATGGGTCTCCGCGAAGAGCACCCGACCCCTACCGGGTCGTGAAGGCGCCGGTGTATTGCGCGTGCAGGCGCTGTTCGGCGGTACGGGCTTCTTCTTCGGTGGCGTATGGGCCCACCCTGACGCGGTACCAAGTCGCACCGGCGATTTCGGTCTCGACGATGTAGGTGTTGTAACCGAGGTGGCGCAGCTTCGCGACCATCGCGTCAGCGCCCATCCGGTCCATCGCCGCCTCGATCTGAATGCTGTACGGCTTGTGACCGCTCGAGGAAGCCGTGGGCCTCGCGACGGGAGTTTCCTCTTCGGCCGAAGGCTCTTCGGGCGGCACCGATGCGACCGACTCAGGGGGCATGGCGCGCGCGGCGGGCGCCGGCGGGCGGGCGGCGGCGACCGTGGCGCGTGAGGCCGACGTAAGCGGCGCGACGGCTGCGGGCGGCGAGGCTTTCGCGAGCGGAGTTACCGGGCCGCTGCCGGGTTCCATCGGCGACGCCTCTGGAGCGGAGGCCGCGGCGGGCGATAGCGGCGTCACGCCTGCCGATGCGGACGCGGCGGCGGCCGGAGGCGTCGGGACAGGATAGACGGTGGCGTACTGCTGGTTGCTGCTCTCCTGTTGGCGGCCCATCTCGTAGCCCGCGACCAGGCCGAGCAGGAACACGGCCCCGGACAGGAATCCCAATCCGAGCAGGATCGCGAACAGTCCCCCGGCTCTCATCTCGAATCGCATCCTCAGCCCCTCACATCCGCTCCGGAGCGGCTACTCCCAAAAGCTCGAGTCCGCTCCCGATCGCCTCTTTTATGCATCCAGCGATGAACAGCCGCGCCCATGTCAGCTCGCGATCAGGCCCGATTATACGATTGTCGGGTTTGTTGTAGTAGCGATGGAAGTCGCCGGCCATCTCGAGCAGATAGAACGGTATCCGATGCGGCTCGATCGCCTCAACCGTGGTGCGGATCAGGTCGGGAAAGGCGAGCAGCTTCCTGCCCATCGCGAGCTCCTCCCCGTCGAGCAGCGTGAGGTCGATCTGCGAGCGATCGCGCGGAAGCTCCACTCCCGCGCGCTCCGCCTCGCGGAAGATCCCGGTCAGGCGCGCGTGCGCATACTGGACGTAGAAGACCGGGTTCTCGGGCGCCTGGCGCTTGGCGAGATCGAGGTCGAAGTCGAGGTGGCTGTCGTGCTTGCGGAACAGGAGAAAGAAGCGCACCACGTCGGCGCCGACCTCGGCAAGCAGCTCGTCGAGCGTAACGTAGGTCGCCTTGCGGGTCGACATCTTGATCCGCTCGCCGGCGCGGGTGAGCGTCACGAACTGGTAGATAATCGCGCGGATCGGGCTGGTATCGTAGCCGAGCCCCTTGACCGCGGCGATAACGTCCTCGTGCTCCGCGATATGGTCGGTGCCGAAGACGTCGATGATCAGGTCGAAGCCGCGCTTGATCTTGTCGATATGGTAACAGATGTCGGGGGTGCGATAGATCGGCTCGCGGGTCGGCCCGGAGCGAATCAGCGCGCGATCCTTGGGCAAGCCCAGCGGCTCGCCCTTGAGCCACACCGCGCCGTCGTACTCGGCGATCAGCCCGCGCCGGCGCAGCCCTTCGATCGCGGCGTCGACCAGGCCCGCGTTTATCAGGTCGAGCTCGTTGGTAAAGACGTCGAAGCGGACGCGGAGCATCTCGCAGGTCTTGTTGATATCGGCGAAGATCGCCTTCTCCGCCGCGGCGCGAAAGACTTCGCTATCGGCCTCATCCTTGAGCGTCGCGCCGCGCTCCGCGATTAGGCCGCGCGCGATGTCGCGGATGTACTCGCCTTGGTATCCGTCCTCGGGCAGCGGGGTTTCGATTCCGATCTCGGTCAGGTAGCGGGCGCGCACCGACTCGCCCAGCAACCGCATCTGGCGCCCGCCGTTGTTGAAATAGTACTCGCGCGTGACCGAAAAGCCGGTGGCCTCGAACAGACGCGCGATGGTGTCGCCGAGCACCGCGTTGCGGCCATGGCCGACGGTCAGCGGTCCGGTCGGATTGGCGGAGAGAAATTCGACTTGAACCTTGCGGCCACCGCCGATCTGCGGCCGCCAGAACGCCGCGCCCTCGCTGCCGGCGCGCCGCAGCTCGCTGTGCCAGAAGGCGGGCGACATCCTGAAGTTGATGAACCCCGGGCCGGCCACCGTGACCTCACTGACATCACCGGTGGGCTCGAGGTTGTCGCGGATGATCTCCGCGATCGCGCGCGGCGGCTTGCCCTCGGCGCGCGCGATCACCATCGCAAGGTTGCTCGCGGCATCGCCGTGGGCCGGATCTCTCGGCTCCTCGACGGTGAAATCGGCGGATGAAGACTCGAGCAGGCCCGCCCGATGCGCGCGCGTAAGCGCCTCGTTGAGAAGCGAAGCTATCCGTTGTTTCATCTGGGAGGCGTATTTCACCCCAGTTTGGGTGTCGGTGAAAGATGCTGACAGATATGAGCAGGGCTGTTAAGGCGCGGCCGGACAAGCGCTAACAGGCTGCGGAAAAAGTTATGCAGGGTGCTTCTGCCGTCGGCGAAATGTCTCGTCTCGAAAGCGTTCTTCCGCACCCTGCTACGAGACTTTGCGATAGGGAAATCCCTCTTCGCCCAGCGTGAGGCCGGTGACTCGGCCGTCGCCGGCGAGGTCGAAGCTGATCGGCTCGCCGGCAGGGCGCCCCGCGCCGACGATGAACACGTGCGGCTTGGCGGTCGCGATCAGCGGCGCCGGCGGTGGGAGCGGGCGAAACGACGAGAGCCCGGGCGGGCTCGCCAGCATGAGTTGGCCGTTTCGAAATTCGACCTGGAGATCGCCCAAGGGGGAATGGTAGCGGCCAAGGAAGGGACGGAAGTGCTCCGGGGTTGGAACCGGTTCGGCGGCGGCGGCCGCGTCGGCGCGGCTTTCCTTCTCCCAACTCACTATCGTCTCGAGGGTCTCGAAACCGATGCGCTCGTGGGCGAAATGCCCGGTTGAGTTGGTCAGCGCGATCACACCAACGCCATAGAGCTTGTTGAAGGCGATGAACGACAGGAAGCCCGGCACGGCGCCGCCGTGATGCAGATAGATGTCGTCGCCGATTCGCGTCGCCGACCACGCCAGGCAATAGCCGGTCTTCCAATCCGGCTCAGTCGAGTACACGCGATGCATCTCGCGCAGCGAGCGCTCGCTCAGCACGCGCGCGCCTTCACCCGCCGCCTCGCCGGTGCTGAACTGGAACGAAATCCATCGTGCCAGGTCGGCGACCGAGGATCGCAGACCGCCCGAAGCGCTGTAGCCGCCTGCCGGCTCAGGCTCGCCGGAGGGCGCAGCGGCCTGCTCGTCCCAGGGGACCGACGCGGCAGGCAGGTCCTCGTAGGGATGGCTGGCGTAGCCGGTCGCTGCGATAGAACGGGCGGTGTCGGGAATCCTGAAGCAGCTCGATTCCATCCCAAGGGGCCGCAGAATTTCATCGCACACGTAATCGGCGTAGGGACGCCCCGAGACCCGCGCGACCAGCTCGCCCAGGAAGGCATAGCCGAGGTTCGAATACTTGTAGGCGGAATCGGGCTCGATCGCGATCTCGAGCCGGGGAATCGACGCCATGATGTCCGCCATCATGAGCGGCGTGCCGGTCTTCCAGTGGCCGGTGGGCGGCTCGTCGACCAGGCCCGAGTGATGGGTGAGCAGGCGGCGGAGCGTGATCTGATCGATCGTGCCGAAGCGGTTGCGCACGCCGCGGAACTCCCCGATGTAGCGGCCCAGCGGCTCATCGAGGCCGAACAGGCGCCAGTCGCACAGTTGCAGGATCGCGGCGGCAGTGAAGGTCTTGGTAATCGAGCCGATTTGGAACAGAGTGTGCTCGTCGCACGGGCGGCGCGAGACCAGGTCGGCGAAGCCAAAGCCGGCGCTCCACGCCAGCTTGCCGCCCTTGACGATTCCCACCGCCGCGCCGGGCACGTGATGCTCGACCATGACCGTGCGGATACGGTGGTTAATCCCGGGGATAATCGGATCGAGCCCAAAGTCCGCCATCATGACCGTGCACGCTCCTGGGCCGAATGTCGCATCGGGACGAGACCTCTGTCAGCGTTTAGCAGACTCGGGAGGCAGCCGTCGAGAAGATTTGCTCGCGCTTGACGCCCGAATCCCGCGATGCGAACGTGGCCCGATGCCCTCCCTGACCTCGCCCGCTCTTTTGCGGGAGAGGTCGCGCGGCGCGGCTCTTGCTTTTTGCTTGGCAAGAGCCGTGACGCGCGGGTGAGGGTACTGCTTCCACCACGGAGTAACACGATGGGACGTCTCGAAGGCAAAGTCGCTCTGATCACCGGCGCCGGCTCCGGCTTCGGACGCGAGGCGGCGCTGCTGTTCGCGGGCGAGGGCGCCAGCGTCGCGGTGGCCGATATCGACGAGGCCGGCGGCAGCGACACCGCCTCGCAGATCGCCGGCGCCGGGGGGCGCGCGATCTTTATCCGCGCCAACCTCGCGCATCCAGGCGAGGTCAAGGCGATGGTAGCAGAGACGGTACGCACCTTCGGCCGCCTCAATGTGCTCTACAACAACGCCGGCGTGCCGATGGAGATGACGCCGATCGCAAATGTGACCGAGGAGCAATACCTGCGCATCATGGACGTGAACTTCAAGGGCGTGTTGTTCGGATGCAAGTTCGGCGCGCCGGAGATCGCCAAAACGGTGGCGGCGGGCGCGGGCGGCGGCGCGATAATCAATGCCGCCTCGATGGCGGCGCTCAAGGGGCGCCCCAATATCAGCATCTATTGCGCCTCGAAGGGAGCGGTGGTCGCGCTGACGCGCGCGCTGGCGGTCGAGCTTGCACCCGCCAAGATTCGCGTCAACTCGATCTGCCCGGTCGCCGCGGACACGCCGATGCTGGCCAAGTTCATGCCCGAGGGCGCACGCGCCGGATTCGAGGCGATGAAGAAGGCGGCGGCCGAGTCGATACCGCTCAAGCGCCTGGGACGCACGACCGACACCGCCAACTTGGCGCTGTTCCTGGCCAGCGACGAGTCGGAGTTCATTACCGGGCTGAGTATCCCGGTCGACGGCGGGTACTCGGCGTGAGGTAGTCGCCTGAACTTGTCTGAACTGATGCCACCGCCGTCACCGCGAAGCATTTGCAGTTCATCCTTCAATCTGCCTTGTCGTCTCTTCGCGCGTCGCCACGTCGCCGCTCTGTTTCCCACGGCGGTCCAAACGGGCGGTTCAACGCGGGACGCGGCGGCTTGTCGTAGTTCGGCACGGTGCCGGCATGATCGACGTAACCGGCGAACCAGGAAAGAATTCCCGCGCGCTCCAGCACCGCGTCGAGCGCATCACTGCGATACTTTACGTAGCGGGCGAACAGGACCCCGCGGGCTTCTTGAAGAAACGGCGTGACCGCGATTTGGACCCGCTGCCCACTCGCGAACGCAAGCTCCGCTTTCCCGTCCACCGCCGCGCGGCTGACCCACGGCAGGTAGAACCGGCCGAGTTCGGCGAGAATCGCGATCATCGTCTCAGGCACTTCGCCGGACGCCATCCATTCGCCCAACTGCCGGTCCTCGGGTTCCATGATGCGATGGGTGTGGGCGACGATTGCCGGCGCGTCCGCGTCGACCCATCGCCGGCACAGCGGATCGTTGATGAAATGCGCCGCGTTGCCGCCGAACAATGCGAAATCCGCGAGCGATGGCCGCGTGCCGAAGAAATACGGATGCGACGCGAGATGCGCGCCGGTCACGCGAAGCCACGGCCGCAGAATTTCGCCGATCCATGAATCGATGTTCGCGGCCGTCACGCCGAAGGGCTCGCAGGTCGCGGTGACGTGCGCCTTCACGACCGCATAAGCCTGGTCGCACGAAAGCTGCAGCTCATGGGTCGCGTCGCGCGCCAGCTCCCATCCGCCGACACGATGGTTTTCCTCATAGAGCCATCGCGATCCGACCGCGGGCCGATAGAACCATTCGTCGAGCGCATCTTCGAGGACATAGTCGATGAACCGCAGGACCGGATCGTCGGGAAACACGGCCGGCACGGGAAAGCGCGACTCCAGATGATGGATCATCGCGGTGGTGTCCCACATGAATTCGCCCTCGGGCGCCATCACGACCGGCATGGCCCCCGGCCATCCTGCCTCACGCGCCGCGCGGTTTGCGCCTGCGAATCGCCGCATCAGGTATGGGATAGCCTTGTAATCCAGGTAACCGGTGAGCTTGCGCGTGAAGTAGGACTGGCTCATCCCATACACGCGATAGGCCGCGGCCCGAGGCGGAAGGCTAGGCGGCATCGCCGACTCCTGCGATCACCATCGCGCCTCGCGGCAGCGATGGTTGACGGCGCGCCCCCGATTCAGCGCTGAAGCGACTTGCGTGCATTCTCGGCAAACTCGCGGGCGGCCTTCTCGTCCGCTTCCAGATTCGGGATCCGTGCCGGCACCTCGATCCCGCGCTGAACCGGGGGACGCGCGCGGATCGCGTGCATCCAGCGCCGCAGATTCCCCAGCCCGTCGATCGAAACGCCCGACCACTTGTAGGTGCGCACCCAGCACCAGTTGGCGACGTCGGCGATCGAGTAATCGTCGGCCAGCCATTCGCTTTCACCCAGGCGGCGGTCGAGAACCTCGAACAGGCGCCGCGACTCATTCTGGTAGCGGCTGATCGCGGCCGGAATTTTCTCTGGGAAGTAGCGGAAGAAGACGTTGGCCTGGCCCATCATCGGACCGATTCCGCCCATCTGAAACATCAGCCACTGGATCACGTGCGAGCGGCCCTTGGCATCGGCAGGCATCAGGCGGCCGGTCTTCTCGGCCAGATAGATCATGATCGCGCCTGACTCGAACACGCTGAAATCGCCATTGTCACGATCGACGATAGTCGGAATGCGGCCGTTGGGATTGAGCTTCAGGTACCACTCTTCCTTCTGCTCATTCGCGCTCAGGTTGATGGCGTGAACACGGTAAAGAAGTTCGAGTTCCTCGAGCGTGACGGAAGCCTTCCATCCGTTCGGTGTGGGAGCCGTATACAGATCGATCATCGCGGAGGCCTCCATTCGAAAGTCCTGGAAAGTCAGCCGCGCAATCCGGCAAGACATCCCGCACGATCCAGGACCGCATCAATACGTTGCTTGTCGGACAGAGCGGCGTATTTCTCGCGCAGCGCAGCCAGCGAGCGAGCCTGATACTTCTGCGGCTTCTGGGTCCAATTGAGACCCGCCAGCTCGACGCTGAACTCCTCGCTGCCCTTGGCGATCGCCGCGGAATTGGCCAGCGTCCACGGCATGAACAACCTTCCAACCTGCTCTTGCAGCAGCGGCATCAGCGTGGGCTCGAGACTCGGCCAGGGCTCGAAGTCGCCCTCGGCTCGCGGGAAGAGCATCCGATGCACCCATGCGAGCACATTCGGCGCGCGTCCTTCGATTAACGCGCCCGGAGTGGGATCAGTCCAGGCCTCGTAGATCTGGCCCCACATCCCAAAGTCGGCGAATGCCGGACGCCGTCCAAAGAGATACGGGCGGGCGGCGAGATGGGTTTCGAGCATCGCGATCGTCTCGCGGAAGGATTGTTCGATCCGCGGCGCGTTCTCGGCGTTCGAGCCCACGAACCACACGCGATCGACCATCCGCTGCCGTACCTGCGCGGTCGCTCCCGCGAGCAAACTCTCGTCCGCCGCGGGCATCATCGCGCTGGCGATCCGTCCCGCCGAGGCGATCTGATCCACCTCACGCGCCCAGCGGTAATGGAACATCCACTTGTTGCCCCACTCGTCGCCGAACTCCTCGAGCAGGGCCGAAACGAAGGCCGCGACCGGGTCGGCGGGATGAATCGACGGTTGCGGATGCGACGACTCGATTCGCTCAATGATCGGGGTCGAGTCCTGGATCCCCTCACCTTGCGGTGTGACCACCAGCGGTATCAGCGGGATTTTCGCGTACTTCTGGTACTCCGCCTGGCTGTCGGCGCTGCGCAAGATCCACTGATGCGGAATTCCCTTGTAGCGAAAGTACGAGCGGACCTTTACCGAATAGGGCGACATCTCGATTCCGAAGATGCGATAGAGCTGAGTCATGGTTCAGTCCTGAGCGAGCACGGGGAATATGCGCGCAGGCTCACACACCGGCATGTATTTGGTCAACCCCAATTTCCGTATATGGGCCCTGGTCTGAAGCGGGGACGGGTGTCTCGCCCGTCGCCCTTGCTTGCGATCACTCGGTCAGAGGCGGGCGAGACGCATGCGCCGGGGGCGACCGCCGCCACTTCAATTCAAGGCAAATCTAAATAGCTGCAGAAGCAGTGCCAACGCGGCTGGGAACGAGGCCGACAACGCGATCGCCCTCGGGAACGCGTTCATCTCCCCCCGACCGGCCATCAGGCGGACTTCTTGCTTGCGGCGTGGCCGGCGAACTGCTCGCGGAGCTTGCGCTTCATGAACTTGCCGGTCGAAGTGCGCGGAATCTCGGTGGCGAAGACGTAGTCATCGGGCAGCCACCACTTGGCGAACTTGCCCTCAAGAAATTCGCGCAGCTCCTCTGGACTGGCTTTCGCGCCCGGCTTCAGCACCACCACGGCCAGCGGCCGTTCGTCCCACTTGGGATCGGGAATCGCGATCACCGCCGCCTCGGCGACCGCGGGATGGCCCATGATCGCGTTCTCGAGGTCGACTGAACTGATCCATTCGCCGCCGGACTTGATTAGGTCCTTGGTGCGATCGGTGATCTTGACGTAGCCCTCGGCGTCAACGGTGGCAACGTCGCCGGTGCGAAGCCATCCGTCGGCGGTGAATTTCTCGGGGTCAGCCGGGAGCCTGTAATAGCCGGCGGTGATGTAGGGGCCGCGGACCTGGATCTCGCCCATCGATTTGCCGTCGGCCGGGACCTCCTTGCCTTCGGCCGAGACCCTGAGCTCGACGAACGGGAGCGGGATGCCTTGCTTGGCACGCACCGCGTAGCGCTCATCCGCCGGCGCCGACTCCATGTGCGGCTTGAGGCGCGAGACCGTGGCGACCGGCGAGGTCTCGGTCATCCCCCACGCGTGGACCAGCGTGATACCGTGCTTGTCGAAGCCGCGGATCAGCGCCTCGGGCGCGGCCGATCCGCCGATCATCAATTGCAGGTTGGGAGCGAGCCGCCATCGCGCGGGCTCGCGATCGAGCGCCTGCAAAACCTGCATCCATACGGTCGGGACCCCGGCGCTGATCGTCACCTGCTCGCGCTCGAACAGATCGAGCAGGCTCAGCGCGTCAAGCCGCGGCCCCGGCATCACCTGCTTGACACCGACCAGCACCGCCGAGTGCGGCACGCCCCAGGCGTTGGCGTGGTACATCGGCACCACCGGCAGGACCACGTCGCGCGCCGAGGCCCCGGTCGCCGCCGGCAGCGCGGAATTGTAAGCGTGAAGCACGGTCGAGCGATGGGAATAGACCACGCCGCGCGGACGGCCGGTGGTGCCCGACGTGTAGCACATGCCGGCGGCCTGGTTTTCGTCGATCTCCGGGTAAGAGAAGTCCCCTCTGGCGGTGGCGATGAAATCCTCATAGCTCTCGCAGCCGCGCGGGACCGGCCTACGCTCGCACGGGAAGATGATGATGCGCTCGAAGGGAACGCGGCCCCGAAGCTGCTCGACGATCGGCATGAGCGTGTCGTCGGCGATCAGGAAACGGTCCCCGGCGTGATTGGCAATATAGATAGTGTCGTCGATCGCCAGGCGCAGGTTGAGCGTGTGAACCACGCCGCCGGCGGCCGGGATCCCAAAGAAGGCCTCGAGGTGCGCATAGTGGTTCCACATCAGGGTGGCGACGCGGTCGCCCGGCTTGAGTCCCGCGCGGGTCAGCGCCTCGGCCTGCGCGCGGGCGCGGCGATAAAAATCGCGGTAGGTGGTGCGATGGATCGAGCCGTCAGCCAGGCGCGAGACAATCTCGACGTGCCCGAAGTAGCGCCCGGCGCGTTCGAGCAGGTGCGTAATCGTCAGCGGATAATGCATCATCGTGGATTCCATCGTTAGTCACTCCAGACAAAACCACCGATAAGCGCTGAGAAGGATGGTATCGGTGTCGATCGGTGGCCTCATTTCTCCTGCTTGAACCATTCGGCGGCGTTGGCGAGCGTCGGGTAGCCGGAGCCGAGCTGGATCAGCACACCGTGCGCGCTACGCGGCGAGATGAAGGCCTCGTAAGAATCGGGCGTCCATTCGGTTTCGTCGACGATTCGCACGCCGGCGGCCTTGAGCTCAGCGGCCTTTTGTTTGGAGTCGGGTACGTTGAAGGTCAGGTGATGCATCCCTTCGCCGCGCTTGTCCATGAATTTGCGCAGGAACTCTCCGCCGGGGCCGAGCGGCTCGAGCAGCTCGAGCGTCAGACCGTTGAGGTCGAGCTCGCAGAGCTTGTAACCGGCCTGCGGATTATCGCCTTGGTACATGAAGCGGGCGCCAAGGATACCCTCGAAGAACTTGCGCGCCTCGGCGACGCTTCTGACCGCGATTCCGATATGATCGAGCTTGCCGATCGGGTCCTTCGCCATGTGCTCACCATCGCGCAGCATAGTACGACGCGCCACGCGCATCCCGCTACCGGGCTATCGCGGCCACCGGCAAGCCGCCGGTGCCCACTTCCCAGAACTTAAGCCTTCGCTCGAAGTGGAGCCAGCGCTTTGACCCATGCGTAACACTTAGTCCATGTGGGAGAAGCCGGCCTGCGCGAAGCGCCTCATTTCTTCGCCGCGGGGGCAGTTCACGCCTTGGGGCGTGATGGCGAGGCGCTCGACCAATGCCGCCGGGCGGTGGCGATCAATCGGCTAATGCGAATGCGGTGGGTTGGCGAGGGGAATCGGGGGCGGCCCGGCACCGCAGTAATCCTGATGGCTTCCTCACACACGATGCGACCGTCCGCAAGTGAAGACCTGCGGCGAGCAACCGGAGCGGAAAGTCACGTGCAGAGCGATACTTTCGCGACGGGCTCCGTCGCGGGTGCCGCTGAAGCCTCGGCCGCGATCTTCCACGGCAACGCGACCGCCGCCAGCGCGCACCAGGCCGCGCCGACCAGCGCCGAAACAGCGATCGTTGCTTCCATCGAAATTAGAATGGCGATGAAACTGGCGAGCACCGAGGCGGCGCCATTCAGCGCCCACATCCACGGCAGACTGTCGTACCGGTCCAATTGTCTCATCCAGCGCAATCCGACCGGAAAACAGAAGCCCATCAGGAATCCGCACGGCACGATCAACGCGAGCGAAATGAGGACGCGTGGCAGGAGCGTCTGCGAGGCCTGTCCGTGAATCACACCCAGCGCGATTAGGGCATAGGAAGCGACGGCGACTGCGGACGCGGCGGCCGGAAGTCGGCCACTCAGGACCGATCGCAGCCGCATCTTCTCCGAGGCGAGGCTGCCGGCCCCAGTCGAGAAGATCAGCCCTGCGAGAACCACCACCAGGGAGTAGATCGGATGGCCCAGGAAGAGCGATAGTTGCTGCATCATTGCAATCTCGACCAGCATGAATCCCATGCCGATCGCGACGAAGTATGCAATTCCGCCGAAGATCGTGGAGTCGGCGCGCCCAGGCAGTCCGGACCATCGCGTTAGAGGGACCACGATCGTCATGATCACGAGAACGAGGCTTGCTAACATGAAGAGCAGCATAAAGGCAGTGGCGCGCAGATTGCCCGTCATGCCCTGTACCGCTATGGTGCGAAACAGCAACGGAAGACGGCGCAGTCGCAGGGTATTGAAGAAAAACGGCGAGGAATCGTAAACGGGCGAGTAGTCAAGCTGACTCTCCCTGCCAACGCGCGCCAGATCCGTCAGCGTTGAGGACGCGGCGATTTTGCGTAGTCCCGGGTCCTGCGTCGGCAGGCTGGGAATGAATAGGATTTGGAAGCCCATGTCCTTCGAGATGTTGCCAAGCTGCTGAAGGTCGTCCGCGCTCAACGGCCGGTTGCTCATTAGGAGCGTGGCCACCCTGCCGGAAGTGATCAGCGCGAGATGGCTGCCGGGGTCGGAGACCCCCTCCGAGAGCAGGGTCGCCCAGGCGAGCGAAAACATCCGTATCGTCTGGATGCCCTCGCTTCCTATCGCCCACCGGCTAAAGGTGAGCAGTCCGCCGGGCTTCAAATGATGGTAGAAAATGCGCCAGCCCTCGACCGTGTACAGAGAGTTCTCCGACAGCGTCATCGCGCCTGCCAACGTCGCCGCCCAGGTGTCTACCATTGAGGCCTGGATCACGTCGAATTTCTCGGCGCTCCGCGTCAGGTAGCTGCGGCCTTCTTCCTGATGGACCTCGAGCCCGCGAACCTTGCTGAAGTCCGAGAACCAGCGAAGCCGATGCATCGTAAGGTCGAGCATCGAGCTGTTCAACTCGATACCGACGATTCGATGAAAGCCGTTCGCGGCGGCGGCCAGCGCGTCTCTTCCTCCGCCGAAACCGATGATCGCCGCGCTGCCGTCCTTTCGGAGCTGAACGGCGAGTGAGGTGACGTCGTAGCGGAGGAAATCAAACGGGGCCAAGTCGCCCGTGAACTTGAACAGCGGCGTGCCGGCTTCATTGTCGATATCGAGGCTAATCGTGTCGATCCGGGTCGCGGGCGTCTTCACGCTCGGTCCCCACAGGGACGGCATGGCCCCGTGAACAACCTGACGGGCCCGAACTCTCGAAATGGGATTCCACAGTTCGGCGAGCAGATTGTCGCGTGGATCGAGTTTCCCTTTCGACCAGATCGGCTGGATGCCGTAGAGGGTGGCGGAATTCATGACGGTCAGAACAACCATCAGCAAGGCACAGCCGAGCAGCCCCCTGCGGCGGTCCAGTTCCCGTGAGTAGCCGGCATAAGCAGCGGCGCTGACAAAAAAGAGCGCCGAGGTGGCGAGCATTGCGCTCGGAGCGTCCACAACCATCAGCAGGCCGATCGCGCCGAGACATCCGGCGGCGGCGCCTAACAGGTCGACAAAGTAAACCCGCCCGATTGGGAAGGGACTGCGGGTCAGCGAGAGGCAAATCGCAATCCCCGAGAAGAAGAACGGTACGGCTATAATGGCGCTGAACAGGATGAAGCTGAAGATGGTCTCGACCGCGTAGGACACCTCGATCGGCACGGCGAGCATGACGACCAACGTCGCCGGCATCGCAATCGCGGCCGCGATCACGGCCTGTGTCAGGCGGCGCGGGATCAGCCGTTCAGCGAAAAAACCGGGGGCCAACTGCACCGCGATCGCCCCGACCGTCATCCCGAACATGGCCATTGAGACTGAAACGAAGGCTAGGTAGTACCAGGAAATTACGCTCAACAGCCGAGTCAGCACGACCTCGTAGATCATGGTGCCGGCGCTGGCCAGAAGGAGCCCGATCGAGAATGGTATCATGCAACCTGGGATTTCCGTTTTTACTCCGATTCCGACTCACCGTATAGACCGAACGGCCTTCCTCTGCAAGGTTTTAGCCAGTTTTGGTCCGCGGTGTTTTCAGCGGCGCCGGGAGGGGCGGTGTCGCATCTGGTAGACACGCAACGCCCTGAAATGCCCCTTTTTCCGAACGGTTCCGCAGACACTTCTCTCGCCGCCCCAGCGTCATCATCGAAATCTGCTCCGCTCTGCGCTCGGCTTATGCCGCCGGGGACGGCAGCGCCGCGATCTTCCGCAGCATGCCGGCAAACAGCCGCCGCGTCAGATGCCCCTCCAAGCGCGAAGTCAAGGCTGCCCCCGTGTTCCCAGATCTTCTCACCCACCGGCTGTCCTCCTCCGCACCACCCCAATCGCATTCAAGCCAGCGTGAATAAAGGCTTTTCAAGCGTAATATCAATTTAGTAGTTCACAAGTAAAATGGGAATCCGGGTTCACTCGAAGTGGAGCCAGCGCTTTGACCCATGCGTAACACTTATCGAGTCTCGCATAATATAGATACATTTGGCTCCGGCGTCGTCAGCAAACTGTTTGATAAGATATTCGTATGCACGGCCCAGAACGTCCGAGGGCACATCTCTAGTTCTTGTAATCCTACCCGGCGGTCTTGCCACGCAGGATGTTCGCCGCGCCCCACAGATGGGCTTCGAGTTGTTGCTGAGTGAGTCTCATCTGTTATTTCGTCCCAACGTTGGTGGCTCAAATCGCGATCTTGAGCGCGATCTGCTCAAAGAGTACCTGTGGCACTTTGACCTTGCGCTTCCCGCGCGGCTCTTTGGAAACCCGCACCAGGCCATGTCGCTCCAAAATCCCAATATCCTCTTGAACGTTCTTGAAGTCGCGGTTGACCATTTTCGCCAGCTCATACAGCGAGCCGGGATGGCGCGTTCGAATCGTGCTCATAAGAGCGAGCCTTTCTCGCGTCAGGAAGTTGCGGGCAGCCTCAATACTCGTGAAACCGACCTCCTCGCGCGGTTTTTTTGGAATGCGTCGCCCGGTCCGAACGGCGTCGAAGGTTTCAGCGAAATCGTCTGCTACTTCGCTTAGCGGTCTGATTGAGAATGTCACTGTCTTCATTTCACTTCTCCTGCTAATCCGCTCGCTTCAGCCAGGAAATCAGCCACGAGCTGCCGCGCCGACACAAAGGAGTAAGGTTCCTCATCGTCACCAACATGTCGATGATGCCCCTTCGGGTGATGATTGTCGTACAGCAAAGCCGGCCTCTTTTCACCCGACCGGATGAACACAAGCCGGTATCGCACGCCCTCGGGATAGAGGCTGCTGCGGTCGATTTTCCAAATCACGATCCCGTACAGGTTCCCCCGTTCGTCCGTCCACTTCCACCGCAGAATTAGTCTGGCCCGCGCCACCCCTCAGCACCCCTTACGTGGTATCATACGCCACGTATTGTTATTTTCCAATAGAGCCATTCGGAAGCCCTTTCTGGACGCCAAAAGAGCTTTCTTCGGCGCTCCGCTATGCGACCAGCCTACGCATCCCGGCGCCCAGTCTCTTTTCACCGCTCCGCACCGAAGATGTTGGTGGCGCTCGCTGCAGTATTGTAGAACAGGCCGGCCTGGAATGAGACAGCAGCGCCGCGAGAGCGGGCCTGCTCTGGCAGAACCCAGCGGCGGACCAGACTCGGGATCGTACGAGCGCAATCGGACATGAAAATTCCTGCGTAAGATGATGGCAAACGACGATTTAGAAGGCGGCCTCGATCTTGCCCGGCGCTTCCAAAAGCTCTACCTGCGCAAGGCGCATCCAAAAACCCTACTCGGAGGTGGGAACATGAGCGGGTTCAAGTCGTTCCTGTTGCGTGGCAATGTCGTCGATATGGCGGTCGGCATAGTCGTCGGCGCCGCTTTCGGCACCGTCGTATCGGCATTTGTCAAGGATCTTCTGACTCCATTCATCGCCGCAATCGTTAAGAAGCCCGATTTCTCCGCAATCGCCTTCACTCTAAACGGTAGCCGGTTTCTTATCGGCAGTTTCGTCAACGAGGCCATCTCCTTCATTCTGGTCGCCGGAGCGGTCTATTTCGTGGTCGTGATGCCGATGAACAGGCTCCTGGCTCGATTGAACGTTCCTACTGCTCCGACTACCAAACGGTGTTCCGAGTGTTTGAGCGAGATTCCACTCGCGGCCAGGCGCTGCGCATTCTGCAGTTCCGTGATCGCAGAATAAACCACAGGCGGGAGGCGCTCTGAGTCGCCGGCAGTCGGCGTATCGCGATCCTCATGCGGGCGATGCTCACAAACCATTCCTCGCGCACGGGGAGCTTTCGTCTTTTATCGTTTAGCGACCAGGACCCTCGCCGGTGGAAGGGGCATCATTACGCCCTATTTGCACGCCGGTGCGAAGGCTAGCCTGGAGCGGCGCCGGATGAAGGCGGCGGAGTTGCTCGGACAGGGGGTAAGCCAGAGTGAAGTGGCGCGGCGTCTGGGCGTCCATCGCCATGTGCTCATCATCGCGCAGCATCGTACGACGCGCCACGCGCATCCCGCTACCGGGCCATCGCGGCCACCGGCAAGCCGCCGGTGCCCACTTCGGAGAACTTATTGAGCCCTGCATATCATAGTGGCAATTCTGCTCTTGCTGGATTCCTTGGTATGTCATTCTCGCGCGTGGCATGCGCCGGGGGCGATGCCGCGCGAAGAATCCCGGTCTTTTGGCCCGCCGCGGCAGGCGGGATTCCTCGCGCGCGCCAGACACGCGCGCGAGAATGACAGAAGCAGCCGCCCCGGAGCAGAATTCTGTGTCACTAACTTGTGCAGGAATCAATAAGCCTTCACTCGAAGTGGAGCCAGCGCTTTGACCCATGCGTAACACTTAGTCCGTGGGGGGAGAAACCGGCTTGCGCGAAGCGTCGAGTTGCGCGTTTGCCCGATGATGGTAAAGGTGACGGTATGCCGACCGCCTGGAAGATGCCGCCGCTGGTGAAAGTCTACGAGGCGTTGGGCGCGATCGGCGACGGCCGGGTGCGGCGCAAGGACGACGTCCATGCGCTGGTGACATCGTCGGAGGGAAACAAGACTTACGAGGTGGAAACCTCGGCCGACGGGCGCGAAATCTCCTCCAACGATAACGCGTCGTACTGGCAGGGCTATCTCGGCTACCCGGCGATCGCGGTGCTTATCCAGCGCGGAATAATCCCCGCGCCGCCGGCCAACCTCATCGACGCGCTGGCCGGAATTCCGTGGAAGGAAATCAACCGCCGCTTCCGCAATGACTGGGCAAAGACGATCGCGGAGGTCGAGAGAATTGCCGGGCAGAGCGGCCACGACCCCGATGCGATTCGGGTCGCAGCCGAGGCGATACTCGAAGCGCTCGCCAGGCTAAAGCCTAACTGCGGCAAGCGCCGGCGCCCGCCTGCCGAAAAGCGCGTCACGCGGCCCAAGCGGTAAGCGGACTAATCGATCCTGAGCCTATCGGCCAGGCGGCTGAAGCGGGTCCGCTCCTCGGCGTTGCGCACCGCCTGCGCGAGGGCACTTTTCGTCCCGACCAGAACGCACACGCGCTCGGCGCGCGTGATCGCCGTGTAGAGCAGGTTGCGTCGCAGCATCAGGTAGTGGCTCTGATGCAGCGGCATCACCACCGCCGGGTATTGGCTGCCCTGGCTCTTGTGGACCGAGATCGCGTAAGCGAGCCCAATCTCGTCGAGCTCGGAAAAGTCGTAGCTCGCGCGGGTCTCTTCGAAGTCCACGTCGATCTTGCCTTCATCCGGATAGACCGCAGCCACGCACCCAATCTCGCCGTTGAAGACGCCCTTGTCGTAGTTGTTGCGGAGCTGGATGACGCGATCGCCATCGCGGATCTCGCGGTCGCCGGAGCGAATCGCGCGGCCCGACGGGTTGAGCAGGCTCTGCAGCTCGCGGTTCAGCGACTGCGTGCCCAGCGCGCCGCGGTTCATCGGCGTGATTACCTGGATGTCTCGGGCGTCGCGCAGCCCGAAGCGTCCCACCAGCCGCTCGCGCACGAGCTGCTTCACGGTCGCGATCACGTCTTCGGGGGCGCTGCGCTCGAAGAAGAAGAAATCGCCGTGCGGGTCGTTGCTCAGCTCGGGAAACTCGCCGCGGTTGATACGATGCGCGTTGGAGATGATCAGGCTCTGGCGGGCCTGCCGGTAGACCTCGCGCAACTCGGCGACCGCCACCAGCCCCGACGCGATCACGTCCTTGAGCACGGTTCCCGGGCCTACCGAGGGCAACTGGTCGCGATCGCCGACCAGCAGTATCGAGCTGTTGGGGAGCAGTGCCGAGAGCAGACTGGAGGCGAGCTCGAGGTCCATCATCGAGGCCTCGTCGACGATCAGGTAGTTGGTGCGCAGCGGAAAGGCCTCGCAGCGGATGAAGCTTTGGCTCTCGGGCGAATACTCGAGCAGACGATGGATGGTTTTGGCGTCGCGCCCGGCGGCTTCCGCGAGCCGCCGCGCCGCGCGCCCGGTCGGCGCCGCCAGCGCCGGCTTGAGTCCGGCCTCATCGAGCGCGGCCATCAGCGAGCGCAGGAGCGTGGTCTTACCGGTACCGGGACCGCCGGTGATCACCGCGACGCGGCTCTTGAGCGCGTAGCGCAGTGCCTTTTTCTGCTCCTCCGAAAGCTCGAGCTCGTGCAGCCGCTGCGCCGCGCGCAGCGCGCGTTCGACCACCGCGTCGCCGATCGGACGTCCCTCGACCAGCGCGCGTATCCGCTTCGCGACGTTGAGCTCCGCCTCGTGCAATCGCGCGAGATAAACCGCCGAATCGCCGTCGACGGTATCGACCACCACCTCTCCGCTTCGGGCCAAATCGTCCACCGCGCGCTCGACCAGCTCGGGCTCCATCTCGAGCGTCGAGCGGAAGCCGTTGGCGAGGTATTCGAGCGGCGCGAACACGTGCCCGTCCTCAGCCATCCGCTCGAGCAGGTAAAGGGCGGCTGCGCGGGCACGTTCGGGCGAATTGCGCGGGATGCCGAGGCGCTCGGCCACCGCGTCTGCGGTGCGAAAGCCGATCCCCTTGACCGTGCGCGCCAGGATGTAAGGGTCGCGCTTGATCGCCGCGAGCGACTCGCGACCGTAGACCTTGTGGATGCGCCGCGCGTAGCCGGCGGCGATGCCATGGCCGCGCAGGAAGACCATCAGCTCGCGCAGTCCCGACGAGTCGCGCCACGCGGTGACGATGCGCGCGACGACGATGCGTGAGAGGCGGGGAACCTCGCGCAGGCGCTCGGGCGCGTTATTCAGCACCTCGAGCAGCGACTCACCGAAATGCTCGACGATCCGGCGCGCGAGCTTGGGGCCCACGCCCTTGATTTCCGAGCTCAGGTAGCGCTCGAGCGCGCCCAGGCCGGCCGGGCGGATCGTGTCGAAGTCCTCGACCCGGAACTGTTCGCCGTAGCGCGGATGCTTCTCGAAGCGGCCGGAGGCGCGGATGGTCGCACCGATCTCGAGCCCGCCAGGCTCCCGACCATGGTGACCCGCCGGCGCGCGCCGTCGTCGTCGGTGCGCTCGACGATCGCGACCACGTAGCCGCTGTCGTCGTTGACGTAGAGGATCTGATCGAGGGTGCCCTCGACCAGTTGGCTGGCATTTTCGGCTTCGGCCACGGTCGCCAAGCGCGCAGCGTTAGACCTCGATATTCTCCCAGCCGCTCGACCGGAAGCGCGCGGATTTCAGCGCCGATCGCATCACGTAATCGGCGAGCAGCGACCACCATACCCAACTCACCGGGCCGCCGTAGTACACGATGAGGATCGTAAGCGCAAGCCTGAGCCCGTAAAAGCCCGCCACCGAGGCGAAGAGCGGAAACTGAGTGTCGCCCGCGCCGCGCAACGCTCCGGTCAGCGTCCAGTCCACCGCCATCAGCGGCTGGGCCGCCCCCAGCGCGTACATAAAGGTGACGGTGAGCGCGATCACGCCCGGGTCGGCGATGAACATCCGCGCGATTTGATGGGCGAAGATATAGATGAGGAGACCCAGCCCGCTCATCATCGCGACCGCCATGTAGGTCGACTCCCATCCCGCACGCCGCGAAAAGGCCTTGTCGCCGGCGCCCAGCCCCTGGCCGACCAGCGTCGCCGAGGCGGCCGAGAAGCCGAAGCCGGGCAGGAAGGAGAGCGCCAGGATCCTCACGCCGATGAAGTAGGCGGCCACCGAATTCTCGCCGTAGCTCGCGACGAATGCGACGTAGGCGAAGAATCCGAACTGGATCACGAGCTGCTCGATCGCCGCCGGGTAGCCGACCTTCAGGATCCGCCAGGCCAGATCGAAATCCGGCCACAGCTCGCGCCAACGGAAGTGCAGAATCGAATCGCGCATCGAGAGCGCCCACAGGAACAGCCAGCCGCCGATCGCGATCGCGATCAGCGCGGCGAACGCCGAGCCGACCACGCCCATCGCGGGCAGGCCGAACTTGCCGAAGATCAGAACGTAGTTGAGCAGGATTGCGATGATGTCGATCAGCCCGCCGATCCAGAGCGGCGTGCGCGTGTCGCCGGCGCCGCGCAGCGCCGACGCGCACATCAGAAAGATTCCCGCCGTCGGCTCCGACAGCATCACGATTCTCAAGTAGCTCACTCCCAGGTCCGCCATCGGCCCGGTCACGCGAAAGATCGCCAGCGCGTGCGGAGCCAAGACGATTACCGGGATCGCGATCAGGGTCGAGACGATCACGCCGAAGATCACCGACTGGGTGAGCACCACGTCGGCGTGCTCGCGATCGCCCCCGCCCACGTCGCGCGCCACCAGCGCTACTGTGCCGGTGCCGATCGCCGCGATTCCGGCGCGCACCGCACCCAGCACCTGGTTGCCGAGGCCGACCGCGCCCACCGCATCCGCACCCAGCCGCCCCACCATCAGCATCGAGGCCAGCCCCAGGATCGAATCGAGCGCGAAAGACAGGATGACCGGCCACGAGAGCGCCCAGATCTCGCGACGCAAATGCTCAGGCGGCGGCAGCTCGATCGCTTCGCCGCTTGCGCCGCGGGGCGCACCCGCAGCCTCGACAAATTCCGACATGTCTTTAGAGCAGTTACGACAGCCCGCGCAAAGGTAGTCAAGCGAGCGCGTCGCGAAAGCTCACAACCACACGAAGGTCGGATTTGCGGCCGCGCGCTCAGGCGCGGGGGACCGTCACGCCACGTCGGCGACGCGGGGCAAAACTTTGGTCGCGAACAACTCGATCGTCTTCATCAGCCGATCGTGCGGCATCAGCGCGTTGTACATCCATGCGAACAGCCATCGCACCGGCAGGCGCTTAAGCAGTCCCTCGAGCTGACGCGTGACGCTGTCCACGGTCCCGACCAGCGCGAGCCCGTTGGCGCGCAGGTCGGGCGTCTCGCCGGTCTTGGGATGCGCCAAGCCCCGGGAAAATCCGAAGGGCTCGAACCACGCCTGGCCGCAAAACACTCCGGCGTCGCCCCACATCGCGAGCGCCTCTTCCTCGGTATCGGCGATCACGACGTCGCGCAGGATACCCATCCCGTCGCCCAGCGGACGGCCCGACACCTCGGCGTAGATCTGACAGAGCTGATGCTCGACCTCGGGATGGAGCGGCGGCAAGATCGCGGTCACGCCTTCCTGCGCGCACCATCGGATGCTCCGTTCGGAAGACGCGAAGGGCTGGAACAGCGGCGGATGCGGCTTCTGGAACGGCTTGGGCACCACTCCCACCGCCTTGACGATGTCGTTCTCGACGCCGCGGCCCCAGGCTTTGGTCGCCGCCAGGTCCCACGGCGTGTCGCCGGGCGGGATTCGCCAGTAGCGGCCCTGGTAGGAAAGCATGTCCTCGGTCCATGCCTTCTTGATGATCCGGAAGCACTCCTCGAACGCGGCGCGATTGGCCGCGTCGATCTCGTCGTGCTGATGGGGCTGCGCGCCGTGAATCCCGTGGGTCTGCTGCGCCATGATGTCGACCCATCGTCGCTGATAGCCGCGCGCGAAACCCGCGTTGACCCGGCCGCCGGTCATGTGATCGAGCATCGCCAGATCCTCGGCCACTCGAATCGGGTTGTGGGTCGGCAGCACGATCCCGAGCTGCCCGACGCGAAGCCGCCGGGTCTGCATCGCGACGAACAGATCGAGCAACACCGGATTGTTGGAAAGCTCGAAGCCCTCGATATGGAAGTGATGCTCGGTGAAGCTGATCGAGTCGTAGCCCAGGCCGTCGGCGAGCCTGGCCTGCTCAGAAACCTCGCGCAGCATCCGGTCGTACAAATCGCCGCGCAGTCCCGCCATCCCCTTCTCGATCTCGGCGCGGTTGCCGATCGAGGGCAGATAGAAGAGCGATACCTTCATCGACTGCCGCCCGCCGGAAGACGCGCTCTTGGTCCGGTTTGGAAGGGTTGGCGTCTCCCCTGCTTCGTTCGCGCCCTATGGGTTTTTAGGCACCTCCAGCGCGCTTTGGATTCGTGACCACGGAACGTCCTCGCCGATCTCCATCTCTTTGAGGACACTATCGACCCGCTCCTGATGCCTCTGGTAGCTATCTTGCGAGACTTGACTGTTTTCCTCAGCAGCGTACTCCGCTTCCCGCTCATCGAGCTGTTTCGCCTGCTTGAGCTGTTCGATCAATTCGGCCTTCTGCTCAGCGGAAAGTGTCTTCGGAGGAACTTCTAGCGAGTGCTCTAACTTCGTCTCGGAGACGTAGTACCCATTTTCCAGATCCCTGGCTCTACGGTCGGCCTTGTACGCCTGCACAGTAGCGTCCTCCGCCTGGGTCGGATTCGCGGTGGTATCAGTGGCAACGGCTTCGTCCTGTGACTTTGCCGTCCCGAGTTGTTGGACAAGCTGTTGTTTCTGATCCGCCGAGAATTGCCTCTGTGCGCAGCCATACATGGGAAGCATCGCGACATAAAACCCGAGCGCAACGACGATGCCTGAAACCTTGATGGTTGTTCGTTGCTTTGTCATTTTCACGGACCCTTCAAATAGACGGTGACGGTCCGCGCGTCCTGCGTATTGACGCACCGAGGTTGCTACCCTCCGAGTGTCACTTCACTAGCGATAGCACCGCACCCAGAATTCGCAAATCAGTTTATCTTAAAATATTCTGCTGCATCATAAGGACAGCTAATCGAACTCCCTAAGTGCCGCGGTGAGCCGCAGCGCTTGGATTCGTAAACGCCTTATGCTTACTACAGTTTCTGGACTCACCGCAAGCGGCTGTCGCCGGGCACGCCCCGGGCGCTCCTGCGTGCCTATCAAGGCGCTTTCCGAGCGCTACTTGCGTTGCTCAAAGACTTGGACAACAAGGTACTTTGAGAGTAGCTGGATCGATGCTTTCCCGGGCAATCAATCTACGCCGTTTTCCGGGCGTGCTCGTTGCCGTAATCGTAACCGCGACGCTAAGCGCCGCCGTGCCTCGCGGCCGTGCCGAGCGTGCCTCGGCCCATCACGGGTACTGGTCGCAAACCGTGCGGATTGACGTGAGCCGGCGAGGCCTGACTCCAGCGCCCAAACCGGCCCATGCAGGCCCGTATCGGCCGCAACTCTGGCTCCCCCTCTTCGCGACCGCTCCGCTCCCCTCGCCACGCGGGTGCTTCGCCCGCACAACCCAGGTTCGCGCTCCGCCCCGATTCGCATAGCGGACAGGCCGCGGGACCTATTGCGACGGCTTGACCGAAGGCCGAGCCGCTCAAGCAAGAATCCATCCGAAGCAGCACACGAAGGTCTGACCAACGACCTTACGCGTGCGCTGGAGGAGACCGCATGAAGAGGGACGGAAAGATTCGGAAAGCCGGTTGGTTCGGTGCCGCGGTGGCGCTTAGCGCCGTCATCGTATGCCCGGGCCGGGTGGGGGCACAGTCAGCCCCCTCGGCAGCCGAATTGCGAAGGGAAGTAGCGGAGCTCAAGCTAAAGGTTGAGCATCTCGAAGCCGAGAATCAGCAGCTCAAAGAGTTGAGTCGCCAGGTCAACGCGCTGAGCGGGCGGCTCGGAGTCCAGGAAGAGACCGCCAAGAGATCAGAAGAGGCCGCCAAGAGATCAGCAGAGGCGTATGAACAGACCAAAGAGGTATCTCAGAAACTGCCGATCGTGCGGGCCGATTCCGAGGGCTTCTTCATCCGCTCCCATGACGACACTTACCAGTTGCGGGTCGGAGGCTATGTCCAAGCCGACGGCGACTTCTACCTGTCGCAGACCAAGCCGACCGGCAGCCAATTCTTGATGCGCCGCGTGCGCCCGTTCCTGGAGGGCACGGTGGCCGAGTACTACGACTTCCGCTTCATGGAAGACTTCGGTCAGGGCACGAGCGTACTGCAGGACGCCTATACCGATATCCATTACTGGCCTGAGTTCCGGATCCGGGTCGGCAAATTCAAGGAACCGGTTGGACTGGAACGGCTGGAAGAGGCCCGGAACCTCAAGTTCGTTGAGCGGGCGCTGACAGTGGATCTCGTCCCAAACCGCGACCTGGGCGCGGAATTTTGGGGCGACTTGCTCTCGCACCGTGTCGAGTACGAAGCCGGGGTTTTCAACGGGGTGCCGGACAACACGGCCAGCGTCGATAGCGACAACAACGACGCCAAGGAGTTTGACGGCCGCATCTTTCTCCACCCGTTTGCGGAGACTTCGCTTCAGTTCGCGGAGAAGTTGGGCTTGGGTATCGCCGGCACCTACGGCGACGAGCGCGGCTCGACCATCGACAGCTACAAGACGACCGGCCAATTTACGTTCTTCACTTACAACCAGCCCCCTTCCAAACAGCCGAAAGGCGTAACCGTGCTGTCTACGGTGGCGGCGGGCCCTCGCTATCGGTATACCCCGCAGCTTAACTACTATTGGGGGCCTTTCGGGCTGTTGGCTGAGTACGTCGAGAATAGCCAGAAGCTGTATGGGGGGGAGGTGCCAGCGATCAAGAAGCCCCCTCTTATCACCGATCACACGCTTAGCAACCAGGCCTGGCAGGTCGCCACCACCTATCTGCTGACGGGCGAAAACGCCTCCTACGGAGAGGTCCGTCCGCGGTCGGATTTCCGCCCCTTCGGCGGAAGCGGCGCGTGGGAGCTCGCCGCGCGAATCGACCGACTGACTATAGATCGCGACGCCTTCAAGTACGATTTGGCAAGTCCTTCGACCTCATCGCTCGAAGCGACCGAGTTCGCCCTGGGCGTCAACTGGTATCTGAACCGCAACGTCAAATGGATGGTCGACTATGAGCATACCGGCTTCCGTTACGGTAATACCCCTACTAAGACCGGTGGCAACCGCGACCGTCCGGACGAGAGCGCGATCCTAAGCGAGGTACAGTTCCAGTTCTAGCGTGGTGACTCTGAGGTTCGCGAACACACCCGCCCCTGCCCCGACCCTCCTCCGCCGAGCGATTTGCGGGTAAATCGCTCGGCGACCTCTCCCAGCTTGCGCCTCTGTCAAGCCAGAGGCGCGGGAGAGGTGGATGAGAGCAGGCGCGTCCGCCAAGGCGCCCCCTGCCCTTGCGTCATCCTTATATTCGGGTAACAAGTAACGCGAGATACCCGCAAGAGCGTGTGGGCGCAATTCGGGGGTGCGATGGCCGCCGGCGGGAGAAGGCTTCGGGGGTGAACCGTGCCAAGTTTTTCGCTGCGTAATCCCCACTTCGTCATCGTGGGGGCGCTGGTGATCGCGCTGCTCGGGGTGACGGCCTTCGCGCGGATGCCGGTGGACGTGTTCCCCAATCTTAAGGTCCCTGCGGTGATGGTTGCGACCTTCTATCCCGGGATGCCGCCGCTGGACATCGAGCGTAACATCACGGTCCGCTACGAGCGGTTCTTCACGCTGGGCAGCGGCATCGAGCATATCGAGTCCCGCTCCCTGCCCGGGGTGAGCATCATCAAGGTCTATTACCATCCGGGGGTGTCGGTCGATGCCGCCGCCTCGGAGCTGGCCACGCTGGCGATGGCGGACCTCAAGGTACTGCCGCCGGGAACACTGCCGCCGCTGGTGCTGAAATTCGACCCCACCATGTTGCCGGTGGTGCTGGTCACGGCGGAGGGGAAGGGTTTCACCGAGGTCCAGCTTGAAGACCAGGCGCGCTACAATGTCCGCACTCAGATCGCTACCGTTTCGGGCGCGTCGATCCCGGTTCCGTTCGGCGGCAAGTTCCGCCAGATCATGGTCTACGTGGACCGCCAGGCCTTGGAGGCGCGCGGACTTACGCTGGACGACATCGTAAAGGCCGTGAACGACACCAACCTGATCCTGCCCGCCGGCGACGCCAAGATCGGTCCGACCGACTACTACATTTACTCTAACAGCCTGGTCGACGACGCCGAGGAGTTGAACACCGTCCCCATCAAGGTGGGCACGGACCAGGCTCCGGTGCTGCTGCGCGACGTGGGGCATGCGGAAGACAGCACCCGGATTCAATACAACAAGGTTCTGATCAATGGTCAGCCCTCGGTCTACATCCCGGTGCTCAAGCAGACCGGTGCCAATACGATCTCGGTGGTCGAGGGGGTCAAGAACCTGCTGCCTAACATCGTGGGGCTGCCGCCGGGAATGAAGCTCAAGGCCATCTTCGACCAGTCCGGCTACATCTTTGACGCGGTGCACGCGCTCGAGCACGAGGCGGTATTGGGCTCCGTACTGGCCGCACTGATAATCCTGATCTTCCTGGGCAGCTTTCGCTCCACGGTCGCCATCTTCCTGTCGATTCCGCTCTCGATCCTGGCCGGCGGCTTCGGGCTTTACATGAACGACTCGACCATCAACATCATGACGCTCGGTGGTTTCGCGCTCGCCATCGGGCGCCTGGTCGACAACTCGGTGGTGGTGCTGGAGAACATCAATCGCCACTTGGCCGCAGGCGAAGAACCGACGCAGGCGGCGCGCAAGGGAGCCGAAGAGGTCGACCTTGCGGTGCTAGCCTCTACGATCACGACGGTCATTGTGTTCTTCCCGGTCACGTTCCTGTTCGGGATGACAAAGTACCTGTTCAGCGCGCTGGCGCTTGCGGTGGTGCTGGCGATGGCGGCCTCCTACGTGGTCGCGATGACCATCATCCCGCTCTACTGCGCGCGGTTCCTCACGGTCGAGGAGGCTCGCGCCTTGGAAAGCGTGGAAGAACTCGACGCGGCCGACGCGCGGACGGACAGCGGTGCGCCCGGTCCGCTTCGCGGCGCTCGGGGATTGTTCGCCCGGTTCAACCGGGGCTACGAGCGCTTTGCGCGCTGGTACGAGGTCGCGCTGCGCCGCGCGCTCGACCACAAGCTTGGGGTGATCGGCGCACTCACGGCGCTGTTCCTTGTCAGCATGGCGCTGTACCCGAGGCTCGGCACGCAGCTTTTCCCGACCACCGACGCGGGCAAGTTCGCAATCAAGATGGGGGCGCCGCTCGGCTCGCGGTTGGAAGTCAGCGAGGCTTATGCGCACCAGGTTGAAGCGGTAGTCCGGAGTGTGATTCCGCCGGACGAGCTCGAGATGGTGGTTTCCAACCTGGGCCTCAATCCAAGTTTCACTGCCATCTATTCGACCAACGCGAGCGAGGACACCGGCGAGATCCTCGTCAGCCTCAACCGCGGCCATCGGCGATCGACTTTGTACTACATGGAACGGCTGCGCCGGGCGCTGCGCGACCAGGTGCCGGCAGTGCGCACCTTTTTCACCTCGGGCAGCATCATCGACGCGGTGCTGAACTTCGGCGCCGCGGCGCCAATCGATATCCAGTTGAGGGGACCGGACTACAAGCCGCTGTTTGCGCTCGCCCATGGAGTTCAGCGGGCGGTTGCGGATCTGCCCGAGGTCGCCGACGCCTTCATCCCGGAGGAAGCCGGCTACCCCACGCTTAACATCCGGGTCGACCGGGTACGGGCGGGACGGCTCGGCATCACGCAGCGAGACGTGATAACCAACGTCATTACCGCACTTACTTCGAGCCAGATGATCGCACCTTCGATCTGGCTCGACCGCAAGAACGGCAACGACTACTTTCTCACGGTCCAGTACCCGGAGAACAATATCGTCTCTTCGGACACGCTATTGGATATTCCGGTGAGACACCGGACGAGCTCCGAAGGCCATCCGGACGCGATCCTGCTGCGTAACGTTGCCGACGTGATGCACGAGGGCCTTCCCGGCGAGGCGGACCATTACGACGTGCAGCGCATAGTCAACGTCATGGTCAATCCCAAGGGCAGCGACTTGGGTGGCGCCCAGGCGGCGATCCAGCGTCGGCTGGCCACTTTCGCGCTGCCTCATGACTATCGGATTGACTACCGCGGGTCGGTCGCGATGATGGGGAAGTCGTTTTCGAGCCTGGGCTTCGGCCTTATCCTCGCGGTGGCGCTTCTGTACCTGGTGATGGTGGCGCAGTTCCGCTCCTTCCTCGACCCCCTCATCATCATGTTTGCTGTCCCGATGGGGCTGATCGGGGTGATGTGGACCCTGTTGGCGACCGGCACCACGCTCAACATCGAGTCCTTCATGGGCATCATCCTGATGGTGGGCATCGTGGTCTCGAACTCAATCCTGCTGGTGGATTTTACCAACCATCGCTATCGGGGCGGGCAGGAGTTGCGCGCCGCCGTGGTGGAGGCGTCACGCATCCGGATGCGGCCGATCCTGATCACGGCGCTGGCCACAGTGGGAGCCCTGATGCCGATCGCACTCAAGATTGGCGTGGGTTCGGAGGCCTCCGCGCCGCTGGCGCGGGCGGCGATCGGCGGCCTGGCGGTCTCGACCGTACTGACGCTCATCCTGGTGCCATGTGTCTATGAACTGTTCTACGCGAGAGGAAAAGCCGGTGAATCGAGCGCGCAATAGCATTGTCATCCTGTTCCTGGTGCTGGTGCTGGTGCTGGTGCTGGTGCTGGTGCTGGTGCTGGTGCTGGCGGGTTGCGGACAGCCCACGCGCGCCCGCGAGGTGCCCGCGCAGCAGGTTCCCAGCAACATCATGGTGATCAAACCGCTTCGCCGCGACGCGATCAAATCGATAACGCTTCCCGGAGACCTGGTCGGATACTACGAGTGCGCGCTGCACGCCAAGGTCACGGGCTATGTCGATTCGGTCTCGGTGGACAAGGGCGACCTGGTCAAAAAAGGCCAGACGCTCGCCGTGATCCTGGTACCCGAGCTCAGGCAAAACCTGGAGCGCGCGCAGGCCAACCTGGAGATAAAGCGCCTCACCTACCAACGCCTCAAGAAGGTGCGCGACAGCGATCCGCGGCTGGTCGCCGAGGAGACCGTCGACATCGCCTATAGCGAGTTGGCGCAGGCGCAGGCGGTCACCGGCGAACTCGAAACCATGCTTTCCTATACTCATATAGTCGCGCCTTTTGACGGGACCATAACCGGCCGCTTCGCCGACCCCGGCGCCTTGGTTCGCTCGGGCGGCAGTGACTTCGAAATTTCCGGAGAGGGGGTTACCATCAGTCCCAGCGCGATCGAAGGTTCCAGAGGCCATGTCGGCGGCGGCGGCGCGATCCTTACCATGGCGCGCATCGACAAGCTGCGCTGCTACGCCTATGTGCCTCAGGAAACGGCAGCGCTCGTGCGGGTCGGGACTCCAGCGCGGATTAGTGTCCGCGGCATTCACGACAAACCCTTGCAGGCGTCAGTGGCGCGCTATACCAGATCGCTCGATGTGGCGACGCGGACCATGCTCATCGAGATCGACCTGGATAACCCCAACTACGAACTTTATCCGCGGATGTACGCCGACGTGACCCTGGACCTCGTGCGCCATCGCAACGCCGTCCAGTTGCCCGCGCGGTCGGTCGAGACCATCGGTGAGAATGGCGGCTTCGTCTATGCGGTCCGCGACAACACCCTGGCCAAGGTACCCGTCGGCCTGGGAATCACCGACGCACGTTTCGTCGAGATCACCTCCGGTCTCAACGGCTCGGAGACCGTGGTCGCCACCATGAGCCCGGCGCTCAACGAGGGAGAAAAGGTCCGCCCGGTCTTCGCCCCGCTCGCGACCCCGCTCGACGGCGTGCCGGGAGTCATAACCGACGGTCAACAACGCGGCACCGAGCAATCGGCGCAGTGAGGGTCGCGAAACTTCGGCTCCAGCCGAAGCGCTCCTTATGTGATTCCGTCTTGAGCTTTGAGTCGCTACGTGCTATTTGTTCAAAAGCGATGATCGATCGTTTCCATCTTGGCGGCGTGAGGGTCGCCGCTCCTATCCACCCGATGGGCTGCGTGCTGAGCCTGCTGGGTCTGTTGATTCTGTTGGTGGTTCCGGTGCGGCTGACCCATCAGTTCACCGATCACGTACGGATACCCGACGTCCGTGGTTCGATCGAGCGTCATATCTTTGAGGCTCAGCCCGAGGCCGGCCCGGCCGGGCGCATCGCGGATGGAGCCGTTGTGTCTACGCTCCTGATGCCCGTCAACGACGAAGCCACGGTCGAGCCTCGGCTAGACTTCGAGCCGGTGTCTCCCGTCTCGCTTATACGTCTGTTGCTACGCTTCAAGCTTGGTTCTGCCCGCTCGGGTGGCCAAGACCCGCTTCTCTAGTCCCCGAAATCAACGGCTGGTTTCCGGCGTCCGTGGGTGCGTCCGCACGCCAAAATCGACGTCGGGGAACAAAGCTTTAGATGCACTTTTCAGATACAAGAGGACTAGAAAATGACAAAGCAACGAATCGCTACTGCGGTGTTACACGCAGGTTTTGCGCTCGGAGTTTGTATCGTGGCGCTCCCGATATCCGCGTGCGCACAGAGCCAACTGTCGGCACAAGAAAGAGCGCAACTCATCCAAAAGCTCGAGACAGCAAAGGGCCAAGACGAAGCCATCGCCGCTGACAAGACCGCGGACCCGGCACAGGCAGAGGACGCCCTTGTGCAGGCGTACAAGGCCGACCGTCGGGCCAGGGACTTGGAGCATGGCTTCGAGGTCTCTGAAGCAAAGATAGAACACTCGCTTTGGGTCCCTCCGAAAGCTCTTTCCACCGAGCAGAAGGCCGAATTGATCGAAAAGCTCGAGCAGACGAAAGGGCTCGATGAGCGGAACGAGGAGTACAGCGCCGAAGAAAACAGCCAAGTTTCGGAAGACGGGTATATGGAGCATGAGGGGCGAGTGGATCGCGTCCTCAAAGACTTGGAGATCGGCGAGGACGTTCCATGGTCACGAATCCAAAGGGCGCTCGAGGTTCCTGAAAACCTGTAAGGGGCGCAAAGCAAGCGGTTGCCGTCACCAGCAGGCTGCGGAAACTTTTTCCGCAGCCTGCTGCCTCTCTTCCTGAGGAAAGTAGCCAGTTTTCATCCAGGGTGCTTATGCCACCGGAGAAGTGTCTCTACTCGAAAATCGTTTTTCCGCACCCTGCCGGTCCCAACGGCAGCGCATTCATAGCGCTCGTGGCCGCGGGCTTGAGCCTGGCTTCAGTCTGTTTTTGCCTCCGTGCGCCGGCGTTGCGTGCCGGCGGGATCACCGCGGCACATAGCCTCGCGCAAGTGGAGCGCGAATTTGACCGCCATCTGAGTCTTGAGGTCGCCGACGGGGCCTTGGCGCAGATTGCGCCACCCACCGATGCGTGCGATGCCGGCCGGTCTGACCCTGGGATCATACCCGCCAGCCTGCTCGCTCTACGCAAGGCGTCTGCCGAACGGCTCAGAGTGCCTTTCCCGCACCGATTATTGCTGCGTCCCGGATCCGCAAGTTCGGCACGCGGCGCAGACGACCCGCGGTCCTATACTCTTTAGCCTCTTTCCCTCGCAGACTCCTGCGGGCCGAGTGCCGCTTAAGTCGGATCATCAGGGATTTCAGCCTTCGCCGCGACCGTATCCGGCGAAGCCGTTCGAGGTTCAGATTAGGTGCCGAGTTTTTCATTACGAAACCCCCACGCCGTAATCGTGGGAGCGCTGATCGCCGCCATCCTGGGCGTGACGGCCTTCGCCAGGATGCCCGTCGACGTCTTCCCCAATTTGAAGATCCCGGCGGTGGTGGTGGCGACGTTCTATCCCGGGATGCCGCCGCTGGACATGGAGCGCGACATCACAACCCGCTTCGAGCGTTTCTTCACGCTCGGCAGTGATATCGAGCATATGGAGTCGCGCTCGCTGCCCGGCGTCAGCATCATCAAGGTGTTCTTCCATCCCTCGGCTCAGATCGACACGGCCGCGGCGCAGCTTGCCGACCTCGCGATGGCCGACCTGCGCCACCTTCCGCCCGGCACGCTGCCGCCGCTGGTGCTGAAGTTCGACGCCTCCTCGCTGCCCGCGACGCTGGTGACCGTGTCGGGCACCGGCTTCAGCGAGGCGCAACTGCGCGACCAGGCCCAGTACAACATCCGCAACCAGCTCGCGACCGTGCCCGGCACCTCGGTGCCCCCGCCGTTCGGCGGCAAGTATCGCCAGATCATGGTCTACGTCAATCGCGAGGCGCTCCAGGCGCGCGGCCTGACCTTGATGGACGTGGTGCACGCGCTCAACGACTCCAATCTGATCATTCCGGCGGGCGACGCCAAGATCGGCGCCACTGACTACTTCATTTATACCAACAGCATGATCGGGAACCCCGACGACATTAACGATGTGCCGGTCAAGGTCGGGCCCGGCCAGGCGCCGGTGCTGGTGCGCGACATCGGCCACGCCGAGGATTCCGCCCAGATCCAGCAGAATATCGTGCGCATCAACGGCCAGCGCTCGGTCTACATTCCCGTGCTCAAGCAGGGCAATGCCAACACCATCGCGGTGGTGGACGGGGTGCACAATCTGCTGCCCAGGGTCACCGGCCTGCCTGCCGGGATGAAGCTCCGTTCGATTTTCGATCAGTCCACCTACGTCCGCGCCGCGATCGATGCGCTGGAGCACGAGGCCGCCTCGGGCGCGGTGCTGGCCTCGCTGATGATCCTGATCTTCCTGGGCAGCTTCCGCTCCACGCTGGCGATCTTCCTCTCGATACCGCTCTCGATCCTGGCCGGCGCGTTCGGGCTCTACATGGCCGACAAAACGATCAACATCATGACGCTGGGCGGCTTCGCGCTGGCGATCGGCCGTCTGGTGGACGACTCGGTCGTGGTGCTCGAAAACATCAACCGGCACCTCGCAACCGGCAAGGAGCCCGGCCAGGCGGCAAAGGACGGAGCCGAAGAGGTGGCGCTGGCGGTGCTGGCCTCCACCGTCACCACCATCATCGTGTTCTTCCCGGTGCTGTTCCTGTTCGGGGTTACGAAGTACCTGTTCAGCGCGCTCGCGCTCGCGGTGGTGCTCTCCATGCTGGCCTCGTACGTCGTCGCGATGTCGGTGATTCCGATCTACTGCGCGCGGTTCCTGACGGTCGAGGAAGCGAGGGCGGAGGAAGAAGGCGCGGCGCGCGGGCCGCTCGCGGCCTTCATCCGCGCCTACGAACGGCTCGCGCATCGCTACGAGGGGATGCTGGATCGGGCGCTCGACCATAAGCCCGCCGTGATTGGCGCGATCGCGGCGCTGTTCGTGTTGTCGATGGCAATGTTCCCGTTGATCGGGACCGAGCTGTTCCCGCGCACCGACGCGGGCCAGTTCATTATCAACTTCCGCGCGCCGCTGGGTTCGCGTATCGAGGTGACCGAAGATCTCGCCAGGCAAATGGAAGATCTCATCCACAAACTGATTCCGCCGGGCGAGCTATCGATGGTGGTATCGAACCTGGGGCTGGCCCCTGGATTTTCGTCGATCTATTCGCCCAACGCAGCCAGTGACTCGGGTTTCGTGATGGTCAGCCTGAAGCCGGACCATAAGCATTCGACCTGGTACTACATGGACGAGCTCGAGCATGAACTGCCGGCGCGTCTCCCGCAGGTGCGCACTTTCTTTCAATCCGGGAGCATCATCGACGCAGTGCTGAACTTCGGTCTTGCCGCGCCGATCGATGTCCAGCTCAGCGGCCCGAGCTACAAGGAACTGTTCGAGGTAGCAGTCGACCTGCGAAAGAAAATCAGGACACTGCCGGACGTCTCCGAAGCTTTCGTTCCTGAGGAGTCGGGCTATCCGACGCTCGACATCAAGGTCGATCGCGTCAAGGCGGCGCGGCTTGGACTCAGCCAGAAAGACGTCGTGACCAACGTTATCACCGCGCTCACCTCCAACCAGATGATCGCGCCGTCGATCTGGATCGACCCTGAAACCGGCAACGACTACTTCCTGACCGCGCAGTACCCGGAGAGCGCGATCAACTCGATCGAAACCCTGCGCAATATCCCGGTGCGCGCTTCGGCCCTCGACCATTCACCGCAGGACGCGCTTCTGCTGCGCAATGTCGCAGCCATCACGCACGAGGCGCATCCCGCCGAGGCCGACCATTACAACATCCAGCGCGCGGTGGACGTGCTGGTCTCACCGCGCGGCGACGACATGGGCGGCACCCAGGCGGAGGTCTTGAAGCTGCTCAAAGGCTACCGACTGCCGCACGAGGTGTCGGTGGACGTGCGAGGCTCGGTCTCGGCGATGGAATCGTCGTTCAAGAGTTTCGGCTTCGGACTCTCGATGGCAGTGGTGCTGCTGTACCTGGTGATGGTGGCGCAGTTCCGCTCGTTCCTCGACCCGTTGATCATTATGTTCGCGGTGCCGATGGGAATGATCGGAGTGGTCTGGATACTGCTCCTGACCGGTACTACGCTCAATATCGAATCGTTCATGGGAATCATCGTGATGGTAGGGATTGTCGTTTCCAACTCGATTCTGCTGGTCGATTTTGCCAATCAACGGCGGCGCCAAGGACAAGCTCTGCGGCGCGCGGTCGTCGAAAGCGCACGCATCCGCATGCGCCCGATCCTGATGACGGCGCTCGCTACGATCGCGGGGCTGCTGCCGATCGCGCTCAAGTTCGGCGCCGGCTCCGAAGCCTCCGCGCCGCTGGCGCGCGCGGCGATCGGCGGGCTGGGAGTCTCGACCGTTTTGACCCTGGTCCTGGTACCGGCGGTCTACGAACTGTTCTACTCGCGCCGCGGGGTGAACCGATGAGCGCGCGTCGGATCGTGGCAATCGTGCTCGCCGCCGCGCTGCTCGGATGCGGCCGGCCTTCCGACCCCGCGGGCGAGCAGCACGTGCCGCCGGTGGTGGTCATCACTCCGCAGCGTCACGATGCGGTGCTCCGGATCACCCTGCCCGGGGACCTGGTCGGGTTCTACGAGTCCTCGCTGTTCGCAAAGGTAACCGGCTATCTGAAAACCATCTCGGTCGACAAGGGCGATTGGGTAAAATCCGGCCAGGAGCTCGCGGAGATCGAGGTGCCGGAACTGCAGCAGCGTCTGGAGCGGGCTCGCGCCAGCCTGGAAGTCGAACGCGTCAGCTACGACCGCCTGGAAAACGTCTGGAAAAGCGACCGGCGGCTGGTCGCGCGACAGGACGTGGATGTCGCTTACGGCAAGTTCCTGGAGGCCAAGGCCGAGGTCGATGAGCTGGAGGCGATGGTGTCCTACACGCGCATCATTTCGCCCTTCGACGGAGTGGTCACGGCCCGCTACGTCGATCCCGGAGCCCTGATCAAGGCGGTCGGCGAGCAGTCGGCGCGCGCCCCCTCCGAGCTCTCGGTGCATCCATCGGGAAACTCCACGCCGGTCCTCACGGTTGCGAGGATCGACAAGTTGCGCACCTACACCTACGTGCCGGAGCGCGAGGTCAGCCTGATTCGGCGCGGGATGCCGGCGACGCTGACGTTATCCGAATTTCCGGGGCGCGAGTTCGAGGGCACGGTCGCCCGCTTCGCCACCTCGCTCGACCTGTCAACCCGCACAATGCTCACCGAAGTGGATATCGATAACCCGCGTCACGAACTTTATCCCGGCATGTACGCCAACGTAACGCTCGAGCTCAAGCGCCATCGCGCCGCGCTCGAAGTTCCGCCCGCTGCCGTCGCCGGCGGCCCCGAGGGAAGCTTCGTTTACGTGGTCAGCGGCGGGCGCTTGAGCAAGCGGCAGGTCAAGGAAGGAATCGCGACGACCGACTACGTCGAGATCACGTCGGGACTCGCCGGCAACGAGCAGATCGTCAGCACCGCGAGCCCGACGCTCACCGAAGGCGAGCAAGTCAGGCCGGTGACGGTGCAAGGGTTTGCGCTGCCCGCCGGACGCCCGACGCTGGCCTCCGTTCGCTAGCGATGCTAGTCATGTGTACGGATCGGCTCGGAGCGGCTGTCTCTTCCTTCCCCCGCGCTCTTTTGTGGGAGAAGGGCAGGGTGGGGGTTCTGAGTTACAAATTCGCAGCATATGTTTCGGCAGAAATGTGAGGAAACGCAAGGCTTTGTTTGTCATCGAACTTCAGACTCAGGACGCTGGAAGCAGTCTCACAGGCAGTTGGGATGGAATTTTGCTGGGGCGGTGCCGAAAAGGGGTCGGCGCTGAAAGCGCCGATGCAGTTCAGCCCAGGGCAACGCCCTGGGTTGCGGGAGCCGTTTAAGATCGCGCGCCCTGAAAGGGCGCGAGGATCTCCCATGCCGCAATCGCTGTATGGGATTGAAGGTGGAGTTGCCTCCGCCCCTTCAGGGCGGATGGAATTTGAGCGGCATGATACCCAGGGCGTTGCCCTGGGCTGGCATGCTTCGCGCCGTTGGCGCGATATCGAGCAAAGCCGCCATGCACCGGCAGGCTCTGCGGAAAAAGATTCCGCAGGCTGCCCGGCGGTTACGCATGGGTCGAAGCACTAACAGGCTGTTGAAAAAATAATTTTCAACGCCTGTTCCCTCTCTCTTGTCTCCCCCAGAGGGGGAGATGTCGTAGGTAAGAAGCCGGTTTTCACGCAGGGTGTTGAAACGCTTAAACTCGAAACGGATAGTTGATGCTGGTTTTTCAACACCCTGCTAACGATCAGGAGAACCCGACAATGGCCAATCGTCCCGGTCGCGCGCTCATCGCCGCGACGCTATGCAGCTTTGTACTTTGCCTGCCGCGCGCGAACGCGGCCGATGCTCCGATCCAGAACGGCGAGCGACTCACCCTCGGGCGCGCCATCGAGCTGGCGCTGCGCGACAATCCCTCGCGACTGGCCATCGCCTCCGACACTGCAGCGGCCGGCGAGGTAGTGGGGCAAGCCCGCGCGATGATGATGCCGCAGGTGCTGGGCGGCTCCGAGTACCTGCGCAGCACTCACAACGGCGTCGGCGATACCAGCTATCTGTCCCTGCCGGGCTTCCCGCGAATCGCGAGCAGCAACGAGTACAAAACGGGACCATCCTCGCAGACCGACGACAACTATTTGGCCGGCGCATCCGCGTTCCAGTACCTGCTCGACTTCGGCCGCGCGCGGGGCTACGTCGAGCAGCGCCGCGCCGAGGCCGCCTCAGAGAGGGATCGCTTGGCCTTCACCGACCTCGACCTGATCTACGAAACGACGCAACGCTACTTCGCGATGCTCGCCGCCGAACAGATCGTCAAGGTCTACGAAAAGGCCGTCGAGCAGCGCCAGGAGCATCTGCACGAGTCGGACCTCAAGGCGCAGGCGGGGCTGGTTCCCCAGATCGACGTTCTCGACCGCCCAGGCCGAGCTGGCGCGAGCGAGTGTTCACCTGCTCGATTCACAGAACGACGTCGCCAAGGCAAAGGTCGCCCTCGACAACGTGATGGGGCTTGGGCCCGACGCGCCCGACTATGGGCTTGCCGAAGTGCTTGCCTATCACAACGCCACCGGTTCGATACCCGAGTACTTCAAGACCGCGCTTGGCCTGCGCCCCGACTTCAAGATGCTCGCCGAGCAGGTGCGCGCGGCGGGCGCGATAATCACTGAGTATCGCAGCGACTACCTGCCGACGGTCGTGGGAACAGCCGATTACAGTGCGCGCGGGCAAGGTCTGCCGGCGGCCAACAACTTCGACGTGGGAATCGTGGTCACATGGCCGATCTTCAACGGCTTCCTCACCGAACATCAGGTGGCCGAGGCCAAGCTGCGCCAGGCCGCGATTCGCCATTCGATTGACGACTTGCAGCAGCGGATTTACCTGGAAGTCAAGGACGCCTTCCTCGACTGGGATACCTCAGTCCATCGCATCCATCGCGCGGAGTCGGCACTGGCGGCCTCGCGGGCGGAGTTGGAACTGGCCGACAAACGCTACAGCGCGGGACTCGGAAACATCGTCGAACTCACCGAGGCCGAACGACAATATACCGAAGACGATGCCACCTATGTGCAGGCGCTCTACGCATTCTCGGTTAGCAAGGCGGCGCTCGACCAGGCCACGGGCCAGTCGCTCGCCGGACGCTATTGAGCCCCCCATATCATAGTGGCAATTCTGCTCTTACTCGATTCCTTGGTATGTCATTCTCGCGCGTGGCATGCGCCGGGGGCGATGCCGTGCGAAGAATCCCGGATACTACCTAGTGGGGCGGGCGTCCCCGCGCCGGTGGCGACTGCCCGCCCTCCACAGAAATCGCGGGCAGGGACGCGCGCGCCACTAAGAGCCGGGGATTCCTCGCGCGCGCCAGACACGCGCGCGGCATGTCGCGAACAGTTAAAGATGTCCGTCTCATAAACATTTAAAGATGTCCGCTTGAACGAGCTCACTGGATTGGAGTTGGGCACGTTGGCAGGCCTCCTGAGTTTGGGTCGTGGGTTGTTGGTGTGGTCAACATTTTTTCGCCTGCGCTCTCATGCGGAGCTGGAGCGCGGGCGGGAAAATGTAGATTTTGGGTCCGCGTCCGCAAGTGCGTTGCAGGAGCTGGGACGGCATTTTTTGGCCGGCCCAGCTGCTGCGCGGTTGCGGCGCGCTCCTTATCGGCGGCGGGGTGGAGTGGTTGGCCCTGTGCGTCGTAGCGGGCCAGCAGACGGCCCTGGTAGCTGACGCCCAAGCTGCCGTTGGAGAACTGGTGGACGGTCACCGGACAACGCACGAAATGCAGCCGCTGCCTGGTGGTCGGCAACTGCACAATCAGCCCTCTGAAAGTAACCGTGTTGTCGTTGCGGACCACCCGCTCATAGCGGCTGGAGAGCAACAGCTCCAGTTCAAGCCCGCCGAGCTTGGTGAAGGCGCTTTCCTTTTGCGCCGGTTTGACCGTGAAGCGGCGATTGAAGTCGGGGATGAAGACCTGCTTGAGGTAACGGTTGGCGGCGGCGTAATCGGCGATATGGTTGAGCCTCAGCTCCTGCGGGAGGCGGCCCTGGATGGTGCCGAAGGCGCGCTCGCTGCGACCGCGGGCCTGCGGCGAGCGGGCCAGGATCTGGCGGATGCCGAGTGCCCGCAGGGCTTGGCTGACTTGGCCGTTTTGCTCCTCGGCCGGTCCCGCGCCGGCCCGCTCGGTATGGCAGAAGTGGCTGCCGCGGTCGGTGTAGAGCTCGCAGAAGCGGCCGAAGTTGCGCAGCACCGACTCCAGCGCGGCGAAGGTCGAGGCGGTGCCTTCCTGCTCGAAGAACTGGCCATACAGGATGCGCCCGTCGGCGTCGTCCAGCGCCACCACCAGGTCCCGCATCGGTAGCCCGGCGATCCACTCACGGGTCGAGGCGTCGAGATGGACCAGCATGCCGACCATCGGCCGGCGCTCGCGTCGGCGCCGGTACTTGCCCCGCGCCGGCTCCTTCTCCACCACTCCTGCTTCCTGCAGCATCAGCCGCAGCCAGTTATAGGAGACCTTGAGCGCATGCTTCTCGGTGACCTGCTCATAAAAGTGCCGCAGGGAAAAGTCGGGATAGATGTCGCGCTTGAGCCGGCACAGCATCTGTACCGTGGCGGCCTTGATGCGCTTGCGCCGCGGCCGCCCGCCGCGCCGGTCCATCACCGCCTCCAGCCCATGATGCTCCACCGCCCAGCGAATCCGCCGCATCTGCCGCGCGCTGATCGCCAGCACCTCGGCCGCCTGGATCCAGCTCAACTGCCCCACCAACGCCTTGGTGATCACCTCCCGCCGGGTCATCGCTCTCGCCTCCCGCCGCACTTGCCGCTCGATGTTCTCCATCGCGCGGCTCTACTCCCTCCGGCGGACATCTCTAAATGTTTATGCCCCGGACATCTCCTATGTTTATGACACAGACACGCGCGCGGCATTGACAGAAGCAGCCGCGCCGGAGCAGAATTCCGTGCCACTAACTTGTGCAAGGATCAATAAGCATCCCGCTGCTGTTTCGCTGCGCCGGTTCCGGTGCTATCAAGAGAAGGCGATGGGTAAACCTTTGCGCGTCAGAGTGACACCCCGGCCGCACATCGTCTGGACGCTCGCGGGTGTGATTCTCGCGACCTCGCAGGCCGGATGCGGACTCTGGCGGGCGAACGTGAACGCCGAGCAGAGCCATCGCGCCGAGATCGCCGAACCGCTTCTGGAGCAGGCCGGCTTCAAGCGCATCCCCGCCCAGAGCGACCAGCAACGCGCGGAGCTCAACTCGCTCGAGCCGCTGGCGATGAGCCGCACGCTTGACCCGAAGGGCATCCACTACTGGTTCGCGGATCCATACGTCTGCCAATGCATGTACGCGGGAAGCGAACAGAACTACCAGCGCTTCAAGGAATTGAGACAAGAGCAGCGGGGCGCCCAACAGGCCGAGGCCAGCGGGGAGCTGAACCGGGAAGTTTCCGAAGACGTGTTCGCGGCGCCCGAGATCCACACCTTCAATCCCGACTTCGTGAATCCCGACTCCGTGCCGTAACAGCCGAGCCCGAGCGGCAATCCGCCGAGAACGATGCCGCCCTGCCGCCTTGGGGCGGGGCGGTCCCGGGCCGGAAGACGGGGGCAATTGCCTTTCCCGCCCGGGGTGTGGGGACGCGTCGTCCTGGATACGCATCGCGCGCGTTGTGCAACGCGCCGGCGGATCGACTACGGTTGTGGAGCGTGCGATGGGCGCCGATGCGGCTTAAGCCGGCGGCTCTATCGCGAGGGAGGGACGACGTGCCGTACCGTCACATCATCTACCAGAAGAACGACCGCATCGCGCGCCTGATACTGAATCGCCCGCGCTACCGAAACGCCCAGTCGCGCCTGATGCTCGAGGAGATGGATGCAGCCTTCAATGAAGCGATGGCCGACGACGACGTGAGGGTGGTGGTGCTGTCGGGCGCCGGCGATCATTTCTCCTCGGGACACGACCTCGGCACGCCCGAGGAGGTCGAGGACGCCCGCCACCGCCCCTACGGGCGCGGAATCCGCGAGCAGCACAAACGCTCGTGGGATCTCTACCTGAGCAACCCGCTGCGATGGCGCGATTTGCCCAAGCCCACCATCGCGCAGGTGCATGGCTACTGCATCTTCGGCGGCTGGATGATCGCCTCGGCGATGGATCTGATCGTCGCGGCGGACGACGCGATGTTCCTGCCCTCGCTCACGCAGTATTTCTCGGCGCCGTGGGATATCGGCGTGCGCAAAGCCAAGGAAGTGCTGTTTCAGAGCCGTTTCATGGACGCGCACGAGGCGATGCGCGCCGGTTTCGTCAACCAGGTCGTGCCGCGCGCCGATCTCGACAAGGAGAGTCTCGCGCTCGCCGGGCGAATCGCCCAGACCGATCGCTTCGTGTTGCGCCTCACCAAGCTCGCCGTCAACCTGGCGCAAGACGCGATGGGCTTTCCCGCCGCGATCCGCGGCGCGCACTCGCAGCACTTCCTGCTCGCGGCGGGCGGCGCGCTACGCAATGCGGGCGACTTCACGGTCGAAGGGCGAAGAATGCCCGGCGTCGAGCAAGCCCTCAAGAAGCCCGGCCGCGCGGGCTGATGCGTATCGCCTGCGCGTCGGAGGCGGAGCCGCGCCGCCGGCGCGTCGCTATTCCCATCCGAGCCGCTTCCTTGCCCCCGGCGACATCATTTGCGGCCCCCACGACGGCTCCCAGACCAGGCGCACTGCTACGGATTCAGCCTCTGGAAATTTCTCCTCGAGCAGGCTCTGCACCTGCCCGGTGAGATAACCGTGCATCGGGCAGGCCGGCGTGGTCATCGTCATGACGACCTCGATTCCGCCGTTCGTCGCCTGCGCGCCGTAAGCCAGCCCCAAGTCCACGATGTTTATTCCGACTTCCGGATCGAAGACCTGGCGCAGGACCTCGAGTATTTCGCGATCCTCCATGACTCAGCTCGGGGCCATAACCCTGTCCGTCGCGGGCGGCGGAGGATTCCGCTGCGCGTCGCGCGCAGCCCGAGCCAGCGGGGTGATCACGACCACCGGGCGCGCCGAGACCCAAAGCCTGAGGGAAGCGGCGGTCAGAGGGCGCAAGACCGTTCGAGCGAGCAGATTCAGCGGCGCGAAGGGTGCCGCAGGAAGGAACGGATGGCGCGAAACCAGCTCACGCTTCTCCTCCAGGTCCTCGACCACGCGGGCGCCGGCCGCGATTTTTCTGCCGCCCCAGGTGATCTCGACCGCGGGGTTCTTGCGGATGTTTCGAATCCAGTTCGAGCGCCAGCCGTAGGTAGAGATCACGATCACCCGCCTGCCGGCCCGCACGCACGGAAGCAGAACCTCGCGAGGCAGTCCCGTGGTGCGTCCGCGAGTGGTGAGAAGAACCCAGCCCGGCGCGCTGGAAAAGTAGCCGTGCAGGTTTCTGACCACAAAGGCCTGCGGCCGGTTCATTACGCGCGGCACAAAGTGCAGGCGCGCGAACAGCGGCTCGGCGCGCTGCGATCCCGGCGCCTTCTCCTTGGCGACCTGCTCGGGCTCCGGCATCTGCGTTCTCCTGGTACCGTTCCAACTTTTTCGGCCTGAAACTACGCAATAAGTTCCCGCCTTGGGCTGCTCGTTGCCGCCGCCGGCGTCAGGACCAACAAGTCGGAACGGCACTAGTTCGTGGCGGCCTGCAATCCGGCCGCGCCGTTCTCGCGGTTCAGCAGATGGCGCGCGCCAGTCAGGCTCAGGACTTCATTGGTGCCGTCTTCGATCAGCGAGGCGCGCGCGTCTCGGAACAGCTTTTCAATCCGGTACTCCCTGCTAAGTCCGTTGCCGCCGAAGATCTGCAACGCATCGTTGGCAACCTCGAACGCGGTCTGCGTGCAGAAGGTCTTGGCGGCAATCGCGTGCTCCAGCGAAGGCATCGCCGCGTCGTGATTGTGGATCATCGCAGCGCGCGACAGCGCCCGGCTCGCCTCGACCTTGGTGAACATCTCGAACAGCCGTTTCTGAACCAGTTGATGCTCGCAGATCGGCTTGCCGCCCTGGATGCGCTGGCGCGAATAGTCGAACGCCTCCTCGTACGCCGCACGCGCGACCCCGGTGAACGCCGCCGCCATCGAGCCGTTGGCCATGGTGAGCGTCCTTGCCAGCGCCAGCTCGTAGCCGTCGGCACCGATCACCATGCAGCTACGCGGGAGACGGACGTTATCGAAGAAGATCTCGCCCTGGTTGAGCGCGCGCTGGCCGAGCTTGTCGAGCGGTTTGCCCTTGGAAACGCCGGGCAGGTTGAGCGGCACAACGGCAACGCCGCCGCCGGACAGCCCGCGCGTTGAATCGACCGTCAGGTAGAGCGCGGCGTGAGTGGCCAGGGTGGCGTTGGAAACCCATGCTGCCTTCTGGCCGTTGATTTCGTAGTAATCGCCGTGTGCGCGTGCGGTCACCTGCCCGCGCAGCTTGGGATTGCGAAAATCGCTGCTGCCGATCAGCAACTGGTCGGAGCCATGTTGGGGCTCGGTGATCGCCCAGCATCCAATCATCGCGCCCTCCTTGTCGGCCAAAAAGGGCTTCACGAACCTCTCGTACAACTCGGGATTGCCGCTCATCGCGGCGGCCGTGAACGGAAAGCCGCAGATCAGGATGCTGAGCGCCAGGTCCACGCTGCCCCACGCCAACTCCTCGATCATCACGTGCGTCGCCAGACCGCCCAGCCCCAGCCCGCCTATTTCCTTGGGCATCCCCGCGATGTGGTAACCTAGTCCGTAGGCGGCCTTGAGGACCTTGCGCAGTGGCGAATCGAGCGCGATCACGTCGCGCGGATCATCCATGCGGTCCAGCGCGATCGCCGCCGGTCTCAGCACCTCCTTGGCAAAGCGATGGAAACCTTGCCTGAGCGCCTCGACATCCTTGGGAAAACCGGGACACAGCTCCTGGTAGCTCTCCATTTTCCTGATCGCCCTCCGACGCGCCGTGAACACTTCGTGTGCATATCCTGTACCCCGGAAAAACCTGGAGATTCAAGTCCTGAGAGCTTTTGCTTGTGTCCGATCGCCACATCGACGGGACTCGGCAAGATTCCTTTTGCGCCAAGTTCACCAACGCTCGGGCAGGTGGCACGGACGATGCTGAACCAAGTAGCTGCGATCCTTCGACGATCCGATTTCGTCCGGACCGCACTGAGCAGCGCTCGAATGGTTCGGCCCTGACCAGGAGAGGCGAAAATGAAATGCCCAAACTGCCGGAGCGAAGACCTCGACACGCCGGCGACCAGCACGCCGGTTGAAAGGACGGACCTGCCGTTGCGCCACTATCACGCACGATGCCGCGCGTGCGGCAACCTGCTCTGGTGGAACGCGCCGGTTGGCGTCGCCGAGCCCGATCTGCGCATCGGGCCGCATCAGTGCGCCTTCTTCAGGCCGCCCGCGGCGAGCTGAACGCCCTCTGCCCGGCTGATCGAATCGCGCCGCTACGCTAGGCGCGCAAGGCCGCCGCCTGCTCCGTCGCGATCGGAGCCCTTTCCGTGTACACGAACGGCACGCCCCGCCCGCGCAGCATCACGTTCCAGTACAACCACGGCAGCCCGTGGCGCTTGAGCAGCCACATGTCGTAGCGCTCCTTGAAGGTGTTGATAAAGGGCAGGGTCGGCGTCGGCTTGCCGCTGTAGTCGAATTCGCAGAGCAGCATCTTTCCGTAGCCCGTCACGATCGGGCAGGCAACATAGCCATCGTAGCGGCGGACCGGCTCCTTGCCGGCGATCGTGGAGAGAAGATTCGCCACCAGCACTGGCGCCTGCTTGCAAGCGGAAGCTGCGGTCTTGGAGTTGGGCGTGTTGCCGACGTTGCCGAGCGCGAACACCTCGGGAAAATCCGGATGCTGCATGGTGCTCTTGTCGAGCTTGACCCATCCCTGCGGCTGCTGCCGATCGGCGAGCGGGCTGTTCCTGATGAACTCCGGCGCCACCTGCGGAGGTACGACGTGCATGATGTCGTACGGAATCACCACGCGCCTTGCGCCGGAATCGTTCCTGCACTCGAAGAGCGCCTCTTTGCGGCCCGGATCGATCTCCACCAGCTCGTGACCGTAGCGCGCGTCGATTCCGTAGCGTTCCACCACCCGGTTCAAGACCGCGGCGTATTCCTTGATCCCGTAGATACCGGGCGTGCCGCTGCCGTAAATCACTTTCGCCGCGATCCCCTTCTTGCGGAAATGATCGGCAGCCAGGTACATGATCTTCTGCGGCGCGCCAGGACACTTGATTGGGTTGCTCGGCATATGGAAGAGCGCGGTCCCACAGCGAAAGCCGCTGATCAGTTGCCAGGTCTTGGGCGTGAGATTGTATTGGTAGTTGGTCGAAACGCTGTCGGTCGCAAGCGCCTCTCTTAGACCCGGGATCGCGTCCCAGTCGTACTGGATGCCCGCTGCGACGACCAAGAAGTCGTATCCCACCTTAACCCCGCCGCCGGTCGCCACCATCCGTTTGTCGGGCGCGACCTCGCACACCGAATCCCTCAGCCATTGCGCTCCTGCGGGGATGTAGCGGCTCTCCTCTCGGACGCTGAATTCCTTGCGAACGCATCCGGCACCGACCAGCGTCCAGATTGGCTGGTAGAAATGATGGGCCGACGGCTTGATGATCAGGATGTCCTTTTCTCCGGCACGCCGCAGCATCGCCGCCACCACGATTCCCGCGGTTCCACCGCCAATGATGACGATTCGGTGATGATTGCTATCCATGATTTATGACCTTCCAAGTAATCTTTGTCTCTTTTTTGGGCCCGGCTTTGCCCCTGATCTGATCCAACTCAAAAAAAACGGACCGTTTTGAGGCCGACGCGCAGACCTTGTTTGGCGTTCGCGGCCTATCGTGGAGAACCGACGCGCCGCATCTAGCAGCGCGCCGGCTCCCCCGAGCTCCCCCGCGCTCTCGCCCTCCGAGCGCCCTGATCTTGAAAGAGTCCTTGTCCACCGACATCAACGTCCTAGTCGCCGCCGCCGGCATGACCGCCCATGGCGGCCTTCTGCATCGCCTCGGCCGTGAACCAAGTGCGGTCCACGGCTCCCATGTTGATGAACCAGGACTCGTGCGTCGGGGCGTCCGGTGACGGATGGTAGCAGACGGTCGAGAACCCGGACTGGAGATTGGTGGTCGAGGAGCCCACCTGGAACTGGCGCTTGAACGGGTAGATAGCAACCCGTGAATCAGGCTGCGCGTGATCGGAGTAGTTGTTCCACGAAGTGTAGTTGACGAAAAGCTGCCCGGCCCGATCGTACATGTCCACGTACATCGGGAAGTCGGCCTCAGAATCCATGTAGATGACTTCCTTGCTGTAAAGCGGACTGGAGAGCCGGGAGGTGCGCTCGCGCCCCTCGACCACGTAGATATGGCGCAACTGCCAGGGATCCGGACAGTGACTGGCGCCACCGTCAGTCGGGCAGCGCGGGTCAACTCCGCGATGTATGTCCACGGCAGCCAGCATGGTCTTCTCGGCCAGGAAGCGGAAATCGTAGTCCTCGGGTTTGCCGCTCCAGCCTTCGTAGTGGTTAGGGTTGTAGGCTTGTGCTCCGGCAGCACTGTCGATCATCGAGTAGTTCAGCCTGCGCACCCGCCGCGTCCCCGGCTCGTAGGTCCAAATATCGTCCTCTTTGGCCGGATCAGCGTACATTGCCTTCACTATTCCGACTCCCCGTTGGTCTTCGGGTGAGAGGACGGGATAGAGCAGCGCGAAGTAATAGCGGCCCGTAACCTTGAAATCGGGATCGATCGGCAAGGGCTCTACCTCGGTGCGGCCCACTTCGTTGTAGCCCGCGTAGTGCCCGATTTGCTCGTCCGTGATTTCGAAGAACTTTTTGTTCTTGCCCCAGTATACGGTGTCGCAATCGAACCAGCGCAGATCGTAGTCATCGGTCGAAATCCCGCGGAAGACCTCATTCCACATGATCTTGACGCCCGCGGCTGGGTCGTTGGCGTCGATCATCGGGAACGGCTCACCCGCCACATACCCCCTCAGACTCCTGCCGTCCGCGGTCAAGCTGACCTGTGGAGAATACTTCTCGGTCGCCTCCCGATAGGGCGGCGGCCACTCTATCCGCTCGGTCGGCTCGATTTTCATGGTCATTCCATGCAGGATCCGGGGGTAGACGCCTGGCGACACCAGCGACTTGACCTTCTCGGCGTTGTCGGGGCCGATAAAGTCTCCCGGTTTGACCTGCGCCAGACCCGACGCCGGCGATATCGCGAGGATGAGAACCGCCAAAACCACCCAGCCTGCCACTCGTGAGAATCGCATTTTTTCAGGTCCCCCTGTCCCTTTTTTAATTCGCAGCCATCTCTAAGAAATCGAACTCACCCGCTAACAAAGCCGACTCGCCCCATCCATAAGAAAGCGGCCTCGCCCGCATCAAACGTGCCATTACGCCACCTAAGGGAATTAGGCACTGGTGTAGTTTCTCTATGGCTCTGTTCGATACATTTGATGCCGTTTGAATGATGCCGTTTGAATCATGAACTCCGTATCGCTGTCAAGGCGCCCCCAGTACGCTCTCACCTTGGCAATTGCTCGACGCAATCCTGGTTACAGTCGCCGCGCTGAGGCCATCTCGTGCATTCGGCCAACCTCAGTTTGGGTAAACCAGTCGCAGCCGTTGCGGCTGCGTAGCGCGCATCAACCTGGATCCTCACCGGCTCCTTGGTCTCGGGGCAGGTGACCTCTCGCGGTCCGCGAAAGCGCATGTAAGTGTCCAACGCGATTGGCACCACGATATAGATTATTGCCACGCCAACGACCAATAACGCGGCAACAAGCGGGAAGGTCATGGGAATGTCCTCCTGTTCTAGCGTCCTCTGCATCGAATGTGCCGCGGACTTGTCAGCCGAACTGTAGCGCTCAGATACGAAAGGATTAAAAGGTTAGCTGTACTGAGGGGCTGGCGCGTTACTTGCTCGACAAGGCGAGAAGCTAGGTGGCTAGGCGTCAAATGGCGTGAAGCATTGGCGCAGGCAAATCCGATAGTCCGCTTCAAGCGATGGTTCGAGCAGGCTCGGCGCGCGGGAATCGCGCAACCCGAGGCAATGGCACTGGCGACTGCCGAGCGTGGCGGTCGCGTCTCCGTGCGTTACATGCTGCTCAAGGACTTCGGCGGACCGGGCTTCGTATTCTATACCAATAGCGATAGCGCAAAGGGCCATCAACTCTCGAATAATCCGCGCGCCGCGCTCGCCTTCTACTGGGGCCGGATCGGAAGGCAGGTACGCGTCGAGGGCCGCGTCACTCAGGTCAAGGACGAAGAGGCCGACGCCTACTGGAAGACCCGCCCCCGAGGCCATCAATTGGCCGCTACCGCATCCAGGCAGACACGCCCGCTGGTCGCACGCCGATGGCTGGTCGCCCGGATAAAGCAACTCCAGCGCGAGTTCGCCCACAAGGACATCCCGCGGCCGCTGGGCTGGACGGGTTTTCGGGTGGAGCCCGAACGAATCGAATTCTGGAAGATGCGGCCCAATCGGCTGCATGATCGCGAGCTCTTTACACGCCACAATCGCGGGTGGCGGCGGACGATGCTACAGCCCTGAACCTTTGATGGACTGTCGTTAGATATGGTGCCGAAGGCACCAGTGTGACGCGATCGGCGGCAGAAACCGCCCCTAGTGCATCGGAACCCCGTACTTCCTTATCTTCGCGTAGAGCCTCTTGCGCGATATCGAAAGCAGCTTCGCGGCCTGCACCTTGTTGCCCCCCGTGCTTTCGAGCGCTCGGCGCACTATGTCGCGTTCGACTTCGGCAAAGGTCGGCATGTATCCGGCCGGCTCAGCCTTGCCGGGCAGCAGTCCGCCTCTCGGAACGTTGGGCGGCGGGAGGTCCTCCAGTGTGATCATCGGTGATCGGCCGAAGGTGAATGCCGACTCGATCGCATTGGCCACCTCGCGCACGTTGCCCGGCCATTCGCGATGCTGCAGCGCCTCGAGCGCGGCCTGCTCGATTCCGACCACGGTATGCGAGCCGCCAAGTTTTTCGTTGAACAGCGCGACGAAATGCTCGACCAGGAGCGGGATGTCCTCGAGCCGCTCGCGCAGCGGCGGCACCCGTAGCACGTTGACTTGCAGGCGGTAGTAGAGATCCTCGCGAAGATCGCCGGCGTGTACCGCCGCTTCGGGGTCGCGATTGGTGGAGGCGATCAACCGGACATTTACCGCGACCTCGGCAGTGGAGCCAACCGGGCGCACGGTGCGTTCCTGGATCGCACGCAGCAGTTTGCTCTGCGTTGCCGGGCTCATTTCGGTAATTTCATCGAGGAATAAGGTGCCACCTTCGGCCGCGCGGAAGAGCCCGAGATACTCAGTGGTGGCACCGCTGAAAGCGCCACGCTTGTAGCCGAAAAGCTCGCTTTCGACCAGTTCGCGCGGAATCGCCGCGGAATTGAGCGCCACGAACGGCCGCTCCGGATTGGGCCCGCATTCGTGGATCGCGCGCGCCACCAGCTCCTTGCCGGATCCGCTCTCGCCCACGATGAACACTGTGCCGCGCGTCGCCCCGGTCGCCTCGATTCGCTCGTACAACCTGCGCATCGCCGGGCTTCCGCCGACCAGGCCGTGGAAACGGCTGCGGCTTTCGCTCGGCAGTTGCGATGCTTCCTGCTCCAGCGACCGGATGCGCGCCGCCGACACCGCCATCCGCGAGCGGAAATATGAGTCGGCCAGCACGATGATCCGGCAGTGGCTGAGCTTGTCGAAAGTCGGATAGCGCAGGTGCATCAAGTCGGGCGGCACCACGTGCGCGGTGCTTTCCTCGAACAGATGCATCGAGACGACCAACTCGGCAAACGGCACCCGCCGCTCGGCCAGCGCAGTGCCGAGGCGGCCGAGGTCGGCGGAAAAGCCGGCGAAATCCTTGATCCGCAGATTGCTCACCGTCGCATCCAGGTCGGCGCCGTAGATGCGGAGAAACTCGCTCCGCGAGAGCGTGCGCTTTGGACCCAAATGCAGCACATAGAGTCCGTGCCAGAACTCCAGGATCTCGTCGCGATGCTGAACTATCGCCTGCAGGATTGGCTCGATCGCGGCGAGGTCGCGATCGGACATGAGGTTGAAATAACGCGGTTGCGTGCCCTCAGACGGCTTCTCCGGCTCCATTACTGATTGCCCCGTCAGAGCAACGTAGCAAATATGATTCCGAACGACTCGAATCAGTGGCTCCAATCGAACCGCGACGATGGTGCCAAAGGATTCGCCGCCATCTGAAAACCCGCCCTGAAAGCCCCAGGCGTAGTTTGGCATGGCCGATGCACGCCTACCCGCGATGAATTCGGGGGGAACACTATGCCGTTGAGACCGAACAGCCGGATCGAAACCGCACCGAAGACCGGGCGCCCTGGAGTATCCTGGCGGGGGCAACCCGCTGCGGGCACGGTCATTCTGCTCCTTAGTCGCGATCCTTCGATGTATGACCTGATCGCGAAGAACTGCCCTCCTCCGTGGACGGTGGAGAAAACCGAAAATCCCGACTCAGGATGCGAGATCGCGCTCAGTCGCAACCTCGGCCTGGTGGTGGTGGACGACGAGGTGCTGGCACCCGAGGAGCGGGAATGGTTCCTCAGCCAGATTAATCGGCTGGCGCCGCGGCCTCCGATCATCTACGTGGCCTCCAAACACAGCGCCGACGTCGAAAAGGTCGCGCGCACCCAAGGAGCGATCTTCTACAGCTCCAAGCCGCTTGAGACGGAGCGAGTGGGCTGGGTGCTGCTCAACTTCCTGAGACATCTCAGCGAGCGTGAGAACCGGCAGGCGCCAAGGCACCTCAATAGCACTCCGCGCCTGAGGTAAGCGCGCCGGTTCCGGCTCGCCTTCCCACCAGAAGAGCGCCGCCCCTTCGCGGCTCGCTCACCTGACCGGTGCTCGTCTGATCGATCTGTCCGGTTCCCTCAGCTACATTCTCACAGTGCCGCTGGCATCTGGGTGCAGAGGAGTGGCAAGTCTCGCGTTAGAAGCTGATGGTTATCGTGACCGAATCTGTGTAGCTGGTGCCGGCGCTCACGTTCTGGCCCGCTGGTACCTGGCCATACGCGGTGAAAGTCCCGTCCCCTGTGAAGGTGACAGTTGCCGTGCCGCCGGTGCCGTCGCCCCATATCGTGGTGTGAGCGGCGCTGGTATACAGGTTGTAGTTGAGCAGATCGGTACCGCCGCTCTTCTCCATGTCCCTTGGGTTGAAGGTGGAGCTATGCAGACCCTGGTTCATAGCTATCGTGCCGATTCCCGTACCGAAGCATCCGGCGATTGTAACAGTGGCGGTGGTTGTGAGGGCAGTTGTCGCGAAGACGTTGTAGCTTCCAAAGGCTTCGCTCGTGGCGGAGACGGTACAGAAGTACAACTTGGCCAGCGCGGGGGAGGGAGCCATCGCCACGACGGCAAACACTGCCGCCAAGGCGAGCAGTCGCGCTCTGACCCTGATTCCTGATGCTAGAGGATTGCTCCGGTCACGCATTTGACGGTTCCCATTCTGACGAATGATTCCTTGGACTTGGGCAAGTCGACGCTGAAGCGGCACTCGCCCTCCTTGAAATCGATCTTGGCCTGATACGTTCCCGCCGGAACGTCTTCGAAGTAGAACTCGCCGTCATTTCCGATCGGCGATTGGTACTCCTTGCCGTCGGCCGCGACCGTCAGCTCGCCCAGCGCCGGAACGATCCGCTTGCCGCCCGCGTCCACTTCCAGGCTGCCGGTGAAGGCCTGCAGGCGATGCACCGGGAAGGCGACTACCGCGCCGGCGCGATAGGGCGGCGCGGCCAGCTTGCGGGTCTCATCCACGGCGTAATCCATCGGCACGTTCTCGGCGTCGATGCCGAGCTGATTGCCGTAGTACGAGAGCAGGTTGGGAATGAGCAGGTCGCCCTTCGAATCGGTCTTGCCCATCACCTGGTTGTCCAGGTATCCGGTCACGTTTTCGACGTCGGGAACGCGCAGCAGCGCGTAGCCTTGCTGGATCGGACGGGTGAGGAAGAGGCGGCCGCCGATCGCGGCGATGCCGCCCGCAATGTTGAGCCGCGAGATGTCCTGGCTGCCGACGTGGCCGTAGTCCGCTTCGTAGTAGCCGTAAGGGTTCTGGTATTGGAAGGTGCCGTTGAACTGTTGCGAAGTCCCGGTTTGGCCCTCGACCCGGTAGCCGTAGCCTGGACCGAGCGGCAGCGGCCGCTGGAGCGAGAGCGCTTCGGCGTCGCCCGTCCCCTTCTGATAGTTGTACGAAACCGTCGCGGTGCTGTTTTCGCCGAAGAAGTAGCTCAGGCTGACAAATGCCTGCGGCGCGTTGGACGGCGCCTGATGCTGCATCAGGTCGGAAGCCGAGATGAAGAGCGACAGCTTGTTCACCAACCGGATGTTCAGCGACGCGCCCGCTTGCGACTGAAGTCCGGCATCGCGAAACTTCGAATAGGCATACTGGAGCGCCAACGATATGCGTGAGGTCAACGGGAAGCTCAACGAAGAGGAGAACTGGAGCCGCGCCCGGTCGTCCTGCGGCGTCAGACTCAGGTTCGAGTATTGCGAGGTCATCGCGCGAAGCGCCGCGCCTACACCATAAGTCGTGGTGAGGTACGAATACGCCAGCGACGCGGCTGCCCCGCTCTGGCTGTGGCTGTCGCTCCCGGCGATCGAAGCTTCGGCTTGCCCGATCGGCAGCCGCAAATCGAACATCGGCCCCGCACTGATGCTGCGCCGGTCGCCCTCGGCCCTCATCCCCCCGGTCAGGGTATCAGTGAGGCCGTAGCGATGGCGCATCAGGAAGGAGGGCTCGCCGTATTGAAAGCTGGTGCTCAGATCGTTGCGGGCGAAGCCGAGGTTGTAGCTGTAATCGCTCAGCCCCTGCTTGAGCACCTGGTTGGCCACGTAGTAGGGCGCGCTTATCTGCTGCTGGTTGCCGAACGCGTCGCGAATCACGACCTCGGTGTTGCTGGTGCCCTGCGTGCCCGGGATGTCGTTGAGCTGAAACATTCCGGGCGGCAATTCCTCCTGACGGACCAGCCTGCCGTTGACGTAGATCTGCACGGTCGATGGGGTGGTCAGGGTGCCGGACACGTTCTGGGTCGGGAACTGGATGAAATACGGGTCGAGCGAGAAGTTGCGCGAGAAGCTCACGCCGCCAAGAAAGCCGCCGCCGCCGAGCGGGTCCAGGGGGGTGGCGACCGAGTCTCCCAGGATGAGCGTTCTCAGGTTGTTGCGATCGCTCAGCGTCAGATTGGTCAGCCCGCGGACCCACTGGCCCTGATCGTTGAACGCCAGGCTGGAGTAGAGCAGGTTGTCGCCGAAGGCGAGTCCCGTCTCCCAGAAAGCATCGATCGTATTGAAGTTGTTGAGGTTGACCGAGTAGTTGACGAACGCGCTGCGGTCGTTGCTGTAGAAGATCCCGCGGGGGTGGCCGTAGCCCAATTCTATGGTGTTGGCCGCGAAATGCTCGCTGCGCGCGGTGATGCTGAGCTGAAGCTGGTCCTGGTCGAGCTTGTACTCGACGTCGGGGGCGAGCGAGCAGAGCAGGACGAACTCGTCGCCGTCGATCGTGATGCGCTTGCCCTTGAAAGCCGTGAGCCCGGCTTGCTCCAGGTCGGCGACCTTGACGTAGACATCCGCCCCGGTCAGGAAGATGAAAGCCTCGCCCTTATCCTGTTCGTTGAGCCGTAGGTCGAAGCTGGCGCGCTGCCCGTTGGGCTGATCGGCCGCGGCCGCGCCGCTCGAGGACATCAGGCACGTCCAGCAGACGAGCGCCAGCGCCTGGAGCGAGAGCAACCTGCCGAGCCGTGAAGCACGCGATCGTCCGTGAGCGGCCATCTGGGAATCTTTCCCCAGGCCGCGGCGCCTGGGAATTTGATTCGCCTTAAGTCGCTCCCTGTTGTGCCTGTGATCCGCATGAACCGGGCGGTGGAGTGAAGTCCGCCTTTACCGCCGAAGTTTTCCCCGCGGCGCCCTGCTCCGTCTCGACCTCCACACTGAGGGTGTGGATCTTGCGGCAGTCGCCGGCCGGGATGTCGAGTTGGTAATCGCGCCGCTCACCTGCCAGCACATACCATCCGCTCGTCTGACGAGTAAAAGGCTGCTCCGCGTCACTGCGTCCGATCACTCGGATCGTGTTTGCCTTCAAATGGACGTTGCCCGTGTTCTCGATACTGAGCGACAACTTGCCGTTGGCCAGCGTGATGTTGTCGATTTTGCCTTGGGCCGACCCGTTAACCGGCTCGACGAACACCGGCAGGCTCATCCTGGTCACAAAGCGCACTTCGGCGGGCTTGCTCGCCACCTGCGGCGGGGGCAACTGCTCGATATAGAGCCGATAGGTCTTCTCGGCGATGGCCGGCAGTACCGCCCGCGAGACGCGCAGCTTGTGCTCCTCGCCCGGCTTCATCGTCAGCAGCACGGGAAAGAAAAAGATGTCCTTGGTGGGCGTCAGTACTTCGGCGCCGTCGGCGCTTTGGTCCCAGGCGTAGGCGGCGACTTGGAAACGCGAGGGTCCGGTCCCGTCGTAGTGCAGGGTCAGCGTCTGGCTGGTATCTCTGCCGGACAGGTAGACCTGCACCGGATCGATCGAAAAGGTGGCCGCTGAGGCTATTCCGCCAAGCGCGATCAGCAGCCAGCAGGCGGCTGCAATCTTAAGGCCGCGCGCGATGGGCCGCCGGTGATGGGGGCGATGCCGGACGATATTCATGACGACCGAGAGGAAGCCAGCGCGGCCCTCGCGCGGATTAGAAGTCGACTGATACATAGAGTCCCTCCGTTTGGTGGTATATCGCCCCGTCGCGCACCGCGGTCGCCGAGGCCGCCGTTGAGACCCCGGGATCCGCAGCGTCGATCTCGTACGGCAGGAGCGCGTCATTACACGCATTCTGTTCGGGCTCGACGGCTACGGGCTCAAAGCCCGAGGCGCAGTTGTGAGCCGGGCAAGACCGCGGCGTGGACGTTTTGCACCTGGAGCGAACGTCGCAGCTCTGTCCGGTCTGCGCGCAGTTCAACTCGACATTGCAGAGCACCGTCCCGAATAGCGTGAAGCTCACCGGCGGGAGGCTCGGCGCCGCCGGTTGCTCAAGGGGGGACCGGCCGCTTCCGATGACCGGAGAGTGGCCGGAATCGGAGCGGGTTCCGTGGGCCGCAAAATCGCCCGAACCGGCCGTCACGGCCAGGCTTCCCAAGCGCTCGGTGCCCGGGATGCCGCGACTGTCGATACCAACCTTTGCCACGGCAGCGCGCGTGCACGCGATGGAGATAGTGCCCTTTTTCTCGACTTTCTGACTGGCGGCCGTGCTCGGCACCCCGAAGGCAATCGACGATGAGTTGGTGACCACGCACGCGTCGGCGACGGTGGCGCTCATAGCGATGCTGGCAGGGGCCGCATGAGCTGGGGTTGCCAGCGCGAGCATCGCCACCCAACCCGCCGGACAGCGTAACAGCACATTCTTCACGTTCGCTCCTGCATCTGCCGGGAATCCCCTCGGGGATTCCCGGCGTGCTCAACAGTCACGGCTAGAAGCTGATGCTGAGGTTGACCGTATCGCTGTAGCTTGCCGCCGGAACGTTCTGGTTGCTACCCGCGGTGGGAATCTGCCCGTACGCCGTATAGTTGACCGCGCTGGTGCTCGGAGCGGCTGACTCGGTGACGGCGTTCGCCCCGATTCCCCATACCGTGCTCATTCCCGAGTTCGAGTAGATCTCGTAGCCCAGGAAATCGCCCGAGCCATCGCTCATTGCCCTGCTCCCGGAACCGCCCTTGCCCCCGTTCGCCCCGGGATCGAGGGCGACCTTGGCCACCGCTCCCTTGGTGCAGGCAATCGAGATCGTGCCCGTCTGGTTGACGTTCGCACCGTCCACCGGGTTGAAGGTCCCGAAGCTCATCGACGGGGAGTTGGTCACCACGCACGCATTGGCGACAGTGGCGCTCACGCCGACGGTGCCGGTGTTGTCGGCTCCAGCCTGCCCTGCCATGGCAATCAACACGACGGCCGCGGCTGCCAAATTGTAGAACGATACCCTTTTCACCACCCTCTTCACCTCTCTCTTCACCTCTCTCTTCACCTCGTTTGTCCTCCGATCAGTTTGATTTGTGGGCCCTTCCGCGTAGCCCTGGTTTCATCGATTCGCCCAATTTCCCCCTCTAGCAGGATGCGGAAAAACGATCGTTTCCCATTCGATTCTCATGTAGAGTAGCCAGCGATGGTGGTGTGAGGAGGGTGTGAGGATGCGCGGGACGGATCGCCAGCAGTCTGCGATGTTCAGCTACATATCGGCCGAGCAGCGGGTGCCCCAAGACCATCCGCTGCGAGCGATCCGAGCGATGGCGGATGTGGCGCTTGAAAAGTTGGGGCCGAGCTTCGATGCGATTTACGCCAGCAGCGGGCGTCCCTCGATCGCGCCGGAGAAGCTTCTGCGCGCGCTTTTGCTGCAGGTGCTGTACACGGTGCGCAGTGAGCGGCTGTTGATGGAGCAGCTCGACTACAATTTCCTGTTCCGCTGGTTCGTCGGACTGAGCATCGATGACCCGGTGTGGGACGTGACCGTGTTCACCAAAAACCGCGAGCGGCTGCTTGAGGGCGAGGTGGCGGAGGGGTTTTTCATCGCGGTGGTTGACCAGGCCCGCGCCCAAAGCCTGCTTTCGGACGAGCATTTCACGGTCGACGGCACGCTGATCGAGGCCTGGGCCAGCCACAAGAGCTTCAAGCGCAAAGGCGCTGACCCAAAGACTCCGCCGGACGATCCGGGCAACCCCAGCGTCGACTTCCACGGTGAGCGGCGCAGCAACGCCACTCACCAATCGACCACCGATCCCGAGGCCCGCCTGGCCCGCAAGGGTGCAGGCAAGGAGGCCAAGCTCAGCTACGCCGGACACGTGCTGATGGAGAACCGCAACGGCATTGCGGTCCAAGGCTGCGTAACCCAGGCCACCGGCCGCGCCGAACCGGAGGCGGCCATCGCGATGGTGGAAAAAATCCCAGGCTCGCATCGAGTAACCCTGGGAGCCGACAAGGGCTACGACCGCAAAGAACTTGTTCAGGAGTTGCGTGATCACCAGGTCACCCCGCACCTTGCCTGCAAGCCGTCCACTATCATTGATGAAAGGACCACTCGTCATCCCGGCTATCTGATCAGCCAGCACAAGCGTAAACGCATCGAGGAGATCTTCGGCTGGCTCAAAACTGTCGCCGGCCTGCGCAAGGCGCGCCACCGCGGAGTCGCTCGGGTCGGTTGGATATTCACCTTCGCGCTGGCCGCCTACAATCTGGTCAGGATGCGCAATTTGGCGCTGGCAGCTCCCTGAGCCATCCGCAATCGGGTGGAGAGCCGGGGCACTTGACCAACTGAACCTCAATCGACGCCCTCACACGCCATGCCAACACTCTCGAAAGCACATCCCGCCATGGTAATCATCCGTTTTTCCGCAACCTGCTAGAGGATCAGCCGCTGATCCTTCCAATCCGGCGGGAGGGCGAAGCAACCATGCGTCAACTTCTGCAAGTTGGCCCCTGCGGGCGCTCGACCACCGGCAACCGCTTGCGCCACGCCAGGAACAAAGGCCAGTCTGGCGAGCCGCGTAACGTAGCGCTTGGGGAGCCCTTCTCGTCGCGCAATCTCGAACAGGGATTGGGTAGGGCCTGGGGACACCTCCTCGAACCAGTATGGCGCGCGCGCGATTGCCTGTTCGGGCCGCTGCGCTCTGGCACGCCCTGCGGCCCACTTCGCTCGCGCATCGATTAGGACGCGGACGCCGGGTGGGAAGGCGCACTCCCGCGGCTCTTGCCCGATGCCTGGCCGCGTCTGCGCGATGCCGAGCGCGGGACCAAATCGATCTTGAGACTCGCGCCTAGTGCTCGGGCGGTCCTTGCCAGCGTCTTCAACGTCAGATTGTTGAGCTTCCCCGACTCGATCTGGGCGATCATGGGCTGGCTGACGCCTGAGCGCTCGGCCAGGGCTGCTTGAGTAAGGCCTCGACGTTTCCGCAAATTGGCGATCTTGTGTTCGATCAGAATCTGGGCGATCTCATCCTCGACTTCACGCCGAAGACCGAGTTCATCAACCCTTTTTTCGAGCAACTTGAGCCCTGGATTTTTAGTACTCATCTTGGGCCTCTTTCAATCTCGCGCGCATCAGCCGGAGCACGTCCGGCGGAGTGTCAGTGCGTTTCTTCACGTAGCCGCCGACCAGCACGACGCGCCGTCCGGGCAGGAAGCCGTAATATATCTGTATTGTCGCACCGCGGAGCTCGAACAACCCGCCATCGAGTGACTTGGAGCGTGGTTCACGCAACTGGTTCCCCAGCACGCGCAGCGCGCCGGTCAAGACGGCTGCGTCCTTAATGTCTTTCGCGTCGGAGAGACCGGCGACGAACTCGGCAAAGTGCGATTGGCCTCCGGCCGTCTTGTGCTCTTCGACGGTCCAATCCAACATTGAATGGACTATAAGCTATAACTTATTAGATTGCAAGGACCTGATCGGTCGGTTCCAGTTCCTTCCGAAGGCGCCCGCGGTCCTGCTTGGGCGTGGCCCGGATTAGCCGGGCGGGCGCGCTCTTGCCCATACCACGAAGTGCTCGGTCCTGAGCGAGGGCGTGAAACCGTGCTCGGCGAGGTAATCGGGCGTCAGCTTCACGAGCGGAGGATCGACGATCGGCAGCAGTTGGATGGGCAAATCGAGCACTACCGCATCGACCTTGCCGCGCGCGACCGCGTCGTCGATCGTGTCCGCCCAGTGATCCTAGGACGCGAACGCCGGGTGGGAAGGCGCACTCCCGCGGCTCCTGCCCGATGCCCGGCCGCGTCTGCCCGATGCCGGGCGCGGGACCAGATCGATCTTGAGACTCGCGGGGGGTAGTGATTCCTGCACAAGTTAGCGACACAGAATTCTGCTCCGGCGCGGCTGCTTCTGTCATTCCCGCGTGCGTGTCCGGCGCGCGCGAGGAATTCCGGATTCCGCTGCCGCGGCGGGCCAAAAGACCGGGATTCTTCGCGCGCCAGCCACGCGCGAGAATGACATACCAAGGAATCGAGCAAGAGCAAAATCGCCACTATGATAAGTGCTCGGCCAGGGCTGCTTGAGTGAGGCCTCGACGTTTCCGTAATTGGCGATCTTGTGCTCGATCAGAATCCGGGCGAGCTCATCCTCGACTTCACGCCGAAGACCGCCCCCTCTCTCCGCCAAGGAGTCTGCTGTGTACGGCATTCTCCGGAAGAGCCCGCGAAATTCGCGCGTGTGCGCGGGTTCCCGCAGTCGTGAGGGCACCGGAGAGGGCGCGATACTGACCTGTTTCGGCGGATTCTGCGGATTTCTCTCCGCGGCCAGGTGACTCGGGCCCCTTCGGCGATGCCGGCCCTGAAGGCCACCCCATTTCGCCGTTCAGTCGCCGTCCCCGCGCGCGGTTCGTCGGCGTTCGGTAAGCGCCTTGAGCCGACCCGGCAGAGCGGTGCGAAACTCCATCGAGACACCCGAGACCGGATGGCGAAATTTCAGCTCACAGGAGTGGAGTGCAAGCCGCCCTGCAGGATCGGTTCTCGCGCCATATTTCCGATCGCCGATGATCGGATGGCCAAGCGCAGCCAGCTGAACGCGGATCTGGTTCTTGCGTCCGGTCTCCAGCGTAAGCTCGAGGAGCGATTTGTCCCCGTGTCTGCGCAGTACGCGATAATGCGTGATTGCCAGCTCGCCGCCCTTTTCGACACGGTGAACCTTGAGTGACTTGCTCTCGACCAGATTGTCTTTGAGCGTTCCATCCGCCTTCGAGGGTGCTCCCTCCACGACGGCCAGATACCTTTTCGTGACATTTTTCCAGTTCCGCTGAAGGGCAGCCTGCGTGGATTCATTCCTCGCAAACAGCATCAGTCCGGAGGTCTCGCGATCGAGCCGGTGGACGATGAAGGCCTGTTGGCGCGAAGATTTCGTGAGCGCCTTCAGATGTTCATTGAGGATCCGATGCGCGGTTCTTTCCTTGTCGCGTTCCGAGCCCATCGAAAGCAGCCCCGATGGTTTATCGATCACGACAACGGCATCATCCAGGTGAAGGATTCTGACGCCATGGCGTTCGAGCGCCGCGTCGCGCATTTGCTTGCGTGCGGCGATAGTCACGATGTCCCCCGGCTCTAGCCGGGTATCGTACCGGACGCTCGTCCTGCGTGGTACCGTTACGGCCCGAAACCGGAGAAGGTTCTTGGCCTCTTTGCGCGACAGTTTCAGCGGCAGGCTCATCAGAAACGGCAGGAGCTCGCATCTGGATGCGACGCGAAATTGCTGATCCTCCGTCATTGTCCCGCGTAAGTGCGCATGCGCGTGCCGAAAATCCAGAAGCTCATAGAGTGACACGTACCCGATTGGACCGATTCCGTCGAGCAGAGAAGAGCAGGCATCCTGCTCCGGTGCGTCCCCTCTCTCATTTTGTTCGAATGAAAGTCAAACGCCGTGGCGTCGAGATGCGCATCATTGTCGTTAGCAATCAGTTTGCCGCTATTGCGGGAGCGATGACCTGGCTCCGAGTTTCATCAAGCGGCGGAATCGCCGATGCCGCAAGTGTTTCAGTAAACGCTATGGGTCGGCGGCACGGGCGAGGAAGGCGAAGGCAGGGACGCCCACCCCACTTCAGATTTTGGGGCATTTTTCTGTAGTGGGGCGGGCGTCCCTGCGCCGGTGGCGACTGCCCGCCCTTTACGGCTCTTCCTGCTCCCCGCTCAGATCCTCCCAGTCCGGGTTCGTCGACTCGATGATCTTCCGCCTGCGCGTCATGGGCTTGATCTCCTTCTCGCGGGCCCGCTCCTTTGCGGGAGAGGATTTAAGGTGAGGGTGACTGAGTCTCTGAGCGGAGCGCCTGCACGATCAGCTCCAGTACCGAGCAGCGGGCGCGGAGTTACGCCTTTCAAGGGCGTATCATGCCCACCAAGCTCGCAGGCACCCTCACCCTCGCGTCACGCCGTTTGCTTTTTCACCGAAATGCTCACTTCGTTCGACTCGGTGGGGGCTTGCCAACGGTATCGAGCGGAGCGAGCATCGCGGTGAAAGGCGCAAACGTCGCGCCGCTCGACCTCTCCCGCGAAGGAGCGGGAGAGGGAAAAAAAGGAGCTCATCAACCCTTTTTTCGAGCAACTTGAGCCCTGGATTTTTGGTACTCATCTGGGGCCTCTCTAAAAGGCGCCCGCCATCCTGCTTGGGCGTAAACAAGACCAGTCGTCGTTCATGCGGCTCCATCGAGGACCCCTTCGCCCCGATCACAGCACTCCGCCACCGCGGGCAGCTCTGCCCGGCAGTTCTCGTCGGTCATGCGATAGACCTTTCCCAACTCAGACGCTTCTCCTAGCCCGCGATACCCTACTGCAATCGGCTCCGCGTTGCACTCTGCCTATCGCGCCCGGGACGGCAGGGCGACCGCCCGGAGAATCCGATCACCAAAACCGCGATGTGGTGCCGCGCACACAACCGGATGCATCCACGATCCGAATTCGCGCCGTCGTTCATCAAGCGCAGGGACTTTAGGTGCAAAGCCGCGTTCAAGGCCGCCTACGGTGACCGGGGCGTGAAGAAGTAGGCTGCGCTGTCCCGCGTGCGAGGGGCCGGGGGCCGAAGGGGTCTCCGGCCCTTCTCGTTGGCGGGGGATCGCGCCATCGCGACGATCGTAACCGGCCAATGCCCGCCAAGACCGCCAAGATATGTTCGCTTTTGATCGCGTGTCGCTCTGGAGTGGTTCAATTCCGTCCCTCGCCAAGGCGGCGACCCACGTAGCCTCCTCTCAACCCAGCAGGACGTGTCTTGCCGCGAAGCCATGCACTTTGCTGAACGCCGCCTCTGGCGATGGCGATGGTTTGTGTCACGCGCCTTGGACAAACCGGCGCGGCTCTGTTAGACGGAACGAGTCTCTGGAGCTTCCGGAGGGGGAGCCAATGACCCACAGTTTAAGTACGTTTGCGAAGCGGTATGGCCGCTCGACGGCGCTCGCCGCGATCCTCGTCCTGTTCTCGCTGACCTTACCCGTGCCGATGCTGGCAGCCACGGCGAAAGCAGCCACGATAACAGTCAACACCCTCAAGGACGAAACAACGTCCGGCGACGGGCTGTGCAGCCTGCGCGAGGCGATCAACAACGCCAACGCCAAGGCCGATACCACCGGAGGCACCTGCGCAGCCGGCACCGGAACCGACACGATCAAGTTCGGTGTGAGCGGGACGATCACGCTCGTGGGCAGCGGCCTTCCCCCGATCCAGAACACGCTGACAATTGACGGAACCGGGCAGGCAATCACCGTGGATGGCGCCAACTCGTTCCAAGTGGCCGTAGTAAACGCGGGCGCCACCCTCAACGTGAGCGACCTGACTATCGCGCACGGCTCCGCAAGGTTCGGCAGGCTTGGCGGCGGCATCGCGAACAGCGGAACGCTGACGGTCACCAACAGCACCTTCTCGGGCAACAGGACCTTGGGCGGTGGCGGCGGCGGCATCGGGAACGGGGGCACGCTCACCGTCACCAACAGCACCTTCTCGGGCAACATTGGCATGCAAAACCTAGACAACGGTGACGGCAACGGTGGCGGCATCGCCAACGGCGGCACGCTGACGGTCACCAACAGCACCTTCTCGGGCAACAGGGCCTTCGGCGGCGGCGGCATCCGGAACTACGGCAACGGCACGCTGACGGTCACCAACAGCAGCTTCTCGGGCAACGGCGCCGACTACGTCGGCGGCGGCATCTGGAACGACGGCAAGCTCACGATCGCCAACAGCACCTTCGCGGGCAACGGCGCCGGCGGCGAACACGAGTGCGGCACCCGCGCCGGGGTCGACTTTTGCGACGGCGGCGGCATCTTGAACGACGGCACCCTAAGTGTCACCAACAGCACCTTCTCGGGCAACGGCGCCGAACGCGACGGCGGCGGCATCTGGAACGGGGGCACGCTCACGATCGCCGACAGCACCTTCTCGGGTAACGGCGCCTTCTCCGACGGCGGCGGCATCTTCCTTTGGGGGTCGGCCGCCTTCAGGAACTCGATCCTCGCCGGCAACACGGGCGGAAACTGCTCTGGGCCTACAACTAACGGCGGCGACAACATCTCTGACGACGCCTCCTGCGGATTCGGCACCAGCAAAGGCGCCAATGGCAAGCCCATCGGCGACAACGTCAACCCGCTCCTCGACCCCAACGGGCTGCAATTTAACGGCGGCCCGACCCAGACCATCGGCCTTCAGTCGACCAGCCCGGTGATCGACGCGATCCCGATTGCGAAATGCCCTGCCACCGACGAGCGCGGTCTCCCGCGCCCCGATCTCGGCAGCCCTACCGAGACCGCTTGCGACATCGGTGCGTTCGAGTCGTCAACAATGGTTTGGCCCATGTTCCACCACGATCGGCGGCACTCCGGGCTGAGCCCGTTCAGCACCGCCGCCGACAAGGGGATCGAGAAGTGGAAGTTCCCGACCGACAGCTACGTCTACTCTTCGCCGGCGATCGGTGCCGACGGCACCGTCTACGTGGGGTCGCTCGACAACAACCTGTACGCCATCAGGCCCAGTGGGACGATGAAGTGGAAATTCGCGGCCGGCGACGAGGTCTGGTCTTCCCCGGCGGTCGGGACCGACGGCACCATCTATGTGGGGTCTAACGACAACAACCTTTACGCCGTCAGGCCTAATGGAACGATGAAGTGGAAATTCCAGACCTACGGCGAGGTCTACTCTTCGCCGGCGATCGGCGCCGACGGCACGATCTACGTGGGGTGGGACAACGGGAACCTCTACGCCGTCAGACCTAATGGAACGATGAAGTGGAATTTCCATGCCGGCCGCGAGGTCGACTCTTCGCCGGCGATCGGCGCCGATGGCACCATCTACGTGGGGTCGTCCGACTACGTGGGGTCGGGAAACAACGACCTCTACGCCGTCAGGCCTAATGGAACGATGAAGTGGAAGTTCTCGACCGGCCTCTACGTCGACTCTTCGCCGGCGATCGGCGCCGACGGCACGATCTACGTCGGGTCGGAAGACGGGAACCTCTACGCGATACATTAGCCAGCGGGCGGGAATAGTTCTGAACGTGATGGTCTCTTTCGCGCTCGAATAGGTAGTTCCGTCCCCTCCCTTTTCCGGCGCGTCACAGAACGCAGCCGCCGCGCGGACGCGGGCGAAGGGCGAGCAGGGCCGCAGGCCGGCCCGTACCGCCCGCCGTGGGCCGCCTGTGGCAAAGGCCGGGCGGCCTTGCTAGCATCGCCCCGTGCCCGCTTTTCTAATTGGTTTGGCTGCATTCCTTGGCTGCAGAAGGGTTTTGCCGAGGGTAGAAAAAGCCAGATTCTGTTGATATTTCGCGGACTTGGAGAGGTGGCCGAGTGGTCGAAGGCACCAGACTGCTAATGTGGTGTCCCATTAGCAAGCTGCATAAGAGCTATTGAATAACTGCCCAATATAGTGGCGCAGATTCGGCTCCGCTGCGGCTGCTCTGTCATTCCCGTGCGCGTGCCTGGCGCGCGCGAGGAATCCCGGATTCCGGTGCCGCGGCGGGCGAAAAGACCGGGATTCTTCGCGCGGCAACCACGCGCGAGAATGACAGGCCAAAGAAGTCGAGCAGCAGCAGAATTGTCACTATTTCCTGTTCGTAATAGTACTTGCGGGACATCACCGTAACTGGCAATTGGCTCCGCCTGCACTCTGCCTATCTCGCCGGCGGCAGCGCGCCGCGATGCTCCTAGCAGGTTGCGGAAAAACGGATGATTACCATGGCGGGATGTGCTTTCGAGAGTGTTGGCATGGCGTGTGAGGGCGTCGATTGAGGTTCAGTTGGTCAAGTGCCCCGGCTCTCCACCCGATTGCGGATGGCTCAGGGAGCTGCCAGCGCCAAATTGCGCATCCTGACCAGATTGTAGGCGGCCAGCGCGAAGGTGAATATCCAACCGACCCGAGCGACTCCGCGGTGGCGCGCCTTGCGCAGGCCGGCGACAGTTTTGAGCCAGCCGAAGATCTCCTCGATGCGTTTACGCTTGTGCTGGCTGATCAGATAGCCGGGATGACGAGTGGTCCTTTCATCAATGATAGTGGACGGCTTGCAGGCAAGGTGCGGGGTGACCTGGTGATCACGCAACTCCTGAACAAGTTCTTTGCGGTCGTAGCCCTTGTCGGCTCCCAGGGTTACTCGATGCGAGCCTGGGATTTTTTCCACCATCGCGATGGCCGCCTCCGGTTCGGCGCGGCCGGTGGCCTGGGTTACGCAGCCTTGGACCGCAATGCCGTTGCGGTTCTCCATCAGCACGTGTCCGGCGTAGCTGAGCTTGGCCTCCTTGCCTGCACCCTTGCGGGCCAGGCGGGCCTCGGGATCGGTGGTCGATTGGTGAGTGGCGTTGCTGCGCCGCTCACCGTGGAAGTCGACGCTGGGGTTGCCCGGATCGTCCGGCGGAGTCTTTGGGTCAGCGCCTTTGCGCTTGAAGCTCTTGTGGCTGGCCCAGGCCTCGATCAGCGTGCCGTCGACCGTGAAATGCTCGTCCGAAAGCAGGCTTTGGGCGCGGGCCTGGTCAACCACCGCGATGAAAAACCCCTCCGCCACCTCGCCCTCAAGCAGCCGCTCGCGGTTTTTGGTGAACACGGTCACGTCCCACACCGGGTCATCGATGCTCAGTCCGACGAACCAGCGGAACAGGAAATTGTAGTCGAGCTGCTCCATCAACAGCCGCTCACTGCGCACCGTGTACAGCACCTGCAGCAAAAGCGCGCGCAGAAGCTTCTCCGGCGCGATCGAGGGACGCCCGCTGCTGGCGTAAATCGCATCGAAGCTCGGCCCCAACTTTTCAAGCGCCACATCCGCCATCGCTCGGATCGCTCGCAGCGGATGGTCTTGGGGCACCCGCTGCTCGGCCGATATGTAGCTGAACATCGCAGACTGCTGGCGATCCGTCCCGCGCATCCTCACACCCTCCTCACACCACCATCGCTGGCTACTCTACATGAGAATCGAATGGGAAACGATCGTTTTTCCGCATCCTGCTAGGGAACCTCTGCACAAGTTGGCGGGCGGGCAGAGACGCCCGCCCCACTTCCAGATTTTAGGGCTTTTTTGTAGTGGGGCGGGCCTCCGTGCCCGCCGATCTTGACTTGTGCAGAGCTTCCCTAGTGCCGCGCTCTTGCCCATACCACGAAGTGCTCGGTCCTGAGCGACGGCGTGAAACCGTGCTCGGCGAGGTAATCGGGCGTCAGCTTCACGAGCGGAGGATCGACGATCGGCAGCAGTTGGATGGGCGAATCGAGCACTACCGCATCGACCTTGCCCCTGGCGACCGCGTCGTCGATCGTGTCCGCCCAGTAATGCGCGGTGCGCGCAATGAGATCGAAGAAATCCTCACGGCCGAGCTTGCGTCGCGCGGCGAAGAATCCCTCGCTCCGGTAGAGTCTCTCGGCCTCGCTATAGATGCCGTAGGTCTCGGGGTAGCGGATCAGCTCGGGGCGGTTCGCCTCGAAGGATAGGAAGGCCGGCGCGACCACCGCGTCGCCGGGCGCGCTGGCGGATCTCAGTGCCGCGGCGACCGCGCTCAGCTCGTCGCGCGGGACGAAGCCGAATCCGTAAACGCTCCCGCGAAGCCAGTTCTCGTTCACTAGCGGAGCAAGCGCGACCAGCGAGACCACGATAAGCGCTGCGCCTCCGGCCGCCCATCGCATCTCGCCTTCCGCGCCGGGCGCTCCCCTAACAGGGTGTTGAGAAAGCCGTGAAGCGCGGATCGAACTCGCCTCCTGTCTCAACACCCTGGATGAAAACTGGCTTTCACCGACACGCCCGCTTCGCTCGACCCACTGGCGGAGTCTCCCACCGGCTCGAACGAAGTGAGCATCGTGGTGAAAAACCTCAATCTTCTCCCCCGCTTGCGGGGGAGATAAGAGAGAGGGAGCAGGCCGTGAGGATTTTACCCTCAACGGCCTGCCGAGCGTCGCGCGCGCCGCGACTATCCATCGCTCCAGCCCGACTCCGGCGACGATCGCAAGGAAGGGCAGCCAGTCGAGGTAGTTATGACCCCACGCGGTCGGGCTCAGTATCCCGAAGAAGAGATAGTTGGCCGCAACCATCGCGAGCACCATCCCCACTCCGTTCCCAGAAAGGCGGGCAGTCGCCACCGGCGCGGTCGCCACCGGCGCGGAGACGCCCGCCCCACTGAAGAAGCTGGGCCTACTGAATTGCCGCGCGAGGCCGAGGCGAATCAATCCGAGCGCAAACAGCGGTATCATCAGGTCGAGAATTTCGCGCGGATAGAGGGCGAGGTTGGTTTGGAGGTCGCGTCCCTTCATGAAATGGAAGATGAAAGTCTGAAAGACGAACTCGAAACCGTAGAGCCAATAGAGAATCGCGCTCAGTATCGAAAGGCCGAGCGCGATTCCCGCCCCGGCTATCGCCGCCTCCCGTATCCGCCGCCGGCCGATCGCGAGATAGCCGAGCACCGCTGCCGCCGGGATGACCGACGTGAGCTTGATCGCGCACGCCACAATCCATAGCGCCGCCTGCCATCCGGCCTGCCTGGGGAGACTAAAGTCCTCGCGCAGAGCGAGGATCGCCGCGCCGGTTGCGATCGCGCCTGTGAAGCTCTCGCGCTCGTAGACGTGGTAGCGAAAGACGAGCGCGGAAAAAGCGTATAGAATCGCGGCGCAAACCGCCGCCCGATACCCGGCGACTTTACGAGCGAGCCCAAAGGTCAGGATGCTGGTCAGGTAGATCGCGGCCTCGTTCAGACATTCGAGCGAAAGATGACCGGCTCCGAAAATCCTGATGTAGCCCGCCGCGATCCATTCCAGGAGCGGCATGTGCGGATGGACGAAATCGATATACGGACGCATCCCGGCGCTCATCAAATAGGCGCTCTCCAGGTAGAAGTCGTCCTCGATCCAAACCTCGGGATAGAGGATGCGCGCGATGCGCGGTATCGCGAGCACCGCCAGCATCCATCCCGCGACGGCAAAAGCCGGGCGCTCTGTTCCCCCCCGGGTGTGCTTTGAGCCGCTCCGCGCCATCGAGGAAGCCCCCCGCCTCAGCGCCTGCGCCCGCGAGTCCGGTATCGAGGCTCAAGCCTCGCGACGGGGCGATAATCGCGGCGCTGCTCGGCCTCGCGGTCCTGCTGATGGCGCAAAGCGGCTTCAGGCGCGCGGCCGAGCTGATGCCGTGGCCGGACGGACTGGAGTACGCGGCCTCGGCGGTGAACCTTTACCAGGGTAGGGGCGCGGTGTTGCACTTCGGGGGCTATTCATACCCGTCACGCTATACCGAAGGCTACCCGCTGATTTTGGCCGCCGCCTTTCCGATCGTGGGACACAGGGTGGCCGAGCTGGGCGCGGTGTCGGTCGCGATGGGGATGCTTGCGCTGGTTGCGCTCTACATCCTGGTGTTCAGGATGTTCGGACGCACCAGCGCCGCGGTTGCCGGTTCGATCATGGCGGTGTCGCCGGTGTTCGTGACTTACTCGACGCTTGTCCTGAGCGACATTGCGACGCTTGCGGTCACGATTCTGGCCGCGCTGGCGCTCAAGCGGGCGACCGATGCCGAAGAGGCTCGCGAGCACGCGCCGGAGCGAAGCGCGGCTTTGGCTTACTGGGCGCTGTTCGGGGTGTTCGCCGGGTTCACCGTGATGATCCGGCCGACCAACGCCACGATGCTGGCGGGGGTGGCGCTCAGCCTGGCGGTCGTGCGGCCGCCGACGCTGCGTCAGGCGATGGCGGGGGGAATTGCCTTCGCGGTCGGTTTCATCCCGTTCCCTGCGTGGCAGGCGCACGAGAACGCGGCGCATCTCGGGGGAGCATTCGCGAGCGGCTATGTTTTCTGGGTGCCGGAGGTTTACGGGGTCTTCTCGCGCACCTTCAACCTGTCGTTCCTGGCCGGTCCGACGATGCCGCGAAATCCGAGCGGCAATATTTCGGTATACCTGGGCGCGATCGCCGGGCTCGACGGCTTTACCGGCTTTCACCTCTATCCGTTCGGCGCGGCGGCCTTCGCGGCGATCGGGCTCGGCCGCGCCCTTCGTTCGCCGGTAAACCGCGCGACCACGCGCGTGATCCTGTTCGGACTTGGCTTTCTCGCCGCGCTCACGGCGCTCTATCTTTTCTATTTCTTCACCGACGTGGTGTTCATCCTGCCCACCTGCTTCGTGCTGTTCGCGGCAGCCGGCTATGGCGCGACGCTTGCGAATCGGAGCCTGGCGGCGCGATGGCGCAAGAGCCGGCGCTCGACCCGCGACTATGCGATTATCGCCGGTGCGATCGCGCTGGATCTCATTGTGGCGCTATCGATACTCGGCGAGCTGAACGCGCGGCTCTCGGCGGCGCCGCGTGAGTCGCGAATGATCCCGGCGCTACTCGCGCTGGAGCGTCGAATCCCGGCTGACGCGACCGTCATCAGCAACATCTCGCTTCAGTTCCTGGAGCTTTACGTGCCGGGCACGAATCGGAGCTTCATCGGGCTCCATTCATTCGACCCCGGCGGCGATTTCACCGACTATCACCTCGCGCGGCTCTACGCGAAGCGCGCGCGGGGATGGAGCGGACCGATCCCGCCGGCGCTGTTCGACGGCTCCGGAATCGTCAGCGCGAGAGCGGAATCGCTCGCCGCGCAGGCTCGGTCGGGAAAGCCGATCTACTTGATGATCTGGGAGCCCGATTCGGCCGAGTACGCCGACACGCTCAAGTATGAAATCGACCAACTGGGCGAGCGCTTCGCGCTCGAGCCGGTCGAGCGCGCAGCGCCGCTCCAACTGTACCGTCTCGCTCCGCGCTGAGGGCGGCACGGGTCGCGGCTATTTCATGCCGCGGGCCTTCTGGTGCGCCGGACGCCCCAGGCACTTCTGCATCCACGTCTGCAGGGCCGGAGTCGATGTGAGGTCAACCCCGACGAACGAGCCCAGCATCAGGATCGATGCGAGGTTGAGGTCGGCGATTGTGAACGACTTGCCCAGGAGGTAGTCACGGTCTTTCAAGCATCCATCGAGCACCTTGAACGGGGCCTTGAGAGCTTCGAGCGCGCCCTGCACGACCTTCTCGTCCTTCTGCTCGGCCGGCACGAACAGCCGCTGGCGGATAATCGCGATCAGGTGCGGCTCGGTCTCGGTCATTCCCCAAAAGCTCCACTGGTAGGCACGCGCGCGATCTTCCACCGTCGCGGGCCACAGCGTGCTCTTGCCGTACTTTTCGGCCAGGTACAAATTGATCGCCATCGATTCGAATAGAATCACGCCGTCGTCGTCGAGCGCCGGAATATGGCCGTTGGGATTGATCTTGAGATATTCGGGTTTGTGGGTGTCGGCGATCGCGGTCGGCACGTGTTCGTAGGGAACGCCCACTTCTTCCAGCGCCCACAGGCATCGCCCTGCGCGCGACATCGAGGTGCCGTACAGTTTGATCATGGGAACCTCCTCCGATTCCGGTTGTAAAGTTTCCTCCCACCTATCTAGCCCGACCGAGGCGTTTCGTACAGGAGCAATTTGACGACATCGCGGACGACGCGCCGTGCGCGCCGTCGGATCCAATGGACGCCGCTCGGCGTTCCCGGCATGACGGCGGCTCTCGCCGGCTGCTAGAGTGACGAACCGGCGGCGAATTTGCGTCGCCCGAAGTCGCGAGGTCTTACGTGGAAAGAAAAGAAATCAAAATGTACTCGGACTATAAGAGTCCCTTCGCCTACCTCGCCTTCGATCCGGCTTTCGCGCTGGAAGAGCGCTGGCGCGTGCGCCTGCGATGGATTCCGTTCCAGCTTCGGATCAAGGGCAAGGACGAGCGCAGCATCTACTCCGAGTACAAGGCCCGGTACTCGTATCTCGATGCGCGGCGATGGGCCAAACCGCGCGGTCTGATAATCCGGGGACCGCTCAAGGTCTATGACACGACGCCCGCGCTAATCGGCGGCCTGTTCGCGGACAACCAGGGGCGGCTGGTCGAGTACAGCCGGCGGGTTTATGAGCTGTTCTTTCGGCGCGAGCTGGAAGCCGATCAGCCCGGGGCGATCGCCGGATTAATCGCGAGCCTCGGAATGTCGGCTCAGGAATATCGCGACTACGTCGCCGGTCCGGGCGCGCGCCGCTACCAGGATGCGCAGGCAGAGGCAGCCGTCGATCACGTCTTCGGCGTGCCGATTTTCGTCTTCGAGGGCGAACCATTCTGGGGCCACGACCGCCTCCCGCTCCTGGAAGAGCGCCTGAGAGAAAAGGGCCTCGCGCTCTCGGAGTAACAGCAACAAGTCGTGAACCTCAGTCTTGAGAGAAGCCGCCGCCGCGGTTTCGCCTTTTAAGAGTATTCTGCTTCTGGTAGCCTCTGGCTCGATCTCCGACTTTCATTCACTCGGCATCGCCGAGGAGTCCAACCCCGCGCTCTGGAGTGAGTTGCCATGAAAGCAATCGCCGACAAGCATTCCGATCTTTTCAGCGGTCAGAAAAAGGCCTTCGCGACAATTGCCACGCTGATGCCCGACGGATCGCCGCAGGGGGTAGAGCGCTGGCCCATTCGGCGCGCGTAACGGGCACAGCCTCAGGATCGAAAGCGCCTCCATTCCGGTGGATCTCGTAATAGGAGTCACCGTGATGGCCTCACTAAAGCGGCCGCTGCCGCTGCCGACGCGGGCCGCCACCCGGTCGCTGACCAGCTTGCAGCAAGGGCTGGTAAAGAACGGCGGACGGGTCATCAAACATGCGCGCTACTACTCCTTGCTGTTCGCCGAGGGGCGTCTGACGCGCCGGCTGTTTGCCGGCACGCTGCGGAACATCGCGGCGCTGCCGTCCCCGGCGGGATAAGGCGTGCGCAGAGCGGAGCAGATTTCGATGATGACGCTGGGGCGGCGGGAGAAGTGTCTGCGGAACCGCTCGCAAAAAGGGTCATTTCCGGGCGTTGCCTGCCCGCCAGACGCGAAACCGCCCCCTCCCGGCGCCGCTGGAAACACCGTGGACCAAGACCGGCTAAAACCTTGCAGAGCGAGGCCATTTGGTCTATATGGCGTGCTGGAGAGTCAAAACGGAAATCCCGGCCTATTAGCAGGAACCGACGCGACTTGACAAAGCTAACGCAGCCGATCATTTCAGCAAGTCGTTGTCCGACGAAACAGTGCCGGACGAGTGAATCAAACACAATCGGGGATTGTCAAATGTTCCATAAGCGATTGCGAATCGTTGTCTTGGTGTTGTTCGCCTACACCCTTGCGGCCTGCGCTGCCACCTACGAGAAACAAAGTACTCTTGAAAACGCTACGAAGCGTTTCTCCGATGTTGTATCCTCTAGTTCCAGTATCCTGCAGCTCGAAGTGACGGACAAGCCCAGAATTCGAAGAGCCGAGTCGCTACAGCTTTTTTTAATAAACCCGCATGACGAGACTAACTTTACCTCGAGCGGCGACAAACGCGCCTTCGCGCAATACCTCTGTGCTGGCACGAGCTCGTTGCGTAAAGAGAAAGCATTTTTGGACTTCGCCCAGTCATACGCAACCGGCGCTCAAGGTATCGTGAAACCCGGAGGCGATACGTTCGCCGACCAATGGCAAAAATACAAGGAGCTCCAGAAGCCTCTCAGCGGCCTAGAATACGATGACGCAAGCCGAAATCGAGCCAAGAGCTCTACAACGACTGCGTAAGTGAGTTAGTTGGGACTCCTAGCGCATCCGGGCTTCTGGCTTTCAAAGGAGTACCCGCTAGTGACATGACCGACGAATTGGCTTTTGCTGCAGTGCCTGCTGCTGTGGATGCCTTTAAAGCTCTTTTCTCAGCACTGAAACAGGCCGCGACAGACGGCCTCAAAGTTAAAAATGAGATTGAGGCTCGGCAGAAATTTACAGCGTTTGTTAAGGAGAACCATGAGCATTTTCAGGGTTCCCTTAGCTCGGAGCTGTCCTCAGATAGGCTCCTCGACGCGTGGCGGCGGCGGAAGGCTCAGGCTCTGTGGGCTCCATATCTCACGTTTACGCGCATCCTCGCTCTAAAGACCAGAGCGCACGCTAGTGACTATGAGATCAAGGACCTCGCAGTCAAGCTTGAAACGGAACTCCATGAATACGATGCTATACGTGCGACACGATCACCTGACAGCATCGTCAAAACACTTTCAGCTGCAGAACAGGCCATATATGAAGCTGCGACTAATGATAAATTGTCGTTGGACGCAGTAGTGGAGTTTCTGTCGGGCCTGGCTTCTGACGTGAATAGCCTAAAGACCGATTACAACCAGGTTGAGAAGAGCGCGGCTTCCGTAGCGACAACCACAGGCGCCGCGTTGAAGTAGAGGGAGAGCGCCAATGCGCTGGCCAGTATACGCCCTCCTAGTTCTCGCAATAACCTTTCTTCATACGGGTCCCGCCCTAGGACAAGGAGCGTCTAATCCTGGTCCGGGCCTGCGAGAAAACCTCTCACGGACGCTCAATGACATCACGCCTGAGGACAAGCAAACCATTTCTAATGCTTTGAGCCAGCAAGTCGAGATTCTTTCTAAGGATGCTCAGGCAGCCCGACGCAGCAAGGGTAACAGCGCCGACGTGCGAGCAAAGGTTCAAGGAATACTCGATGCTAAGCAGGCCGTAACAGAGACGTCCGCCGTGCTCCAGGGAACAGCACCACTTCCACCACCCTCTGCACCAGAAAAACTCCAACAAGTTGATGAAGTAATTCGCTATATCACTCGACCCATCTGGGTAGTTTGCGGCGGTGAACCATGGTATGTAACAACGCAGGTCGCGGCCTGCATGGATCCTGGCCCGTCAGTGGCGTTTGCTGCTGTAGTTCAACCAAAGATCAGTCTCGTTAGGGCCGCTGCACAAGCGACAGGACTGATGACAGCATATGACGATGACGGCGCCTCATTGAAGACGCGAGGTCAGCTCGGAACAGCCGTTGTTGTCGGTGAGAAGTACGTAGTGACAAACAGACACGTTATCGAAGAGGGACGTGTGGGCTTCCAGACTGAAGCCACAGGGAAATGGAGTCTTTATCCCGGAATAGCTGTGAAGATAGAATTCCCGTACGAGTATAACAAATGTTCGCTACCAACGCCTACAAAGGAGGTGCGAGTTCGCGGTATATCTTATGTGGACCCCAAATTGGACTTCGCCATTTTGGAAACAGAGCCCGGACTGCCCTCAAAAGTAACGTTCGGTTCAAGTGATGATGTTGACCCGGGGGATCGAGTCGTCGTGCTTGGCTATCCTACACGCCCCCCTGATAACGCTGTTAAGACCCCTGAGCTGATTGACAAGGCCTTCTGCGCGCCCAATGGGAGAACGCCCTTTCCCGCAGAACGAATGGCGGCGGGCCAGGTGTTTAGGGAAGAATCTGCGCCTGACGGTTATTTCGCTCATGACGCTTCGACTTGGGGGGGGAACTCGGGTTCGTTAGTGATAGATCTGGCTACGGGAACTGTTGCGGGACTTCATTCGCACGGAATGTTCGCTCCGACGGAAGGAGTAGGCTACAACGAAGCAGTTCTGGGATCGCGAATATCTGCAGTTATCGCCAGTATGTCGCCATAGAGGCCAGAAGTAGATCTCGCGTTCATTCAGTTTGTCGGTTAGAGAAACCTGTTCACTGGCCCGTCAATTTCATGGCAGCGCCTGCATTGAGCCGGAAGAGTCCGAAACGAGACTCGGGTGTGACCTGTCCAAGTAGCGAAGGTTAAAACGGTCAAGTTGCTTTCTGCGCAGAAATTTGCAGCACGCGGTCAATGCGGCCGCGTGGCGCTCTGCCTTCTTAGTGTGCTCGATTCGGCCAAGAACTGGATCAAGGGGTTTCCCGCTAAAGTGCTGATGCTGTTTAAGAGTATTCTGCTTCTGGTAGCCTCTGGCTCGATCTGCGACTCTCATTCACTCGGCATCGCCGAGGAGTCCAACCCCGCGCTCTGGAGTGAGTTGCCATGAAAGCAATCGCCGACAAGCATTCCGATCTTTTCAGCGGTCAGAAAAAGACCTTCGCGACCATTGCCACGCTGATGCCCGACGGATCGCCGCAGGCGACCCCGGTGTGGTTCGACATGGAGGGAGGGCGAATCCGCATCAACACCGCGCGGGGAAGGACCAAGGACCGCAACATGAAGCCGGGCGCGAAGGTCGCGCTGGCTGTCATCGACCCGGACAACCCGTACCGCTACGTGCAGGTGCGCGGCACCGTGGTGAAAGAGACGGAATCAGGCGCCGACGCGCATATCGACTCGCTGGCGAAGAAGTACCTCGGCCAGGACAAGTACCCGTTTCGCATGCCGGGCGAGGTGCGCGTGATCTTCGAGATCGAGCCGTTCTCCGTGCAGTCCAACGGCTGAAGAGCTTCGCACCCTGTGAATCAGCCTAGGGCGGAAAACCTGCCGACAGGGTTCGAGCCCTACGCCGGCGGGCCCCGTAGCGGCGGCGCAAAAGCGCGTAGGCCGGCCATACGCCGAGTGCGAGCGCGACGGCGATAATGAAGTCGCTCTTGCCGTCCTGCTTCGAAATTACGAGTCCGAAGGTCGCAAGCCAGGTGACAAGCGGGGCAAGCGCTGTCAGGTAGAGCGCCGGGCGGCCGTATCCGATCGTGAACAGACCGTCGCGTCCGGGACGCGTGCGACGGAGCCGGATCAGCGCGCCCATTTCGAGCGCCACGGCTCCCATGTAAAAGAACACGTCCATCACTACCAGCGCGACGAAACCGAGCGGCGCCAAGAACGTGAAGCCGACGCAGCATGCAACGATCGACTTCCACGGCGTTGCGGTGCGAAGCCATACATCGGCGAGCCTTGGGGCAAGATACCTCTCACGCGCCAGCACGAACGGCATCCGCGACACCCATAACATCGCAGCCTGGAATACGGCGACGGCGCTGAGCGCCCCTCCGATCGCGATCGCGCCGCCGAGCATCGGACCCCCGACCTCCGATCCCACGTGCGTGAACCATCCGAGCGTCCATTCGCCGCTCCCGCCCGCACCCGATACCCCGACCATCAGGGGAAGCAGGTAGCCCAGCGTCACGAGCGGGATGGCGACAGCGATCGCGCGCGCATAGTTGCGGCGCGGGTTCTCAATCTCGGCGGAAATGACGCTCAGGTTTTCCCATCCGCTGAAATTCCAGATGATAACGGTCAAGCCCGCTCCGAGCGCGCCTGCAAAATCGCCGACGACGAGACTGCCGGCCGGCAGATGCCAATGGACCAGGCGCGGCATCCCGAGCGCGACCAACACCCCGAATGGCGCGAGGATAAGGGCGGTCATCGCGGTCGAGGCAACACCTACTGGCCGCACGCCCATCAGGTTGAGCGCCCCGGCCAGCCATATCAGCGCAATTCCAAGCGCGATCTCCCCGGCGGTTCCGATCGGGAAAAGGAACCCCAGGTAGGCGGCAAAAAGCACCGGATAAATCGCAGTGTCGGTCGCGATGTAGAGGATCGTCAGGTAGGCCTCGGCAAAGCCCGCGAACGGACCGAACGCCTCCTTGACCCAGAAGTAAAAGCCGCCCTCGACAGGCATCAGCGCGGTGAGCTCGGCGGCCATCAGCGCCGTCGGGAGGCTGAGAGTGAGAGGCACAACGATGCATAGCAGGAGGGTAAGGCGCGGCCCTGCCGTCCGGACGGCGTCCTCCAGCCCGTAGGCGCCGCCGCTGACCACCAGGTACATCGCGGCGACCAGCCCCAAAAGTGAAAGTTTGCGGCCGGCGGCGAGCGCTCGCAGCGGCGACTGCGCGGTGCTTTGGGAATCCGAGGCTCGCGATGTGGGTGGCAAGGGGCTCAAGTCGCTCTTGGCATCGCTCTAACCGAGGCGGAATCGACGCGCAAGCAGGGTCTGATGTGTGTGAAACTTCCAAGCGCCAGGGATGCGGCGCGGATGTGCGCTGAGGTCCGGGCTCGCTCCGCATCCGTGGCCGTCCCGCGATTGAGTCGCTTCCGTATCGGGGAGGATTTACAATACACTGGTATCGAGTGTCCAACTCGCGTCGCGGTTCGAAAAGCACTGTGTTAGCTCGAACATTGGTTAGGCGATTCCCTCTGGCGCCCCGGTTCTGCATGAAATTGGTAGCATACGGCGCGCTCGGTGCGTTGGCCGTGGTGCTGGCGGATTGCACGCCGATGCGCGAAACTCCCGCCCATCCCGTCCAGACCGTCGGTAACGACGGCGAGCGCCCCTTTGGCGGCGTGCCGCCGGTCGAGATCCCGAACGAGGCGCGCGCGATGGGCGCGTTCCTGAAGGCCCAGGTCGCTACCAACGAGGGCGACCGGGAGGAGGCGCTCAAGGGCTACGAAGAGGCGGTCCGCTACGATCCTGACAACGCCACACTGCTGGTCAGATTGGCGACCTTGTACGTGCGCGATGGCCGGCTCCGGGACGCGCTCGAACAGGCCCGCCACGCAATCGCGGTCGCCCCGGACATGCTCGATGCGCGGCTGCTCGGCGCCGGGATCAGCTCGGCGCTGGGCAACGACGATTACGCGGAGGAGCAGTACAAGGCCGCGCTCAGGATCGACCCGCGCAACCAGGAGGCCTTTCTCTACCTCGGCTCGCTCTACGCCAAGCATGGCAAGTACGAAGATGCGCTCAAGACCTTCAAGGACCTGACCGCGACCGATCCGAATTCCTTCCTGGGCTACTACTACGCGGGCCGCGTGATGGCCGCGAGCAAGGACTACGCGAGGGCCGACGAGTATTACGGGCAGGCGCTCAAGCTCAACCCCCGGTCCGAGCTGGTGCTGCTCGACCTGGCCCTGCTCCGCGAAGCCGAAGGCAAGCCGCAGGAGGCGATAGCGCTCTACCAGAAGATCGTTCAGATCAACCCCAACAACGAGCTGGTGCGCGAACGGCTGGCGAAACTCTACCAGGGCCAGCGCAAGTACGATCAGGCACTCGCGGAGTTCAGGCGGCTCGAACAGAGCGGCACCGACCCGAGCGACACGCGCACCAAGATCGGCCTGCTGTACTTCGAGCGCAACGACTTTGACCGGGCCGCGACCGAGTTCAACCTGGTGCTCGGCTCCGAGCCCGACAATTACAAGGTCCACTACTACCTGGGCACCGTCTACATGGAGCTGAGCGAGAGCGACAAGGCCGCGGCCGAGTTCCGCAAGATCCCCAAGGGCGCCGACCATTACGTCGAATCGCGCCTGCAGCTTGCCTACCTCGCCGACAACGACAAGAAGTACGACGACGCGCTCGCCGCCCTCAACGAGGCGCTGGCCGAGCGGCCCAACGACGGCGAGATCATGGGCTTCATGATCGGGATCTATCGCGAGAACAAGGACATGCCCGCGGCGATCACGCTGGCGCAGAAGATGATCGCGCTCGACCCAAAAAATGACAAGTACCACTTCACCCTCGGCGCGCTCTACGACGAAAACAAGCAGCGCAAGGACGGGCTTGTCGAAATCCGCAGGGCGATCGAGCTCAATCCGGCCAATTCGCAGGCCCTCAACTACCTCGGTTACAGCTATGCCGAAATGGGTACCCATCTCGACGAGGCCGAAAGGCTCGTCAAGCACGCCCTCGATATCGAACCCGAAGACGGCTTCTACGTAGACAGCCTCGGATGGGTCTACTACCAGAAGGGCCACTACAAGAAGGCGGTCGAAGAGCTTGAACGCGCGGTCAGTCTGGCCGGCGACGACCCGACTATCCTCGAGCATCTGGGCGACGCTTACAGCAAGGTCGGGAAGCTCAAGGAAGCCCGTCACGAATACGAGGAGGCGTTGGCCAAGTCCCAGGAGGCCGAGCAGGTCGCGCGGCTCAAGGCCAAGCTTCAGAGCCTGCAGAATGTCGGCACCGCGGCGCAGTAGGCGGCCGCGCGCCGCGATTTTTCGCTCAGCAGGCTGCAGAAAAAGTTTCCGCACCCTGCTAGTCGTAGGTACGCGGGCCGCGGTCGCCTTCCTCACGATCCTGCAACTGACCGGCTGCGCGCTGATCGCTCCCAAGCCGCCCGCACCCGCCGAGCCCTTGCCCGCCGAGCCGGCCGCCCAGGCCGCACGCGCACTGGAACTGACCCGCGCCCTGGCGCAGCGCGACCGCGGTCTTGATTCGATAGAGACCTCGGCGGTGATGGAGTATTCCGCCCCCGGGCGCCATCTCAAGGCCCGCGAGCAGCTTGCCGCGCGACGCCCGCAAAGCCTCAGGGTCGAGGCGATGTCGCCGTTTGGTGTCGCGGTGGTGGTGGCGGCGACCGACTCGCAGCTGCAAATCTTCCGCGCCTCCGACAACACCTTGATCCGCGGCGCGGCGACGGCCGGCACCCTCGACCGCTTCGCGCAGATTCCGATGGCGCCGGGACCCGCGGTCGCGCTGCTGATGGGACTCGCGCCGCGCGCAGACCTGGCCGAGCGCCCTCCCGACTCGGTAACCACGCAGCGCGATTTGATTGTCGCCGTCTATCGTGTGCCGGGTGACGGGACGATCGAGCTTGGCTTTGCCGGCAAAGATCTCGCGATGGTGCGCAAGCGCGCTGATGATGGGCAAGTCGGCTACGAGGTACGCTACAGCGACTTTCGTGATATCGGCGGCTTGATGATGGCCTATCGGATCGACGCCGAGTTTCCCTCCGCGCAGACCAGCGTGAAATTCCGCTACCAGCGGCCGATCGTCAACGGCGCGATCGCGGACTCGGCGTTCGTTCTCACGCCCGGACCTACCACGCGACAGATCGACCTCGACCATGCGGCGCTTTCCCCGACCGCGCTCAGGAACTAGGGCCGTGCGAATCGCCGGGCGCCCGATGGCGTCGATTGCGATCGCCGCGGCCGCGCTGATGGTCTGCGGCGGATGCCGTGTGCGGCGCGCCGCCCCCAATCACGCGCGCGAACAGATCCTCTACAGCGCCACGATCAGCGATCCCAAGACCTTCAATCCGCTGCTGGTCACCGACAACGCCTCGGGACAGGCGATCGGCTACCTGTTCGAAGGCCTGGTGAAGGACAACCCGCGCACTACTCTTCCCGAGCCCGACCTCGCCTCGGGCTGGGACATCGGCGACGGCGGCAAGACCATCACCTTCCATCTCCGCCGCGACGTAAAGTGGTTCGACGGCCAGCCGTTCACCGCGCGCGACGTGCTGTTCACGATGCGCGCGATTTACGACCCGCGCGTGCCCAACAGCTTGCGGCCGATCCTCACCATCGACGGCCGGCCGATCGAGGCCGAGGCACTGAACGATTACACGGTGAAGATGACGATGCCGCGGCCGTTTGCGCCGGTCCTCTACTCGATCGGCTTCGGCATTCTTCCGGCGCACGTGCTCGAGCCCGCGCTCAAGGCCGGCAACTTCAACCGCGTGTGGGGAATCGACACGCCGCCCGACAAGATCGTGGGCCTGGGACCGTACCGGATGACTCGCTACGTCCCGGCGCAATTCATATCGTTCGCGCGCAACGACGACTACTGGATGCGCGACGAGAACGGCAAGCCGCTGCCCCGCCTGCGCGGCCAAGTGGCGCTGATCGTGCAGGATAGCAACGCCGCCTACCTGCGCTTCCTCTCCGGGCAGACCGACGTTCACGACCCCCGCCCCAAAGAGGTGCTCGATCTGCGTTCCAAGGCCGCCTCGCTCAGTATCGCTCTGGCCGACACCGGCATCGACACCGGCTCGCTGTTCTTCTGCTTCAACCGCAATCCGAGACATTTCGTCCACGGCGAGGGGACCGACCCCAAACTTTCGTGGTTTACCGACTTGAATTTCCTGCGCGCGATCGCCCATGCGATCGACAAGCGCGGCATGATCAACCTCTGCTTCGACGGATTGGCCGTGCCGGCGGTGGCCGACATCTCGCCCGCGAACAGGATTTTTCATAATTCCGACCTCAAGGATTACCAGTACGACCCCAAGCTGGCCGCCCAGCTCCTGGAAGCCGCCGGCTACCACCTGGTCAAGCCGGGCGTGCGCGTCGATCCCCGCGGCAATCCGCTCGAGTTCAACCTGATGACCAACACCGGCGTCGTGGAGCGCGACCGGATGTGCGCGCTGTTCAAGCAGGACCTTGCCACACTGGGCATTCAGGTCGATTACCGGCCGCTGGAATTCACCACCCTGGTCGAGAAGCTCGACTCGACCTTCGATTGGGACTGCGTGCTGATCGGGTTCACCGGCGGCATCGAACCCAACAACGGCGCGAACTTCTATCGCTCTTCGGGCAACCTGCACATCTGGTACCCGGACCAGAAGACGCCGGCCACCGCCTGGGAGGCGGAAATCGACCGTCTGCTCGAGCAGGGCACCGCCGAGATGGACATGCACAAGCGCGCGCCCGATTACCGGCGAATCCAGGAAATCCTGCACGACCAGCTGCCGATAATCGAAACCGTTCGCCAGAAGACTTTCGCCGCCTACAAGAACTCGCTGGAGAACTACCAGCCGACCGTGTGGGGCCTGTACCAGCCGGAGTGGATACAGTTCAAGGAGTAACCGCGGATAGACGCGGGTGTAGTTGCTGCTCTGCGATGCTCTGAGCGCCTGATCCCATGGCCCGGTTCCTGCTGAAACGTATCCTCAACATGATCCCGCTTATCATCGGGATCACCTTCATATCGTTCCTTGCGATGTCGCTGGTGCCGGGCGATTTCCTCTCCAGCCTCAAGCTTAACCCTTCGATCTCGCCCGACGTCATCCGCCAGATGCAGGCCGAGTTCGGCTCGATCAGCCGCTGCTGCTCCGCTACCTCAAATGGCTGTGGGCTGCGATGCACTTCGACTTCGGCGTCTCGCTCGCCTACCGCGTCAGCGTCACCGAGCTGATTGGAGCCCGCGCCTTGAACACCGTTATCCTGTCGGTGTGCAGCATTCTATTCTCCTGGATGCTCGCGATTCCGATCGGGATCATCGTGGCGGTGCACCAGGACTCGATCTGGGATCGGGTGCTGTCCTTCCTGGCCTTCTTTGGGATGTCGCTGCCGAGCTTTTTCTTCGCCTTCCTGGCGATGTACTTCGCGCTGAAGACCGGATGGTTCCCGGTCGGCGGCACGGTCTCGGTCGATTACGCCACGCTCGATTTGTCGGGCAGAATCGCCGACCGCGCCTACCATCTGATCCTGCCGGTGGTCGTGCTGGGCACCTCCGGGATGGCGGGTCTGATGCGGCTGATGCGCTCGCAGATCCTGGAAATCAAGAACTCGGAGTTCGTGCGCACCGCGCGCGCCAAGGGCCTCTCTGAGCGCGTCGTGATCTACAAGCACGTGCTGCGCAATGCGCTCAATCCGTTCGTCACGATGGCGGGTTACAGCCTGGCCGACCTGCTCAGCGGCGCGGCACTGGTCGAGGCGGTGATGAACCTGCAGGGGCTGGGCCTGCTGCTGCTCGACGCGGTCCGCTCGCTGGATATCTACCTGGTGATGGGCTCGGTGCTGATGGGCGCCGCGCTGCTCTTGATCGGCAATCTGCTCGCCGATATCGCGCTGGTCGCGGTCGATCCGCGCGTCGACTTCTCCTCGCTGGGTTCCGAATGAGCGCGCCCGCGGTTGCCGTTGCGCAGCACCAGAACGCCGCCCAGTCCGCGGCGCCTGTCGGGTGGCTCGAAGCGCTCAAGCGCGAATGGCGATGGGCGTCGTGGCCGGTGCGCTTCTCCGCCGCCTGCCTGCTCTTGTTCTACCTGCTCGCGATCGCCTCGCCGTTTTTCGCGCCTTATGACCCGACCGAGCAATACCGCGAGCTTCCCGACTGCCCGCCGATGAGCCTTCATCTCAGCGCGCCGAAAAAGTGGCCGCGCGGAATTTTCTACACCTACGCGACGCGGATGGCTGACCCGCTCGAACGCCGCTACATCCCGGATCGCAGCCATCGCGTCTACCTTCACCTGATGCGGCGGGGCCATCTCTTTACCACCGATCCCGCCGACGGTCCCTACTTCGCGCTCGGCAGCGACGCGCTCGGGCGCGATCTGCTCTCGCGAATAATTTACGGCTCGCGCGTGAGCATGTGCGTCGGTCTGGTCGGCGTGATGATCACGTTCTCGCTGGGGATCGCGGTTGGCGCATTTTCCGGCTACGTTGGCGGGACGGCCGACAACCTGATCATGCGATGGTCCGAGATCGAGATGTCGCTGCCGTCGTTCTACTTCCTGCTCGCGCTCGCCGCGGTCATCCCGCCCGGGATGGGCGCGGTGAAGACCTTCTTCATGATCGTCGCGATCATGAGCTTCATCAGTTGGGCCGGCTTCGCGCGGATTATCCGCGGGATGTCGGCCTCGGTGCGCGGGCGCCCGTACGTCGAGGCGGCGCGCGCATTGGGGGCGCCCGCAGTGCGCGTGCTGGTGCTGCACGTGATTCCCTCGATAGTCGGCTACGCGGTGGTCGCGGCGACGCTCTCGGTGCCGGGCTTTATCCTCGGTGAGAGCGCGCTCTCGCTGCTCGGGCTGGGAATCCAGGAGCCGGCGGCGAGCTGGGGCAATCTGCTCGCCCAGGCGCAGGACGTGCAGAGCCTCGCCCACTACCCGTGGATTCTGATTCCCGGCGGGTTCATCTTCCTGGCCGTGATGTCGTTCAATTTCCTGGGCGACCACCTGCGCGACCGGCTCGACCCCGCAACCGCAGCCGCGCTCTCGCGCCGCCGCGCGCTGCGCGTCCGCAGACCCCGCGACCCTCGATGACGTTTGCAACAAGCTCAAGGCCGCAGGCGGGCCTCTTGGACCCTGCCGTCCCGGGCGGTAATGTTTTACCGATCGGCAGGAAGGATGCGTCCGCCGCCACGGAGGTGGCACGCAAGCGTGGCCGGCCAAGCAAGGCATGGTAGGCTGATGGCGCACAAGGTTATGCCCGCTTCTCTGTCCGAAGACCCGCAGGACCTATACGCGCGCGATTATCACGCTTGGGCGCTTGACCAGGCCCGCGCGCTGCGAGACCGCCGCCCGGATGCGCTCGACTGGGATGGGCTGGCAGAGGAGCTTGAGGATTTGGCAAGAAGTGAGGCCCGCAGTCTGAAAAGTCAGCTTGCAAGGCTCTTGGCCCACCTGCTGAAATGGCAGCTCCAAGCCGCGCTGCGGACGCGCTCCAAACGAACAGCGAATAGCTGGCGGGCCTCGATAGAGGGCGCTCGCCAGGAGATTCGCGACCTGCTCGATGAGAGTCCGGGGTTGAAGCGTCTCCTGCCGGAGCTCTTTCCAAAAGCATTTGCAATGGCAGTAAATCTCGCCGGTCAGGAGACCGGAATAGACAAATCTGTGTTTCCCCCGCGCTGCCCCTGGAGCTTCGAGCAGGTGATGGACGAGAATTTCCGGCCTGAACGATAGCCTCGATCGCTTGGAACTCTCCCCGACCTCTGGCGCCGCTGCGCGCTGCGCGTCTGGAGACGCCGCGACCTTCGATGATAACCTTGCGCTTGCGTGCAGCCGCTGCTTGAAGTGAAGGACCTTCGCACCTCGTTCCTCATCGAAGAGGGCGAGGTCCGCGCGGTTGACGGCGTGAGCTTTTCGATCGCGCCCGGCGAGCTGATGGGACTGGTGGGCGAGTCGGGCTCGGGCAAGACCGTAAGCGTGCTCTCGATCATGCGCCTGCTGCCCGAAGGCGCCCGGATCGCGGGCGGCTCGGTGCTCTTCGAGGGACGCGACCTGCTTGGACTCTCCGAGCCCGAGATGCGCCGGATCCGCGGCGCCAAAATCGCGATGATCTTCCAGGAGCCGATGACCTCGCTCAACCCGGTCTTTACCATCGGCAGCCAGATCGGCGAGGCGATCAGGCTCCATCAGCATGCCTCGCGCCGCGAGGCGCGCCAGGGCTCGATCGAGGCGCTCAGGATGGTCGGGATCGCGGACCCCGAGCGCCGGGTCGACGACTACCCGCATCAATTGTCGGGCGGGATGCGCCAGCGGGTGATGATCGCGATGGCGCTGGCGTGCAAGCCGCGCCTGCTGATCGCGGATGAGCCGACCACCGCGCTCGACGTGACTATCCAGGCGCAGATCCTCGACCTGATCCGCGAGCTCAAGGAACGGCTCAAGCTGGCGGTTATCTTGGTAACTCACGACCTTGGAATCGTCGCCGAATATGCCGACCACGTGACGATTCTTTACGCCGCGCGCGTGATGGAGCAGGCGCCGGCGGCCGAGCTGTTCAAAAGCCCGCTCAATCCTTACACCCGCGGTCTGCTCGCCTCGATTCCGGGCACCGAGGGCGGTCGCCGCTCAAGGCTCCAGGCCATACCGGGTACGATTCCCAGCGCGATGAATCCGCCGAGCGGATGCCGGTTTCATCCGCGATGCGCGATGGCGATCGACGATTGCGCACGCGTCGAGCCTCCGCTCGAAGCAAAGGCTCCCAACCACTATGTCGCCTGCATCCGGGTCTAGTGCCGTTCCAACCGCCGTGGCCGGCGCGGCTCACGCGCTGGTGCGGACCGAGAATCTCTGCAAGCGCTTCGCGGCCGGCTCGGATGGGCTGCTTGCGCGCCGACGGCTTTGGGTCAAGGCGGTGGAAGGAGTCAACCTGGAAATTTTCCCCGCAGAGACGCTCGGACTGGTGGGCGAATCGGGCTCCGGCAAATCCACGCTCGGCCGGCTGATTCTCAAACTGATCGAACCCACCTCGGGCAACGTCTTCTTCGAAGGGCGCGACCTCTCGACACTCGGGCGCAGCGATCTTAGAAGCCTGCGCCGCCAGATGCAGATCGTCTTCCAGGACCCGTACGCCTCGCTCAACCCGCGAATGCGGGTGCGTTCGATCGTGGGCGAGGGGATCGCGATTCACAAGCTCGCGCGCGGCCGCGAGAAGGAGGCCCGGATCGTCGAGCTGCTCAGGATGGTCGGGCTGGACGCCGACGCGCTCAGCCGCTATCCGCACGAGTTCTCGGGCGGCCAGCGCCAGCGGATCGGAATCGCGCGTGCGCTCGCGGTCAATCCGCGCTTCCTGGTCCTGGACGAGCCGGTCTCGGCGCTCGACGTCTCGATCCAGGCCCAGATAATCAACCTGCTGCAGGACCTGCAGGAAAGGCTCAGCCTGACTTACCTGTTCATCGCCCACGACCTGCGCGTGGTCGAGCACATCAGCCGGCGCGTTGCGATCATGTACCTCGGCAAGATCGTCGAGCTCGCCGACCGCGATGAGATCTACGCCAACCCGCGCCATCCCTACACGCGCGCGCTGCTCTCGGCGATCCCCTCGATTGACGCGGCCGGCAGGCCCGAGCGCATCCGGCTGCCCGGGGAAGTCCCCAGTCCGCTCAATCCGCCCTCCGGTTGCAGCTTCCATCCGCGATGCGCGTATGCGAAAGATGTTTGCAAAACCGTCGAGCCGCCGCTTGACACCGGACGGGGAGGACACGCGGTCGCCTGCCACGTCTTTCCGGCGCCCTAGCATGCGCAATGAAGCTGAATGACCATAGCGAGCTTGGCAGACCCAACGGCGGAACCAGGCTCGGCGAGGAAACCCTGCTCGGTCCCGCGGCGACTGTGCCCCGCCCGCCGGGGCAGGGATGGGTCGAGGAGCGAACGCGCGTCGCGGTCGGACCGGGAGCCAGCGTCTCCGGCCATCTCATTTTTCACGAGCCGATCCGGATCGAGGGCATCTTCCGCGGCGATATCGTCGCCACGGACCTGGTGGTCGTCGCCCAGCGGGGTATCGTGATCGGGTCCGTCCGCGCGCCCCGGATGCTGGTCCTGGGCGAGATGCGCGGGGAGGTCGTCGGATGCGATCGCCTCGTACTGGGCCCATACGCCCACGTCGTGGGCCGCATCGAGACCGCGGGACTAACCGTGTGCGAGGGCGCCTACCTCAACGGCGAAGTCCGGATGCCCCGCGCTTAGCGGACGCGGCGGCTCATCTGGTGGTTTCCAGCCGGGCCGATTTGCCGGAGCGCTCGCGCAGGTAGTAGAGCTTGGCGCGGCGGACTTTGCTGCGCGACAGCACCTGGATCTTCTCGATCCGCTGCGAATGGATCGGGAAGATTCTCTCCACGCCCACGCCGTAGGAAACCTTGCGGACGGTAAAGGTCGCGCGGCTGCCGCCGCGATTGATCTTGATCACCACGCCCTCGAACGACTGCAGCCGTTCCTTCTCGCCCTCGACCACCTTGACCTGGACCCTGACCGCGTCGCCGACGCGGAACTCGGGCAGGTCCTTGCGCAGGCTGCGCTCCTCGAGCTTCTGAATCACCTTGTTCATGGGAAGCAAGCCTCAAGTAGAGCCAAGTAGGCTATCGAAAGCCGCGGTCCGAAACAACCAGCGCCGCCGCCGGGTAGTGGGCGGTTTTGAATCTTCACGTCTCAACTTGTCCGGGATGGAGCCTGAGCAGGTTGCCCGCGATCGCAAGAATCGCAAAGCCATTCACCATAACGGGCGGAAGCGCGCTCTGATCCCATAGTAGCCATAGCGCCAATAGGCTTAATACGATGACTGCGGGTGCCGTGCCATATAGGCTCGTGTTACGCGGCTTTTTGAGCGCCGAAAACCCATAGATGGACGCTGCCGTTACCAAGGTGCCGATAATGGTGAGTGCGCTTGAAAGAGGAACAGCTACACTTTCGAGCGGTCGCCATTGCTCGCCTGTCCATACGACAATGAAACCATAGGCGATGAAACCAGCGCCCGTCCATGCCATACCATTAAGGAAAACCTCCGAAAAGATCGAGGCCAATTGATTGCGCTTTGCTGTTTCCATGGTCCTGCCTTCCGAGTTGACGACTTCGCGACAAAACCGTCATACTACCCCTATGCCTTCCCGAGCAAGTAGAGGCGGCAAACGGGCCGACGTGGCCCAGACCGCCCTGCGCGTGGTCGAGGAAGCCATTGGTGGCGTGCTAAAGCCCGCAGAGGGCAAGAACCCGCATGCTCAGGCGCTCTCCGCGCTCGGAGCGTCGAAGGGCGGGAAGGCGCGAGCCGCTAATCTTTCCAAGAAGCAGCGTCGAGAAATAGCCCAAAAGGCTGCACGCGCCCGCTGGACCGCCGCTAAAGCCCGGTCTTAGGCTCTGGACCACCGAATGGCAGCGAACGTGTTTCGCCGTAACGCGGATGAATTCGATCCAATAGCTGCAAGAATCCCTCGTAGTCGCTGTCCTTGGAGAGTTTCATCAGCGTGACCGCTGAACCAAGATGCTCAAGAAGCTTTCGATAGCCGAAATTTTCAGTCAGCTTCCGATGAAATTGCACGGCTGGTCGACCATCTGATCGCCTCGGGATCACTTCTCTCAATCTTTCCAAGACACCTGGGGCGAGGCGACGCCAAATTATGTCGTTCGTTAGGTGCCCGAAGTATTGCGGACGTTTGACCGAATCCCGAGGAAACATGAGACCACGCAGCCGGAAAAGGTGTTCGTAAAATTCATCCGGAAAAGTTGACACCCACGGACGCAATTCCTTCGCGATGAATCGGTCTAAAATTTTCTCAAGGTCGCCCTTCGCGCGATCACGCTCGTAGCCGGTGGCTTGGTCGACCAACGCCACGATCCCGACATCGGCCAGACCCCGAATGAGGGTGTCGGCAGCTCGGATTATGTTTTCATACCTCGCCGGAGTTCTGCCCTTGGTCGCGAGCTGATCATCGCGAAACTTGAGATAGACTTCGGCGACCTGCCGAAGGAGCAGCGCATTGTATCCAACCCCACGGCCACCGCTTAATGTGCGGTAAAATATAGGGTTGGTCGACATCAACAATTCATCGGAAATAAAGGGCTTTAGCGCATCTGCTTGAAGAAAAAACGGCAATTCGTCGACAGTCGCAAAAACGCCCGTCCCGGCTTTTGGCGAACGCGAGCGGCCTAAGACACGAAGGAAACTCGCCTGTGTTATGACTCGGGTTTTGTTTTGAAGGACGGCGCAATAAAGCTCCATATCTCCAATACGCAATGGTTCCTTAGACTCATGAGTTGCAACAGGTAGATTCCCACCATCCCATCTCGCAAGCGCAGCTTTACGCGAGATGTCCTTGCGCTGTTCGGACGTCAGGTTTTGGGCTCGCGCCAAGGCAGCCCGGACTTTGGGGTTTTGCTGATTCTCGTTTTCTCCCATCGCTAAAACCTCGTGTCGACCAAATTGATGCTTGCACCTTAGAACATGCAGGCATATGGTGTCAATCGCCTGCAAGCATCCATCGGAGCTATTGACAATGCAAAGCCGAGCAAGCATAATTATGGACATGAACAAGCTGAGCCTTGAACGACGTGCTCGGATTCTGGCGTGTCTCTGCGAAGGTGTTTCGGTTCGCGCGACGTGCCGTTTGCTCGATTGCTCCAAGGACGCTGTGCTCAAGCTAGTCGTGGACGCAGGGACCGCCTGCGCGGCCTATCACGATGCCCGCGTTCGCGAGCTAACCACGCGGCGTGTTCAGGTCGATGAGGTTTGGAGCTTCGTCCACGCGAAGGCAAAGAACGTTCCGCTGGAGAAGCGCGGTCAATTCGGCTTTGGCGATGTCTGGACCTGGACGGGCATCGATGCGGAGAGCAAGGTCATGATCGCTTGGCATGTCGGGACGCGCGACGCTGACGCTGCGCACACTTTCATGATGGACCTCGCCAATCGGCTGACGAATCGCATCCAGCTAACCAGCGATGGCCACAACGCCTATCTTGATGCGGTAGCTGGCGCGTTCGGCACGATGATCGACTACGCGATGCTGGTCAAGTTGTACGGGACTGCGCCCGACGCGGAGAAGCGTTACAGTCCGCCAATCTGCCTTGGGACGCACGGGACGGTCATTCACGGCGATCCCGACCCGGCCCATATCTCAACCAGCTACGTCGAGCGCTCGAACCTAACGATCCGCATGCAGAATCGCCGCTTTACCCGGCTAACCAACGCATTCTCGAAGAAGCTGGCGAATCACAAGCACATGCTGGCGATCTTCTTCCTGTACTACAATTTCGGCAGAATCCATCAGACGTTGCGGGTTACGCCCGCCATGCAGGCAGGTATCAGTGATCACGTCTGGACGCTTGAGGAAATCGCGGCTTTGGCGGATGAGAATTGAAAACCGCCCACTACCCGCCGCCGGGCCGCGGCGGCATCTACATCCCGCGAATGCGGTCCAGGATGATCGCGGCGGCGGCGCGCACCGAGAGATGGTTGTATTCGCCGGCGCCGCGAATCGGTGCGAGCACCATCTCGGCGCGCTCCTTGACCGCCGGCGCGAGCCCGAAACCGGTTCCGAGCATGATCATGATCGGCGGCGCATCAGCGGGCGCAAGCCGCTCGCGCAGCTCCTCGAAGCTCATCCCGCCCTTTTCCCGCGCCGAGGTGTAGACCAGTGCCGGCCGCCGGCTCGCCGCCTTGCCGGCGGATGCGATCGCCGCGTCGAGGTCCGCCGTCACCCGCACCAGTTCCAGCGCCTCGCGGCGGCGCGAATCGAACTCGCGGCCGTAGCCGAGCCGCCAATGGTCGAGCAGGCGCGCGGCAAATTCGCGCTGCTCCTGGACCGGATGGACGACGAAGAACGCGTCGACGCCGTAGGTGCGCGAGGCGCGCGCGATATCGTGGATGTCCAGGCTGGTGATCGCCGAGGTCACGATTTTGCCGCGCCGGTCGAGCACCGGATGGTGGATCAGGGCGAGGAAGAGCCCGCCCACGGCTACTTGCGGCGTCCGAGCAGGTCCGGGCGCCGGCGCGCGGTGCGTTCGAGCGCCTGCTCGCGCCGCCATTGCCGGATCTTTTCGTGATCGCCGCCGAGCAGGATCTCCGGCACGCGCATCCCCCGGAACTCCTCCGGACGCGTGTATTGCGGATACTCGAGCATCCCGTCGCTGAACGATTCCTCTTCGAGCGACTTGAGATTTCCGACCACGCCCGGCACCAGCCTCGCGACCGCCTCGATTATCACCATCGCCGCCAGCTCCCCGCCGCTCAGCAGGTAGTCGCCGATCGAGATCTCCTGGTCAACCATCGTGCTCACGCGCTCGTCCACGCCCTCGTAGCGGCCGGCTATCAGCATCAGACCCGGACGGCGTGCGGCGAGCCGGTGCACCATCGCCTGCTTCAGCGGCTCGCCCTGCGGCGTGAGCAGGATTCGCCATAGCCCCGGATGCGCGGCGTTGACCGCGTCAATCGCCGCCGCGAGCGGCTCCGGCCGCATCACCATCCCGCTCCCGCCGCCGTACGGAGTGTCGTCCACCTGCCGATAATTGCCGAGCCCGTACTCGCGCAGGGGATGCGCCCGCAACGCGATCGAGCCGGCGTTGATTGCCCGCCCGAGCAGCCCGGCTCGCATCGGCGAGTCGAACATCTCCGGAAACAGCGTGATGACGTGGAATTCCATCGCGGCCCCGAATAGAATCTAGCAGGGTGTTGAGAAAAGGATGATTTGCATGAGCCACTCTCTGACAGTCTCAACACCCTGCGTGAAAACCGGCTTCCTTCCTCATTCTTCTCCCCCGCTTGCGGGGGAGATAAGAGAGGGGGAGCAGGCCGTGAGGACTTTCTCAACGGCCTGCTAGTGCCGTTCCAACTTGTTGCTGCGAATATTACCGTGGACTCCAGGCAAGCGACACCCTGCCATTGACGGCTCTGACTTTGCCGAAGATAGTTGGAACGGCACCAGCCGCAACCGGCACGGCCGGGCCGGCGCCAAGGGGGCGTCTTGCAGGGCCAAGGCTCGGATGGTAGTTAGCGCTAGGCCCGAAAGGTCAACCCCGAAAGATCCAGGAAGGTGTTATGAAAAAGCGGATCGTGCTCTCCGGTTTGGCAGCCCTGTTAATCTTCAACCTCGTTGCGGGTCCGCTCGCGGCCCAGGAAAATCCACCCGCGGCCGGCGCGGCGGCCGCGCAGTCCGACCAGATCCTGGCCGCGGCCAAGTTGCTGTTCAAGGGCATAGCCGATGGCGACGTGGCGGTGGTCGCGCAGAACACGTCCATGCGTTATGCTCGTAAACTCGATGCGGCAAAGCTGCGGCCCGATCCCACCGGCCCCAAGCTCACGACCGCCTTCAGCGGCGAGGTCGCGCTTATTCGCAGCTCCGACAAAGACGCCGTGGTCGAGGCCAAAATTTTCGCGCCCGAGAGCTCCGACATTCCAGCCTCCGAGGTGAGCCGGGTCCGCGTCTACATGGTCAAAGAAGGGGCGGATTGGAAGGCGTCCGCCGCCGACAAGAAGGAGGCGCAAGCCGACGCGACGATGAGCGGGGGATGGTATCACGCAGCGTTTTTCACCTTCTGCCCCAACGAGGGCCTGGTGTTCATTCCCAACCATTTCAGCCGCGAACTCAAGTGCCAGGAAGTCTCCCAGTGCGGAGGGCTGTAGGGGCGCGAGAGGCTTCGCCCGGCTCAGGACAAGTCCCGGCAACGCCATGGCGCGGGTGACAGTTCCAGTTTGGCCCGCGACATGGTCTGGAAAGCATTCTTGACTGTGGCCTCGCCCGGATTGGGAGAGGCCGGCGCGCCGGCATATGCTCCCCTCGCCCGCATTTTTAGCGGGAGAGGGCAAGCGGCGGGGCGATTGTTCCTTTTTGCAATCGCCGTGACGCGCGGGTGAGGGTGCCACCTCACCTCGCCCGCATCTTTAGCGGGAGAGAGTCCTCAGCGTCGCCGCGTAGCGGCGACATTAGTGCGTTGCATCAGAGGACCAGGCGCCGCGCGCCCACCGGACGCCGTGGACCAAAACCGGCTAAAGCCTTGACGAGCGAGGCCACTTGGAGTACGCGGGCAGTTGGATTCGGAGAGTCAAAACGGAAATCCCGGTGTATGCCGGTTGAACGCCTGGACGGTTGGAGGCGCAGGCCGACCCGGAGTCCGAGCGAATCAAGGAGGGTACCTACCATGTCGCTTCACGGAAGGCTGGCGATACGCACGATAGTTGCGGTCGCCGCAATTTTGGTCGTAGCGACGGCGAGAGCAAACGCCGCCGCCTGCGCCTGCTCGACGCAACTTTGTCAGCTTAACGCCGAGCAGAGCGCCCTGTACCTGACCTGCACGATGGTAGCGCAGGGCGTACAGATCCCGCCCAAATTAACGTCGAACTTGCTTGGGACTCTCAATCTGCTCGCCACGGAGCGCACGTCGGAGTTCCAAACAACTTGTGCAGGGAAGACCGTTCCAAAGTTGCCCGCGCTGAACGGCGACACGGATCTTCAGGTTGGGACGCTACAGGTGCAAGCCCAGCACGATTTCGCGATCGAGCACTTCCCATTCGTCAAGCTAGGCACAGCAAAGACGGAGGCTATCGAGCTGTTTGAGAACAAGAACGACGCCTCCTGTGCCAAGCTTGCGGCAAATTTCGTTGTTCCGACGCAACCGACCATCGACCTTTCCACCAAATCGCTCGACTGCGGGACGGTTGCGGTGTTCAACTACTCCTCTCCCTCTTTCCAAATGGAGAACCTGGGCACAGATCTGCTCACGGGGACGATCAATGGGCCCGCGGGGAACTGCAACACGAGCCCGTTTTGCGTATATGCTGCCGGGCCGTTTTCCCTGAAATTCGGCGGGATTGAAAAGGTGCAGGTTCAATTCTCGCCGACCTCGACCGGCACCTTCAGCGCAACGGTCACCATAAAGAGCAATGATCCAGCCCACCCCTCCGAGACCGTCTCGCTGTCCGGTACAGGCGATTAGAAGCGCGCGCCACTCAGATTGGCGATCTCTTTCGCGCATGACCCTGCGGCCCCGCATGTAGACGCGAAACGGGAGCTCCCCGGGAGGCAATTGACCCGGTGCGTGCCCCACTTGCACGAATCCCACTGCCGGTAATTGTCACCTGTCATTGGTTGATTCGCCCACTACAGGCTCTCAGCAGCTACCAGGCTCAGGAGATCGTTGCAGCCGTCCTCGATCATCGAGGCGCGGGCGTCGCGCAGCAGCTTCTCGATCGGGTACTCGCGGCTCAGCCCGATGCCCCCGAAGATCTGCAGGGCGCTGCTCGCCACCTCGAAGGCCGTGTTCGTCGACGTGACCTTCGAAGCGACTGCCAGGTGCAGCTTCGGGGGTACGTTGATCGCGTTGTAGAGCGTCACCTGCCGGCTCAGTGCCCTGGCTGCCTGGACCTTCCGGAACATCTCGAAGAGGCGCATCTTCACGCTCTGGTGCTGGAAGATCTGCACGCCGCCTTGCACGCGCTGCTTCGCGTAGTCGATGGCCAGATCCAGCGCGGCCTGCGCCACGCCCACGAAGATCGAGCCCATCCCCCCGTTCGCGGTGGTCAGGATCATCTCGCTCGCGAACCCGTATGCATCCGGCGGGATCACCATGTAGTCGGCAGGGATGCGCACGTGGTCGAAGAAGATCTCTCCCTGATTCAGCGCGCGCTGTCCGATCTTGTTCAGCGGCCTGCCCTTCGACACGCCGGGGACATCGAGCGGGACCACGAACCCGGCGTCGGCGCGTTTCCCGTCACCCATGTCCACGGCGCAGAACATCGCGGCCGCCTTGGCGATGGTTCCGTTCGAGACCCAGGCCGACTTCTGTCCGCTGAGGACGAAGGAGTCGCCGTCCTTGCGCGCGATGCAGTTGGGCCGACCCGTCTGCTCGACGCCCGGCCGGTTCATGTAGTAGATCAGGTCGCTGCCGTGGTCCGGCTCGGTGCCCGCCCAGCAGCCGATGCAGTCCTCGGCGCTGAAGCGCTCGACCAGCTCGGGCTTCCCGGACATCTGGGCCATCATCCGAGGGAAGCCGGCGACGCCCAAGCCGATTGCCAGCCCCGAATCACCCCAGCCCAACTCTTCGCTGACGATGCAGCGCAGTCTCGCCTGCTGCGCGGGCGTCAGGTCGCCGATGGGAGCCGTGAGATCGGGGAGGCCGAGGGCGCGGTGTTTCTTGAATACCTCCCAGAGGATGGAGTGATCGGCGATGACGTCCTGGGGGTCCGCCATCGCGTCGAGCTTTGCGCCCGCGGGTCGCATGACCTCCTTGGCAAATCTGTGAACCGTCTCCCGAACGGCTCGCTCTCCCTCGGTCAGCTCCACTTCGTAGTCGATGCCGGCCATAGCACGCTCCTGAGCTGATTGCGCCTCTCACCTTTGACGGTCGGATCGCTCTCATGAAACGCCGTCGTCACACGTCGAGATACCATCATTCCGATTTGGAATCATACCCGTCTTTGATTCAAACGAACATTTCGGGCGGTATCGGAACGCGGTCGACCGGTGGAGGCGCTAAGCCTTGAGCTTCGCCTCGAACTCGGTCAGAAGCTGTGTGAACCGGATGCGGGGTTCTCATCGCGCTTTGCAGGCGGTTCGCCTTGCGCTAAATTCATCGGGGAAGGAGCTGGGCAAGAGAATGAAATTCCGCGTAGTGCTCCAAGAGGATGAAGACGGGGTGTTCGTCGCCGAAGTACCGAGTCTCCACGGATGCATCTCGCAAGGCACGACCCGCCGCGCGGCGCTTGACAACATCGCCGAAGCCATCGCCGGGTATCTTGAAAGCCTCAAGCAACACGGCGAACCCATCCCGCCTCCGATTGACGAAGACATGGTTGACGTCGCCGTTTGAGCGCCCTGCCTCGCGTATCCGGCCGCGAAGTGGTCCGGGTTCTTGAAAAGCTCGGCTATGAATTCGACCGTCAACATGGCAGCCAATATGATCCTGCGCCAGCGAGCGCACCCCTACCGGCGGCTGGCGATTCCCGATCATCGGGAGATTGCCAAGGGAACGCTGCGTGCAATCATCCGTCAGGCCGGAATTACCGTCGAGCAATTTACCTCGCTTCTATAGCGCCGATCCGCGCGATGTGCTGGCCACACATGCGCCCTCTGGGGGCGGGTGACCGTGCACATCTTTTCCAAGACGCGCGCCAAGGGCGCTTCGCAGCCTGAGCGCGGGCAGGGGCCAGCCCCCTATCGACGGTGACCCCTAGCTAAGGGCTCCGGATTGGATCAGAAACCTTATCCGCTCCAGCTCCGGCTGAAGTTCGCTAAGGTCGGGCGCGGTCAGTATCAAGGCAAGTTCAATTTTGACGGTGGCCTTACCCACTTACGAGTCCGCTCCCGTCTGAAAGCCCATGACCAACTGCTCCTCCTCAAAGCCAAGGGCGTGCGCGACGTACTTCAACTCCTGATCGCGCCACGGAAGAGGGGCGGCCTCCTGGATTAGCCTGGCTTGCTTCAACTCCTCCACAGTCTGGGGATCCTGCTGCATGGGCCGACCGTACTCCATCTCGGAGAACAGGCTCTCGAACGGCGCCTTGACGGTCTGGCCGCCCGCCACGGCGGACTCGGCCGGGTAGCCCACCGACATGACGCAAACGATAGTGGCCGTCTCCGGCAGCTTCAGGAGCTTGTTGACCTTGTCGAGCATCATGGGGCCGCTCATCAGGCAGGTCCCCAGGCCCTCATCGTAAGCCACCAGGGTGGCCTGGGCGACGGCCTGTCCGAGGTCCATGAACGCCAGGGGCGCCACGGCAGCCTGTCGCCACATGGGCGTGAACACGGGCCGAAGAGACCGCTCGATCACCTGCTTGGTCTGCTCCGCGTCGGAGCCCAGTCGTCTCATTTCGGCCAGATGCTTGAGGTCGTCGATCCACTTGTTGACCTCATACGCCGCCGCGTCCGAGTACCACACGATGAAGCAAGGCGCTGTCTGCATCTGCTGGTAGCCGAGCGGCGGAGTGAGCGCCTTCAGCAGCTCCGGCGATGCCTCGTGCCTCCAGACGACGATGGCCCGCGTGTTGTTGACGTTGCCCACGCACGAGGCGCGCCGAGCCGCCTCCAGCATCTTCAGAATCTTCGCTCGCTCCACCGGCCGGTATGGCAAGTAGAAACGAATGGAGCGCCGCCAACCTATGACTTCTTTCAGTTCCACGTGATCTCCTCCTTACCGTGATTTCTTCCTTGCAAGGCTATCGGCTGCGCCGGCGCGATGGCAGGGATGCCGGCGCTCCTCGTTCGTCTGGCCGGGCGCGGGTTCGTCCCCCTCATCGGCGCCGTATGGACTGATTACTCGAGCAGGCCCGGAATCGCCTCGACCGTGACGCGGCGAGCCTTGAAGTCTATCGATTTCACCACGTCCTCGATCACCGGGATCAGGATCTCGGATTCCGCGTTGCGCACCACGAGCACGTCGTTTGCACCGGTGAAGAAGGCCTGCTCGATCGTGCCGAGCACCCGCCCGTCAGCCAGCCGCACCTCCATCCCCATCACCTGGAAGTAGTAGAACTCGCCGGGCTCAACCGGCGGCAGATCGGCCTGCGCGACCATCAGGGTAGCTCCGCGCAGCGCCTCGGCGGCGGCAATCTCGCTTACACCCTCGAGCACGATTCGAAAGCCGCCGCGCCCGCGCGGCGATACCGAAGCGATCCGGTATGGGCGCGGCGCCGCGTCGGTTTCGAGGTACACGTCGCGGATCGATGCGAGCGCGGTCGAGTCGGGATTATCGGCGCGGAACCTAAGCGCGCCCTTAAGCCCGTGCGTGCCGACGATTTTCCCGAGCCGGATCAGTCCGTCAGCCACTGCGGGCGGGTCTTCGGCGACGGCCGTTTGGCCGAAGCCATCGCGGGGTCACTTCTCTTCGACGATCTCGAGGACGACCTTGCGGTTGGTCCGTGAAGCGACGGCATTCAGGATCGTACGCATCGACTTGGCCGTGCGTCCCTGCTTGCCGATCACCCTACCCAAATCCTCCTTGGCCACGTGCAGTTCGAGCACCGAGGCGGTGTCTCCCTGCGTCTCTTTAACCTCGACCGCGTCCGGGTTGTTAACCAACTGCTTTGCCAGGAACACGACTAGATCCTTCATGATTGGCTCCAATGCAGCAGCTCATAGGCGGCCGGAGATTTGTTCGCAGCCTTATGCCCTCTCGATAAGTTTCCTCACCGTGTCGCTCGGTTGTGCGCCCACCTTGAGCCATCGCTCGGCTTGTTCCTTGACCAGGGCGATCTTGGGCGGCTTGGTCAGCGGATCGTAGGTGCCAATCTGGGCGACAAGGCGGCCGTCGCGCGGTGCGCGCGAGTCGGCGACCACGATGCGATAGAAGGGTTTCTTGCGGGCGCCGTGACGGCGCAACCGAATCACAAGTGCCATACTCTCTCCTGAACCGTGTACTCCATTCTACCTCCCCAAACTTAGCCCGCGCATCATCGCACCGCCAGCACCCATTTTGGTGATCTTCTTCATCATCTTGCGGGTCTGCTCGAACTGCTTCATGAAGCGGTTGACCTCCTGGACCGAGGTCCCGCTGCCGGCGGCGATTCGCACGCGGCGCCGCCCGTTGAGGATCAGATGGTTGCGGCGCTCCTGGCGCGTCATCGAGTCGATAATCGCCTCGATCCGCCCCATCTCGCGGCGGGCCTCCTCCGGGTCGGCCTGCGCGGCGAGCTTCTTGAGCCCCGGGATCATGCCGAGCAGATCGCCGATCGAGCCCATCTTGCGGATCGTCCGGAGCTGCTCGGCGAAATCCTCGATCGAAAATTCGTTCTTCTTGAACTTGCGCTGCAGCTCCTTGGCCTTGTCGCGATCGTAGTTCTGCTGCGCCTTCTCGATCAGGCTGAGCACGTCGCCCATCCCCAGGATCCGCGAGGCCAGGCGGTCGGGATGGAAAACCTCGAACGCGTCGAGCTTCTCGCCCACCCCGGCGAACAGGATCGGCGCCCCGGTGATCGCGCGCACCGAGAGCGCGGCGCCGCCGCGTGCGTCGCTGTCGAGCTTGGTGAGCACCACCCCCGAGACTCCCAGGCGCTGATGGAAGCCCTGCGCGACGTTGGCTGCGTCCTGCCCGGTCATTGCGTCGGCCACCAGGATCGTGTGATGGGGGTCGGCGGTCGCCTTGAGCCGCACCAGTTCCTCCATCAGCTCCTCGTCGATCTGGAGGCGTCCGGAGGTGTCGATCAGGAGCGCATCGTGACCGCCGACGTCGGCCCGCTTGAGCGCGTGACTTACGATCTCGACCGGGTCCTGATCCTCGCGGCTCTCGCACACCGGCACGCCGATCTGGGCGCCGAGGCGGCGCAATTGCTCCATCGCGGCGGGCCGCCGCACGTCGGTCGAGACCATCAGCGGATGGCGCCCGCGCTCGGCCTTGAGCCATCGCGCGAGCTTGGCTAGCGAGGTGGTCTTGCCCGAGCCTGCAGCCCCACGAACATGATCCGGACCGGCGGCTTGACCTTGAGGTCGAGCTCACGCGCCTCGCCGCCCATCACCTCGCGCAGCTCCTCGGCGACGAATTTGATCAGGTGCTGCTCGGGAGTGAGCGAGCGCAGCACCTCCTGTCCGAGTGCCTTTTGCTTTACATGCTCGACGAAATCGCGGACGACCTTGATATTGACGTCGGCCTCGAGCAGCGCCAGGCGCACCTCGCGCAGCGCTTCGTCGATATTGCGCTCGGTGATTCGGCCCTGACCCTTGAGCTTCTTAAAGACGCTTTCGAGCCGGTCGCTAAGGGTGTCGAACATACTTCAGATCGCGCAGGCGGGCTGGCCCCGGTGCTTCCAAGTAAAGGTGGCAGAATACTAGCAAACGGCGCAAGCCAAGTCAGCGCTCGCACGTGTCAAAAGTGGGAGCTCTCCGTCAGGCGGCAGGGTCGAGAATCAGGTCGTACACGCGGCGGTCGTCGGTCAGCTCGGGAGCGGCGGGCGGATTACGGAAGCTTGAAGCCGGGAAGCTGCAACGCCTTCTGGTCGAAGGTCAGCGTATGGGAACAGCCGGCTTTGGCGGCGAGCGCCCCGATCAGGGCATCAGCGAAGGAACCGCGTCCTTCCTTGAGTGCGATCATGGCGGTAAAGACCTCTTGCTCGCTCTCGATCGTGAGGACGTCGGCCTCAAGCGTGCGCTCGATGGCTGCGGCAATTTCATGGCTCGCAAGGCCGTAGGCGCGCTCGAGGACCCATACGGTCTCGGTCATCGCCACAACGCTCACGAAGCCGGGATTCTCCTCGGTCAATCGCCGTTCGATGAGCTCCGTCGCCTCCGGCGATTGAACGGGATCGTCCTGTGCGAGGTACCGGACAAGGATATTGGTGTCGAGCCCGATCATCGGCGCCGCCGACGCAGCGGCGCGCCGACGGCGCCCGCAGCGGCTGCCTCGCTCATCTCCTCGATCGTCACCGGCCGGCGCCTGGGCTTGACGATGCCTCGCAAGACCGAAGCGGGACGTTTCGGCAACAGCACCACGCTGCCGTCAGGATGCACGAAGAACTTGACCCGGTCCCCCGGCTTCAACCGAAGATGCTCCCGGATGGCCTTCGGAATCGTTGCCTGGCCCTTGCTGGTGATCGCGGAGTCCACCCTGCCTCCATTACTTTTTCTAGAATGTAATACCCGCTCAAAGACCGCGCGTCAAGCGGGTCTGTAGGAGCGCGCTTCGCTGCGTGTGGCTTGCCGATCGACGGACGGATCGGGCGGCCATCAGCCCGTGCCGAGGCTCAGGCGCAGGGACTGGAGGAGTCGAGAATCAGATCGTACACGCGGCGGTCGTCGGTCAGCTCGGGATGGAAGGTCGCGGCGAATACCGGGCCCTCTCGGACCAGCACCGGCTCCTCCCCGAGCCGCGCTATCACCTCGACCTGCGGCCCGACCCTGCGGATTCGCGGCGCGCGGATAAACACGCCCTTGTAAGGCGGCTCCAACGTCGCCTCGAAGGAATCGATCTGGCGGCCCCAGGCGTTGCGCTCGATATCGATATCGAGCATCCCCCACGACGGCTGACTTGGGCTGAACACGCCTTTGGCGAGCAGGATTGCGCCCGCGCAGGTTCCGAAAATCGTCCCGCCGCGCGCAAGCAGCCGGCGTGCGGCGGCTTCGATGCCCGTGCCGTCGAGCAGGCGGAGCATCGCGGTGGATTCGCCGCCGGGAATGACGAGCATATCGAGCCGGTCAATCTCGGCTGCGGTGCGCACCTCGACCGCGCCGGGAAGCGCCGCGATATGAGCAGCAAAATCGCCCTGCAGCGCGAGCACGCCGGCACGACGCTTCATGAGACGAGATCCTTCGCTGCGCTTCAGGATGACAAGCTCGCGATGCTCGCTTGTCACATCACCATCCCCGCACCTGCAGCATCTCTTCGGACTTGAGCCGGGAGATCTCCAGGCCCGGCATCGCCTCGCCCAGCCCGTCGGAGACCTCGGCGAGGACCTTGGGGTCGCGATAGTGGGTGGTCGCGATCACGATCGCGCGGGCGCGCGGGGCCGGGTCGCCGGACTTGAAGATTCCGGAGCCGACGAACACGCTCTCGGCGCCGAGCTGCATCATCAACGCCGCGTCGGCCGGGGTCGCCACGCCGCCGGCGGCGAAATTCGGCACCGGCAGGCGCCCATCCCTGGCCACCATTCGCACCAGCTCGTAGGGCGCCCCCAGCTCCTTGGCTGCCGTCATCAGCTCTTCGTCGCCCATCGTGGTAAGCCGGCGTATCGCGGAGGTAACCGCGCGCATGTGACGGACCGCCTCGACAATATTGCCGCTGCCGGCCTCGCCCTTGGTCCGGATTAGCGCGGCGCCTTCGCCGATTCTGCGCAGCGCCTCGCCCAGGTCGCGCGCGCCGCACACGAACGGCACCTTGAAGGCATGCTTGTCGATATGGAACGACTCGTCGGCGGGCGTGAGCACCTCGCTCTCGTCGATAAAGTCCACGCCCAGCGCTTCGAGGATCCGGGCCTCGACGAAGTGCCCGATTCGCACCTTGGCCATCACCGGAATCGTCACCGCGGCCTGGATTTCACGGACCTTCTTGACCGCGGCCATCCGGGCCACGCCGCCCTGCGCGCGGATATCGGCCGGCACCCGCTCGAGCGCCATCACCGCCACCGCGCCCGCGCCCTCCGCGATCTTGGCCTGCTCGGCGGTGACCACATCCATGATCACGCCGCCCTTGAGCATCTCCGCCAGTCCGGTCTTGAGCCTGAGCATTCCTGTTTCCATCGATGGGACTCCTTGAAAAAGAACCGGCACTCGCCACCGGCGCGGGGAGGCCGGCGCTAGAGCACTACTCCGAGGCCGCCCGCCGAGCTTTGTTCGGTGGCGCGGTCGATTAAGCTTCGAACGATCGCACCGAGGCGCTGGATCCCGCTTCGTATCTCGGCCGGCGAGGCGGCGCCGTAGCCGAGCCGGAACGAGTTGAGGTAGCGGCCGTCGATATCGTGGGCCGGCCCCGGGACGATCGCGACGCCATTGTCGATCGCGCGCAGGAAGAGCTGTATCGACGAGATCCCGCGGGGCTGAGTCGTCACCCACATCTGGAAGCCGCCCTGCGGTTTTGTCCAGGTCACCCCCTCGGACATGTACTCCGCGAGCGCGGCGAGTGCGGCGTCGCGGCGCTCGCGGTAGATGGCGCGAATCGTCTCCAGATGCTTGGGGTAGCCGGCGCGAATAAAGGCGGCGGCAATCGCCTGAGTCAGCGACGCGCTGCCGATATCCATGTAGCGCTTGTACGGCACCAGCTCGTTGGCCAGCACCCGGTCGGCCACCAGGTAGCCGACGCGCAGCCCCGGCATGAAGGTCTTGGAGATCGAGCCGACCATGATTCGCCGGCCGGCCGGAAGGATCGAATAGAGGCTCGGCAGCTCCTCGCCCTCGAAGCGCAGGTCGCGAAAGATCGCGTCGTCGATAACCATCGCATCGTTGGTGCGTGCCCATTGCGCGATCTCGTGGCGGGCGGCCGTGCTGAGCGTCTGTCCGGTCGGGTTATGAAAGTCGGGGCACAGATAGAAGGTCACCCGGCGACCCTGGGAGGCCGCGCGCAGCGCCTCCAGGTTGGGCGCGCCGTTTTCCCACGCCACCGATTGCACCGCGTGGCCGAACAGCGTGAAGCATCCCGGCACCCCGGTGTAGGTCGGCGTCTCACAGATCAGACTGCGGTCGTCCTCGCGCGTCCAAGCCGCGACCAGGGTGATCGCCTGCTGGGAGCCGTTGGTGACGATTATCTCGTCGGGCGAGACCGACATCCCGCGCCGGTTGAGCCGCTCGCAAAGCGCCTCGCGCAGCTCGGACAGCCCGGCCGGGCCCGCGTACTCGTACAGGCGCCGCGGATTCTTCTTCAGCACCTCGCGGGTGAGCTGCTCGAGCAGGCCTTCCGGCACGCTGGCCGGGCTCGGCACGCCCCCGGAGAGGTTGATCGTGCCGGGGCGCCGCTCGATCGCGAGCAGCTCGCGCAGTCCCCGCGCATAGCCCTCGCGCAGGCGGCGGATCGAACGCGCGATCTCGGGCTTGAGCGGCTCGCCGTCGGGCGCCGGCACGCTGAGTTGACCCGGATTGGCGGCGACGAAGGTGCCGCGACCGACCTCGGAGCGGAGCAGGCCGGCCTTTTCAAGGCGCTGGAACACCTTGTGCGCGGTGAGCTTGTTGCATTTGAGCTCGGCGGCAAGGTCGGCAACCGAGGGCAGCCGGTCGCCGGGCTTGAGCCGGCCCGACCCGATCGCGGCGCGAATCGCCGCTTCGATCTGCCGGTAGAGCGGCGCATCGCCGTCGGGCTTGATCCTGAGCTTCCAAGACATCCCGGTCGTATATACTGTATGATATATCATGGGTCAATAGATGAGCTTTGCGGGAGCGTCGTAAGACCTAACCCCCGTGAGCAACCGACGATTGGTTCAATGGTGCCGGCGGCTGATCGCGACGCCCAGCGTCACGAGCGATGGCACGCGCGCAATCGCCGAACTCTGCGCGCGAGAGCTGCTCGCTCCGGCGCGGATCGAGGCGCGCCTGATCCCATCGACGTGCGAGGGAAACCATCAGGTCAACCTGGTCGCGATCGTGCGTGGTCTTAAGCCCGACGCCGCGCCGCTGGTTCTCAACACTCATCTCGACACCGTGCCGCCGGGCGATCCGGCGCTGTGGACCGAATGCGGCGGCGATCCGTTCCGGGCGAAAGTGGATGGCGACCGGATTTACGGGCTCGGCGCGGCGGACACCAAGCTCGACTTCGTCGCCAAGGCGATAGCACTGGCGCAATGCGGCCGGCCGCGCCGCGACGTTTACATGGTGGGGACCTTCGGCGAGGAGCACGGCCTGGTCGGCGCGAAGGAGATCGCGCGGGCGGGAATTATCCCGCGCGGCGCGCTCGGCTTTATCGGCGAGCCGTCGCGCCTCAAGCTGATCGTCGCGCATAAGGGACTGACGGTCTTCGAGCTGCGGTTAAGCCCGGCCGCGCGAAAAGAGAGTCAATCGGCAGGCGCCCGGGACAAGCTGAGCAGGATCGCGTTCGCGGGACGCGCCGCCCATTCCAGCACGCCTCATTTGGGCCGAAATGCGATCGTCGTCGCACTCGACTTCCTCGCGGCGCATCCCGAGCTTGCGGTCGCAGCGATCGAGGGCGGCGACGTGGTAAACAAGGTTCCCGCGCGATGCGAAACGGTTGTCCGAGGTCCGGTCCCTAAGCTGCCGCCGGGTGCGACCGCCACGGCCGACGCGGGGCGATCGGCGCCTGATGCGCTGGCGCCTGCGGTGATCGCCGCCGCGGCCAAGTTTGCCGAGGCCTTGAAGAACTTCGCCGACCGCTCCGTCGCCACCGGCGCGGTCCCCGAGCCGGACTTTGCGGCGAGCGCGCCGGTGGCGACCGCGATGACCTGCAACGTCGGAAAAATCCGGACCGCGGATGGCGCGCTCGTCCTCGAATTCGAATTGCAGCCGCCGCCGGGACTGGCGCTGGAATCGGTCCGCAATGGGGTGAAATCGATCTGCTCGATTCTCCGCCGCCGCTTTCGCGGACTCGAGGTCCATCCGGGCGAGCTGCGCGCCAATCCTGGCTTTCGCGCCCGCGCGGACAGCCCGACACTCGAGCTTGCGATGGCGGCGCTGGCGCAAGCCGGGCTTGGCCTCGAGACAGACGTCAAGGCCGGATGCACGGAGGCGGGGGTCTACGCCGCGGCGGGACTCTATCCGATCGTCGTGGGACCGGGACCGTCGACGGGCGTGATCCACGCGCCCAACGAATACGGTTTCATCTCCGAAGTCGAGGCCGCAGTCCGCTTCTACCGGCATCTGCTCGAGCTCTGATCTCTCCCGCGCCCGCCGGCCCTTCCTGCTGTCCCGTTTCGGCATCGCGAGGGTCCCACCGGGAACACCCGCCGCAAACAGCCGCCACGGTTGACGGGTATAGCTCGTCAAGGCGATTTCGTGCGACAGGCACGGCTCGTGCAAGTTTCTGCGGTCGCGATCCGAAAAGGGGGGACCAACACCTTGCCGGAACACACAAGCGCATGGGCGGCTTCGGCTTGCGGCATGCGCATGCGATTTCGAGCGATCGCGCCGCTGGCGCTTGCGATCTTACTGGTTGGATTGTGGGCATGCGGCGGAGAGGGATCCGCAAGCTCCGGCGGGGGCGGCTCGGTGATGAATCCGGCCTGGATCACCGACGACAGCCGCCAGGTCGGCCTGGCCGACGACTACCTTCGCGTGCTGTGGGTGACTCATGGCACGACGGTAGATCATATCGGGCGGGTCGATCACAACTTCCGGGCATTCTTTTCCGCCACCCGGTTCTTCCAGCCGCCTTCCACGGTGAACGACTACCTGAACTGGGCGGGCAATTACTACGATTCGCAGAGGGACCTCGTCATGCTCCGATGCCGCCCTGACGGCGGGCAGAAGGTTGCGCTGGCTCCGATCCTCGCAACCTGGCCGAACGTATTCGCCGCGATCGCCGCCGACCTCTCCGGCTATGGCTTCTCCTGCCCGGCTCCGGAGGGCAGCGGCGACAACGAACTTTACTGCACGGCACTCAAGTACAGCGACGACCAGCAAGTGATCTACGTCAATGGCCTGTACAGCATGTTCGATATCGCCCGGGATATTTTCTCGAGCGACACCGCCGCCGCCGCGATCAAGAACCGCTACGGAATATACAAGGCGTTTACGGGTCTGGGTTTCACCGTCAAAGACAGTACCAACGACGCACCGCTGCTCGGCGCGCAGGTTCTGCAACAGTCGGTCATTCCCGAGTACCTCCTGATGAACCTGTCGCTGGCCGACGGCGGCTGCACCTGCGTGCAGGTTGCGGCTTACGAGGGGCGCCAAAGCGCCCTGCTCAACCCGGACTTCATCAGCAGCCACGGTACGCTCGACAATGGCGCCTGCCGTCAAGTGAGCTAGAATGCTTTCGAGACCAAGTGACGGGCCAAACTGCAACAGTTATGACAGGAATAGGGACCAGGGATTCACAACAACAAGGCGCGAGCTTCTGATTCACTAGGGCAGCGCGACTGCGTCCACGCGATCGTTCTCCGCAATACGCAGAAGCTTCATTATTTCGCCTGGCACGATCAGGTGCCTGCCTTCGACCTTCGCCGCGGCGCGGGCAGCGCGAAAGCCGAACTGGTCCTCGCGCGCAACAAGGCAGGCGGTCTGCTCGCTCACACCCGTATCGCCCCGCGCGATTCGGTAGCTGCGACAATCTCTCACGGGCTTGAGCTCGGGAACCACGCCTTCGTAGTAGGGGCCGCCGTCGAACGGGTCGATATGGTCGCGGAAGCGCATCCCGGCGTGCTCCAGGAGCCGCACTGCGCCGCGGGCCTCGTCGCTGACCACGCCGAGCGTGTCGCGAACCTCTTCAGGCAACAGAAACGTATACAGCGGCGACTCGGGAAAGAGCTCGCGGATGAACTGCTTGTCGTGCATCGAGATCCGGTCGGCCTCACGGAAGGTAAGCCCGGTGACACGCCTGCCATAATGGTCCCAGAAGGCGTTGCGGTAGCCGGGCTCGATCGGCGGCAGCATCTCCGCGATGAGCCGGCTCTCGAAGCGGGCGCGATGCCTTGCGATGTAAAGGAAGCGCACCCACGAGAGCTGCTCGCCGATCCGCTCGGGATGGCGGCGCATCGCCCGCGTCACGATCAGCCCGCCGAGCTCGCTCGGCCCGTCCATCGAGTAGCGAAGCCTGAGATAAGTGTGCCGGAAGGCCTTGCGCAGGGTGGGCGAATAGCGCTCGTCGCTGTCGATTTCCAGATAGTAGTGCGGCGACTGGGGCGTGCCGTGCTTGGCGATTATCATCGAGGCGCCGGCGAGCCGGCCGTTGCCGGCCTCTTCGGCGCAGAACAGGTAGACCGCGCGCGAGCGCTCGCGGATGCGCCCCTGGAACGAACGCTCGCAACGGCGAATCATCTCGCGCAGCTCGGCCGAGTCGGCCGACAGGTTGATCGAATCCAACTCGCGGGCAAGGCTCAATAACTGCCGATGGTCGCGTGGACGAGCCTGGCGAATCAGGAGCATCGGCAATCCCTCCCCTCTCCTTTCATCCAGCTTAACATTGCGAGATCATTGAAAGAATTTGCAAGCCGCGGGCCCCCGGATGAACAGCTCTCCGAGCCGGAGTCGCACGTTGATTCAGAGATTGCGCTCGGATACCTTGGGTATGTGGG